>CAXBFG010000016.1:0-1814 GCA_963975155.1 uncultured Gammaproteobacteria bacterium | reverse complement strand
ACAATCAGCGAGGATGTCTACTCTCGATAGGCCGTTAATATGTCCTATGCCTAATATGTCCTATGCTTTCAGGTCTATCCGGGCGTCCACAATGGCGCTGGCTAGCTGCCAGGCCAGATACTGAGTTTGGTGGCGAGTCATCATTTAAGGTTAAACAGTTCCAGATACGGTTCAAATGCGAACAGCCTGTTTCGGCTTTGCCCGGTAATCTCTCTAAGGATCTGTTGTTTGCACATCAAGGCAACCAGCTCATTCGCCGGACGATAATTTACGCCACAGATCGTCGCGGCCTGATCAACGCTCAAAATCGGTTGCTTGAACAGCTGTTGCAATAAGAGTGTGGCGCTGGCGGTTCGCCTTCCAAAGTTGTTGTGAATCAACGTTTCGATATCTGACTTGAGCTTGATAATGTTTGTCAGCGCTGCGACAGCCTCAGTTGCCGTTTGCTCGACGCCTACCAGAAAGTACTTTAGCCATTGCAGCATGTCGCTGTGAGTACGCACCCTCATCAGGTTGTCATAATACAGTCCCCTGTTCTTTTCAAAATAAGTCGAAGGGTATAGCAAGGGCTGACTGAGAATGCCCTCACTCACCAGGAACAGAGTTATAAGCAAGCGGCCAATCCTGCCATTACCATCCAGAAAGGGGTGTATGGTTTCAAACTGGTAATGGGCAATGGCTATGCGAACCAGCGCAGGTATTTGGATGTCATCATTGTGCAGAAACTTTTCCAGGTCTCCCATCAGTTCAGGAACATATTCATGAGCAGGTGGTATAAATACCGCATCAGCCAGGCTGGCACCGCCTATCCAGTTCTGACTGGTACGGAATTCCCCGGGCAACTTTTGCTCTCCGCGAACATTCGTGAGTAGTGTCTGGTGAGCCTGCTTAAGCAAGCGGGACGACAAAGGCAATGTCTCCAGCGCTTGGATAGCATCATTCATGGCCCGGATGTAATTGTTGACCTCGCGCCAGTCATTACGCCGCTCCGGGTTAATCTCCTCCTCCGGTAGCAGGGCTTCATCGATATTGGTTTTAGTACCCTCTATCCGACTGGATACCACGGCCTCTTTGGTTACATGCAGCTGAATAAATAAATCAATGTTTGGCACCAGGCGAGCATAGGAATTCAGCTCCCCCAGTCTTATGGCAGCCTTCTCTACAAGCTGGTTGATTTGTGGCGTATCCCAAGTCCAGTGGTCATTAATACGAGAGGGCAAAAAGAATTGGTACTGGAAGCCCTTGAGGTGCTCTCCAGAGCGATATTCCTCTAACCTGATGGCCATAAAAACCTACGCGCTGCTGAATGAAAGTGAAACACACGTGCAATTATTTCACTTTATATCCTAAAAGTGAAATTAAAATGCTGCTATTTCATTTGTATCACGTAAAGAGGATGAAGTAAGCAGACAGGCACCGCGGGAGATTTGCGGGACTTGTGGTGAAAAGTTGTGCTCTGTTGTGAAAAATGCGCTGTGGATGCTCGGATTTAAGTTAATAAAATCAATTAGTTAAAAGTATCCAGCAAAATTCATAATGCTGGGGTCGGTGGTTCAAGTCCACCCGTAGCTACCACTTTTCTATTTTAAATCAAGAGCTTACGGCTCTACGACTCTTCCCTTAACGAGCTTCAAGCTTTTTCGCTAACTGCGGAATATGCAGTACAGTGGCATTGTGGGCCTCCGTAGATTCAGCCAACCATGTAATCACTTCAGCAACCGTTTTAGCCGGCGTTGCATCGGTAAAATCTGCTAGCGCCTCACTCAAGCCATTTGCCTTCATCACTTCGGTAACAACAAACCCGGGCTCTACAT
>CAXBFG010000015.1:0-8045 GCA_963975155.1 uncultured Gammaproteobacteria bacterium | reverse complement strand
ACTAATCTGGCCTAAGCCAGGTACTTCTCTTTACCCTGCGCTGAGCTACGGGTGCATAATTTATGGAGAGCTTTTGAAGGGTGGGAATTGTCTTGGAATTAGCTTAAAGTGTCAAGGCGAAAGGCCCTTACATACTGATTCTCCATGATTTTTCAGCAGTTTCTCACACAACATCTATATATTGAGCACTGGGCCATCGAAGCTGGTCAGTGCTGGGCTGTTCTGGGTAGAAACGGATCCGGCAAAAAACAGCTGGCACAGGCCCTTCTGGATCAACAACAATTACCGGAATACAGCGATTTAAGCTTCAGCCTGCTTTCCTTTGAACAGCAACAGGCCTTCTATGAAGAGGAACTAAAGAAAGATGATACAGATTTTATGGATCGTCTTGATCCGGGCACTACCGTCCGAACTCTTTTAAATGCCTCAGATGAAGCAATTGAAGCGCTGAAGTTTCTAAAACTCGAGCCCATTCTGGATAGGGGTTATCGATTACTAAGCAGCGGTGAAAGCCGCAAGGCCCTGCTGGCACAGGCAATTTTACAAGCTCCGGATTACCTGATCCTTGATGAACCTTACGATAGTCTGGATATTGAATCCAAACGTGAACTTATGCAGTTTTTTTCACAGCTGGCTCAGCAGCAAAAAACAAAGCTCATCTTTTTATTAAATGACAGCAATGAAATAAGCGACTTTCATACTCATGTCGCCCTGCTGGAACAAGGGAAATTGATTGCCCAGGGTGAGCGCCAGGAGATGCTGAATAACCAAGACCTCCATGCCCTGCTGGACTTTGATACCAGCAAGCTTCCAGCATGGCCGCAGATCCTCGATGATACACCGGCACCCGACCCTATAGTTGAACTTAAAAACGCCAAAGTCAGCTATGGCGATACGGTTATTTTCGAAGGCATAAACCTGCGTATTGGTCCCGCTCAGCATACCCTGCTAACCGGCCCGAATGGTTCGGGTAAATCCACCCTCTTACATTTGATCACCGGTGATCATCCGCAGAGTTATGGTAACGACATTCAGGTACTTGGCTATAAACGAGGCAGTGGTGAAAGCATCTGGCAGCTGAAAAAAAATATTGGCATTGTTTCTCCCGAGTTGCATCGCAATCATCGCGTCTCGGGCTCGGCCCTGGAAATAGTTATTAGCGGTTTCTTCGATACCATCGGCCTCTATGATGCTGAACAGGCATTGCAGACAGAGCATGCACGGCTATGGTTACAACTGGTAGGTCTGCAACACAGAGCCAGAACGGCGTTTAAACAATTATCCTACGGTGAACAGCGACTCGTGCTGATTGCCCGGGCCCTGGTCAAACAGCCAACACTGCTTATTTGTGATGAGCCCACACAAGGTCTGGATCAGATTAATCGCCATCGATTCCTGTATTTTCTTGAACATCTGAGCTCCCAGAATCACACCACAGTGATTATGGCCAGCCACCGGGAAGATGAGCAGTTATCTCTTTTTAAACAGCACCTTACATTAACTTTATAGTATGATGCCGTGGTCCTAAATGAAATATCCGAAACTATGTGCTCATGCCAGACACTAAAAAAGTAACCATTGGCAACCAGGAATGGTGCGCCTTCCCTGAGTTAAATATTCCCGCTGTGAAGGCACGAGTCGATTCAGGCGCAAAAACGTCTTCCCTGCATGCTTTTAATATCAAAAGCATTGAGAGAAATGGCGAGGACTGGGTTGGTTTCGATATACACCCCATACAAAAAGATAAAAAAACCAACATCTATTGTGAAGCGCCTCTGGTTGATCAACGTCTGGTCAAAAGCTCCAATGGCAAAAGCAAACGACGTTTTGTGATTTTGGCGACGCTTCGCCTTGGAGATATGAGCTGGCCTATTGAACTCACTCTGGCCAATAGAGATAGCATGGGCTATCGCATGTTACTTGGCCGTGAAGCAATGACCGGGAAATTTATCATTGATCCGGATGAAAGCTTTATGCTTGGTGAGAATAGTAAAAAATCCATTGCTCACTTGTATGGCATCAAAGCCCGTAAAAAAGCCAAAAAATCCCTTTAATTGATTTTTTCTATTAGCAAAGTCAACTCCCCTACCCTGAACCCAAATTTGCTCAGCCTGGTCTTATTTATCAGGTGTCGCTCATCAACAAGATACAGCCAGTCATCCAGACTTACCGCTATGGTCCCGTCTCCATATGGCACGTCTAACTGATATTGCCATTGAAAAACCGAGCCGACTATAGATCCTGAGGCCTCGCCAATAACATCTTCGGCGCTTCCAATATAACTACCATTAGCCAGTTCAGTCAGTACCCATGTTCGATTTTGAATTTCACCGTCATCAAAATGAAACTCTTCTATCAGGGTGCCTTGGCTTCCTTCCCAATGTGCATCGATAGTAGCGACAAAGCGTCGTGTCATCATGCCGCTCCTGTTCTGCAACATGCCATAAGCCCTAAGCTCGCCATTAAAGAAAGTCTTTAAATCCAATACCGGAGTTGTTTCTGCATATTGATCGAGATGTTGTGAGCTGCATGAAATCAAAACAACAAGCACAAAACTTACAGCCATAAGCCTTTTAAGAATTTTCATAGTCATTTTCCGGTTAATTTTCTGCTGAAGTCAGCATATCGATCATTTCTTGCCAGCCAGATGGCACTAAACTGTTTACTGAACAGCACATCTTCAATAGACCCCAGATATTCTTCATTCAGATAGAAATTGCTGGCGCCTCCTGAATCCACGTAAAGTAGTAAAGCATCTTCAGACTCAACTGCGGGGTAAATATTACTCAGCCTATCTAGCCAACTTTGAGTTTCACTACCTTCAACTCCAATCTGTATTAATTGCTTTTGGGTTTCTTGCAGTAACTGCTGTTGAGTAAAATTTTTTTTATAAGTCAGCTTCAGGACAAAAGGCAGTTTTTCAAAATGCTGGTATTCGCCTGTTGTCGAATACAATTCAGCTTCATAGACTTTCCAGAACAAAAAATTAAATTCAGCTTGACCAGTTAAAGATAAAGCATTCAGGGCTTCGTTAATTGAAATTTGTTGGGCATCGGCAAGTCCGCTATCTGATATAAAAATAGATGCCAGAAAAAACACACATAATTTTTTCACGAACTTACTCTCTTAATCGTGTTTATGTATAAGTATGCAAGTGGTAACAAGCCACCCCAAATAATGGCGAGTAAAATTTGGGTCAGTATCAAAGAGTAGGTATATTCCACTGCCCCCAGATTCAGCCCGATCAGATAAGTGAAACTTGCTGCAACACCGATAATAGACTGTATCAATGGTGTCAATTTCCCGACAAAGGCAAAGCCGTAGGGCAGAGTCATGGCAAAGGCTATCCACAGGACACATAGCCATAAGGGTATTAATTGGGCGTAAGGGAACACAAATACCCCGTTTAAACTCAAAAAACTATCGATGACCATACCAGCGATGGCTATTCCCAATAACAGCTTGAAGGCCTGTCTCTTTTGCGGATTGACCATAAAAACCAAAAAAGCAAAACACAGAACCGGAACCAAGACCCTGTTTTGAAAAATCATTAGGGCTATCCAGATAATCTTGAACCCAATGAGGTTCAGCCATCGATAGGTCTTCAAGGACAAGGCTAATACAGGTAATTGCTGCATGGTTTGTTACAAACTATGACTCTATTGATCGCTGATTATTCTCTTGTACGTATCTCCGGTTCTTGTAGATCAATCGTATCTTGTATAAATATGATCAAGACTTTTTACACTAGCCTTTGGCATCATCTCTTGTGTGGTGCTAAACCAGTAATACTGAAAACTTCCACCACTTAATCGTAAAATTAGATTCGACCCTTTGTGGACTAAGGTTTATGCTTGTTGCCCATGCAAATAACGCCCATCGCCTATATCAACAGTCCCTACAAGCAAAAGTTTGCCATCCCGCGCCAGCCCAATCTGGTCAGGGAAGCTCGGGGCGAAATTATCTTCACAAAAGACTTTGCTGACCCCAATTGCCTACGTGGCATCGAGCAGTTTTCCCATCTCTGGTTGATCTTTGTGTTTCACGAAACAGCTGACAAAGGCTGGTCACCGACAGTACAGCCACCACGCCTGGGCGGCAGGGAAAGCATAGGTGTTTTTGCCACACGTTCAACCTTTCGTCCAAATCCCATTGGATTATCCGTTGTTGAAAATCTGGGCTGGGAACAAAAAGGATCATCGCTAATATTAAAGGTGGGCGGGCTGGATTTACTCGACGGCACTCCCCTTATTGATATAAAACCCTATGTTCCTTATGCCGATTTGATAGCAAATGCAAAAGCCGGCTTTGCCGAGCTGGCACCTGGGTCAGATTACGAGTTGATCTTTAGTAATAAAGCCGAACAGGATCTTGGCGAACTGGGCACGCAGTACCCGGATTTAAAGGCCTTTATCACTTCGGTATTGAAGCAGGATCCACGACCTGCATGGCGTAAAAAAGACAATGATGAAAAACGTTATGGTATGAGCCTGTATGATTTGAATATCAAGTGGCGTATTGAGCAAAAGAGTATTCTTGTCCTGAGCATATGCAAAGAGTCTTCTTAATGAATATTTCACATTGCTGGTTTAAAATTACACGACAAGATTCTGAGTAAGAAAATTGAGCCATTCATCTGTGTCGTTAAATCAGCTTCTGCTCCGTTGCTTTATTCTGCTCTGCTGCAGTCTGCACCCTTTGTACAGCCACGCCCAGCAAAGGGCTCCCTTACAAGTCACCAACCAGAACCCTTTGGTCAGAATATTTGGCTTACCTGCTGCCGAGAGTGCCAAAATTCTTGAATCCGGACAGGAAACTTCCCATATCAGTCTCGACTGGGCCAGTAATTTCACTTTTGAAGCAAGGCCGGATGAACAAATTTATATAGACGGTGAGAGCGCCCAGATAGACATTCGCTGGCGCTATGGTTTCGACCTGTGGGAGTTCGGCGTAGATGTTAATTATTCCCGTTATTCCGGTGGCTTCCTCGATAGCACTATCGAAAACTGGCATGACTGGTTTAATCTTCCCAATGGTGGTCGCGAAACAGCATTAAGGAATCAGGTACGCTACGAATACAGCCGTGATGCTATTCAGCACTTATCGATCAGCACCGGCCATTCAGGATTCGGCGATACGCGATTAACCGCTGCCTATCAAATAAAGACTGAGAGCCGTTTTGATATGGCTCTGCGTGGCGGGGTTAAAATCCCAACCGGAGAAAGTGACACACTGCTTGGTAGTGGTGGAACTGATTTGAATATTGCCTATCTGCTCGGTGATGACTTTAGCCTGAGCAAATACCGAGCCAGCTATATCCTGAGTGCAGGAATGTTATATACCGAAGCCGGCGATGTATTAGCCAGCAATCGGGAGAAGGTCGTTTTTTATTCCAATGCAAGTTTTATCAAGGACATCGCCGAACGCTGGCAGTTGAAACTGCAACTTGATGGTCATAGCAAATTTTACAAAAGCAATCTGCCTCAATTGGGAGAAGCACTTCAGTTCAGCATAGGAGGCTCCTATACAATAAATCAGGATTTGAAAATTGATTTTGCCTTTGCTGAGGATATTATTACCGACAGCTCCTCAGACATTAATTTTCACCTGAGTCTGTATAACTATTTTTAATAGCTTTTACTCACCAGCTTTATTACCCAGTCCACCTTGGTCGCCAGCTTTCATCAAAGTGATGTGAAGAAATGTTTTTGCGAAGATTGCCTTTTATCATTCCTTCTGAATTAAATGCAAAGTCGAAGTGAAAAATTTAAGCAATACTAAAACTGCCTGCCTTGCTTAAAAACCATGTCCGGATTTTGTAAAACACTCATGTTTTGAAGCGGATTCCCATGCACCACAATCACGTCAGCCAGCATTCCCGGCTCCAGGGTTCCAACAAGCTCATCAACGCCCATAAGCTGAGCAGGCAATCCGGTAGCTGCATGTATTGTCTGCAGCGGACCAATGCCAAGAACATTGACCCAGGCAAGCATTTCCTGCCACATAGCCTGAGCATGCGGGTTCCCTGACAAGCCTCCATCTGTTCCTACCAGTAAAGTTACGCCCGCTTCCTGTAATTGGCTGATTTTCCGCCTGATGATTTCCTGTGGAACCGGATCAGGGTCGTAACTAATCAATGAAGTCTGAATGTCAGCAATAATTGCCGCTGGCAAACCCAGGTAATTTTCAGGGTCATCCAGTAACTCCAGGTCTTCCAGGGGCGTACCTGCACGGAGCTGGAGGCCTACAGTTGGCGTCCAGTAAAGCTGTCTGCCGCTGTCTATATGAGATGCAATCAGGCGCATCACACTGGCAGGGAATTCTTCACTGGCGACACCGATGTGTTGAAATTCATCGACTCCTCCGGCCAGGCCGATTTCAATTTCTTCATCGGATCGGCCATGTGCCGTAACCAGTAAGCCTTGAGAATGCGCTATATCCGTAACAGTTCGGACATCTGCAACGCTGAGTTGCTCTGCTCCGCTTATTTTAAATATGTCCGCCTCAAGTTCTATTAAAGCACTTGCTTCGGCAGCTGCCATTGCTGTGCCAGAAATATTGCGACGGTAATATTGTGCCCAGTCCGGAAATGGAGAGGCAAGTTGTGGGCCTGCTGCATAGAGCGTTGGGCCGGGGATTTGATTGGCTGCGATTTGTTGTCTTATTCGGAAAATCGATTCTGGCGGAGCGCCCAGATCTCTGGTGCTGGTAACTCCTGCCTGCAACAATTGTAATGCCGTGGCCGGCATGATGGTGTCAGTGAACTGATCGGTATAGCTTCGATGCCAGTATGGAAAATTTGTATGTCCGGCGTAGAGCAAATGGACATGCATATCCCATAAGCCTGGCATCATGGTCCTGCCTTCGGTTGATATGACTGTATAGTTTGCAGGAATGGATAAACTTCCAAGCTGCCCAATGGCCTCTATATACTCTCCATTTATTAACAGGATCGCGTTTTGCAAGGGAGGCCCACCACTGCCATCGATCAGGGTACCTCCGACTAACGCAAATTTAGTTTCTGTTGAATTATTAACTGCAGAAGTCTGTGCCATTAAACTTGGGGTATAGATTAAGCCCAAGACAAACATTATGAGGGGAGAGACCGCTTTAAAATCTAACATGTTTTTTCCACCGACAAGTAGCTTTATAGAATATTCAGACCGGGTCACTTCCAGCTCATTAATTCAAAGCTTTATTGTCAATTGCCTTCTTTAATTTAATCGAATTCTCTGTAAAATAATTAGTTAACCCTGATGCTTCAGTTGACTTAATTCATCAATTCCTCAGCTTTCGCTAATCCGGCCCGTGCACATTCATCGTCCATAGGCTGACTTGAGCCCGAACTCGCTATGCCACCGATGATCTCACCATTGAAGCGAATAGGCACACCACCAGCAAGCGCAAGAATACCCGGTACATCGCGTTGCGGTGTAAGACTAGCATCTTCACCAGTACGCTCCTGAAACTCCATTGTTGATCTGCGAAATAATACTGCTGTTTGTGCTTTCATCTGTGCCATTTCGATTGTCCCAGGATGCGCCAGTTCATCACGTAACACGACCAACAGATTACCCGAACGATCAATCACTGCAACGGAGGTATGGAAACCCTTAGATACGCATGCGTCTAAAGCTGCCTCGGCAATAAGTTTTGCGGAAGAAAGAGGCAAGATAACCTGGTTTACGACACCTTGTGAAAAAGCAGCAGAAGACAGAAATAGTATTGCAAATATCGTTGCAAATATTATTTTTCCTTTCATTTTCTTACCTCCAAACTAGCTTTTTGATTTTTGTCGAACGGGATTTAAGAGCTGCAAACACTCCAGATAAGTGCTGGCTGTTTAGGATTTGTACACCTTCCTTCTATAATCCAGCCATCATTCTTACTTGGCACAATTTGCTCCCTCAGCTTTGCTTATTGAAGTTCAACGATCAAACCATCCAATGCTCTTTGCAAGTGCAGATCTCCCCAGTGATATTCATTTATCAGCATTTCTGCGATTTCATCACGAGAGTTACCTGCGGCTATCATTTCCCGGGTCA
>CAXBFG010000014.1:0-24096 GCA_963975155.1 uncultured Gammaproteobacteria bacterium | reverse complement strand
ACTGATCGAATCTGCAAAACTTTTGCACCCAAACTGGACATTTCAAGCATTTCTTGTCAGTATCGCCAAACTTATTGCACCACAGTCGAATTGCTTCATAACTGACTTGAATTCCACGTTCACCAAGTAAATCTTCAATGTCCCGATGACTGAGATTGAATTTAAAGTAGAGCCATACGGCATACTGGATTATTTCAGAAGGGAGTCGATGGCGTTTGTATAGTTGATTCGATGTTTTCATAGGTTGAATTATCAACTCTGTGGAGTTAACTTGCCAGTACCATGAAAAGGAGTGGAATAATGATGAAAAAGAAGTGGCTCTGGACTCCCGCGGTAGTGATTGCTGTCGCGGCAATATCCTATGGGTTGTTTATCATTCTGCAACCGCCCTTGTTGCCGCAAGGCTTCTTATATGGCAACGGCCATATTGAGGGTACCGAAGTCAGTATTAGTGCCGAGGTCACCGGGCGGGTCCTGGAGAGTCGCCTGGTGGAAGGGAGACAGGTGGCTGACGGTGAACTGCTGCTGCGCCTGGATGATGCGGATTTGCAAATCCTTCTTGCGCAGGCAACCGCGGAACAGTCGGCCATTGGAAACGAGCTTGCGATCCTCGATGCCCAACTAGACACCGGGCGGCATCATTTGAGCACTGCGGAGACGGATCTGAAGCGCTACCGCGAACTCAAACAATCAGACACGATCACGGCGCAACGCCTCAGTCAGGCAGAAGATGCCTTTGAAGAGTCGCAGGGAAAGGTGCAGGTATTGGAGAATCAGTACCGGCAAAGCGAAAATCGCCTGGAGGCGGCACGTCAGCAGACAGAGCTGTTGCAACTGCAACTGAATAAGACGCAGATCCACGCACCGGTGGCCGGAACCGTGCTAGTCAAGGGTATCGAAGCGGGCGAATTTGCGGTGCCTGGCAAGGTGGTGGCCGTGCTGGTGGATCTGACGCGTCTGGAGATGAAGATCTACATCCCCGAGCGCGACATCGGTAAGGTGAAACTAGGGGCACCCGCCCGGGTCCGGGTCGATGCGTTTCCGCTGCGTTATTTCGAGGCGAGTGTATCAACGGTCGATCAACGCGCGCAGTTTACACCGCGGGATATTCACATGCCGGAGGAACGTGTGCGCATGGTATTTGGTGTGACCCTGTCTGTTACCAATGAAGAGGGGGTTCTCAAACCGGGCATGCCGGCCGATGCCTGGCTGAAGGTACAGGACGATCTTCCCTGGCAGGAACAACTGGTCGTACCGCGGTAATCATGATTATGGCCGACTCCGAGAACACATCCTGGATTATTGAAACGCAAGGTATCGGGCGCCGCTTTGGCAAGCAACAAGTGCTCGCCAATATCAAGCTGCACATTGCCGAGGGTGAGATCTTCGGCTTGCTGGGACCCGATGGTGCCGGCAAGACTACTTTGATGCAAATACTGGCCGCGATTCTCGATCCCACAGAGGGAACTTGTCGTGTACTCGGGTTTGATACAGTTAAACAAACGGCATCGATTACCTCCCGCATCGGTTATATGTCGCAGGGTTTTACGCTTTATGACCGGTTAACAGTTGACGAGAACCTGACCTTTGCCGCCAAAGTCCGTGGCATTGAAGGCCACGTCTTTCAACAGCGACGCCAACGCCTGCTGGCGATGGCCGGTCTTACCCAATTTGGTGGACGGCGGGCGGGAAACCTTTCCGGCGGCATGCGCAAGAAATTATCGCTATGTACTAATCTAATCCACGAACCGCCCTTATTGCTACTAGACGAACTCAGCCTCGGCGTGGATCCGGTCTCGCGCCGCGAACTGTGGCAGATGCTGCACGAGTTTCGCGAATCGGGTGCGACCATTGTGGTGACCACGCCGTACATGGATGAGGCAGATTACTGCGATCGCCTGGCCCTGCTCGATCACGGACAGATCCTGGCGGTGGATTCACCCGACGCGCTGCGCCAACGCGGCGAGGGAACTGTTTTCGAGTTGACGACAAACCGTGCCGAAGAATCACTGCAGGTGTTAGCGGATCGCCCTGAATTAACTGGCTTGCAGTGGTTGGGTTCTGTATTACATATCCTGCTTCGACCAACCACGACACTTTCCACTGACGTCATGCAGGCACTCCAACATCTCGGTGAGCTGCAGCCGGTTCCGGCATCGTTGGAGGATGTGTTTGTGCAGATGACCATGACAGAGACGGATGTTCCGGTACCTGCCTTCGCGCCTGCATCACCGAGCCCGGATTTGAAAGGCGAGCTTCATGTGGTTCAACTCAAAGGCGTGACCTGCCGCTTTGGTAATTTCACTGCCGTCGATAATGTCACGCTGACAGTGCCGGCCGGGGAGGTGTTTGGATTCCTGGGCCCCAACGGTGCCGGTAAAACGACATTAATACGTGCCATGTGTGCCTTACTGAAACCTGCCGGCGGTGAACTCCGGGTAGCCGGTGTTGATGTGGCGGCAGAACCCATGCGCTTGCGCAGCCGGATCGGTTACATGTCACAGCGCTTTTCACTGTATACCGAGTTAACGGTAGCGGAAAACCTGAGCTTCTTTGCCGGGGTCTATGGTATTGATGGCCACGCTCGGGCGGAGGCGATCACCTGGGCCAGCGACATGATCGGGCTGGGCGGTATAGAAGATCGCAAAGTGCAGGAAATATCGGGTGCCTTGCGTCAGCGTCTGGCGCTGGCGTGCAGTATCCTGCACGAGCCGGCGGTGTTGTTTCTTGATGAACCGACCTCCGGCGTTGATCCTCGCTCACGCCAGCGTTTCTGGCAGTTGATCCAGTACCTGGCCAATACCGGCATGACGATTTTTGTGACCACTCATTACCTCGAAGAGGCGACCTACTGCCATCGCCTGGGCCTGATGTACGAGGGTCGCCTGATCGCCGTGGGCAGTATTCCGAATTTGCGGTCGACCTTGTCTATGGAGGAATCTGCCAGTATGGAAGACATCTTTATGGCCTACATCGACCGGGAAAAAGTGTCTGAACAAGTAATGGAAGATGTCCGATGAACTGGCATCGATTGACGGGGGTAACGGCTAAAGAGACGCGCGAGATCATTCGTGATCCGATTACGGTCGGGGTTTCCGTGCTGCTGCCTTTGGTAATGTTGTTTCTGTTCGGTTATGCGATCTCTCTGGATGTGGAAAACGTTGCGCTGGGTGTGCTGGATCAGGACAAGAGTCCGGCCAGCCGGGCTCTCACGGATAGTTTTGTGCAAAGCGGCTATTTTGGTCTGATCAGCGACTTCAAATCCGTTGAGGAGGTGGAGGATTCCCTGCAACGGGGCCAGGTGAAACTGGTGCTGGTAATCCCGCCGCGCTTTCATGCCGCCCTGGTGCGTAATGAATATTCCGCAGTTCAAGTGCTGGTGGACGGAACCTACTCCGCCACGGCACTGGTTGCCGCCAATTACGCACAGACTATCGTGGCGGGTTTTCGACAACCTGCCCGGCAGAGCGCCATCCAACTAGAGGCGCGGGTCTGGTACAACGCCGCCATGCGCAGTATCAATTTTGTCGTGCCCGGACTGTATGCCGTGATCCTGATGGCTTTCCCACCCCTGCTAACGGCGCTGGCGCTGGTGCGTGAGAAAGAAAGCGGTTCGATCCAGCAAATTTTCGCTTCGCCACTGACCTCGACTGAATTTATCGTTGGCAAACTGATCCCCTACGGCCTGATTGCCTTTGCCCAAATGATCATGGTGATCAGCATTGGCTTTTTCTGGTTCCAGGTCCCATTCCAGGGCAACCTGGGGTTTTTGCTGGCGACCGCCTTCATTTTCGTGTTTTGCACCGTCGGTATCGGCCTGCTGGTTTCCACAATCACCAGTAGCCAACTGACGGCCATGCTGCTGGCGCTGATTATCACCCTGATGCCATCGTTTCTGTTTTCCGGTTTCCTGTTCCCGATCTTCACCATGCCCTACGTGCTTCAACTCTATACCGCCATTTTCCCCGCCCGTTACTTTGTTGAATTATCACGAGGTATTGTGCTCAAGGGCGGTGGTCTGGAAGAGTTGTGGTTCAATCTTGCCGTTTTGCTGCTGTATACCCTCGCGGTGTTTTGGCTGGCAGCCTGGCGTTTTCGCAAGAAGGTAGCCTGACATGCGACTGGCAAGCCTGTTAACCAAGGAAATCATCCAGTTTTCGCGCGACCGGGTCATCCTGATCCTGATCCTGTGGCTGTATACCGTTGAGGTGGTGATTTGCGCCTATGCTCTGAGCTTTGACGTGAAACATCTGCCGCTGGCTGCGGTGGACCAGGACCGCAGTGTCGCCAGTCGGGCTTTGCTAGAAAGTTTCCGTATCAATGAGGCCTTTGATTTGGAGGGTTATCCATCGAGCATGGCCGAGGCAGCTAACTGGCTGGATCGCGGCAAGACCGGCCTGGTGATTGTGATCCCCGAGAAGTTTGACCATGACCTGCGCCGCGGCGCGGTGCCGGTGGTACAACTGTTGCTGGACGGCAGTAACTCCAATACTGCGGCAATTGCCCGGGGTTATGCCGCACAGATCCTGGATCGTTTCCAGCAGGAATGGCAGCCCGCTGCTGCCAGTACCACCGTACAGGTCGAACCGGTGGTGCGGGTCTGGTACAACCCGAACCAGACCTATACCTCGTTTATGGTACTGTCCATGATCGCACTGGCCGCGCTCATGGTGGGCGTCATCCACCCGGCGGCCTCCATCGTGCGGGAAAAGGAGGTGGGTACCATCGAACAACTCATGGTGACTCCCATCCGCATCGGTGAATTGTTTCTGGCCAAGACCGCCCCCACCCTTGGCATGGGCTTGTTGTCGGTTTTCCCCAGCCTGCTGATCGTCTGGTGGTTTGGCGTGCCGCTGCGTGGCAGTTTGTTGTTGTTTCTGTTGCTTACCGCGCTGTTCCTGCTCAGCGCCATCGGTATTGGTGTACTGGTGTCCGCCGTCAGCAAGACCCTGCAACAGGCGCTACTGCTTTCATTCTTTGGCCTGTTTCCGCTCATGTTTTTATCGGGCACCCTGGTGCCGGTGGAGAGCATGCCGGAGTTTTTACAGACCCTTTCCCTGATTAGTCCTTTGCGCTATTACATGGATGTGATTCTCGGCATATTCCTTAAAGGTGCAGGCATTGCGGAACTCTGGCCGCAGGCTTTGGCCTTGCTGGTGATCGGCTCGTTACTGTTTGGGATTGCTATCGGTGTTTTCCGGCGGCAGTTGGCGTGAAGGTACTGACAAGATAATTGGACTCCCCCCACTTCCTGAGAAGTGAGTTAATATGTTTGTTCCTACACAAAACATAATGGAGTCCAACAGATGAAGAGTACAGTAGCTGCTTCAATTAAATAATGACTCAGCTAAATTCGGATTAAGAGCAAAACAGCCCAGCATCCTGGCAGGCATACTATATGATGATAAAGGCAATGCCATGAGCCCCAGTCATGCTGTTAAAAATGGCAAGCGTTATCGTTATTACACTAGCCAAGCACTTGTTAAACAACAATCTAAAAAAGCAGGCTCCTTATCAAGAATCCCAGCAGGTGAGATAGAAAACTTTGTGTGCCTAAAAATCCAGGAGCTGCTTTTGAATGAAGCTGAGCTTTGTAATCACATAGACCATGAACCGCATGAAACTCAGTATTTGATTCAGCAAGCCCAAGCGCTAGCTACTGATATCAATAAAACACCTAGCCTTCTCAAAAAGATCGTGACTAAAGCCACGCTAACAGACAAAGATATAACAGTATTTGTTTCTCAGGCTTTGTTTCATAAAGCATTAGACCTACCCCCTCCTCTAGACGAATCAACGATAGAACTAACTGAGAAAATGAGATTGAAACGATGCCAGGGCGAGAAGAAACTTTGTCTTGAAAATGGCAAGTCCACCGATGAAGAGAATATTAATACAGTCCTTATCAAAGCTGTCTCCCGAGGCCATGTTTGGAATCAAATGTTGATAGACGGAAAAGTTAAAACAATTAAAGCTTTAGCAAAGCAAGAAAATATATCACCCCGATATGTTCGAAGATTACTCTCTTTAGCATTCTTACCAGCCCAACTAATTGAAGATATTCTAGCCGGAAAACAAGCTCCAAATCTGTGTATTGATAGCCTCTGTTAACACCTTCCTACCCGAAAGAAATTCGAAGTCTCAGCACTCATTGACTTCTGCATCCCTTTAATTTTTCTAACAGTATTTAACCTAAAGTGGACTAGGGGTTCGAATCCCCTTCGTGATTCTCTAATTCAGTTTTTTGGTTAAGCATTAATTTGAAGTAAATTCTTTAGAAAAAGCAGCAACTTAGCTTAGAAAGGGACTCAAAAATAGCCATCAGAGAAAATCACGGATATTGCTTCAAAAAGTACTATCCATTGGTCCACTTATCAACAAAGTGGAAATATTAAGTTAGAGTTATCAAAGAGTTACAGCAGATCTGCTGGAACTTAGAGAATCTTCAAGACTGTATGGCGGAGAGGGAGGGATTCGAACCCTCGATGAGCTTTAACACCCATACACCCTTAGCAGGGGCGCGCCTTCAGCCGCTCGGCCACCTCTCCAAATAAGCGCGCAATCATACCACAACTGCACTATGTTGACAGAGGTTACGCTGTTACTTTTTTAGTCCTCGGCTTCCTCGGTAGGCTCACTCTCGCCACCTTCCTGCCTGATGCGGTCATAGATTTCCTCTCTGTGAACTGCCACATCTTTAGGTGCATTGACTCCTATCCGCACTTGATTTCCCTTCACACCAAGAACTGTGACAGTTACTTCATCACCAATCATGAGTGTTTCGCCTACACGGCGAGTCAGTATTAACATCGAATTTAACTCCTCCAGCCAAATCAATAAATTTGGCTTATTTACCCTTTACGGGTTTTGTGCTTTTGAGCTTGATTCAGGATCTCCTAATTCAAAAGCATCATGCAAAGCACGTACTGCCAGTTCTAAATATTTCTCTTCAATAACGATCGAAATTTTAATTTCTGAAGTTGTAATCAATTGAATATTAATTGATTCCTTGGCCAGGGTTTCAAACATACGACTGGCAATACCAGCATGCGAGCGCATACCCACACCTACCAAAGAGACTTTAGCGACTTTATCGTCAACCAAGACTTGTTCAGCATTTATTTCTTTCGCTATTGCTTCCAATATTTTAGAAGCTTTGGCGGTATCTTTTCTTTGTACGGTAAAAGTAATGTCATTGGTTTGATCATTGCCAATATTCTGCACAATTACATCTACTTCTATGCCAGTAGCACTGATCGGACCAAAAACACGGTAAGCCATCCCTGGAATATCTGGAACGCCCAAAATACTTAATTTGGCCTCATCCCGGGTGAAGGCAATACCTGAAATTAACGGCATTTCCATCATAGTCTCATCCTCTGAACCTATAAATGTGCCGGGGCCATCTTCAAAACTCGATAGCACCCGTAACGGCACATTGTATTTACTAGCAAACTCGACTGATCGAATCTGCAAAACTTTTGCACCCAAACTGGACATTTCAAGCATTTCTTCAAAGGTAATTCTATCCAGTCTTCTTGCGTTCCCTACTACCCTTGGATCGGTGGTATAAACACCATCCACATCCGTGAATATCTGACACTCATCAGCTTTTAATGCAGCTGCCAGAGCAACCGCTGTGGTATCAGAACCTCCTCTTCCAAGGGTGGTAATGTCACCCTTCGCATCGACTCCCTGGAAACCGGCTACCACCACTACCCTGCCTTTTTCCAGATCAGCTCGAATATTTTCCTGATCAATTTCAATAATACGGGCTTTGGTGTGTACCTCGTCCGTTAATATTCTAACCTGTCCACCTGTATACGATCGCGCCGGACAACCCAGTTCTTCCAGGGCCATGGCTAACAACGCAATTGTCGTTTGCTCACCGGTCGAGAGCAGTACATCCATCTCCCGGTCTACCGGAGAGGCCTGAATTTTGTGAGCCAGTTCCAACAGTGAATTGGTCACCCCACTCATGGCAGACAGCACAACCACCAATTGATTGCCCTGTTTTTTACTTGCAACTACTCTTTTTGCGACTGCCTGGATGCGCTCTACCGAGCCCACCGAAGTGCCACCATACTTCTGGATCAATAATGTCATTATGATATCATCGGTTTGTAAAAATTAATATACGTTTAATAGTTAATTAAACAATGTTTAAATAAAATATGTTGAGTTTAGAGTAACTTTTCTAAAAATGCCTGCACTGAAGCGAGTGCCTTTTGCAGATTTTCTAACTCGGTACCGCCAGCCATTGCCATGTCAGCTCTGCCTCCACCCTTACCGCCTATCTGTTGAGCAACCATATTGACCAGATCGCCGGCTTTTACCTTGTCAATCAGATCATTGGTAACACCCGCCACCAGGCTGACTTTTCCGTCCTTTGGCGCAGCCAACAGAATGACAGCAGAACCCAGTTTATTTTTGAGTTGATCACAGGTATCACGTAAGGCCTTGCCATCCAGACCTTCAAGCTCTGCCACCAGAACTTTAATGCCTTTAATTTCAATGGCTTGAGTAGTAAGGTCATTGCCCGTCGAGCTGGCTAATTTAGCCTTTAATTGTGCCAGTTCTTTTTCCAGTCCACGATTCTGTTTGATTAATTGTTCAACTTTAAGTTCGAGATTGCCTTGATCTGACTTAAGCAAACTGGCAATTACTGCCAGAAGCTGCTGTTGACCCTTTACAAGTTGCAGGGCTTTCAATCCTGTGACTGCTTCAATGCGCCTGACTCCGGCAGCTATGCCTGATTCCTGGCTTACTTTAAAGAGACCAATATCGCCTGTTCTTCCAACATGCGTGCCACCACATAATTCTATGGAAAATTCCTTATCAGCCGCAGTGCCCATGCTGACCACACGTACTTCATCACCGTATTTTTCACCAAACAGCGCCATTGCCCCCTGGGCTTTGGCATCGGCAATTGCCATGGTCTGCTTCCTGACTTCAGAGTTTTCCTGTATCTGCCGGTTTACCAGCATCTCAATCCGATCCAGTTCTTCGCTAGTGAGAGGCTTGGTATGTGAAAAATCAAAACGCAGATAGTCTGCATTTACCAGTGAACCTTTTTGCATCACATGCTCTCCCAACACTTCACGCAGGGCTGCATGCATTAAATGTGTGGCTGAATGATTAAGCATAGTGGCCTGGCGTAATTCAACATTCACATCGGCACTAAGCACATCACCGACCGCAAGCATTCCCGAACTTAACTCGCCCTGATGCAGAAATTGTTCTGCCTGCTTTTGGGTATCTTTAACAAGGAAATTGCTATGACTATTGTGTAAAACACCGCTATCTCCTACTTGTCCGCCTGACTCAGCATAAAATGGCGTTTGGCTCAGTACGATTGTCGCACTAGCTCCTGCCTTGATCTTATCGACGGCCTTGCCTTGCTGATAAAGAGCAAGAACTTCGCAGTCTGCCTCATGCAAATGCTCATAACCGGTAAAAGCACTTTGCAGATTGTCCACCAGTTCCAGCACTTCTTCTGCTTCGAAACGACTGGCTGCACGCGCACGTGTTTTTTGGGCCTGCATGGCTGCTTCAAAGCCTGGCATATCCAGACTTAGTTGCCGTTCACGAGCGATATCCGCCGTAAGGTCTACCGGAAAACCATAGGTATCATACAATTTGAACACCGTTTCACCTGGTATCGTCGAACCGTTTAGTTCTGTCAGCACAGCTTCGAGTTCCTGCATACCGTTTTCCAGCGTTCTGGAAAATTGCTCTTCCTCCGCTCGCAGTGTTGCTTCGATGCTGGCCTGATTCCTGATCAATTCGGGATAGGCATCTCCCATAACTGCGGCCAGTGGCCCCACCAGTTTATAGAAGAAACTTTCTTTCGCGCCCAGTTGGTGACCATGTCTGATTGCCCGGCGGATAATCCGGCGCAATACATAGCCCCTGCCTTCGTTGGCCGGTATCACGCCGTCATTTACCAAAAAAGCACAGGAACGGATATGATCGGCAATGACATTTAGCGAAGCGGAATGGAGATCGCTGGTTCCGGTGACTTTTGCAACCGCCTGCAGCAGACTCTTAAATAAATCAATTTCATAGTTACTATGAACGCCCTGCAAGACTGCCGAAATTCTCTCCAGCCCCATACCTGTATCTACCGATGGTTTGGGCAGAGGCTGCAACTTGCCATCGGCACCACGGTTATACTGCATAAACACAAGGTTCCAGATTTCAATGTAACGATCCCCATCTTCGTCCGGAGAGCCTGGAGGTCCGCCCGCTACATCTTCACCATGATCATAAAAGATTTCGCTGCAGGGACCGCAGGGGCCCGTGTCACCCATGGCCCAGAAATTGTCTTTTTCGCCCAATCTGGAAAAACGCTCCGGACTTACCCCGATATCCTGTAACCAGATATTTTCAGCTTCCTGATCTTCATGAAAAACAGTGACCCATAATTTCTCAGGTGCCAGTCCCATATTTACGGTAAGAAACTCCCAGGCATAGCCTATGGCTTCTTTTTTAAAGTAATCCCCAAAACTGAAATTTCCCAACATTTCAAAAAAGGTATGATGCCGGGCGGTATAACCCACATTCTCCAGGTCATTATGTTTCCCGCCGGCCCTGACACAGCGCTGCGAACTGGTGGCGCGTACATAATCGCGTTTATCCTGGCCCAGGAAAACATCCTTAAACTGAACCATGCCGGCATTGGTAAACAGCAATGTCGGGTCATTTGCGGGCACCAGCGAGCTGCTGTCGACCACGGTATGACCGTGTTCAGCAAAATACGCTAAAAATGCCTGTCGGATTTCAGTACTTTTCATAGCGACTTAATTGTTTCTACTCTAAAAGGGCGCGCATTATATACTCTCAGTCAGCCATTGACATCACCTGAGTGCATATACACAAAGCTTACATTAAGCACTTGTTAGTGCTAAGATTTTTTGAATGTTGAAAAGCAGGACTTCAGCAGTGTGTATGCAGTCTGTACCTAAACAATAAAAAAGCGCAATTTGGGGATTAAGTAAGGAGATTATTATGCGTCGAAACTGCTTCCGATATACAACTCTTTTCACCGCAATCACAGGCATTATCTGCACTCAACTTAGTTCAACTGCGCTGGCTCAAAGCAGAGAACTGCTACTGCCGGAAATTATTGTTACTGCACAAAAACGCGAAGAAAGTCTTGCTGATGTACCTATTTCAGTGAATGTTATTAGCGAAGAAGTTCTGGAAACCGGCAATATCAATAAAATTGCCGATATTACCGAATACGTCCCGAACCTGAGCATGACCGAGACCGGTGTCAGCACCCAGATGTACGTGCGCGGTATCGGCTCAGGAAATAACCAGGGTTTTGAACAGTCCGTAGGACAATACGTCGATGGTGTTTACTATGGTCGTCAGCAATTAATCCGGGCACCATTTTTTGATTTGGAGCGGGTTGAAGTTTTACGTGGTCCACAGAGTACTTTGTTTGGCAAAAATACCATCGCCGGCGCATTGAACCTGTCCACAGCTCGACCCACTGAAGAAACTGAAATAGCTGTATCCGGGCTCTACGAATTTGAATCTAACCAGACCGAACTTAATGCCGTTTTTTCCGGCGCACTCACAGACGATGTCCGTGCTCGCCTGGCTTTGCGGGGCTATGAGGAAGATGGCTATATCAATAATACCTTTCGCAGTACCCAGGAACCTGAGCGCGAAGAGAGATCAGCCCGCCTGATCCTGGAATGGGATGCCAGCACAGAATTGAGTTTTGGCCTGAAACTTGAAACCAACAGCTTCGACAGTAACGGTCGACAGATTGAAATAGTGCAGGACAGTGCTGCTCCGGCTGGTCCTTTTGCCGGCTTGAATTATGCTCAAATCACTGCCGGAATTCTCGCCCAACCTTTGATGGACGGTATATTTGATTACAATCGACAGGCCAATGCCAATGAATACAGCAATAACGATCTGACCAATATCACTCTGGATATTAACTATGATTTTAATGGCACTACCCTGACGCTGGTCACGGGTCTGCTTGAATATGATTTCGATGAGCGCTGTGATTGTGATTACACACCCAGCAGTGTTTTTGAAGTGGGGCTTGCAGAGGATTACGAGCAGTTCAGCCAGGAAATACGTTTGAGTTCAGATTCGGGCGGCAATTTTGACTGGATCGGAGGCGCTTATTTTCAAAGTAGTGAAATGAATTCAAGGGAAGAGATCGATATTCCGAATAACTCTATTCTTGGTACGCTATCAGGCTTAAACCCGGCACTGGCGCTGATGGCCAACCTGCCAGGCACTCAGGCCAAACGCCTGAATGATCATGAAAGTGATCTTTGGGCCGTATTTGCACAAGGCACCTGGTATGCCACCGACAGTTTACGTTTTACGCTCGGCGCACGTTATACCAGTGAAGACAAAGACGCAGCTCGCCAGATTAATATTCAGGATCTGGCCACTGCTGCGATCACAGCAACTCCGCTGGCGCCTATTGCCTATAATGAATTCTTCGCACTGCACAGCGTGCAGACCCTGGGTTACACCGCCGTATCAAGCGGAGTCACATCTCCGGGACATAACCTTAGCGGTTCACGTTCGGAAAGCTCATTTACTCCAATGGTCAATGTGCAATGGAATCCCTTGGATAACACCATGCTTTATGCCAGTTATTCTGAAGGCTTTAAGGCTGGTGGCTTCGATGCCAGAGCCAACAACCCCTTCTCCTTCGAATTTGAAAATGAGGAAACCGATTCCTTTGAAATTGGCTCAAAAAGTCTGCTGGCCAATGGACGCCTGGAATTAAATGCCACACTCTTTTTCACCGACTACGATGATCTGCAGGTCAGTCAGTTTGATGGCGCTCTGGGCTTTAATGTGGGTAATGCCAATAAAACCGAAGTCAGGGGACTGGAACTGGATGGACGCTATGCCGCAACTGATAATCTGACCTTGGGTTACGCCTATTCATTCCTCGATTTCGAATTCAAGGATTTCAGAAACGGCAACTGTTACAACTACCAGACACCTAATGGATCGGTTGTGAACGGCATACCCTTGTGTAATTTCACCGGTATGACTGGCCAATATACACCTGAAAACAATCTTAGCCTGTTTTTTGATTATCGTTTCATGCTGAATAATGACATCGAACTCTTTGCCAATTTGAATCTCAACTACACAGACAGCCAGAATATTCATGACAATCTGGATCCACAATACCTTGTGGATAGCTACACCAAGGTTAATCTGCGCTTTGGTGTACAGAATGATAACTGGAGAGTTTCAATTATCGGTAAAAACCTGGGTAATGAAGATGTACTGACTTATGCAGGGAACGCACCAATCTCAGCCAATTTATTTGGTACCAATACTTTCTATGGCTTTGTAGACAGACCACGGCAAATTGCACTGGAACTGGCTTACCAACTCTAGGAAAGTAGCCTTACGCTCTATCCCGGGCTTCCATTTCACTAATCCGACCATCGCTGGAAAGTAAAACAGCGATGGCTCGGGTCTGTGGAAAATGCGAAAAAACGATCATACTGATAACCAGAAATGGTACGCATAGGAACATCCCCGGAATCCCCCAGATAACTCCCCACAAAGACAGATTAAGAAGAATAATAGTTGGGCTCAGGTTTAATGAACTACCGGTAAATTTAGGCTCCAGAATATTGCCGATCAATATCTGAATGCCTGTTAACCCACCTCCAACCAGAAAAAATGGTCCCAGGGTATCGAATTGCACCAGGGCAATTAATGAAGGGAAAATGGTCGCAATAATGGAGCCGATAGTGGGAATGAAATTCAACAGGAAAATCAACAAGGCCCAGAAAGGCGCGAAATCCACGCCGACAATCATCATAAAAATATAGCTCAAAATTCCCGTCGACAGACTGGCAATCAGTTTAATGGTGACATACTTACGCACATCATCACTGACTTTTCGTAGCACTTTCCTGACTTGTCCTTCCTTTGTACTATCGGCTATCAAGGCTGAGAGCTTCAGATCCATATTTTTTTGTTCAATAAACAAAAACGCCAGATAAATCAGAATAACGCCACTATTGGCAACGATGCTGGTCAGGGACCCTGCTGCAGCCGAGATAAACTCTCCCAGATTGATCAATTCAATAAGTTGCTCAATGGTCGGCGCTTCCTGAATGCCAAAATAATTTAACAAACCATTCATTTTAGCTTCCAGATTAACCTGATAACTGGGAGCAACTTCGAGTACGCCATCCACGTTCATGGATATCAGCTTTACAGTCCCCCAGAACATAGCCACAAAACTGAGCAGCGAAAGTGTAAAACAAAGCCTGCCAGGCAATCTGAAATTACCCAGTTTCAATCGTCCATACGAGGTTGCGAGCAAATTGATCAGATACCAGAAAACCAGTGCAATAACGATGGGTAACAAGACCTCCTGACCTACTATCAGGAGATAAAAGGTTAAAACGACCAATACGGCTGCTACACTGAAATTAATAAGCTTCATGCCTTCCCTTCCTGCTTATGATCTGTTTTTTATTACGCATTATTTATATCGGGTCTTGTATGCATTCTGTCGGTGCAGACAGTGTCGTGCAGCACAATGAAAGTGCCATAAAACAGGTCGCCGAGTAAAGCATATCTTTTTTAGCCAATCGCAAGAAACGGATTTCTTTTTAGGGCCCGGGCAGGTAAATTTTATTCATGCCTACTCTAAGCAACCACAACCAACATTATCTGCTGGTGGAAAAAGCCATCTCCTATCTGCTGGACCATCATACAGAACAGCCGGAATTATCCGAAATAGCTGCATATGTTGGACTCAGTGAATTTTATTTCCAGCGCCTTTTTGTTGAATGGGCCGGCATCAGCCCGAAACGCTTCTTACAGTTTCTGACCCGTGAATATATGAAAAACCTGCTCGATCAGGGTTATTCAGTACTGGAAGCTACTTACCAGGCGGGCTTATCCGGAGGTGGGCGTAGTCATGAACTTTTTGTCAAAAGTGAAGCTATTACCCCCGCACAATATAGAAATATTGGCAAAGACCTTAGACTGACTTATGGTTTCCACCCTTCGCCCTTCGGAGAATATTTACTGGCATGCAGTGATAAGGGTATTTGTCATCTGAGTTTTGTGGGAGATTCTGCAGCACAGACCGAACAAGCCTTCAGGGAAGAGTGGGCACTGGCCAGTATTGAAAGAAATCAGAGTGTCAGCGAGTCCTTCCATCAGCAACTCTTTGGATCCAGCAGCAAACAGCAAATCAGTTTACTGTTACGGGGCACACCCTTCCAGATTCAGGTCTGGCAGGCTCTGCTACAAATTCCCTTTGCATGCGTTTCAAATTATGAACAAATTGCGGCTGCGATGGGCAAACATAGCGCCACCAGAGCAACGGCATCGGCAATTGCGAAAAATAAAATCGCCTACCTGATCCCCTGCCATCGTGTGATCAGAAAAATCGGGGAAAGTGGTGAATTTCGTTGGGGCAAACATCGCAAAAAGCTTTTGCTTGCCTATGAGGGTGCTGTATCAAACAACTAAAAGCGAAGTCGCTGTTATTGTGAGAGTCGTTTGGCAAAGGCAAGAAGTGCCTGGAAATCATCCTCTTCGAGCCAGTAACTGGACATGACTTTGGGATATCCCTTGACCATTTTACGATCCGGGTAACGAATTGACTCTCTGAAATACAGCTCATCCACAATCTGGCTGGAATCATCATCAAGTGTTTCGACCCGCCCAAACATACCCATCCAGCTTGGGCCTACACCGGGACTTCCATCTACTGTATGACAAGCTATACAGCCCTTTTCTGTCGATATTTCCTGACCACGCTGGGCAAGGGCATCATCAATATCAACTTCCATGGCATCAAAATTGAGCTCATAAATCAGCATACCGCCAAAAATTAACAAGCCCAGCAAAAAGACTGAGACTCCGAGGTCCAGCCAGATTCTGTTAGTAGATCGCACTGATTTTTCCTGCAGAAAATTTAATTGCCAAACAGATTACCAATACCTTCTCTGATATCTTCACCCACAGCTTCATTGATGCTTTCGTTGAGTGAGTCTTCAACTTGTTCACGAGCCTCATTGGCTCTGTTTTCAAGATTCTGCATCTGCTCCTCAAGCTGTTCCTGTGCCATCTGAGCGGCCATACCGGCAAATGCAGAGCCAGCATTACTGGCTAACTGCCTTAATACGGGTCTGAGTATTTGCTGGGCAATTTCAGCCGGCGTTCCCGCCAGGCCGTCCAGTTCAATATCACCCAGACTTACATCTATTGCGCGAGGTAACATTGCATCACTGACGGATGCCTGAATGTTACCGATCATCACCGAATCAATCTGTAAAAGCATCTGGCTCTCAGGCCCTGCTGATTCCGGCTCCTGCGCACTGCCAGACGATAATCTTGCACTGACAAGGTCCAGATTCGATGTGCCATTAGCCCGTTCATAACTGACAAAGGGATCACGTGTTGCAATACGGCTGATGCCTATCATTTCCTGGCTGATATTAGCCAGATCCAGATCTACAGCAAGTTCCGAAAAACTCATCAGGCTGCGTTCACTGAATCCTTCAGGATTGGCGATACTGAAGTCATAAATAATTGCAGAGCCTTCACTCAGGCTTATTTCTACTGAACCGACACTTACCTGTGAACCAATTGCTTCAGTGCCGTAGGTTTCGATCGCCGTCCTTACAATCTCATCCAGATTACTCAATAAATAAAATGCACCGCCAGCTATCAGCACTATCACGATTGCGAGACCTGCAAAAACTTTTTTCATCTTAAGGCCGCTTCACTTACTCAATGTATGAACTGGTGATTGTATCCGATAGGCCATTAACAGGACAGTCTCAAAAATATTTGTAAAATAGCATATTTCTACTTGAGAATAATTATCATTAGCATTACTATTTACGTGTTTATTTACAGGTGCTGATACATGATCAGGAAAACAATTTTTTGGGCTCACTTGGTCAGTGGTGTTCTGGCCGGGCTCGTGATTTTCATGATGTCCCTGACCGGTGTCATACTGACCTACGAGCGCCAGATAGAAAACTGGTTTGCGCGAGCTGATTATCTGCCTGTCAGCCAACAGACGACGCAAAGCTTACCCATAGAAAGCTTGCTTGACCTTGGCCTGCTGAGCAGTCCGGAATTCACCCCTAGCTCTGTAGTTATCACCAATGATCCCGGAGCTCCTGTCAGCCTAAATGCAGGTCGTAGTGGCAGTATTGAATTGAATCCTTATAGCGGCGAAACAATGCATACTGGCAATCCGTCCCTTGAAGCATTTTTCAGTGCCGTAACCGGCTGGCATCGCTGGTTTAATGTAAGCGGAGAAAATCGCGCCAATGCAAGAGCCATTACCGGTATCAGTAATCTGATTTTTCTTTTTTTAATACTCAGTGGGATGTATTTATGGCTGCCAAAAATCTGGCGCTGGAGTCTGTTCAAGGCCAGACTGCTGTTTATCGGTAAGGCAGCAAATGCACAGGCCCGTGACTTTAACTGGCATCATGTATTTGGAATCTGGAGCGCCATTCCTCTGGTCTTTATTGTTGCAACCGCTACGGTATTTAATTATAGCTGGGCAAATAATCTGGTGTATCAGGTCTTTGGTGAAGAGGCCCCACAACGCGATCGGGGACCAGCTGCAGCCGATAACATATCTTATACGACAGGTGCTCTCACATCCCATCAGCGATACATGAATCTGGATGAGCTGGTGGACTCGGCAAAACGCATAACAGAACAGGAACTTGGGCATTGGCAAAGCATCTCCATGAGTCTGCCTTCAGCATCTGATGATGTGCTAAATTTCTCGGTTAACCAAAGTATCGGCGGGCAACCACATAAACAATTTAATTTAAGCCTGGATCGCAGTACAGGTGTTTTGTTAAGCATGAGCGGCCTGTCCGATCAAAGTCCGGGCCAGCGGACTCGTTCCATCATCCGCTTTTTACATACCGGCGAAGTACTTGGTTTTTGGGGGCAGACCCTTGCAGGCCTGGTTTCCTTTGCCAGTCTATTCATGGTCTGGACCGGTTTCGCACTGGCCTACCGCCGTCTTATTCAGCCTTGGTTCAGGCGTAACTGATAAGCTGCAGGCTAAGCAGCGCAATGTTTATTTTTTATGGTAAACTCGCGGGCTTTAAATTTACTCTGGGATGTTGTTTAAGTTTCCAGGACAGATTGAAGCGGATATCAGGATATTTGTCTGGAACTGAAACTCCAACCAGAGTTGTAACCTTGCTAAGAATGAGAGCTGGATAAACCATGAAAAATTTATATTACAAAATCACATTCCTGTTCACTGGTATTTTGCTGAGCTCCCTGAGTTTTGCAGAGGATCTTACCTTTAGCAGCGCACAGGTTGAACAGGGTGAAGATTTATACATAGAATTTTGTCAGGTCTGTCATGGCACTCAATTAGATAACGGCCAGTTTGCCACGCCTATCAAGGGTTTCTTTTTTGCAAATAGCTGGGGTGGTCGAACGCTTGGAGAGCTGGCCCGATATACCTGGGAAGAAATGCCAAAAGGAAATGGCAAATCCCTGGGGGTAGAGGAATATATTGCAACTGTTGCCTTTATTCTCAGCAAGAACGGCATCGAAGCCAGCGAGACAGCGATGAGTGAAGATTTCGACGCTCTTGACGCAATAGCACTGCCCTTTTAGTACTTATAGTTCTTTCTGATATTACTGTCTGGGTTCAGGCAGTAATATGCTCTTCGTTAAGCCCAGCCATCCATTAAGTTACAGCAGGTGTATTACTTTATTTGGACGCCTGCTTTCAACCTTTCAGTTTCGCCTTTATAAGCTGATCATCTCCTAGTTGATAGACCACATCTGCTTTCTCAGCCAGACTTGCCAGTGCATGCCGTGTTAAACGTTCATAATGTGAGATAAAACGCCGCAATTCATTTTTGCTCATTATTTTCCTGTGCTCTTCCCCGGGCTTACTGGCTGCCAGTTTCCGCTCCTGCTGATTCCTCCACTCGAGCACATTTTCAAAGCCGGGGGCTTTCAACATAAGCAGCATATCTATTTTGCTAAAAAGCACCTGATATTCACTTGCTAACTTTTCATTTACAAAATGTCGCCAGCTTCCGTCTGCATCTTCCTCTTGCTCCAGTTCGTTGACTGGTTCAGTAAGAGACGATATCGGCTGAGCATCCAGACCCAGGCACCAGCCTTCCAGAATAACAACATCGACAGGACCTGAAATCACTGGCCATTGACTCTCTGGTGTCAGTCTGTCATCGGTAGCCTTATTGAAGCGAGGGATCGCCACTTCTCCCTGCTGCTGTAAGGCACCGAGTGTTTGCAGGGCCAGATCAATATCATGAGTACCCGGCACGCCTCTGGTGCGCAGAAGTGGATGTATCCCGGCAGCCATGGCTTTGCGTGTAGCGAGAGGAAGATAGAAATCATCCAGGGATAAATTAATACTGCGAACCCCCATCATATCCCGTAAAAGTATCACCAGTAATGCAGCCAGGGTTGATTTTCCACTACCCTGGCAGCCGTTGATTCCTAAAATAAAGGTCCCCTGGTGCCTGGAAATTTGACGCAGGATATCTTCAGCCAGGGGTATAAACCATTGTTCGGCAGTTTGCAGATAAGCGTCCGGCAAACCTTCCGTACTAATAAATTCTTTAAGCGCGCGCTGAACTGACTGCAATGACTTTTACTCCTGCACAAACTATCGGTTAGTTCTTTTTTTTGTTTATTCGTCAAATATTGGCTAGTACGTCATTATAAGGATTCCATTTTCGTAGCGCAGAATCCTGGCCGTTTTTCAGCACGACGCAGCATCAGATTTAGATAACTTTAGCATTCTGCTTTAAATAATTCTAAACTTGATCCATGTACAAATTAAGCATAATGATATTTGTTTCCTGGAGTCTCTTTTGCACCAGTGCTTTCACCCAGGAAGCGCCTCTGGTAGGCCTCTGGGTAATCAACGAGACCCTGAGTGAGGTCACTGACGATAAAGTAGAAATTGCCCTAAATGCTTCCGGCCAGAATGTTAAACGCGGTTTTTTTAACCGTGATAAAGAATACTACCGCGGCGGCCCGGTCGAACAGGAGATGTATGATTTTATTTCCTATGAAAAAAGTCTGTTGATTTCTTTCGATTCGGAAGAATACACATTTACATACGGAGAATTTGTCCGTCCTGTCTTTATGGATAACAGAGGTGCCAGTGTCAGTCTGAGTTCCATGAATGATGTCGAGGATTTTTCGTTCGGTAACTGGGAGAATGATATTTTGCTTGTAGAAGGACGCCCCAGAGATGGAGGCTTTACGGTTGAACGTTACGAATTAAGCGAAGATGGCAGGCAATTGAGTGTGCAACTATATATTCAACCTCAATCTTTCCGCGTACCTATCGAATTAGTGCGAGTATATGATCGGTCTTCAGAAAATCAAAACTAGCCAGCTCAGGGCCGTTTTAAAAATCGCAATCCCGATTATGTAGAAAAAAACCAGAACGCCCGCAAAAAATGCCATAACCCGTTTCGATTTACTATATTTTTGACCCAACGCGATTACTCCCAGCAATATATAGACGAACATCAGGCTTATTTTGTGCAGTAACCAACCTTGTTGTAAGTAACCAAAACCAAGTATAAACAGCAGGCTAATGGCACTTAACAAAAAAACAGTATCAATAATATGAGGCAGGATTTTCACCGGCTTACGTTGCAGGATTGCTGAATTCTGCATCATCCAGAAACCACGCAATATAAAACTGCTAATACTGAGCAGAGCAAAGGTAATATGAATATATTTGAAAACCAGATATGCGCTCATAGGCTGTCAGATTAAAGCAAACCAACTGATGACTGTTTTATTAATTGCTATACCAACAATGTAAAGAAAGGTGAATACCGCCAGAAAGAAAGACGTTATTCTGACTTCACTGGACTTGCCACGGCTAAGCGTAACGCCAACAAAGAACAAATAAAACATCAGTAAAAGTACCTTCATGGATAACCAGGGTTGATTAAACAAACCAAAGTTCACCATGAATGCCATCCAGAAACCGAAACTCAAAAACAGTCCGTCGATACAATGACAACACAGCACAATCATGTTGTTTTTCGACCACTTTGAACCGACAGCCATCAAATAACTGCGCCATAAAAACAAGGTAAAACTCAGCAAGGCAAAAGTCATATGCAATGTTTTAAGTATTAAATACATGGGCGTTAAATTTGATCCGGCAAAAAAAGGCTAAAGCCTACTTGAATTGAACAAAAAATGACAGATTATTGCGGTACAGAAAATAAAACGTTTAACCAAAGCCAATGTCTTCCAGCATTATCGAATTGCCTTTAGGCCTATGCTATATTGCAGCGCCTAGAATCAATATACCTTTCTTCCAGCAGGATAAAAATGAAATTCAATAATATTCTGGAAAGTATCGGCAATACTCCCCACATTCGCCTGAATCATCTCTTCAGTGACAAAATCGAAGTCTGGATGAAAACTGAACGTGCCAATCCCGGCGGCAGCATCAAAGACCGAATCGCCTTGGCCATGATCGAGGCTGCCGAAAAAAGCGGCGAACTCCGTAAAGACAGCATTATTATTGAACCCACTTCAGGCAATACCGGTATCGGCCTTGCCATGGTAGCTGCCGTTAAAGGTTATCGCCTGATACTGACCATGCCTGAGTCCATGTCCATCGAACGCCGTCGCTATATGGCTGCACTGGGAGCAGAACTGGTACTCACACCAAAAGAACTGGGTATGGGCGGCTGTATTGAAAAAGCCAATGAACTGATGCATGAAAATGAACATGCCTGGATGCCTTCGCAATTCACAAATCCGGTAAATGTTGCTGCTCATAAGGAAAGCACTGCTCAGGAAATTTTGGCAGACTTCCCGGAAGGTATTGATTACCTTATTACCGGGGTCGGTACCGGGGGCCATATAAGTGGCTGTGCTGAAGTGCTCAAGGAGGCATTCCCGGATCTGCAGGTGCTTGCCGTGGAACCGCTTAAATCGCAAGTCATTGCCGGCATGGAAAAAGGCCTGCATCGCATACAGGGTATCGGGGCCGGATTTATTCCCGAGGTACTGAACACAGAAATCCTTGATGGCACAATTGCCGTTTCAGAAGAAGATGCCTTCGAAATGGCGCGTCGTTGCACTAAAGAAGAAGGCATATTTATCGGCATTTCTTCTGGAGCAACGCTTGCTGCTGTTGCCCAGACAAGTGACAGTTTTCCTCACGGTTCCAGGGTGCTGGTGTTCTCATATGACTCAGGTGAACGCTATCTCTCCATCGAGGATTTATTTCAATCCTGATTATTTATACCCGGTTTACTGGTCTGACAGTTAAGTCCAAACGCTGAACTATCAGACCAGAGTTACTTTTTATAAGGATAAGCAAATCATGTCAGAAACCCATGAAAAATGGATACCGCCACACGGTTTTAAATGGATCTATGCCACCTTGCTGATCAGCATGTTACTGGCCGCTCTGGATCAAACCATCATATCCACAGCCCTACCCACCATGGTCGGTGAATTAAACGCTGTCTCTTCCATGAGCTGGGTAATCACTGCCTATATATTAACCTCAACCATTTCCATGCCCGTTTACGGAAAACTTGGCGACCTGCTGGGTCGGCGTTCCATGATGCTGACAGCTCTGACAATTTTTGTAGCCGCCTCCGGCCTGGGTGGTTTCAGTCAAAATATCGAGCAACTTATTTTTTTCCGTGCCCTGCAGGGTCTCGGCGGCGGCGGTCTGATGGTCCTGACTCAGGCTACCATGGCAGACCTGGTGCCGATTCGTGAACGCTCCAAATACATGGCTCCTATCGGCATGATGTTCGCACTGGCCTCTGTTGCCGGCCCCCTGATTGGAGGCTTTCTGACTGACTATATGAGTTGGCGCTGGACCTTCTGGATTAAAATTCCCATCGGGCTTGCTGTAATTGCAGTTTGCTGGAAAGGGCTACATCTCAAAAAGCCGGATGTCGCTTTCACTCTCGACACCTTCGGCATCATCAGCATGTCGCTTGCAGTCACCAGTTTAACCTTGTTTTTAGGTTGGGGGGCACTACCTATGCATGGTCTTCATCCACCATACTAGGCCTTGGTGCCTTAACTGTGGCTAGCTCCGTACTATTTATCTGGGTGGAAAGTAAGGCAAAAGATCCGGTTATTCCTTTGAGCCTGTTTAAAAACACAACATTCAATATCAGTACGGCACTGGGTTTATTAGTAGGAGTTGGCATGTTCGCCAGCATCGCCTTCATGCCCACTTACATGCAGATGGTCTATGGCTATTCCGCGACTGTCTCCGGTTATTTATTGGTACCGATGATCATCGGAATTATGATTGCAGTGAATCTCACCGGCATACTGGTCGCCAAGCATGGCCATTATAAAAAATATCCCTTGATCGGTATTTCAATCTGCACCCTGTCACTGTATTTATTCTCGACCCTGGCAGTGGGGCAATCAATCGTGCTGGTTTGCTTTTATATTTTCCTGATGGGCGCCGGAGTTGGTTGCTTTATACAGATTCTGATTTTAGCAGTTCAAAACTCGGTACCTTTTGAGGAGGTCGGCACCGCCACATCCGCAAATTCATTTTTCCGGGAAATAGGCGCTACCATGGGCATCGCGATAGTGGGCGCACTATTTTCTACACGTTTGACCAGTATGTTGGCAGAACGACTTCCTGCTGAGATGCCGCAAGCAAGCGGAAACGCCCAATCATTAACCCCGGCTATTCTCCGGGTAATGCCGGAAAATCTGCAGGATATTTTTATCCACTCCTATGCTGACGCCCTGACCCCGATCTTTTTGTATCTGGTACCGGTATTTATTGGCGGCATTATCCTGGCTTGTTTTCTCCCTAATATAAAACTGGAACAAAAAATACCAGAGTTACCAACAGAAGAAGAAATTGCAAACGAAGCAGAAGTTGCAGTGAGTTAATTATTATCGTCAATGGCCTGCTATCGACACTTTAGGTCATATAAGCTGGCGTCATAAGCGAAGCTAAGACGAGGCAAAGCTGAAATTCAATGAAAGAGCTTACTCGTAGTAAGTGACTGAATTTAATTCCTGACTTCAAAGATGTATCTT
>CAXBFG010000013.1:0-31040 GCA_963975155.1 uncultured Gammaproteobacteria bacterium | reverse complement strand
CTCGTCGGGCTCATAACCCGAAGGTCGTAGGTTCAAATCCTGCCCCCGCTACCAATTTTGGGCTTTGGTAAAGAGTCGTATTAGCAAAGCCGGTAGTAGTGAAGGTAATAGGGATATCAAGAGTTTGAGCTCGTCGGGCTCGACTTTTTATAAACCCGGAAGGACGTAGGTTCCTTTCCTGCCCCCGCTACCAATTTTGGGCTTTGGTAAAGAGTCGTATTAGCAAAGCCGGTAGTAGTGAAGGTAATATGGTTATAAAGAGGTTCAGCTCGTCGGGCTCGACTTTTTATAAACCCGGAAGGTCGTAGCTTCCTTTCCTGCCCCCGCTACCAATTTTGGGCTTTGGTAAAGTGTCGTATTAGCAAAGCCGGTAGTAGTGAAGGTAATAGGGTTATCAAGAGGTTCAGCCCGTCGGGCTCGACTCTTTATATTATAAGCCCGGAAGGTCGTAGCTTCCTTTCCTGCCCCCGCTACCAATTTTGTAGTTTGCCTCGATGGGGCTGTTGGAAGCAGTAGATAGAATGAATGAAGTGGGCCTTGTGCCCATTTTTTGTTTCCGTTTTAAGGTGAACGGGCTATGGCAAGTAGAGCGACAGTATTAACAGAATTGATAGAGCCGCTTATAGGTGCTTTGGGTTATACGCTCTGGGGCGTGGAATATCTGGGGCAGGGTAAACATAGTGTATTACGTGTTTATCTGGATAAGGAAGGTGGAATATTTATTGAAGACTGTGCAGTAGCCAGTAAGCAAATAAGCAGTTTGCTGGATGTTGAAGATCCGATCAGTGGCGAATACACACTGGAAGTTTCTTCTCCCGGACTGGACAGGATTTTATTTACGCTGGAACAGTTTCAGGCATATACAGGTCATCATCTAAAGCTGAAATTGACCGAAAGTTTTGAAGGGAAAAGAAATTATAGTGGACAGCTTAAAGCAGTCATAGATGATGAAGTTGTGCTGATTATAGGTGATCAGGAATACACCTTACCGTATGAATTAATCGAAAAGGCGAATTTGGTTTCGCAAGTATGAAGGTAGCAAGATCATGGTAAACAAAGAAATATTAATGGTGGCTGATGCCGTTTCAAATGAAAAAGGCGTATCGAGAGACGTCATTTTTGCTGCTATTGAAGTAGCACTCGCTACTGCGACAAAAAAACGATATGTCGATGAGGAAGCGGAATGCGAAGTTGTTATCGATCGTGATACTGGCGATTATGAAACTTATCGTGTCTGGACCGTTGTTCCTGATGATGAGATGGCTATTTTGGGTTCAGAATTTACTTTGGAAGAAGCGCATGAAAAAGATGCCAACCTGAAAGCCGGTGATATCTGGAAAGAGAAAGTAGATAACGTAGAGTTTGGGCGCATTGCTGCACAAACTGCTAAACAGGTTATTGTCCAGAAAGTACGCGAGGCAGAGCGTGAAATAGTAATCAGCGAATACGCCAGTAAAGTAGGGGAGCTTGTCACGGGCACCGTGAAGAAAGTTACTCGCGATAATGTCATTGTTGATCTTGGCAATAACGCTGAAGGACTGTTACCAAGAGAAAATTTAATTCCGCGTGAAACCTTTCGTATCAACGATCGCTTACGCGCTTTGTTGGTTGAGGTGCGTGAAGAGGTGCGAGGACCGCAATTACTGCTGAGTCGTACGGCACCGGAAATGCTGACTGAATTGTTTAAAATTGAAGTACCTGAGATTTCAGAAGAGATTATAGAAATTAAAGCCGCTGCAAGAGACCCTGGTTCGCGAGCGAAATTATCTGTAAAAACCAATGATGGTCGTATTGATCCGGTTGGAGCTTGTGTGGGTATGCGAGGCTCTCGTGTACAAGTTGTATCCAATGAATTAGCGAATGAGCGCATAGATATTATTCTTTGGGATGATAATCCTGCTCAAATGGTAATTAATGCCATGGCTCCGGCCCAGGTTGCTTCCATTGTTGTAGATGAAGAAACACATACTATGGACGTTGCTGTGGCCGAAGACAATCTTGCTCAGGCAATTGGACGAAATGGCCAGAATGTCAGACTTTCGAGTGAGCTGACTGGCTGGACAATTAACGTCATGAGCGAAGAGCAAGCCAGTGAAAAACTCCAGAAGGAGTCTGCTGGCACGGTAGCAAGCTTTATGGAAGCTTTAGATGTTGATGAAGATGTGGCTGAAATTCTGGTACAGGAAGGTTTTGCAAGCCTGGAAGAAATCGCCTATGTGCCTTTGGAAGAAATTGCTGAAATTCAGGATTTTGATGAAGAGATTGCATCTGAATTAAGGGCGCGAGCCAAAGATGCGTTGCTTACCAAGGCGATTGCATCCGAAGAAGAATTAAGTAATGCCGGCATCAAGGACGACCTGTTAAACATGGAAGGTATGGATAACGACCTGGCCATGAGCCTGGCTAAACTGAAAATAAAATCAATGGAAGATTTAGCAGAATTGGCAATCGATGAACTTATGGAAGTTGAGGGAATGACAGAAGAGCGTGCTGCCAAATTGATTATGACTGCACGTGCCCCATGGTTTGAAGAATAAGCATGCATTTAAGAAGTTTAAACATTAGTAAAGCGAAGAGTTTTTGAGGAAATAAATGGCTGATTTAACGATAGCTGAACTAGCCAAAATGGTTGGTGTGCCGGAAGAACGTTTACTTGAGCAGATCAAGGAGGCCGGCCTGCCACAGACTAAAGTGAGTGACTCGCTTTCTAACGAAGAAAGAACCAAATTGTTAATGTCACTTAAAGGCAAGCATGGTGATGACAGTCCTGCAGAAGACAGCCCTCGGCGCATAACACTGAAACGCAAAACTGTGGGTACACTTAAATCCTCGGACAATCAGGGGCGCAGTAAGTCGGTTAATGTCGAAGTAAGAAAGAAACGTACCTACATTAAGCGTAGTACAGAAGAAGCACAGCTGGAAGCTGAAAAAAATCGAGTCGAGGCAGAAGAAGCAGCCCGTAAAGAAGCCGAACAAAAAGCCGCCGAACTAAAAAGCAAGCAAGAGCAAGAAAAGGTCCAGGAAGAGAAAAGTGCCAGGCAAAGTACCAAGGCTACACCTTCAGTTGCCGGATCCGCTCCTGTCCTGCCCGATATGCCTCTGGATGGTAAAACTGAAATCAAAAGAGATTTCAAGAAAGGCACGCTCAAAAAAGAAAGTTTCCGCAGCACTATTGAAGAAGAAGGGAGTAAAAAGGGAGCGGCCAGACGCAAAGGCAGAGTTCCTGCAGATGAGATTAAATACAGCAAAATTCGGGCTACTGATGACTTTATTCTTGATGGTGAAGAAGATTTTGGTGGTGGTCGGCGTCGTGGCCCCCGCAAACTAGGCCACGGCCAAAAAGAACATAAATTCGAACTCCCGACTGAGTTTATTTCCAGGGAGATTGAAGTGCCAGAAGCAATCAGTGTTTCTGATTTGGCGCTGCGCATGTCTGTTAAAGGTGCCGAGTTGGTTAAGACTCTGATGAATATGGGAGTAATGGCAACCATCAATCTGGTGTTGGATCAGGATACATCGATATTGCTGGTAGAAGAATTGGGGCATAAAGCCAAGCCTATTTCAGATACAAAAATTGAAGAAGATCTGGTTGAGTCTGTTAATTATGAAGGTGAAAGATTACCCAGAGCGCCGGTTATAACTGTTATGGGCCATGTCGATCATGGCAAAACATCTTTGCTGGATTACATCCGCAAATCCTCTGTAACAGAAGGAGAGGCCGGCGGAATTACCCAGCACATAGGCGCTTATCATGTTGAAACAGAACATGGCATGCTGACTTTTCTGGATACGCCAGGGCATGCCGCGTTTAGCGCCATGCGATCACGTGGTGCAAAGGCTACCGATATTGTGATTCTTGTCGTCGCTGCTGATGATGGCGTTAAACCACAAACCGAAGAAGCCGTGCAACACGCTCAGGCTGCAGGTGTACCTATAGTTGTTGCAATCAATAAGATTGATAAAGAAGGCGCTGATGTAGATAGAATAAAAAATGAATTATCAGCAAAAGGCCTGGCACCGGAAGATTGGGGTGGCGATACACAATATGTTGAAGTATCTGCACATACCGGAGCAGGTATTAAGGAATTGCTTGAGGCCGCATTGTTACAGGCTGAACTACTGGAATTAACAGCAGTGGTGGATTGCCCGGCTACAGGTGTGGTTATCGAATCCAGTCTTGATAAAGGGCGGGGTTCCGTGGCGACTGTACTGGTACAAAATGGCACTTTGAAAAACTCGGATATTATTTTGGTGGGTCACGAATATGGTCGTGTACGTGCCATGATTGATGAAAATGGAAAACAGGTTAAATCTGCAGGGCCTTCAATTCCGGTTGAAATTCTCGGCCTGAACGGGACACCTGACGCAGGTGATGAATTTTTTGTTGTTGATGATGAAAGAAAGGCCAGAGAAGTTGCAGAATTCCGTCGCAACAAATTCCGTGAGCATCAGATCGCCAAACAACAAATTGCTAAAATGGAAGGCATGTTTGCCACCATGGGCAAGGATGATGTCAAGGTACTGAATATTGTACTTAAAACAGATGTCAGAGGTTCCCTGGAAGCGATTACTTCAGCATTGACTGCGTTAGGCAATGAAGAAGTATCAGTAAATATTATCTCTTCCGGTGTAGGTGGAATTTCCGAAACCGATGCACAGTTGGCTCAAACATCCAAGGCTTCCATTATTGGCTTCAACGTCCGTGCTGACAAAGCGGCTAAGGCTCTGGTTGAAAACGAAGGCCTGGAACTACGTTATTACAGTATTATTTATAATCTGATTGATGATGTGAAAGCTGTGCTGGGGGGTATGTTGGCTCCCGACCTGCAGGAAGAAATACTTGGCGTTGCCGAAGTCAGGGATATTTTCAATTCGCCTAAATTTGGTTCAATTGCTGGTAGCATGGTGATAGAAGGAACGGTCTTCCGCAATAAGCCGATTCGTGTTTTACGGGATGATGTGGTTATCTATGAAGGAGAACTGGAATCCTTGCGTCGATTTAAAGATGAAGCCAATGAAGTACGAAATGGCATGGAATGTGGCATAGGCGTTAAAAATTACACGGATGTCAGAGTTGGCGATAAAATAGAAGTGTATGAGACGAAAGAAGTCGCCCGCTCATTGTAGAAAGCTACTGTGCTTGTCCTAACTTCGTTGAAAGTAAAATTTAGATCAGTTACTTACTATTTGTAAGCTCCCTCACTAAATCTTACTTTCTCCTCGTTATGCCTGCGCTCGTAACGCTTTCTTCCTTTTAATTTAATTCTAAATGTAATCCTCAAATGCCCAGACCAACCAATCGCAAAGATAAAATTACTGATCTCTTAAAGAAAGAGCTGGCTTTGCTTATTCAGGCAGAAATTCGGGATCCGCGTGTTGGTATGGTATCGGTCACCGGAGCTAAGGTCAGTCGCGACCTGGCTTATGCCGAAGTGTTTGTAACGGTCCTGGGTAAAACTTCAGCCGATGATGTGGCCGAAAGCCTGGAGGCCCTAAACAGGGCTGCTGGTTATTTACGAAGCCTGCTGGCAAAAAGTGCTAATTTACGAAATACCCCGAAACTACACTTCAGTTATGATGACAGTTTAAACAGGGGTCGCTATTTATCTGATCTGATTGATGCAGCCATTGCCAGCGATAGTCATCCTGGTGAAGAAAACACCGACAATAGCAAAGATAGTAAGGACTGACTTATTCTGCTATGAAAAAAAGACGTGGCAGAAACATTTCCGGCATTGTGGTCTTGGATAAACCGCAAGGCGAGTCTTCCAACCGTAGTCTGCAAAATGTAAAAAAACTTTATCAGGCTGCCAAAGCCGGACATACGGGCAGCCTCGACCCACTGGCAACCGGCGTATTACCTCTCTGTTTTGGTGAGGCAACCAAAATCTCACAGTTTCTGCTCGATTCCGATAAAGCATACCGAACAATTATCAAACTAGGCGTAAAAACGGACAGTGGTGATTCTCAGGGACAGATTATTTCTGAAGCAGATGCCAAACATATTACGCAAGAGGATATAGAACAGGCCCTGCAGCAATTCCGTGGAGAAATTGAGCAGCTACCTTCCATGTATTCGGCACTAAAGCATCAGGGTGTTCCACTCTACAAACTGGCGCGTGCCGGTAAAACGGTCGAGAGAAAAACACGCAGGGTCACAATTTTCGAATTGACCCTGAATGAGTATCAGGGTGTTGAACTTGAACTGGGTATTCATTGCAGCAAGGGTACCTATGTGCGAACCCTGGCAGATGATTTAGGAGATGCATTAGGTGTCGGGGCGCATGTTATAGCATTACGCCGAACCCAGGCGGGCCCGTTTACACTTGCTGATGCGCATCAGTTTGCCGAGATTGAACAATGCCTCGAACAGCAGGGTTTTGATGGTATTGATCAGTTTCTTATTCCTGCCGATCAGGCAGTACAGGAATTGCCGGTGGTTATTTTGCCTGCCGCAACTGCTGAGTTTGTGATGCAGGGCCAGCCTGTCATCGCTCGTCATTTACCAACTGCCGGGCTGGTTCGACTCTATAATGAAGATATTTTTATTGGTATAGGTGAAATCCTGGATGATGGTCGGGTTGCGCCAAAGCGCTTGTTCCTGGATTTATGAAGGAAAAGTGAAAAATCAGGCTTTGCTATAGAGATTGCTCTCAGCCTGATGTAATTTAGGCAGGCAGAACAGTTTTAATCCAATTCGTGAAGTTTCAGAAAAGAAAAAATAATATTAATAAACCCTGATAAAAGTGAGAACCAGTCATGTGTGATGAAAGAACCGTTATTGAAAACGAAAAATACTTCCGACTAAACCGTCGTCAACTTGGCAAAGTTACTGCCGGAGCGGGTCTGGCCATGATGTTGCCAGCAGTTACTAATGCGCAGGATCTGACTGAAAGTCATATCGATATCACCACACCAGATGGTGTGGCAGACAGTTATTTTGTGCACCCATCCACAGGTCAGCATCCAGGAGTGATTATCTGGACGGATATTCTGGGTCTAAGACCTGCCTTCGAAATGATGGCAAGGCGTTTGGCTCAGTCAGGTTATTCAGTATTGGTGCCCAATCCATTTTATCGTGGAGCAAGAGCACCTGTCGTTCAGGAAGGCGCATCCTTCCAGGACCCCGCTGTCAGAGAAACAGTTTTCCCCCTGGCGGGCATGCTCAATGCACAAACACATGTTACAGATGCCGCGGCCTTTATCAGCTTTCTGGATGCTCAGGCTTCTGTGGATAGCAACCGTAAAATGGGCACAACTGGTTACTGCATGGGCGGGCCGATGGTGATGCGCACGGTTGGTTCAAATACCCGAATGGGGGCAGGTGGTACTTTCCATGGTGGTGGTTTGGCAACGGATGCGGCAGACAGTCCACATCTTTTGATTCCACAAATGCAGGCCAGTATGCTGATTTGTATTGCGGCCAATGATGATGAGGCTGACCCTGAGGTAAAAAACATTCTCAGAAGCTCCTTTGCTGCGGCAGGAGTACCTGCTGAAATAGAAGTTTATGAAGGGGCACAACATGGCTGGTGTCCACCAGACAGTGCGGTTTATCACGAAGCCCAGGCTGAACGCGCCTGGAGTCGTCTGTTAAATTTATTTGATAACGCCCTGGCTTAGTTTAATCCTTCAAGAGTAGCAGGCATCACATTTCTGTGATGCCTGCTACTTCCAAGCGTACAAGGCGCTTCCCCAATTCCCGCCTTCGAGCGGTCAATCTGGTGTATCCTCACCCATCGGAACCTGCTTTTTGATATAACTGGCAAGTCCCTGATGCTATAGTTAAGCCAAAATCGAATAGGTAATTGATTATGAAAACGACACCTGATTCCTTCATACCTGCGTTTATATTCGTCCTGACATCAATGACTTTCTCCCTGATGGCTTATGCTCAGACGCCACTTGAACGTCTGGTCGAATATATTGAAATAGATACGATTAACCCTCCTGGCAACGAAATTCGTGGAGTCGCCTTTTTCAGGCGGATTTTTGAGGAAGCCGGAATCGCCTATGAAGCGGCTGAATCGGCTCCCGGGCGTGGTAATATATGGGCTCGACTTGAGGGCGGCGATGAACCCGCATTGGTCTTGCTGCATCATATTGATGTTGTGCCTGCTAGCCCCGAGTACTGGGACACAGACCCGCTGGATGCCGTGATAAAAGATGGCATGCTCTACGGTCGCGGCACTTCTGATACTAAATCTCTGGGTATTATGCACCTGGAAGCTTTCCTGGATCTTTACCGCAGTGGTATACCTCTTAATCGGGATGTCATTTTTATGGCAACCGCAGATGAAGAGGCCGGCGGCTTGTTTGGCGCTGGCTGGCTAATTGATAATCGTCCTGAAATATTTGAAGGCGTTGGTTATTTATTGAACGAAGGTGGCGGCGCCACCTTGATGGATAACGGTCAAATACAGCTAGGCATCGAAATTGCTCAAAAACGCCCTTACTGGCTTAGATTGGTTTCCACAGATGAGCCAGGTCATGGCTCTGTGCCAAGAACCACTTCAGCAACCACCCGATTAATAGCGGCTCTGAACAGAATTCAGGAGACGCCCTTTGAGCCCCATGTTATCGGCACGGTAAGAGAGATGTTTGCCAGTCTGGCACCAAATGAAAGCCCAAAATGGCAAGCTGCCATGAGCAATATTGATGAGGCTATTCAAGATCCGGAATTTTTACGTGAACTGCAGGCAGAACGCCCTGATCTGCATTCCCTGATCCGCAACACCTGTTCAATTACCATGTTAAGTGGCAGTGAAAAAATTAATGTCGTACCTCCAGTTGCAAGTGCCGAACTGGACTGTCGAATTTTGCCAGATCAGGATTCGGCTGAATTTTTGAGTGCCATGCGAGAACGGATAGCCGATGAGCAGATTGCAATAGAAGAAATCATGTTGTTTGGCCCTGCCGAATCGAGTGCCAATACGGACCTTTATCGCTTGATGAGCAGGGTCATAGAAGAGCGCTATGCTTCAGTAAACATAGTGCCCTCAGCAATGACCGGTTTTACCGACAGCCATTTCTTCCGTGATTTGGGTATTATCAGTTACGGCTTCAGGCCGATAGTCTTTCCGGATGGCGTGGAATCCAACATCCATGGCAATAATGAACGAATACCAGTTGAGGCCTTCAATCAAAGCGTGCAGTTAATGATTGATGTGGTACGGGAATTTGTTGAAGATTAATCCCAGCGATAGTTGCTTTATGAAATACCAGGAACCACAAGGTATCCAGTTTTTCAGACAGTATTGCCTGTCTATCCTTATATGAAAGTCATCGTTATTGGATCTGGCTTGCTGGGAGTCGCCACTGCTTATTATTTGTCGGAACAGGGCCATGAAGTAACGGTTATCGACCGTCAGGCAGGTCCTGCACAGGAAACCAGTTTCGCCAATGCAGGTCTCCTGCATCCCAGTCAGGCCAGCCCCTGGAATCATCCCGGCATCGCCCTGCAAATATTAAAATGGATGGGTAAGGAGGATTCTCCTTTTCTATTGCGACCAGCTGCCATTCCTTCCTTGCTGGGTTGGGGTATTCGCTTTCTGCGTCATGCTCAAGCCGAAAAGTTTCAGGCGAATCTAAAGACCAACACAAGACTGGCAAATTACACCATGCAATGCCTGAGAGACTTCAAACAAGAGCACTCATTCGATTACAGATCCTCTGCTCTGGGTTCCATGAAAGTATTTGAAAGTGAGCATGACCTTGAACAGGAGCAAGGCCTGATACCACTTTATGAAAGTCTCGGCGTGATATGCAAACCAGTAAACCGGGAAGAAATACTCAGCCTTGAGCCAGCCTTGACTGAAAGTGGATCAACTTTGGCAGGCGGTATTCTTTATCCCGGTGACGAGACGGGTGATGCACAGCTGTTTTGTCAGCAACTGTCTGAAGTGGCCCGAAGCAATAAAGTCAGCTTTGAGTTCGGGCTTACTGTACAAAGTATTCAGAGTACCAGTAATAGAATCACCGGGCTTGCAACCAGCAGAGGAGACTACAGCGCTGATGCATATGTGCTTGCAGCCGGTAGTTACAGTCCCCAATTGGCATCCGGGCTGCGATTAAAGCTTCCGATCAGGCCGGTGAAGGGATATTCCATAACGCTGGATATGCATGACTGGGAAACAAGACCGCGCATACCAGTGATAGATGAACAGGGTCATGTTGCGATCACGCCACTGGGTAACTATTTACGCGCCGCCGGTACTGCAGAATTGAATGGTCACAATACAGCCATAAATCATGCCCGTATCCAGCTTATTATTGATCGTGTGGTAGCCAGATACCCTTTTGCAAAAGGACATATCAGGGCTGAGCAAATCAGTCCCTGGACAGGTTTGAGGCCCACCTGTGCTGACGGAGTTCCTGTGCTTGGTGCCACGCGATTGGATAATTTATTTCTGAATACCGGCCATGGCCATTTAGGCTGGTCACTGGCTATGGGTTCTGGCAAGCTGGTAGCAGATTTGATTTCCGGTCATGAACCGGCTATTAATCCGGCTCCTTATGCAGTATCACGTTTTTAATTTTGTTTAAGAGCTCACCATGAAACTCCCGGGCAGCCAGTATCTGCAGGCAATAATTCTTCCTGGTTTGATCTTTCAGTCTGTTGTGATTGCGGGTGGCTATGCTACGGGTCGTGAACTGGTGGAGTTCTTTTTATCAAACGGAACGCAAGCTGGCTTGTATGGCATGTTTGTAGCTGCACTGGTCTGGTCTCTGGTTCTGGCAAGCAGTCTGGAATTTGCCAGACTGACCAAAAGCCGGGACTACAAAACCTTTTTCCGGCATTTGCTTGGGCGCGGCTGGGTGCTTTACGAAATCGTATATATTATTACGATTGTGCTGATCCTTTCGGTAATTGGCTCTGCGGCGGGCATCCTGTTAGCCGACATGATCAATACTCCAGCCCTGCTGGGTACAATCTTGTTGATTGCCACCATCGGATTTTTGACCTTTTATGGAACCAAAATAATTGAAAGGGTGCTTGCAAGCTGGTCGCTGGTTTTATACCTGGTTTATATCGTCTTTCTGGTGCTGGGCTTCATTAAATTCGGCGGCAATATAGAATCGAACTTTATGATTGTCCCAGCTAATAATGAATGGATCGGTGACGGCATTAAATACGCGAGTTATAACCTCGCGATTATCCCGACCATTCTGTTTTGCATGCGTCATATCACTACCCGGCAGGAAGCAATCACAGGTGGTTTACTGGGCGGAGTGCTGGCCATTCTGCCCGGCATATTATTTTATTGTGTGCTGGTCGGCTTCTATCCGGAAATTGTTGATGAAGCTGTACCAATAAATCTTATTCTGGCGGCTATGGACATCCCGTTTTTTAAATTAATTTTCCAAATTGTTATATTTGGCACCTTTATTGAAACCGGCACGGCATTATTGCATGCCCTAAATGAACGAATAGCGGTTACCTATGAAGAGAAATCGCTCTTGATGCCTGGTTATCTGCGACCAACTATTGCGGTAGTCGCCATGATCATCGCAGTGTTTATCAGTGATAGAATTGGTTTGATTGAACTAATTGCCAATGGCTATGTTTTACTCACATACTTATTTTTGGCTGTATTTGTGTTGCCCTTGTTCACCCTGGGGCTGTATAAAATTTATACATTCCATGATAAATAGAAATTAACAAAATTTTTTTACGACTTTTCATTTAATAAAAAAACGAGGTATTTATGACGATTAAACGAATTATGACCAATGACCGTATGAGCCAGATTGTTATTCATGGTGATACGGTTTATCTGGCTGGACAGGTGGCTTTAACTGCCCCAGGCGAAAGCGTTGCTGCTCAGACCAAGGCTATTCTCGATGAAATTGATAATAAACTTGCCCAGGCCGGGACAGATAAAAGCAAGGCTTTAACGGCAACAATCTGGCTTAGCAGTATGGATGATTATGCCGAAATGAATGAAGTCTGGGATAAGTGGTCCAAAGGTGGTAATGCACCATGCCGGGCTTGTGTAGAATCAAGCAGGCTTGCAGCGCCGCAATTTACGGTTGAAATTGGGCTGATCGCGGCTAAATAGTCAAACTAAAAGCTGCAGCCCTTGCTGTATGAGACATCTAAACTGCCTGAAACCAGAATAATAAATGCCAAGTGAGAATTCCGATGCCATCAGTTGACACTTTCAAGAGAATCTTCGTGCTTATCTTTATTCTCACGATCACTGCGTGTTCAGAACCTGCCAGTTATGACCTGATTTTACGCGGTGGAACCATCATCGATGGCAGTTCCGGAGAGGCCTATCAGGGAGACCTTGCAGTAAATGGCAGGCAGATTGCTGCTATCGGGCAACTGGGTGCGGCCAAGGGCCAGACAGAAATTGACGTCAGTGATCTGGTGGTGGCGCCGGGATTTATCAATATACACAGTCACTCCGTTGGTGAAGCCCTGTCAACTGCCGTCAACATGATCAGCCAGGGTGTTACCACGGAAATCATGAATTCGGATGGCAGTGGTCCACTGGATCTCAATGCACAGTTTGAAGAATATGCACAACAGGGACTGGCTTTAAATGTCGGCGGTTTCATTGGTTTCAACAGCGTGTGGGCTGAGGTCGTTGGTAACGAAAATACCAGACCAACTCAGGCGCAGATTACACAGATGCAGAATTTGATTGAGGCAGGATTGGAAGCAGGCAGTTGGGGAGTGTCGGCTGGCTTGGATTATGTGCCTGCTTATTATGCAACAACAGAAGAAGTGATTGCAGTGCTTGAGCCTTTTGCTGCCTGGGATGTTGTGTTTACAAATCATGATCGGGTAACACCGGAAAATGACTATAGCTCCATAACCGGTATGACGGAAACAATTACAATCGGTGAAGCATCCGGTTTAATTCCACTTGTTACCCATATAAAAGTGCAAGGCTGGGAACAAGGTCGGGCCGCAGAGATTCTGGAAGCGATGAGGGTGGCTGATACTTCAAATTCAGAAGGGGCAGTTGCTGATGTATACCCCTATTTGGCCGGCCAGACAGGTCTGGCCGCCCTGATTATACCCAGCTGGGCGCAGGCCGGAGGACGGGCTGCAATGTTGCAGAGATTCCAGGATCCAGTACTGCGGGCCAGAATTATTGCAGAAGCCGAACAAGCCATGAATTTACGCTGGGGAGGTGCAAGCGGGGTTTATATTTTTGGCAATCAGCAGGAATTAACCGATGCCATGCGTGTGCTTGGTACTGACTCGGCTGGCGAGGCGGTAGTTCGAATATTGGAAGAGGCCGACAACGGTGTCATTCTGCGTTTTGGCAGCGAAGCAGATCTTATTGAGATTATGCAGCACCCCAGCGTATCAATTGCCTGTGATTGTGATTCAGTGCTAACGGGTACGAGGGTCCATCCACGCTATTGGGGAACATTCCCGAAAGTATTGGGCGAGTATGTACGGGAGAAAAATGCCCTGACACTGGAAGATGCTGTTTATAAAATGACGGGTTTACCTGCAGCAACGATTGGCATCAAGGACAGGGGATTGCTAAAGCCCGGCATGGCGGCCGACCTGACGATATTTGATGCGGCAAGCATTATAGATAATGCCAGCTATGAGAATCCGACAGCAGCGCCAGATGGCATTATCTATGTAGTGATTAATGGTGAGTTTGCTTATACCGATGGTGCCGTTACCGGCGTTCAGGCCGGCACGGTGTTAAGTCGCAGGAACTCAGTTCAGTAACTAAAAAATGCCTGGCGGTGTACTTAATCCCTGGGGGAACCGAAAGAGAAGCCCTCACTGCCATCTTCATTGACCAGGGTTACATATTCAACATTACCGACATTGGGAGCGTTTCTTGCCCGGGCAGCATGGACGATAATGGTGTCTCCGACTTCCAGGGTATCCCTTCTCCAGCCACGCCTTAGCAAGCTGCTGGCGGCCGCCAGTTCAAAATCCCAGTGAGTAACTGTTCCATCCTCATTACTTACATCCAGATACAAACGTGCGTGAGGGTTAGTCAGCGCGACTCGCGTGACTGTACCGGTGACGATGACGGGCATATCAATATCAAATTCAGCTCTGAAGTTGTGATGTGCAAATCCCGGCATGGCAAGCACCAGTCCGGCAAAAAGGGTAAACAGTGTTTGTGATCTAAATTTCATAATCTACTCTCATGAATTAGCAATTTGGTCAGTTAAAAATACTGTATGGACTGTTCGTTTTCACAGACCCATTCAATCAGGTTTTCTCCAGGCATAATGCTTTGTTCAACGCGCAGGGAAAACGGCTCTGTATAAGCTCCCGGGTCGTCAATCAGAATATCGATTTCCAGTTTTCCGAAACTGGGTCGATGAAAGCGCTCAATGGTTCTTAACTGTTCTGTAGTCGGACTGCCATTAAAATCCAGCCAGCCATCGCCACGAAAATTGGTGGTTTCAACGACCAGAGTATCGCCTTCCCAATGCCCTACTGAATAGCCGTACCACCATTCCAGTGAGCTTTCATCGGGCAGAGGTCGTCCATCCATAAAAATCTGCCGTACTCCGGCGCTGGCCTCGTAAATAATAGCCAGTCTATCTTCACCCTGAACGATATCTCTGGGTTGTCCATGGGTGTGAAACTGCATATGCCCAAGTGGCAAACAGAAGCTATCAGGATTTTCTATGCCATGATTAGCCATACGTTCAGCGCGTTTTTCGCGGGCCCAGGGCTGATAGGGCAAGCCATTTTCAAAACCGAAGCCCTGATCCCAAAATGTTGCATAAGGGGGAACGCCGGGTGGTGGCACTTCCGGTTCGCCAATGGGCCTGCCTTGCTCGCCGCCTTGATTGTGTCTAATGACATTCCAGGTTCCGGTAAAATCCGGCTTACCGTCTGCTGTACGTGGTGCGGGAGCATCAAGATCGACAGTCCCATCAGGTAAGAGTGGTGTTCCGGGTACAATGTAGAATGGCCACTGCGCATAAACTGGCACAGAAAATAAAATGCTGACCACCAGAGTACTTATTAAAGGAAAACAACGATTCATAGAAAAACCTCAAGAGCATTATTATTTTTTTTCAGGTACTGCTTTGAAGAGACACTAAGATAATTCAGTTTGCTGTTATAAAGCAAATGCCTTCATGAGAGTGGCCAGGCTCAGAACTACTGGGTCAGAAAAGCATCCAGATCAGGTAAACGGCTGGCTATATCACTGCCGGTAGTTTCAGCTACCCAGCCATCCTCTGAAGGGAAGAAGCGGATTAGCTTGAAGTCAGGATTGCTGCCCATATCAAACCAATGGTCAGTTTTTGCAGGCACAGAAATCAGGTCGCCTTTTTCACAAAGCAGCAGGTACACCTTCTCATCGAAATGAAAATAAAACAGGCCGCAACCTTCGACAAAAAAGCGTATTTCAAAATCACTGTGAGTATGTTCGGTGTTGAATTGCTGGCGTAATTCCTGTTTCTTGGGGTGGTCGGGTCTTAACACGGAGACATCGACAAATTTAAAACCATAGGCCTTATTTAATTTAGCTATGGAATCTTTATAGGCCTCCAGTACAGCATCCTCTTCGGCGTCATAAGGTAGCTCAGCAGTAGTTTCCCAACGTTCAAACTGGATGCCGAGCTGGTTCATCTGCGAGATGATGCTGTCAACATCGTGAGTCGCTGCCGCAATGGGCTGACCCGCTTCATTAAAGACCTGTAATGCGCTCATGTAAGTGCCTGTTATTGGTTTTCGTAATCAAGTTAATGTACTAGAACATCAAATGCTGACGTTATTTCTAGCGCTACTATAAAAGTTCTCTTTAGCAAAAACCACCAAGTATCGACTTTTCCATTGCATCAGTTTCAGGTTGTTCTGATTATACTCATCCCTGATGGCGTGCTATCTCTTTGGCGACACGCCAAAATACGTACATCCCTGTACAGGCTCGGCTGACGACATCCCTGTCGTCAGACGGTCGTCAAAGAGATAGCACGCCATCAGGGCTGTATATTTAACCCCTGCGAAAAAATAGGAAATTACTACGAAAGCAGCCGTTCCTGTCTTGCTCACCCCTCGATCTTTCCTTCCTGTTTTCCCGGCGCTGCGGAACTCGTCGCTGCGCGCCTCAAACAGTCCTCGCGCTTCATCGGGAAAATACTCAGGCTTAAAACATCTCAATGGGTTCACATGACAGGAACGGCTGCTATAGCGTTTAAAATTCCAATCTGAACCACAGGCTCAAGTTCATACAATATCACGCCAGCGAATGTACACTGTTAAGCCAATGTTTAAAGGGATGTGGAACAGTGCCTGCGAAATATTCCGAGCCCGAATTAAGCAGTTGGAAAGACGAATAAAGTGTCCCTGGGATTTGATTTATGCTATCTTTCGCAGCCCTCTTTACTAAGGGGACAGGAGCACACCAGTTAACTATTAATATGCATGGTTAGTCTGGCTTGATAGGGACATTATCAATTTAATGCATATTCATAGGAGAAAGGTATGTCTTTAACCACTGAAGAAAAAGCCGAAATCATCCGTGATTTTGCTCTGGCTGAAGGTGACACTGGTTCACCAGAGGTACAGGTAGCACTTTTAACTAATAATATCAATCACTTACAAGATCACTTCAAAGAGCATAGCCATGATCATCATTCCCGTCGTGGTTTGATTCGTATGGTCAATACTCGTCGTAAGTTGCTTGATTATCTGAAACGCAAAGACTTGGAGCGTTACAGTACGCTGATTAAAAGACTGAGTCTGCGTCGTTAATCAACCCTTCTAACCTGGCTGGCATTGGGTCAGCCAGGCTCATACGCTAGGAAAAAGAAAATATGTTGAATCCGATAAGGAAAGAATTTAAGTATGGCAACGATACGGTTGTCATGGAAACAGGAAGAATTGCACGTCAGGCCACAGGCGCAGTTCTGGTAACTATTGGTGGCACAGCAGTATTAACCACAGTTGTCGGCAGAAAAACTGCCAACCCTGGTCAGGACTTTTTCCCACTGACCGTTAATTATCAAGAGAAAACCTACGCTGCAGGCAAAATCCCTGGCGGTTTCTTCAAACGTGAAGGTCGTCCTACCGAAAAGGAAACCCTGACTTCCCGATTAATCGACAGACCCATCAGACCATTGTTTCCAAAAGGCTTCATGAATGAAGTGCAAGTGGTCTGTACTGTTATTTCTTCCGAAAAAAATGTTGATCCGGATATCGCTGCCATGATTGGTACTTCAGCGGCGCTAAGCATTTCTGGTATTCCATTCTCAGGCCCTATTGGTGCAGCCCGCGTAGGTTTCACCGAAGCCGAAGGATATGTGCTGAACCCAAGCTATGAAAAACTGCAGAGTTCAGCTCTGGACATGGTGGTTGCTGGTACAGAATCTGCGGTTCTGATGGTTGAATCTGAAGCCAAGGAATTAAGTGAAGATCTGATGTTGGGTGCTGTGCTCTTTGGACATGTCGAAATGCAGGCGATTGTTCAGGCTGTCAAAGAGTTTAAAGCTGAAACCGGCAAGCCGGATTGGGAGTGGGTTCCTGAAGCCAAAAATACTGCGCTGATTGACGCTGTTGCTGCTGCTTTCAGTGCCGGTATCACACAGGCATATACGATATCTGACAAGATGCAACGCCAGGATAAACTGTCAGAATTACAGGCTCAGGCTGTTGCTCAGCTTGCCAATGAAGAAGCAGAGCCTAAAGTAAGTGCTGGAGATGTTCAGGATACTTTTGCTGCCTTAGAAAAGAAAATTGTCCGTAGCAACATCATTGCTGGTCAGCCGCGTATTGATGGCCGTGATAACACGACTGTCAGACCTATCTATGTAGAAACAGGTGTTTTGCCTAAGACTCATGGTTCGGCGCTGTTTACACGCGGTGAAACTCAGGCCATGGTTGTTGCAACTCTGGGTGCCATCCGCGATGCCCAAATGATCGAAGACCTCTCAGGCACCAAGAAAGATCCATTTATGCTGCATTATAATTTCCCTCCCTATAGTGTCGGTGAAACCGGCTTTATGAGTGGTCCCAAACGGCGTGAAATCGGGCATGGCAGATTGGCGCGTCGAGGTGTTGCAGCCGTACTGCCTGCGGAAGAAGATTTTCCTTATGCCATTCGAGTGGTATCTGAAATTACGGAATCCAATGGCTCTTCATCCATGGCCTCTGTTTGTGGTACCAGTCTGGCCCTTATGGATGCCGGTGTTCCCTTGAAAGCTCCTGTCGCGGGTATTGCGATGGGATTAATTAAAGAAGATAACGGCTTTGCTGTATTAACCGATATTCTGGGTGATGAAGATCATCTGGGCGACATGGACTTTAAAGTAGCAGGTTCAGCAGCAGGTGTAACCGCTCTGCAAATGGATATTAAAATTCAGGGTATTACTGAAGAAATTATGGAAACTGCCCTGCAACAGGCTAATGCAGCCAGAATGTTTATTCTGGGTGAGATGAACAAGGTGATCTCCGTATCGCGGGAAAAAGTTTCCGAAAATGCTCCCAGTATGGGCATGCTGAAAGTACATCCGGATAAAATTCGCGATGTCATCGGTAAAGGTGGTGTAACGATTCGTTCAATCACTGAAGAAACCGGAGCCTCTGTTGATATCGACGACGACGGTAATGTCAGGATTTATGGCGAAGATGCTGCATCCAGAGATGCCGCTATTGCCATGATCCAGGAGATAACTGCTGAAGCGGAAATTGGCAAGGTATACAAAGGCGTGGTTTCCAAGATTGTGGATTTCGGTGCCTTCGTCACAATTCTGCCTGGCAAGGATGGTCTGGTGCATATTTCTCAAATTGCCCAGGAGCGGGTTGAGAAAGTCACTGATCATTTGAAGGAAGGTCAGGAAATTGCCGTTAAAGTACTGAAGATTGATGATCGTGGAAAAATCAGTCTGAGCATGAAAGATATCACTGATGAGGAAAAAGCCGAAGTTTAAACGCTGATTTTTCAATAGCTTATAAAAGCCCGATATTCTGTCAGAAATCGGGCTTTTTTGTGTCTGAATAACTATTTTTAGACAATCTATGTCAGAATTTGAGCAAGCAGTTTAAACTGTTGGTCTGCTTACTGTAATCCGAGACCTTTTCAAATACAAAGCTGAGTAACACCTGAGATAACAATCCACTGGGCATAGCATGAACGACAACAAATTAATCTATTCATTGGTCATAGGAGTCATTATTCTGTTTGGTTTGTTTATGCTGCTAACCAATGATGATGAAGAGCCAGTGCCTGTCATTGTCAACAATGAAACTTTACCGGAACCCAGGCCGAGCCCTCCTCGACCAGCGCCGCTTGCAGAAACTCTTGAACCGGAAGTAGTTGAAACTCCGGTAATAAGCGAGGCAGCTGAGAACAACCCTGAACCTATTGTGAGTGAACCCGTAGTTGCAGAACCCGCTTTACCTGCACTAAACGACAGTGATGCCTTTGTTCAGGAAGAATTGGCGGCTATGGCTAATGGTGCACCATTAATAAATTATCTGGTCTCAGAAGAATTAATCAGGAAGTTTGTTGTGATGGTTGAGAACATGAGTCGCGGAGAGTTTCCGGAACGAAACCGCCCATTATTAAACCCGGCTGAACCCATGCAGATCACTGAACTTGGAAGTGAATTTTTTCTTATGGACACTCAGTCTTATCAGCGTTTTTCTGCATTGATCACTGCTTTGAGCAATATAAGTACAGATACAACCATAGAAGTTTATCGTCGGTTCTTACCGCTTTTTCAGCAGGCCTTTGCCGAACTGGGGCTTCGTAACAGTGATTTTACTGAGGTAACACTGCTGGCTATTGATAATGTGCTGAATGCCAGAACTGCAGCCCAGCCTCAGCAATTGATTCGTCCGACCTTGAATTATCTTTATGCAAATCCGGAAATTGAAAACTATACGGATGTCGAAAAGCTGTTAATGCGTCTGGGGCCACAAAATACGGAAAATCTGCAACGGCGTCTGGAATTTATAAAACGCCGTCTCGAAATGGACGCAAGTTTAAGTAACTAAACTATCTGACTCAATAAACTAAGGTGCTGTTCGGCAGGTAGTCGGGCACCAAACTCACATACCAAGGTGGCTGCGCTTAGGCTGGCCAGTCTGCCGGCCGTCTCAAAGTCCAGGCCTGTAGATACAGCAAATAAAAATGCGCCAGCAAACATATCTCCAGCACCATTTGAATCGACTGCATTGACTTTATGGGGAGCAATTTGAATATATTTTTCGCCATCAAATAACAGTGCCCCTTTTGAACCCAGCGTTATTACCAGCGTTTTTGCGATACTTTTCAAAGATTCAGCGGCAGCTTCAACACTTTCTTCACCGGTCCAGGCCAGGGCTTCAACCTGATTAGCGAAAAGCAGATCAACGCCATCACCGATCATGTCTTCAAGTCCGCCCCGAAAAAATTGCACCATGCCAGGGTCGGATAAGGTTAATGCGGTTAATACGCCGTGTTTCTCTGCGGTATGTTTAGCCTGGATACAGGCTTTTCGTGCGCTGGGCGAAGTTACCAGATAGCCTTCCAGATAAAGGTAGTTTGAATTTTTCAAAGCCTCTTTATCGATATCTTTGCTGGTCAGTTTTTCCGAGATGCCCAGGTGTGTCAGCATGGTACGTTCAGCATCGGGGCTGACCATGACCAGGCATTTACCGGTGATGCCACTATTATCTCTGATGCTGCCCAGATTAGTGTCTATGTTGTGATTGCCCAGTTCTGCCAGGTAAAAATCGCCAGACTCATCGGTGGCGACTTTGCAGGAATAAAAGGTATTTGCCCCAAACTGAGAAGCTGCATACAGGGTGTTGGCGGCAGAACCGCCACCGCCACGTTTCTTTAGACTATATTTTTTTATGAGACGTTCCAGCAAGGTGTCCTGTGATTCACCATCAACCAGAGTCATAACACCTTTCTGTATACTTTCGTGTTTCAAAAAGCTGTCTTCTACTTCAAATTCATTATCAACGAGTGCATTGCCCAATGCATAAATATGGTATTTCTTCATGAGTTGTTCCTGTTATTTGTTGAGTTTTGAGAATGCCATGCTTGCAGCATCTAGCGTCAGTTGTATTTCTTTTTCGCCATGTGCAGCTGAAATGAAACCAGCTTCAAATGCAGAGGGGGCCAGATAAATACCCTGATCCAGCATGCTATGGAAATAGACTTTAAATCGCTCGACATCACAACGCATAACCTGCTCAAAACTTGTGATACGGGTTTCTTCGGAAAAGAAACATCCAAACATCGCACCAACCTGATTGGTGGTAAATGCTATGCCGGCAGCATCTGCACGCTCCTGCAGGCCGCTTAATAACTGACTGGTAGTTTTTTGCAGTGACTCATAAAAACCGGCTTGTGAAATTTCATTCAGCATAATCAATCCAGCGCTGACAGCCAGCGGGTTTCCTGAAAGAGTGCCTGCCTGATAGACCGGACCGACAGGCGCTAACATGTCCATATAACGTTGTTTCCCGCCAATGGCTCCTACCGGGAGACCGCCTCCGATTACCTTACCTAATGTCGTGAGATCCGGATCGATATTATAAACACTCTGAGCTCCACCCAGAGCCGTCCTGAATCCGGTCATGACTTCATCAAAAATCAGTAGGCTCCCATACGAACTGGTGACTTTACGTAATGTTTCGAGGAAGCCCGGCACTGGAGGGATGCAATTCATATTACCGGCAACCGGTTCGACAATAATGCAGGCTATTTCTTCACCGTGTTGTTTAAAAAGTTCTTCGACTTTTGCACTATCGTTATAGGGTAGTACGAAAGTCTGTGATGCTGTACTCAAGGGAATTCCGGCAGAATCAGGTGAGCCCATGGTCAAGGCCCCTGAACCTGCTTTAACCAGTAAGGAATCTACATGCCCGTGATAACAGCCTTCAAATTTAAGCACCTTGTCACGCCCTGTAACACCGCGTGCCAGCCGGATAGCGCTCATGGTGGCTTCAGTGCCTGAATTTACCAGTCGTACGCTTTCAATTGAGGGGATCAGCTGACAGATCAACTCTGCCATGGCACTTTCTTTGGCAGTAGGGGCGCCGAAGGCTAAACCTTTATCTAGCTGTTCTCTTAAGCCACTGATAACTTTTGGATGACAATGCCCGAGAATCAAAGGGCCCCAGGCGCCTATATAATCAACATAAGTATTCCCGTCTTCATCAAAAACATAGGCTCCCTCGCCGCGGGCGAAAAAAACCGGATCACCACCGACTCCTTTGAATGCCCGTACCGGTGAATTTACGCCGCCGGGAATGTGCTTACGAGCCTGTACAAATAATGATTCGGAACGTGAGTAAGATTTACTCTCAGACATACGAATTTCCTAAAATGGTTTGATGACGACGAAAATGATGATGGCGATTAGCAGAATAACCGGTGCTTCGTTAAACCAGCGATAAAATTTGTGACTATGTATATTGCGATCCTCCCTGAATGCCTTGAGATAGTGCCAGCACATGCCGTGAAAAACTATTAGCAGGGCAACGCAGCTTAGTTTTGCATGCATCCATCCTGCCTGCATATAGAAGGAAAAATTGGTACTCAACAGGAATAAACCCAGGATGACAGTGAGAACGGCAGACGGCGTCATAATGCCCCAAAAGAGTTTTCTTTCCATGATTTTGAAACGCTCCAGACTGATTTCATCCTCTGCCATGGCGTGATAGACAAAAAGTCGTGGTAAATAAAAGATGCCCGCAAACCAGCAGATCATGGCAATCAGATGAAAGGCTTTTAACCAAAGGTAGGTCATTACTCGTTCTTCGTATGTGGAATCAGCGGGGGATAATACCATTAATGCACTTAAGGCTGCATGTCGGTAGTGCAGCATGATGACCTTTAGCCTGGAGGACTGATTAATACATAGTAGTTGCCGGGGGCGTACTTTTGCTATGATAGCGCACCAGAATTCAACTAAGACGTAACAAGAGCTAAAGATGATTACTGTAGGTGTGGTTGGCGCTACCGGATATACCGGTGTCGAACTGTTAAGGCTTCTGGTTCAGCACCCGGAGGTCTCCATAAAAGCAGTCACTTCCAGATCGGAAGCAGGCACTGCTGTGTCTGCCATGTTCCCAAATTTACGCAAACATCTACAGATAAACTTTTGTGAACCGGATCCTGCACTCTTGGCAGCTTGTGACGTCGTTTTTTTTGCGACACCGAATGGTACGGCCATGAATATGGTGCCGGAATTACTGTCGAAAGGTGTAAAGGTTATTGATCTTTCGGCCGATTTCAGAATTAAGGATGTTGAACTTTGGTCGCACTGGTATGGCATGCAACATGCCTGTCCCGAACTGGTGGCCGATGCTGTATATGGATTACCGGAAATGAATCGTGAGCAAATTAAAAAGGCTTCACTGATAGCGAATCCTGGCTGCTATCCGACGGCTGTACAGTTAGGGTTTATCCCTTTACTGAAAAATAACCTGGTTGATACCGACTCCTTAATCGCTGATGTAAAATCGGGTGTCAGCGGAGCAGGAAGAAAAGCTGAAATTGGCACCTTGCTTTGTGAAGTCAGTGAAAATTTTAAAGCCTATGCGATAAATGGGCACAGACATCAGCCGGAAATAGTTCAGGGTTTAAACCAGCATAGTGCGAGGCCTGTGAATCTGACTTTTATGCCGCATTTAGTTCCAATGATCAGAGGCATACAGGCGAGTCTTTACGCAACTCTATTAGATACGAAAACTGATTTGCAAAGTCTTTATGAGGATTTTTATAAAGAAGAAAAGTTTGTTGATGTGATGGAACCGGGACTAAGTCCGGAAACCAGATCGGTGGCAGGAAGCAATATGTGCCGACTTGCTATTGTCAAACCCCAGGACAGTAATAAAGTCGTAATATTAGCGGTTGAAGATAATCTGGTTAAAGGCGCGGCAGGGCAGGCCATTCAGAATATGAATTTAATGTTTGGGTTTGATGAAGGTCGTGGCTTAGAAATAGTATCCGTATTACCGTAGCAAAATAATGGTTGGTAAAAATGACGGTAGTAAAAGGCAGTAAACAAATAAAAATGGTGGTGGTTCCGCATCGCCCTATGCGTGCATTCCTGTTTATCTTTGGAGGAATTATTCTGGCTGTGGCAGTGGCAGGCGCGGGTACTTTTTATGGTTATATGCGCGGTACAAATGAAAATATTAACGTTCGCCTGGAGCGGGATCAGTTGCTTGAAGATGTTGGAGCTTCGCGTGAGCAATTGGCACTTTTACAACAAAGCCTGGTAAATGCAGAACAGTCCAGTCTGGTTGACCGGCAGGCTTTGGCCGATGTTCAAAGTACTCTGTTTGACCTTAGGGAAATAAACGCCCAGTTAGAAGCCGATGTGCTTTTTTATCGGCAGATAATGTCCCCTGAAAATGATGAAAGTGGTTTGGCAATTGGACAACTTGACCTGAGTGTTACGGAAGAGGAGAATCGAATTCGTTATCGTATCGAGTTAAAGCAGCTTGCTAATAACGATGATGTCATCAGTGGCCATGCAAATGTCAATATTATGGGGATGCAGGATGGCCAGGAAATTTCAGTTCCCCTACGAAGTCTTTCAATTGAAGAGAATCAATTAGACATAAGACTGCAATTCAGATACTTTCAAAACATTGAAGGTGAATTAATAATCCCTGAAAATTTTGTGCCGGAAACGGTGCAAATTCTTGCAGTTTCACAGGGCGACAACGCTAAGACAGTACAGAAAAATTTTGTCTGGTTGGTAGAGCGCTAAAATTAATATTTGGTATGAGACGGATTGTGAAAAACAAATTTAGTGAAAATTTAACTACGCTGATTTCAAAATCTACTGAAATAAACGGAGATTTACATTTTTCCGGTACATTGGAAGTAGAAGGAAAAATCAGAGGCAATATATATGCCGATGCCGATGCGCCTGCTGAAGTAAGAATCAGGGAAAGTGGACTGGTACAGGGTGAGATTAAGGTGCCATCAGTTATTATTAATGGTCTGGTCGAAGGTGATGTCTATTCAAGCGAACACATTGAGCTTGCAGCCAAAGCCAGGGTTGTCGGAAATGTCTATTATCATCTTATCGAAATGGTCATGGGTTCAGAAGTTAATGGCAGCCTTTGTCATCGCTCATCCGCTGAACTCAAACCAAAGCAACTGGATGTAAAACCCGCCGTCGTAAAATCGGAACGCGAAGCCGTTATTGTAGAGGCTGCTAAGGCATCCAGCTAATACTTGACTAATTTACTCGGTTATTGCCATAATAGCCCTGATTCCATGCGTTCTAATTAACCTGAAGATTCTATGTCTGTAGTTCAAACACATGATGCCGTGCCATTGGTATTAACCGATAACGCGGCAAAAAAAGTCAGCACTTTGATTGCCGAAGAAGGTAATCCTGAGCTTAAGTTGCGCGTGTTTGTTACGGGCGGAGGTTGTTCTGGGTTTCAATATGGCTTTTCATTTGATGAAGCCGTAAATGACGATGACACAGTGATAAGCAACAAGAATGCTAAATTATTGGTGGACCCTCTTAGCATTCAATACCTGACCGGTTCCCTGATTGATTATACAGAAGGGCTGGAAGGCTCGAGATTTATTGTGAAGAATCCACTAGCTACAACCACCTGTGGTTGCGGCATGTCCTTCTCCATTTAGCTACTGCGCTCACGGATACGTCGTTATCCAATCTAATTAACTCAGTCACTTACTTTCAAGTAAGCTCCTTCATTAATTCGATTGGATGCCTCGTCTTCGTTTCGCTCGTAACGCTAAATCATATCTATCAAAATATGAGGTTAAACGCAGCGCTCTCTTTTTCGCTACACATTTTATAGAAAAATTGAAACGCATATTTATTCGACAATTTTTTTCTTATTGTTTTTAATCGAAATGATTATTAAGGTATCCATCTTTATGACTATTACAAGGTTGAAGTCCTTATTAACTTTCAGTTATACATAGCGTTCTTAACTAACTATGAATGATGACATTAGGATTAGAAAAAGAATCGCTTCTCTAGTAGATGTAATTTCAAGACTAGTTATCCCAATTTATAGGTATAAGGGGAAAATTCCGGAGCAGATTGGGAGTGGATTCTTTATAAAGGCAGGAACTGAAACAATTTTAGTCTCTGCTGCTCATGTAATTAACAGATGCAAAAACGAAGAACTCTTTTTCTACGTTTCACCAAATACCACTAGAAGAATTACTGGATACGTAAAAGCAACAGACGAAACTGATTCAGATGTAGCGATGGTATTTTTCAAAGAAGAGCCTTATCCGCCATTTTATGCAGTAGATAAACAAATTACACCGTTTAAATACCTATCACCTAATAGGATTCCCAGGGAGAATAAGTATTACATTATTGTGGGATTTCCTAGCACCAAGAGTAAGACAAAACACAATACTAATGAAACAGAAGTACAAGTGTATGCATACCATGATTATTCAATCCCTGAAAACGAATATGAAAGATTAAATCTATCGCCGATGGATAGAATAGCGCTTCCACTAAATTTAAAGAAAAATTATGATTCTGAGCTAAATTTAGTCCATTTCCCAAAACCACAAGGTATGAGCGGTTCTCCAATCTGGGAACTATTCGACAATAACTTTTCCGAATTGGATTATTCGGATAGTTTGCATTTGGTAGGAATCGGGATCGAGTATCACAGTCAGAAAAAGTTGCTGGTTGGTGCTGATATAAGCTGCGCACTTGCCATGCTAAAGGATGCATAACAATCGACTTCTATCTGACGATCGAAAGCCTCTGATTTGAGGCGGTAGTTATCTTGATACTTAGTAGTGTTTTTAGTAAATCAATCTGCGTAATAAACGCCGCCAAGAATATGCGGTCTGCTCGAACCTGTTATGTCGCTTAAATCGATGGGCTTTCTTTGCAGCGTTTGTTTGGCAAACCAGGCGAAGGCCAATGCTTCAAGAGCATCACTGTTGATGCCATGCTCAGTGCTGATGGAAATGTCAAAAGCTGTAAGTTGCTTGCTTAGGCCTTGAATAAGCTGCCGGTTTTTTGCTCCTCCACCACAAACTATAATCTCACCACCTGGTATTAAGGATTGAATTGCCTGGCCAATACTGTGTGAGCTTAATTCTACTAATGTAGCTTGCACATCTTGCGGGGCTATTTCTTTCGCATAATTTGCCAGTGCGGCATCGAGCCAGGCTTTATTGAAATGTTCACGGCCAGTACTCTTCGGTGGTGGGGTAGCAAAATAAGGATCTTCCAGCATGAACTCGAGTAATTCAGAATTACTGCTGCCACTTGCTGCCCAAGTACCATCGGCATCCCAGTCCTGGCCAATATTTTCCTGAATCCAGAGATCCAGCAATATATTGCCAGGACCCGTATCGAAGCCAATGATCTGTGCGGAATCTTTTACCAGAAGTGTGATATTCGCCATACCGCCAATATTTAAAATGATTCTGTCTTTATCACTACTCAAGAAAATTTGCTGATGGAATGCCGGTAGCAAAGGCGCTCCTTGACCGCCTAGAGCCATGTCCTTACGTCTGAAATCGGCGACAGTGGTAATCCCGGTCAGTGCTGCGATCGTATTCGGGTCGCCAATCTGTATTGAAAAAGGTTGCGCACTTTGACCTGGTGGCTGATGGCGAACGGTTTGCCCGTGTGATCCGATTGCCTGAATCTGTGTCTTGCTTAACTGATGTTTTTCCAGCATTAAGAGTGCGGCACTGGCAAAAAGTTTGCCTAACGCGGCATCGGCTTCGCCCAGTTCCTTAATTTGATTTTCCCCATTCTCGAGACACAGATTCAGCAGGCTTTTTTTCAGTTCGGGTGGAATCTCGACATTAATGAAATCGATGACTTTTGAGGACTCAGTAAGGTCGGCAAGAACGCAGTCTACGGCATCCATGCTAGTGCCGGACATCAGGCCTATATAAAGTTCGGAACTCATTCCGTCGCGTTATTGGAGGTGGTGTTCTGTGCCAGAGTAGGGTTAGAGTTTAAGGCATCCAGCTGTGCCAGAATAATTTGTGTTTGTTGACGAAAGCGCTCCATTTCCTGAACAGGAACTGATTCAGCTTTGGGTAATTGATCGTGAACGGTACGCGGGTTTCTGTGTGCGCCATCGATGAGGAATTCATAATGCAAGTGTGGGCCGGTAGCGCCTCCGGTCATTCCTACATAACCGATAATGTCCCCTTGTTTTACCCGGGAACCAACACGTATTCCTCGAGCATAAGAAGATAGGTGCGCGTATTTGGTTTCGAAGCGGTCGCCATGTTTAACAACAACCAGATTTCCGAATGAGCCATTGCGGGATGCCCAGGTTACCCGGCCATCACCAGCCGCAACGACTGGCGTGCCAGTAGGTGCCGCATAATCAGTGCCTTTATGGGCGCGGATAGTATTTAAAATCGGATGTCGGCGCGATAGTGTGAAGTTGGAGCTAATACGTGTGAAATCCACCGGATTACGTAAAAAGGCTTTGCGCATGCTTTCGCCCTGGGGATTGTAATAATCGACGTCACCATTCAGATTGACGTAGCGTATTGCGGTGTGGGTTTCGCCCTGATTGGTATATTGTGCGACCTGAATAGAACCATTACCGATAAATTCTCCATCAAGGTGACGCTCGTCGTACAGTACATTGAAATTGTCGCCCGCGCGGGTGTCCAGCATGAAATCAATTACGCCACCAAAAATACCGGCTATTTCCATGGTGATAGCAGCAGAAATACCACCACGTTGAGCGGCTAGAAATAACGAATCATTGATGCTGGCTTCTTTATAAACGGGAACTATTTGCGGCTCTCTTTCCAGGCGTGCAGTATCGTAGCTATTGAGGTCATTGAGAGTGAAAAAATAACTTTCCAGTGGGCTGGTAATAACTTCCAGTTCATTCAGAGTACCTTCAGCGTCAATGTCAAAGGCCAGGTTATAACCAGGATAAAGCCGGCTTAAAATATTTGCGTCATCACCGCTATTGGCTACCCGATAAACATCCTGAGGGCTGAGGCCGACACGATCGAAAATCAGAGATAAATTATCTCCCGATCGAACTTCAGTCATTAATCTGGATTCCACTTCGGCTTCAATAATTTCAGGAGTAGCGGCATTTCTGCTGATTGTTCCAAAACGTTCGAGACCAGGGCTTTGCGCATTTGTCGAATCTGCAGGATCAAAAGTTGAGGTCGAGAATATTGAGTCGCTTATGGCCTGACTCTGGTTCAGGGAATTTGATATTGGGACGATTGATTCTGAATCAGGGATAAGCAGCAAAACACAAAGTGTAAGAAACAAACCCAGACACGCCTTCTGGTGTCTGAGGGGTAAGTATTTTGCTATCAACTTGTTGGATAGCTGTTTAGTAAAATCAATAAGATTCATATCCTTCCTACAGCATCTTATTCGCTTTGTTTGCTAAGGTACTGGAAACTCGAAGGATTTTAGCTTGCTTGAGCTGCTCTGCCAAGCACTTATTTTGTTCAGTTTTCCCTCGTAAAATAGGCATTTCCGGTATTTACTACAATAATGCCTTGTAATTACGGGCCTATCTTGTAAAGTTGCCGCTTTTATTTTTTAAGATGCATATGAATAGTACTAATATCGATATTATCAATGAGTTCAGAAACAGAGGCTTGTTAAGTCAGATTTCTGCTGACGATGAGCTTACAGAACACCTGATGAGCGGGTCCCGGACTGTCTATTGCGGCTTTGACCCTACTGCTGACAGCCTGCATATTGGCAGCCTGGTTCCTTTACTGGCTCTCAAGCGCTTCCAACTCGCCGGACATAAACCAATTGCTGTTGCTGGTGGTGCCACCGGAATGATTGGAGATCCAAGTTTTAAAAGTAATGAGCGCAAATTGAACTCAGCCGAAATAACCCAGTCCTGGACGGAAAGTATCAAACAACAACTCAGCAGCTTTATTGATTTTGATTGTGGTGAGAATTCGGCTCTGGTGGTCAATAACCTGGACTGGACACAGGATCTCGATGTTATTTCCTTTCTGCGCGATATCGGCAAGCATTTCTCAGTCAATGCCATGATACAGAAAGAAAGCGTGAAACAGCGCATTGAGAGGGATGGAGAAGGCATCTCTTTTACGGAATTTACCTATATGATTCTGCAATCCTATGATTTTGCAAAGCTAAACGGGATGTATGATTGTACCGTACAGATTGGTGGCAGCGATCAGTGGGGGAATATCACTGCAGGTATCGATTTGACACGTCGTATGAATCAGCAGCAGGTATATGGTCTGACCCTGCCGCTGGTCACCAAGGCGGACGGCGGAAAATTTGGCAAGACCGAAGAGGGTACCATCTGGATCGATTCGGCACGGACTTCCTACTATGCCTTTTACCAGTTCTGGATTAATACCGCTGATGCAGATGTCTATAAATTTCTCAAATATTTTACTTTCCTGGATGTGGCGGAAATAGATGCCATAGAAGAAAAAGATAAAAATGCTCAGGGACGGCCGGAAGCGCAAGACATACTAGCGAGAGAAGTTACCCGCCTGGTGCATGGCAATGAGGGCCTCGAGGCGGCGGAAAGGATAAGTAAGGCCTTGTTTAGCGGAGATATTTCCACATTGACTGAAAGCGATTTTGAACAGCTGAAACAGGATGGCATGCCTGCTTCCGGTCGGGCTGAAGATACATTCTCACTGGTTTTGGCACTGGTGGACGGAGAACTGGCTTCATCCAATAAAATGGCCAGAGAATTTATTGGTAATGCTGCGGTCAATGTTAATGGTAAGAAAGTCATGGATCCTGCCACGGAGTTAAGCTGGGACTCGGCTTTATTCGGCAAATATTTTTTATTGAAACGCGGAAAGAAACTCTTTCATCTGCTTTATAAGGCCTGATCACTGCAAGCTCTTGTCTGAAAACGCTGACTCTGTATAATGCGCGTTCCCGTGATTTCGCATTCGGGAATGTTTTAAAAAATATCGGCCTTTTTCTTATGGGTCTGTAGCTCAGTTGCATAGGGCGGCACCCCCGCCAGAAGGTAGAGAAGAGGGTGAGGTCGGACTCCGGCTTGTTAGAAAAAATACCAGACTTTACAGTTTGGGTCTGTAGCTCAGTTGCATAGGGCGGCACCCCCGCCAGAAGGTAGAGAAGAG
>CAXBFG010000012.1:0-47702 GCA_963975155.1 uncultured Gammaproteobacteria bacterium | reverse complement strand
CAAAGCGACGAGTTCCGCAGCGCCGGAAAAATGGGAAGGAAAGATCGAAGGGTGAGCATGACAGGAGCAGCAGCTTTTACACCAAAGGAAATTTCAAACTGAAACACTGGCAAATAAATTGCGTTCTGGCTTAATCAGCGACCTTGATAGACGCAGCCACTGGTACAGGTTTCGCTGATCACAACTTTAGATAGTTCAGGTAAGAGTGGTTTCAGTTTATTCCAGATCCAGATAGCAAGGTTTTCACTGGTAGGGTTTTCAAGGCCGGGGATTTCATTCAGAAAATAATGATCCAGTTCCTTTATCAAAGGACGAACAATTTTTTTGATCTCGGTAAAATCCATGATCCATCCCAAAGTGGCATCGGGTTCTCCGCTAACATGTATCTGGACTTTATAGGAATGGCCGTGCAGGCGTGCACACTTATGCCCCTCAGGAACATTAGGTAAAGAGTGGGCGGCTTCGAAGGTAAATTCTTTGTATATTTCCATGGGTCTGGTTGTTGATCATAGTGCGGCGCAAAGTGTAGCGATTGCTGTACTCGCTGTACAGGTCTGCAGTGTGATTTGCATGCACTTTGTGCAATAAAGCTTATAATGCCAGTGAATTAAAATACTATGACTTGCGATGTCAATTTTTAAGTTATTACTCCGCCTCCTGAGCAGAGCAAAATTACAACTGCTCAAAGGGGCCAGACTCCCGCTTTTCCTCGGATTGCTGGCCATGCTGCTTAGCTTGTGGCTGCATATCAGTGCGCCTCCCGCCATATCCGGGTTTATCGACCGCCTGGATAACCTTGTTTATGATCAGAGATACAATTTATTTATTCCCTCAAGAGGAGAGGGCGATCATAAAATTGTTATTGTCGATTTTGATCAAAGAAGCCTGGATGCCGAAGGGCAGTGGCCCTGGTCACGCTTCAAAATTGGTGATCTGGTTGAGAAACTTGCCGATGCAGGAGTTCTGGTCATCGGTTTTGATGTGACCTTTCCGGAGCCCGAAAGAAACCTCGCTATTGAATTGCAGCAGCGTCTAGGGGCTGACAGTCAGGATTTGATTAATGAGCTGTCACGGGTACAGGATGCCCTGGATGGTGACAGTTATTTCGCGGAGAAAATGCAATATACGGATGTGGCACTGGGCATGTCTTTTCGGGCCAACGAAGCGCTACGCTATGGTGTTCTGCCTGATCAAATCACTGACATTGATGATGGTGATATTGGTTTTTCAACATTGCTCGTCATGCAAGGTTATGAAGCCAACATCGCTACCTTGCAAAATGCCGCCGCTGGAGGCGGTTTTTTTGACACTATCCCTGATCTGGATGGCATTATACGTTCTACACCTCTGGTACTGAATTTCCGGAATCAGCTTTATCCTTCACTGGCTCTGGAAATGGCGCGCCTGTATTACTTTGAAGAAAACTTCACGATCCAGACAGAGGCTGATGCCTTCGGTAACTTCAGAAGCGTCACCGGGATCAATATGGGCCAGATTACGATACCTACAACTGTGGATGGCAGAGTATTGATTCCTTTTGTCGGTCGTTCAGAGCTCGGTGAAAGTGGCACCTTTCCTTACATATCGGCAACAGATGTGCTGCGCGATCAGCTTACTGAAGAGCAGCACTTGCTACTGCAAAACAGCCTGGTTCTTGTTGGAACGACGGCTACAGGTATTTATGACCTGCGCTCGACGCCTCTGGAAGCAGTCTATCCGGGTGTTGAAGTTCACGCGAATGTGCTGGATGCTCTCTTATCGGCTTCACCAATGGTCACCATTGATGATGGTGGTTCGGCTACAGGCTCGGCTGGGGAAGGCATGTTTTCAGGCCTAAGCTATATTCAGGACAACCCTTTTCCCAGCAGGCCAGACTGGGAAAATGCCGCCGTTGCAGTCGCCATTTTTATGATCGGTTTGTTGTTATCCATAATTTATCCGCTTCTTGGTCCGGCCTTGCTGGGCTTGTCCAGTCTCGCTTTTATGCTGGGTCTGGTAGCGCTGAACTTTAAGCTCTGGATTGATTACAAGCTGGATATCTCTCTGATTATTCTGCTGTTCCTGATTCTGTTAATTACTGTGGTGAATATGACCTACGGATTTCTGAAAGAAGGCATGAACCGGCGTGCCATAAAAATGATGTTCGATCAGTATGTTCCGCCAGCACATATTGACGCCATGCTGGATGATCCTGATAACTATAATTTTGATGGCGAAAGCAAGGAATTAAGTGTACTTTTTTCAGATATAAGAGGCTTTACCACGATATCTGAAACATTGTCGGCAACTGATTTAAAAACCTTTCTGAATGATTTTTTTACGCCGATAACCGGCATTATTTTTGATAATCATGGCACCATTGATAAATACGTTGGGGATATGGTGATGGCCTTCTGGGGGGCTCCTCTGGATGATGCGGATCATCGTCAGCATGCGCTGAATGCAGCTCTGCTTATGCTGGAGAAAACCGAGCAATTGAAAGCCCAGTTTGTCGCCAGAGGACTACCAGAAGTGAGTATAGGTGTTGGTATAAATTCCGGTTTTATGAATGTCGGTGATATGGGCTCGACATACCGACGTGCCTATACAGTGCTTGGAGATGCCGTAAATCTGGCTTCCCGACTGGAGAGTATCACCAAGTTTTATGGTGTGAAGCTTTTAATCGGTGAAGAGACCTATGATCATGTCGAGGGCTTCCTTTGCAGACTGATCGATAAGGTACAGGTGAAGGGTAAGGAGCAGCCGATTCGTATCTATGAACCGCTATGCCTGGACAATCAAGCCTCCCCGGAATTACGTCAACAGGTTGCTTCCTATCATAAGGCCTATGATTTTTATCTGCAGCAGCAGTGGGATAAAGCCGAGCAATGCTTTAAAGAACTACAGGAAAAAGAGCCTGACAAGCTCTTGTACTCAGTGTACCTGGAACGAATTGAAAACCTGCGTACTCAAACTCTGGCCGAGGACTGGGATGGCACCTTCCGCCATACAGCTAAATAGAATTGACATGCTGCTTCAAGTCGGTAAAATGCGCAGCCTTGACGCTTTGGGTGATTAGCTCAGTTGGGAGAGCGTCGCCCTTACAAGGCGAATGTCGGGGGTTCAAATCCCTCATCACCCACCAAAGTGTTTTTTAGTTTTTTTTGTGTCGCGGACCGGTAGTTCAGCTGGTTAGAATGCCGGCCTGTCACGCCGGAGGTCGCGGGTTCGAGTCCCGTCCGGTCCGCCATACACAAGTCTCTTCCCGTATTTTTTCTTACAATACTCATTATTATCGGCATACAGATATCCCGACTGGTCCTGCGTTTATAGCCCGGTGGGGCGAAAAAAATTACTGAGGGGTTTTTACTGTTTGTTTCTGAAAAAACTGTACAGTAAATGCGCCACGATGATGGTTGCTGCAAGGCCGGTAAAAAGATAAATCAGGTCAAAGGAAATGCCTTCAAGAACCTGCTGGCCATAAGCGTTTCTGCTGTATCGAAAGATATCCATTTTCTTTTTACGCTCCGAATAGCCTTAAGGTATCGCCTTAAACCTCTGCCTAGCTGTCACGTATGGAGCGTTTAACGAGGTTTTGCATAAGGGGTATCTTGAAGTGGTTATAATTCAAAGTAGTTGCACCACGGGCAGCTGCCCCTGCGGCTAATTCGAGAGTTTCAGTATCCCTGTTACTGCCACGGACAATATCTTCCACGACATTCAGACGACGTGGAATACATTCAACGCCACCGCAGACGATGCGTAAATCCTCAATCGTATTGCCTGACATTCGTAATACTGAGGCGATGTTGACCAGGGCAAAATCCCAGGTGGCACGATCAGCAACTTTTTCAAAATAATAATTTGCACCAGCCCATTTAGCTGGAATCTTAATGGAAGTCAGAATGTCACCAGATTCAAGAACGGTGGTGCGTTCGATATCAATATCAGGTCCGATAAAGAAATTTTCTGCGGCGACTTCCCGAATACCATCTGAATTCTGAATAACCATGACGGCTTCCAGTGCAACCAGTGCCGGCGCCGTATCCGAAGGAGTAACGGCAACACAACGATCCGCACCAAACAGGCAATGTTCTCTGTTAAGGCCTTCTGGTGTGTCGGCATAGCAGGTATTGCCGCCAGCACGATAGCAGTCCACACCTGAGCGGTAATACCAGCAACGGACATCCTGGCAGACATTACCACCCAAGGTGCCAATGTTACGAATCTGGGGGCTTGCTACACGACCGGCGGCTTCAGCCAGTACACCATAGGCAGATTGAATCAGTGCACTCTCAGCAATTTCATGTAAAGTGGTCAAAGCGCCGATTTCGATGCCATCAGCCGTCTCATTAATGCCGGTCATGCCGGGTATACCAGCCAAATCAATAACCGCTACAGGACGCTTGATACGGTCTTTAAACCAGTCAAGGCTATCCTGGCCTCCAGCCAGTGGCCAGGCCCCATCCTGATACTGATCAAGCAGGTCCAGGGCGTTTTCCATATCGGAAGGCTGGAAAAGATCAAAATGAGGCATCATATCTTTAGTAGACATAAAGCAGCGCTCCTACTGAGTCAGTATCTGTAAGGGTGAATAAGACTGCTCGCGACCGGCAACAGCATTAACAATCATGTCCGGGGTAACCGGGTTACGGTTAAAATAGTGCCCACCCAGTGCATTGGAAACAGCCGATAAAACTGCACCAACTGCGGCGCCAACGGGCGGCTCGCCAACACCTTTCATGCCCATCGGGTTTGTTGGATCAGGTTTATCGACGGCAGCGACATCCATGAAAGCCGGAACATCAAGGTAAGAAGGCGGTTTGGCCTGGTGCAGACCAACACTGCCAGGCAGGCCATTTTGTGGGTCATAGATCTGACGCTCAGAACGGGCCATGCCAATACCCATACAGGCACCGCCTCTTAGTTGACCCAGCAGTCCGGTTGGATGATTAACGGTACCGCAATCACCGGTACTCACAAATTCGAGGATTTCATAATTACCGGTTTCTATATCGAGTTCAATCATCACAAAGGTCGCCACCATGGCAGAAATATGCTCTGTAAGCGGGACAGTATCCCTTGCAACGCCGATCAGACCAGTTCCTGCAAGTCCTGCGACTGAAGCCTGAGTTAGCGGGTTGGTGCCATTTGGATCTTCACCACTGTATTTACCGCCCAGCTCTAGTGCTCTTTGGGCCGCTTGTGCAAAAGTAATACTTTGTGCAGGCTCGCTGATTCTGTAGACGGTTTCATTTCTAAGTTCATAATCTTCTGCTGCTCCGCCAAGATCCGTTGCGGCTATTTCCTGAAGTTTTTGCTTCATATCCATGGCGGCTGCATAATTCGCACGTGACATCGTATAGGTAGTAAGAGAGCCAAACTGACCAATGGTCCAGGGCAGATGTTTGCTGGTATCTCCCCTGACTATGACGCAATTATCCCAGTCCATACCGAGAACTTCAGCCGCGACTCTGGAAGTGGAGGCATAGGAATAAGTTCCCAGATTGCCCACTCCTGTATGGATGTGCAGCTTGCCGTCTGGCAGTATCCTTAACAGACCATCGAAACCCGAAATTCCCGCAGAATGATAACCCTGACCGATGCCGACCCCGATGACTTTTGAACCATTGCGTTCGCCATTACGGGCGAATTTATTGGCCCAGTCAAAGCGCTGCGCTCCCATATCGATAGCATCCAGCATATAGGAGCTGGACAATTTTTGTCTTGTAGCGCCACCCGTTAAGGTATCGTGATTGGAGGCATTAATTCGTCGAATTTCGAGCTGATCAATACCTAAGGCATTGGCAGCCTTATCCAATAAAGGCTCCATGATCACGGACATCTGATTTTGCCCAGGTCCACGTTGCGGGCCGCAGGGGGTTGTATTGGTGCCTATAGGAATGGCACGGAAGCGCATGCTTTCGGGGGTATAGACCAGGGATACCATAGTGCCGGCAGCACCGTAATCACCAAAGGGGTTTTTCGCACCACCCTGTTGCACAATAAACAGATCAGCTCCTGTCATTTTGCCTTGTGCATTAAAGGCCAGTTTGGCTCTGCCTTGAAAACCGGCGCGTGCGGATCCCAGGTAATATTCTTCTGCGCGGGTGATACGCAGCATACAGGGACGTCCAATTAAACGAGAAAAGTGGGCGGGTACAGCCATCACCGCATAGGCATTTCCCTTGGAGCCAAAACCACCGCCACAGAATTCAGAAATATACACCAGTTGAGACGGCGGTATACCTATCAGATTGGCCAGGCCGGGGACAACAAACATCTGGCTTTGTGTAGAGCCATGTACAAAGCACTTGCCATTTTCCCAGTAGGAAAAGGCACTTCTGGGTTCCATGCTGTGATGCGAATTACAAGCGGTGACAAAGGTCTCATCCAGGACCAGGGCTGCATTTGCAAAAGTAGTCTCAAGATCACCGTATTGCCAATCCATAACAGCCGCCCCTAAAGGCAACTGACCTTCGTCAGCCAAAGCAAAATCACGGGCCGTCCATTTGTGACTCGTCACGCCAACTTCGCCGACTTCATCTTCTTCTTCAATCCGGGCAGAAGAAACCAGGTTGCCTCCTCTGTATGCATCCGGTCCGCCAGGGTATAAGCTTTCAAGGGGGTCCAGTACGAAAGGTAGTTCTTCGTACTCGACCCTAACCAGTTCAAGCGCATTAGCTGCAGTGGCTTCATCAACAGCCGCTATGGCAAGAATCGGCTCACCTACGAAGTTGGGTTCATTGTTCAGGATTTGCTCACCCGGATTGGGGAAGGAGGGGACGTCATCGGCGGTCATGATGCCGTAAACACCTTCCATCGCCAAAGCCTCAGAAGCATCTATACTTCTGACCCGCGCCTTAGGCATGGGGCTAAGTAACATCTTGACATAGGCCATGCCTTCCGCACGGAAATCCTCAGAATAGTTTGCGGCTCCGGTAACTTTGGCCTCAACGTCGGGAGGGGTAAAGTCTTTGCCGACTAAATTAAAAGCAGGATTATCAGCCATTATGCAATCTCCTCCGCAGCACGCAGTACCGCATTCAGATAGTGGTCATAGGCTCCGCACCGGCATAGATTGCCAGCCAGAGCCTGTCGGGCTTGTTCACGGGTCGGATTAGGGTTTTTGTCGAGCAGGGCTACAGAACTGATAACCTGTCCAGGTGTGCAAAAGCCGCATTGAGGAGCCAATTCGTCAATCATGGCCTGTTGCACCGGATGTAATTCACCGGCAGGACTGGCAATACCTTCAATGGTAATTATATTTTTGCCAGCCAGACGATGGCTCAGCATGGAGCATGAGTTATTGGAAACACCATCGACAAGTACGCTGCAGGCGCCACACTCCCCGCGATCACAGCCAATTTTAGTGCCAGTCAGCCCGAGCTTGTTGCGCAGTGTCATGGCAAGGGTTTCATTTGGCAGGACATCGACACGACGCACGGAACCATTGATATTGAGAGAAATCAGTCTTTCAACTGAGCCTGTGGCAGGCATGGTGGGGTTGTCGGAACAACCGCTTACAAACAATAAGCCGCCAGTTGATGCGACAGCACCAGAGGCGATAATACCCTTGATGAAGCTTCTTCTGGATTGATTATGTGGGCGCATAATTTCGGGATTCCTTAAAAGTTCAGGTATACGCGGATGCTATCCCTTTTTAATGTCATGCTCAAGTTTCATAACAGACAGCAGTGCTTTCGTTAGTAATTTCATGTGGTGCAGTAGCCACTGAGCTTGTTTTGCTGAGTTCACGATCTTTCCTTTTGACCAAGGCTTAGGGGATAAAAGGTTTGCCTGAAAAAATGACCTTGCCTATAATCATTGTCAGTAAGGTGCTGCATTTTTTTGATAGGCGACTGCAGTGCAAGAGTTTTTCGATGTTAACCAAAAGTTCTTCGCAGGTGTTTCGGTCTTATGACGCAAGCTAAAGTTATCCGTCATAAACTGATTGATCGAATATTCCACTGGCTCTTTGCTATTTTCATTTTTGTCTTATTGGCAAGCGGACTGCTGCCAGTCTTCGGCGTCAATTTCAGCCTGATTGTTATTCACTGGATTAGCGGACTGGTTCTGACGGCCTTGCTGCTGGTGCATATTTGTCGCTCCGTTTTCTGGAAAAGTATCAGCAGAATCTGGTTTTCGAGGGATGACTTGCCAATTACTAACAGTAAATCTGGAAAATATTCGCTAGCGCAAAAACTGATGCATCAATTTATTGCCTGTTTAACACTGGCAGCGATTGTCACAGGTCTGGTCATGATGGTAAGAATTGATACTCCGTTTTGGGAGAGGGACCCATACTGGTTATCCTCTGCAAGCTGGGGCTTTATCTATTTCATACACGGTCTGGTAGCTTTATGTTTCATCAGCGCCATAATGCTGCATATATACTTTTCCTTACGGCCTGAAAGTCGCATGTACCTCCGGTCCATGTTTAAAGGCTGGATAACTGAAGCTGAATTTGCCACTAAGCATGATGAGAAATTATGGCAGCCGGAAAGCAAACAGGATAAATAATTGATCAAAACACTGGTAAGTAAATTATATAAAAACCAGCTTCATCAACATATAAGCTAAGGCAGGAATTACATGCAGGAATCAACAGAAACATTGATGCAGCAGTGCGTAGAAAAAATAGAAGCTGCTTATGAATTTATGCTGGCTTACGCAGCACAGGGAAGAAAAGTCGAGGCTACTTCAGGCGCAGGACCGGACGGCCCTTCCATAAGGGCTTTTCTTGAGTCTATGGTATGGGGTCTGGAGCATATCGTCGAAGGCTATGTGGAAAGGGTTGAATCCATGTCGCTGGCAACAGAGGTAAAACAACAATGCGATAATTTTGCAAAGCTACTGAGCGATGATGCCGCCTCGGCATTAACAACAGTAAAAATGGTGCTCAGTGTGCCATCGTTGAGTTCACAGGTCATCGATAATCTGAATGCATCAACACATTTGCGTTGTTTGCTGACCGATATTTTCGTGATAGATGAAGTTCTGAAAATCCATCAGCAGAGCAAGAGCAAATAAACGTATTGCCGGTATTCACTGGCTGAATATTCTATAAGCTCAGAGACGATAAAGGTTTTCCTGAATTGGAAATAAGTATTTCACATCGAAAATAACACAAGCCTGTTTGCCAAATTTTCTGATTTCTTGAATTCCTAAAGCGCGAAAGCTGTCATGAGCTACGGCAAGTACTATGGCATCGTATTTCTGTTTGCCAGGTTCCTTCAATAGGCTAATGCCGTATTCTTTTTCTGCAGCAGGAGATTCGACCCAGGGATCATAAATATCAATATCGACATGGTAAGTTTTCAGGGTGTTTATAATATCCACGACCTTGGTATTGCGTAAGTCAGTACAATTTTCCTTGAAGCTTAGACCCATGATAAGCACTTTGGAATTTACAACGTTAATTTTTTCCTGGGTCATTTTTTTTATCAGGCGTTCTGCCATATAACTACCCATGCCGTCATTGATTCTGCGTCCGGCCAGTATAACTTCCGGACGATAACCCAGGGATTCGGCTTTGTAGGTTAAATAGTAGGGATCAACTCCGATGCAATGTCCGCCGACCAGGCCGGGTCGAAAAGGTAAGAAATTCCATTTAGTACCGGCGGCTGTCAGCACTTCTTCAGTATCTATGCCAATTTTATGAAAAATAATACAGAGTTCATTTATCAAGGCTATGTTCAGATCCCGTTGGGTGTTTTCGATGACTTTGGCAGCTTCAGCCACTTTTATGCTGCTGACCAGATGAGTACCGGCGGGAATTATTGAAGCATAAAGCGTGTCTACAAAACTGGCTGCCTCAGTATTGGAGCCAGATGTGATTTTACGAATATTGGTCAGCCGGTGGACTTTATCTCCCGGGTTGATTCTTTCGGGGCTGTAGCCTAAAAATAAATTTTCGTTGAGTTTCAGGCCGGAAAGTTTTTCCAGAATTGGTACGCAAACTTCTTCGCTGGCACCAGGATAAACCGTAGATTCATAGATAACCACATCCTGAGCCTTCAGGAAGGGTGCAATTACTTCACTGGCAACCTGCAGTGGTTCAAGCAAGGGGCGTTTATGGTGATCAACAGGGGTGGGGACAGTCACGATAAAGACATTGCAGTCAGCCAGATCCTGAGGATCACTGGAGTATCTGGCAAGTTTAGCCTCAGCCAGTTCTTCTGAACTCAACTCCAGAGTCGTATCCTGCTGCTGCTGAAGTGTACGAATTCGCTGCTTGTTTAGATCGAAACCCAGGGTTTGGTAACGTTTGCCAAATTCAACCAAAAGCGGCAGTCCGACATAACCCAGACCAATAATGGCGATTCTGATATTTTTAATATTCAAGGCTAGTCTTCCTGTGCAAATGCCCATGCATTATAGACGTGACCCAACAGGAAATAATAGCTTCCGAGCGATGGGCCCATGATATACTTCACATTTTTATCAGCCATAGTCCGGATAGTAAATGTCAGAATTCTCAAGCATTGGATTAGTGGGCAGAAAAGATAATCCCAACATCATCGATTCTCTGAATATGCTTGCTGATTTCCTGTTGACAAGAAAAGGCTTAAATATAGTTGTTGATGAAGATGTGTCCTCTTTATTGCGGGGACACAGTGCCTTTTCCAGTATGCAGGTTGTCGCCCAGTCCGAACTTTATCTGCATTGTGATCTGGTTATTGTCGTTGGCGGTGATGGCAGTATGTTAAAAGTAGCTGGCAGTCTCGCTGATCAGAATCTGCCTGTTGTAGGCATTAACAGAGGACGTCTGGGATTTCTGACTGACATTCTGCCAGAAGAAATTGAACAAAATCTGAACAAGGTGCTGGATGGAGAATATCAGGAGGAAGCCCGCTTCCTGTTGGATGTAAGTCTGGAGCCGGATACCAGCAAGCCCAATAAGAACAAAAATAAAACCAAACAGGCACTGGGTTGCGCCTTAAACGATGTGGTATTGCATCCTGGTATTGCAGCACAGATGATCGAATTTTCGCTCTACATTGATGAGGAGTTTGTTTATCAGCAGGCCTCTGATGGTTTGATTGTCGCTACGCCTACAGGATCTACGGCTTATTCCATGTCGGCAGGCGGGCCTATCATGCATCCCAAACTGGACGCCGTTGTACTGGTGCCTATGTACCCTCATTCACTCAGTAGTCGCCCCATAGTCATTGACGGGAAAAGCGAAGTGACCATAGTGGTAGGAGACAGGCATCAAACAATGCCGCAGGTCAGTTGTGATGGTTCCGTTGAATATACGGCTGATCAGGGAGATCGAATTACGGTCAGAAAGAAAGCAGAGAAGCTGCGCTTATTACATCCTGTGGATTATAATTATTATGCAACTTGTCGTAGCAAGCTGGGCTGGTCTCACCGCCCCGGTTCATCCTGAACTAGCATGTTTAAAGCACTGGAATTTCCAGGGAATGAAAATCTAACGCAATTCAGTCGCTTACTCTGGCAACAGGGTATATCGCATCGTATTTTTCACGAAGGCGGCACACTGGTGGTCGCAGTCTCTAATCCTGCTGATATCGTCAGGACCAGCCAGCTTTATGAACAGTGGAAGGCTGGTAAGATTGAGCCGGGGATAGAGGATGCTGCCGGTATAGCGGGCTTCTTTCATCCGGATAAAACCATTGGCAGTTTTTTGAAGGCCTTGTTCCGTTACCCGACCACTTTACTGTTGATTTTTATATGCTGCGTAATGGCTTTGATTGCTCCGCTGGATACATTATCAGACACCGTTCGGCTGTTTCTGTTTCCAGATTTGGCCTATGGCACAAGGACGATCAACCTGAATTTTGTTCTGCAGAATTTCAGCTTCAGACAGTTTTTAAACATGATGTCGCCTATTCTCTTACATGCAGGTCTTTTGCATCTGAGCTTTAATATGCTTTGGCTGTGGGAGTTTGGGCGTCGCATAGAAGCCAGGCAGGCCAGTTGGGCGATGCTGATTTTAGTTATGGTGCTGGCAGTAGTTTCAAATACGGCACAGTACCTATTCAGCGGTAGCATTTATTTTGGGGGTATGTCCGGGGTTGTGTACGGACTTTTCGCCTATATCTGGATGTGGCAATTATTTGATCCTGCTAAAGGTCTCGGCCTGCCAGGGAACCTGGTTTTTTTTATGCTGCTGGCGCTGATAATTCTCACATTGATAGGACTGGATAACATAGCTGATACTGCACATGTGGTAGGTTTGCTGTGTGGAGTGGTGTACGGAGCCGTAGTAGCTACGCTGAGCAGAATTCAACGTGCACTGGGAAAAAAAGCTTGAGTGGATATGAATAATGGATAACGAAGCAGACAGTTTTAAAGAATTAGTGAAAACGATAGGTCCTGATGTGCATGCCAAATTTAAACAGGCTATCGAATTGGGCCGATGGGAAAATGGTGACCGACTCAGCAAACAACAAATTGAATTGTGTTTGCAGGCAGTCATTGCCTATGACGAATTGCATCTGGCTGAGGAAGAGAAAGTTGGTTACATCGACCGGACCAAGTTACAGGCTAAAATAAGCGGTCAGGAGAACGAACACTGATGTCGCAAAGCTATACCGGAAATATTCAAAAGATGCAGGTACGACTGGATCAACCAGTCTCCTACAGCTTGCCATTGAGCGAACAAATAATTCACCTGAACCCACTGATCAACAAAAATATCAGACTTGAGTATTCAGGGCTTATCTCATGTGTCTATTGTGGAAGAAAAACCAGTAAGAGCTTTAATCAGGGTTATTGTTATCCCTGTTTTCAAAAATTAGCACAGTGCGACAGCTGCATCATTTCACCTGAAAAATGTCATTACGACGCAGGTACCTGCAGAGAACCGCTCTGGGCGGAAGAATTCTGCATGCAGGATCATATTGTTTATCTGGCCAACTCCTCTGGTATAAAAGTCGGCATTACCCGTGCCTCACAAATTCCTACCCGCTGGATGGACCAGGGAGCGGTTCAGGCCTTGCCGGTATTTCGAGTGCGAACCCGGCAGCAATCCGGCTTTCTTGAAATGCTGTTTAAGCAGCATATCAGTGACAAAACCAATTGGCGTGCCATGCTTAAAGGTCAGGTGGAAACAGTTGATCTTGAAGAACAAAAGGAACGCCTGTTGGAGGAATGCGCTGAAGATATAAAATCCCTGCAGGATCGCTTTGGTATACATGCCATCAGTATCCTGACCAATATGAAGACAGTATCCCTCGATTATCCTGTTGATCATTACCCGGAAACGGTCACTTCACTCAGTTTTGATAAAGATCAATGTATAGAAGGGACCTTATTAGGTATTAAAGGACAGTATCTGATACTGGATAGCGGGGTTCTCAATATTCGAAAATTTAGCGGCTATGAAATCAGCCTGAGTATTTAAACAACTAACTTTAAGCAGTCAAAACATGAAAGAAGCACAAGCTAAAAATATTTATTTAAAAGATTACCAGGCGCCGGATTTTTATATAGAAGAAACAGATCTGAATGTCTGTTTGTTTGAAGATGAAAGTTTTGTGGAGGCGCGTTTGAAAATAAAACGCAACCCGTCTTCTAATAATCCTAATGCGGCTCTGCAGCTCAACGGAAAGGAGTTGGAATTACTTGAGTTAAGACTGAACGGCAAAATATTGCTTAAATCGGAGTTCAGGCAGGATGACGAAACTCTCTGCATTGATAAGGTTCCGGATGCATTTGAGTTACAAAGCAAGGTAAGAATCAAGCCGCAGGAGAACACCAGCCTTGAAGGATTATATAAATCCAGTAACAAATTTTGTACACAATGCGAGGCGGAAGGTTTTCGAAAAATTACCTGGTACCTCGATAGGCCCGATGTACTATCCAGCTTCACAACACGCATAGAAGCTGAAAAGGCTCGTTACCCGGTATTACTGTCCAATGGTAATAAAATCGACAGCGGTGATTGCACAGAGCCAGAGAAAGCAGGTCGACATTGGGTATGTTGGCAGGATCCCTTCCTTAAACCCTCTTATCTGTTCGCTTTGGTTGCCGGGAATTTACATTCTGTAAATGACAGTTTTACGACTTGTTCAGGAAGAGAAATCAGCCTGCAGATTTTTGTAGAAGAAAAAGATCTGGATAAGTGCGACTTTGCATTGCTATCCCTGAAAAAAGCCATGAGTTGGGATGAGGAAGTGTATGGGCGCGAATATGATCTGGATATTTTTATGATCGTAGCAGTCGATGATTTCAATATGGGGGCAATGGAAAATAAAGGCCTGAATATTTTCAACACTTCCTGTGTTTTAGCGAAACCTGAGACATCAACTGATTTTTCTTTTCAGCGTATCGAAGCCATAGTCGCTCATGAATATTTTCACAATTGGTCAGGCAATCGGGTTACTTGTCGGGACTGGTTTCAGTTAAGCCTGAAGGAAGGCTTCACGGTATACAGGGATTCAGAGTTTTCAGCTGATTCAGGATCGCGGGCCGTAAAACGTATTGACGATGTAAATTTCTTGCGCACGGTGCAATTCTCTGAAGATGCTGGACCAATGGCACATTCAGTTCGGCCTGAATCCTATATGGAAATTTCAAATTTTTATACCGTCACTATTTATGAAAAAGGCGCTGAAATTGTTCGTATGATTGCGAATTTACTGGGGGCAGAATTGTTCCGCAAAGGGACCGATCTGTATTTTGAAAAATTTGACGGTATGGCAGTAACTACAGAGGATTTTGTCGCGACAATGGAAGAGGTCAGTGGCATGGATCTCACACAGTTCAGGCGCTGGTATAGTCAGGCCGGAACGCCGGTATTATCTGTGCAGGCTGTCTTTGATGAAAAAGAACAAACCTATACTTTGAGTATTCAGCAAAGTTGTCCTCCAACTCCGGGGCAAAGTCAGAAAGAGAATTTTCACATTCCCTTTGCGATGGCGCTGCTTGATAAACATGGCAAGGAGATAAAATTGCATCTGCAAGGCGACGAAGCCGGTCCTGCTTTGAGCAAGGTGCTAACGGTCAGTGAGTCCAAACAGGATTTTGTGTTCACTGGTATTAAAGAGAAACCTGTGCCTTCTTTGCTGAGAAGTTTCTCTGCACCGGTGAAAATGAAGATGACCTATACACGTGATGAATTGATGTTTTTAATGAGTCATGATTCAGATGGTTTTGTACGTTGGGAATCTTCACAACAATTAAGTCTGCAAATAATTTATGAATTAATGGCATGCAGGGAGAAGGGAGAAGCGCTAATTGTTGATGGGCGTATTCTTCAGGCGATGGAGCTCGTACTCGATACAGCACTGAATGATGAACAAATTGACAGAGCCATGCTGGCACGCCTGCTGGTTCTGCCATCGGAAGCCTATATTGCCGAGCTTGCAACCGAGATTGATGTTGACGGCATCCACGAAGTACGTGAATTTTTACGCAAGGAAATCGCATTTAGGCTGGAAGCAAAGTTATTTGCAGTTTATCAGGCTATGCAGAGTGATAAGCCTTATCAGGTGACAGCAGAAGATATAGCACAACGCTCCCTGAAAAATACCGTGCTGAATTATCTGACCCTGCTCGGTGATGAGCACATTGAAGCCTGCTTTATTCAATATCAGCAGGCCGATAACATGACGGATCAGAGCGCAGCATTACGCGCTTTACTGTCTGGTAGTGGAGCTCGTGCAAAAGAATTACAAGGCAAGGCAATTAATGGTTTCTATGACAAATGGAAGCACGAAGCTCTGGTGATAGAACAATGGCTAAGCATTCAGGCAGGCATGCCGGATAAAGATAATTTGCCGGCCGTGATCAAGCTGACTCAACATGAATGTTTTGATATTAAAAATCCGAATAAAGTAAGATCGGTTATCGGGGCCTTCTGTCATCAAAACCTGGTTGGCTTTCATCATGAATCGGGTTCCGGATATGAATTTCTGGCTGATAATGTGATCAAATTGAACAGTTTGAATCCGCAAATTGCTTCACGTTTACTAAGCCCTTTAACGCACTGGAAGAAACAGCAGCCACACCGGCAGAAACTGATGAAGCAACAACTGAATCGCGTTCTGCAGACTGAAAAACTTTCCAAGGATGTTTTTGAGATAGTGACTAAAAGCCTGGAAAACAGCTGAGTCGATTCAGGCTGGCTAGTCGCCAGTCGGACTTGCTGTTACTGGTATTTTATGCAGTTTTAGCTGCGATTTTAATTGTTTGGCGGCCATAGCCAGTCCGCCATCACCGCCATCGATAAAATGCAGGTGCTCTCCCTGCTGTGTGCTTTCCACAAAACAGGTCATCAGGGCATTTTTCGAGGCATGCAAGCCATAATAAATATGGCCATTCAGATAGGCTCTCTCCAGTTCCTCCTGTAGTAAACGGAACTCACTTTCCCGACAATCAATAATAAGCCTAAGTGTGTCATCAAATTTTCGATAATCGCTATGCTGATTAATGGATTCGCTGTAGGTTTTATCGTTAAAAAGAAAGAATACCGGATTAATATGATGACGAAAAATCAGTACTGATAAAATAATATCGATGATGCGTCCCAGGAATGCGCCATTAAGATGTCCTGCATGGTATCGGTATTCATCCTTGAGTGCCTGCCAGAAGCTTTTATATTGGCCATAACTCAGGCTGATTGGATTGGCTTCTTCGATGCTGCAGTTAATAATTGTTCTGATTCGCTGGAGTATGTCGCGGTAAACATGATTTGCATCTGAGCCTCTTGCAACAACCAGCATACTGGCAATAGTGCCTTTATTGGCCGGTATCGGACTCCAGCGACAGGACAAACCTTTCAATTCTGCAACACTGCTGTCATGCGTGCTGATTTTAAATTGCGCATCCTGCTGTTTGGCCAATTGATCAGCGTAATCCAGTCCCCCTCCGCGAAACAGTGAAATACATCGACCTTCAGTAATTTCCAGTTTCGCTACCAGCAGTTCCTTGTCATTCTGGTAAATTATGCTGGCTGGAATTTTTGCAATACGTAGCTTCAGGGCAAATTTATCTTTGGCAAAGCGAATCAGTTTGGCCAGTTCATGGCTGACAATTGCAGTATATTGCGGAGGGATGCAGAGAGAAGCGCCATCTCCACCAAAAATAAAAGGGAATTCTGTGCCATCCAGTGCCTGGATACAAAGCGTGATGCTGGCAGCGCCGATCAGGTTAACTTCTTTATAGTAGCCCTGTTCGATTGCCTGGGTAGAGTTTTTGATATCAGCTATAAATACAGTCCAGTCTTCCGGCAATCTTCGATAGTGAGTCTGGTCGACAAACTCTTCGAACTCCTTAAAAGCCGGAAGCTGGCTATAAAAATTTTCGCTGATCAGGCACTTACCTCGACGTTAACCAAGGGTATCGTTTTGGCTTTTTCAGCGCCTTCCATAAAGGAAGCAAGCTCATTGAAATTCAAGTAGCGGTAAATTTCTCCTGACATGGTATTCAGGCTGTCCATATAGGCCATATATTCTTCCATGTTCGGAATTTTACCCAGCGCGGCACATACTGCTGCCAACTCTGATGAACCAAGATAGACATTTGCGCCGTCTCCAAGCCGGTTGGGGAAATTCCGGGTAGAAGTTGAAATCGCTGTCGATTTTGGTGCGATCCTGGCCTGATTGCCCATGCAAAGGGAGCAACCCGGCATCTCTGTCCTGGCACCCGCTGCACCGAAGGTCGCATAGATGCCTTCTTCAGTCAGCTGATGCTGGTCCATCTTGGTCGGCGGCGAAATCCACAAGCGAGTAGGCAAGGTACCCTTGACCTGTTCGAGGACTTTACCGGCAGCACGGAAGTGCCCGATATTCGTCATACAGGAACCAATAAAGACTTCATCAATCTTGGTGCCGGCAACTTCACTAAGGGGTTTGACGTCATCAGGGTCATTCGGACAGGCCAGCAGTGGCTCCTTGATTTCATTGAGGTCAATTTCAATAATTTTATGATATTCGGCATCGGCATCGGCTTCCATCAAGACTGGATTTGCGAGCCAATCTTCCATGGCGGCTGCTCTGCGTTCCAGAGTACGTGGATCCCCATAGCCTTCAGAAATCATCCATCGCAACAGGGTGATGTTGGATTTGAAGTACTCAATAATAGGTTCTTTGTTGAGCTTGATGGTGCAACCACCCGCTGAACGCTCTGCTGATGCATCGGACAGCTCAAAAGCCTGTTCCACTTTCAGATCCGGTAAGCCTTCAATTTCAAGTATGCGACCCGAGAAAATATTCTTTTTGCCTTTTTTAACGATGGTCAGATCACCGGATTGTATGGCGGCATAGGGAATTGCATTCACCAGGTCACGGAGTGTAATACCAGGCTGCATCTCACCTTTAAAGCGTACCAGTACGGATTCAGGCATATCCAGAGGCATCACACCGGTTGCCGCGGCAAAGGCCACTAATCCTGAACCGGCAGGAAAGGAAATGCCAATCGGGAAACGGGTATGTGAATCACCGCCAGTACCGACAGTATCAGGCAATAACATGCGATTGAGCCAGCTATGGATAATGCCGTCTCCAGGACGCAGACTGACACCACCACGTGTGCGGATGAAATCAGGTAAAGTATGTTGGGTAGAGATATCAACGGGCTTGGGATAGGCCGCTGTATGACAGAAGGATTGCATTACCAGATCAGCGGTAAAGCCAAGGCAGGCCAGATCTTTTAACTCATCACGAGTCATCGGACCGGTAGTATCCTGAGAGCCAACGGTTGTCATTTTGGGTTCACAATAGGTATTCGGGCGGACGCCTTCAACGCCACAGGCCTTACCGACAATTTTTTGTGCCAGAGTAAAACCGGCCTTACTGTCCGAATCGGAAAGTGGCCGACGAAATTCCGGTGAAGCTTCCAGACCTAATTCAGTACGGGCGCGTTCAGTAAGGCCACGACCTACAATCAGCGGAATCCTGCCACCGGCCTGGACTTCGTCCATCAGCATATCGGTCTTTAAAGTGAATTCGCATATCAGCTCGTCACTGTCATGTTTGGTTATTTTGCCTTTATAAGGGTGGATATCAATGATATCGCCGGTTTCCATGCCACTGACATCACATTCAATGGGCAGGGCACCGGAATCTTCCATAGTATTAAAAAATATCGGCGCAATTTGACCGCCTATGCAGACGCCACCGTCTCTTTTATTTGGAATATGTGGAATATCATTGCCGATATACCAGAGTACAGAGTTGGTAGCGGACTTCCTGGATGAACCGGTACCGACTACATCTCCCACCAGGGCAACCGGAAATCCGGCCTTTTTGAGCTCATTAATCTGTTCTTCGGCATTTGTCACACCTTCCCGTGGCATCTTGTACATGGCTTTGGCATGTAGTGGAATATCGGGTCGTGACCAGGCATCCGGAGCCGGGGACAAATCGTCTGTATTGGTTTCGCCAGGAACTTTATATACGCTGATGGTCAGAACTTCTGGCACTTTGGGGCGTGAAGTAAACCATTCGGCATCCGCCCAGGATTGCATGGTCGCTTTAGCATTGGCATTACCAGCCTTGGCTTTTTCTGCTACATCGTGAAAAGCATCGAACATCAACAAGGTATGGGAAAGCTGCTTAGCGGCTTCCTCTCCAAGCTCAGCATCATCAAGCAATTCAACCAGCGTGGCGATGTTATAACCACCCAGCATGGTGCCAAGCAATTTGACGGCATCAAGTTTACTGATCAAGGGAGACTTGGCTTCACCTTTTGTCAATGCGGTGAGGAAGCCGGCTTTAACATAGGCCGCCTCATCAACTCCTGCCGGAACCCGGTTAGAGATTAAATCAACAATGAACTCTTCCTCTCCGGCGGGTGGATTTTTCAGCAATTCAATCAGTTCTGCTACCTGATCAGCATTCAGAGGTAGGGGGACTACTCCAAGTTCTTTACGTTCTGCGGCATGCGTGCGATAGGCTTCTAACACTACTTTTTCCTCTTGAAATATCATGGACGGGCATTGAAAAAGAGGCCACATCTTACTCGAAAACGCCTAGATTCGCTAGTTGGACTGAAGAGTCTTTGTATATAAATAGTCTCAGGAATTACACTAGATACTCACCAAATACGCCGGTTGAATGGTAGAATCAGCTCTTATGAATCAAATAAAAACCCCATGTATCGGCATCTGCTCCACTACCTCTCTGGGGGATAAGATTTGCCGTGGCTGCAAGCGTTTTAATTTTGAAGTGATCAACTGGAACAGCTATTCAGATCAGGAGAAGCTTGCCGTTTTCAGTCGTATAGATTTATTTAGCGAGCAAATCCTGAAGGGCAAATTTCATATCTATTCGTTGTCAAAATTGCAGGATGTACTGCATGATTTTCGCTTTTTTTATGTTCCTGAACTCTCGCCCTATTGCTGGCTGCATGGATTACTGCAGAAATACGGCTACCGGATTAAATCACTCGATGAAATTGGTGTTGAATTGAGCCCGGAATTTCGCAACAGGAAAGTCGACGAAGTGATGGCTCTGGTCAATGAAGAACTTCAGACACTTAGCGAAGCTCATTTTGAACGCTATTTTCAAAGATAATGACAAAAGCCAAGCAGCACTCTGGCTGAACCTGACCGGGTGAATTTGTAATTCAGGTCACTACAACCGGCTTGGCAACATAGCTGTGCAAAGCTTGGCAGCAGGGTTTTCAGTGCTTACTTTTGTTTAATATTTTTATCATTCTGGAGCACCAGTTTCAGATCCTCCAAACCGGCCTGCAGGGCAAGCCCGTAACTTTTATCATCACCCCATAGCTCAGAAAGTAAATGTAAAGCTTCATGATCATGGTCGCTGAAGAGCTTGCCCGCACGCTGCGCTTTTTCTGCAGGCACACCGAGGGTTTTTAAGGCTTCAATTCCCAGGTGTAATGCCGAATCAAAGGTTTCCCGGCGTATCGCTTCTATGTCCCGTTTCATCAACTGGTAGGCGTGGCGGCGATCAATGGCCTTAGCCAGTATCTTCAAATGCGGGAAGTGTAGTTTGGCATTATCGATGATTTCCAAAGATTTGCTTGCATCACTGACGGTTACGATCAGCACCTTGGCCTTTTCAGCACCAGCAGCAGCTAATAATTCGGTCCTGGCAGCATCACCATAAAAAACAGTGGTGCCAAAACGTCTGACCAGGTCAACCTGTCCGGGACTGTGATCAAGCAAGGTCAGTTGAAAACCCTGCACACTCAGCAGACGCCCGACAATTTGTCCGAAGCGACCATAACCGGCAATGATCACCTGAGAACTGGGTTGTATATCAGTATCTTCCTGAGTCTGGGTATTCTGAGAGCTACGGCTGATAAAGCTCTCATAGATAACAAAAAGCAGAGGCGCTAATAACATAGACAGGGCGACCACCAGCGTTACCGTGGCTCCGGTTACCTCATCGAACACGGCATACTGGTTGGCACTGGTAACCAGAACAAAGGCGAATTCGCCGCCCTGAGCAAGTGCAAGACTGAATAATAAACCCTGTTGTCTGGAGAAATTAAAAATTACTGCGAGCATAAACAGAACCAGGAACTTCAGCAGGAATAAAGCCAGCACGAAGCCGAGGATTAAAAGTGGATTTTCCTGCAGGAGGGTGAAATTAATACTGGACCCGATCGTAATAAAAAACAGGCCGAGTAGAAGCCCCTTAAATGGCTCTATATCTGCAACTAATTGATGACGAAACTCATTATCAGCGAGAACGACACCGGCCAAAAAAGCTCCTAGTGCAGGTGACAGGCCAATAAAAGTCATTAAACCGGCAATCGCAAGTACAATTAATAGGGTAACCGCAGTGAATATTTCTCTGAGCTGGGTGTTGGCGATAAAGCGAAAAATAGGTGATGACAGGAAACGACTGGCGACAAGTATGCCTGCAATCGTGGACAGTGTCAGTAATAGCTGTAACCAGGCGGGGAGTCCCGTAATAAGGCTGTCTATGCCAGTATCACTTTGGGCTGCAATAGAACTTACTGCCAGCAATGGGAAAACCGACAGGATCGGAATTACCGCAATATCCTGAAATAAAAGTACTGAAAAAATATTGTTACCGGCCTGGGTTTTCATGAGGCCTTTTTCGTTCAGTGATTGCAATACTATGGCTGTGGAGGAGAGGGCCAGGGCAAGTCCAATTGCCAGACTGCTTTGCCAGGCTAAATCACTTATCGCCATCAGTAAGGCCCAGATGAACAGGCTTGAAATCAGCACCTGCAGGCCTCCAAGCCCCAGAATAGCCTTCCGCATTTGCCAAAGTCGGCGAGGCTCCAGTTCCAGGCCTATCAGGAACAGCATCATGATGATGCCGTATTCGGCAAAATGCATGACCTCGGTTTGATCGCCAACCAGTGCAAATACGAAGGGTCCAATAAGAATGCCTGCAAGCAGATAGCCCAGCACAGACCCCAGTCCCAGCTTTTTGGCTACAGGCACTGAAAGAACTGCGGCGAAGAGATAAATTATAGAACTCACTAACATGATGTGTCCGCGTTTTGCTTATGGATAAGGTATAAATTCGTCACTGTCACCAGGAATTTTCGGCATGCGCTGCTCCTGCCAGTCCTGTTTTGCCTGTGCAATTGTAGTTTGTGAAAAAGACACAAAGTTCCAGTCTATGTACGGAATTTTTTCCCAGGCCTCGCCGCCGAGTAAAAGGCATCTTACTTTGTTAAGAGCCAGCATGCTGTCTTCCTGTCCCAGCAGAACAGCCTGGCCGGCCTGAAATATGTGCTGATCAATTTCAAGGCTGCCTTCCAGTAAGTAAAGCAGACACTCCTGTTCGGGATTGGGGCGCAGAATACGGCTGCCTGTCGCGGCCACCACATCAAGCAGAAACATAGTTGAAAAGTTGCTGAGCGGTGAATGTAAATTAAAAGCACTGCCTGCGATTAGATGCATGTTTATGCCATCCAACTGATGATATTGGGGCAGAGCCGAATGTTTAATATGTTCGAAGGCAGGGTCCATATTTGCAGTTGTTTCCGGCAGAGCCAGCCAGCACTGAATACCTTCCAGACGGCGCGCATGGCTTCTGTCAGCTATAGGTTCACGTTCAGAATGGACTATGCCTTTGCCGGCAGTCATTAAATTAACATCGCCGGGGACTATCTCGATTTTGGTACCCAGACTGTCCTGATGCAGAAGATTGCCATGCAGCATATAGGTCAGGGTTGCCAGCCCGATGTGAGGGTGAGCTTTAACATCAAGGCCTTCATTAGCTTCAAATTCGACGGGGCCCATATGGTCTATAAATATAAAAGGGCCCACCATCCGCTTTTTAGCCTGCGGCAGGATGCGGGTCACAGGAAAACCTTCGATATCTTTTGCCTTACTGAGCAATAGTGTTGGCATGACTATCCGATCACAGGCTGCAAGCGCTTTAGCTTTAATTGCTCACTGGTCCAGCTTATATACCAGCCACCTTGTTCCCAGTCGCCGAGTACCAGGCGCCTTGCGCTTTTTGAACCTGAATCTGAGTGTAGCTTGTGTACATCGGGGCGATGGGTGTGACCATGAATCAGGGTTTCAATGTTGAACTGCTGCATAAGGGTTCTGACGGCTTCCGGGGTGACATCCATTATGTCTTCGGCTTTGTTGCTGCTCATAGCCTTGCTTTGTTCCCGTGCCTGTTCAGCAAAGGCAAGTCTTTCCTCCATAGGACGAGCCAGAAAGTTCTGTTGCCATTCGGGATCACGAACCATGCTGCGAAATGTCATGTAGTCATGATCACGTGTACACAGTACGTCCCCGTGCATCAGCAGCACCTGTTGTCCGAAGGCCTCCAGTAAATAGGGTTCTTCAATTAGCTCAGCACCACAGCGCCCGGCAAAATCATTGCCCAGTAAAAAATCACGGTTGCCGTGCATCAGTTTTATTTTCAGACCCGCTTTACTCAGCTTGTAAAGTGCTTCCGCGACCCGGGTATTGAGATCGCTGACATAATCATCACCAATCCAGACATTAAAAAAATCGCCCAGAATATATAGAGACTGTGCTTCTGTGGCGTGCTTATTGAGAAAACTGAAAAAAGCCTGACTGATATCGGGCCTTTCCGCTTCCAGATGCAGATCCGAGATAAATAAAATGGGCTTGTCTGTCATCCAGATCTAGTCCGTGACGGTCACCGATTCAATTATTACATCTTCCAGCGGTACATCCTGATGGCCTGCACGCATACCAGTGCTGCATTGCTTTATGGTATTGACCACGTCCATACCGTCTGTAACTTTGCCGAATACCGCATAACCCCAACCCTGGGCGGTTTTGGCGCTGTGATTGAGAAAATCATTATCGGTGAGATTAATAAAAAATTGTGCCGATGCAGAATGTGGTTCCATGGTTCTGGCCATGGCGATGGTACCTGTGTCGTTAGTAAGGCCATTGTCCGCTTCATTCTGGATAGTCGATCGGGTTGGTTTTTGTTTCAGGCCTGGCTCAAAACCGCCGCCCTGAATCATGAAATTTTCGATAACCCGATGAAAAATGGTGCCATTGTAATGTCCGTCCTCTGCGTATTGTTTGAAATTGGCAGCACTGATGGGGGCATTTTCAAAATCCAGTTCCAGGGTGATATCGCCGGCGTTGGTGTGTAAAACAATCATGAATAACTCTCTTTTGTTTTGTGAATTTAATCAGCTATGTTTAGCAGTAACGAGTTTATGCTTAGGAGAACGCAGACACACATTCCTGTGTGCTCGGCCTCGCCATCCATGGCTCGGACGTCTCCTTAATCATAAACTCACTACTACTTAAATCCTGATAGCTTGGGTAAACTTTCTTTGCTTGTAGTGTGACACTTGCAAGAGCGCTATAATAACGCCCTTTGTGTCCCATTAGAAAGCAAGCAGGCCGTATGACTGAAAGTCCTTCCAATTTTATTCAGCAGATTATCCGTGAAGATCTGAAAAACAATAAACACGATGGAAAAGTGCATACCCGCTTCCCGCCCGAACCCAACGGTTATTTGCACATTGGTCATGCCAAGGCAATTTGTCTGAATTTTATCACCGCTGAAATTTTCGATGGTTTGTGTAATCTGCGTTTTGATGACACTAATCCTGAAAAGGAAAGCATTGAATACATCAATTCAATTAAGGAGAGTATTCACTGGCTGGGTTTCGACTGGGCCGACAGGGAATATTATTCTTCATCCTATTTTGACAAGCTCTATGAGCTGGCAGAAAAATTAATAGCTGATGGCAAGGCTTATGTCTGCAGCCTGACACCCGAACAGGCCAGGGAGTATCGCGGCACCCTGACGGAACCTGGCCGTAACAGCCCGGATCGTGAGCGTCCTGTCGAAGAGAATATGGCCTTGTTTCGGCGCATGAAGGCCGGAGAATTCAAGAATAGTGAATACAGTTTGCGGGCCCGTATTGATATGTCATCACCGAACATGAATATGCGTGATCCGGTGCTTTATCGTATTCGTCATCAGCATCATCATCAGACGGGTGACACCTGGTGTATTTATCCGATGTATGACTATACCCACTGTATTTCAGATGCATTGGAAGGTATTACGCATTCACTCTGTTCGCTGGAATTTGAAGATCATCGTCCGCTCTATGACTGGGTGCTGGATCAGCTTGACCTGCCAGTTCACCCGCAGCAAATAGAATTTGCCAGACTCAATATCAATTACACTATCATGAGCAAACGCAAGCTCAAACAACTGGTTGATGAACAGCTTGTTGCTGGCTGGGATGACCCACGTATGCCAACCCTGGAAGGTATGCGCCGCCGTGGTTATACCCCGATGGCTATTCGAAATTTCTGTGAAAGCATTGGCGTCACCCGGACCAACAGCATGGTGGATGTTGCCATGCTGGAACATGCTCTGCGTGAAGACCTGGATCAGACTTCACCTCGTGCCATGGCTGTATTGCGCCCCCTGAAAATCGTGATTGAAGATTACCCCGAAGATAAGGAAGAAATATTAAGCCTGAGCCGACATCCTAAAGATGAGACGATGGGCGCACGGGAAATTCCTTTTCAGCGTGAACTATATATAGACCACAATGATTTTGCAGAGCTACCTCCGCCGGGATTCAAACGGCTGGTTAGTGGCGGTGAAGTTCGCTTGCGTGGTGCTTATGTGGTCAAGTGTGAAGCAGTAATCAAGGATGCAGAAGGTAATATTACCGAGTTACGTTGCAGTCATGATGCCAGCACACTGGGTGCCAAACCGGAAGGGCGTAAAGTAAAAGGTGTGATTCACTGGGTTCCGGCGAAGTCAGCCATAGATGCAGAAGTTCGACTCTATGATCGTTTATTTCTGAATGAAAACCCTGATGCCGCAGACGGCGATTATCGTGACTTTATTAATCCGGATGCCATGCAGGTAATACAGGGCTGCAAACTCGAACCTAGTCTGGCAACAGCCCAGGCCGAAGAGCGTTTTCAGTTTGAGAGGGAAGGGTACTTCGTGGCAGACCGGGTAGATCATAAAAGCACTGCGCCGGTATTTAACCTGACGGTTGGTTTGCGTGATACCTGGGGTAAAGCCCAGAGTAATCAGAATAAATAGAAACGTATCGTGTTAAAAATTTACAACACTCTTACCCATGCAAAGGAAACTTTCCAGCCCATTGAGCCAGGCAAGGTGCGGATGTATGTCTGTGGCCTGACCACCTATGATTATTCACATATTGGTCATGCCCGCATGCTGGTGGCTTTCGATGTGATTGTTCGTTACCTGCGTGCCAGCGGTTTTGAAGTTACCTATGTCAGAAATATCACCGATGTGGATGATAAAATCATCAGGCGCGCCCAGGAAAACAATGAAGATTTTAGTGCACTGACCGAACGCTTTATCGGCTTTATGCATGAAGATGAAAAAGCCCTGAATATCGTGCCGCCGGATTTTGAACCTCGGGCGACTGAGCATATCGGTGAAATTATAGGCATGATCGAAAACCTGGTGTCCAAAGGCTATGCCTATGCCGATGGTAAGGGCGACGTTTATTATTCGGTCAGCAAATTTAAAGATTACGCCAAACTTTCCCGCAAAAACCTGGACGAATTACTCGATGGTGCGCGTGTTGAAATAGGTGACAGTAAACAGGATGCACGAGATTTTGCGTTATGGAAAAGTGCCACAGCCGATGAGCCTGGCTGGGATTCTCCCTGGGGCAAGGGGCGCCCCGGCTGGCATATAGAATGTTCAGCCATGTCGACCTGTGCCCTGGGTCCTACTTTTGATATTCACGGTGGCGGGTCTGACCTGATGTTTCCTCATCATGAAAATGAAATAGCCCAGTCGGAAGCGGCGACCGGTAAAACCTTTGTGCATACATGGATGCATAATGGTCCGGTGCGTGTTGATGACGAAAAGATGTCCAAGTCGCTGGGTAATTTCTTCACGATACGTGATGTACTGCTCAAATATCCGGCAGAAGTGATTCGTTATTTTCTGATTTCCAGTCACTACCGCAGTGCCATAAATTATTCAGAGGAAAATCTGCAAACGGCATACAGCGCACTGGAGCGTTTTTATAATGCCCTGAAAGGTCTGCAGGCGGAGCAGGGCACTGCACCAAAAAACAGTGATATAGAAATGCGTTTCCATGCTGCGATGCAGGATGACTTTAATACGCCGGAAGCCATTGGCGTGCTGTTTGAACTGGTCCGGGAAATTAACCGTTTGCGCGATACGGATACTACACAGGCAGTTTCTCTTGGTGCTCTTTTATTAAAGCTGGGCGATATTCTGGGTATATTGCAAATGGCACCGGAAGCCTTTCTGCGGGAAGGTGCCGCAGACATCGATGCCGCGCATATTGAAGCACTGATCGCACAACGCAAGCAGGCACGCGAGGAAAAAAACTGGGCCCTGGCTGATCAGATTCGCGATGAACTCACTGCATTGAATGTGATACTCGAAGACAAGGATGGGGTCACAAGCTGGCGCATTGAAAGAAGCTGAATATAGCCAGGCAGTTTGCAGATGAGGAGTTAGAGCGAGCGAACTGCATATAGAAATCAGCTCATGTCCGGGCAGACAATTTTAAAATGAAGCAGTTCCTGCGATAGAGTAGTCTCCAGTTTGAAATTTCTTGTGGTGTAGAAGCCGCCGTTCCTGTCCTGCTCACCCTTCGATCTTTCCTGCCTGTTTTTCCGGCGCTGCGGAACTCGTCGCTTCGCGACTCAGACAGTCCTCGCGCTGATCGGAAAAACAGGCAGGAAAAAAGCATCTCAATGGGTGAGCAGGACAGGAACGGCGGCTTTCGTAGCATTAGTGAAAGTTTCAAGATTGTTAAAAGCATAGGCGTGATGGTGAGCTCTTCTTTCGGAGACCGTCTGACGACAGGGATGTCGTCAGCCGAGCCTGTACAAGGACGTACGTCTTTTGGCGTGTCGACGAAAGAAGAGCTCACCATCATGACTGAACATAAGCGAAAAAATTTCAAACTGGAGACTATAGGCCAGAGAAACATTGACGAATCCGGGGAGCATGAGTATCATGCCGCCTCTTCGCAAGAAGTCTATTTGAAGAATGTTCGGGGTATAGCGCAGTCTGGTAGCGCGCCTGCTTTGGGAGCAGGATGTCGGGAGTTCGAATCTCTCTACCCCGACCAATTTCAACCTGCTATATTGTGAACCCAAGTTAAGCGCCCGTAGCTCATCAGGATAGAGCATCGGCCTTCTAAGCCGAGGGTAGCAGGTTCGAATCCTGCCGGGCGCGCCAGTTCAGCGCTGGCAAAGAATCAGTCATATATCTTTATGGTGGCCGTAGCTCAGTTGGTAGAGCCCAGGATTGTGATTCCTGTTGTCGCGGGTTCGATCCCCGTCGGCCACCCCATTTCAATATTCCATAACATTCCAAACCGTCCCGTCGGCCGCACTTCAACATTGCAGTTCCAGGTAGCCCCTAAAAAAAACGAGTAAAACCTGCTGGCAGGAAGTGCCAGAGGAAATACCAGCGGCTTAAATATTGTCATGCTGGTAAAGAGAAGTTATCAGCCCCAGATGTTTCCGCTGATTCTGGTCAATTTCTCTAACTGAAAGGTGTCTGCAAAATAACAGTGGCTTATTCGCCGGCACGACTGCGGATTCCTGCCTGTGACTGAGCTGCTTCATTGATTACCCGCTGCATATCAACGTCAACAAGTTCGCCATTCAGTTTTCGGATATGACCATCGATAATGACGGTATCAACATTTGCAGGAAGCCCATGCTGAACGAGTTGCATGGGTATATCCACATCGGTTAATGGCAGCATGTTAATCATGTTCATATTTACCATGATGACATCAGCGCGCTTGCCTGGTGTCAATGACCCTGTCTGATCGGCAAGCCCAAGCACATTGGCACCCCCGTAAGTGCCGGTAAGCAGAGCATCACGATAAGAAAAAATCCATTCAGTGCCTGGCGCAGGGATTATAAGTGTTCCTGCTGTCACCCCGACTTGGTTGGCCTGGACTTGCTGCATGCGTGCGGAATTCACCATGGCTCTCAATGAGGCAAAAGGGTCAACAGGTGTCTGGGCACTGACATCAACCGAAAAACTAATATTTTCCAGCGGTATACCGCCTGCAAGCAGCGCATATACTGGCGGCAGACCCCCACCGATCATGGGATCAATTAAAGGTGACAATGCAACCTTAATATCCTTTTCAACCATGATCTCAATGGCTTCCGGTGTTAATCCCGGACCATGTGTCACTATAAATTCTTCGCCGCTAACTTCCGGAGTTCCCAGACCGCCACTATGATCAGTGATCGGCCAGAGCTTCAATGTTCTCCCCAATTCCGTGGCAGTTTGCATCTGTTCAGCTTGTACACCATCAAGCAACAAGCTCAAACCTAGTCGTTGTTCACCATTTTCATTAATCCAGTTAATTGCCCTGCTGAGTTCGGCCTCTTCAGTCAATTCTTCCCTGATAACTGCCAGATAGCCCATTTTCGCTCGTAATCCACTCTCGACCAGAGCCCGCATTTCGGCCTGGACAATTTCAAAGTCTGTCTGGACTCCAGCCCAGTTATGAACGGTAGTGATGCCGGCATTAATCGCGTCCAGGGCAGCATATTTGACAGCTGCATGGAAATCTTCAGGCGTATAGTGAGGTGCCAAAACTTGAGAATAGTAAAAATATTCTGCAGCATCATTGGCCATACCACGTAAGGAGCTTTCCCACATATGCCAGTGTGTTTCAACAAAGCCCGGCATGATAACCATGCCCGTCGCATCAATGATTTGTGCCTGCGGTGCTTCAATGGAAGCAGAAACTTCGATGATTTGCCCGTCCCGGATAAGCACATCACCGCTCGCTAAATCACCGATATCATTATCCATAGACAGTACATAACCGCCCTGCAACAGGATTTCATTACTGCCAGAGTTGCTTTGTGCAAATCCCATCGGTGACGCAAACAGGGTAAAAGCAAATACAGTCAATCTCGTTTTAATATACATTTGCATGAGTTGAATATGCCTCGTTAGATGAATGGAGAGTCGCTTCAATAAGTAAAAATATCAGCAAAATATCAATAAGAACAGAAACGTCAGGTTAGCGCTCTAGTAAATAAAGCGGTACTTAGCTGAAACCCTGCAACTAAATCAACATACTACGCAAAGCCGGATCAAGCTCGCTGTGTTTATCCCAGAGGTAAGTGAATTCGTCGGCCAGTCCCTTGCATTCCACAGCTGCAGCATAATTTACAAAGCCGTTATAAATCTGATCTTCGTGCATATAGAGGAGATGCCTGCGGTCACCTATCAGATAGGCAATTGCATCCTTTTCAGGTCGGGTCAGGAGTTTACGTATTTCAATCTTGCTGGATAATTTGCGGGCCAGATTCAGAATACGGTGGCCCTGTTCAACCACGGGGCGGATATCTTTCACCAGAATCTTCACCTGTGCAACGCGATCACGGCGCACGATATCGAGCAGATGCTGGTAAAATGCTTCGTTGTTATAGAGATTTGGATCCAGAGTCTTGCTGAGTAAGAGGACTTCACGTCTGGATTCTTCAAGCAGCTTTAAAGAATGCCTGGAAAAATCGTCGAGTTCATCAAGCAGGATCAGATTTGGATCTGTTTCGGAAACATGCTCAGTCAAGTTTAAGCTCCTATTGGTTTCGAGCCATCAGAAGTTCTTTGCTTTATCTGCCAGCGTAACGGTCCTTCAGGCTCTGGTAGAGTATCTGCTGAAATTCAGGGTGTTCACTATCAATCTGGGTCATTACTTCAACCAGATGCTCATTATCCTCGCGGCCGTCCCAGCTTTTTTTGTAAGTACCTTCCTTATAACCATTATCCTGACGGAAAAAATTCAGCACATTTTTGCCGACGTACTGACAGTAGAGTTCTTTCCAGTCCATTTTACAGTCAGTCAGCAGGGACTCAAAAAGCGGGATACTGATGCGTCTGGCAGCTGCCAAACCTATTTCAAGTTCAACTTTAGATATCAAGTCTAATTTGTTGATATTATAGGTTTTATTATCAAATACTAGTGTGGAATCATCGGCCAGCAGTGTCAGCAGTCTTTTAGTGGCGAGCTTTTGGTCGCCATGCACTTCCAGCAGGATATGAGACAGGGTGAAGTGCCAGATATCGACCAGTTCCATTTGCAGTTGCTGTAAATCGCATTCCTGTTTTTTCCACCACTTCCAGCCATGATGTTCCATGGCCTCGGCACCTTCGACAACAACGGCCCGTAAATACGGGTAGCCGGCTTTAATCCACTGCGGGTTAACTTTGGCATTCATGTTGGCCTGCAGGGTGAGCATGACTTCGGCCTGGGTTTGAGTAAGCATAGTGAAACCTTGTTAGTGTTCGTTAAGTGTATCTAATAATTCCTGGCGATTTTGTAGCATTTCAGTATAGGAATTTCGGGCAATTATGGATTCAGGATTATCTTCGCGGGTTTCATTCAGGTCCTTGAGCCAGCTTTTCAGGATGCTGATTTCTGATTCCAATTGTGTTCTGGCTTGCCTGGCTAATTCTTCAGGAATTTTCTCCGCTGCTTGCTGGTTTGGACTGCGTCTGTCTTTCATAATGAATTCATATTGTGGCTTTGGTGATAAAAAGCTGCAAGGCTTGCGGTGATTTAAGTCAAATTAGTTCTTACTTGATTATGCCAGAAAAACCAGATCAGGTAACATCACATCCGAAAGCGGACAACTCCATGGAAACAGTAAACTGAATCATGCTGCACACCAGTTCACATATCTATCGTAAACATAAAAAAGCCTGGTATGGGAAACAAACTCAGGGTGCCGCTCGTACGCGCCTGTTAACCCTGGTGCTGATTCTTATAGCACTGATATGTTTGCATGTAGGGGCAATGGTTATCCTGGAGTCTTTGAACTTTTGGGAGGCTTTATGGCTGACCCTGACGACGATCACAACAGTGGGATATGGAGATCTGTCGGCAGATTCAATGTATGGGCAAATGGCGACAGTGGTATTTTTATACATACCGGGGATAGCGCTGCTTGGTCAGTTTCTGGGTGAATATGTTGATTATCGTGTCACACGACGCGATCACATGATGCAAGGCTTATGGAGATGGGACATGAAAGATCATATATTAATTCTTAATACGCCATTACACGATGGCGATTTATACTTGCAACGTTTGCTGGAGCAAATTTCAAGCACGCCTGAATTGTCAGAACTGCCAATACAGATTTTAACGCCTGTCTACACAGAGGGGCTGCCGCCTGCAATACAGGCTATGGGAGTCGTGCACTATTCAGGGACTCCGACAAATTCAAAAAATCTGGCCAAGGTTAATGCTGCAGAAGCAAAATATATCTTCGTGATTTCTCATGACGCAAACTCAATTAATCCGGATAGTCAGACTATTGATATTCTCGAACATCTGAACAGTATTCCTTTAAAAGCCTTTGTTGTTGCCGAGTGTGTGGATGATGATAATCGAAGACGCTTCACCAGATTGTCTGCCGATACGGTAATAAGACCAGTCAGAGCCTATCCCGAATTGGTGGTTCGTGCTCTGGTAGCACCTGGCACAGAGCAGGTCATGGAAGACATGTTTACCTATCACGGTGCACATCAAAACCGCTATCAGGTAGATATAAAAGGCGTGCTGTGGAAAGACGTGGTCTGTACCATTATGCAGGCAGGGCTGGGAACTGCCTTGGCTTATGTGAAAATATCCGGCTCTTTGGTGACCAGCCCGCGGGCCAATGATGAAATTGAGGCTGTTGCCCTGATCGTTATGGTCAGGCAGGAGGAGGAGCCGCCACCGGAAGCCATTCGAAACTGCCTCAAGGTATTACAATAGCCGGTTGAGACGAGACCTAAGTCCTAATGGAGTCGTGTTCTGGTGCCAGCATTTTTCATGCAATTAGGGTAAAATCACCGGCTTATTTTTTAGTGGTACAGTAATCCTGAATATGTCGATAGCAATTTCAATCAAAGACCTGCACAAAACTTATAAAAACGGCCATCGCGCCCTCAATGGAATTAGTCTGGAAGTCGCTGAAGGCGATTTCTTTGCCTTACTGGGCGCTAATGGTGCCGGCAAATCCACAACCATCAGCATCATTGCAACATTAGTTAGTAAATCGTCTGGAACGGTGGAAGTGTTCGGTGAAAATGTCGATACCAACGCTTATGCAACAAAACTGAATCTAGGCATAGTGCCACAGGAAGTGAATTTCAATCAGTTCGAAAAAGTATTTGATATCTGTGTTACTCAAGGTGGTTATTACGGTTTACCAAGAAAACTCGCAGAGCAACGTTCAGAAAAATATTTAAAACAACTGGGACTCTGGGATAAAAAGAATCAGCAAGGCAGAGAACTTTCTGGCGGCATGAAAAGACGTTTGTTAATTGCCCGGGCGCTTATCCATGAACCCAGATTATTAATTCTCGATGAGCCAACAGCCGGAGTCGACATTGAATTACGCCGTTCTACCTGGAAATTTTTACAGGATATTAATAAAGCAGGTACGACAATAATACTAACCACGCACTATCTGGAAGAAGCCGAAAGCCTGTGCCGCAATATTGCGATTATTGATAGAGGTGAAATAGTAGAGAACACCAGCATGCGTGCCTTGCTAAAGAAACTGGATACCGAAGTCTTTATTCTGGATAGCAGAGAAGAAATACAAAATGTCCCGCAGCTGAACGGTTACAAGGTAGAGCTAATTGACACCAGCTGTATAGAAGTGACGCTGGATAAGAGTCAGGATATCAATGAAGTATTCAGTTTGCTGGATGAGCAGGGGATCAAAATCAAAAGTATGCGCAACAAAACAAATCGTCTGGAACAATTGTTCGTGGCTTTAGTGCAGCAATCGAATGGTCGAAACCCACAAATAGAACAGGGGCGTGCCTAGATGTCTGGTGTATCTGTGCATTATAAATGGATCGCATTAAATACTATTGTCAGAAAAGAAGTGCGCAGATTTTTGCGTATCTGGGTGCAGACTCTGGTTCCGCCCGTGATTACGATCTCTTTATATTTTGTGATCTTTGGAAGCTTGATCGGGCGCCGCATAGGTGAGATGAACGGTTATGCCTATATGGACTTCATAGTACCAGGTCTAATCTTAATGGCAGTAATTAATAACGCCTACGCGAATGTGGTTTCATCTTTTTTTAGTCAGAAATTCCAGCGTAATATTGAAGAGTTGCTGGTTTCTCCAGTGCCCAACTATGTCATCCTGGTCGGATTTATCGTCGGAGGGTCTGCCCGGGGCCTGGCTATTGGGCTTATTGCATCTGTGGTCGCCATGTTCTTTAGTGGTTTCCATATGCATAACTTTTTTATAGCGCTCACTGTAGTCTTGCTATCTTCAGTAGTGTTTTCACTTGGAGGTTTAATCAATGCCATTTATGCCAATAAATTTGATGACATCACGATCATTCCGGCCTTCGTATTAACTCCGCTGATTTATCTGGGTGGTGTGTTTTACTCTGTTGATCTGTTACCGGATTTCTGGAAAAGCGTTTCACATTTGAATCCTATTTTCTACATGGTGGATGCATTCCGTTTTGGCATTCTCGGTATATCAGATGTAAATATCACTTACGCTCTTTTAATACTACTGGCTTTTGTCACCGGCCTTTTTACTTTTGCTCTGCTTTTACTCAACAGAGGTACCGGGCTAAGGAATTAGCATGACTGAAAATCTGATGGGTAAACCAACAGAATATCCGGACAGCTACAGCCCCGATATTCTGTTGGCTATTTCACGTATAGATAACCGAAAGCTACTAGGGCTAGATACTAAATTGCCGTTTATAGGTAAAGATATCTGGAACGCCTATGAGCTTTCCTGGCTGAATAAGCAGGGTTTGCCTCAAGTCGCACTAGCAAGATTTCACTTTGCTTGTGAAAGTCCTAATTTAATTGAGTCCAAATCCCTCAAACTGTATTTAAATTCGCTGAATCAGGAAAGCTATGAGAATGAAGAGCAGCTGCAGGCTTTGCTAATTAAAGATTTGTCTGAGAAATGCGGTGCTGACGTTAAAGTTGAATTACTTGGTCTTGAAGATAAAGCTCATATCATTGAGGTTCCCGGGGGAAACTGCCTGGATAAGCTGGAGATCAGCGTGGAACATTATCATCCTGCAGCTGAGCTATTGAGCGTAGATGATGGCAGGCAAGTACAGGAGCAGCTTTATAGCAACCTGTTCAGATCAAACTGCCCCATTACCAATCAGCCGGATTGGGCCACCATCTCGATTGCTTATTCTGGTTCGGCCATTTCACATGAGTCATTGCTGGCATACCTGATTTCTTATCGGTTGCATAATGATTATCATGAAAACTGTGTAGAGAAAATTTTCGTCGATATTCAGGCTAGATGTAAACCCACGGAGTTAACGGTCAGGGCAAATTTTTTAAGAAGAGGGGGGCTGGATATAAATCCTGTGCGCAGTTCGACTGGGATTGAAAATACTGTGCTCTCAAGACTTGTTCGGCAATAAATACATCACATTTATTTTATAACTACGGATGCATTATGGATGCACTAGAAGCCTTACTTACCAGAACGGCAGCGCCGCGTTTAACAGATCCGGTGCCATCAAAAGAGCAGCTTGAGCTCATCTACAAGGCAGCTTTGAGAGCTCCTGATCATGGCATGTTACGAAGCTGGCGTTATCTGGTGGTAGAAGGTGATGCCCGTCATAAGCTTGGTGAACTCTTTGTGGAGGCCATGCAACCACCTAATGAGGTGTTGGTACAAAAACTCCTTAATGCGCCATTGCGGGCGCCGATGATCATTATTGCGGTAGCAACCATTGTTGAACATCCAAAGATCCCTGCTGTAGAACAGATTGGATCGGTGGCAGCAGCAATTCAGAATATGTCAGTGGCGATTCATGCCTTAGGCTTTGCATCTATCTGGCGTACGGGCCCACCTGCCTTCAATAGCGCAGTAAAACTGGCCTTAGGCCTGAAAACCACAGATGAAATTGTAGGTTTACTGTATTTAGGCACGGCAAAGGTAGAAGATAGGCCTGTACCCGAATTAAACATCGATGATTATTTTCAGCAATGGCCCTGAATAGCCATAGATGGTGGGAAGAGTAGAATAGCGAGAGTAAGGTATCGAACTTGTAATTGAAGGGAGCTTACTTTAAAGTTCGCGGCTTGTTTTGGTGAGGCGCCCGAGTGGCTGCCAAAAGAGACACGCATTAAGAGGCGTGCTCTGAATTAAACAGTTTCAGTAAAACAGAATTAGGTGAGGTACCCGAGAGGCTGCCAAAAAGAGACACGTATTAAGAGGCGTGCTCTGCATTAAACAGTTTCAGTAAATCAGAGTTTGGTGAGGTACCCGAGAGGCTGCCAAAAAGAGACACGTATTAAGAGGCGTGCTCTGCATTAAACAGTTTCAGTAAAACAGAATTAGGTGAGGTGTCCGAGTGGCTGCCAAAAGAGACACGCATTAAGAGGCGTGCTCTGCATTAAAAAGTTTCAGTAAAACAGAGTTTGGTGAGGTGTCCGAGTGGCTGAAGGAGCACGCCTGGAAAGTGTGTAAGGGGTTAAACCCTTCGAGGGTTCGAATCCCTCCCTCACCGCCATACAGTCTGGGGTATTCTCTGAGTTCCCCTGAATACGCTCTATCTCTTTGATAATTCAACACTAATTTGTATATACCTTTGAGAAATGGACCACCCCAGATGGTCTTTCTTAGCAATAAAGGTAATTTTCTCTAAAGGGCTTTTTTGCAGTCCGTTTGCAGGCAACTTATTGCTTTTTCAGTAAAAAAATTCGCTAAACTAGTCCCTGGAAAAAATTGAAACAGAGAATCACGAAGGGGATTCGAACCGTTCGTCCGCTTCAGACAAAATAGCGTTACTGGAATCAAATATTTGTAGAAGTTAAAGAGTACTGAAAGTTTGAAAGGATGATTTTATCTAAAGGGATTTTTGTATTCTGTTTCGGGAAATTTTGGGGACCTAGCAGAGCTTTTCGATGCTCAAGTGAGGGTCTTGTTTGCCGGATAAGATGTCTTCAATTAATTGCGGCGATAAGAAAGCTAAAGGTAGTAGCCTACTAACATATCGACTCGTTATTTTTTCTTGTTCGGCTAGGCTTTTGACCGAGTCTACTTCTCCATTAACTAACATTTGATTCCATACATAAGCTCGTGAAACTGCTCTTACCAAGGCTGGATTAAGATTGCCTTCTTCTAGTGATTGTCCACTACTTAGGATGAGTTTCTTTTCACCCTGGCATCGTTGCAGACTTACTTTTGCATTTATTTTAAGTGGGGAATCTTGTGTTGGCGGATCCAGGTTTAAGGCTTGGTGAAGTGCGATTCTTGAGATAATAAGCGTAATTTTTTTATCAGAGATAACAACTTTTGAAAGCAAGGATTTAAGTCGGGTAGGTTGTTTGGCAATTTCACCTGCTAGTATTTTAGCTTTTATGAGGTAGGCCTCGGTACCTAACAGCGCGTGTCCGATATAACTATTCAGGCCGGCTTCATCATGGAGTAAATCCTGTATTTTCTGAGTAACTACGGCTTCTAATTCACCCGCCGGGATTCGGGGTAGTGAGCCTGCTTTTTCAACTTGCTGTTTAATAATCGCCTGACTCGTGTAATACCGATAACGTTTCCCATTCTTAACAGCATGACTGGGGCTCATGGCATTGCCTTTATCGTCATACAGTACACCAGCCAAAATACTGGGTTGTTTTGCGCGTAGGCCGTTTTTAGCACTATCGTTATTGGCTTTCAGTAAACTCTGGACCTTTTCCCAGGTGTCATCATTGATAATGGCGTCATGCTGGCCTGGATAGACTTTATCTTTGTGGCGTATGTCCCCCTTATAGATTGGATTTCCAAGTAGTTTATAGAGATTGCCTCTTGAGATGGGTTTGCCTCCGCTATTAACCCCTTTGTTGTTGATCCTGAGCTTACTAAAAATACCCTGATGATCCAGGTGTTCTTTCAATTTACGGACGTTGCCAAGCTTTAAATACTGCTCAAAGATGTACGTGATGGTTTCAGCTTCTGCTGGGTTGATGATTAACTGTCTTTCGTTTACGTCATAACCGAGAGGGATATAGCCGCCCATCCACAGGCCTTTTTCTTTGGAGGCTTTGAATTTGTCACGGATCCGCTCCCCGGTGATTTCTCGTTCAAATTGCGCGAAAGAAAGGAGGACATTTAAAGTCAGCCTACCCATTGAGCTTGTGGTATTAAATTCCTGTGTAACGGAGACAAATGACACCTGATACCTATCGAACAATTCAATGAGTTTGGCAAAATCAGCTAAATTGCGGGTTAATCGGTCGACTTTGTAAACGATAACTATCTGGGTATTTCCATCTTCTATATCGTTAAGCAGGCGATCCAGGGCAGGGCGGTTCAAATTTCCCCCTGAATACGCAGCATCATCATAGTGGGCTTTATTACAGGCCCAGCCTTCGTGCTTCTGGCTCTTGATAAAGGCTTCACAAGCTTCTCTTTGGGCATCCAGGGAGTTGAACTCTTGATCAAGGCCTTCAGCATGGGATTTGCGGGTATAGATCGCGCAGTTTTTGGTATTCATGCACTAACTCCTTTATTTAATCCAAAGAAGGCAGGACCGGACCACTGTGTACCAGTAATTAACCTGGCGATGGACGATAAGCTTTTGTAGTGAGTATCCTGGTATTCAAAGCCTTGTTGGGAGACAGTGACCGTATGCACGGTGCCTTGCCACTCACGCACCAGACGAGTGCCTGCTTTCAGGCGGGATTTGCTGCCTGTGGGCTGAAAATCAGGATTGTGCTGAAATTCCTGGTAAAGCTGATGCAGCTTTTTCCTGGTCTTTTGGCTAAGTTTGCCATGATGTTGGCAATCTTGCCGATATTGCAGGTTATTAATCAGAAAGTCCTTCCTGGCGAAAGGAGGGGCTGGTTTAGCGAAAACCTGAATCCAGATCTTTTTTAACGCCTTGATTGAATGTGTCTTAAGTTCGTCAATTGTGTATGGCATATGTTGACCTCCTGTTACACATGGACGCTCTTGCTGGGAGGGAAGTCAACTCAATAGTGCGGTATTTATAGCGGCGTAGTTTAGGTGCTTTTGAAAGGGTTTAAGGTAAATTAGTGGAAGGCTGCTGTAATACCAAAAGCTTATTTTACGGCATGCTTTCCAGGATGCTTGGGTCTCCAGCTGGTAGCTCAAGGCCAAGAAGGGCTGCAATTATAATCTTACTCACAACAGCATCAATTTCCAGGGTGGTGAGCCCATTTCCTTTAGCCGCTAATTCTGATTTATCATTAATTTCTTTTGAGATTAATACGCACTGACTATAACGTATCCAGTGGCTAGCTATGAGCGCATAATCATCCAATGCACCAAATTGTTGTTGAAGTAGAGTGATTACATGTAGTCGCAATAATTGCTGATTGTCCAGATTTAAGAAATATAGGTCATATTGAATATCCAGGTTTTCGATTTTTTTAATTCTTATCTCAGTCTTTGACCTAAACTGTTTAGGATTGACCAAATATTTATTAATCCATTCTTGGTCAATTGGGTAATAACAATTATCTAATTGCTCTTTGAATGTTTCCCAGTCTAATGATGATACATTTAATTCTGCAGTAGATTTATCAATTGATGGTTCATCTAATTTTGCTCGTAAAGCATCCTGCTTTACGAGCACTTGTTCCCTAGATGCTTTTATAGAAGCAATGATAGTATCTTCAGGACTTTTGGTGTGTTTCATTTTGATACTCCAAGCCCATCAAGCACTATTTCAAGATCGACTTCGTGATGTCGAACACTGCCATCTTCCTGGAGATAAGAGATGCTCATCCCTTTAGTCGACTCTTCCATTTGCTGAATAAGTTTAAATGCAGTGTTAGTGGCACCAGCTTTACCTTTAATGGAGTTTGCTAACAAGCCTTTTACCATTGCTTCTAACATGGTTACCGATACCTGCTTATTGCCCTCAGTGATGACGACGCGCTGGTTAAGCGTCTCCTGGAGAACCGTTGAGAGATTTTTGGATCCCTTGGGTCTGCCTTTAGGATTGCCGCTTTCTCCAGCTTTGAACTGATTTGGTTTTGGTGGTTTACCGTATCCGACTTCGTAATCATTACTCATCGTCTTTCTCCTCTTCATTGGACTCTTTGAGTGCACTCTCAATATTGTCAGGGGAAGGGGTATCCGGATTACTACTTGGCATGCAGCTTCTCTGTAGTGAGACTTCAGTAAATGTTTGCCCAGTGCTTTCCAGAACAGGCTCGACGTCAGTTGTTTTGAGAAACCGCTTTAATGTGACATCTACATAGGCCGGCTCAAGCTCAATCAGATAGGCACGTCGTCCAGCTTGCTCGGCAGCGAGTAGCGTTGTTCCGCTACCGCCGAAGGGGTCTAAAATAATGTCACCATGATTGGAACAATCCATGATCGCATCTTTGACCATCGCGATGGGTTTGACAGTAGGGTGCATTGAAAGCTCTTCCATGCGTTCCTCGTGAAAGCTATTAGCGCCAGCATACTCCCAGACGTTGGTGCGATACCGGCCGTGTTTACCCAGTTCCACGGTGTTGGTATGGGGCGCTGTACCATTCTTGAAAACGAGAACAAGTTCGTGCTTAGATCTGTATAAGGATCCCATACCGCCGTTATTTTTCACCCAAACGCACAGATTCTTTAACTCAGCATAAGACTCGCCAGCAGATAAAACTTCCTTTAAATGACGCCAGTCCATGCAAACATAATGAATGGATCCTGGAGAGCTATACTGTATAAGGTTTTGGAAAATGGTACTTAGGAATCCAGTGAAATCAGCCTCAGTCATCTCGCCAGAAGCCATCTGGAATTCTTGATGCTGTGCTTTCCCCAGACCGGAGACATGGCCGTTGATCGGTACGTTATACGGAGGATCTGTAAAAATTAATTTTGCTTTTTGATCTCCCAACAGGCGCTCATAACTAATCTGTTTTGTCGCATCCGCACACAGTATGCGATGCTCACCCAAGACCCAGATATCACCAAGTTGCGTTATAGGGTGGTTGTCTACATCAGGTACAGGGATATCATCAGTAGACTCTTCATCGTTAATGGGCTCAATGAGTAAATCAATCTCAGCAGTTTCGAACCCGGTGATAGTTAAATCAAATTCCAGATCAAGTTTAATTAAATTCTGAAATTCTATTGCCAATATATCTTGGTCCCATCCGGCATTTTCAGCGAGTCTGTTATCTGCAATGACGTACGCTCTTTTCTCGGCAGCTGATAAAGCTGTTAGGCAAATAGTTGGCCCCTTTATAATCCCGAGTTTTTTAGCAGCTGCAATTCTTCCATGGCCAGCGATAACATTATTTTGTTCGTCAACTAAAATGGGATTAGTAAATCCGAACTGATTGATGCTGTCAGCTATCTGTCTAATCTGCTTAGCACTATGCGTGCGCGGGTTACTAGATCGCAACTTAAGCGTATTTATATCTTGATAAATGATGTGTAGATTGTGCGGCAGTACTTCTTCAGACGTCGTAATTATGTTTACTTTACTGTTCATATTGGTCTCCTTAAATGTGCGAGCCAAGATATGAACAATTCATAAATGACGCGCAGCATAACTAACAACAGGACCGTCATGGTGTTGATATTAAGCTGGCGTCATGCCATCGAGTACTAATGGTATTACCTTCAACTCACAGTATGAGATTTTTTTTTGAAGTTGAAGGTTTTTAGGCGGGAACTGGCATAAATAGAGGGGTTGATCGGAAATTAAGTCATTGGCTGTATGGTACGAGGCCTACTGATACACACCATTTCGTATAAATATTTGGCCATCAAACACTAATCCATATAACTGCCCAACATTTATATTATATTCACACGTCGCTTCCACACCAATTGTTGCGCCAAAGCCATTTTGAGCCTGGACCATATTAAAGCCAGTCCATTCGAATACGGCTATATAGGTATCCTTATAGGTAACACCTTGGCTAGTCGCTATATTATAAATCTCTGGAACTACTGTAGTAGCGGGGTTACGGCTAATGCTTTTTATTAGCTCAATACAAGCATCATGTCCAAGCAGTGTTCTTTCCTTAACTACTTGTAAAACTTCCCTTACCTCCTGCCTTTCTTGTGCTATTGGAGTGTCTCCACAAGCTGATAATGCTGATCCTATTAATATTAATCCTAGATAATATGTATAGCGTGATAATTTATTCATAACTAACCCCTCTATCTAATGTTTTTATTAAATACGCTATTAGCACTGTTATGTAGACTATAGTCCGTCGATCATAGTCTACAAGCGGTATAGGTTCAACTTCTTTTATACAGAAGAGGTTGGTATGAAAACTCCAGAAGAAGCTTTTGGCATTGTTTTGCGTAGGTTACGTAAACAGAAGGGTATTTCACAGGAAAGGTTGGCACTTGAGGGGAATTTAGACCGGACTTTCATTTCGATGCTTGAAAGGGGGAAACGCCAGCCCTCATTGACAACTATCTTGAATTTGGCAATAGTCTTAGGAGTTGGGGAGGGTGAGCTTGTGGAATTGGTAGTTAAAGAGATTGGCTAATGATTAAGAATTGGAGATATTGATTTAATGGTGCCAATGAGAGGACTACACACTAAAAACTTATAGCTTATTGATTCAATGGCTTATTTTTTAACGTAAAACTAATGTTACTGGGTCAACTAATGGGTGTACAGGCCAAATTTCTAACGGCCTATTATTCTATGTTTGATTTTTTAATATACTTTAAATTCGCATATAGCGCTTGACCTCTCAATATAAGGATAGAATGGCATATGTTAGCTTGACAGTTAACTAAAGGCGTCCTGACGGACTTTTATAACGGCTTACATGCAAAAATTCCAAGAGGTGGAAACCATGAAGGAATCAAATCTAAATTCAATACTATCTAATCTCGAAGCAAAATCATCTGCTTTAAATACAGCTTCAGAAACAGCCAACCAAATTATTAGCGAAATTGAAACTAAATTGATTTCATTAAATATTGGTATTGAACACTGGTACACCCCTCCACTAGGAAGTAGTGATTGTGAAGGGGGGGCACATGAAACTACAGCATGCATTGAAGATTTGCTTGGATTTTCACGTGTTGATGGAAAATGGTGCTTATCAGTAAAAAGGGTAAAAAGCGTATCCGGATTTTTTGAAGGTGATTTAAGTTGCCCTTATGAGAATAAATATTTGGAATCTGCACCATCTCCATTGCTGAATCAATCAAGAAATTTAAGAATTAGAGCAATAGAAGTGCTCCCAAACTTTTTAGAAAACATTTTAACTCAAGTAGGAAATCATTTTGAAAAAATAAAATCTGCCACAATTGAATTAAGCCGTTAATTTAATGATTTAAAAGTAAACATTGGCGCTAATAGTAGGCGTCAATGTTAATAAAAAATTCGAATTAATTATTATGCTTTGGATTTAATAATTGCAGTCAGTGTTTATAATTATCAAGCCACTTTAATTGAAGATATTTTATTCTTATCTTTCAATAATCTTTTATTTGCATCTTTAGCTCTGCGTGGATCAATTTCAAACCCGATATAATCAAAACCTAACTCATTAGCTGCTAATCCTGTTGTCCCTGAACCTGCAAAAGGGTCTAAAACTAGTTTACTAGTTATTATTTCACCATAAGAAGATATACATTGCTTCGCTAAATCTAAAGGGAATTTAGAGCAATGATCAATCCCTGTCGCACCTCCATGTGCAATTTCCCATATTGATTTTACACTTGGAGATACACTAAACGAATGCTTGTCTGATCTGGAGAAAAGATATATTGGTTCATGTTGTCTATGAGGCCTTCTACATTTACCTTCTGGCATAGCATTCTTTTTTACCCAAATAACCTCACCCCTATAGAAGTAACCAGCATCTACCATTTCAACAACGAATCTATGAGTTAGAGCCAACAGATTTCCGTATTTCAACCAACTGGTTTCGTGATCAATAAATTGTTTGCGTTTTTGGCGTTTTTTTGTATAGGCACTATTATTTTCTTCAAGTCCATTTTTATCTTGACCAAGTGTACTATATTGATAATCGTTTCTGCGCCAATTTATAGGAGTGTTGTAACTATCTCCTAAATTAACCCAAACAATCCCATCTTCTGCTAGTTTTTGTTTCAATGATTTGAATATATCTATTAATGCTTGTAAGTATGCACGAGGATCATTTTCAACACCGATTCCATCAGATGTTCTTTGACCCCAATATGGCGGGCTAGTAACTATTATATCTACAGAAGAGTCTTCAAGTAGATTCGCACCATCGGCAGCATCGATCGCATTTGTTTTATTTAATTTGAGTTTTTTCATAGCGCTGTGCCAAAAGCATCCTTATACATGTTTTTAAATTCTGGAGGTAAATCAGAATTAATCATTTGTAATGTTTTCTTAATATTTGCAGGGCTATTATTAAGTGAAATAATATCATCATCAAGTGAAACAAACTCTGGTAGCTGTCTCTCCAAAACCTCAACCCAACCTCTAATTTCTTTTAAAGAAAATTTATTTAGGATTGGATTAGATATTCTGATAGAACTTAATGTAGGCCTTTCAGTGTCATTTTTTTGCATCTCATAAGCTGTTTCAATAATTTCATTATATGGAGCTTGACTTACTACAAGTTTTTCTAGCTGAGCAATCCAATTTGATGCTTCTAATGGTGTTGCGCAATTTTCAAAAAGGTCTCTTAGCTTAGCTAAGCTTATTTGTTTTGGGCCACTCATTGATACTAACTTGATTAAATCAGTAGTTGTAATGCAAGTAATAACTTTTGAGAATTTACGAGCTTCTACATTGATCTTAGAATTTTCATCATCAATTCCTTCGTAACCTGGCGCTATTATTACAGCGAATTGAGCCTCATACTTTATTCTATGATTATCAATATTTGAAATATTAATATTTCCAGATGACGCCTTAGAATGCTTTGTACTTTTTGCATCAATTGTAACTATAAATGACGAATCAATGCCGTCTGAAATTCCCAAATGTGCTATTGCAAGACCATCTGGCTTCCCACTTCCTCCAATACTCACCGCATCGAAACCTAAGCATTTAAAGGCAATAACTGCTGCCTCTTCAAGACCATTTGCATTTTGTTCAGAATCTGCAATTAATTGAGCAATTGCTGCAGGATTTATTTTATCAATAGAGGAGATTTCTCTAAGAATTTGATCTCTCCTTTTTACTAGAAATATTCTTTTATCATCATCAATGTTTGCTTCAATTAGTTGCGCTTCATTTAGTATTTCAGCAGTCGCAATAAGTCTTATACTGGAAATATCATTTGCTGAATCTAAGCAAAAAATTACAAATGGGTGTAACACGTTCAAATATATAGTTCTCGTTTCTAAGTCTAACCTACATACTGGTAATGAAGGGCTAATATATTCTTCCTCATATTTATGAATAATTCCTTTTTCACTTTCTAAATCTTCTTCTAAGCTTGAGATAAATTCCGAAATTTGATTAGAATCCTGAAACTCGGGAATTACCATTAAAACTGATCTAGTTTTTGGATTATTTAACAGATGTTGTGCGCTATGAAATATGGGGCCTCGTGTAAGTGCATAGCTAGCCGATGATAATTTATATGACACATCTTGAGAATTAGCATTCTCAGCATTTTTTTGAAGCCAGTATTTATGTAGTTCGTTAAATTTTTTAGTTAGATATTGTTTTAAATCAGCATATGCAGGTGCTTCTTTTATTGATTCTCGTGTTGATGTAATTAATCCATCTAATTCATCGGCATATACAATTATTCTGGTTTTATTAAAGGCACCATGTGCAAATGGCCCCATACCTGGTAATAATGCATCATCTAAATTAATTAACCTTTTTCTTACTAACAAAAATATACCATGGCTTCTAGATAAATCTTCTGACTTGCCTGTTGCAAGAGATTCTTTATATAAAATCATTTCACCTTTTACACCAGGTAAATTAGGCAAGGAAACACCGACATCTCCCCCTTTCTTCCATGTTTCATACTCATCATTTTGATCAGCAATTTTATCATCCACTCCAAACACCCATTTTTTTTCAATTTGTGCGTTTACTTTTGAAGATTGAATTTGGGATCCATTGAAGTAAAGTTTAAACCCTGGGTTTAAAGGTAGCGCAGTGCTAAGGACCCACTTTAGTCTACCATTTTGAATTTCTAGTGCTCGTGGTTTTAGAGAATACATCAAACAGAATGTCCAACTTTTTGCCGACTTATCTCCAAATAATTTAAAAGAGGAACTGTTTACTCCTTTATTATTTGTATATTGATGAACTAAATTTTTAGCTTCAACTGCAGATAATGTTCTTTCTTTCAGAGTTACTAATTCACTTTTATTATTTTTCTGGTCTAAAGCCGAAAAATCCATTGTTACTGCTCGGTAAATGTCATCTTTCTTGCTTATGTAAGTTAGCCTGTTAGCTAGAATAAATGTTGCTAATTTCCCAATACCAAATCTACCAATTTGTTTTCTATTTTTTGAATTTTCCCCAATTCTCTTACCAGACTCGCCAATTTTCCAAAGATCTTTTAAACCTCGGCTATCCATTCCTATACCGTTATCTAGTACCCATAAAAAATCGTCATTAGATTTATCAGTAGGTACTCCTACGGCGACTATACCGGCATCAGCATCATAAGAATTAGTTACAAGCTCTTCAAAAGCCTTATTTGGACTGGAATATAAACCGCCAGAAAAAAGTTCTATAATTTTATAACTTAATTCAACATCAATTTCCCCTGTAACTTTGCCAGCCTCCAATGGGTTTAACATATATAGAATCCTCTATAGAACTTTATGAGCAGTCAAGTTTTATACTCGAAATTATCTGATGGGGAATAAATTAGGGTAATTAGCAATTTTAGTTTCGAATCAAAATTAACTTTTACAACATTTTTAAGAATGATAACCTTTTAAGTTAAGTACATGAACGTCTATTTACAATTACCCTCCTGAATAGAAAATTTCCGACCTTATAATCCTATAATCCATGGCTATAATTACCAATTAAATTTATAAAATTAGACCTCGCCGCGTTTGAATACTATTCCTGTTAATACAAATTAAAACCTTTGAGTCAATAGAATACTGGGAAGTCCAGTCTGGCTACCATCTACTGGTACAAAGATTCGTTTATACATACCTACTTCTCCTTTTTGCCCTTGGCAGTTCGTTGGGGGGATGTTACACCTATAATCCGCAAGCCTCCCATTTTCATGAGTTGAATTATCAACTTTGAGGAGTTAACTTGTCAGTACCTGATAGTTCCATCCCATCAAAATTTGCCAAGCGTCCAATAAGTTCCTCAACCCGGGTACTGTAACCCCATTCATTATCATACCAA
>CAXBFG010000011.1:0-87498 GCA_963975155.1 uncultured Gammaproteobacteria bacterium | reverse complement strand
GGCAAGCGTTTACAAAGCACAGCTTTGTGCGCCGACGAACGACGCCCATCTATGACGGGTGGCTGGACCGTACGTTTTTTGGCGTGTCGACGAAAAGATAGCTCGTCATCAAGACTGAGAATAAACAGTAAAATTTCAAACTGACGCACTACCGAAAATCAGCATCTGTTGACAAATTTACGGTAGAGGTGCAGAATTCGCGACCTGTCGTTTCCGGCATAAAAATTGAAATTTTAAACTTAACAGTTTTAAATGAATGGTTTGGAAAAATATTAATACACAGTAATGATCATGCAAACATTTACACTTAATCGACACAGTTTATACAGCGCTTTAATGCCGCAATCCATTGCAGGCATGTCAAAGCTATGGGCGCGCGTCTATATGGGCGTGTTGGGTTCGGGAGTAGTGTTGCTTTAATTTACACATAAATAAAAACAACTAAAAAAAGCCTCCGAGGACCCTGTCCCGGAGGCTTTTTTTATTTCCAGCAAGGTAAAAAAACTTCCGTGATGAGGTTCTCCAGAATGAAATAACAGGAGAAATACGGTGAGACTCGCACTGGAAAAAAACATCAATACCATTTACTGGATGAGCTTCTTCCAGTGCGCAATGATTGTGACTGCAGTTTTTGTACCCTTGTTGCAAAGACATGGTCTTAGTATGGCTCAGGTCCTGCAAACACAGGCAGTGTTCGCCCTTATGATTGCCGCTTTTGAAGTTCCAAGCGGTTATCTGGCCGATATCTGGGGTCGTAAGAAAAGCATCATTGCCGGTCAGTTTATAACTATGCTGGCATTTAGCCTGTTGATAGCTGCAGACAGTTTTGCCGATTTTCTGATTTATGAGGCATTGATGGGGCTCGGCTTAAGTCTCTGTTCCGGTGCTGATCTGGCCCTGATTTATGACAGTCAGATAGCACTCAATAATCTGGACTCAGAGAAATCTGCTTATCCTGGCAAGCATATATCGCGTCTGGTGAGTCTGGAGGGATGGGCCGGCGCGGTGTCTGCCATACTCGCCAGCCTGTTAAGCCTCTGGTCTCTGGACTGGATACTCTGGGTGCAGGCACTTATTGCCTGTTTTGCATTGTATTGCGCCATGAGCCTGGTAGAAGCGCCCAGGGAGACTTCTGTTGCCGGTCACCGTGACAATTTTCGGAAAGTGGCTGTAACGCTGCTTGCCAAGCCTATCCTGTTATGGACATCAATGGCCATTATCGTATTTGGGTTGGCGGCCCTGTTTGGCTTCTGGCTGATTCAGCCATATTGGGCATTGCAGGGTGTGCCGCTGACCTGGTTTGGTCTTATCTGGGCAGGGCACTGTATCGTTCGTGCACTGGTAGCCCATTATGCCCACCAGATTGAACAGAGTTTCGGCTGGGGGCGTATCTTTATTTTTACGGCTGCGTTGCCCTTTGTCGCCTACCTGGTCATGGCACTGGTTGGTGGCCCGGTCGGTATATTTTTCGGTCTGGCTTTTCCGCTTTGCCGGGGGCTGAATATGGTGATCTTCTATGATGCCCTGAACAAACGACTGGATGCTGAGTTTCGTGCTACTGTAAATTCACTGGTTAGTTTGGGAATGCGTAGTATTTTTATTGTTGTCGGACCGATACTGGGTTATCTGGTCGATAACTTCGGAGTCAATATCTGCCTGTTGGTACTGGCAGCCTGGTTTTTACCAACGGTAATTGTTGTCTTGCTAGCCTTGGCCAGGAATATCAACAAAGCAGATCAGCCGAAACTAACTGAGCCAGATCAAGTAATGCTCCACTAAAGTGTTTAAGATAATGCGCGGGGAGTTCAGGCATATTAATTGCCTGCCAATGGCAGGTAATATCGGTAGAAATACTCTGTTACATTTTTAAGTGAGAGGACTATGTCAACAATTAAGATTGCTATCAACGGTTTCGGAAGGGTGGGGCGCATGGTGTTCAGGCAAGCGCTGCAACGTGAAGATCTGGAAGTTATTGCTATCAATGACATGCTGGAGGTGGAGCAACTGGCCTATTTGCTCAAATACGATTCGGTACATGGAGGCCTTGATGAGAGCATAGCAATTGTCGACGGACAATTGTGTGTTGCAGACCGGGTGATACGGATCAGTTCAGAAAAAGATCCTGCCAGACTCGACTGGGCTGCCCTCAAGGTTGATGTGCTAATTGAATGTACCGGACTTTTTACGGCCAGAGAAAAAGCCACTGCTCACTTGGAGGCTGGAGCACAAAATGTGATTATTTCAGCACCTGCCAGCGATGTGCCCATGTTTGTGATGGGTGTCAATCATCACTTGTTAAAGCCTACTGACAATATCGTGTCGAATGCCTCCTGTACCACCAACTGTCTGGCGCCGGTGGCAAAAGTGCTGCATGATAATTTGGGAATTGAAGAAGGCTTGATGACAACCGTCCATGCAGTAACTGCTTCACAAATGGTAGTAGATGGCGCATCACGAAAAGATTATCGTGGTGGGCGCAGTGCCCTGCTGAATATTATTCCGTCTTCAACGGGTGCTGCCAAAGCGGTAGGCAAGGTGATTCCGGAGCTGGATGGAAAGCTAACCGGCATGTCGCTGCGAGTTCCTACAGCCGATGTCTCGGTAGTGGACCTGACAGTGCGTTTGAAGAAGGCGAGCAGTTACGAAGACATAAAATCTCTTATGAAGCATGCCTCCGAAAATGAGCTTAAAGACATTCTCGGTTATACCGAAGACATGGTGGTTTCACAGGATTTTATTGGTGATAAGCGCAGCAGCATCTTTGACGCCAATGCAGGGATCGGCTTATCGGACAGATTCTTTAAACTGATTGCCTGGTATGACAATGAGGCAGCTTATTCCTGTCGTTTGCTGGATTTAGCTGCCTACATGATGGCTCGTCAAGCGGCAAACTAAGTGACTGAAACGGCCGCTACAGTGGCCGATAGTTGCCTGCTAAAATTGCGAAGCAGCCTCCAGAACATAGCTCAGGTCAGGCCTTTCCCGAAAATCTTCTTCTGCAAATTTTCGTAATATTGTGCCATCGGGGCTGATCAGCATAATGCCCGGCCTTGGTATGCCGTAGGCAAAATGCCCGGGTTCAGGGTCAGGGTTTCTGATGCCAAAAGCATCGATATGCTTGATGGCTTCGTCATGCAGCATGGTGAAACCGACTCCAAAATCCTCTTCAGCTATTTTCAATGTTTCAACTGAGTCGTAAGTCATCGAGACAACATTAAATCCGAGCTCTTCCATCTCAGACTGAATCGCAGTGATATCTGCAAGCTGTGCTTTACAGTAAGGGCACCAGTCGAAAGAACGGCTGAAAAACAACATCAGTCCTTTGTCTCCGGCCAAGCTCGCCAGGTTTTGCTCAAGCCCGTTCTGATCCGGAGCTTCCAGTACCGGAATTTTAGATCCTTCAGGGAAATCAGGTGCCCAGATAAATTCCTGGGCCAGGGCAGCAATACTGATGGAGCTGTAGATAAAAACCAAAGCCAGAATAAATGGCTTAATCCTATTCGTCAGTCGCATAAATTTTCCTTTTGTCTTTTCCTGGCATAGCTTGTGAGTTGGCTTAGTCAATGAGAGTGGGCGAGCAATATTTTGTTACAGGCACTGAGGCTGATAATGGCAGATTTAGCGGATTTTTGCCATTGGCTGAAAGATGCTTGCGTTTATTTCATAGCAAGCTGAACTTTACTGATAACAGTGTGTTTTGGAACAGGGATGAGAAATGTATTCGTAGCATTTGCGGGTAATATAGATAATTACAGGTATCATTTGTATTTACTTTTATGACCTATAGCTAATATACCTATTTACTTATTTTAGAGGGCAAGTGTAGTTATGGCGAGAACAGGTATTAAAGAAATAGCAGCCAGAGCAGGTGTGTCGATTGCAACGGTTTCCAATTCCTTGAGATATCCCGATCGGGTATCGAAAGAAACCCGCCAACGTGTGCTTTCTTTGATTGAGGAACTGGGTTATGTGCCAAATCGTTTTGGAGTCGGCTTACGCACTTCGAAATCACAAAACATACTTGTCATGATTCCGGACATTGCTGACAGTTTTTTTCATCCGATAATAAAAACCATTGAACAAATTGCCGAGTTGCAGGGTTATTCGGTGTTACTGGCGGACACTCTGGACTCTAAAGTTCGGGAAGCAAGCTATGCCGAATTTGCCAGTACAGGTCAGGCCGATGGCATTTTGTTATTTACTAACCGTTATCCCTTTGAAGTGGACGCAAAAGGGTATCCGCTACCGGACGCGCCCCCCGTGGTTAGCGTCACTGAAAAATGTCAGGCCAAGGGTGTGCCGCTGGTGACTATCGATAATATTGCAGCAGCAAAGGATGCGACCAATCATCTAATTGAACTGGGGCACCGGAATATTGCCGTAGTAACAGGTGACATGACCAGCACCAGTAGCCAGGGCCGTTTACAGGGTTATAGAAAAGCCATGCAAGAGGCAAATTTAACGATTTCAGAAGAAAATATTATTTATGGTAAGTATGGCATTAAATTTGGTGAAGAGGCCGTTCAGAGAATTCTACATTTTGATCAGATACCAACAGCAGTTTTATGTTTTAGTGATGAGATAGCCGTAGGCTTTGTTTTTGCACTCACCTGCCAGGGCATCAATGTCTCAGCTGATATTTCAGTAATGGGTTTTGATAATATCCCGCTCATCAAGTATATGCATTCACCGCTCAGTACAATCGCCCAGCCTCTGGATAAAATAGGTAAGGCCAGCGTGGAATTATTACTTGATATGATGTCCGGCAAAGCAATAAAAAAGAAAACCATAGTGCTGGAACATGAATTGCGTCTGGGTATCAGCACCCGGCCTTACGACGAATTCCGGAATAAAAGTGATAATAAAAATACCTCGAAAGAAAGATTTATGTTCAGTTGACTAAGGCCTGCTTTAACAGGCCTACTCGCATTTTCCATTCGCGTTGTACCCTAAAGCTTCCCGTCATGACTGCGACAATTTGTCACATCTCAAAACAGCACTGAGTTGCTAAAATGCAAATTCTTTGATTCCGAAATATCTGAAAAGGATTTGCATGCAAACAAGATCATTGTTACTTGCCTTATTTGGCATTTGTTCTCTTTCCACTGCTGCCTTCGCCCAAACAGCTCCGCCAGAAAGTCACGCACCAATCGGAGTAATGGGTGACCATATCCATGAAGCGGGTGAATGGATGTTGTCCTATCGTTTCATGCAGATGAAGATGCAGGGCAATGTGCAGGGAAATCAGGATATTACTACAGATCAGCTGGTTAGCAGCATAGCCAATCGCTTTGCCAATCCTCCTGTGATGCCGCCGACTTTACGTGTCGCGCCATTGGATATGACAAGCAGCATGCATATGCTAGGTCTGATGTATGCACCTTCAGACCGGATTACCCTGATGGCCATGCTTAATCTCGTTGATAAGGAGATGCAGCACCTGACATATATGGGTGCAGCAGGCACGACCCGGCTAGGTTATTTTGAAACCAGCACTGATGGTCTCGGCGATACCAAACTTGGTCTGCTGTACAGTCTGCTGGATGGCATGGATCATAAAGTACACCTTAATTTTGGCTTAAGCATCCCGACTGGCGCTATTGAGGAAACGGGCCGTATCCTGACGCCAATGAATACCACGCCGTCTCCGCGTCTACCCTATGCAATGCAGTTGGGTTCGGGCACCTATGATTTTGAACCGGGGCTCACCTATAGGGGGTACGCCGGACGTATAGGCTGGGGTTCACAGCTTAAATACCTGATGCGTCTGGACGATAATGATGAGGGTTACAGTCTGGGTGACCAGTTGACTTTATCGGGCTGGAGTTCGTATCGCTTTAATGAACATGTGAGTGGGTCCCTAAGGCTTACCTTTACTGATCTGGATAGCATTGATGGGATTGATTCACGCATCATCCTGCCTGTGCAGACAGCAGATCCGGATAATCAGGGTGGCCAGCGCTGGGATTTGGGGCTGGGTATCAATACGATAATTGGTGGCGGGCATCGTTTTTCCCTGGAATATGAAAACACCCTGGATAATGATGTCAATGGCGTACAACTGGATATGGATTCCATGATTACCCTGGGCTACCAATTCGCTTTCTAACCAGTTATCTTTTGCCACCCGTATAAAAGCAGGCAACTTTAAGCGGTGCGAGAGGTAATGTTTTGCCCAATACTCATTTTTTTCCCTTAGCGGCGTCGCAGCAAAACCTGCGACGTCTGCTGTTGATCCGCATAATTGTTTTTGCCTGTCAGCTTATTGCACTGTTATATGCCTACGCGGTATTAGATCTGTCGCTGAATTACACTCTGATTCTGTGCACGATGCTTGGTTTTGTGCTGATAAATTTTGCCGTCCTGCTGCGTTTGCGCAGGGCCTGGCAGATTACTGACCTGGAATTTCTGGTACATCTGTTGATGGATATCGCAGGCCTGTCCATTCTGCTTTATCTGAGTGGGGGAGCCAGCAACCCCTTTGTTTCCTATTTTTTGGTGCCAATCACAATTGCGGCAGCGATATTACCCTGGACCTATACCTGCACAGTACTGGCACTTTGTATTGTGGCGTATTCCCTGTTGTTATTTTTCTATCAGCCCTTGCCTGCAGTCATGTCGATGGATATGGGTGAGAATTCCATGCTGCCGGGCCTGCATATTATGGGCATGTGGTTTAACTTTCTGGTGAGTGCGGTTCTTATTACGTATTTTGTAGTAAAAATGGCCGCTACCGTACGTGATCAGCAAAGCAAATTGACCCGTTATCGGGAAAATAATCTGCGCGACGAACAGATTCTGGCTGTAGCGACACAGGCTGCCGGGACCGCTCATGAGCTGGGAACACCATTAAATACTATGGCAATACTGGTAAAGGAAATGGCAAATGAGCAGGCTGGCAACCCTTTATTGAAAAAGCAACTTGGTATTATTGAGCAGCAGATTCAGCGCTGTAAAAGCAGTCTCAGGGAGCTGGTGAATCAGGCTGATTTCAGAGAGGCTGGTAAGGCCAAAACAATTGCCATACACGATTTTATCAATTTACTGCTGGGCCAATGGCAGTTGATCAGGCCTGAGTTAAAACTGACACTTGAGATGCCGGAATCTGATGCATCACCTGATATCAGAGCCGACTCTACTCTGCAACAGGCGCTGATAAATATCCTCAACAATGCTGCCGATGCCAGTCCGCACGGAATTGAAGTGCGTGTGGGCTGGGATGAGTTGACATGGAGTATGAAGGTGCGCGACTTTGGAGAAGGAATAACGGCTGAATTTTCAGAGCAATTAGGCAGCAGCATCATAACCACCAAGGAGGAGGGGATGGGAGTCGGTCTGGTACTGAGTCAGGCGAGTATTAACCGCTTGAAAGGTACAGTTAAATTGTATCCACATGCAGAACAAGGTGCAGTAACAGAAATTAGCCTGCCCTTGCATAAGGCAGTGTTATGAGTGAGCTATCCATCGTTATTGTCGATGACGATGCCGTATTTCTTGGCGTATTGCGTGATGCCTTTTTAAAACGTGGTTTTCAGGCGCGTGTTGCAGAAAATATTTCGGAACTGCAAAAGTTGCTGAGCCAGTTCAGTTTTGATTATGCGGTAGTAGATTTAAAAATAGATAAAGAATCCGGTCTGGATTGTGTACGTTTGTTAAAGCAGCACAGTTCAGAGATGCGAATATTAATTCTGACCGGTTATTCGAGTATCGCCACTGCTGTAAGTGCCATTAAACTCGGGGCCATAGACTATGCCTGCAAGCCTATGGATGTCGATGAAATTCTGGCAGTTCTGCAAGGCACTAAAGCTGCTGATAAGGACATAGCCGATGACCCGCTTTCCATTGATCGTATGCAATGGGAATATATTCAACGCGTTCTGGAATCAAACGATGGCAATATTTCAGAAACGGCCCGTAGTCTGGGTATGCACAGGCGCACCTTACAGAGAAAACTGCAGAAGCGGCCTGTGCGGCGCTAATTCTTTCAGCTAATAAGTAAAATCGCTAGTGTGTCAGTTTGAAAAGGCTGACGTTGTAGAAGCCGCCGCTTCTGCCTTGTTCACCCTTCGATCTTTCCTTCCTGTTTTTCCGGCGCTGCGGAACTCGTCGCTTTGCTCCTCAGACAGTCCTCGCGCTTGATCGGAAAAACACTCAGGAAAAAAGCATCTCAATGGGTTCACTTGGCAGGAAGGGCGGCTTTCTGAACCATGTTGGAGTTTTCAAAGAGCTTAAACGCACAGTCTTGATAGCTCGTCATTAAGACAGGGAATAAGCGGTAAAATTTCAAACTGGCGCGCACCATAAAATCTCTAAACCCAGCCGGCTATCCAGGAACTATTTCTTTAACTTCCAGTCATACCTATAACCAATAGGTAAAAATACCAGGCAGTCTTATGAAAAAAACCAATCCACCTTTTATGTCCGGAGTGCCGGAACTCTTGATATTGCGGTTACTGTGCCGAAAGGAAATGTACGGCTATGAACTAGTCAGAGCCATCAGGGTAGTTTCCAAAGATGCTTTTGATCTGGCCGAAGGGGTGGTGTATCCGGTGTTGCATGCGCTGGAGAAAAAGCAGTTCCTTAAGGCGAAGCGGCGTGTGATAGAAGGTCGCAATCGGGTGTATTACACCGCAACAGTTAAGGGCAGGCAAAGAATGACTGAGCTGACTGATGAATGGACTCGAATAAAAGGGGGTATCGACACCGCTCTGGGAGAACAGCATGGCTAAGCAGCAATTTTTACGCTTGAGTCTGAGCCTGCTGGATGGCGGAGTAGCTTATCGACATGTCAGGCGCTTTATCGAGGAATTAAACGATCACTTTGAGGATCTGAAGGCTGAATCTCTCGGCAAAGGTGGTCATGTTGATCTGGCCGAGGCAGAGGCGGCAAGCAAACTGGGGGACCAGGACTTGCTGGTGCAGAAGATGTTACAGCAGCCTGAGTTAAAAAGTTATGGCAGGCGTCACCCGCTTGCCATGATGGTTTTTGGGCCCGTATTGTTGCAGCTGGCATTGCTGATTGTGTCAGCTTTTATAATGATAGCTTTTGTGCAGGTATTTGATCCTGAATTCATTTCTTATAATACCGACAAGGCAGTTGTGGGCTTTCCCACCCTGGCGATGGGTGTATTAAATGCAGTCAGACTGTTCATGATGTATCTCTTGCCCTTGCTGGTTGTTGCAGCAGCCGTTATTTATGCCACCAGAAACCACATTGCATTGAAGTATTACGGTTCAGGATTACTCATAGCCTGCCTGCTGGGTTGTTCTATTTACACAAATTTACAGTGGCCGGATCCGGCAAATAATATTGAGGGTTCCTTGTCTATTTCAATTGCCCTGGTCAGACTTATTTTCCCGCCTGATTATCTTTTTCGACTGGGTTCCTGCTTATTATTAGCCTGGCTTTGTCGAAAATATATTCTGTTCAGAATGCACAGGGATTTTAGTACGCCTTGAAAGCGGATGTATCCATAAGACAGGATTCTGAAAAAAATTCAGGGTTTCGCATTGCCCTGCTGGCCAGTCTGGTTCTGCATCTTTGTGTGCTTGGTTTTGTTTATCGCTTTCCCTTCGCTACGGATACTTTCAGCGAGCAGATAAATGATCCAGTCAGCATTGAAGTTATTCTGAGTGGATTTAATCCACAATTGTCCGAAACAATCCCAATAAATACCGACAGTGCTTTGTTAAGCGATAACCTTGAGCAAAGTCCAGGCTCGGTAAGTAATAATCAGGGTCTGCAGGAAGAATTCAGATCATTGGATCAAAATGCTGAAAAAGCTTCTACTGCATTGATGACCGAAGGTGATGAAGTACAAAGTCCCACCACAGAACCCAGGACTGACCCTCTTCAAAACCCGGAAAAAGAAAGTAATGCTATAGACGGCTTGCAAAATTCCGTAGCTACATTTTTGCAGGATTATAGACAGGACATAAATCAGAACTGGCTGGAAGAGTGTACCCGGTATAAAAAACAGTATGCAGCAAAAGACTGTCCCTATGCTGATGATTATGTCACTACCCTAAATCCGGTAAGTTTTAAGACGTTAACAGAAACACAGCCTTTGGCATTGGCGCCCGGTGAATTTTCTGCACAGGAATCCTTCCGACTGATGACCCAAACAGATCTTTTTAACCCTTACATGCTGAGCGGCAATATACCCATATTCGGCCTGGGCGGCGGAGGTGTGCTGAATGTGGGGATTGATTTGGTAAAAAACTCATTTGCCTTGACTCAGGCTCATGAAACACTGCTGTTTAGCAATGAGGAGACTGCTTCTGTTACAGTAGAAGCCGAGGCGGATGAAGATGATGGTGTCAGGCCGGGCTTCTTTATCCGCCCACCACTTTTTTAATTGTTAAGCAAAAGAGTCCATACGAGTATGCAAAGCCAAGATGCGTTTTGCTTTTAAGAATCAATAACAAGAGGTTTACCTGGATCATGGCTACCGACCCGCAAACACAGGCACTTTTAGATATGGTTAACGCCGAAGGGAATCCACAGCTGTTTGAATTAAGCGTCGCAGATGCACGCGCAGCCCTGAAACAGATCACCCTGCAACTGGATGTGGAATTCTGCGAGGTAAAAGAGCGGCGTGAACTTATGATTCCGGGAGCAGATGGTGAAATACCCGTGCGTATCTACTGGCCGGAAATCAAGACGGAGGGTGCATACGACATGGTGAAGAATGGGAAGCTGCCAATCTTGCTGCTTTATCATGGCGGAGGCTATGCGCTTGGTGATCTTGATACACATGAGAATATATCCAGATATTACTGCTCACAGGCTCAGGTAATTGTTATTAATGTCGGGTATCGCTTATCACCCGAGCATAAATTTCCGGCAGGCCTTGAAGACTGTTATGCCGCACTCTGCTGGGCTGCGGCGAATGCAGAACAACTTAATGGGGATCAAAATCGCATTGCTGTTACCGGGGATAGTGCCGGGGGAAATTTTTCGGCAGTGGTTTGTCAGCAGGCAATGCTGCGTCAGGGACCAAAGCCGGTTTTTCAGTTACTGGCCTATCCATCGCTGAATATGGATTTAAGCCCGCCATCCAATGCTCTGTATCCCTCGCGTCAGGAATTCGGGCGCGGCGGCTTTTTCCTTTCGCAAAATGATCTTGAATGGTTAAGTAATATGTATTTTGAGAATCCGCAGGAGGAATGCAGAAGCCCGCTTTGCTCGCCAGCCTTGACCGAGAATCTGTCTGGTCTGCCGGCGGCTCTGATCATAACCGCAGGTCATGATCCCTTGCGCGATGAAGGGAAAATTTATGCAGACCGCCTGGCAGCAGCAGGTGTTCCTGTCGAGTACCATTGTTTTGAATCAAGCATTCACGGTTTTATGGCATTTAGCGGTGCGCTTGATATTGCCAAGGATGCACTGGAATTAGCCGTTCGCAGCTTGAGACTTAATCTGCATGCCTAGCTGAGGCAGATAATGTAGTGTGCCGCAACAGTATTTTCTGCAGCATGCCTGGAACAGCCAGTTGCATTCTTGTTAAGGGTATCAGCCGCGACGTGTGGTGACAGCTTCAGCAAGTGTATTTAACAGGACTTCAGTATCTTCCCAGCCCATACAGGCATCCGTAATACTCTGGCCATAGTTTAAAGCTTTGCCTGCTTCGACTTTTTGGTTACCTGCCAGCAGGTGACTTTCCAGCATCACACCTTTGATACTGGTTTCACCATTAGCTATTTGCCCGGCGACGTCCTGACAAACAATTATCTGACGCTCGGGATCCTTGCCGGAATTGGCATGGCTGCAGTCAACTATGATGGCCGGATTCAGTCCGGCCTTCTGTAATTTATCGGCGGCATCCTTGATGCTTTCCGGGTCATAGTTGGTGTGCTTGCCGCCCCGCAGTATCAAATGACAATCAGGGTTGCCGGCGGTTTGAAAAATAGCGGAATGGCCGTCCTTGGTAACCGATAAAAAATGGTGAGGGTGGATGGCCGAACCAATGGCGTCAATGGCAATCTGAATGTTGCCACTGGTACCGTTTTTGAAACCAACCGGACAGGAAAGACCGGAAGCCAGTTCGCGATGGCACTGCGATTCCGTGGTACGGGCGCCGATGGCACCCCAGCTGATAAGGTCGGCAACATATTGCGGGCTGATCAGATCCAGATATTCAGTGGCGGCCGGGATGCCCATATTGGCAAGTTCCAGCAGGAGTTTTCTGGCTTTACGCAAGCCTTCATTAATCTGAAAACTGTTATCCAGATGCGGGTCGTTAATAAGTCCTTTCCAGCCAACGGTGGTACGGGGTTTTTCAAAATACACGCGCATGACTACCAGCAGCTTGGAATTATGTTTCTGCAAGGGCAGCAATAAACGTTTGGCATAATCGATTGCGGCTTCCGGATCATGAATGGAGCAGGGGCCGCTGATGACCAGGAGACGATCGTCTCTGCCATGCAGAATGTCCTGAATTGCAGAGCGGGTTTCGGCTACTGTTGTCGATGCTTTTTCCGATAATGGAAATTCGCTGATAAGCTGCTGCGGTGAAAGCAGCTGCTTCATGGCAACAATACGCAGGTCATCTGTAGTTTGCATAATCATCCTAGTTCACTCTCTCTATGTTGAGCGATAGTTGCTGTCCGTCTATATCAAAGTCGTGCTGCAGATCTGACTTTTCGCTACTGCTGGTATTTAAGTCTGTGCACAGGGTTTCCCTGGCAATATAGTCACGGTGTTCACTGATGGCATGTTCAAGTTCAGTATCGGCTTGATAGATTACCTTGATGCGATCGGCGACATTCAAATTCAAGTCCTTGCGGGTTTTTTGAATGCGATTGACGATTTCCCTTGCCAGCCCTTCACGCAAGAGTGTATCAGTTAACTGAATATCCAAATCAATGGTAATAAACCGATCCGAGACAGCTTCGGTGCCACTTTTTGCTTCACGGAAAACCAGGATGTCCTGGGTAGTAAAAGATTCATTTTCCAGCTTTATGGCATCATCATCCTGTAAGTGTTTTAACTCTTTTACAGTCAGATTTTCGATAAGATTTTTATAATGCTTGAAATCTTTCCCCAGACGCTTGCCAAGAATTGCCGAGTTAGGTTTGGCATAGAGGTTGATATAGGCATCTTCCTCAGTTGAATAGTCTATGGATTTTACATTGAGTTCTGTTCTGATATAGCTTTCCAGACGAGCGATTTCGTCGAGCATGCCCTGATCTTCGTGAATAATCGTCAAGCGCGCCAGCGGTATTTTGGTTTTTATCTTTACCTGTTCGCGTTTCTGCCGACCCAGCAGAATAATACTTTGCATGCGGGCAACAGCAGCCTCCAGCTTGGGTTGTATCATACTCTCGTCCGCTTCCGGGTACGTGCATAAATGCACGGATTGCGGATACTCTGTATTGAGAGGCGCAAAAGCCAGCAGTTCCTGATAAATATGCTCCGACAGGAACGGCGCAAAAGGGGCCAGGCTGATATTCAGCTCATTCAGCACAGCATATAGTGTCTGATAAGCTGCGGCTTTATCGGCCGTCATTGATTCTGACCAATAGCGTGAGCGGTTGAGCCTGATATACCAGTTGGTCAAATCTTCAATAAACTCGAACAAGGCGGGAACCACGTTATAGAGTTTATATTCAGCCATTTCTTTGGCCACATTGGCCTTAAGTGTCTGTAGCTTGGAGAGTATCCACTGATCAACGATGTTGGCTGAAGCATTCGGCTTTTCAGATGCATTCCAGCTGTCAATCTCTGCATAGGTTTGCAGAAACTTGAATGAGTTAAACCAGGGCAGCAATACTCGGCGCACCATATCTTTCAGGCCGCTATCAGTAAAACGTTGCTCTTCGCCTTTAACCAGCCCGGAATTAATCAGATACAGGCGCAGTGCATCAGCACCGAAACTTTCCATGACTTCATCAGGTGGCGTGTAATTCTGCAGGCGTTTGGACATTTTCTTGCCATCTTCGGCCATCACAATGCCGTTGACGATCACGTTCTTGAAAGAAGGTTTATCAAACAGTGCCGTACTTAGTACCAATAAGGTGTAAAACCAGCCGCGTGTCTGATCAAGGCCTTCGGCGATATATTCTGCGGGGAAGCCAGCCTCAAAGAGTTCCTTGTTTTCAAAAGGATAATGCAACTGGGCATAAGGCATGGAGCCGGATTCGAACCAGCAGTCCAGCACTTCTTCTACACGCCGGTAAGTGCCTTCTTCACCAGCCACCGTGAAGCTGAGTTCATCCACATATTCACGATGCAGATCATTGACCCTGACACCACTATACTGCTCCAACTCGTCAATGGAACCGATACAAATTCGTTTGTCGCTAAGGTCGTTGATCCAGATGGGCAGCGGTGTGCCCCAGTAACGGTTACGCGAAATACTCCAGTCTATGGCATTTTCCAGCCACTTACCCATGCGTCCATTCTTGATATGTTCGGGTACCCAGTTAACCTGCTGATTGGCTGCACTGATACGCTCACGAATCTGCTCCACTTTCACATACCAGGAGGGGATGCTGCGGTAAATTATGGGCGTGTCTGAACGCGGGCAGAATGGATAGCTGTGATTGATGACTTCCTGAATATAGAGTTTGCCTTCTTCTTTTAAGCGGCGAATGATGTCTTTGTCGGCATCTTTAACATACTGGCCGCTGTAGTCAGTCACATCAGCCGTAAATTTCCCTTCGAAATCAATTGGACAGACCAGGGCAGTGGCGCCGTTGGCTTTCATAACGCGGAAGTCATCTTCACCAAAAGCCGGTGCCAGATGTACAATGCCGGTGCCGCTTTCAGTAGTGACATAGTCATCGGCATAAATCTGGAACGCCCCTTCATTTTGCAGTTCTGTAAAATAGGGAAACAGCGGCTCATAGTGCAGACCAATTAAATCAAGCGCCTTGTGCGAGCTAAGCAGCTTTAGATTCTTGTGTTTGCCAAGTGCTTCCAGTCGCGCTTCTGCTACATAAATGAGTATTCCACTATCCTCATCCTGAACTTTTACATAATCAATCTTGGCGTTGACACAGAGCCCGAGGTTGGAAGGCAGGGTCCATGGCGTTGTGGTCCAGGCAGCGACATAGGCTTCTTCATTCTTTAATTTAAAGAGCACAGTAACAGCCGGATCCTGAACGTCCTGATAATTTGAACCGGCTTCAAAATTAGACAGAACTGTACCGAGTGCAGTCGAGAAGGGGACTACTTTTAAACCCTGATAAATTAATTCCTTTTCCCACAGTTGTTTGATGACCCACCAAACTGACTCCATAAAATCCGGATCCATGGTTTTATAGTCATTCTCGAAATCAACCCAGCGACCAATTCGCGTGATGGTTTTTTCCCATTCTGCTGTATAGCGTTGTACGATGCCGCGACACTCATCGTTGTATCCTTTGATGCCAAGTTTTTCGACAGCTTGCTGGGAAGACATGCCCAGCGCTTTATCAATCTCATGTTCAATCGGCAAGCCATGACAGTCCCAGCCAAAGCGTCGCTGCACATAGTAACCTTTCATCGTGTAATAACGGGGAATGATATCCTTAAGCGTGGAAGCGACCAGGTGGCCATGATGAGGGAGACCGGTAGCGAAGGGTGGCCCGTCGTAAAAAATATAGGGTTTCCCTTTCTCGGTTTGCTGTAGGGACTTCTGAAAAATTTGCTCACTTTTCCAGAAATTCAGTACCTGATGTTCTGCCTCAACAAAGGAAAATGCTTCATTTGTTGTTTTTGATTCTTCTGTCACAACTGTTTCCCGATTTCATCTTTATTGGATTTCAGAAACAAAAAACCCGCCTGGTAGCGGGTTTTTAATCTTAATTTTAAATAGTAACGATCAACTCAACCCACTTTTCAGTGTTGCATAATAAATATAATTTGTGGATAGATCGTTGCTTTATTCATGGGGACGAAGCATAGCGACTTATGGCTTGAAGCGCAAGCAGCATAAGGTTTGGACGCTCGCCCAGTTTGAATTTTCATGGGGTGCAAATGCTGCCCGTCCTGCCTTGTTCACTCTTCGATCTTTCCTTCTCATTTTTCCGGCGCTGCGGAACTCGTCGCTATGCTCCTCAAACAGTCCTTGCGCTTAATCGGAAAAACAATCAGGAAAAAGACATCTCAATGGGTTCACACGACCGGAATGGCAGCTTTCGTCAGTCGAGCCTGTAAACATTCCCTGGCAACTATTGAAAAGAAATAAAGCGACTGGAGTGAAGTTTTATCAGCTGTTTTATATCGAAATTGGAATCAGGGCTGCATCCACAGTCGTTCCATTGGAAATAACGATATTGAGTTCCCATTCGCCCTGCTCATCGAAATACATATTGTCGACCACGTAGGCTCCGCGGCCCATATGCGGGCTGATATAGCTTACCCGAGGCAGGATTTGCCTTGTCGCAGGGTGATAACCATGAATTTCAATGGTTGCATTTTGAACAGCAGCACGTTCACTTGTCAGGATGTATAAAGTCCATTGATGAGATGTCCCGAGTGGAATTGGAACAATTTCGGAGCTGAAACTCACTCGATAAGCTCCGCCGTTCGACAGCCAGACCCCCGGCGCAACCTCCTGGGCAGCACCGCACAGAAAAAACAGGCTGGATGCCAGCAAGACAATTTTTGATATTTTAGTAAGCATGATTTTCATCTGTATTCCTTTCTACTATCGGGGAGCAGAATAATCACTTGTAGGCTAAAGTCAACTTGGAATTTTATTAGTGTTTGTTGGGTGAGGGTTGTTCGGGTAGCCCTAAAGGCGTTCCAAATTGTATCTTTACTGGCTTTTTACAGACAAGATATGGCAAGAAAGCCAGTAAGAAAGGTGGTTAGTCAGCAAAAAGACTTTTATACTCTTGGCAAGTAACTACTTTTTGATAGGCCTGCTGTTGACCAGCCGGCGAGTAGTATCCCTAAGGCAGGAAAGCAGGAAGGCAGGAAAGGGAAGAAGTTCGAGTCGAAGCCGACTGATATTAAAGCCGGAATAAAAGAGTAGCCAGATTAAGGTTTGAAGTGGATAAAAAAACAACACATTGTAAAGCAATAGCCAAGTCAACCGGAAAACCCTGCAAGCGGCTGCCTGTCAAAAATGGATTATGCCGTTATCATCTGCCCAGGGAGTTACAGATGGAGGATGAGTCCACTCAATCCAGCGGCAATATCGAAAAGAACAATTCACTTGGGAATGCATTTTTAAATCAACCCGTTACTACCCGTCAAAAAAATCGCTTTATTCGAGTCATCGTTGTCAGTACGCGTCGCAAAAAAAAATAAATGCTGGTCGGCATTCCAAAAGAAATAAAAAATAACGAATATCGTGCAGGTATGGTGCCTTCCAGTGTTTATGAACTGGTTCGTCATGGACATGAGGTGCTCGTACAGGAAGGCCTGGGTCAAGGTATTGGTCTGCATGACGATGACTACAGGCGAACCGGGGCAACAGTCGTTGCTACGGCTGAGGAAATTTTTACCCGCGCTGAATTGATCGTGAAGGTTAAAGAGCCGCAGCCAGAGGAATGTTTGTTATTAAGACCGGGCCAGGTCCTGTTCACCTATCTTCATCTGGCACCTGATCTGGCGCAGACCAGAGCGCTGATGCAATCAGGTGTCACGGCTATTGCCTACGAAACCGTTTCTACGCCGGATGGTGCTTTGCCTTTACTGGCACCCATGAGTGAAGTGGCAGGGCGCTTAAGTGTACAGGCCGGCGCCAATTGTCTTGAAAAGGATAACGGCGGAGCCGGTATTCTTCTGGGCGGAGTGCCGGGGGTGGATTCGGCGCATGTGCTGGTCATTGGCGGGGGCATCGTAGGGGATAACGCTGCATACATTGCCAAGGGCATGGGGGCGCATGTCACTATTTTGGACAATTCTGTACCGCGCTTGCGAGAACTGGATATGAGTTATGGAGGGCGTGTAAATTGTGTGTTTTCGAACCAGGCCAATATTGAGAAATACGCGCTTGAAGCCGATCTGGTCATTGGAGCTGTACTGGTAGCAGGCGCTGCTGCACCAAAGCTTTTAACAAAAGATACCATCAGCAGAATGAAACCAGGCTCCGTAGTCGTAGATGTGGCAATAGACCAGGGCGGATGTTTTGAAACATCGCATCCCACTACTCACTCTGATCCTACTTTTATCGTTGATGGCGTAGTCCATTATTGCGTGGCGAATATGCCTGGAGTAGTGCCACGTACTTCTTCTTTCGGTTTAAATAATGCAACCCTGCCCTATGTGCTCAGATTAGCCGATGCCGGTTGGGAAAAAGCACTGGCTTCCGATGCCGGTTTTTTAAAAGGCCTGAATATCCATGCAGGAGAAATTTGTTGCGAGGCGGTAGCCAGAGCGCATAATTTACCCTACACCCCGGCTGAACAAATTTTAACCCGGATGGCTTCCCGACACTGAAGGCAGTTTAATTAAACATAATTGCTGCATATTGTTGGGTTAGTTTCTGCTCAGGTTCAAGCTTTCTCTCAAGAATAAGAAGAATAAAAAAGTGTTGTCGTTTCTGAATCGTAATCTTTCATTACTGACTATTTGTGTCAGCCTGATGATGAGCTGTGCCTCATTGATAGTTGCCACTGCTGCCTTGGTCGGATTTGCACTGGCAGACGATAAATCCTTATCAACCCTGCCGCTCGCGGCACAATTCATAGCAACTATGTTTACCAGCATTCCCGCTGCCATGATGATGCAGCGTCTGGGGCGAAAAACTACCTTTATGCTGGCAACTTTGTTTGGAGTGGGCGGCGGTTTTCTGGGATGTCTGGCAATTCTGAATCATCGCTTCTGGTTATTTGTTCTGGCGACAACACAGATAGGAATATTTCAGGGTTTTTCCAACTATATACGTTATACGGCTGCTGAAAGTGTTGAGATATCTGATAAAAGCAAGGCAATCTCATTTGTCATGCTTGGTGGCGTACTGGCTGCAGTCATCGGTCCTAATCTGGCAAAATATTCAAGAGAATGGATAGAAGGTGCTGAATTTGCCGGGAGTTACGGCGCAGTAATTATATTATACGTGTTGATTCTGTTTGTGCTTTCATTTTTAAATCTTGATGAAAAGGGTCAAAGTTTGCAAAAAGACGCACAGGGAAAGCTGTCGCCTGATACTGGCAGGCCCTTGCTACAGATAGCTATGCAGCCTAATTACATTATCGCTATGGTCAGCGGCATGATCGGTTATGGCGTGATGAGCTTTGTTATGACTGCTACTCCTCTGGCAATGAGCCAACATGCTTTTATTTTTAATGACACATCCTTTGTCATTCAGTGGCACGTACTGGCCATGTTTGCGCCTTCTTTTTTTACGGGGAGTCTGATTGTCCGTTTCGGTGTCATCAAGGTGATGATTTGCGGCGCAATTCTGGGTTTGGCCTGCGTTTTAATTAATTTACATGGCGCCTCTCTTATGCATTTTGTGACTGCACTCATCTGCCTGGGAATCAGCTGGAATTTCCTATTCGTAGGTGCTACCACTATGATTACTGATACATACGAAGCCAAGGAAAAAAACAAGGCGCAGGCATTGAATGATTTTGCTGTATTTACCACAGTAGCCGTGGCTTCGCTTTCGGCTGGAGCATTACAGAATCTGTATGGATGGAAGATAGTTAATATAGGCGTATTGCCTTTGCTGGCAATAGTAGTAGTTGCTCTGCTCTGGCTGTCCAGGAAGCATCGTTATTTAAGTCTTGCACAAATAGAAGTGCTTGAGGAGTCCACTTTATCTGGCAGTAACTAAACTGTCCGATGTGTGTCCTCTAATCCTGTAGCCGTCAGAATATGGTTCGTCTTAATTCTCGATCCGGGAATTGCATTCAAGGCTGGTGTAAAGCAGTCACTTCAACTCTCCATTTATGCAGTGATCATCAGCTTAAGCGGCCAGGAAAATACACCTGATGCTACTGTGAGTCAGCGTTCAAAGGCATTGGACAGATATTCCCCGGACCCTGAAATTAGCAAGCTAAGGTCGAATCGTGCAAGGAAAATGGAATAACATAAAGAATTCCAGTCAATTATCGTCATTAGCTGTTTGATTCTCAAAAAGTGTAGTAAATTTGGGTCGGGTTCAGAATAGAAGCTCGTTGAATCTGGATTGTCTGGACTGAAAAGGAGGGTGATCGACAATTTAGCCCACTTTATTATTATAAAATTATTATAAAAAAAAATGCATACACAATTATTTTAGGAAAGGGGAATACGTGAATCTTGTTAATTATCTAAAAACTTCTGCTGCGGGTCTGAGTCTGCTTGTATCAGCCTCTGTATTTGCACAAGGGGGCGCGCAAAATCTGCCCGAGCTAATTCCATTTCCAATGGAATTCGAAACATCCAGAGCACATTATGATTATCTGTTGGATCACTATAAAGGTGGTGTGAAGCATGATTATATGAGTGTGCCAAAATGGGAAGGACTCTGGTCCACTGCCGGCAATTCAGGCAGTAATACCCCCTTTATGAAGGATGGGGAAATTATAGAAGGAGTACTCACTCCGGAATATGAAGACGCATTTCGTTATCGCCGCAATCTGGGTAGTGTCAATAACAGTCTGGGAGTGGATTATGACCGCCTGACCACTTGCGAGCCTGCAGGCATGCCACGCTGGTTACTGGAGCCCTATGTGCGGGAGTTTCTGAATACTCCTACCTATTCCCTCTGGCACAATGACCTGGCCAATGATACGCGCCGTATCTACATCAATCAGGAACATATCAATATTGATGGAACCCATTTTGCAGTGGGTGACAGTATCGGATTCTGGGCTGTTGATGAAGAGTTGGGTGATGTCCTGGTAGTGCATACCGAAGATATCTATCCTGCCGATTTTTTCCGGGGCACTCCGCCCACCAGTAATCAGGCTGAATCAGTCGAAATCTGGTATGAATACTGGGATGCCGAGAATGACGAAACCAGAGTAGCGGTCAATATATACTGGTATGACGACCTTGCCTTGCTGGAGCCTCTCAATCTGGTTTATACCTTCCGACATCGTGCAGATATGGAAGATGCCGGTCTGAGGATTCGTTACTGGGAATGTGCCCAGAACAACAATACTTATCTGACAACTGATGAAAACGGAAATCCATCAACCCAGTATCGTTTGCCTGGTGAGCCCGGATATGTCGACCCTCGTGGTACACCGGCTACTCGGAATCCGGATCTGCCACCAGGTTTAAGTGGTCAGAATAAAAGTCCGGTTTTCGACGATATGTTTGATTTCGCGTTTTGATGTATTTCAGTCACTAATTGCTAATAATGAGGAGTAACACAATGAAAATATCAGTAAAAAAATTATCGGCCGTAGCACTGGCTGTCCTGGCCCTTGGTGTTGTTGATCTGGCTTCTGCACACCACAGCTTTGCCATGTTCGACAGAGCCCGTGAAGAAGTGAGAAGCGGTGAAGTAGTACGCTGGGCCTTTAACAGTCCTCACGTTGCTTTATACATCCGGGATGCTGCTGGTGAAATCTATGCTTTTGAAGGTGCAGCACCAGCTTCTCTGGTGACACGTTCGCCAGCAATGAACGGTTTTACTTTTCAGCCGGGTGATGCTGTAGAAATGGTAGTATGCCCCCTGCATGACGGGCGTAAAGGCGGAGCCATTGGCATTATTATTAAAGATGGAGAATGGTATACCCCGAATGATGGTGGATGTGGACCTAATCTGGAAGCCTGGCATGATTGGAAGCCAAAAGGTTATATGTCCAAACAGGCTGCTATGGATGCCGGTGAAGTATTGCCGGAATAGCACGGTATAAATACATTTTCCTGTCATTTGGCAGGATATAAAGGGGCTTCTTAGGAAGCCCTTTTTTTTCATTTTAAAGCCTCAAAAAAAAAATAGATTTAAGCTGGCAACTCAGGCAGAATCCGCCTCCTTTGCTTTGTAGGCAACTTTCCTTGCATACTTGGAAGCTTAGAATTAATTATCATCCCGGGAGCGCACGATGAATCAACAAGCAAAGGCTCAATGGAGTGTACAGCAATCCGCAGATCTGTACGGGATTCAACGCTGGGGTAATGATTATTTTGGCGTATCCGCCGACGGTAAACTTACTGTTAAAACTTTAAATACAGAAGTTACATTGCTGGATATTATTGAAGGAATGAAGGAAAGAGACCTGCAAATGCCGGTCCTTTTACGCATAGAAAATATTCTCGATGCTCAGATAAAACGGCTCAATGAGGCCTTCGGACAGGCCATAAAAAAGGCTGCCTACCAAGCGCCTTATCGTGGCGTATACCCGATTAAAGTCAATCAGCAGGCTCAGGTGGTCGAAGAGATCGCGCACTTTGGCGCACGTTACAAGCATGGCTTTGAAGTTGGCAGTAAAGCAGAAATGATTGCAGCATTGTCCACTCTTGAGGAGCCAGGCAGTTTGATTATCTGTAACGGTTACAAGGATGAAGAATTCATTGAACTGGGCCTGCAGGCCCTGCAGTTGGGCTTTCAATGTTATTTTGTTATAGAAACACCGACCGAGCTGCCTATTATTATAGAGCGCAGTAAAGTGCTTGATGTCGTGCCAATGATAGGTGTCCGGGTGAAAATGACAGCGCAGGTCAGTGGGCACTGGAATTCTACGAGCGGAGATCGTTCGGTTTTTGGATTGACAACAACTCAGCTGATTCAGGTGGTTGATAGTCTGAAAGCTGAGAACATGTTGCATTGCTTAAAATTATTGCATTGTCATCTGGGTTCACAAATTCCCAAAATTCAGGAAATTCGCAATGGCGTGGTTGAAGCCTGCAGATATTACATAGACCTTGTGAATGAAGGTGCGGCCATGACTCATATTGACCTGGGTGGAGGTCTGGCCGTGGACTACAGCGGCGAACAAAGCAGTGATGAGCAAAGCAGGAACTATACGCTGGAAGAATATTGTGAGGACATTGTTGAGACGCTGAAAGAAACCCTTGATGAATATGGCATCAAGCATCCGGTTATTGTCACTGAATCAGGACGTGCTACCGTCGCTTACTCGTCAATTCTGCTGTTCAATATTCTGGATGCGAATAATTTTGAACCGGCTTACCTGCCGGAAGTGGCTGGCTCCACAGAGCATCCACTGATAACAAACATGCGAGAAGTGCTCAAATACATGACTCCAAAAAGATTTCAGGAGTGTTTTAATGATGCGCATTACTATCGGGATGAAATAAGGGAGCTCTTCAGGCACGGGAAAATTGATCTACGCTCACGGGCGATGGCTGAAAATCTTTTTCTGGAAATTCTGCAGGGTATTTACAATCAATTGAATGACCTGGATAGGATTCCTCCCGGGCTTGAAGATTTGAAAGTTTCTCTGGCCGATATTTATTACGGTAATTTCAGTTTGTTCCAGTCACTACCGGATATCTGGGCAATTGATCAGTTATTTCCGATTATCCCTGTACATCGGCTCGATGAAGAACCAAAACGTCAGGCCGTGTTGGCTGATATCACCTGTGACTGTGATGGCAAGATCGATAATTTTATTGGTGAATTCGAAACCAACAAAACATTACCACTGCACGCACTGAAAGAAGGTGAAGAATACTATCTGGGCGTCTTCCTGGTTGGAGCTTACCAGGAGACACTTGGGGATTTGCATAATCTGTTTGGTGACACTAATGTAGTCAGCGTACGGATAAATCGAGATAAGAGCCTGGATTTTGTAAAAGAGATACATGGTGACACCATTGCGGACGTTCTCAGTTATGTGGAATACCAGCCACAGCAAATGGCACTTAATTATCGCAATACAGCAGAGCGGGCGGTAAAAGCGGGGCTTATAACTGCGCGGGAAAGGCAAAAGATCATGAAGACTTTTAATGCCAGTCTGCAGGGCTATACCTATTACGAGAAAGAGGATTAGACATGGCTAAAGTATTAATCATAGGCGCCGGTGGCGTCAGCCAGGTAGTCGTACATAAGTGTGCCCAGGTTCCTGAAGTATTTTCTGAAATCGTACTGGCCAGTCGTACAGAATCCAAATGCAAGGCAATCGCCGAACAGATTAAAAAACACTATGACAGGACAATAGAGACCGCCGCAGTGGACGCCGATTCGGTGCCTGCTCTGGTAGACCTGATCAACAAGGTCAAACCGGCTCTGGTTATTAACGTAGCTTTGCCATATCAGGATCTGACCATCATGGATGCCTGCCTGGAATGTGGCGTGAATTATCTGGATACCGCTAACTATGAACCCCTGGATACAGCCAAGTTTGAGTATAAGTGGCAGTGGGCCTATCAGGAAAAATTCAAGGCGGCCGGTCTGATGGCCTTATTGGGTTCCGGTTTCGACCCGGGAGCAACTAATGTGTTTACGGCCTATCTGGCGAAACATTATTTTGATGAAATAAAGACCCTCGATATTATCGATGTGAATGGTGGTGATCACGGCTATCCCTTTGCAACTAATTTTAATCCCGAAATCAATTTGCGTGAGGTCAGTGCGGAGTGTCGTCATTGGGAGAATGGTGAATTTGTAAGCAGTCCTCCGATGTCCCTGAAGCAATCATTCAGCTGTCCTGAGGGCGTGGGTACCTACAATATTTATCGTATGTACCACGAAGAGCTGGAATCATTAAGCAAACATTTTCCCAGTCTGCAGCGTGCACAGTTCTGGATGAGTTTTGGCGAATCCTATCTCAAACATCTGGAAGTGCTGGTGAATGTGGGTATGACCGGCATCGAACCGGTGGAATTTGAAGGCCAGCAAATAGTTCCTATCCAGTTTTTGAAAAAACTTTTGCCTGATCCTTCTTCCTTGGGACCCAGAACTCATGGACGTACCTGTATTGGTTGTGTTGTAAAAGGGATCAAGGATGGCAAAGAGCGCACGGTGTATATCTATAACGTGAAGGATCATCAGGATTGCTATAAGGAAGTTGAGTCCCAGGCCATTTCTTATACGACCGGCGTGCCTGCCATGATCGGGGCCAAGATGATGCTGGAAGGCAAGTGGATGCAGCCCGGGGTGTGGAATATGGAGCAGATGGATCCAGACCCCTTTATGGCTGATCTGAATGCCTATGGTTTGCCATGGCAGGTTATAGAAGATCCAGATTTTCAATTAGTGTAGTTGTTGATAGTAGCTATAAAAAATAGTTCGGCCATATGAGTTTTGTATTGAGACACGCCAAAAAGCGTACGTCCCTGTACAGGCTCGGCTGGCGGCTTCCATGCCGCCAGACGGTCTCAATACAAAAAACTGCATATGGCCGTACATTGCAGTGCAAGAAAACAGCGCTAAAGCTTCACTGGATCCAGATAAGGCAGAGGTGCGCAATTTGATACAGGAGACGTCCGATGGTCTATATCCTGAAATAATTAGCATAGGACAAAACTCACCGAGGAATTGTATGGTACGTGAGGGTAATTACGGATCATGCCGAGGTCGAGCCCACATGGATGTGGGTATGCGTTCTCCGTATCAATAGCCGCACCTCTGCCAAAGTATTTTGTTGAGAGTTTTAATGATAAAAAGCATCACTTTCAAGAATTTTGATCCTCAACGAGTGCCGTCGCCCTGTTTTGTGGTTGATGAACATGCGATAGAACTCAATCTGCAAATATTAAAAAAAGTTCAGGATGAAAGTGGTGCCAAAATTCTCATGGCATTAAAAGCCTTTTCCATGTTCTCGCTGGCTCCACTGATCAGTCGATATTTGAGCGGCACCTGTGCCAGTGGCTTATATGAAGCAAGACTGGGTAAGGAAGAATTTGGCGGACAAGTGCATACCTTTTCTGCGGCTTATACGGAAGAAGATTTAGCTGAAATTTTAAAAATTTCAGATCATGTGGTGTTCAATTCCTTCACACAGTGGCATAAGTTTCAGGACCTGATTGAAACTGCAAAGCTCAAACGACCCTCATTAAAATTTGGGTTACGCGTTAATCCCCTGCATTCCGAAGGCACAACACCCATCTATGATCCTTGTGCTTCGGGTTCGCGTTTGGGTATTCCGTATCCACAGTTTGCCGGGCAGGATTTAAAGGGTATTACCGGTCTGCATTTTCATACGCTATGTGAACAGAGTTTTGAACCTCTGGATCGCACATTGGCCGTTATAGAGGAACAATTTGCCGATTTGTTGCCGCAACTGGAATGGGTGAATTTCGGTGGTGGACATCACATTACAGATGCCAGCTATCCAGTGGAAAAATTAATTGCACGAATAAAAGGTTTTCAGCAAAAATACCAGCTTCAGGTATATCTGGAACCGGGAGAAGCCATAGCCATTCATACCGGCGTTCTGGTTTCGGAAGTACTGGATATAGTGCATAACGATATTGATATTGCGATTCTGGATTGTTCTGCAACCTGTCACATGCCGGATGTCATGGAAATGCCTTATCGGGCAGAGGTGTGGGGAGCTGGGCTGAGCGGTGAAAAGGGTCATGACTATCGCCTGGGTGGAATGACTTGCCTGGCGGGTGATGTCATGGGTGATTATAGTTTTGCTGAACCTTTGTTACCGGGTCAGCGCCTGCTCTTTGATGATATGGCACACTATACGATGGTCAAGACCACGACATTCAATGGTATAGCTTTGCCATCAATAGCAATATGGAATTCAGCTACGGATAATTTGCGAATAGTTAAACAGTTTTCCTACGATGATTTTAAAAACCGTCTTTCTTAGGGTGTATTTGATATGAGTATATTTGATCAGGAAGTTGTACCGGGATATCCAGTTTTTCTGGGTTCAGAGTTTGAGCACCCAAATCAGAAGGATGCTTATTTTCATGTGCTACCGGTTCCATATGAGGCATCTGTTTCCTATGGAGGAGGCACTGCTTTGGGACCTGCTGCAATACTGGGCGCTTCCTGGCAATTGGAGAGCTGGGATGGCAAAAGTATACCAGCACGTCGAGGTATACATACTCATCCTCCCGTGGATTGTGAAGGCGATGCAGAACTTGTGCTGTCACGAATCAGTAATGCAGTGCAGAATATCGTGGAAAATGGCGGATTTCCTGTTGGACTCGGCGGCGAACATACTGTGACCTTCGGCATTATTAATGGTCTGATTGAAGCGGGGATTGAAGATTTCGGCATAGTCCAGATTGATGCACATGCAGACTTGCGAGATGCCTATGAAGGTAATCCCTTCAGTCATGCCTCGGTCATGAAGCGTATTGCGGATATGGATATTCCCATTTATCAGCTCGGTATCAGGGCGCTTTGTGAAGAAGAGGTTCAGGCACGCAAAATATATAACGTTGAGTATCTTGATGCGGAAGTACTGGTCAGAAAAAATATACATAAATTCGACCTGCCGGCAGATTTTCCGGACAAGGTTTTTTTCACTGTTGATGTCGACGGGCTTGATCCATCAGTGTTTCCTTCAACCGGCACGCCGGTGCCCGGTGGGCTTGCCTGGTATCAGACGCTGGCCTTGTTTGAATCTGTCGCACAACAGGCGCAGATTATCGGTTTCGACATCATGGAGTTTGCCCCGATAGAAGGGTTTCATGCCTATGAATTTTCGGCTGCCCTGCTGGCTTATAAGATGATGGGTATCGTTGAGCGCAATCAGCTCTAAGAAAAGTTAGCTGCGTATTTTATTGGTTCAGTGAATCGGATTAATTTTATAGCTGCGCAGGGTGGTGAACCTTATGTAGTTCGCTCGCTAAGACGCTCCTCACTTACATAAGGTTCACCACTCTCCAGCGATGATTGAAGCCGGAAGAAATTGTGAGCAATTCATCTTAGTTTAAAAAACAGGTGACAGTTTATTTACATCTGTTTTATTCAATGTCATTGAATGGTACTCAAAAATAAACGAACTCACTAATCTTGAAGGAATGATAAGCAGTATGTAGGTGAGGAGCGTCTTAGCGAGCGAACTACATACTGCTTATCACTATTAGTTCAATTAAAAATCAGTTAAATAGAAAACCAGCTAAATAGAAAAGCAAATAGAGCCATCGTTTACATAGCAGGCGGTTTATTCTTGTTACCCTCTGTAGTATGCTATCAGCCCCTTGGATACAGTTGAAATACACAAACTGAGTTAATTGCGAAAGAAAGAGGGGGCTGTCATCTACGTTCTGCAGCACTTGCAGACTAGAGCATTTAAGTTTATCTGGTTAGTATTTTTATTGACCACAAGTCAGTCCTGTTTGGCTGAAATACTCCTCAACACCGATTCAGAATTATCCACCGAAGGTTATTTTGTTCTTAGTTGGCAATCCAATGCTGACGCTCCCCTGACTTTACAGCAAGCATCCAGTGCAAATTTTCTCCGGGTTAAAACTACTTCGCTTCCGGTAAATGGAGCTATCACCATAACCGGACTTGAAAATGGCAATTATTTTTTTCGCGTAATTTCCGCAACTGAGCAGAGCCAGGTTGTTCAGATCCAGGTGCGACATCATAGTTTACTCCGAGCCTTCAGTTTTTTTGGCCTGGGGTTAATGCTTTTTACCATTCTGGTGCTAACAATTTATCTGGGCTGGAGAAGGGAGTCTGAAAAGCATGATTGATGTCGCTCTTGCACCCGGACTGGCCATGCTGATTTTGACGATCTTCGGTTTGCTGTGGATTGCTGCCGGATATTTGCTGGGACGTAAAAACAAGACCCTGGATGATCATATGCTGGCCGGTCGTAATGTTGGACTGGCTTTTGCGTCTGCAACGGCAATGGCCACCTGGGTTACCAGTAATACCACGATGACTGCACCACAGTTAACCTATCAGCTCGGTATCTGGGGCATGGTGGGTTATTCACTGGGAGCTATTGGCCTGATACTGTTTGCACCACTGGCAGGCCGGATCAAAAAACTTCTGCCACACGGATTTACTTCTGGTGACTTCATTCGGGAACGTTATGGCAATCTTGCCTGGCGTGTGTTTCTGATTATTTCCCTGTTTTATGCCTTTGGCTGGCTGATAAGTCTGGGGATGGCCGGTGGTATTCTGGTCAATGCATTGAGCGGTTTGAATTATCACCTGGGAATGAGTGTGATTTTACTGGTTTGTGTTTCCTACACCTTGCTCGGTGGCCTGCGAGCTGTTATCGCTACAGATTTTGCGCAGACTATAATTATTCTGCTTGGGGTTATCAGTATTGCTTTTCTGGTCATCGATAATATTGGTTTTGAAACTTTGCACAACAATTTGCAGCAAGATAACCCTATGCTGCTGAGTTTATTATTTCCCGCAGCCATTATGTTTTTATTTAATAATCTGTTGTTCGGTGTCGGTGAGATTTTTCATTCCAATGTCTGGTGGTCACGGGCCTTCGCATTTCGAAAGAACACCGGAACTAAAGCTTACCTGATCGGTGGCCTGCTGTGGTTGCCGATACCGATTGTTGCCGGTTTTATTGCACTTGCAGCTCCCTCGCTGGGCTTGCTGGTACCTTCCGCAGATATGGTTGGCCCAATGGTGGCTGGTCAAATACTGGGCACGACTGGTGCAGTGATCGTCTTCATCGTTATATTTTCTGCACTGGCATCCAGTCTGGACTCATTGTTGGCTGCAACCTCTGACCTGATTACTCAGGATATTTATCGAGGCCATATCAATAAAGCTGCAACAGATGAGCGCTGCTTCAGAATCAGTAAATACATTATTGTCGGATTAGGATTATTCACCTGGTTGTTATGTTTGCCGCGTCTTACAACACTGGCATCTTTACTGTATTTTACAGGCGCTTTTGTTGCCAGCGCTATCTGGCCCATCGTATTCGGCTTGTATTTTCGCTGGGCTTCCGGCCTGGCAGCCGCTTTGGCGATGTCCGCAGGAACAGTGGTAGGACTGATTGCGTACTTTCAGATCGGGTATTACGTTGCGGCACTGGTTTCCTGCGCTGTTTCACTGCTGCTTATAGTTACTGTAAGCATGCTGACCAGGAGCGATTTCACCTTTGAAAAACTGACTAAGAAAAAGGAAGTCTTATCATGATTACCTTGACAGCTTTAACTGTGCTGGTGTGGCTGGCACTGGGCATAACCGTATTGGCGCCAATCCTGCTGATTGGCCTTCTCATCCGGGATTTCAGGCGAGGTGATTTATGGTAGCCGAGGATAAGCAATTTCCGCAGAATGATGCGGATGACATCAATGTAAACAGAGAAGTCCCTGAAGTTTACGGTGATTCTCACCCAAAAGAATTATTGAGAATTATCGTCGAAGACGGAGAACATCTGCTGCCACTGGAAAATCAGCACATTCTCTCGGCAGATCAGTTTGATCAGCAGACTTTACTGCAATTATTCAGACTCGCTGCCAAATACGAAAGTAATCCGGAGCGATTCAGCACACCATTGCAGGGGAAAATTCTTATAAGCGCCTTTTATGAACCCAGTACCCGTACTCGTCTTTCATTTGAAAGTGCCTGGCATCGACTCGGCGGGGACATCATGTCGATAACCGACCGTTCCACTACCGGGATAGCAAAAGGTGAATCGCTGGCTGATGTAGGGGAAATGTTTAATAACTATGCAGATTGCGTGGTCTTGCGCGACACCAGGGAAGAGTCTCTCAGCGAGATGATGAGTTCTTTGCGTATACCCATCATTAATGCCGGTAATGGTATAGATGAACATCCAACCCAGGCAATGGCGGATTTATATACGATATTCAAGTGGCGTCCAAGTCTGATCAAGAAGAGCGTGCCTAAGGATAAGAAAATAAAAGTTGGGATCATTGGCGTGCCGGGGAAAATGCGCACAGTAAAAAGCCTGTTAAAAATATTTTCAATTTTCCCGCAAATGTTTTCAGAAATTCAGATTTTTGAAAACAATCAGGATGCGGATGATACTTTGATAAATGAAATGCAGAAAAAGGGCCTGAATGTAATACGGGCTAAAAGTTCATTTAAAAAATCTGTCGCAGACCTGGACGTAATTTATATCAATGCTATTGCCTGGGTGGGGGATAGTTTTGAAACCTACGGTTCAGAATTCAAGTTGGATCGGAGTGTGCAGTTTAAGAAAAATGCAATTATTCTGCATCCACTTGCACGCGGTGAGGAATTGTCCAGTGATCTGGATAACACCCCTTACAACTGGTATTTCTCACAGGCCAGAGGTGCCGTTTTTGTGCGAATGGCATTGTTAACCTGCCTGGTGCACCGTAAGGGGCGCGTTCTGGATGTCATTTAAACTTGCAACTTATTATTGAATAGGAATTTATGTGTGGAATTGCTGGCGTTATGCACGCCAATAAAGAACAGGAAATAAACTCTCAGACTTTAGTCAATATGGCGGCCATACAACACCATCGCGGTCCGGATGGTTTTGGATACAAGGTCTTAAGTGATCAGGGTGTGGGGTTTTCACATGCCAGACTTTCGATCATTGATCTGGATGAAAACAGAGGTAAGCAGCCTTTCCTTAGTCAGGATCAGAACCTGATGCTGACTCATAATGGTGAGTTTTATGATTATCAACGCATACGCGCAGATCTGACTGCACAGGGTGATCGTTTTAGTTCAAAAAGTGATTCGGAAATCATCCTCCACCTTTATCCGCGACTGGGCATGGATGAGACGCTGAAGCAATTACGCGGCGAATTTGCCTTCGCACTTTATGACCAGGCTGAAGAAACATTGTTTCTGGTCAGGGATCGTTTCGGTATTAAACCGCTGTACTGGACTCAGGTTAATGACAAGGTGATTTTTGGTTCGGAACTGAAAGTACTTTTCGCGCATCCGGAAATTAAAGCCGAGTTTTCCAATGAAGGCCTTTATCACCAGCTTATACAGACGATGGTACCCGGCACCACGGCTTTCAAAAATATTCATCAGGTAAGGCCGGGACATATTATTTCGATAAAGCGTCATGCCGGCGGCTTGCAGCTGGCCGATAAAAAGTATTGGGATCTGAATTTCCCGAAAGAAAATGAGCGCCAGGCAATTAGTGAGACGGATGCAATCCTGAAAGTTCGGGAAGGTTTGCTGGAAGCAGTTAGTCTGAGAATGGAAGCCGATGTGCCGGTTGGTGCCTATCTGTCTGGTGGCATTGATTCATGTGCCATTATCGGACTCGCCTCCGCGTGCAGTCAGGGAGCCGTAAAGGCTTTTACGATAGGCTTTGAAGACAAAAAATATGATGAAAGTGCCATTGCCACAGAAATGGCTGAATCCTGTGGTGCCGATCAGGATATCCTGCGATTGTCAGGCGATAAACTTTATGGTCATTTTGAAAAAACGCTCTGGCATACCGAAAGAACTATTTATAACACTCTGGGTGTTGCCAAATACCTGATGAGTAAACATGTCAATGAAAGCTCTTATAAAGTGGTGATGACAGGTGAGGGTTCAGATGAACTGTTTGGAGGCTATCCTGCCTTTCGTCGTGATATGTTCTTGCATGGCCTGGACGGACTGGGCAAGGAAGAAAAAGAACAGTGGCATTCGCTGCTGAATGAGAGCAATGCGCTGTTCACCGGGGCCATGTTATCCAAGGATCAAATTGATGACCCGGCCCTGCACTTCAAGATTGGTTTTACGCCAAGTTGCCTGCAGCCCTGGCTGGCCTGTGCGACTCACGTACCTGCCTTGCTACATCAGGATATTGCTGCCGAGCTCACTGATTATAGTCCCGGTGCGGCCATTGCAGATACTCTGGACGAAAGTCAGATGCAAGGCCGACATGCCTTGGACAAAGCCCAGTATGTCTGGTGTAAGACGATGCTTGAAGGGCAAATACTGACCTGGGGTGGCGACCGGGTGGACATGGCTAATTCCATGGAAGCGAGACCTGCATTTCTGGATCATCATCTTGCAGAAACCGCAGTGCAGCTACCACCCGAATATCGGATCAAGGGCAGAACCGAGAAGTGGGTGTTGCGTGAGGCAATGCGGGGCATTCTGCCTGAAGTGCTTTATAAGCGTGAAAAATTTGCCTTTATGGCGCCACCTGCACATGCTGATGCAGGAAATCTGCAACCCCTGAAAAAATTAACGGACAAATACCTTAGTCGGGAACGTATAGAAGCAACCGGGCTGCTATCTTATGAAGGAGTCAGTGAGTTTCTTGCGCGACATGAGAAGCCAGAAACCCCGATCGCCGAAAAAGTCCAGATGGATGCAATTATTAATCATTTGCTGGGTGTGCAGGTATTGCATGAGCATTTTATTAACACCGATGTTCCCTTGCAGGCAGAGCGGCGAGCCAAAGAACTGGGCTGGGCGGCATAGGAAAAATACGATGACCACTTATGCAATCAATATAGAGCGCGTCAAAAAGGATATTTATACCCTTGGCCGTTATGGTTACAACGCTGAGGATCAGGGCGTCTATCGACAAGGTTTCACAGACGAGGATATGAAAGCCAGGGAGTGGCTGGAAAAGCAGATGCAGGCTCTGAATTTGCAAACGACCATGGATGGAGCAGGAAACGTCATTGGTCGTTTGGGTGAACCTGGCAAAAAAGCCTTGCTGGTGGGTTCACATCTGGATTCTGTGCCAGCTGGAGGCATGTTCGACGGGGTGCTTGGCGTGGTGGCCGGACTGGAATGTATCCGGGTCATTCAGGAAAATCAGATTGCTTTGCTACATGCACTGGAAATTGTCGCTACCAGTGAAGAAGAAGGTCGTTTTGGCGGGATGCTGGGATCACAGGCGCTCACCGGCAATCTCAAGCTAAACTGGCTGGAATCCGCCCGAGATCATTCCGGTGAATTATTACGTGATGCCATGGCGCGCTATCAGATGCCGTATCATCTGGCCATGGATGCAGCGCGGGATCCTGAAGAATTACTCGGATTTCTGGAATTACATATCGAACAAGGACCTGTACTGGAACAGGAAAATCAATCAATTGGTGTTGTGGAAGGCATATCCGGGGTTTTCAAGTGGTTAGTGAAGTTCATCGGCAAGGCAGATCATGCTGGCACAGCGCCGATGAATTTGCGCAGCGATGCCTTTATGGGGGTCGCTGATTTTGCCCATGAGATTGCCCGGATCATAGACGAAGAAGGCACCGATAAAAGCCGGCTGACCATAGGTAGCGTTGAATTAAAACCCGGCTTCGCTCACACCGTTCCAGGCCAGGCAGAATTTACTCTGGTAGGCAGGGATATGTCTGAAGAAATTATGCACAATATTGCGGATTCCTGCCGTAAAGTACTTTCCTCGATTGCTCGGCGTCACAAGTTAATGTTTGAATATGAACAGATGAGTTGGCTGGAACCCAGGCATTGTTCGACAGAAATGATCAGCATGCTGGAACAGGAATCTCAGGCCTTGGGTTATAAGACGATAATCATGCCCAGCGGAGCTGGCCATGATGCGCAGTTTTTTACTGATATAACTCCTACTGGCTTGTTGTTCATTCCCAGTGTAGGAGGTATCAGCCATGCTCCTGATGAGTGGAGTCACTGGCACGACGTGGAAAAGGGCTGTAACGTACTCTTGAATGCAATATTGAAGCTGACTGCAGCGCGAGCAAGCTAAAAACATTTTTCTTTTCTTGCAGGGTATTTCCGCTATACTCGTTTTTTAGTTTTTTCCTTCTGTCACTAAAACCTGAAGTAATTAAAGGCCAGTCTATGACGTATTGTGTCGCCATTTCGGTGAATTCCGGTATTGTATTTTGTTCAGATTCCCGGACTAACGCAGGAATTGATGTTGCCAGTGTTTACAGCAAGATGTTCCGCTTTGAACTGAGTAATGAGAGACAGTTTGTTGTTCTCGCTGCGGGAAATCTGGCAACTACCCAGGCGACCATGCACCAGATGAAAAAGGATATTCGGCTGAATGCCGAACTCAGTCTGAATACAGTCACCAACCTTAGTGATGCTGCGGACTATCTCGGTGAAGTCAGTCGTGCCCAGATGGAGAAACATGAAACTTCCGGGCCTAATTTTGAATCCAGCTTTTTACTGGGTGGTCAGGTTATGGATAATGAACACGGTGTTGCCCTGATTTATCCTGCTGGAAATCACATTACAACCTCGACAGATACACCTTATTTGCAAATTGGTGAAAGTAAATATGGCAAACCCATCCTGGACAGAATTATTAATCCAAATACCAGCCTGGAAACTGCTGCACTATGTGCCCTGGTATCGATGGACTCAACGATGCGCAGTAATCTTACCGTTGGGCCGCCAATCGAAGTGATGCTTTACCATGCAAATTCCTTTGTTATGAATCCCTATCATCGTTTTGAAGAAGACAGCGAATTTCTGCGTGATCTGAAAAAATCCTGGGATAATCGTCTCAAGGATGCGTTTAATCAATTACCCCGGTTATCCTGGGCCTATGCAAGTGATAACCTTGCTCTCAATAAATGACTGAATTAAATGACCATAAAGGTAGCGATACAGCATCATACGGTATACCGTTTTGATAAGAGGGTGGCTCTGCTGCCTCACGTTTTACGTCTACGTCCGGCACCTCATTGCCGTATGCCGATTCAAGCTTATTCTCTGAAAGTAAGCCCGGAAAATCACTTTATAAATTGGCAGCAGGATCCCTTCTCCAATTATCTGGCACGTCTGGTATTCCCTGAAAAAAGTCGCGAGTTAAGTATTGACGTTGAAGTCATCGTGGATATGACCGTAGTGAATCCCTTTGATTTTTTTCTGGAGGAATCCGTAGATCATTTTCCTTTCAAGTATGACCGGCAATTGAAAAAGGATCTGGCTCCTTATCTGCAAATCACAGAAAAAGGGCCCTTGATGATTGAACTCTTGTCTCAGGTCGATCGCAGTAAACAAGCAACCATTAATTTTCTGGTGGCTTTAAATCAAATGGTGCAGCAGCGAGTTGCCTATTTGATTCGTATGCAGCCGGGAGTTCAGACTTGTGAAGAAACCCTGCAATTTAAATCCGGTTCGTGCAGAGACAGTGCATGGCTTTTAGTGCAGTTATTCAGACATTTAGGACTGGCTGCACGTTTTGTTTCCGGTTATCTGGTTCAGCTTAAGTCTGATCAGAAAGCCCTGGATGGCCCCTCGGGTCCAGAAGAAGATTTCACCGATTTACACGCCTGGGCTGAAGTTTATATACCGGGAGCCGGTTGGTTGGGCATGGATGCAACCTCAGGTTTATTTGCCGGTGAAGGACACATCCCCCTGGCCTGCACCCCGGATCCTCAAAGTGCCGCTCCCATTAGCGGATCAACTGAACCCTGCAAGGTTGAGTTTGAATATACCAACACGGTTAAACGCATTCATGAAGACCCACGGGTTACCAAGCCCTACAGTGAAGACCAATGGCAGGCAATTGATCAGCTTGGCAGGAAAGTTGATGTAAAACTGCAAGAACAAAAACTTAATTTAACAATGGGTGGTGAACCGACCTTTGTATCTATTGATGATATGGAAGGAGCGGAGTGGAACAGTAAAGCACTCGGTAAGGATAAATTAAGATTGGCCAGTGATTTATTGATGTCGCTGAAAGAGCACTTTGCCGGGAATGGGTTTATCCATCATGGACAGGGCAAGTGGTACCCGGGCGAAGAGCTGCCACGATGGGCTCTTGGTATTTTCTGGCGTACCGACAACAAGCCGCTCTGGCATGATGCAAGTCTGCTTGACGATAGCCGAACCAATGCTAAGAGCAAGGGGAAGCTTAGTAAAACATCTTCACAAAAATTTATGACTCTGCTTACAGAAAAACTTGGCCTGGATAAGCGTTTCGCTCTGCCAACTTATGAAGATGCGGATTTTTATCTGAAACGAGAGGGCCAGCTCCCGAAAAATGTCAGTGTTGCGGATAGTAAATTAAGCAACAAGCAGGATCGTCAAAGGTTACGTAAGGTTTTTGATCAGGGTCTGAAGCATAAAGTTGGTTATGTATTGCCCTTGAAATGGGATGGGGATGAGAAAAAAGGTTCCTGGGCCAGCAGCCGCTGGGAGTTTTCCCGATCCAGGGTGTTTTTAATACCTGGCGATTCCGCTATGGGCTACAGGCTGCCACTGGATAGTCTGCCCTGGGAAATAGAAAGAGAATATGATTTTGAAAAAGACCCTTTCGCTGAAAGGAAGTCTTTGGAATATCCGCCCGGAAAGGCTGAGGCAGGCAAGTCAAAAACTGCCAAGGTGGAAAAAATAATACACACGGCATTATGTGCAGAAGTCCGGGAAGGGAAACTGTATATTTTCATGCCGCCTTTATCTGAACTCGAAAGCTATGTTCGTTTACTGGATGTGCTTGAAAAATGTGCTGCTGAGTTGCAAGTCCCTTTGATTCTTGAAGGTTATGAACCGCCGCGTGATCCACGCCTCAAAAAATTGATGATTACACCTGACCCCGGTGTTATCGAAGTCAATATTCACCCTTCAGCTTCTTGGCAGGAAGCGATCGATAATATGTCGATACTTTATGAAGCAGCCAGAAACTGCCGGCTTGGTACCGAAAAGTTTATGCTGGACGGAAAGCACACGGGTACAGGCGGCGGTAATCATGTCACTTTGGGCGCGGCCAAAGCGGAAGACAGTCCATTTCTGATTCGTCCGCATTTACTGGAAAGCTTATTGCGATACTGGCAAAACCATCCAAGTTTGTCTTACTTGTTTTCAGGTCAGTTTATCGGGCCGACATCGCAGGCCCCTCGGGTAGATGAAGCGCGTGATGATAACCTTTACGAACTCGAAATAGCTTTACAGCAGCTTCCTCAAGGCGAAACTGACAGGCCCTGGTTAATTGACAGAATATTGCGAAACTTTTTGGTCGATTTAACAGGCAATACTCATCGCTCAGAGTTTTGTATAGATAAACTTTATTCTCCTTCCAGTGCGACGGGTCGGCTTGGCCTGGTGGAGTTTCGTAATTTTGAAATGCCTCCGCACTGGCGTATGAGTGCAGTGCAAATTTTATTATTACGCAGCCTCTTGGCCCGCTTTGCCATTAAACCTTACAAAGAAAGCATGATTCACTGGGATCATCAGCTTCATGACCGGTTTATGTTGCCGCACTATATTTCCGATGATATGCGTTGGGTGGTAAAAGACCTGAACGACGCCGGTTTCGAGTTTGATATTGACTGGCTGAGTCCGTTTCAGGAATTTCGTTTTCCGCATTATGGAAGTTTTCATGTAGCGGGTTTGCAGCTGGATATTCATGGCGCCATAGAGCCCTGGCATGTTCTGGGAGAAGAAAGTTCTACCACCGGGACATCGCGTTATGTGGATTCTTCAGTTGAAAGACTGCAGTTAAAAATACAGGGTCTATATGGTGAAAGATTAATGCTCTGTTGTAATAAACGCAGAATACCACTCCAGCCTACCGGCAAAGATGGTGAATTTGTTGCAGGGGTCCGTTTCAAGGCCTGGGACCCATACTCAGCCATCCATCCTACAATTGGTGTGCATAGCCCCTTGGTATTTGATGTTGTTGATACGCTTAATGGCCGTTCACTGGGAGGTTGCACCTATTATGTTGCTCATCCCGGAGGGCGTAATTACGATACCTTCCCGATAAATGCCAATGAAGCCGAAGCCCGGCGAGTAGCCCGCATAACCACGAAAGGACATTCACAAGGTAAAATTAAAGTTATCAAAAGCGACCCACATCCCAAGCGTCCTTATACCCTCGATTTGCGATATCAATAGTAATCCTGGTGCTGAAAATGTTTTGCTGCAGCAACTGCCGCGCCAGGTATTTTCTGCAGGTCTGGGCTCGTGCCGTTTCATGTACCCAATAAAAATCATGCAGGAAAAGTGAAATCTTTGTATGGAAGGGCAAAAATATAGAAAATTTTGTTCCGGGTGCCTTATACTAGGGCGAGTGAATAAATTGCCCGAAATAAAATATATAAAAAACAATAAGATATCTGTTGGCGGGCGCTCATGCTGGGTGCAATGAAGCTGTAAGATAAAAACGTTTTAAAGTAGTTAACATAAACATATTTAAGGAAGTGGGGAATGCAATTAAATAGACACATCTTTAGCCATCTACTGATACTGCTTTTGCCGGTCTCTGCCATAGCGGCAGATCAGGAAGCAGCAGCTGAGCATATAGATACTGTTTCTAACTTTTGTTTCGACTGCCATAATGCTATCGATTGGGAAGGTGAGTTAGCCCTGGACTTGCTTGATGTAAGCAATGTGGGACCTGATGCAGAAACCTGGGAACGCGTCGTAAATAAATTAAGAGGCTCGATGATGCCTCCTCCCGGTCAGCCACGTCCTGATCAGGAGACCTATCACAAGCTTGCCAGTTTCCTGGAAGATGAGCTTGATCTGGCAGCCCTGCAGAATCCGAATCCTGGACGCCCCGGCCTTTATCGTCTGAACCGCGTGCAATATGCAACAGTAATACGTGATTTGCTGGGTATGGATATTGATATTGCTGCAATTTTACCACCCGATACGACGAGCTATGGTTTCGACAATATCGCTGATGTCCTGAATGTATCACCGACTTTACTGGAAGGTTATCTCGCTGCAGCTGACAGAGTGAGTGCGATTGCCGTTGGTGATCCTAATTTCCCACCGGAAGAAGCCAACTATTCAGTGAGCAGTATGCTTTCTCAGAACAAGCATATCGACGGCCTGCCTTTGGGCACCCGTGGCGGTATGTCTATTGAGCATAATTTTCCTCTGGATGGTATCTATGAATTCAATACGCATTTCCTGGTTAACTCACTGGAAGTTATCAAGGGCTTGCAGTTTCCCCATCAGTTTGAGGTAAGTATCGATGGTGAAAGGGTTAAGCTGGTTACCATTGGTGGGGCGGCAGATTACACATTGATGCTTGAGAATGGCGCAGCTTCAACGGAATCTGTTGAAAACAGGACCAAGGTTCGTCTGGCTGTCCCCGCAGGCGTGCACAATATCACTGTTACCTTCCTGGAAAAAACCCAGGCATTGGATGTTGCGCAACTTCAGCCTTTCGAAAAAGATAACTTCGATCCGGTCTATGTCGGTGGAATTCCGTCCGTTTCACGATTGAATATACGCGGCCCGTTTAATTCCAGAGCCCCGTCACAGCTTACTAGCAGTCGAGCTGCAATATTTTCCTGCTATCCAATGCAGGTAAGTGAAGAGCAGTCATGTGCCAGAGAGATTGTTTCAACATTGGCCCGAAAAGCCTACCGCAGACCTGTCAATGAAGACGAAGTCGGTATATTAATGGATTTCTATCTGGAAGGACGTGAATCCAGAGGGACTTTTGATGCAGGAATCCAGATGGCGATGCGACGCATGTTGATGAGCCCTAATTTCCTGTTCCGGATTGAAAAAGAACATCCGGAAGTTAGCCCCGGTGAAAGCTTTGCGATCAATGATCTGGAACTGGCGTCCAGGTTATCTTTCTTCCTTTGGAGCAGTATCCCGGATGAAGAGCTTATCAATCTGGCGTCCAGTGGGCTCCTAAGCGATCCCCTGGTACTTGAAGAGCAGGTAAATCGCATGCTGGCCGATGAGAAAGCTGATGCACTGGTTGAGAATTTTGCCGGTCAATGGTTGCAACTCAGAAACCTGGACGGCGCAACTCCTGATGAGGTCGCCTTTCCAGACTTTGATGATAATTTACGTCGCGCTTTCCTGACAGAAACTTCCCTGTTTTTTGAAAGTGTCATGCGAGAGGACAGGAATGTCATTGAATTAATGACCGCCGATTACACCTATCTTAATGAGCGTCTGGCTCGACATTACAGTATTCCAGGAGTCTATGGAGACCATTTCAGACGCGTGGAACTCAATGACCCTGCTCGCGGTGGACTGCTGGGTCAGGGCAGCATATTGACAGTAACTTCATTTGCACACAGAACTTCACCGGTATTGCGTGGTAAATACGTACTGGACAATATCCTCGGAACCAGGGCATCTGATCCACCCGATAATGTACCTGCACTGGAAGAAAATGCTGCCGACACACTTGATCAGGAGTCACTGCGGTCACGTCTGGCCCGCCACCGGGCTGATCCGGCCTGTTCCTCATGCCATAACGTGATGGATCCGATCGGGTTGGCAATGGAGAAATTTGATGCTGTTGGTCGCTGGCGTAATGTTGATGAAGGCGGAGAACCAATTGATTCAACGGGTCAGCTTGCAAATGGTACCCCTATCGACGGCCCAATAGATCTGAAAGCAGCGCTGATTGCTGAGCCAGAAATGTTTATAAATACCTTCACCAACAGAATGCTTACCTACGCTATTGGCCGAGGCTTGGAGTATTACGACATGCCTACAGTCAGGGCTATCGTGGATAATGCAGCAGAAGATGATTACCGTTTTTCAGCAATTGTTCAGGAAATCGTCAAATCTGCTCCATTTCGTATGAAACAGGCCGCGGTTACTGATGCCGGTCAGGTTGCGGCCAACGCGGACCCATTGACTAGATAGTAACAAGCTGATAAAACGTTTTAATCAGCTAATAGAATTTTGAAAAAAAGATCGAATAAGTGCAGTGAGAAGTAAATAAAGAATTAATTAAATTGAAAGCTAACAAACAGAAAGTAAATTAAAAGTTACATAAAGAGGGAAACATTATGATGATATTCAAAAAAGCGCTACCTCGCCGTACTCTTATTAAAGGTGCTGGAGCAGCAATAGCCTTGCCATTTATGGGTGCAATGGTACCTGCAATGACGGCTCAGGCTCAGACTGCAGCGATGCGTCCAAAACGTGCAGGCTTTGTCTATATCCCGCACGGTTTCATTATGACTGATGAAACCGACTGGTGGACACCTGCGACAGTTGGTCGTGATTTTGAAATGTCCAGAACCCTTGAACCTCTTTCGGCTTTTAGAAATCAAATGACAGTTGTCAGCAACCTGATGGGTGCTGATGGTTCTGGTCAGCATACCGGGGCAACAACTGCCTGGTTGACTGATATGTATCCTGAAAAAACCCAGGGTGCTGATATCGGAGCCGGAATATCTATTGACCAGGTTATTGCCAATCAAATTGGACAAGATACTATATTCCCATCCATGCAGTTGGCTATTGAAGATATAACCAGCCTCCTGGGTGCTTGTGACTCAGGCTTCAGTTGTGCTTATCTTGACCAGGTAAGCTGGGCTTCAGAAGATACGCCACTGCCTACACAGGTTAATCCAAGAACCGTATTCGAACGCATGTTTGGTGGTAGTGGAACTGCTGAGCAACGTCTTGCCAGAATGCAGCAAAACCGCAGTATTCTTGATTCAGTATTGGAAGAGGCGCATAGAACAGAAGCTACTCTGGATGCTGAGGACAGAGTGCGTCTGAATGACTTCCTGGAGAATATCCGCGAAGTTGAGAGACGTATTCAGAACTCTGAAAGACGCTCAGGCGATCTGGCCAGTGTTGCTCCAGAGTCTCCAATCGGGGTACCTGAGTTCTATGAAGAGCACGTAGACGTTATGTACGATCTTCTGCACATTGCATTCCAGGCCGATATTACCCGAGTCTTCTCACTGATGATGGCGCGCGACTTAAGTCACCTTAGCTATCCGCAGATCGGTGTACCGGATCCTCATCATTCGATTTCTCACCATGCGGATCGCCCTGATGTAATGGAAAAACATCACAAGGTTAATGTTTACCATATGCAATTGATTTCCCGTTTTATAGATAAACTGGCAACGACTCCGGATGGCGACGGTTCTCTGCTGGACAACTCCATGCTACTGATTGGCAGTGGTATGAGTAATGGTAATCAGCATGTCAAAACCCGCCTGCCTAACGTTGTTATCAGCGGCATGATTGAAGGCAACCGACATATACAAGTTGATGATATATCCAGAACTATTGGTCAGTTGCATCTTGATATGGCACAACAGATGGGTCTTGAGATTGCAGACTTCGGCAGAAGTGGTGGCCGAACTGTAGGCTTGGCATAACCAATAACAATACGGCTACTTAACAGAGAGAATACGTCCATGCGCATAACTAAATGCATAAGAACATTCATAGTTGTCTTAATGGGGGCAAGCCTGAGTATCGGGTTTGCAACACAGGCTGGTGCTCAAACCAGCATGAGCCTGCAGGAACTAAGAAGTGCTTTAGAGGCAGGCATGGACGTTGACTCTCCTAAAGCTGATGGAACCACCCTGTTGATGGAAGCCATCTATTATCGTGAAACAGAAAAAGCTGCATTGTTGATTGAATCAGGTGCTGATGTCACTGCCAGCAACCGTTATGGGATGTCTCCGATGATGCTGGCAGCACGCCAGGGTCTGGCTGATATTGGCATTCTCTTACTGGCAGCCGGTGCGAATCCTAATGAAACAAATGCAGAAGGTGAGAGTCTTCTCATGGCCGCCGCTAAAGCAGGTAATGCTCCGCTGGTTAGAGCATTGTTAGCCGATAATATGGACAGGATGATGGTTGGTGTTGATCCCAACCTGACAGAGAGCTGGAAAGGTCAGACTGCTTTGATGTGGGCTGCATCTGAAGGTCATGTCGATGTTATACAGGAACTGATCAATGGTGGTGCAGACATCAATAAACTGTCCAGTTACCAGAAATTTATTGAAGTAGATCCTGACAAGCGTCAGGGTGGCTTTGTTTATCCTCGCATACCTAAAGGCAGATTATCTGCTTTGCACTTTGCCGCCCGAGATGGACAGCTGGCTGCTGCTCAGGCCTTGATATATGCCGGTGCTGATCTCGATATCGTGGATGAGGAAGGAAGTACTGCTGCAGTTTTGGCAACCCTGAATGGCCACTATGAAATTGCACAAGCATTACTGGAGGCCGGAGCTGATCCCGATATACAGGACAAATTTGGACGTACAGTTTTATTCGTTGCTACAGATATGCACACTCTGGATGCAAACCCACGCCCGGGACCAAAACCTTATGGTGAAGTTGATAGTCTTGATATCGTTGCCCTGGCATTAGAGAAAGGTGCGGATCCCAATCTTGCATTAAAGACCGGGTTACCGGCCTGGCTGGCTCAGGGTTCAGGTCATAACGGACTTCTTAATGAAGGAGCAACTCCACTATTAAGAGCTGCCATGTCCGGTGATATGACGATCATTAACATGCTTCTGGAAGCAGGTGCAGATCCATATCTGACAACTGCTGAACGTGAAGGCAGAGGCTTTGGTGGCACACCAAATGGCCTGACCAATGTTGTTATGGCTGCTGCAGGTATGGGCTGGCGTCCAACTATTAGCAGAGGCAGAGATGCTGATGCGGTAAGCGCACTGGAATTATTTTTAAATGAATACGATTTTGATATCAGTGCTACTAATCAGGCCGGCGCTACAGCTTTACATGGAGCAGTTATGCGAGGTTCTCCCGAAATAGTAGAATATCTGGCTGCAAATGGCGCAGATTTCACGGTCCTGCTACCGAGTGCTGGTGGTGACGATATGTACGGTGGAGGGACTGATTTATCAGCATTGGATCTTGCACTTGGTGTTATTGATTTGAGGCTCGAGGCTAACCCTGAAGTAGAAGCTGTTCTGCGCCGTCATATGACAGAGGCTGATCATGAAGCCATTGCCACTCGTAAAGCAGAATTGCGCGCAGAGCGTGCCGCTAAAGAAGCTGAAGCTGAAGAAGTTTAATCCCGGATTAAGCCAAGGCTTATATTGCTTTAGTGCCGAGTTTGACTAATTGACGTTTAGCACCCCAATTACCAGGTTGTTCATAGTAATGACCTGGTAATTTCGTTTTACACTCCTTACATCTTCCTGAATTATCTAGGTACCAATAATCAAGCTGATACTGGTTTCTCTTGATAAGCAGTGCATTACAATTCGAACAATAAGTAGAGCCTCCTAAGGCGTCATTGACGTTTCCGGTATAAACATGATGTATGCCACATTTAAGTGCTATCTCGCGGCATAGTGTCAGTGAGTGAGGGCTAGTGTGACTTTTATTGCGCATAAGAAAATCAGGGTGAAATGCGGTTAAATGCAAAGGCACATCCGGCCCCAGATTTTCGAGAATCCAGTTTGCCAAGGCTTCTATTTCCTTGGCGCTGTCATTTTCGCCAGGTATGATCAGGGTGGTTAGCTCAAGCCAGGTATTGGTTTCATGTCTGACGTACAGAATTGTGTCCAGTACATCCGACAGTCGGCCACCGCAAAGTTGATAATAAAATTTCTCTGTAAAGGCTTTCAAATCGATATTGGCCGCATCCATATGGGCAAAAAATTCCCGGCGTGGTTCCGGACAGATATAACCTGCTGTGACAGCAACAGACTTAACTCCGAGTTCTCTTGCTGCCTGGGACACATCAATAGCATATTCATGAAAAATGACCGGGTCATTGTAGGTGTAGGCGATACTCAGGCAATTAAGCTCAACTGCAGCATGGGCTAATTGTTCAGGTGTTGCAGAGCTGGCCAGCGATTCCATCTGCCTTGATTTACTGATATCCCAGTTTTGACAAAACTTACAGGCAAGGTTGCAACCGGCCGTGCCGAAAGACAGTACTGGAGAGCCCGGGTAAAAATGATTGAGTGGTTTCTTCTCAATCGGATCAATACAGAAACCGCTTGAGCGTCCGTAAGTTGTTAAGACAATTTCATCATTTTCACAGGCACGGACAAAGCAAAGTCCGCGCTGACCATTGCGTAATTTGCAGGCGCGTGGACAAAGATCGCACTGAATCCTGTTGTCAGCAGTTTTGTGCCAGTACCTGGTTTTTACTGTTGTCAGCGTCATGCTAGGATTATACAAGTTTCAAATGAATTTAATGGCGCTTTATCATGAGTACGGTTCGATCACCCGCAGTCGCAGGAACATTTTACCCCAAAGATCGACAGCAATTGATCGAAGTGGTAGATACCTTGCTGGATGAAGACTCACTAAGCCAACCCTGCCCAAAAGTCATTATAGCCCCGCACGCAGGATATATTTACTCAGGATACGTTGCAGCTACGGTATATAGAAGACTGGCCAATCGTAGCCAGGACATCACCAGAGTTATTCTTTTAGGTCCAACTCACAAGTTTGCTTTCCATGGCATTGCAGCGAGCTCTGCGGATAGTTTTTCAACCCCTCTTGGCGAAGTACCTTTGGCAGTAGAAAGCATAAAAATTCTTGCGGCAATGAATAAAATTGTTATTTTGGATCAGGCGCATGCTCTGGAGCATAGTCTGGAAGTGCAGCTCCCTTTCTTGCAAAGGACTCTCGGGACATTTGATTTAGTTCCGCTGGTTATTGGTAATGCTGATAAACAGGCAGTAGCAGAAGTACTTGAAAAACTCTGGGGTGGCATTGAAACCTTAATAGTCATTAGCTCTGACCTCAGTCACTATCACGAGTATGCCGAAGCGCAAGGCCTTGATGCAGCGACATCAAAAAAAATTCTGGCTTTGCAGGATGATCTGAACGGAAAGGAAGCCTGTGGTTATATGGCGCTGAACGGACTTTTATTTATGGCTTCCAGAGAAGGAATGAAAATTGAGCAAATAGCACTTAAAAACTCCGGAGATACAGCAGGCCCCAAAGATCGCGTTGTGGGTTACGGAGCTTATGTTATCAATAAGGGTGATTTGGTCAAAAAACAGCCCGACTACAGTCTGGTAGATCGACAGAATATGTTGCAGATGGCACGTAACGCGATAATGCAAAGCTTGTCAGGTAACAAGAATATAGAAATAAATCTGAAACTTTTCCCGCCACTGCTACTGGAAAATAAAGCCTGCTTTGTGACACTTAATAAAGGTGGCAATCTTAGAGGCTGTATTGGTAGCCTGACAGCACAGCGTCCATTGATCATAGACATCATTCATAATGCACAGTCTGCAGCCTTCCGTGATCCGCGATTCGAGCCTTTAACTCTGCAGGAATTCCAGGAAATCGAGATTCATATTTCTGTGCTGACTGAAGCGCAGGCTATGAATGTAAACAGCAGGGCAGAACTGCTCGCACAACTACAACCATATGTCGATGGATTAATTCTTAAAGAGAAAGGAAAAAGTTCAACTTTTTTACCATCGGTATGGGAAAAAATTTCGGATCCGCAGATATTTGTTAACGAATTACGCCGTAAAGCCGGGCTTGATCCACAAGGCTGGGATGAAAGCACAGAAGTGTTTCGTTACCATACAATAGAGTTCTCTTAATGAGTCATAGCCTATTGTCTAAGTCTCACAATTTTTGAGCTTCACATTAGTTTTGAGTATGAAAGACTAGTGCCAGTATTATTTCCAGGCCAGTGGACTTAATACTGCATGGCTTCATGAATCTTGCTGGACGCCATCAAATGTTATATGGCATGATGGTGCCATGAGTCCGGAAATAAGCTTCAGGTTTTAAAACAGGCTTATGTTCTTCTGCACTTTTTTAATTTAACTGTTCTCAGGTATTTGTAATAATTTATGGCAATTGATTGGAAGGCATATGACCCCGGTGAATTCTATGACGAATTAATCAGCTCGCCCGGATATCCTCGTAAAGTTGCCCGCATTCTAACCAAATACCTCGCTTCCCTAAGTCAGGAAGAACTTAAACAACGTAAAGCCGCCATTGAACATGCAATCAAAAGTATGGGCATTTCCTTTACCGTTTATAGTGAAGCAGGCAATATAGATCGACAGTGGCCTTTTGACCTTATTCCCCGCATTATTGCTGAAAAAGAATGGAACCATACCAGTGATGGTCTCAAACAAAGACAGCAGGCACTTAATTGTTTTATCCATGATGTTTATAACGAAGGTAAAATTTTCAAAGATAAAATTTTGCCAGAAGATCTGATAAAAAAATCTAAAAATTTCCGTAAAGAGTGTCTTGGGATGAAACCATTACACAATGTTTGGGCGCATATTTGTGGCACAGATTTAATCAGGGATGACGACGGGAAATTTTATGTACTGGAAGACAATTTACGCGTGCCCTCCGGCGTTTCCTACATGTTGGAAAATAGAACCGTTACTAAACGGGTGTTTCCTGAATTATTTGAAAATTATGATATTCAGCCTATTACAGAATATCCAAATCAGCTTTTTGAAACACTGGCTGCAATTTCTCCGGAACCAAAAGATTATCCAGAAGTCGTAGTGCTAACACCGGGAATTTTTAATTCAGCTTATTTTGAGCACTCTTTTCTTGCTCAACAGATGGGTTGTGAGCTGGTGCAGGGAAGTGATCTGGTAGTTGAAGATGACCATGTCTTTATGAAAACAATTGCCGGCTTGGCGCCTGTTGATGTGATTTATCGTCGTATAGATGATCAGTTTCTCGATCCTGAAGTATTCTACCCAGATTCTGCTCTCGGAGTACCAGGTTTGATGAGAGCCTGGTTAAAGGGCAATGTTGGACTTGCCAATGCCCCAGGAGCCGGAGTTGCGGATGATAAGGTAATTTATACTTTTGTACCTGCGATGATTAAATATTATCTGGGCGAAGATGCGATTATTCCAAATGTACCAAGCTTCCTTTGTACAAATAAAAAGCAGTGTCAACATGTCCTGCAGAATCTGGATAAGCTGGTTGTAAAACCGGCAAATGAATCCGGTGGTTACGGTATGCTAATTGGACCGCAAGCAACTAAGAAACAACGTGATGAATTTGCCCGTAAAATAAAGGCTAATCCGCGGGAGTTTATGGCTCAACCCTTAATTGCCCTATCGACATTACCGGTCCTATGTGAAAACTCCGTAGAACCAAGGCATGTTGACTTACGTCCATTTTGTTTGCAGGGAAGTAAATCATACGTGACTGCAGGGGGCTTGACTCGCGTGGCGATGGTTAAAGGCTCATACGTGGTTAATTCTTCTCAGGGTGGTGGCAGTAAAGATACCTGGATAGTGCGGGAGTAAGCTCAAGGTCATGAGAATATAAATGATGTTATCGAGTGTCGCTGAAAGAGTTTATTGGTTAGGACGTTATCTGGAACGTGTGGAAAATGCTGCGCGTTTGTTAAAAATATATTCCGCCATGTTATTTGATTTACCCCGAGGTACTAGTCTGGACTGGAGTACACTGATCGACATCAGTGGCAGTCATGAAAGTTATACCAAACATTTTGAAGGCTTTGATGAAAAACAGGTCGTCAACTTTCTACTCGGTCATACAGATAATCCCTTTTCCATATTTAGCAGTTTGGTTATGGCCCGTGAAAATGCCCGTACCAGCAGAGAGGTAATTCCTTCAGAAACCTGGGAACAGGTAAATGCCCTTTATTACACTGTAAAAGAAAATATTAATCCCCGATTGGGCCGCTCTACACGCTATACACTTTTGGAAAAAATTATTGCTGACTCGCAACGTATAGAAGGGCTGTTTGTTAGCAGTATGAGTCATAATGAGGCTTATGCCTTTATAGAAATGGGGCGTAAACTAGAGCGTGCCGATATGACCAGCCGTCTTGTCGATGTGGGATCTATCAATCTCCTGCCAGCTTTTTCCGGCAAAACCAAACAGCGCGTATTTCTTGAACCTTATGAAAATATAGTCTGGATGAATGTATTACGTTGTTTAGGAGCATTCCAGGCTTATAGGCAACAGGTCCACAACCGTGTCAGCGGTAATCTGGTAGTGCCTTTTTTGTTAAAAGACGAAGAATTTCCTCGAGCGATCGGATTCTGTCTGGCAGCGTTGATAGAGCATCTGGAACGACTGCCAAACAATGAGGATGTGAAGCGCGCAGTAAATCGGGTAAAACGCATTACCCGGGAAGTTGATGTGGCAAGCCTGTTGGAAAAAGGCTTGTTGGAATTTATAGATGAATTACAGATTTCAATTGCTGATATCCATGAGGAAATCAGCCGTGTCTGGTTTAGCCCTGCAGCAATTCCGGAAGCAGTGTAGTCTGCAGCCAGAAAATTCGCGTAATAAATCTAACTGCCAACAGCTAAAAAGTGCCTTTATTATTATCGGCGACTTTTTCCCAACTGGAGGCCCATGCCAGAGGCGGTAACTGGTTAAACGCTTCTTTCAATTTTTGATCCCAGTTCTTTTTCAATTCCCTAAGATACTTACTGTCTTCTTCAAAACGATTGTAGTTGCTGGTGTTATAACTATCGGTTGGGTAGAGCAGTATTTCTACCGGTGGTCCAACCGTCAGATTACTACGCATGGTTGAGTCCATGGATACCAGAGCGCAAAGTGCTGCAGTTTCCAGGGAAGTATCCAGATTTATTATCCTATCCAGTATTGGCGTGCCATATTTGCTTTCTCCGATTTGCAGGTAGGGCGTATCCTTGGAACTGGTAATATGGTTTCCGGCTGAATAAATCTTAACCACGCGGTGCTGACTTCCCTGGATTTGTCCGCCCAGCAGGAAGCTGGACTCAAACTCAGGACCTGAACCTCCATGCTTTTCTAATTGCCCCCGATATACTCCTCCAATATAGTCAGCGGCTTCACCGATAGTGGAGACAGTATTAATATTGATCTCAGCGTTTCTGCGAATATCCCTCTGCAGCTTGGCTAATGTTGACTGGCTTGTCGCCAGATTCCCTGCGGATAAAAGAACCAGTTTACGATCCGGAAGGGCATTAAAGGTAAACATCTTGCTATAGGTGCTGACCTGATCGACACCGGCATTGGTTCTTGAATCAGAACAGAATACGATGCCTGCAGTTACTGAAATTGCGACGCAATAAGTCATAGTTTATTTTTTTGATTGTAGTTGATAGGCAAGCTAGGCTTGATAAAGACCTATTCTAGCCGACTCATGACAGCCTGTCAGGGAAATTTCATCAGTGTTTTAAAGTAAGCTAAGTTCTGGCCAGCAGCAAGCGCTTCAGATTTGTTTGCAGGTCGGCTTTGTGAGCAAGAATTTCCTCATCACTCAAGCCTATGAGTTCGTGCGGGAAGAACAGCCAATTGCTGGTTTCATACAGATAATAGTCCGGCTTTCGTCCGGTTTGATTATTCTTCGGTTTGTAAAAGGGAGTGGCAATTTTAATAATTGGCAAGTTTTCTCTGTATATATCTTCTGTTTCCTTGATGACCTGCTGCAGACTCAGACCAGTATCAAATACGTCGTCAACCAGCAGGATCGATTGCCCGGGTCTTTGCTGGCCGTTCAGGTATTCGAGTCCTTGCACCTTGACTTCACTACGCTGGCTTATTGAACTGTAAGAAGAAGTTCGTATAGCGCAATGATCACAATGTATCCCGGCAAATTCCAGAACTTCCTGGATAGCGATTGCAACCGGCGTACCGCCCCGCCAGATGCCGATAATCAAGTCAGGTTTAAATTCACTTGCCAGAATTACCAGGGCTAATTCAAAGGCAGCATTCAATAATTCGCCGGCGGCTACAAATTGCTTTTGCATATCGATACTTTGTTGGTTTTAGATTTGTTAAATAATACACGAAGTTATACCATCCTTTGCTTATGGAAAATTTTAATTCTCTGCTGTTGCTGCTTGACTCTTATCTGGGGTCCTCGGCCTGGTTCCCGTTTATATTACTTGGTGTTGGCCTATTCTTTACTGTTTATCTGCGCTTCCCCCAACTACGATTTTTCAAGCATGCCTGGGCGGTATTACGTGGGAAATATGAAAAATCGACTGATCCTGGAGACACAAGCCATTTTCAGGCACTGACAACTGCATTATCAGGAACCATAGGTACAGGAAATATCGGCGGTGTTGGCCTGGCTATTTATATTGGGGGACCTGCGGCACTGTTCTGGATGTGGATGACAGCCTTTCTGGGGATGGCAACCAAAATGGTAGAGGTAAGTCTGTCACACAAATATCGAGTAGAAGCGGATAATGGCACGATGTCTGGTGGCCCCATGTATTACATGGAATACGGCCTGAAAATGCACTGGCTGGCCATGTTTTTCGCAATTGCGACAGTTATTTGTTCTTTTGGTACCGGGAATCTCCCGCAAATCAATAATATTGCCAGTAGCGTCGAGTCAAGTTTCGGAATTTCGCCTGTGATTACCGGGGCTGTACTCGCAGTCTTGCTAGGTCTGGTCATTGTCGGGGGTATCAAACGCATTGCTCATGTGGCTGCCGCCATCGTACCGACCATGGCAACTTTATATCTGATTGGTGCATTGGCGGTCATTCTGATGAATTATGAGAATATCATTCCTTCCTTTTTCAGTATTTTCCGTAATGCCTTTACCGGTTCGGCGGCGACAGGAGGCTTTCTGGGTGCAACCTTTGCCTTTGCGTTTAATCGCGGTGTTGGCAGAGGCTTGTTTTCAAATGAAGCAGGGCAGGGCTCGGCGGCAATCGCACATGCTTCTGCTAAAGCCGATGAGCATGTTTCCGAGGGCATGGTTTCTCTGCTGGAGCCGTTCATAGATACGCTGGTTATCTGTACTATCACAGGCCTGGTTATTTTATCTTCAGGTGCCTGGACGGAAAAGTTTGGCAACGAATTTCAGACCGCCGATCTGCTGATACTGGATGGAATTTATCTTGAAGAAAGTGAGGCAGACCGTGAACTGATTGCAGATTATCTTTTACATGGCAGCACGGGGTCGGTTAATTTTTATACCGGTACTGAGCTTAGTGAAAATGGCAGTATTGTTGAACCTGATTTCACCATATTACATGCCCGTTCATTTGCTGAAGATGTTGTTTTTTCACGTGCAGGGGAGCCTTACAGTGGGCCTGTTGAAATTATTGACGGGCGGATTCAGGACCCGGAAATCAGTATGTATGGACGTTCACTGATACATTCTGCCGCCTTAACAACTACAGCATTTGGTTTCGGATTTTTTGGTGATAGTGGCCAGTATATCGTTACAATCTCTCTGGTTCTGTTTGCTTTTTCGACAGCAATTGCCTGGTCTTATTATGGTGACAGAGCGATTATTTATCTGCTGGGATTTAAGGCAGTCATGCCATACAGAATCGTTTACTGTCTGGCCTTTTTTATTGCAGCGTTCACTGATACGACTGTTGTATGGAATTTTGCCGCTGTTGCCGTAGTGCTTATGACTCTACCCAACCTATTAGGCATTATGTTGATGCGAAAAGAAATGAAAGGCCTGGTAAAAGATTACTGGGCAGAGTACAAAAATAAATAAATCCCGCCTAGTTTTCAGTCGTTTCCGCAGGATTCACGTTTACATTGGTTTCTTCAGAACTTTCTTCTAAGACTTCTTCAATAGTCTCCGGGGCTCCAGAATCGCCTAACATCCCCAAAGTCAGGATATTCAGCAGCGATCTTTCCTGCTCAATTTCATCAGGCTGTGCCTGAAAGCTGAATGCAGTTTCATTGTTGGATGGTCGGCGCGTTGGCGCCAGAGGGGTATCTCGTTTATTTGAACCCAGCAGGCCAAAAGTAACGGAATACAGAAAAGATGGATCAGTAATTTGTGTAGAGACGATAAACTCTCCATCGCTATTTAACTGATTACTATCAGGGTAGTTTTCTTTCAGGATGGCCAGGCTGCTTTCGGCCAGATCGTTCAGACCAAGTCGTAAGTACATTTCGGTCATGATCTCCATAGCGCGTGGAACAGAAGGCGATTCCTGATAATTTTCTACAACATACCTGGCACGGTTCAGGGCAGAAAGAAAAGCCTGACGTTCAATATAAAACTCAGCTACATGTATTTCATAATTGGCCAGCAAATTACGTAAAAAAATCATACGCGCTCTGGCGTCGGCAGCGTAGGGACTGTTTGGAAATCTTGAGATTAGCTGAGCAAAATCTGTAAAAGATTCTCTGGCTTTACCAGGATCCCTTTTACTTGGATCGGTCGGTAAATAACGACCAAGAAAACCGGCATCTTCAGTATAAAATGCGAGACCTTTCATGTAATAGGCATAATCAATATTGTCATCATCCGGATAGAGTCGGATGAAACGATCGGCAGCAGCTCGTGCTGACTCAGCCTCACCAGCCCGGTAATAGGCATAGACAAGTTCAATTTGTGCTTGTGCGGCATATTGGCCAAAAGGAAAAAGTGCTTCAAGCTGCTGAAAGATTTCTATTGCCTGGGTCCAGCCATTATTATTCAGCTGGTTCACGGCCTCATTGTAGTAATACTCCTCAGTAGAGCTTGCAAGCTCATCATCCGAGGAACAGGCAGAAAGAGAGAAAATCGCAATAACCACAAGGGCGGAGAAGAGTCTGTTCACAGTTTAGTTTTCAAGGTAGTTATAAATGTAGTTATCAAATTAAGTTCAGCTGTATGTTCAGTTTATTTCTTCAATTATCGTGCTTATTCAGTATTTCTTGCTAAGTCTCAATGTGCCAAGGCCACCCATTTGCGTAAAAAGCCGATTATTGGGCTGATCTGGAGCTAATTCAGAACACTACTTAGAAAGCCATTAAAGAGTACAATTGCAGTTTACTACGTAGCGCCAAGAACTTCATCTACAACAATAGACTACAAATACATGCAAAAGTTTTCTCTGCAAGCAACAGTTTCAATAGAACAGGCAGGATCACGTCTGGATCAGGTAGCTGCAATACTTTTTCCTGATTATTCACGTGCTCGCCTCCAGCAATGGATAAAAGATGGCCTGTTGCTGGTGGATGGTGTCATTGCTCAAAATAAGCAGAAATTGTATGGCGGCGAGTTGATCAGCTTATCTGTAGTTGTTGAGCATCAGGAGCAATGGGAACCCGAAGACCTGCCAATAGATATCGTATATGAAGATAGCAGTCTGCTGATTATCAATAAACCCGCAGGACTGGTAGTGCATCCGGCTGCCGGAAACTATACAGGCACTCTGCTTAACGCCTTGTTGCACCATTATCCGGACCTGGCCCAGGTGCCTCGGGCAGGGATAGTACACCGGCTGGATAAGGACACCAGTGGTTTGATGGTGGTGGCAAGGGATCTCAATGCTCATCAAGCTCTTGTTGCCATGATTCAGGCTCGTGAAGTGAGTCGGGAATACCAGGCAATCGTGAATGGCCTGGTGACAGCTGGCGGCACGGTCGAAGCAGCTTTAGGCAGACATCCGGTACACAGGACCAAGCGTGCTGTTGTGTCGGAAGAAAATGGGAAAAATGCTATTACTCATTACCGTATACTCAAAAAATTCAGAGCACATTCACATCTGCAGGTAAAACTGGAAACGGGTCGTACTCATCAAATTCGTGTGCATATGGCTCATATCGGATTTCCCTTGGTCGGTGATCTGGTCTATGGAGGTCGACTCAAATTACCTAAAGGGGCAAGCCCTGAACTTATCGCCAGCCTTTCTGGTTTTAAACGCCAGGCTTTACACGCCTGGAGGCTGGGCTTGCAACACCCGGTAAGTGGCGAAAGCATGCAATGGGAACTTGAAATCCCAAGCGATATGCAGGAACTACTGGCAATTCTGGCAGATGATTATGCCCAGTAAACTTATAAAAGCAGATTGGACTGCACCACCCAATGTGCTGGCCATGGTGTCAACCAGAGACTCAGTCGTAGACTCACAACAGCAAAGAGGGCCCGTACAGTGGGTACAGCAAATACATGGTGCAAATGTATTCAGTCTGGAAAATTTCAATGAAAATATAAAGCCACAGGCTGATGCAATTTATACACGCCAGACGGGTATCCTTTGCGGAATACATACAGCCGATTGTTTGCCGGTTTTTTTCTGTGATAAACAAGGACAGGAGATTGCAATTGCACATGCTGGCTGGCGCGGACTTGCAGCAGGAGTACTGGAGAATACCCTGTCCTGTTTTCAAGCTGAGCAGTCACAATTGCTAGCCTGGTTCGGACCCGCAATCGGTTCCTGCCACTTTGAGGTAGGGGAAGAAGTCAGGGATATATTTTTACAGGCAGCTGGTTCTGACTCGAGGGCTGACATTGCTGCTGCATTTACTCCCGCATCTGAGAAGGGTAAATGGATGGCCGATCTTTATGCTCTCGCGCGAAAACGTTTGAACGCTGCAGGCCTTGTAAATATCAGCGGTGGTGGACTCTGTACCTATTGTGATTCTGAACGCTTTTATTCTTATCGCCGTGCCAAAGAAACTGGCCGCATGGACAGTTTGATCTGTATTTCTTAAATGCCAATGACTTGAATCAAAGCATTCCATCCCCATTTAATAGACTATCAAGTTATACGTACGCGGATAGGTAATACTCTATGAGAATGGATAAATTAACCAATAAATTACAAGTGGCATTAGCTGATGCACAGTCGCTTGCCGTAGGTAAAGACCACAATCAGATTACACCTGTGCATTTAATAAGTGCTCTGCTGGATCAAAAAGGCGGAAGCATCAGGCCGCTTTTAATGCAGACCGGATTTGATACGCAAAAACTCCAGCAGGGTCTGCAGACAATAATTGATAATTTACCGGTTGTCTCTGACAGTGATGGTGAAGTCAATCTGTCACCAGAGCTTGCCAGATTATTGAACCTAGCAGACAAAATTTCACAAAAGAATAATGATCAGTACATTTCCAGTGAAAATGCGCTGCTCGCAGCCATGCAGGATAAAGGCGAACTGGGGAAATTATTAAATTCCTTTTCAGTATCTGTTCAGGCACTGGAAAATGCTATTAAAAATTTACGCGGCGGTGAAGGGGTCAATGACCCGGAAGCAGAGGGAAGTTATCAGGCCCTGCAAAAATATACCGTTGATGTCACGGCAAAAGCTGAAGAAGGTAAGCTTGATCCGGTAATCGGGCGGGATGATGAAATTCGTCGTACTGTTCAGGTACTTCAGCGTCGTACAAAAAATAACCCGGTATTAATCGGGGAGCCCGGTGTCGGAAAAACGGCAATCGTCGATGGTCTGGCACAACGCATAGTCAACGGAGAAGTCCCTGAAGGTTTAAAAGGCAAGAGAATTTTGTCTTTGGATATGGGATCCCTTATCGCTGGAGCAAAGTTTCGTGGCGAATTTGAAGAACGTTTAAAAGCTGTCCTGAATGAACTATCCAAACAGGAAGGGTCAGTGATTTTATTTATCGATGAAATTCACACCATGGTTGGAGCCGGTAAGGCAGAAGGTGCTATGGATGCCGGTAATATGCTTAAACCTGCTCTGGCACGTGGTGAATTACATTGTGTAGGTGCTACAACCCTGGATGAGTATCGGCAATATATTGAAAAAGATGCCGCCCTGGAGCGCCGTTTTCAAAAAGTTTTGGTCGAAGAGCCAACAGAGGAAGATACCATTGCAATATTGCGTGGCCTGAAAGAGCGCTATGAAGTACATCATGGTGTCAATATTACCGATTCGGCCATTATTGCCGCAGCAAAATTATCACAACGCTATATTACTGACCGACAACTTCCGGATAAGGCAATTGATCTTATAGACGAAGCCGCCAGTTTGATCAGGATGGAAATAGACTCTAAACCGGAGGAAATGGACCGACTGGAACGACGCCTGATTCAATTAAAAATTGAAGGGGAAGCGCTCAAAAAAGAAACCGATGAAGCGTCCAAGAAAAGGCTGGCAAAGCTCGAGGACGAAATAAAGACTCTGGAAACAGAATTTGCAGACCTGGATGAAATTTTACGTGCTGAAAAAGCTACCTTGCAAGGGTCGCAAAAAATAAAGAGTGATCTGGAACAGGCCCGAATAGATCTGGAGGCAGCCAGTCGCGCATCAGATTTAACAAAAATGTCGGAATTGCAGTATGGAGTCATTCCGGCGCTCGAAAAGCAACTGGAGTCAGCATCGAGCAGTGACAATATAGAAATGAAACTGCTGCGTAATAAAGTCACTGAAGAGGAAATTGCTGTTGTAGTTTCAAGAGCTACAGGTATACCTATTTCGAAAATGCTGGAAGGCGACAAGCAAAAATTATTGCGCATGGAAGAGGCCTTGCACCAACGTCTGATAGGCCAGGATGAGGCTGTTAATGCAGTGGCTAATGCAGTGCGACGTTCAAGGTCTGGCTTGTCAGATCCGCGCCGACCGAATGGGTCATTTTTATTTTTGGGCCCGACTGGTGTTGGTAAAACCGAACTTTGTAAAGCCCTGGCAAATTTCCTTTTTGATACTGAAGAGGCCATGGTGCGTATCGATATGTCAGAATTTATGGAGCAGCATTCTGTGGCGAGATTAATAGGTGCGCCACCTGGCTATGTAGGTTATGAAGAAGGAGGCTACCTGACTGAAGCAGTCAGACGTCGACCATATGCGGTGCTGTTATTAGATGAAGTTGAAAAAGCTCACCCCGACGTTTTCAATATTTTGTTACAGGTACTTGATGACGGTCGTCTCACAGATGGTCATGGGCGGACAGTGGATTTTCGAAATACTGTTATCGTCATGACCTCAAACCTGGGTTCAGATCGAATACAGGAACTCATGGGTGATGACCCGACAAACGAAACGAAATATGAGGAGGTCAAGAGCTCTGTATTGGAAATAGTGTCCAAGCATTTCCGTCCGGAGTTTATTAATCGTATTGATGAGCTGGTTGTATTTCATCCTCTGGCACGTGAACAGGTCAGCGGTATTGCTGAAATACAGTTGCACTTGCTGGAACAACGTTTGCAGGATAATGACCTTAAACTGGAGTTGGGTGAAGGTGTGCTCGATAAACTTGCCGCTTTAGGTTTCGATCCGGTTTATGGTGCGCGCCCACTGAAACGTGCCATACAAACTCACTTTGAAAACCCTTTGGCGCAAAGTGTCCTGGCTGGAGAATTCTTACCAGGTGATACCATAGTGGCCAAAATGCTTGGTGAAAAAATCGGCTTTGTAAAAAAGTAGATATAGCAAAGCAATCAGACTAGGTGCAAAACAGGATCCTGATGGGTAATAGCAGTGCCTGTTTTGCACCAGAATCGAGCTTCTACATACACTTTGTGAAGACTCCTCTTTATTTCCTTATTTGTAATTTTACTTTTACAACTCAGGTGTTTATGATTTTCTGCATTAATACTCTGCCACTCAAGCATGCGTCTTGCTCACATGATTAAACACAAACTTTCAATCTTACACGTCATAGTTTTTACATTCTTCCTGCCTACCTTGTGTTTTGCACAAAGTGTTATGGTGATTGCGGATGTTGAAGCGGCTCAGCGTTGCTATCACGATGCGACTAAAGTCACGACGATTGAAAATTTTATAGTACGGGACGAAATGATATTTTCCTGTAATGTGGCACTGGATCAATATGGGCTGGTAGACAAGGATCGTGCAGCAACTTTTGCTAATCGAGGCATCTTGTATGCCGCTCAGGGTTCACTGGCGGAAGCACTGTCTGACTATGATGAAGCATTGGATTTGCACCCTGTTCTTGGTGAGGCATATATTAGCCGTGGCATTATTTTCCATTTTGAGAAGCAATTTGAAAAGGCAATTGCTGATTACAGCCGGGCAATCGAGCTGGAGTCACGGGATATCCATCTAGCTTATTTTGATCGCGGCATGGCTTATGAAGAACTGCATCGCTGGGAAGACGCATTGCTCGATTATCAAAAAGCCCTGGAATTTCATCCCGACTGGACTCCTGCTGTCTCAAGATTACACTGGGTCAAAGATAAGCTGGACAGTGAAAACCTGTTAAATCGTTAAGGGTTTATTTTAGTGCCTGCAGCGCGAGTTCTCGTAAATTACCTGCATAATTCATAACATGGAAAATAACATTCTGCTCGATGCTGCCACTGAGCAGATGGGCACCTGGTCCGCTTGCATAGATAGGTACGTCTTCACCGGAATGTGTTTCATCGATCAGGGGAATTAAGGCCTCCTGATGAAAACCTGGTGCTTCAGTATTGACCGCACTTAGATCCACGCGGCGTGGGAAGGGTGGACTTTCTTGTCCTTCCGCCAATTCAAGCCTGGGGTATACACCGTCTGTATTTGCACCCAGATCAGCAAAGCCACGGCCATTTATGTAATTCAGGGTTGTGTAAGGCATTTCCTGTCTATCGAGCTGAACTTCAGTCACAGGGTTGCCTGCGTCATCATTGGAGAGGACTTTACCCAAAATAGGATTGCCGCGCGTCGGATAGCCGGACATTGTCATCACGTGGCTATGGTCAGCAGTGACAATAATCAAGGTTTCATCCGCATCAGTTGCCGCTAAGGCAGCAGCAACAGCATTAGAAAATTCGACTGTCTCATTAAGTGCATTATAGGCATTATTATAGTGATGGGCATGATCTATACGCCCCCCTTCTACCACCAGGAAAAAACCATCACTATCCTCTTCCAGGATATCGATTGCCTTCATAGTCATCTCAGTAAGAGAAGGTTCACCGGCAATGTCATTTTCGCGATCGGCTTCAAAACGCATATGCGAAGCATTAAACAGGCCCAGGATATTACTGCCGGTCTGGTCATCCAGATTTTCGAAACTGCTTCGATCCATCACATAGGTTCCGCCCTGATTAATCCATTCGCGAATCAGATTTCGGCCATCTTTCCGGCTACCTTCATCGATGGACTCCGAGAAACCGACAAGCGTCGCAGGATCTTCGTCAAAGAACATGGCCCTACCACCGCCAAAGGCGACATCAATGCCATCTATCCGTGAATTTGACTGTTCATCGAGACCAAGGGAGCTGCTGAGTCGTTCAGCAAAATTAATAAACTGGCTGGCGATATCCAGGCAATTATTAGGTGGGTCATCATCATCAGGCGTAGTGGTGGCCTCCCAGTCACGCTCCGGGGATTTGGCATAAGTTGCCGCCGGTGTCGCATGGGTAAGTCTGGCGGTACTGACAATTCCGGTTGCTTTACCTGCTATTTCTGCCAGTTCCAGAGCCGTAATCAGATCAGCTTGCTCATCGTTAAGGTAAGCATCGCAATCTGCGCGGGCAATTTGCTCGGGCACACTGATAAGGCCTGCCCTGGTTTTGATGCCAGTAATCATGGCTGTCATGGTACCTGCTGAGTCCGGAGTTTGCTGGTTGGTGTTATAGGTTTTGGATAATCCGCTCCAGGGAAAACGTTCAAAACTTAATTGAAACTCTTCACCATCAAGACCTTGTTGTTGACCGGCATATATTCTGGCAGCAGTGACTGTAGTCATGCTCATTCCGTCGCCCACAAACAAAATGATATTTTTAGCTGCCCCTGGAGTATTGTTAATGACCCGCTTAGTGGCAGAAAATACAGCTGCCGATCCATTTTCATACCAGGGAGATTCGGTAGATAAATCCGGTCCGGGTGAGAGCCTGATAAACAGATAAAAGCTGATTGCTGCGAAAATGACTATAGGCAACGAGATCAGGATAATGATTTTACTTGATTTGGACATGTTTTGTTCACTCCAGGATGAAGCCATTTATGATGCAGAAAATATAATACAGACTTAATACTATATTTTTATTAAGACGCAAGAGTAGTGTAGACTCATTCTGTTTTATAAAGTCCTGTTCCTGTATTCAAATATATTCATAGAAATAAATTGTGCAACTGAATCCTGAATCACCATATTTTGCCGCAGTAGATTTGGGCTCCAATAGTTTTCATATGCTCATAGCCCGTATCCACAATGGTCAGATGGAAATCATCGATCGTGAAAAGGAAATGGTCCAGATTGCCAGGGGTGTAAAAAAAGACGGGCACCTGAATCTTGCAGCACAAACCAGAGCGCTTGAGTGTCTGCACCGGTTTTCCGAACGCTTGCGTGATATCCCGGTCGATCAGGTTCGTGCTGTCGGAACCAAGACACTAAGAACCACCAGTCGCTCCAAATCTTTCCTGAAAAAAGCCGAGCAAATCCTCGGAGTGCCTATCCAGATTATTTCCGGTTACGAAGAAGCACGTCTGGTTTATTCGGGTTTATCTCACTCTGTTTTGAATGACCATAACCGCCGTCTGGTGATTGATATTGGAGGTGGCAGCACCGAATTCATTATCGGAGAAGATTATGAGCCTTTGCTCTTGGAAAGTTTGAGCATGGGTTGTGTCAGTTTTACCAAACGTTATGCAAACAAAACCGGGGTAATCAGTCGCAAGTACATGAAAAAAGTCTATCTGGCGGCATGTTCTGAAATAGAAGTGCTGAGGAGTAATTTTCTGAAAGCGGGTTGGCAGATTGTCTTCGGTACTTCAGGCACAGCACGTGCAATAGCCGATTTAACCATGGAAAAAGATGGTGGTGCGGTAATCAGTAAAAGCTCACTTGATCTGTTGGCGGAGGCACTGGTCACAGATAAAAAGATATTGGCTAGTGTCCCTGATTTACGCAGACAGGTGCTACCGGCCGGGGTGGCTATTCTCAAAGCCATTTTTGATCAACTGAAGCTGGATTCCATGCATGTCGGTGATGCGGCCTTAAAGGAAGGCTTGCTGTATGACACGATTGGTCGTCTTAGCGATCAGGACAGTCGGGATGGGACCGTTAAGAAATTACAGCAGCAATATAAGGTTGATACTGATCATGCCAGGAGGGTAGCACTAACGGCTATCAGCCTGTGGCAACAAATCCAGGGTCCGGTTTTGCCGGGAGTGAGCCGAACCAAGATTTTAAGCTGGGCAGCCGAATTGCATGAGATCGGCCTGAGTATTTCACACACCAGCTTCCATCATCATGGCTATTACATATTACGCCATACCGATATGGCCGGCTTTGGTCGTTATGAACAATACATCCTGGCTAATCTTGTACGTTCCCACAGAAAGGGTTTGTACCAGCAGAAGTTCGAAGACATGGATGATGTGGCTATGGCCGCTTTTGTACCCCTGCTGGTGTGTTTACGACTGGCTGCCTTGCTGCACCGTCGCCGTGAAGACATCGACCTGCTTCCTAAACTGAGCCATACTGAGCTGGGTTATCGCCTCAAGTTTCGCAGCGGCTGGTTAAATAAAAATCCATTGACGCTGGCTGGGCTGGAACAGGAGCGGGAGCAATATGAAAGTATTGGTGTAGCGCTGCAATTCAGCTAGTTGCCTATTTAGCTGGAAAGAGCAGTGTTTAGCAGAGTGTTTCCTTCTACTCTCAGCTAGTTTATATTTATACTGGTTTGCTAAGCCATTTAAGGGAGAAAGATATAAATAACCATCTTTTTAAAAAGTTGCTGACGCTCTGTATCCTGCTTGCAGTAAATGGCCTTTTTGTAAACTCCCTGGCAGCCCAGATCCGTCCAAGATCCAATGAGTTCAGGACAACAACTGTCGTGCCACGTGACCCTGACGGTGCGGAGTTCTATTTTGCCCGTCTGATTTATGGCTCTGATGGCTTCAGAAGTCGTGGGGGATGGATTACAGACATGCCCGAGGCGGAACATTATTTTATGAGCGGACTAACTCGCCTAACACGCGTAGACGGCTCTCAGGTTGATCTCCGTAATCCTCAGGAAGGTTCCAGGTGGATAAATTTAATAGACGAGAATGTCTTTGACTTTCCCTTTCTGTATGCCGTTGAAGTCGGCGGCTGGCGTTTAAACACTGAAGAGATACGTATTCTTAGAGAGTATCTGTTAAGGGGTGGATTCCTCATAGTGGATGACTTTCATGGAACTGCGCAGTGGAGCGGCTTTATGTCGACCATGCAGCGTATTTTTCCGGACCGGCCTGTAGTTGATATTCCCCAGGATGATGAAGTGTTTCATGTGCTTTATGATCTGGACCCCAGCATCCAGATACCGGGTATTGCACCCCTGAGTCGAGGAGTAACCTGGGAACAGGATGGTTATGAACCCGTTTATCGGGGTATTTATGATGATAATGGACGCCTTATGGTGGCCATCAATCACAATATGGACCTGGGTGATGCCTGGGAACATGCAGACACTCCAGGTTATCCTCAGCCCATGACGGCAATGGCGTATAGGTTTGCGGTTAACTATGTCATCTATTCCATGACCCATTAATGTGCTTTACGCTTGTTATTATTGCACCAGCCTTCGTTATCGATGTTCTCAGTCAGTCACTTATTTGATTTATATGCTCCTTCCTTGCGCCCATCTCTAAAAAAATATTTCTGGAGGGTTTTATGAAAAAACTTAGCTTTGCTTTTCTGCTTACCTGCATGTCATGCCTGTCTTCTTCAGCTACTGAAGATGAGCTGGTGGCGCGTGCACAGGCTATCCATGATCGCGTTATGACGCTGGATACGCATGTGGATATCCCCTTGAATTTTGCCACCAGTGAGTACGATCCCTTAGATGCTGATGCCCAGGTGAATCTGTTAAGTATGCGCAACGGCGGCCTGGATAGCGTTTTTTTCATCGTCTATGTTGGACAGCAAGCCCGCAACCCAATGACCTATGTAGATGCCAGGGCAGATGCTTTAGCCAAGTTTGATGCTATTCACCGTATGACGGCCTTGTATCCGGAAGAAATCGGACTGGCGACTACGGCAGCAGAAGCTCGGGCTTTGTATGCGAGCGGGAAACGTGTCGCGATGATCGGCGTAGAAAATGGTTTCAGTATTGGTCTCGATATCAGTTTACTGGAAGAGTTTCGGAATCGCGGTGCACGTTATTTTGGCCTGGTACATAACGGACATAATGATATTGGTGACTCTGCACAGCCCCAGGAACGTTTTGGGGACCTGCCAGAAGAGCATGGTGGTCTGAGCGCCTATGGCTATGAGGTGGTTGAAGAGTTAAACCGCCTGGGTATTCTTGTGGATATCTCACATGTTTCCAAGCAAACCATGCTGGACGCTACCAGTCACTCCAGGGCTCCGGTTATTGCCTCACATTCAAGTGTAAATGGCATTTATGAGCATCCCCGTAATCTTGATGACGAACAGTTACTGGCAATACGGGAAAATGGCGGTGTTGTACAAATAGTGGCTTTTGATACTTATCTGAATGAAGGCAGAGGGACTGCTGCAGTAGAGGACTTGGCAGACCATATCGATTATGCAGTTGATCTCATTGGCATTGAGCATGTTGGTATCAGCTCTGATTTTGGTGGTGGCGGCGGAATTAGCGACTGGAATGGTGCAGCCGAGACCTTCAATGTGACACTGGAGCTTGTACGCAGAGGCTACACTGAAGCTGAAATCGCCATGATCTGGAGTGGCAATGTACTAAGGATTCTGGAGACAGCGGAGAATATAGCTTTGGCTGATACTGACACTGCTGCAACTTTACCGGCATTCAGTGATTACAAGGTCGCTCAGAGTAACTCGGTACTGAATGCTGTTGACCTGTCAAGTCATCCTGATGCCATCAATTTCCGAACCCGCCTGGAAGACAACATCAATTCGGCAGCAAATTTTGCCGGTCATTATATTCTGACTTCCTGGGGCTGCGGTACGATGTGCCAGATGAATGCGCTGATTGATGTGCTCACTGGAGAAGTGCTGTTCCCGGCTGATTTTACTTCCAGTTACGGATCCTGTTTTAAAGCCGACAGTAATCTGGTTATTCTCAATCCCATAGACGAGTTCTATCTGGATTCATTTGACGGTGAGCCACCCAGTTGGTTTAAGGTGGGATACTACCTCTGGGACGGACAGGAAATGCAGCTTTTATCAGAGAACCAACAAGTCGTTCTCGAGGATTGCGAATTTTTCTGAGTCGGATGTCTGTGCTGCAAGCTAACACGAAGCACTTGTTTTCCTTGACATTTGTTGTATTAACCCCATAATACCGGCCTGGATTTGGTGGAAAGACTGACTGATTACCCTTCGGTTCAGGCGAGTCCCAAGCGATTCTATAGAATCTTGGTGACAGCCCCCATAAAGACCCGACTGAATGCAGGATACCTGACGCAAGGTAAGTTTCAGTTCCCTAATACGTCATCATGTATTGGGCCGTAGGAGTTCAACCAGAACTCTCCAACTTCAGCGCATCAGTTTGCAATAACTATAAACCCCGTGTTTATGGTTAATTTGTTGCTGTGTTTTTTCCCGCCGAGCGGGATGATATTGAAAAATATTGAAAGAGGAAATTGAGGTGGAAATGTTATCTGGTGGAGAGATGCTGGTTCGTGCTTTACACGATGAAGGCGTTGACTTGATCTTTGGTTACCCTGGCGGGGCAGCCTTACATATTTATGATGCTATTTTTAATCAGGATGCAGTAGATCATGTCCTGGTCAGACATGAACAGGCAGCTACCCATGCTGCTGATGGCTATGCCCGTGCTACAGGCAAGCCAGGCGTTGTGTTGGTTACTTCGGGACCGGGTGCTACAAATGCAATAACGGGGATTGCCACTGCCTATATGGATTCTATCCCAATGGTGGTTTTATCGGCTCAGGTTACACGGGATGCCATAGGTTCCGATGCCTTTCAGGAAACCGATATGGTTGGCGTTTCAAGACCGATTGTGAAACACAGTTTTCTGGTTCAGAACCCTGAAGATATTCCCACTATTATCAAAAAGGCTTTTTATATTGCCACCACGGGTCGCCCTGGGCCGGTGGTAATTGATATTCCGAAAGATGTTACTGATCCCGGTGAAACCTTTCCTTATGAATATCCTGAAAGCATAAAATTGCGCTCCTATACTCCGCCGCAAAAGGGCCATTCAGGGCAGATTAAAAAAGCTGTGGAAGTTTTATTGGCGGCTAAAAAACCTATTATTTACGCGGGTGGAGGGGTCATACAGGGTGAAGGTGCAGAAGAGTTAGGCAAATTAACGCGAACTCTGGGTTATCCGATTACCAATACCCTTATGGGCCTGGGTGCCTATCCGGCCACCGACAAACAGTTTGTGGGTATGCTGGGTATGCACGGGACATATGAAGCCAACATGGCGATGCATGAGTCTGATGTGATTCTCGCCGTGGGTGCTCGTTTTGATGATCGTGTAACGAATTCGGATATCAGCAAATTCTGTCCGAATGCGACGATTTTGCATATCGATATTGATCCGGCTTCAATTTCCAAAACGGTAACTGCCCATGTTCCTATCGTTGGTCCTGTGAAAGCCGTATTGAAAGAAATGAATGAACAGATCAAAGGCTCTGCAAATAAAGTGGACAAGGAAGCGTTGGGAAGCTGGTGGGAAAATATTGAACACTGGCGTAAGCGTGAATGCCTGGCCGTTGAATCCGAAGGTGAAATAATTAAACCTCAACAGGTTATTCAGGCACTTTATGAAGTCACACAAGGCGATGCCTTTGTTACTTCTGATGTAGGTCAGCACCAGATGTTTGCTGCTCAATATTATCATTTTGATAAACCTCGTCGCTGGATCAATTCCGGCGGACTGGGGACTATGGGTTTTGGTTTGCCAGCGGCCATGGGAGTTCAACTTGCCTACCCTGATGCGACAGTTGCCTGTGTTACTGGCGAGGGTAGTATTCAGATGTGTATTCAGGAGCTGGCAACCTGTAAGCAGTTCGCGCTGCCCATCAAGATTATCAACGTCAATAATGAAGCGCTCGGGATGGTAAAGCAGTGGCAGGATATGCAGTACGGTGGCCGCCATTCCCATAGCACCTATGCAGACTCATTACCGGATTTTGTCAAGCTGGCAGAAGCTTATGGCCATGTTGGCATACGCATAGAAAAACTCAGTGAACTTAAAGAGAAACTGGCCGAAGCTTTTGCTATGAAAGATGAACTGGTTTTTATTGATGTTGTTGTGGATCAAAACGTACATGTTTATCCCATGGCCATCAAAGGCGGCGCGATGAGCGAAATGTTTTTAAGTAAAACGGAGAGAACCTGATGCAACGAATTATTTCCGTATTGTTGGAGAATGAGCCGGGAGCCTTGTCCCGGGTTGTTGGCTTGTTTTCGCAGCGAAATTACAATATCAATTCCTTGACGGTTGCGCCTACGGATGACGTTACGCTATCCCGTTTGACCATCACGACAATTGGTGATGATCGCAAAATTGAACAGATCATCAAGCATCTTAACAAGCTGGTGGATGTGGTGAAGCTGGTAGATTTGACAGAGGGCAGTCATCTTGAACGTGAACTGATGCTCATCAAGGTTAAAGTTTCCGGTGCACAAAGGGCCGAGGTCATGCGTCTTGCGGAAATATTCCGTGGCGAAATTGTTGATGTGACACCAACAATTTATGTGGTGCAGTTAACCGGCAACAGTGCCAAGATTGATTCCTTTTTAGCAGCACTGGAAGGTACCACAATTCTTGAAGTTGCGCGGACCGGCGTTTCGGGCATTTCGCGTGGCGAGAAGGTATTAAGTCTTTAAATGTAAAACGGTTATAACTTTTGGTAATTTACCAAAAGTAAATCATAAACCAGAAAAAAGCCGACTTATAAGTCGGCTTTTTTATAGCAGGGCTATGCTTAGTATTTAAGAAGCATTTTTGTGCTTATTGCAGTTCTACGATCAGGCCATCCAGGCCCCTTTGTAAATGCAGCTCCGCCCAGTGATATTCATTTATAAGCATTTCTGCGATTTCATCACGAGAGTTACCTGCGGCTATCATTTCCCGGGTCATACGACGAATCTGAACAGTCAGGTCCCGGAAATTCTCCATTTCAGCTTTATTGGTTACTGGTCCATGACCAGGAACGACTGTATCAAAATCCAGTCGTAAAGCCTGATCCAAAGTATCAGTCCAGGCCCGGGCACTGCCACCACCCGAATAATCGATCAACTGTGGAACATCATCACCATAGGTAAACATATCGCCGGTTGCAAGGACTCTGTGATCCGGGAAATACACAACAACATCACCGTCTGTGTGTGAGCGGCCGAAGCGAAAGATTTCAGCAACTTTCCCGCCCAGGTGTACAAAGGCATGTTCATCAAGCGTCACATCAGGATGACCAGGCTGATTTGCTTCAATCATTTTCAATCTGGCATTTTCAGAGGCTACTACGACTGTGCCATCTGCCTGAGCCCTTACATTGCCCCCAGAATGATCGCCGTGATAGTGCGTGTTAATTACATATTTAACGGGTTGATCAGTGATGCTTGCCAACATGGCCATCATATTGTCGTAATCCCAGGCAAATTTGTTATCCACCATAATGACCCCTTCATCTGTCAGCAGAACGGTGACATTGCCGGGCACCGCAGGGTTATGAATAACATAAAGATCGTCCTGAATTCTGATCAGGTCTAATACTGATGGTGGTGGCTGTGCAATACTGAAAGCGCTCAGTAAGCTTAATAATATGGCAATATAAAATTTCTTAAAGGTGGGCATTTCGTCAAATCTCTGTATAAAAAGTTGGAGCATGAGAATAAGCTAAGCCCCCTAGTTTTTCAACCGGGGGCTTCTCGTATTTTCTTTAAGTTTGCTAAGTTATTTAGAGAAAAGGAAATGCAGCAAGTCTAACTATCTGGTTGAGATAAAAGACCTGATAATAATAGCTGTGCTTCGACATTTGTTGGCATTAAATCAACTGCCTGTCGATAACTTTGCTCTGCCAGATTTCGATTACCAAGGCGCTCGTAGGTCTTACCCAAATTCAGATGCACAACATGAGCTTCAGCAATGCCAAGCTCCAATGCTCTGCTGTAATCTTCAAGAGCCATCGGATAATTTCCACTTTGATAAAAAGCATTGCCCCGATTGACATAGATCTGAGGCGTATCAGGTAATAAGTTCATGGCAATATTGAAATCAGAAAAAGCGGCTGCGTAATTATTCAGGGCGACTCGAATTACACCCCGATTGGTATAAGTTGCAGCCCTGATATTTTTCTCGGCCGAATCAATATAAGTGATGAAATAAGTGCAAGGTTCCAACATTCTGCTATTCGCAAGTTCTGGATTTGCCGACACAGTACGAGCATTAACAAAACACTCTCGGGCTTTCTCACCACCTCCGATGACAGAGGCGCTTGAGGATGGGTCACAATCCAGGCCACACTGCGCATAGGACACAAAGGGTAATGCACATAACAAATAAGCTAGGCTGGTTTTTTTCATGATACTGAACCTCCGTGGAATTCCAGCATTTACGTTCTTTAAGGGTTAAGCGGGTAAATATAGGAAAAGCTACAGAGCCTGATTTACCCGTAAAGCTATGGGTAAGACTAATCCAAAGGCTTTGTAAATACCAGTACTGCTCTATCGGTTTCGCCACGAAGTGCAAAAACGCCCATGGTTCTGCCATCTTCAGGGTGAGCGAGCAAGGTACTGTCAGTGGTCAGTTCAAAGCCTGCGGCAGTAATTTCATTGATAATAAGGCTCTTATCAACGCGGTGCAGGCTATTGGCGTCACACCTGCCGGAGCCAACTACTCTACTCAGGGCTGTACTCAGGGCTGTACTCAGGGCTGTACTCAGGATAGTACCGTTATACGGTCCAAGTGAGGAAAGTTCGATAACATACATACCTTCTTGCAAACCAAGCAGTGTTAAAATTTCAGCAGGTAAGCGTGCTGCATCACGCAGGGTGTCTTCATCGCTGCGTTCTTCAGATTCAACGGCACGCCGTATATATTCGGGTGTATTTCCAGGAACCCTGTACTCCTGAGCCTGGAATTTTGCTTGGCTGCCTGTATCACTGGATGATGATTTAAAAGCGTTATGATATTGCTGTTTTGTACACAGAAATTCTAGGTTTAGTAAAAAGGCATGTCTCTAGCTGTCCTCAGCTCAAGCCATGCTCCGGGATTAAGCCGATATCATCTCTGGCCGCTATACAATAGACTATTGTCTATTGGGCTTGAAAGGTATGTGGTTTCAGAGGAGGTCCACAAACTGTAGTGGATGCTTAGCATGACAGAACGTTTAGAAAACAGAAGAGTTGAAAGGGAAGATCTGCAGTTTCAGGAAGATATCTACGAGAAATGTCTAAGGATTTTTGATGCGATCGACCATTATCTGGGTATTAAATTATACGTTCATGCGGAAGAAGGCATACTCGAAGATGGCCAGATATTCCTGTTCAATCATTTCGCCCGTTTTGAAACTGTTATCCCGGTTTACATTTTTTATCAGCGTTTACGAAAATTCACACGCACCATTGCCGATCATGAACTTTTTAATTCCAACCCGACCATGGATAGGATTTTACGCGGTGCGGGCGCTGTGCCTAATGATATGGATGGTCTCTTACCCTTTCTGGCAGCAGAACTGTTAAAGGGGCACAAGGTTGTCATATTTCCTGAAGGCAGAATGATAAAAAGCAAGCAGGTTATGGATGAAGAGGGTCAATTCGGAATTTTCTCACAATCCTTAAAAAGTTTTCGTAAACATCATACCGGCGCCGCAGTACTTGCTTTAACACTGGACCTGTTCAAACATCGCATTAAGGAGCTCTTCAAATCCGATGATCGTGTGCGGTTGGATCATTGGTGCCAGGCTCTGGAATTCCCGGATTATGAAACACTACGGACAAGTGTCGAAAAGCCGACTCTGATCGTTCCCGGCACCATTACTTTCAGTCCGATTCGAATCAGTCCTAATCTGCTCACCAGAGCTGCCAAGCTGTTTTCTGGTGAACTGTCAAACCGGACGCTGGAGGAAATCATTATTGAGGGCAATATACTGCTGAAAGACACAGATATGGATATTCGTTTTGGCGAGCCGATTAAAGCCCATCACAACTGGTCTTGGTGGGAAGACCGACTCGTGAAAAGTTATTTTTTATCCATTCAGTCGCTGGATGATTTTTTCAGTCTGAAAAAGCGCTCTGAAACCTGGGCAGAACGCCTCCTCTCACGCATTATTTACCGTGAAACCAACAAAATACGTGATGCCTATATAAAAGGAATATATCAGGGAGTTACGCTTAACGTTGCGCATCTGGCTTCAGCATTAATTTATGTTTATCTGGAGCAAGGCCGCACCCAGATTGATTGTAGTGAGTTCCATCAAACCTTGTATTACTGTGTTAAAGAGCTGCAAAAACTGCCCGGCATTCATATGAACAACAAGCTGGCCAAACCGGAAAGCTATCGCCAGTTGCTAGATGGCAAGGAAGAAAATTTCAAACTGTTTATAAAGACAGCCAGGCAATTAAATTTAATAGCCGTGGATAAGAATCAATATCTCTTACAGGACAAATTACGTGAGAAGTTTGAACCACATACGGTTCGACTTAAAAACCCGGTCCTGGTCAGCGCAAATGAAATAGAACCAATACTTGCAATAAAGCCAGCGATTCTGGCAGCGCTGGCTTTGTTCAAGGAGCATAACAGTATCAATCTGGCATACAAACTTTGGGATGATGAACTGCGCGATTTTGCCTGGCAAAAAGAAAAATTCAGCAAGAGTGAATATGATGAATTAAACCAGCATGAGCAGTTAGGAAGTTCAGGTGAGCCGTACCTGCTCACTCACAAGGAAAGCGCTGCTGGTGTTCTGCTTATTCATGGTTTTCTTGCTTCGCCGCCAGAACTAACTGCTTACGCTGAGCATCTATACCAGCAGGGCTTCAATGTGCTGGTACTAAGACTACCGGGTCATGGTACTTCTCCATATGATTTGCAGGAACGCAAGTGGGAGGAGTGGTATCAGGCAGTAGAGCGTAATTACGGCATACTTGCAGCGTTTTCTGAACACATGTATATACTGGGTTTCAGTGCAGGTGGAGCGCTGGCATTGCAATTCAGTACCAGCAAGCCGCAGAAACTTAAGGCTCTGGCTACCGTTTGTGCGGCTATCAGATTGCAGGATAAAAAAGTACGTTTTGTCTCTGTGCTGAATAAGCTAAATAAACTGGTAACACTGCTGCCCAAGATAGATGGCATTATGAATTACAAGGACAACGATACTATCTACGGTGCTACCAATTACTTGAACATTCCAATCAGTGCTCTTTCTGAGCTACATGATTTCACCGATGAGCTTGAAGATAATTTACCGGCTGTTGATGTGCCATTAATTATTGTACAAAGTGACTCTGATCCTGTGGTCAAGCCAGAAAGCGCAGAAATTATTTTTAAAAAAGTGAGTTCAATTCAAAAGTCTCTTATTTGGGTAAAGTCTGATTCACATCATATATTGAGAAATAATATTGCTGATACCTGGGCAATTCTAGATGAATTTTTTAACAAACAGGAGGAGAATGAAAGCGAGGAGTGACCTTGAATACAGATACAAAAAGCTTATGGATACAAGCCTATCCGCGCGGTCTGGACCGGGAGTTGTCGGCATTAAATCAGCCTGTGCAGCAAATTATTGAAAACACTGCCAGACGTTATCCGGATCGACCCTGCCTGGACTTTCAAAATACCAAGCTCAGCTATGCCAAAGTAGTAGAAATGATCGACAGTTTTGCGGCGGGATTACAACACTCCGGCGTGAAAAAGGGTGACCGGATTGGCTTGTGTCTGCCGAATTGCCCATATTATGTCATCAGCTATTTTGCCGTGCTGAAAATCGGTGCCATTGTTGTTAATTTCAATTTGCTTTATACCCAGTCTGAAATAGAGCAACAGATTGAAGATAGCGGCATAGCAATAATGATTACGCTGGATCTGAAGTTTGTGTATAACAAAATTTTTCCCAGCTTAAAACAGGACAGGCTGGATGCCATCATTTACTGTCCGCTGGCCGATATACTCACACCGCTTAGTAAATATTTATTTAAAATATTCAAATTCCATCACTTGGCTCGTATCCGGCCAGGATCCAGACTACTTTCGTTTAAACAACTGAGCTCGCTTGCCTCACAGCCGGAAGCAGTTGACATAAACCCTTTAAAGGATATTGCACTTTTTCAGTATACGGGTGGTACGACAGGAACGCCGAAGGCGGCCATGCTGACACATTCTAATATTGTCAGTAACACCGAGCAGGTTAATCTGTGGTTCCAGACAGGAGAAAAGTTGCAGGGGCAGGAAAAAATACTCGCGGTGCTGCCTTTTAGTCATGTTTTTTCGATGACTGTGGCGATGAATATGAGCTTGCGGTCCGGTGCTGAAATCATTCTGGTACCACGTTTTGATCTTAAACAATGTCTGCAATTGATTGAGGATAAAAAAATCACCATATTGCCCGGTGTACCGGCTATTTTTAATGCGATAAATAACTCGCCATTATCAAAGCGCTATGATTTGAGTTCATTACGCTATGGTATTTGTGGAGGGGCAGCCTTGGCGGCAAAGGTAAAAGATACATTCGAAACGCTTACCAATTGCACTCTGATAGAGGGCTATGGCCTTAGTGAAGCATCTCCAGTTATTAGCTGTAATCCTCCAAACGGCGGAGGCAGGAAAGGGTCTATCGGGCTGCCTTTGCCGGGTACAGAGCTGGAGTTTCGTCAAATTGAAGATGTTAGTTTGCCGGAGCAAGATGGCAATCATGGCCAGCTTTTGGTGCGCGGCCCACAGGTTATGCAGGGCTACTGGAATCGACAGCAGGAAAGTCAGCAGACTTTGCTTGCCGGGGGCTGGTTAGTTACGGGAGATGTGGGATATGTGGATGACGATGGATTTATTTACCTTACTGATCGCTTGAAAGATATTATCATTACCAATGGCTACAATGTTTATCCCCGCACCATCGAGGATGCATTTTATAAACATCCTGAAGTTGCAGAGGTCATCGCCCTGGGAATTCCAGATGATGAGAAGGGGGAAGTGCCAAAGGTCTTTATAAAGCTTAAGGAAGGCGCTTCTATCACTCCCGAGGAACTTTATGCTTATGCGCGGGATAATCTGAATCCTCTGGAGATTCCAGATAGTATTGAAATACGTGATGAATTGCCGAAGACTCTTATCGGTAAACCATCAAAAAAAGTGTTAATGGAACAAGAAGCTAGCAAGAGGAATAATCCAGCATGAACACTCATACTCAAAAAAGCATTGTGATTGCCGCCTATGTGCGATCTCCGTTTGCGCCAGCTGTAAAGGGAGAGCTTGCCAGGGTTCGACCGGATGAACTTGCAGCACAGGTGGTCAGGGCGCTCATCAGTCGAAGCGGCGTGAAACCTGATCTCATAGAAGATCTGATTATGGGTTGCGCTTTTCCAGAAGCGGAGCAGGGTTTCAATATTGCGCGCCTGGTCACTTTTTTAGCCGAATTACCGCCCAGCATTGCCGGAACAACAGTTAATCGCTTTTGTGGTTCTTCCATGCAGGCCATACACATGGCAGCAGGGGCCATAAGCATGAATGCAGGGGAGGCATTTATTTGTGCAGGTATAGAAAGCATGAGTCGCATACCGATGACTGGTTATAACCCAATGCCGCATCCCGGTCTTTATGAATCTTATCCACAGGCATACATGGGTATGGGGGAAACCGCTGAAAACCTGGTGGCGAAATATAATATCAGTCGACAGGCACAGGATCAGTTTGCCGTAGATAGTCACCGCAAGGCAGACAAAGCCAGATCGGAAGGTAAATTCAAGGAAGAAATTATTGCGATAGAAAGGCCGGGTGATTCTGCTTTTCAGGAAGATAGCTGTATACGTCCAAACACCAGCCTTGAAACGCTGGCAGCACTGCAGGCTGCTTTTAGTGTAGATGGTAGCGTCACTGCAGGCACTTCATCTCCGCTGACTGATGGAGCAGTTGCGGTCCTGGTTTGTACCGAAGAGTTTGCAGACAAGCATCAGCTCGATAAAGTGGCCAAAATCAAGTCATTTGCAGTATCAGGCTGCTTACCTGAGATTATGGGTATAGGCCCTGTTGAGGCTACAAGAAAAGCCCTCAAGCGAGCCGGACTTAGTCTTGAGCAGATGGATGTCATTGAGCTTAACGAAGCGTTTTCCTCACAGTCGCTGGCGGTTTTACAGGATCTGGATCCGGACAATAAGCTAAGCTCACGTATAAACATAGATGGGGGAGCCCTTGCCCTGGGACATCCGCTGGGAGCAACCGGCGCAAGAATAACGGGTAAGGCTGCTTCTATACTCAAACGTGAAGGCGGCCAATACGCTTTGGCTACACAATGTATTGGTGGCGGGCAGGGCATAGCAACCATATTGGAAAGAATATAGTTCCGGATATGATTTTGGAGAACATGGATCGATGACTAGTATTAAACAGGTTGCGGTAATCGGTGCTGGTGTTATGGGCAGCGGTATTGCTGCGCAAATCGCCAATGCCGGCATTGATGTGGTTTTGCTGGATATCGTCCCGGATGCTGCAAGCAACAGAAATATACTCGCCGAAGCAGCATTACAAAAACTTCAGAAGAATAAACCGGCGGCCTTTATGTCAGCAGATTTTTGCCGGCATATCATTGTTGGAAATCTTGAGGATGATCTGGATAAGTTGGCTGAATGCGACTGGATTATCGAAGCCGTTGTGGAACGCTTGGATATCAAGCAATCCCTGTATCACACCCTTGAAGCGCATCGAAAGCAGCAATCAATAGTCTCCTCGAACACCTCAACCTTGCCTTTGGCGCAATTAACACAAGGTCTGCCTGAGTCTTTCCGTGCAGACTTTTTGATTACGCATTTCTTTAATCCTCCTCGTTATATGCGTTTGCTGGAAATGGTAGTCAGTCAGGATACAGATAAAAGCCAGGAAAAAAGGATTCGCGATTTCGCAGATAAGCAGCTCGGCAAAAGTCTGGTAGATTGTCACGACAGCCCGGGATTTATAGCAAACCGTATAGGTACGTACTGGCTGCACGCGGCTGTTTCTATTGCGGTTGAAAAGGGCATAGGAGTCGAAGAGGCCGATGCTGTTTTGAGCCGGCCAGCCGGAATTCCCAAAACTGGTGTTTTCGGGCTTATTGATCTGGTGGGTCTGGATTTGATGCCGCATCTTTTCAAGTCTTTTGAGGAATCCCTGTCCGCTGATGATGAATTCAGGAAACTCGGCCCCATGCCTGGCCTTATCGAGAAGTTGATAAAAGATGGTTATACCGGGCGTAAAGGTAAAGGCGGGTTTTACCGTTTGAATGACAACGCTGGTGCTAAAAGTTCCAGGCGTGGAGAAAATAAAGCACCTGAAAAGTTTAAGGAAGTCATCGATCTGCAAAGTGGCACCTGGGCAAAAGCCAGGCGGCCAAAACTTAAAGAACTCAAGCTTGCCAAAAAAGCCGGGCTGCAGGCGCTGCTCAGTCATGATAGTCAACTTGGTCGCTATGCCTGGCAGGTCATTTCAGGGACGCTCAGTTATGCTGCTTCTCTGGTACCTGAAATTGCCGATAACATTGAGGCTGTAGACCGTGCCATGCGTCTCGGCTACAACTGGAAAAAAGGCCCATTTGAATTGATCGATGAATTGGGTCCGGAATGGTTTATTGAGCGTCTGGAAGCTGAGGGCAGAAATGTTCCGAATATTTTGCGGCTTGCTGACGGCCGTAAATTTTATCGGGCCAAAGCCGGAAGCCTGCAATATCTGGATGTCAGTGGCGATTACCAGACAGTTGAAGTTCCTGATGGCGTGCTGCTGCTGGAAAATATTAAACGTAGCAGCAAGCGTATATTAGGTAATTCACAGGCCAGTGTTTGGGATATCGGTGATGGCGTGGCCTGTTTCGAATTTCATTCCAAAATGAATTCACTAAACCCCCTGATCCTGAGTTTATTAGCTGGAACTCTGAAAAAGCTGCCGAAATTAAATTTCAAAGGACTTGTTATTTATAACGAAGGCAGTAATTTTAGTGTTGGCGCAAATCTTCTCATGCTCTTAATTGCCAGTCGTCTGCATCTTAACTTTGCCATGCGCTGGATTTTAAAACAGGGGCAGTTCACCCTAAATAAAATGAAATACGCTGAGTTCCCCGTAGTGGGAGCGCCATCGGGAATGGCACTTGGCGGCGGATGTGAGGTGCTGCTGCATTGTGATGCTATTGTTGCGCATGCAGAATCCTATATCGGGCTCGTTGAGGCGGGCGTAGGTATTGTGCCGGGCTGGGGCGGCTGTAAAGAAATGCTATTGCGTGCCAAAGCCTCCGAGCAAATCAAAAAAGGTCCTATGCCGGCAGTTTCTCAAACCTTTGAGACAATCGCTATGGCAAAGGTTTCAGCTTCGGCTTATGAGGCCAAAGATTTGTTGTTTTTAAGAAAGAACGACACAATCGTCATGAATCGTGATCGCGTTTTATATAAGGCAAAGCAGAGGGTGCTTGATATGGCTCAAAATTACAGGGCACCCGAAAAGACTAATATCTGTTTACCGGGCGAGACTGGAGTCGCGGCGCTTGATATTGCGGTCACTGCTTTACAGAAGCGTGGGCTGATTAGCGGGCATGACCATACCATCGCTACAGAACTGGCCCGGGTACTGACCGGTGATGGTGCTGATATAAATGAAGAGCTGACTGAAGAGAAAATACTGGAACTGGAGCGAAATGCGCTGGTAAAACTTGCCGGCACACGGCAATCGAAAGCAAGAATTTCTCATATGCTGATGAAAGGCAAGCCACTACGAAATTAGACAATGAATGGAGATAACTAAAATGGCAAGCCTGTTGCTGCTGTTAGGAATAATTGGACTGATTGTTTTGACTTATAACGGTCGAACCTGGTCAGGTCTGTTGCTGGCTGTTGTGTTGTTTATCAGCGCCGGCTTTAGTGGAGAAGATGGCGTCTGGGCTTATCTTTTTCTGATAATCCTTGTGGTGCCGACGGTATTTTTGCTACTGCCTCCTGCTCGTCATATTCTCAGTAAGAAGGTCATGAAGTTGATGGCCGGCGCGATTCCTTCGATTAGTGAGACAGAAAATATTGCATTACAGGCGGGAAATTTATGGTGGGATAAAGATTTGTTTTCCGGCTCGCCGAATTGGAAAAACCTATTAGCATTTTCCAATACCGGACTAAGCCAGGAAGAAAAGGATTTTATCGACGGACCTGTGAAAAAACTTTGTAGCATGCTGGATGAAGAGCAGATTGCGCAGGACAAGGATCTGCCTGAAGCGGTATGGCAATTCATTAAGGATGAACGATTTCTGGGGATGGTCATTGAAAAGAAATACGGAGGCTTGGGCTTCTCGGCCAGTGGTCATGCAGCCGTGATTTCGAAAATTGCCACAGTCAGTATTCCGGCAGCCATTACGGTGATGGTTCCTAACTCACTGGGTCCAGGGGAGCTACTACATTACTACGGCACTGATGAGCAAAAGCAACATTATTTACCGCAATTGGCCCTGGGGAAAGAAATTCCCTGTTTTGCCCTGACTGAACCTCATGCCGGCAGCGATGCTACCAATACCCGCAGCAAGGGTGTCGTTTGCCGGGATACCTTTAACGGTGAGGAAGTATTGGGTATCCGGGTTAGTTTTAACAAACGCTATATTACACTGGCACCTATAGCCACATTAGTCGGCCTGGCCTTTGAACTCTCTGATCCTGATGAATTGTTAGGTACCAAAAAATCCATCGGGATCACTTGCGCATTACTGCCACGCTCAACACCCGGAATGCATATTGGCGAACATCATGACCCTATGGGCATCCCTTTCAATAATGGCCCTGTATCTGGTGAAGATGTTTTTATTCCGATGGATTATGTTATTGGTGGTGTAGAACAGGTCGGCAATGGCTGGCGTATGCTGATGGAATGCCTGTCGGTTGGTCGCAGTATTTCTTTGCCTTCCCTGAGTGTCGGAGGCGCACAATTTTCTGCTCGTAGTATGGGGATGTATAGTGCACTGCGAGAACAATTTGGGCTGCCAATAGTAAATTTTGAGGGGGTCAGGACACCTCTGGCGAGAATTTTTGCCAATGCATACTGGACTAGCGCAACCAGGAATATTACCAGTGCAGCAATTGATGCCGGTAATAAGCCTTCAGTGATTTCAGGCATCGTTAAACATTATCTGACAGAGGCCATGCGCCAGAGTGTAAATGATGCCATGGATATACAGGGTGGCGCTGCAATCTGCCGGGGCTCCAGAAATATGCTATCTCGAACTTATACGGCTTTACCTATCGCGATCACAGTTGAGGGTGCCAATATTTTGACGCGTTCACTGATCATTTTTGGTCAGGGAGCGATGCGTTGTCATCCATTTTTATTAGATGAACTGAAAGCCATTAGTGATGAGAACCTGAAAGCTTTTGATAAGGCATTTTTCGGGCATGTTAATCATGTGGCCAAGAACAAGGTCCGTGCATTTTTGCAGGCAATCAGTTTTGAGCGCCTGTCTGCCAGTCCGGTACAGGGCAAAGCCGCCATACATTATCGCCGACTAAACAGACTCTGTGCGGCATTTGCCTTTATGACGGATATTGGCTTGCTGACTCTAGCCGGGGCCCTGAAGCGTAAGGAATACCTCAGCGGTCGTTATGCCGATGCGCTGGGTTGGCTATATATTGGATCCTGCACCTTGAAACGTTTTCAGGATGAAGGGCATAAAGAAGATTGGGCCCTGGTCGATTACACATTGACGCATGCCGAATACCAGATTGAACAAGCCTTGTTCGGCATCATGCATAATTTTCCGAACCCTTTGATGGCATGGAGCATACGTATAGTCTGCCTTCCCTGGGGGCAGCGTTTCAGGGATGTGAGTGATCGTCAGAAAGATGCTGTGATTAATCAGGTAATGAGTACAGAGCACAATTTGTTTGCAAGACTGACCAGTGATGTTTTTATCCCAGACAATCACACTGCAGGTCTGGGTAAACTGGAAGCGGCTTACGCGCTTTCTTTGCATGCCTTGCCTGCCCGCAGCAAACTTAAACGATTGCAAAAAAGCAAAGAGATCAAGAAAGACACCTGGCTTAATATGGCAAATGCAGCCTTGCAACAGGGGCTGATTGAAGAGGAAGACTTTAAACATATAAGTGCTGCTGAAGCAGCGGCTGACGATATTATACAGGTTGATTTTTTTGAACATGATAATTATCTGGGCAGAAAATAAGCTTGTACTGACCGCCTTTATTTTGCTTGTGCCGGAACTCTTAATCTTGGCGCTATTACATGAAGTGAGGTATTTGCTGCGCAATAAGTATTGCGTAAAGTTTAGTCTGGAAAATAGTTAAGTAGTTGGCAAATATTATCTGTTTCGATAAAGTCCACGCCGCGTTTTATAAGTGCGTCTACGATCAGGGGGTCGCTGGATTCATAAATAACCCAGCTCCAGGGATCAGCCGAAAAATCATGCTTGGAATTTAAACAGTTAATATACTTGGTAAACATAAATTCAGGTGAAAGTTGTTTGGCGGCAAGCAGGCTTGCTTGATCAAGGTGTTTAATCACCCAGCCAGTTCTTATTGTTGATTTTGATTTCAGGTACTGCAAGGCCTGTAAATTAAATGAAATAAGTACGCATCGCTCGAAGTCTTCTTGCAAACAATTCAAGACACTATCAACAAAGAGTTCGATGCCAAAGTAATCAAAACTTTCCTGTTTTAATTCTATAAATATCAATACATCAGGATAAGATCGTAATAAAGCGATGAGATCTGTAAGCCTGGGAAGGTCCGTGGATGGAAAAGCATCCCCAAAACGTTTGGCTTCCCCTACACTGATGTTTGACAGGCTTGAATAGTGAGTCTGGGCGAGGTTGATGTTCAGGTCAGCAGTTTTCAGCAGTGACATATCGTGGCTGATGACAGGAATATGATCTGCGGTTAGTTGGATATCACATTCGAGGTACTTGGCGCCACATGCCAGAGCTGCGACAAAAGCCTCCAGCGTATTTTCAGGAAAACTGGCATTCTGTCCGCGATGTGCAATCAGCTTGGGCAAGGGAAATCTCACTATATCCTCTAACTAGAGGGTTAGGAATATAACTGACTAAAAGGCCTCAGGATAGAAGCAGTTTATACTTGAGTGGTCTTTCAATTTGCCTGACAAAAATTTATCAGGCAAATTGGAGCAGGCTTTAAATAACCTTTTTCATTGCCGTCATATGTGAACGTAAACGTGCTCCCACCTCTTCGATAGGATGATTCCTGATGGCTGCGTTGACAGCAATAAGTTCACGGTCATCAACGTTATTGTCAGGAATATCAAGACCTTTGCCGATAACTTCGGCGCTTACTGTTTGCATGAAGTCAGCCAGCAATGGAACGGCTGCATGAGAAAACAGGTAACAGCCATATTCTGCAGTATCTGAAATCACTTTATTCATTTCATAAAGTTTTTTGCGACCGATCAAATTGGCAATTAAGGGTGTTTCATGCAGTGATTCATAATAGGCAGATTCTGCAATGACTCCGGCGCTGGTCAAGGTCTCAAAACATAATTCAACACCGGCTTTAATCATGGCAACCATCAGTATGCAATTATCGTAGTACTCTTGTTCAGGGATTTCTGGTGCACCTTCAGTGCTGGAAAGTTCGAAAGCGCTCTTGCCTGTTTCCTCACGCCATTTAAGCAGGTTGGCATCGTCATTAGCCCAATCTTCCATCATGGTGCTGGAAAAAATGCCACCCATAATGTCATCCATATGTTTCTGGAATAAGGGTGCCATGATATTTTTCAGTTCTTCGCTCAAGTCAAAGGCCCTTATCTTGGCTGGATTGGAGAGCCTGTCCATCATGTTGGTAATGCCGCCCTGTTTCAGTCCTTCTGAGACAGTCTCCCAACCATATTGAACCAGTTTGGAGGCATATGCCTTATCAACGCCCAGGTCCAGCATACGGTTATAGCAAAGTATTGAACCAGTCTGCAGCATGCCGCAAAGGATGGTTTGTTCGCCCATCAAGTCAGACTTAACTTCGGCAATAAAAGATGAATCCAGAACGCCGGCGCGATGTCCGCCAGTGGCCGCAGCATAGGCTTTTGCAATTTCGTGCCCTTCGCCCTGGGGGTCATTTTCAGTGTGCACGGCTATTAAGGTAGGGACCCCGAATCCGCGCTTGTATTCTTCTCGAACTTCAGTGCCCGGACATTTTGGTGCCACCATGATGACGGTCAGATCATCACGAATCTGCATACCTTCCTCGACTATATTGAAGCCATGAGAGTAAGCCAGACAAGCACCTTTTTTCATCAGGGGCATGACAGTATCGACAACTGCACTATGCTGCTTGTCCGGGGTCAGATTCAAAACCAGGTCAGCACCTGGTATCAGTTCTTCGAAGGTTCCAACAGTAAAGCTGTTTTCTGTGGCATTAACCCAGGATTGTCGTTTTTCAGTGATGGCTTCCTTGCGCAAGGCGTAGCTGATATCCAGGCCGCTGTCACGCATATTTAAACCCTGGTTAAGGCCTTGAGCTCCACAGCCCAGAATGACGACTTTCTTACCCTTGAGCTTCTCAACACCGGAACTGAATTCAGATTGGTCCATGAATCGGCATTTGCCTAACTGTTCAAGTTGCAGGCGTAAAGGTAAGGTATTGAAGTAGTTCATTTCATAAATTCCGTCTGGGCTGATAAACAAGGGATAAATTCAGGGAGGCAATCATAAAGAAAAAAGCGCCATGGGTAAAATGCTTATGTTGAAAAATGCTGCTAAAAATGTAGTAGAAGCATAGAATGAGGCTATGAATAGTAATAATGATGAAACAGAAAACCTGAATGCGTCGAATGATCGTAAGAATGAGCTTCGAAATGAATCCGAGTACGAATCGCTGTTATTGATCGATGATCATGAAGAAGAAGTGTCAGAAGGCGGGCGCAAGGTTCGCCGTAAAGGAATTTTCCTCTTACCCAACCTGTTAACAACCGGTGCACTGTTTGCCGGTTTTTTTGCCGTTATCTCGGGCATGAACAATGACTTCCAGAATGCATGTCTGGCTATTCTGGCCGCTATGTTTCTGGATGGGCTTGATGGGCGGGTTGCCAGATTGACGAATACTCAAAGCGCCTTTGGTGCTGAATACGATTCATTATCAGATATGCTGGCATTCGGGGTAGCTCCGGCATTAATCTGTTTCAGTTGGGCTTTATCAGATCTGGGAACGCTGGGTTGGACAGCCGCTTTCTTTTATGTGGCTTGTGCCGCATTGAGATTGGCGCGCTTTAACGTTCAATTGGGTACCGTTAATAAACGGTTCTTTGTGGGGCTCGCCAGCCCTGCGGCGGCTGGTTTGGTTGTTTTTATGGTATGGGTCTGCACTGCCTATGCCATTGAAGTGACGCTTCCTATCGCGATAGCTGCGGCCCTGGTGACGATGGCAGCGGGATTGTGCATGGTGTTGAATGTTCATTATTACAGCTTTAAAGACATGGACTTCAGAAACCGCGTGCCTTTCTTTGTCATCCTGATGGTCATCCTGATATTTGTTATAGTCTCCTGGGATCCGCCTCTGGTGTTGTTTGTAATTGCCATTCTGTACGCAATATCCGGTCCGGCGATGACGGTTTATCAATATCGCAAAAAAAGACTGCAAAAAGCAGAAATAGCAGGCGAGATCGGGAAATAAGGAAAAAAAATGGAAAATGGCCATGCGCAGTAATTTATCATAGGCCAGGTAATCTACCCTTCTACACTATATATGTTATTTTTAAAGGGTAAGTAGCTGCAGTAAAGCAATTGAGTCCTTTTCAATGGGTTAATACAAGCTGGTTAGAAGCAGGTAATGGATATGATCATCAAAACAGGTAAACAGATTCCTTCTTCAGAAATTACATCTGAATCAAGCTATAGAAACCGTAGGAAATTCCTTAAAGAGAGTGCCAACGTGGCTTTGGGAGTTGGCGCGGCGGCAAGTGGATTGTTATCTCCAAGCGCTCATGCACAAATTGCCTCGCCTCGAACTGCAGATCAGTTAAATCTGTCCAACAAGCCCGAATGGTTAAGCCAAAAAGTCTACAACAGTACTCCTGCGCCAAATTCAGGGCCCTATACGACTGAAGAGATGCTGACTCCCTATAAGGATGTCACTACCTATAATAATTTTTATGAATTTGGAACAGCAAAAAATGATCCATCTCTTTATGCCAGGGATTTCAAGGTTGAACCATGGACGCTCAATATCACTGGCGAAGTAAATAAACCTGGTGTCTATACCCTCGAAGATGTTCTGCGGCCTCACAGCTTTGAAGAGAGAATATACCGACATCGCTGTGTTGAAGCATGGTCGATGGTGATGCCATGGATAGGTTTCCCTCTGGCGGATCTGATCAGCCGATTTGAGCCAACCGGGAATGCCCGCTTTGTAGAATTTGTAACACTAGTAGATCCACAGCAGTTTCCAGAACAGAATTCGCGTTTTGCGACAATTGATTGGCCATACCGTGAAGGTTTACGGATGGATGAAGCAATGCATCCTCTGACACTCATGGTTGTTGGTGTATATAACGACATATTACCGGCTCAGAATGGCGCACCCTTGCGTCTGATAGTGCCCTGGAAATACGGAATTAAAGGTATAAAGTCTATTGTAGGTATTAATTTCCGCAGTGATATGCCACGTACAACATGGAATGATATTAATGCCCGGGAATATGGTTTTTATTCAAACGTAAACCCTCAGGTTAGCCATCCGCGCTGGAGTCAGGCTACTGAAAGACGCTTGCCCTCAGGTTTATTCGATCGACGCATAGCCACTGAAATGTTTAATGGCTATGCTGATGAAGTGGCTCATCTATACGCCGGCATGGATTTAAAAGTTAATTACTAGCAAGTTATAAAAGCTCAGGTACTTCAATAAAAGAGAGAATCAAAAGAAACAAAAGCGGATTAAGCAAATAAAGTAAAAGAAAACCGAGAGTCGATATGCTTATTAAAACCAGAAAAGAGATAGCAGCATCAGAAATCACCCCCGAATCGATATATCGAAAACGAAGGGACTTTCTTAAGTCTTCTGCTAATGTGGCCCTGGGTGCAGGAGCTTTGAGTGCTGGTTTGGTGTCTCCAACAGCTTTAGCGCAGTCTGCAACAGGTCTACAGGGTCGCGCTCCTGAGGACCTTAACCTGGCTACTAAGCCGGCATGGCTGCTTAATAAAGTTGCCGAGCGGCTTGATGCGCCTGACTTTGGCCCCTTTACCACCAGTGAATCAATAAGTCCCTTTGAGGATGCCACAAACTACAATAATTTTTTTGAATTTGGCAGTGGTAAAACCGACCCGGCAACTCGGGCCAGAGAATTCGAAATAGATCCCTGGTCCGTCGAAATAGCTGGAGAAGTAAATCGTCCGGGTATTTACAATCTTGAAGATATCCTGCAGCCGCATACTCTGGAAGAAAGAATTTATCGATTACGTTGTGTAGAGGCGTTTTCACTGGTCATACCCTGGATTGGCTTTCCTTTGGCTGATCTTGTTAATCGTTTTGAGCCAACCAGTAATGCACAGTTTATTGAATTTGAAACACTCTATGACCCCGAACAAATGCCAGGCCAGGCTGCGCGATCTTCTGCCCTGGGTTGGCCATACCGCGAAGGCTTACGTATGGATGAAGCTATGCACCCACTAACGCTGCTAGCAGTAGGAATGTATAACGATATCCTGCCGGTACAAAATGGCGCGCCTTTACGACTTGTTGTGCCCTGGAAGTATGGATTTAAAAGCATTAAATCTATTGTGCGCATCAATTTCAGACGTGATATGCCACGTACTGCCTGGAATGATTATGCAGCAAATGAATATGGATTTTATTCAAATGTAAATCCCCAGGTCAGTCACCCAAGATGGAGCCAGGCAACAGAGAGGCGATTACCCTCCGGTTTATTTGATCGTCGGATCGAGACGCAGATGTTTAATGGTTATTCTGAAGAAGTGGCTCACTTGTATTCTGGAATGGATCTCAGAACCTATTTCTGACGCATCCCTAAAAAATAGCGGGCGTAACCGCCTGATCAGAGTTTCTTAATGTAGGCTCTTATTCCGGATCTCCGTATACCTGAAAAGGAAATTAACTAGGTGCTTAAGAATTTCACTGTCGTTATTAAACCAATCGTATTCCTGTTATTTCTTCTGCCTGCTCTCATCCTGTTTTATGCAGTGTACCTGGCTTTAACAGGAGGGGAGAATCTATTGGGGCCAGATCCGGCGCAGACACTTGCTCTGGAGACCGGGGAATGGTCAATTCGAATCTTGATTGCATCACTGGCGATTACTCCATTGCGTTATTTATTAAAGATGCCAAGGCTGTGGTCTTATCGGCGTATGATTGGTTTATTTGCTTTGTTCTACATCAGCCTGCACCTCTTGGTATTTTTGATGTTTCTCTTGCAGTGGCAGTGGGCGGACATTGGTAGAGAAATTGTAGAACGCCCCTATATAACAGTAGGGTTTACAGCCTTCCTCCTAATGCTGCCGCTTGGGATGACTTCTTTTCAGGCCGCGCAACGTAAACTGGGCCGTAACTGGAAGAGATTGCATAGATTGGTCTATATCATCAACATTCTCGCTGTGTTGCATGTGTTGTGGATAGTACGATCAAGCTATTTTGATGCTCTTTTATACGGTTCCCTGGTATTCCTGTGTCTGGTCTACAGAATTTTGCGGCATTATAGTGCCACAGTAAGACAGTTTAGCTTTCTGAAGTGAAGCCGAATGTGCAAAATCCGGCCTAAAACAGGCTTCTTCGAACGCTCCTATTAAGGCGAGCAGGCCAGTCGCATGAAATATGGGTAAAAATGCCTTGAAAAGTGCTTGAAATATGCCTGAAAATCAGCTCTAAGCGAGGTAGTCACTTTAATGCTCTTTATTTTATCTTAATCCCTTGCTAGTTCTAAATGGATATGTATAATGCGCGTTCCCTGTTACAGGGAAGCTCTTTAACAAGTCGATCAAGTAATAGATGTGGGTGTTTGCCGAACGTGTTTGCGTTAAAAAATGTAGACGCAATAGGTAAACAACTGCGTTGATTCAATGAAGCCTATTTTGAAAGAAATAGACTTCTCAACAGTAGTTTTATTTATTGAGTCTGGTCCTTTTCTAAGGACAAAAGAATAGTCATTGTTAGGGCATTTTATAATGCTTTAATGGTGCAAAAACTTTTAACTGAAGAGTTTGATCATGGCTCAGATTGAACGCTGGCGGCAAGCCTAACACATGCAAGTCGAGCGGTAACAGGTCGCTGAGATTCCTTCGGGATGATCTTGATGCTGACGAGCGGCGGACGGGTGAGTAACGCGTAGGAATCTACCCAGTAGCGGGGGATAGCTTGGGGAAACTCAAATTAATACCGCATACGCCCTAAGGGGGAAAGCAGGGGATCTTCGGACCTTGCACTATTGGATGAGCCTGCGTTGGATTAGCTAGTTGGTGAGGTAAAGGCTCACCAAGGCGACGATCCATAGCTGGTCTGAGAGGATGATCAGCCACACTGG
>CAXBFG010000010.1:0-95204 GCA_963975155.1 uncultured Gammaproteobacteria bacterium | reverse complement strand
ATGGCGGGAATGTCGAAATTGCAGGAGCATATTTCGGCCTGTCGTCAGACGGTCGTCAACTGGATAGCTCGCCTTCAAGACTGTGCGTTTAAGCTCTTTGAAAACTCCAACATGATTCAGAAAGCCGCCCTTACTGCCATGTGAACCCATTGAGATGTAGTTTTCCTGAGTGTTTTTCCGATCAAGCGCGAGGACTGTCTGAGTCGCAAAGCGACGAGTTCCGCAGCGCCGGAAAAATGGGAAGGAAAGATCGAAGGGTGAACATGACAGAAGCGGCGGCATTGACGCGGCATAAAATTTCAAACTGACGCACTACCTATACCTGATATTGGGAGGGGGCTGCATTTGTGTCTATCGTTGGGTATCGCTGTATCCTGTAACAGGTTTTAGGAGCACGCTGTAAATACATCCCTGTACGCTCGGCCTCGGCATCCCTGCCTCGGACGGCTCCAAAATCCTGTTACAGGATACAACCCTCCACTTATAGTGAATCTTCCAGAAAACATTTTGATTACAACGACTTTACGGGAAGAGCGGGTATCTATTTGTAAGTGAGGAGCGCCTTCGCGAGCGAACTACATACTGATTGGCACTATTACCTGAGCAAAAAACAAAATTAGTCAGGTCCTCATCCTGAAAATCTGACTGACAGCGAAGTCCGGTGCTGACATACTATGAAGCAGGCCAAGCAGGCCGGAAATCGTATTTTGACCGTATATGAATGGCAGAATCATTATTACGGTCAGATTGACTTCAACACATCCCAAGCCTTGTTAATATAAACGGTTTTCAGATACAGATGGATACAAGCATATTACTGATAGGTGCCAGCCTGATTCTGACGGGGATTCTGATCAGCCCTTTATCGAATAAAGTCGGCATGCCCGTGCTACTGCTTTTTCTGGCTATCGGCATGCTGGCCGGAGAAGATGGCCCCGGCAAAATCGTCTTTAATGATATCAATACCGCTTTTATTGTCAGCAATCTTGCCCTCGCCGTGATTCTGCTGGATGGTGGTATGCGAACCAGCGTGGAATCCTTCCGGGTCGGTCTGCGTCCTGCCCTGACCTTGTCTACTTTGGGCGTCGTGATCACCGCGGCTCTCAGTGGTCTGTTTGCTGCCTGGATTTTACATTTACCGATCCTGGTTGGCTTGCTAATCGGCGCCATTGTGTCATCTACAGACGCTGCAGCCGTATTTTCTCTTCTGCAGAGCAAAGGACTCAGTATCAATGAGCGCGTGAAGGCAACATTGGAGATCGAATCCGGCAGTAATGACCCGATGGCAATTTTTCTTACCATGGCGCTGATTCTGTTGATACAGGATTCCGGCAATACCATCTGGTCTGCTGCAACCATGCTACTGCAACAATTTGTTATTGGCACATTGGCCGGGCTGGCCAGTGGCTGGGTGCTCAGCCAGTTATTACACAGGGTAACACTGGTTCCGGCTATGTATCCTTTGCTGGTTGCATCCAGTGGCGTTGCCATGTTCAGTTTGACCAACCAGTTTGGCGGCAGTGGTTTTCTGGCGATTTACCTGATGGGAGTCGTGTTAAGCAATCAAAAGAACTCGCATATGGGCATAATATTACAGATTCATGATGGTCTGGCCTGGCTGGCCCAACTGGTGCTTTTCCTCTTGTTAGGTTTATTGGTAACACCATCACTGCTCACCCAGAACATCGTTGCTGCTCTATTGATTGCCGCCGTATTGATACTGGTGGCCCGCCCTCTCGCAACCGGCATCTCACTGTGGCGATTTGGTTTCTCCAGGCGGGAACATGCATTTATCGGCTGGGCCGGACTAAGGGGGGCCGTTCCAGTTGTTCTGGCTATTTTCCCTCTGCTGGCTGGCCTGCCCGATGCCGGCACTATTTTTCAACTTACTTTTATCATCGTTCTGGTCAGCTTGTTACTACAAGGTTCAACGCTAAATCTGTTTGCACGCAAACTGAAACTGGAAGTTCCCGCCAAACCTGAGCCGCAACTTCGAATCCCGCTGAATCTTCCCGCAGCACTAAATCACGAAATTTTACTGTTCCCTTTAAAGGGCAAACGCTGGAAGACACCTGTCGATATTACCGAGATCCATTTGCCCGACCCTTCACGGGTAGTGATGTTCTTCCGGGACAAGCAAATGATTGAGCGGCGACGAGGCATTAGCGTGCAGGAAAATGACCTGCTGGTCGTCCTGACTCATCGCGACCATCTCAAGGATGTCAGTCAGATTCTGGGCTGGGATGAACCGCCGGAACACCTCACCGATCAACGCTTCTTCGGTGATTTTACTTTTCACGGCACAGCTGTGTTGAAAGACATTCAGGATATTTATGGCGTCAGCATAAAACAGTTCGACCCTGAACTGACTCTATCTGAATGTTTTGCTAAGGCCAGCAAGGGTCACCCTGTAGTGGGTGACCGCCTTGATTTAGGTTCACTGCTCCTGGTTGTCCGCGAGGTACAGGGTGATAGCGTCACCAAGGTAGGGATGAGGCTGAGCAGGGATTTATAAACAGCGGATTAAGGTGACATTGACCAAGTTAAGGCTTTATACTTTTTCCCATTAGCGGTTCAAGAGCGGTTCAGGTAAAGCGGTAAGATTATTAATGATGCGATCAGTGTTTAGCAGATCAGCCATTATTACTTATCAGACAGTTTGATCTAATTACGATAAATAAGAAGAGATGATTACGATGAAAAGGAGCAAAACCATGTTAGCAAGAATTTCATGTTTACTCGGCAGTGCGGGCTTATTATTGAGTCTGTCCCTGACGGCAAATGCACAATCCGATGTGTATTTTGCATCAAACTACGCATATCGTATTGAGACTGTTGCTGATGGACTAATTCAGCCCTGGTCAATGGCCTGGTTGCCCAATGGCGACATGCTGGTCACCGAAAAACCTGGTCGTTTGCGTGTCATACGCGATGGAAACCTGTTACCAAATGCAATAACTAGTACACCTGAGGTCTTTTACGAAGGACAGGGTGGGCTTTTCGATGTTGTGCTTCATCCTGATTTCGCCACTAACCAGATACTGTATTTAAGCTATTCCAAAGCGCTTGGCGATAATTCTACAACTGCCATTCTCAGAGCACGCCTGGACAACGACCGACTCCTCAATGTAGAAGAAATATTCGCGGCGAACGCTAACGGGGCCAGTCATTACGGTGGTCGATTGGCTTTTGATGATGCAGGCTATTTGTTTCTGAGCCTGGGTGATCGGCAGGCTCCTCCTTCAGGGGACCTTGAAAATCATCCGGCCCAGGACAACAGTAATCATCATGGCGTGATGATCAGACTTAATGATGATGGTTCTGTTCCTGCTGATAACCCCTTTGTAGGCCAGGCAAATGCTCTTCCTGAAATCTGGAGTTCAGGGCATCGCAGTCCTCAGGGACTTGCCTTCCACCCTGAAACTGGCGCTTTATGGGAAACCGAGCATGGCCCCCAGGGCGGTGACGAACTGAATATTATCGAGGCAGGTAAAAATTACGGCTGGCCGGTTATCGGTCGTGGTGTTAATTACGGACTTGGTAATCCGATTCATGAGACCATCATGCAGGATGGCATGGAACAACCCAAACATTTCTGGGTTCCATCAATTGCGACTTCAGGTCTGATGATTTATACCGGTGACAAGTTTCCTGCCTGGCACGGTGATATTTTTGCCGGCGGTCTTGGTGGTATGCAACTGGCCCATCTGATACTGAATGATGACTTTGATGCCGTGGTGCGCGAAGAAACACTGGCTTATGGACTGGGACGTATTCGTGATGTCCGCCAAGGTCCGGATGGTTATATCTATCTCGCCGTTGAAGACAGGTCGGCTGATGTCCCAACGGCTATCGTAAGGCTGGTACCAGCTAACTAGTTATTGCTTATTAAAAAATGCCTGTCGATCCCTGACATGTCCTTAAGATCGACAGGCATATTTTATGATGGTTATTTTATAGATCCTTTAAGCTTTCTCCCCTCTTTCTCCCCTCTTTCCTCCCCGGCCCTCCCCGGTCCTCCCCGGTTTTGTGTTTATCTTGACGTATCCAGCCAAGGCATTTTCCTGGCAACAGCAAACATAAATTCAGCAGCATCGCCAATACGATGGCATACAGTATTTCAGTGACGCCCAGCGGAATTCCCGGTTCAAAATTATCCAGCACATTCTGTAAGGTGTCATAACGGGAAGGCTGAAACATATACCAGGATTGTTGCAGAATATTGCCGCTTGCAAACAAATTGAGTGCCACAGTGAGATCTTCATATTCTTCCAGAGTCGATAACTTCTGCTGCGCATCCACTCTGACAGCCGCTGTATTGTTTAACAGCAGATCATCAATCATCGCGTATACGTCGTCATAAGCATTTAGCTTTGCATTGGCCTCAAAACCCTCGACCTGTTTTTCAAGTGCCGCAAAGTAACCGCTTATATACTGCAGATAATGATCTGCCAGAAGAGGCACTTGTAATGCCAACAGCAACAGGGTTCCGAAAACCAGTTTATCGACTATGTTCAGAAGCAGCTTCATGTCTGTCACTCAGGGTTTGATACTTGTCATCAATCAACAAAAAATGCTATTGGCATGCCTATACGTGGCCACTATAGCCTGAAAACGCTTTGTGTTTCTATTTGTCCTGCCAGCATTTTGTCCCAGGTCTACTGACTGATAATGACGGCGGTTCTCAGACGCTGCCTTCCAAAACTGGACATGAGCTCAAAATCAGCTCGCGCAACGGGAATATGCTGACAATCAATTTCTATTTGTACAGCATCGGTAGGATCCGGATCATGCATGTAAAAACACTGATCATCCATGCCGGTGACCGTGACCCAGTGTGGAGATTTCTTGCCATTCATACGATAAGTACTGATTAATATGATGACTGCCGAACCCTTATTTAAGGCTTCAGCGATATGCCTTTGCTGAATTTCAGATCTGTGCACTATTGCACCTGCTTGTTTGGCCTGTTTGTAAAAATCGGCATCCACAACTTCCAGTATCTGTTTTTTTTCCGGGTTTCGGACACTTTCTATAAAAGCTGTGCCTTTTTGATTAATAAATACCTCCGCCTTAAAACCTTTTCTGATTGCGGCCAAAGCCAAACCAACAGGATGACATCCTCCATGACCGCTGGTCATGAAAATGGTTGTGGAAGTACGCCAGATATCAAGCTCATCACTTTGATTGGGCTTAACTTTATTGTCCAGGCTGCCCATGGCCATCATCAAAGCTGCAGGACCACAGGTGAAATCTGTTGTTTGTTGAAACCAGGGAGTTTTACGGCTTAAGAGGTTTTCAGGAATGTATCGAATTCGCTTCTGCATACGCAGGGCATCCTGATGATCTTCGTAATAATCTTCGATTGTGTCGAAGGCGACATAATTCATTTTTTTATACAAATGAATAGCCGCCATATTATTTTGGGCGACTTCCAGACGCATAAATAAGCGCCCTTGTCTGGAGGCGTTTTCTTCTGCTTCGTGTAATAGCCTTTTACCCAGACCAAGACGACGCACCGTTTTGTCTATGGCAATAGAATAAAGACGCGCCAGTCGGGTTCCGGAATGCAAAAGAATCAGGCAATAACCGACTAATTTATCATCATCGATTGCCACCAGAAACAGGCGGTTACTTGCGCTGATCCAGTGGCGCATACGACGCTTGCTTAAGCGGTCTATTTTAAAACTGGCTTTTTCAAGGGAGATTAATGCGGCCTCATCAGATGCCTGCACCTGACGAATCAGGACTTCTTTGTTTTCGGGTAATAGCATTACTGGGTCTTATCCTGGATTACTGTACGGTGTTTATTCGACAAGTCTGACAAGCCCGTTGCTAGAGTTGTTCTACCTGATAACCCCTGGCCCGTAACTGCTGCACCAGGCCGTCTTGTCCGACCAGATGTGCCACTCCAACCAATATAAATTCTGTGTCGCTATCTTCCAGCATAGCTTCAATGTCCAGTAACCACTTATTGTTTCTGTCACTGAGCATCATCTGATAAACAGCAGGTGTACTTAGTTTCATATCATTCACAAAAAGATTCATCAGGCTATCAGCATCGCCAGTACGCCAGGTATGGATCATGCTTTCAATATCAGTCTCAATTTTTTCCATGTCCCTGAGTGACAGCAACATAAATTCACTTTCTTCGCCCTCTCCCATATTGGCTATCAAGCCAATTTGTTCCTGTACGGTTTCAAAACTGCCAATTACTTTACCATCTGCCTTGGCCTGCTGGTGAAAAGTCATATCCACACCTTGCGGTGTAAAACCCAGTTTCTGAAACTCCATGAGTTCAAGAGTGCTCACCAGCATGCCCGGCTTCATATTCTGTAACAGCATCATTGGCAGACCCAGTGTCGCTGCATAATCACTCAGTAGTGTATAGGCCTCCTGATTGAGTACGCTAGCCAGTGTTCTTCCATCGCTGTACATGAGCTGCTGCAAGACACCAAGTTGAGTGGCTGGATTGTTCATGGCATCAATATCTGTTTCAAAATAGAGACTGTCGGACTCTGCATAAGCAACATCAAATTCACTTGGCAGGGGAAAATCAGAAGCCCTCAGCATGTGAATGGTGCCACCCAGATAAACTTTGTTACCAGCATTGGTTGCCAGCCACACAGAACTTTGCGCAAGACATTGTGAGCCGCTTAAACATAACAACAGTATGGACAGTAAGTGCCTGATAATAACCGGCATAGCTGTATCTTTGGTCGGGAAAATAGAGGGCTGCTAGGAAGCCAGCACCGGACTGAGCCAGCGTCTGGCCTCATCGACAGTCCAGCCTTTGCGCTCAGCATAGTCAATCAACTGATCTTCTGCAATTTTTCCGACCGCAAAGTAGCGACTTTCGGGATGCGCATAATAGATGCCACTGACCGAAGCTGCAGGTTGCATGGCAAAACTCTCAGTCAGCCTGATGCCGGTCTGCTGCTCTGCATCCAGCAAGTCGAACAAGGTGCCTTTCTCGGTATGGTCAGGACAGGCAGGATATCCCGGTGCCGGACGAATACCCTGGTATTTTTCACTGATTAGATCCGCATTGGATAATACTTCATCACTGGCATAGCCCCAGAATTCCTTACGTACACGCTCATGCATGGTTTCTGCAAAAGCCTCGGCAAAACGGTCTGCCAGCGCCAGCAACATAATCGCACGGTAATCATCGTTATCTTTCTTATATTGCTCAACCAAAACTTCGACTTCATGACCTGCGGTAACAGCAAAACCACCAATCCAGTCTGCTTTGCCACTATCTTTCGGCGCGATGAAATCGGCGAGAGCAAAGTTTGGTTTGGCTTTACGTCTCTGCTCAATCTGTTGACGTAAAGTATGCAGGATGGTTTTTACATCCTGTCTCTTATCATTGGTGTAGATTTCAATGTCATCGCCGATGCTGTTGGCCGGCCAGAATCCAATAATCGCTTTGGGTTTGATCAGTTTCTTGCTTAGCAGTTCTTCCAGCATGGCCTGCGCATCTGCAAAAAGACTGCGCGCACTTTCTCCGACGACTTCATCATCCAGAATTTTTGGAAATTTACCAGCCAAATCCCAGCTTCTGAAAAAAGGCGACCAGTCAAAACGATCAATCAGGATTTGCAGATCATAATCCTCGAAAAGCTTGATCCCGGTGAACGAGGGTTGGCAGGCTTCGAAGTCAGACCAGTCTATCTGTGGCTTGTTGGCCCTGGCTTCTGCAAGACTGAGGATATTACGTACCTTTTCTTTCTTGGCACGCTGTATGCGAAGTTCGTCATATTCAGCACGAATGCCTGCCTGATAGTCTGCGCTGTTTTCACCCAATAATTTATTGGCAACGCCAACGGAGCGCGATGCATCCTGAACATGTATCGTCGGACCGCTGTATTTTTCCTCAATTTTGACAGCCGTGTGTACACGTGACGTGGTTGCACCGCCGATCAATAAGGGCAGGCTGAAGCCTTCTCGCTCCAGTTCGCTGGCCAGGTGTATCATTTCATCCAGGCTTGGCGTGATCAGTCCGGAAACCCCGACAATATCAGCCTTTTCATCTTTGACTGCCTGCAGGATTTTACTGCTGGGCACCATTACACCAAGATCAACGACCCGATAACCATTACAGCTCAACACTACACCAACTATATTTTTACCAATGTCATGAACATCACCTTTGGCAGTGGCCAGAACTATGGTGCCGGCACTTTTTTGCTGACCCTCGCCCGTCGCCAGAATATAAGGCTCAAGATGCGCCACCGATTTTTTCATGACGCGCGCACTTTTCACCACCTGCGGTAAAAACATTTTTCCGGATCCAAACAGATCACCAACTATGCTCATGCCATCCATTAGCGGTCCGTCAATAACAAGTAGAGCAGTGCCAAGTAATTCATAGGCTTCCTGTGTATCCTCCACAATAAACTCATCGATACCATGTACCAGCGAATAAGCCAGTCGTTCCACGACACCTTCTTCACGCCAGGCGAGGACGGCTTTTTCATCTTTAACTTCTGAAACAATTGTAGTCGCCAGTTCCAGCAGCTTTTCCCCGGCATCCTCGCGGCGATTAAAAATGACATCTTCTATGGCTGTGCGCAGCGCTTCATCCACATCTTCGTAAACCGGTAACTTGCCGGCATTAACGATGGCCATGTCCATGCCGGCTTTAATGGCATGATAAAGAAACACGGAATGCATGGCTTCACGCAGGGCATCATTACCCCGGAACGAAAAGGATAAATTCGATACCCCGCCGGATACTTTGGCATGTGGCAAATTTTGTTTGATCCAGGCCGTGGCTTCAATAAAGGCTTTACCATAGCCATTGTGCTCGGCAATACCGGTTGCCACCGCAAAAATATTCGGGTCAAAAATAATATCCTGTGGAGGAATGCCAGCTACTTCTGTTAATAATTTGTAGGCTCGTGCACAGATTTGTGTCTTGCGTTCAAAGGTATCGGCCTGGCCTTCTTCATCGAAGGCCATGACCACAACTGCGGCACCATAACGTTTAACCAGCCTTGCCTGTTCCAGAAATATCTTCTCGCCTTCCTTGAGACTGATGGAGTTGACGATACCCTTGCCCTGAATACATTTGAGCCCTGCTTCAATGACTGCCCATTTTGATGAATCAACCATGACAGGCACTCTGGCAATATCCGGCTCTGCAGCGATCAGGTTCAGGAAGCGGGTCATGGCGGCTGCAGAATCCAGCATGCCTTCATCCATGTTGACATCAAGAATCTGCGCACCACCTTCGACCTGTTCCAGTGCTACACTGATTGCCGTTTCATAATCCTCACTCAGGATCAGTTTTTCGAAACGTTTGGAACCGGTGACATTGGTTCTTTCACCTACGTTGACGAAATTACTCTCCTTGCTTAAGGTGACCGCTTCAAGGCCGGACAAACGGCACAGAGGCAGGGGTTTCTGCAATGCTCTGGGAGCAGAATTTTCAACTTTTTGGCGAATCACCCGAATGTGCTCAGGGGTAGTCCCGCAGCATCCTCCGACAATATTCACCAGGCCGGATTTTGCGAACTCACTGATGATGGCCGCCATATGTTCAGGGCTTTCATCATAGGCTCCCATTTCATTGGGCAAGCCTGCATTGGGATGACAGCTGACATTGAACTCGGACACTCGTGAAAGATCGTCTACGTATTCACGCAACTGTGCTGCCCCAAGCGCACAGTTCAGCCCGACACTCACAGGGTTGGCATGCTGTATGGAATTATAAAAGGCTTCGACCACCTGGCCACTTAAGGTACGACCACTCTGATCCGTGATCGTGCCGGAAATCATCACTGGCAAGCTAATCTCGTGCTGCATTTCAAATTGGCTAACTGCGGCTATAGCCGCCTTCGCGTTCAAGGTATCGAAAACAGTTTCAATCAGAATCAGATCTGCGCCACCATCATAAAGCCCCTTGATGGATTTCAGATAATCCATCAACAAGTCGTCGAAACTAACTGCCCTGTAACCGGCATCTTCTACTTTAGGTGATATTGATGCAGTGCGGTTGGTCGGCCCAAGTACACCTGCTACCCAGCAGGGTCGAGGATTAGTCTTGTTGAATTCAGTGATGGCTTCGCGTGCCAGAGTTGCACCGGCAACATTCAGCTCATAAGCCAGCTCACTTAAATTGTAATCAGCTTGTGCTATTCCCGTTGAATTGAAGGTATTGGTTTTTAAAATATCTGCACCAGCTTCCAGATATTCCCTGTGTATCTGTTTTATCAAATCAGGTGCTGTAATGCTCAGCAGATCGTTATTGCCGCGTAATTCACTTTCATGTACTTCAAAGTGTTTGCCTCGAAAATCAACTTCCTGCAAACCATGACTCTGAATCATTGTACCCATGGCCCCGTCCAGAAACATGATCCGCTGCTTGAGTGTCTCGGTAAATAATTCCTGATGGGACATTATGCTTTATCTCCAACTGCGCGAATTCCTAAAGAGTGACATACGGCACGAGTAAGGTCAGATTTATTCAAGGTGTAGAAGTGAAAATTTCTGACTCCGGCCTCATAAAGCTTTTCACATTGCTCAATACACACGGCTGCCGCCAGCATATTATTGACCGAGCTGGAGGCTTCAATGCCATCAAACAGCTTAATCATCCAGTCCGGGATATGCGTTCCGCAACGGCCGGCCAGATCCTGCACACGGGTAAAATTCAGTATCGGCAGTATGCCGGGAATGATAGGGATCCCGATGCCTGCCGCGCGCGCCTTGTCCACAAAGCGCAGGTAAACATCCGTATCGAAAAAAAACTGTGTGATACAACGCTTCGCTCCGGCATCTATTTTCTGCTTCAACACTTCGATCTCATGTTCAATACTGGGCGATTCGGGATGCTTCTCAGGATAGGCCGCCACCGTAATATCAAAGTCGGCAATCTTGTTCAGACCGTGGATAAATTCAGTGGCATTCGCATAACCCTGAGGGTGTATGGCGTTAACTTGCTTACCATCTTCACCTTTTGGCGGATCGCCACGTAAAACAACCAGTCGATTGATGCCTGCTGCATGAAACTGTCGAGCCATATCATCTGCCTCATCCCGACTGACACCTACGCAAGTCAGGTGAGCGATCGCCGAAAGCGAGGACTCTGCCACAATGCGCTGCAGAATTTTCAGGCTGCGTTCGCGGGTAGAGCCTCCGGCACCATAGGTGATAGAAATGAAATCCGGCTGCAGCGCTGCCAAATTGCTAATGGAATCCCAGAATGGTCCGGCATTATCCAGATCGGCTGGCGGGAAATATTCAAAGGAAACAGAAAGTTTCTCATGCTTGGTGGCTAGACTCATGTTATTTGCAAATATCCTGACCTGAAAATGCTTGCTATCATCCCGGAAGTTATTTATAAGGTCAATTTATATATATTTATAAACACTATTAGATTATCTTAATATGAGATCACCCCTGGAATTCCGCCATTTACGCCTGTTACAAACCCTTGCCGATACCGGCACCTTGTCGCGTACCGCTGAACATATACATGTCACCCAGTCAGCTCTGTCTCAGCAAATTAAACAGCTGGAAGATTATTTCAATACCTCGCTGTTTGAACGCAAGAGTAACCCTATCCGTTTCACCCCCGCTGGCGAACGTTTACTCAATCTGGCGCGCCTGAGTCTGCCGCAGATTGATGCCGCTGAACGGGATATTGCACGCATTGCTTCCGGTTCGGTGGGACATCTGCGCATTGCCATTGAGTGTCACAGCTGTTTCGACTGGTTGATGCCAAGTATGGACAAGTTTCGGGATCAGTGGCCGGAAGTCGAACAGGATCTGGTTTCCGGCTTAACGCCGGACCCCGTTGCCTTGTTATTAACCGATGAAGCCGACCTTGCCGTGCATACCGAACCGGATCAGCGCGAAGGCGTTGTTTATCACCCTTTATTTGATTTTGAAATGGTCGGTTGCTGCTCACCCAATCACCCACTGGCTGGCAGAACCTTTTTAAAACCCGAAGACTTCAGCACAGAAACGCTGATTCATTATCCGGTAGATGACAATATGCTGGATGGCATTCGACACTTTCTGCGCCCTGCCGGCATAACACCAAAGGCCAGAAGAACCACTGAACTGACATTGGCTATTATTCAACTGACAGCCAGTGGCCGGGGTTTGAGTATGCTACCAACCTGGTCAGTGCAGCCGCAGGCTGATCAGGGTTATATTAAAACCATGCCGCTTGGCAAGCAGGGCCTTTGGTGCCGCCTCTATGCGGCTACCAAGGAGGACGCTGAGCCATGGCTGGAGAACTTTATGGAACTGGTCAGAACGCTGGCACCGATCAGCCTATCCGGCATCCGACCCTGTGTTTAGCCCCTACCAAAGTCATAGAATTAAAATTGCTGGAAACCTACTGCGAGTCAGTCGAATATTTTGCAAATTCTTCGCGTAGAATCTGGCGTAGTTTTTTTTCGTCCAACTTATCGTTAAGAGCTCCATCGGCAAAATTCTTACGCAATTCCTGATTAATTAAAGTCTGATAACCCGCGCCTTCCTTCTCACTCCGATCACGAAAATAAGACAGAATGTCATTATCCAGCATAATCGTAATGCGGGTTTTACCCTTTCCTGTATCCTGAAGTTTTTTTAAGTGAGGTACTTCACTGGCCTTTTTGGCTTTTGAAAAATCGTAATCTTTACGCATATTGCCTGAGCTCTCTTCTGCTTGCTTTTCTAGCTGAGATAATCCGGATTGATTCTTCTTTTAAACTTGCCAGACTTTTCAGGGTATAGACGACTGTCAGCAAACGACCCTGCTCACTCATCCCGAGTAAAATCCAGCGGCTCTCATTTATAGAATCAATGTCTTCCCTGACCAAGGCATTAGCATCGAATAATGCAGATGCTGCTTCTTCAAAAGAAATGCCATGCTTTCTGACATTGGATTCAGCTTTATCCAAGTCATATTCTATTTGCATGAAACACGATTATGCATATCTAATATGCATAATCAAGAAATTTCTATCTGCTCTTTGCCATCTGTAAATCTGGATAAGTAGTTATTATCAATCAAGGATACAAGATTGATAACAGTGTTAACTGACTCGACTGATTTGATTTTTTTAGGATCATTATAAACAACTCATTGAAATGTAGTTTTTTGCGACAGAATTCCAGCTTATATAGTAAGATTAAACATGTTCTCGGGGCAGGGTGTAACTCCCTACCGGCGGTAAGTGCTTTCGCACAAGCCCGCGAGCGCTCAGATAATATATTTGAGGTCAGCAGATTCGGTGCAAATCCGAAGCCGACGGTTAAAGTCCGGATGATAGAGAACGATTTCCAAAATGTTGGCTAGTATTCCGTTCGACTAAACCGTGCTGTTTACTTACTGCCCCGAATTTTATTCATTTGTATTTGGAGCATGAAATGGAACAAGCAAACATCCCATCATCAACTGGCACTAAAAATTTTCGTATTGCTTTTATTCAATCGAACTGGCACCAGGATATTGTCAATCAAGGCAAGGAAGGCTTTTTGGAAAAGTTCAAAACACTGGGAAATTCAACGGATCTCATCGAGTTTTATCAGCTACCTGGGGCTTTTGAACTGCCCCTAAAATGCAAACACCTAGGCTCTAACGAAAAATTTGATCTGCTTATAGCTGCTGGATTCATCGTTGATGGCGGAATCTATAGGCACGAGTTTGTTGCAAATGCGGTTATTACCGGTTTGATGCATGTACAACTTGAGCTCGAAATCCCAATTCTTTCATTGGTTTTAACACCAAAGGAATATGATGGAGGGAAGGAGCAAAATGCGTATTTCTATAACCATTTTCGAATCAAAGGGCATGAAATTGCAGAAGCTGCTCACGCTGTGTTGACTGAAAGAACATCAAGCTCTGATTCTTTATAGCAAGGTGATCTTTTTTAAAGACGGCTTACATTTGGTGATTCTTATAAGGAATCCTTCAAAAACAGGCTTATTTATCCAGACTATGAATCACCAGACCACTGCGTAACTTGGGCTCGAACCAGGTTGATTTCGGCGGCATCACTTCACCGGCATCGGCAATCGCCATCAGATGTTCAATGGATGTCGGGTAACAGGCAAAAGCCACCTTGCACTCACCACTGTCGACACGCTTTACCAGACCTGCCATGCCGCGAATGCCGCCGACAAAATCGATACGATTATCCACGCGTGGATTGTCGATACCGAGTAAAGGGCGCAGCACATTATCCTGTAATACGGCAACATCCAGACGTGCTACCGGGTCAGTTTCATCAACTACACCTGCTTTGGTGTTGAGAGAATACCACTGGCCTTTCATGTACATGCCAAACTCATGCAAGGCCGCAGGTTTGAATGGCCTGGCCTGGCTTTGTACGGTAAATTTTTCACCGAGCTTGTCGATAAAGGCTTCTTCACTGAGTCCATTCAGATCAAGCACTACCCGGTTGTAATCCAGAATCTGCATCTGATCATGCGGAAACACAACCACCAGAAAATAATTGTAGGCCTCTTCTCCACTATGCTTCGGATTGGCCTGTTTGCGCATGTTTTTTACACGCGTAGCCGCTGCTGAACGGTGATGACCATCTGCCACATACAGGCAAGGCACTTTGCTGAAGGACTGTTCTATAGTGGCGATTTGACTGGCATCACTGACGATCCAGAAAATATGACGAATGCCATCAGGCAGCGTAAAGTCATATTCCGGCGTGCCTTTGGTGATGCCGGCAATAAGCTCATCAATATGAGAGACAGCCTGATAGGTCAAAAATACCGGTCCTACCTGTGCGTTGACCACATCCATATGCTTGACCCGGTCATCTTCTTTTTCCGGACGGGTAAATTCATGTTTCTTGATCAGGTTCTGTTCATATTCTTCTACTGAGGCAACGGCGACCAACCCAGTCTGTTCATGTTTACCCATAATCTGCCGATACACATAAAAGTGCTCTTGCGCATCCTGATTAAGCACACCACTGGCCATAAATGCCTGCAGATTTTCAGCGCCTTTCTGATAGACACTGTCGTCGTGCACATCGAGTGCAGGATCCATGTCAATTTCCGGTTTATTGACGTGTAAAAAAGTATGTGGATTGCCTTCCGCCATTTCACGGGCTTCGGCACTGTTGAGCACATCATAGGGAGGCGCAGCAACTTTATCGGCTAATTCACGAGTAGGACGGATACCACGAAAGGGTTTTAATATTGCCATAAGAGTAGAGAGTAGCTTACAAAAATAGGTTAAAGAAAAGAGTTACAGGATTTCCAGTAACTCTACATCAAAAATCAGCGTGGTATAGGGTTTAATCACATCTCCGGCACCGCGATCACCATAAGCCAGATTATGCGGTATAAAGAGTTTATACTTGGCTCCAGGACTCATTAATTGCAGTGCTTCAGTCCAGCCGGCAATGACACCATTCAGAGGAAAATCTATTGGTTCTCCTCGCTCAACGGAAGAATCAAATACCGTACCATCAATAAGCGTACCGTGATAATGCACTTTAACTGTCGATGATATATCTGGTGCTTCGCCCTCACCTTCAGCGATAATTTCATACTGCAAACCAGACGCTGTGGTTTGTACTGCCTCACGTTTGGCATTTTCAGTCAGAAATTCTTCACCGTCTGCAGCCATAGATCCTGCTTCATCCTGCTGTTTTTGGATCATGCGCTGATTAAGGTCATCAATCGCCTCGTTCATGCTTTCCCGGCTGATCGGACTCGGTCTGCCTGCCAGTGCATCTGCCATACCGGAAAGTACGGCTTCCGGCTGCATACCATCAAAAGCACTTTTAACCAGCTGGTCGCCCATTTGTCGTCCAATGGCGTAGCTGGCTCTGTCATCTATCGAGGTTAAAGGTTCCGGCATGAGAATTCCCCTGTCTATAAAAAAGCTGTGCATTCTATCATGCTCTGCCGGATATTACGGGGCATTAATTTGTAAATTACGCTAGAATTTCTTTTTTTATTAATAAAAGTTATTGCATGAAAATTAGTTTCCTGGCTTCCCATGGGGGCTCTTCGGCCAGAGCAATTATCGACGCTATCCGCAGTAATAAACTTCCTGCAGAAATTGGCATACTGATTACCAACAACAGGGATTCGCATATCCTGCAATGGTGCCTGGAAAATAACGTCGAGGTTCGCCATATCAGCGCCAAAACACACCGAGGCGAGGATAATGCGGACGAAGCCATACAGACAGTATTGAGAGATGCTGATACTGATCTGGTCGTCTGCTCCGGTTATATGAAAAAAATCGGCCCTGCCACCTTGCGTGTTTATCCTTATAAAATTCTCAATATTCACCCTGCCCTGTTGCCAAAATACGGCGGCAAAGGAATGTATGGAGATCATGTGCATCAGGCCGTACTGGATGCTAAAGAAACGGAATCCGGCGCTACCGTACACTATGTGACCGACGGTATAGATGAAGGTCCGGTTATCAAACAGCATGTTGTGCCTGTATTTCCGGATGATACAGTTGCCACCCTGCGTGAACGGGTTCAATCCTGCGAAGCAGGTTTATATCTTGCTGCCCTGACTGAATTAGTGGAAGAAGACTGATTATGCAAAAGACTGTTATCTACAGTCATCCGGATTGCCTTTTGCATGACCCCGGTGCCGGCCATCCTGAAAGCCCCGCGCGTTTGCAAGTTATTCTTGACCTTGTGGATGAATACCGGGAAGCCCCTAAGGCAACGGATACCCAGATTTTACTGGCACATTCACCTGCACTGCTTGAACACCTGAAAAAATCAAGTCCGCAACAGGGCATTGCGCAACTGGATGCCGACACCCTTATGTCACAGGCCACACTGGATGCTGCCTATCGCGCCAGCGGAGCAGCCTGTAAAGCTGTAGACGAGTTAATGGCTGACTCTATTCAGCGCGCTTTTTGTGCCACTCGCCCACCAGGGCATCATGCGACCGCGACCCGGGCCATGGGCTTTTGTTTTTTCAATCATATTGCTATTGCAGCTTTATATGCACAACAAACCTATAAGCTTGAGCGCATTGCGATTGTAGATTTTGATGTACACCATGGAAACGGCACTCAGGATATCGTCAAAGGCAAGAATGGTTTGTTATATATATCCACGCATCAAAGCCCGTTTTATCCTGGTTCAGGCAGTACAACAGAAAATATCAATGGGAATATCCTGAATATCCCCTTAGCGCCCGGCACAGGAGATAAAGAGTATCAGCAGATTTTCAGCGCCACTGCCATACCCGCACTACAGTCATTCAGACCACAGCTATTGTTAGTCTCAGCCGGTTTCGATGCTCATCATGCAGACCCGCTGGCTGGCCTGAATCTCACTACCTCGAGTTATCAATGGCTCGGCGAAAAACTAGGCAAGCTGGCCGATGAGTATGCTGATGGAAAAATGTTATCAATACTGGAAGGCGGCTATGACATTGCTGCACTGCGCGAGAGTTATACCGGTTTTATTTATACCGACCCCATGCTAGATTAGCTTTGGCTCAGATAGTTTATTTTTTAATGAATTGGAGAAAGCAATGGAAGAAGGCATTAGCATTTTCAGTGACTATGTAATCCCATGGGGCATACGTGTGGTTGTCGCGTTGGCGATTTTTATCATCGGGAGAATGCTTGCTCGACTCATTGTGGATATTCTTAAAAAACCCATGAGTAAATCAGGCATGGATGAGATGTTGATTAATTTCATGGGAACCCTGATCTATTCGATTCTGCTGATAGCTGTTGTGCTTGCCGCAGTTGATCAGTTGGGTATCAATATCACTTCATTACTGGCAATTGTAGGTGCTGCTGGTCTGGCAGTTGGCCTGGCCATGAAGGATTCGCTGAGTAACTTTGCTGCAGGCGTGATGATTATTATTTTTCGCCCCTTCAAAATAGGTGATTTCATCAATGCCGGTGGACAGGCTGGGGTTGTCGATGAAATCGGGCTTTTCTGTACTTTAATGCATACCGGTGATAATCAGCGTATCATCATGCCAAACTCGGGTGTACTCGGTGGCACCATTATCAATGTCAATGCACTTGGAACCAGGCGTATCGACCTTGTTATAGGTATTGGCTACGATGACAATATCGGGCAGGCTCGCGATATCATGCTAGGCCTTATCGATGCCGACCCGCGAATTCTCAAAGATCCAGCTGCAGCGATTAGCGTTGGAGAAATGGCTGACAGCAGTATCAACCTGAATGTACGGCCCTGGGTTAAAGCAGAGGATTACTGGGCTGTGCGGTCCGACCTCCTGGAGAGTATTAAACTTTCACTGGATCAGGCCGGCATATCCATACCTTATCCGCAACGCGATGTGCACCTCTATCAGGCAAATGATCAGCTAATGGATCAGGTAAAGTAAGCCTAAAAAAGCTAGAATAAGAGCTATAGAGAAAGCTGGTGGGCTTCTCTATAGCTTGATCAGCAAGTCCAAAAAAGAGCCTGAAAAACGGCCTGCAATACAGTACAGGTACCAAACCGAATTTATCTCGGGATTGGTAACTTGATATATCATAAAACCGCTTTCGATAATGCTTGCTATTTTCTGTGAAAAGCATTTAATACGCGCGCTTGGCATGTTGCCAACTCAATTTTATTACTAAAAGGTAAAAACTAATGAAAAAGAAACAGATGTTAGGGAAAACTCTTACAACCATTGTAGCTACAGGCTTGCTGTTATGCTCGACTGCTGGTTTGTCACAGGACGTCGACAATCGCTATAACATAACTTTTGGCGTCATTGACTTTGATTTTCACAGCGACCAGGCTCAAGAGGATGATCAGGGTTTTCAACTGGGTTTTGAAATGCCCTTAACAGAACGTTTTGCGTTTGATGTTGAGTACTCGGAAATTGAGTCACAGACAACTTATAACACGCAGGAAATGGACGTTAACTTTTTGCATTACGGCCTGAACTATAACTTTAACCAGATTTCCGGATTTCAACCTTATGTAGGTGCCGGATTAGGCAATCTGGAAATTCGTAATGCAGTCATTGGCAGCGAACATACATTTGATTTAAATGCCGGTGTTAAGTATTTCTTTGGTAACAACTGGCTGGCTAAATTTGAAGCAATGTTTATTTCTCCAAGTGGTTCATACGACCGTGACTACGCTGTTTCATTGAGTGTCGGTTATGCCTTTGGTTCACGTGACAGACGTCCTGTTGCTGCCCCAGCTCCTGCTCCGGCTCCTGCACAACAGGTTGTCAGTGCTCCCCTGGACAGCGATGGTGATGGTGTTATTGATGCCAACGACAGATGCCCGAACACTAACCGTAATCTGGCAGTTGATGCCAATGGTTGTGTGATCCTTGACTCAGAACAAGTCAGTCAGAATCTGTCCGTGAATTTCGATTTTGACCGTGCTGTTGTTAAAGACCAGTACCAGACAGAAATAGCTGACTTCGCCGAGTTTATGGAAGAATACAATAACACGCGCGCAACTATTGAAGGTCATACTGACAGCGTTGGTACTGAAGAATATAATCAGGGCCTGTCAGAGCGTCGTGCCAATGCGGTCAGAGATGTACTGGTTAATCGTTATGGTATTGCCGCTTCACGTTTAACTGCAGTTGGCTTCGGTGAAAGCCGTCCGATTGACAATAATACAACTGCTGCCGGTCGAGCTATGAATCGTCGTATTCAGGCTGCTGTAAGTGTTGAGGTTCAAACCGAAAGAAGACGTTAATCTCTTCTTGGGAAAACCACGAAAAGGCCTGCTTCTGCAGGCCTTTTTTTTGTCCGGCAACAAACCTAAAAGCTCGATCCGGGCTGTTTCAGAAACTCCAGTTCTTCAGCAGTGGACTCTCTGCCCAGAATATTATTGCGATGCGGATAACGACCGAATCTTGCTATGATATTTTTGTGTTTGATTTCAAAATCAAGATTTTCTGCTATAGCATTTTTCGTATAAAGCTCCAGTGCTATTTCATGTATCAGCAAAGATTCACTATGCATGTAGGGTAAATACAGAAATACTCGCTCTGTCGCAGTTAATTCAGTATCAACCTGCCGGGCCACGGCTTCCTGTGCCAGTATCAGAGCCTGTGCATCATAGGCAAAGGACAAGGGTAAATCCCGATACATATTGCGGGAAAACTGATCCAGCACAATGATTTCGGCCAACCTTCCTCTGCCGGTCTTGCGCCAATCGTATAGCTCTCCACGGCTTGCCTGGTGATGCACTTCAGAAAACCGTTTGCTAATCATGCGATCGAATTCAATATCTTTTTTCCAGTGCTGAGCCGGTTCTATTTCATGAAACCAGAAATTTAAAATATCCTCAGGCTTAAACACGCAGACTCCTCTAGTAGAAATTATGAACCAATAAATATGCCCACATAAGCATCACACAGACAAAACCAAATAAAAAAGCCAGCATCCGATGAATAATGTGATTGTAGTTTAAATGAATAAAGGCATGTATATAGCGTGAAAATACGAATAACCAGGCCAGCACCAGACCCACCAGATCATTTGGCATCAGAAAAAGATAAAGCACACTCACTACATAGAACAATACCGGCAATTCAAATTGATTATTGTAAGCCCTTGTCGTCACAGCAATGTTTTCAGGAACTTCATGGCCGCTCATTAATTTGAAATATTTCAGGTTTACCTTACCCTCACGGGCAGCCTTGATTCGCACAGTCAGACTGAGTAAGCCAATCACCGCAGTAAGAAAAACCATAGCAGACATTGCAATAATCATATTAGGCTCCCCTCCTCAGTCCTGTATCTCAAGGTAATTGATTTCCTCAAAGCGTGGAGTACAAAGCGCCAGAAAAATAAGATCTTCTTCGCCTATATTGGTGATGCGTTGCCTGACATCGGGAGGAATCAATACTATATCTTTCACCTGTACGACTCTGGCTTCGTTACTGCCAACTTCAACGCTGCCCTTGCCGGAAAGTATTAAATAGCGTTCTGTAATTCCCAGCAATTTATGCCAGCGAGTCGTTTCGCCAGGTTCTACCCTCACATGAGCAACTGAAAGTTCAGGATCCTCATCCGAATTGGAAAGCTCTGTAATAAAACAGCCTTCCCGGAAATAGTATTCACTCGGTTTATCTGCTCCGTTCATGGCTTTTCCGCTTCACTGTTGCTTTACCAGGTATTGCCAATAACCTACATCAACCCACTTACCAAATTTATACCCGACTTCGTCAAACTGGGCTACTTTTTTGAAGCCCAGTTTTTCATGTAATGCGACACTCGCCGGATTGGGCAAGGCTATCGCTGCGATCATTACATGCACCTTAAGTGCATTTAGTTTTGTAATTAATGCTTCATGGAGTTGCAGTCCCCACCCTTGGCCAGTGTGCTGAGGAGACACATACACAGTCAGCTCAACAGTATGTCTATAGGCGCATCTACTATGCCAGGGGCTGGCATAGGCAAAACCAATAACCTGATTGTTATCTTCCGCCACCAACCAGGGAAAATCCAGACTCTGAACCCGTTTTACTCGGTCTGTCATTTCAGATGTCGATACAGCTTCTACTTCAAAACTTATCACCGAGTGAGTTATGTAATGATTATAGATAATCGCAAGAGCTTCAATATCCTGTTTATTTTTAGTGCTGACGGACCTGATCATGGCTGCTTGCCTGCCAGGGACAATCTTTGCTGAATATCAGCCAGTGACAGACCAGTGACCTGTAGCGTTTTATGGGAAGAATGCTGGCCTTTAATTATTTTAACGGCGCGGGCCTGCAGGGATAATACATCACTGATTAGCGCTTCAACTGCTTTATTCGCCTTTCCCTTCTCTGGCGCTTCAGCTACCCTGATTTTCAGTTCTTCTCCCAACCAGCCGGCTATTTCTGTACAAGAAGCTCCAGGTACCACTTTTAGCATTATTGATGTTGTGATGCTGGCTGAATGCTTTTTTTTAACTGCGCCACTTTTTTTGTGTTTATGCTGATTCATCGGCTATAACCCTGTTATCACTAAGTCCGACCAGAAACAGTTCAGGCTGCAGTTCCATTTTTCTTTGTATATCTTGCTTCGGGTCATTCCAGGGACGCAACAATCCACAGGCATCCCACAGCGCTATGATTTCTTCGGTGTCTTTTTGCCTGAAGCTTCTGATTTTCATAACTAATGGTCCAGCGTGAATTAAGCGATAAACTTAATTATCTTTCCTCTTGCAAAAGTGCGCCCTGAGATATTATTACTCACTACACTACTGCCAGGTTTCTGCCGTAATACAAATGATCAACCTTGCCACTTTTTAATTTTCCTATACCAGGCATGGATCCCCATAGCTGAAAGCCAAATTTTTCCAGCAAGTTTATGCTTGCTGTATTGCAGGACAGTAATATAGCAAGCAGTGTTTCGATGTGAAGAGCAGGACAGTGAGCTATTGCATGCTCTAACAGCTGTGTGCCCAAACCCCTTCCCTGATACTGGGTATCCAGGTAATAGCTGAGCTCAACGGTATTGTAAAATGCTGAGCGGCCATGCCGGTATGGACTCAAAGCCAGATATCCCGCAACAAGCTCATCTTTCAGGATGACATAAATTACGTAATGCTCTCCTGTATGCAGATCCAGCCAGGCTTCTTTCTCATCCACTGAAACCCTGTCTGCATCAGCGGTCTGAATACCCGTATCTACAGCCTGATTATAGATACGAATAATATCTCGGTAATTTTCGGGCCTTGCTACTTTTATCATCCTTTGAAGTTTACCTTTTTCAACACAAAAACGAAGAAGAAATATTACTCTGCACTATATATGGTTTTACATATATATGTTTTTTCATATATAATTCCTGAACTTCAGAATCAGGGCCATGCTGCCATGCAACCACTAAATTTTTTTAAATGCCTGTCTGATCATACCCGTTTGAAAATTATGCTCCTGCTCTGCAAAGAGAAGGAACTTTGTGTTTGCGAACTGGTAGACAGGCTGGATGAAACGCAGCCAAAAATATCCCGCCATCTGGCTCAGTTGAAATACTGCAATCTGATTCAGCATAGACGTGAGGGGCAGTGGATGCATTATCGCCTGCATGAAAAGCTACCAGACTGGTGTTATCAAAGTCTGGAGCTGGCCTTGGTGAATAATCAGGATTTTATGCATCATGAAAAAATCACTTTTGATGAGCTGCGCCCTTGAAAATACTCTTTATCTGCACTCATAACCGCTGTCGCAGTATTCTGGCAGAAGCCGTTAGCAATTTTTACGGCCAGGGTTTAATAGAAGCATGCAGTGCTGGCAGTAATCCTGCTGATCAGGTGCATCCACTCACCTTACGTGCCTTGCGTAAAAAGGGAATTCCAATCAGCGGTTTAAAAAGCAAGTCATGGGATGAATTCGAAGACAGTGATTTCGACTATGTTATTACAGTCTGCGATAAAGCCGCCAATGAGCCCTGCCCGCTATGGTTTGGGAAATCCAGGCAGGTGCATTGGGGCCTGGCTGATCCCAGTGCCATAACCGGCGACCCGGAAATTATTGATAAAGCCTTCAAGAAAACCATCAAGCTACTGAAACAACGTATCAAACAGATAAAAATCTGGCTGGCACAGGGCCTTGAAGAAAATGAATTGTACCAACGCATTCAGGCATTAGGACTAACAGAGTAATGGGTTTATTCGAGCGATATTTAAGCCTGTGGGTGGCTCTGTCCATCATAGCCGGGGTTCTGATAGGCAGTATGAATCCAGCATTTTTCAGTCTGTTCTCCAGGCTTACTTTTGCACATGTGAACTTGCCGGTTGCGGTACTGATCTGGGTCATGATTTACCCCATGATGATTCAGATTGATTTTTCATCGATCAGGGATATTGGTCGTAAGCCCAAAGGGCTAATGCTGACCTGTCTGGTAAATTGGCTGATCAAGCCCTTTACCATGGCACTGCTGGGCTGGATATTCTTTAAACTTGTGTTTGCAGATTTTGTCGATGCGGACACAGCTACTGAATATATTGCTGGAATGATTTTATTGGGCGTCGCCCCCTGTACTGCCATGGTATTTGTATGGAGCCAGTTGGTTGATGGTGACCCTAATTACACGCTGGTACAGGTGTCCGTAAATGACATCATCATGATTTTTGCCTTTGCACCCATTGCCGCCTTACTCCTGGGCGTTGCAGAAATTATCGTGCCCTGGTCAACCCTGCTGATTTCCGTGCTTCTCTATGTCGTGCTGCCGCTCAGTGCCGGAGTTTTTACACGTTATATCTTCAACCACAGAAGACAGGCAGAAGACTTGCAACGCTTTCTGAAAGCCATAAAACCCTGGTCGATCACAGGGCTGCTGGCTACCGTAGTTCTGTTATTCGGTTTTCAGGCACAGACCATATTGAACAAGCCGCTGAGCATCCTCCTGATAGCGATTCCCCTGTTAATCCAGACTTACGGGATTTTTTTTATTACCCTGGTCCTGGCCCGGGCCATGAAGCTCCCTCACAATATTGCCGGACCAGCCTGCCTGATAGGCACATCCAACTTTTTTGAACTGGCAGTGGCCGTGGCTATTTCCTTATTCGGTCTTGATTCGGGAGCAGCGCTGGCCACTGTGGTCGGGGTACTGGTGGAAGTCCCGGTGATGCTGTCACTGGTGTTTCTGCTTAACAGAAGCAAAACCCTGACTGAACAGCCTGCCTGAAACAGTGGCTGACTAAGTTTGAATGTTAATCAAAAGGCCTTTAGTTCGCAGGCTGATGGGAGGCACGCCATGAGTACATCCCTGTACGCTCGGCCTTGCATATTGATTGAAAAATTCCAGATTCTTATCCGTTTCATTTATATCTCGAAAAGTGCTTAGCAATATGTAAGTGAGGAGCGGCTTAGCGAGCGAACTATATATTGATGAGCACTGGAAACTAAGTAATCAAATTATTTATCGGCACTTCTGGGTTCACTTCTGCTTCGTAATCCACACCCGCCATCTCAAAACCGAAGAGCTGCAGGAATTCTGTCTGATAACCTTTAAAGTCCGTCAAGGCGTCGATATTATCTGTTTCCACCTGCGCCCAGAGTGCACTGATCTGCTTTTGCACATGAGGCTCCAGCTCCTTGTAGTCGGCCCGTAAGCGTCCTTCGTCATCCAGAACAGGATGCTCTCCATAAAGGCTTTCACGAAACAATAGATCCACCTGCTCTATACAGCCTTCATGTGTGCCTTCTGCCTTCATGATTTTAAACAGCATGGAAAGATACAGCGGCATTACCGGGATAGCCGAACTGGCCTGGGTTACCACTGCCTTTAATACAGATACGCGGGCATCTCCTGCAGTATCGGCCAGATACTCACGAATTGCTGCTGCCTTGTCATCAAGGTCTTTTTTAGCAGCACCAATAGTGCCATTCCAGTATATATCCCAGGTAGGTTCCGCACCCAGATAGGTATAAGCCGTAGTTTTACAACCTGCTGCCAGCACTCCGGCTTCATTGAGGGCTTGTATCCATAATTGCCAGTCTTCACCACCCATGACCTTTACTGTTCCTGCAATTTCTTCTTCAGAAGCAGCAGAGACACTCATCTCTTCAACAATTTTTTTATCAGTATTGATGCCCCGAATCGTAATATCCTTTCCAATGGGCTTGAGTGTTGATGAATAGACTTCACCAGTTTGGGGGTCTGTGCGGCGTGGGGCTGCCAGCGAATACACCACAAGATCGACCTGGCCGAGATCCTGCTTGATTGCAGCAATGGTTTTTGCCTTGATTTCGCTGGAAAAAGCATCACCGTTAATGCTTTTTGCATACAGGCCTTCTTTTTCAGCCAGCGTATGAAACGCAGCTGAATTATACCAACCTGCTGAAGCTGTTTTACGGTCTGTGCCTTCTTTTTCGAAGAAAATTCCCAGTGTTGCAGCTCCACTCCCGAAGGCAGCAGTAATACGCGAAGCCAGTCCATAACCGGTTGAAGCACCAATCACCAGAACCTTAAGCGGACCTTTCTCAATCCGGCCCTGGGCTTTCACATAATCAGCCTGACGCTGCACATTGGCAGCACAACCAGCGGGATGTGAGGTAATACACATAAAGCCACGAACACGGGGTTTAATAATCATGGGGCTTCCTTTAACGACTTATTAATTCAAAGCGGAACGCTATATTACCATATACGATGCACTGTTCATGCTACTGAGATAGCTCAGTGCCTTATATCTTACTCTGAGTACGCCGTTTGGCGGGTCTGATTTTATCGAAAACTATATGCGCTAATTGATTTTACTGCTTAACAAATATTCTCTTTGTTCCAGACTCATGTCGGTAAGTGCGGCTATAGCATTATAAAAACTGGAGAGTTCATAATTGTTCTCCTCTAATATCTTTTCTATGGCCGGCACCCAGTTATAGTAAGTCGTCACTGTACTCAGCTGCGCGTTGTTCAGGTCACGAGCCATCCAGTTATCATAGCCATCATAACCGTTCCAGTCGTTCTTCAAGTTCGCATAGTCACGTCGCATCTGAGCAAAGACTTCAGCCTTAGCCTGACGCTTTTCAATTTCATTATGATCGGTACGGGCATAAAGAGTCTTCAGTTCATCTGCAACACTCGCGACCAAGCTCACGAAGTCTTCACGAGCCCGCAAGGTAAACTCTGTTTGTTGCATGATGTCTGCTGTATTGACCTTATTTGCCAGCAACCAGCGTCGCAAGCCCTCACGTTCCATTGCCGTTGCAAAACTTTCATTGAATTCAGTATCGCCAGCTATATAGATAAGACGGTGTGCCAGTTCGTGAAAAAGCAAAGCGGCCAACTGATAATCATCACGATTAATCACGGTGCTCAATAGAGGGTCGGAGAACCAGCCTAGAGTGGAGTAGGCGCTTACCCCTCCAACATATACATCCAGTCCTTCCTGACTCTTCCGGTTCGCATAAGCCTGCGCGTCAGCTTCAGAAAAATAACCCCGGTAAGCGACACATCCCGCAATCGGATAACACCAGTTAACCGGCCTGATGGAAAACTCAGGACTGGCGAAAACATTCCAGACAACATATGGCTGTTTGATATCCACATAAGTGCCGTAGCTGTCTTCCACCGGCAACATTAATTCTGATTCTGCAAAACGCCGAATATCCAGAACAGTCTGAAGTTTGTTTTTTAACTCAGGCGAGCTTGTATCATCGGCGATCAGCTTTTCAATAGCTTCGCGTTTGCTGAGAATGGAAAGTTGGCCGAAAATGGCCTGACTGTAATAGGAAAGGCTTTCGCAAGCGACCAGGCTCAGGCATAAAGCCAGAATGAAAAACCTAGTCAGCCACTTCAATTTCATAGATACGGGGCCAGAGTTTACCGGTGACAAATAGCCTTTCATTGTCTGCATCCCAGGCAATACCGTTAAGAACTTCATCACGTGTTCGGCGATCATTATGTAAGCCACTCAGATCAATACGGCTATTCACTTTACCACTTTGGGGATCTATCCGTACCAGATAATCCTGATACCAGATATTGCCCCAGACTTCACCATTGATAAATTCCAGCTCATTGATATAGCGAACTGCGCCGAATTCATCGCTTACCTGAATACGCTTTACTTCAGTGAGAGTCTCCACATCCAGAAAACGTAAATAAGAGCTGCCGTCACTTACAATCAGATGCTCTCCATCATGTGTAATACCCCAGCCCTCACCCGGCAGATAAAAACTGGCCACTTGAGTAAAGCTATCCCTGTCGTACACAAAACCCACATGAGACTGCCAGGTCAGCTGGTAAATTTTGTCACCCAGAATGGTGATGCCTTCACCAAAATAGCGACTATCCAGATTTTTTCGCTTCAGTAATTCGCCCGACTCCAGATCCAGCAAGCGCAGTGCGGATTCCCCCCGCTGTCCTGTTCCTTCATAAAGCCTGCCATCAGCAAATACCAGCCCCTGAGTAAAAGCATTGCGGTCATGCGGGAATTCATTGATAACAACAGCGCCGTACACAGGCGTTGCCGTGTCATTTACTGCGCTGAGACTGAAAGGCAGCTTAATGAGATAAAGTGTAGCCAACAGACCAAGCAGCAGAGCTACCTGTATTAGCCTGTATTGCAAACCCTTCACCATCATAAAGTTAACCTGTAAGAGACATGATTGAGGCAGCCAGGGTGCCGATAATCAGCACGACCGTTGCCAGAAAACCGATCATGAAACCTTTACCTCTGGAATCAGGATTTTTTACATAACTTGCTGCATAAACTATTCGGCCTATTATCCATAGCACACCAGCTCCACTGGCTATCTCATAACCCATCCAGCCTTGCGATTCAGCCATGATGGCAAAGGCAACATACAGCGGAATGAAAATTATCAGTTGCTCGAGAGTGTTCTGCTGTACACGATAATGTCGCTCAAATTCAGGATGACCGGAAATAGCCGGGGCCTTTATCTCGTATTTCATTCTTGCGCCACCCACTTGCATGCCAAAGTACAAATACTGTACTAATATCAAAACCAGAATAATTACTAAAATTCCCATACCAATTCCCTTAAGGTGTCATAAAGAAGGCTAGAGATTATCATAATCAATAAAGCCCTAGGAAATAAAAAAACCCGGTACAAGCCCGGGTTTTTTTATAATACTTTTGTTTAGTGCTAGCTTAATTCTGAGGGATAACTGAAATATCCGTCGCTCCGGCTTCTCTGGAAGAATTCATAACTCTAACCAGAGTGTTGGCTGTAGAGTCATCGTTTGGTTGAATAACGACCGACGCTGCTGGGTTTTCGGCCCGTTGAGATGCTACTCGTGCACGCACAGCTGAAATATCGACTCGCTCCTGGTTAAAAAATATCTGGTCTCTGGCATCGATCTGAATCAGTACGTTCTGCGGCTGATCTGCACTTGGGGGTGGAGGATTATTATTCGGATCCTGACCCTGAACATTAAGGGTTGATTCTTTGACAAAAGAGGCTGTTACGACAAAGAAAATTAACAGAATAAATACCACGTCCAACATAGGCGTCAGATCGATATTTGACTCGTCTTTCTTCTTTTTCATTGAGCTTGCTACTGTTTTCATATCTAACTCAGTAATCTATTTTTTCGAGGAGGCTCAGTATACCAGTTTTGCTTTCCCCTGCAAGCCCGTGCAGGGCCTGCAGATTAGTATCCCAGGCGATATTGGGTATTTATTTCAGGATGGCTTCGAGCCCGATTTTCAAGGCATCACCAAGCTGCTTGGGTGAACGGCCATTTCTGGCGCTTACGTACATGCCTTGTAAAGTATTCATAAGCGACTCAGCGGCTTGCTCGGCTTTCAAGCCTCGCTTCAGTTGCCTGGATTTCTCCATTTGCCGGGTTCTGGATTGCAGTGCTTTACGAACCACGTTTAGCGAATTTCTGATGAGTTTCTGCAGTTCCCTGTCCCAGTTTATGCTTTCACAGACAGAATTCACCAAGAGACAACCCAGACTGCGCTGCTTGCTGGAGGTAAGCAGAATTGCAGTTTGAAAATAAGCCTCTATCGCGGCAAGCGCACCCAAATCGGAATTTCCCAGGCTGGCACTAAGATTGTTTTTAATAAGAGAGTTATAGCGATCGACGCAAAGTTTGAAAAATGTATCCTTATCTCCAAACGAGTTATACAGAGTACCCCGGTTTATCCCTGTGGCATCAAGCAACTTCTGCACCGAGCTGGCTTCATAGCCTTCACGCCAGAATTGTTGCATTGCACTTTCGAGAACTTTATCGTATTCAAATTCAATTGGTCTGGCCATAACTTAAAAAATCACCTCTGTTACTTGCTCTAGTTTTAGTCGATTTTGTTCGACCATAAAAAGCCACAACTCTCCACTAAAACACAGGAGCTGGCTAGAGTGTGTTTATTCGACTTTATTTCGCCACTGGAATTTTATTAGTTACCATCAGTCAAAAAAGCAACTAATAAAAAGTATGACCCTTAATATGGAATTTGTGCTGCCAAAAAACCGGAGTGATTCTAGTTCAAACACCCCTAGCTCACTAGAATAAGTCGATCTTAAAAACGTTTCAATTATAGTCTATTCATGCCCTTTGTCAAAGCAACATAGGCATCTGGGCCTAATAATTAAACATTGTTTTATTAAGCGTATACAGACAAGCATGGTTTGCTCTCCCATATTGGGTATAATTTACAATTAATTCAAAATTGAGAATTTACCAAGCGACTTTGAAAAACCTGAGTGCCCGGCATCATAATTTTTTACTTTTGCTATTTTTTGGCATCGTCGGCTGCTGGCCCTTTATCAGTCTTGCACAAATCCCGATTCAGGCCAGCGGCCCACTGATCATCACAGAAAGTAATCAAATGGTCAGTATGCGGGACGGCATAAGCATTTCACTGGATATCTACAGACCCGCCCAAAGTGGCAGCTATCCAACGCTGTATAGCTCAGCACCTTATCCGCACGCAGATGACAGCCGCCCTCCGGATAATGAGCAAACCGGCTCAGTCGCCTGGTTTGTCAGTCAGGGTTTTAACTACGTTATTGCCAGCAGCAGGGGCACTGGCTTATCCGAGGGTCAATATGAATTCCTGTCCCGTAATGAACAGCAGGACCATTATGAAATCATCGAATGGATAGCAGGACAGAGCTGGTCTGACGGCAAAGTACTTGGTGTTGGTTCCGGCTATTACGCAACGGCGCAATGGCAAATGGCAATCCAGAACCCGCCTTCCCTGAGTTGTATCGCTCCGGTAAACGGCATCGTTCAGCCCTATCAGGACTGGGCTTTTAATGGCGGCCTGGCAAACCCGGCTTTTCTGCAAGACTGGTATGAAACAGAAGTCCGCCGCAATAATGCTTTTCCGACTTCAGGCACACCCCGACTTGTCTCCTACGATATGCGACTGCAAATGCTGGCTCACCCCCTATATGATGAATACTGGCAGATACGCAGCAGTCTGCCTTCCATGGAGGCGATAAACGTGCCTGTTTTCCTGGCTGACAGCTGGCAGGAGAGTGTAGCCTTAAGGAGCAACCTGATAGCCAGGGAACGGCTGAACAGCATTCACAAAATGGCAATCTTCAGCAGCGAAGCGCCTTTAATGCAGGATATGGTTTTTCTACAGCAACACTTGCTGCCATATTACAGATGGTGCCTGCAGGACGAATCTGCACCTGATTTCAATGCATTGCCAGATCTGACATATCAGAACAGAACGCAAAATTTATGGCAGACCATTGCAAGCTGGCCACCTGAAGCTGCCAGTTATACAGCCATGTTTCTCAACCGGCAGTCGCTGGATGCAGACGCCCCGGCCACTCTCGATTTCGAAATACAGGACAATAATATTTCCCTCTCACGTATATCGACTCAGACTACCGGGCGCGAAAGCCTGACTTTTATCAGCGGACCTCTGACTACTGATCTGGAAATTACCGGGCCAATCATGCTGGAGCTGTATATCAGCAGTTCTGAAGCCGATACCGCCTTCCAGGTCAGTCTGTCAGAAGAAATCAATCTTCAGCAAATTACCTCCGGGTTGAGTCTGCCGAGTTTCTTATTGAACGTAATTGAATCAGCAAACATCTCCAACGCTGCAGCGACAAGCTCCATAGTAGTCACAACAGGCTCCTTAAAGGCCTCAATGCGAACACTCGTGGATGCTAATGGTCAAAATAACTCCGGCAACAACAACGCAAACTTTCAACCCCAATACGACTTCACTCAAAGCGTAGCGCTCGAAGCGTCAAGGGCTACGCGTTTGAATATAGCCCTGCAACCCACTGCTTATAATTTTCGGGCCGGCAGTCGAATAGTATTGAAGATTAGTCAGGCCGAAGATGACTCCCTGGCAGGATTGCAACGCGAAGACAGTCTGTTGCATAGCGAACGTTACCCATCCAGAATCTGGCTGCCGGTAATGAGCGGACAGTTGACCACTGCTGAACCTGAAGAAGATTTATCAGACATCCCGGTAGACCTGCAGAGTGAGCTAATCAGCAACCCTGCCTCCGGCATAATTTTTGATCCTGACTTTGTCGGAGATTTAAATGATCCTGCTGCGTCAGAGACGCGGGGTAACACATTGGGAGACGCTATCGACAATCCGGTAATTTTTATCAGACCCTCTGTTCCTGAGCCTCTCGAGTAACTTGCAGTCAGAGCAGTAATGTAGCCAGCAAACCGATCAGGCCCCCGATAACACCACCCCAAACTACCAGCCAGCCCAAATGTTTTTTGATCATTTGCTGAATAATTTCTTTCACCATATGCGGCGTTAATTCATCCAGCCGTTTATCAACAATAACTTCTACCTTGACGAGCAGATTCTCAGCGGAGGCTTGCCGAAACTGCTGCAAAAAATCCTTGTCTTCTGCCATGCGTCCCATGTAATCACGCATTTTGCTGATAAAGGGTTCTCGTAGCGGTTTAAGTGCATCTGCTCCTCCCAGCATGGATAACATGCCGGCAAAAGAAGAATTCATAATCACTTCCACCAGTGAATCAAAAGCACCACTGAAATCCACCTTATCAGTCATTTTTTGAAATACAGATTCATCCTGCTTTTTCAGTCCTTCTGCTTTGGATTCTGTCAGAAACTGAACAATATTCGCCGACGTGAAAAACTGTTCCATTATCAGGACTTTAATTCCATGCTTGAATTCCTCGAAGCGTGCAGGAATAACCCCGGAACCATAAAAGCCTGGCACTTTTTCAAACAGCATATGTATGGCCAGCCAGTTGGTAAAGGCCCCCGACAGGGCAAATAAACCAGTGTTCAGTACAACTGCTTGCAGCTCAGTCTCCAGGAACAAACCAATCACAACAATGCTTACAGCTAGCAGATTGGTCAATAATGCTTTATCCAGCATCGGCGTTTAATACTCCTATTTCTTCCATGGCTTCTTCTACAGCCTCATTATCAGATTCAAAACCGGCCTGCGGATCATCCCAGGGCCCTTCGAGACGATACAGGACAGTCGTAAAGTTCTGCAGTTGATCCCGGAAAATAATACTCGCTACATATGTCGTAATGGCAATGGGCCAGGCGCCGAGTATACCCGCCACCATGGATACATTTTGGCCTAAAGGCAGATTTACAAGGACATCAGCCGCAATGGTTTCATTCACCAGATCCAGCGAACCATTGACATTTATTGTACTGGAAGGCCCTCTGATCAGAAAATTATCCTGGGTGTTGACCGTGCCCTGGCTAAAGTCGAGTACGCCGCTGATGGTGTCATAGGCCAGACCGCGTTCATAGAGGTCAGAGAAGTCCAGCTGCATTCGCCTTACCAGGGCATCAAAATTAAAAGCACCGAACAGACGTGCCGATCCTGATTCTATATCGATAAACCGGCCATTACGCATTTGTAAATCCACCTGCCCGTTTACCTTTTTAAGCGCAAAGGCCGCCGGCGATCCCGACCAATCGAGCTCACTGACAAAACGGGCTGATTCACTTTGTACTACTGCAGCATAACCAAAACTCGGCAATACCTCGGCCAGATTTCCGGCGCTAAATAATCCTGAAAAGCTGCTTCTGTGAGCACCATTGTTAAATTGCCAGTCAATTGTCGCACCGGTTTCTCCGGACAGATCAGTGATCGAAGCGCCAGCGGTACGCATGGTCAGATTGCTGATCAGGGCACCATTATTATTACTGCGCAACTGGAAATCCCAGGCCCCCATGTTGCCCGCGCCCAAACTGAATTCATCGGTATGGAAATTCATGGCAGGCAGATCTGCCGGATTGATATCAGCCAGCACGTCGACTTCTTCCTCTGACCTTATTTCAATGGAACCTGTAAGCGTCTCAACTTCAGGGTCTGTAACATCCACTTCTTCTTCATCTGCCGGAATTCTTAAATAGCTCAGCTGTACGTCCAGTGCTTCGTTTGCAGCATCCGGGAAGAGCATATCTCCCTGTATCTGTTCGTTATCCAGATACAGAGCCCAGGCTGGGCCTTGTCTGCGGAGCACGGTATTGATCGCTGGAAGGTCAACACCAAAAACCACCAGATTTCCGATACGGACATCCACTAAACGAACCAGCTCGGCAGCCGATTCACCTTCCTCGGCGCTAAAGGCCTGAGATACTTCCTGCCATTCCTGTAAATTAAAATCGCTGATTTCGCCACTGATCAGCAGCCCTGTTTCACTGTTCAAACGGCGGATGCTGAAATCCTGATTGCGTGCACCAAAATTAATTTCTCCACCATAGAGTTCACTGGCCTCAATGATTAAATCGGCATTTAGCTGATCACGAAAATTTACGGTGATGTGTTCCAGTCCTGCGCTGAAATTCATATCAAGATCTAGTGAAGCCGATTCATCGATACCTTTATCAAAGGGTTGCGGTAAATCGAAAGCCAGGCCGAGCAGATCACTGGATAAACTCAATGAGCTTAGTGTTCCATCAGCCTGTTCCTGATTGTATATAGTCAAGTCTGCCCTGTATGCCAAGGCTCCTTCACTGAACTGCAGCAAATTTTTAACAAATTCCGGTTGCAGGGACCAATCTTGCAGGGCTGTATTGGAAACCCTGCCATTGCCTGTTATGACGACTCCCTTATCATTGCTTGTAATCCTTGCAGCAACCGGGAAATCAAACAGATTGGCACTAAGACCTGTTGCCTGTAATCCATCAGCGACTGAAAAATTTATTGGCCCCCGCAGCCCATTAAATCGCAAATCATATTCAGGAATATAGAGTGAGCCACCTTTGGGAATCGCAAGCACCTGTATATCATTTTCAAGTTCAGTATTATTGAGTGCAATCCCCAGCCTGACTTCCAGACCGACCTCTCCTTGCAGATCCCAGCTATCCAGATAGGATCCAACTCTTGCATTGACTGGAGACTCCCGCAGAAAATTCAGGCCTATGTTGCCGGCTGTAGTGGCGCTGGTACTAACAGATAACCAGGATCCGGCATTATCAGGTAATGGTCTGATTTGCGCAGTCGCCGCGTCGAGTTCAATATCAGAAATTTCCGCCTGCTGAGTACTTATATCGACATGGTTGTTATTGACCTTCACAAAGCCTGACAGATTTTCCAGCATCGGCCATTCATCCAGAAAGCGCAAACCGGCATTTTCGACCTGATAAAAGGTCTGCACAGTTTGTTGATTCACATCCAGCACATTGGATGTCTTGCCACGGAAAATAAATCCACTGTTGCTTATGTTTCCTGAAATTACCGCCTTATCCAGATAGTCCATAGTGCCGCGTATATTATTTAAGGTTGGCAAATAGCGGGATTTATAACTGGCATCAAAATCAAGTACGCCTACCAGCAGGTTTAAATTCGAGTCCCACGCCTCCTCAGCATCTTGCTGGTTATTAATTTCGAACTTTACGCGGCCATGTATTGCATCATTGCGCGCATCAATAGTGTCACTGTAGACCCGTACAGAGCCATTATCGACAGCCCAATGCACTCGACCATTAATAGCGTCATAGTGCCAACTTTCCTGGAAAATTCTGGGTAAATGAATAGTAAAATCTTCTGAATTCACATCAACAAAACCTGAATTCTGATTGGCTTCTACATAACCAAAAATGCCACTGCCAGATGGAGCCTGCGCCCATGCATCAACTGCAACATCTTCCAGGTTGGCAGCTAAATCAAAAGCGCCGGGATACAAACCAGAAAAATCGGTTTGCAGGTGCAGGTTTCGTAAATTCCCCCTTGGATCCAGATCGCTCAGCACTTGTCGTGTCTGCTCAGTTAAATTCAGCGCCTCTAGCATGTCTGTAAAAATGGCCAGATTCACAGATTCGCCTTTCACATCCAAAGCAGGACTTTCATTTTGTAAATTGAGTTCAATAAAAAAGTCACCTGATTCCCAGGGCCGATTAAAAAAATCAAACTGTAGATTCTGCGCCCAGAATGACCAGTCTTTGTCGATGGGTTGAATAGCTGTTATATCGGCACTGCCACTGGTAATTGCTATGGACTGACCGGATTGTAGAAAATCTGCGCTTAGATTCAGATTTGCCAGAGTGGCCTGAGCCTGCTTGACACTTTGGTTGTCAAAATCAAGCCAAAGCTGGGCCGAACCATTAAAAGCTGTTAGAGACATTTGCTGGTTATAGGCATCGTCAATTAGAGGTAACAAATCAAGGTTATTGATATCCAGAAAAGCGTTGGCAGAATATATACCCAAAGGATTGCCGTCGAGTCTAAGTGCCATCTGAACCGGGCTGCTCTGGTCATTTATGCGAAACTGAAGCTGTGCCTGATGGTTCTGAGGATTATTCTGGATATCCAGATAGATATTATTAAGTTCTATGTCAGCGCTATCATAGCGGCGTAATAATAATTTGGCCTCTGCGATCTGCAGACGTTCTACATTAAATAAAATATCCAGTAACTGTTCAGTGTTGTCGTTTTCGCTCGCGCTAAACCCTGATAAGCTCCAGTCACCACTCTCATTTTCGAGCAATAAGAGCGACATCTCATCAATAACAACACGATTAATGATCAGTTGGCGTTTAAGTAAACTTTGCGGAACATCCAGAGCAATATTCAACTCTTTAAGACTATGCATAATGTCAGAGTTCTGCTCTTGTATGATTTCCACATCATGCAAACTAATAATAGGGCTAAATCGAAACCAGGAACCCTGAAGACTGCCTACGGTTATTTCCAGTCCCAGGCTCTTGATCAGTTCATTTTCCAGCCAGTCTTTTTGTGTAGACGCGAGAGGCATTAGCAAACGTCCAACACTGATATAGGATGCAAGCAATACGAGTAATATCAATACGGCTGTATTGGCGTGTGCACGCAAATAGCTAAACCAGCTTCTTCTCAGGACTTTGCCCGCGCCGGCAATATTCTCCAGAAACGCTGTTTCCGGTTTATCCGCTTGTTGTTTATCTTCAGACTCATTCATCTCAGATTATTTAAAATCGCCCTGCTATCCATACCGAAATCAGCCAGCAGTTGCACCGTTTCATAAATCGGCAATCCGACCACGCAGCTATAACTGCCATGAATTTCACTGACAAACATTGCTCCCAGACCCTGCACAGCATAGGCCCCCGCTTTATCTGCTGGTTCTCCGCTATCCCAGTAAGCTTGTATTTCACTTTCACTTAATGGCTTGAATGTTACCTCTGTGAGCGACATTGTCAGGGCTTCCTGCTCATGGTTCATCAGGGCAACGGCTGTCATTACCTGATGCTTTCGATTTGCCAATAATCTTAGCATGGCAAGGCCCTGTGCCTTATTTTCCGGCTTGCCTAGAACCGCTTGATCACAGACCACTATAGTATCGGAGCCCAGTACCAGTCTGTGATCCGCTTCGCTTAAGTTGCCCAGAGCAGCCCTGGCTTTATTCAGCGCCAAACGCTTCACCAGTGTTTCAGGTAACTCATCCGGTAATGGGCTTTCATCTATATCCTGTGGCATGGTGATGAACCCAATGCCGATTTCCCTGAGTAAAGCCTGTCGACGCGGCGATGCTGATGCCAAAACCAATTCCATCATTACTTGGACCACAATACTGCCAAATTTCTCATTATGTCCTAAAGTCTGAGTGTCGCATACCTGCTTCAGCAAAGATAAAGTAGAACATAAGTACCATGAATGCCGGCTGAACATTGATTTGAGGTCTATCCAGGATAAGAAACTGGCTGTCCTCTTCTGCTGTGCGTATCATTCATACTTTCAGGAACAAATAAGGTCTTGCCGTGGATAGTATTTTTGCATTTATAAATCGCTTTCTGACACCCCTGTCTTCCGTGCTGGCAAATGCTTTCGTTTTCTTTGTTGGTTTGCTTCTGTTAACCGCTATTGTGCTGTACATCATTGACGTCTTTCAGACCAAACATGCAATACGTCGAAATTATCCTTTACTCGGGCGTTTTCGATATTTATTCGAACGCTTAGGCGAATTTTTTCGTCAGTATTTTTTCTCTATGGACCGCGAGGAAATGCCTTTCAATCGGGCACAACGATCATGGGTATATCGTGCTGCTAAAAATTTGGAAAATGCCCAGGCCTTTGGCTCTACTTATGACATAGCCAAACCAGGCAATATTCTTTTTATCAATGCACCCTACCCCGTGCTTAGCGAAGAAAAAACACCGGTTGAAGCCATCACTTTTGGTCCGTATTGTGAAAAACCCTACTCTACCAGTTCATTATTTAATATTTCCGGTATGAGTTATGGCGCCATTTCCAAACCCGCGGTTCTGGCGCTTTCCAGAGGCGCTGCATTAACCGGGTGCTGGATGAACACCGGTGAAGGCGGTCTTAGCGAATGGCACCTTGAAGGCGCTTGCGACATAGTTTTTCAAATTGGCACTGCAAACTACGGTGTGCGTGGCAGCGATGGTCATTTTAGCGAAGAAACCCTGCGTAAGGTTGCCGCCAACGACGCTGTGAAAATGATTGAAATAAAATTAAGTCAGGGTGCAAAACCGGGTAAAGGCGGAATTCTTCCTGCAGCCAAAGTCACGGAAGAAATTGCCAGAATAAGAATGATCCCGGTTGGTGAAACGTCCAATAGTCCAAACCGACATCTGGATGTTAAAAATGATGATGAACTACTCAATAAAATCGCTCTTTTCCGTAGCATCACCGGCAAACCCGTCGGATTCAAAACTGTTATTGGTGACGGCGCCTGGCTAGATGAATTATTTTCCAGCATCAGACAACGCGGAGAAGAATGTGCCCCGGATTTTATTACCATCGACAGTGGCGATGGCGGCACCGGAGCAGCACCGCTCACACTGATTGATGATATGGGCCTGGATATTCAGGAAACCCTGCCCTTGCTTGTTGATAAGCTCAATGAGTATGGCTTACGCAAGCGCATAAAAGTTATTGCCTCCGGAAAATTGATTAACCCGGCCGATGTAGCCTGGGCTTTATGTGCCGGAGCAGATTGCGTCGTAAGTGCGCGTGGCTTTATGTTTTCACTGGGATGCATCCAGGCTATGCAATGTAATAAAAATACCTGTCCAACCGGCATAACAACACATGACCCGCATTTGCAGCGTGGCCTGGTTGTCAATGAGAAATACATCAGAGTAGCGCATTATCAGGAAAACATGATCAAGGAGTTATATACCATTGCCAACTCATGTGGAGTCAGCAATCCTGGCCTGCTAAATCGCAAACATGCCCGCCTGATTATTCAAAGCAATAAAAGTATCAGTCTGGAAGATCTTTACCAGCGCAAAGCCTGACTAGTCAATATTATTTTTAAGCGCTCAGGCTCCGGACTGTGTAGGGGCTGCCCAAAATAACCAGCATAGTGTGAGAATCTGTATCTGACTCGCTCGCTAAACGCTCCTCGCCCGGATACAGCCCCCCACACCTGTCTACGCCTCGGCTAAACCAAACAGCAAAAGATTATTCACGCAGTATTATTTTTTAGCCAGTCGATCACGGCAGCATAGGGTACCTTGCCACCAAAAATATCCAGTGCACTACCAATGGTCAAATCTACCCTGTCCTGCCCCAATGATTGGACCAGATCCAGGTCACTCAGATTTTTTACCCCGCCGGCATAAGTCACAGGTAAAGGTGAATACATACCCAGCAGGCTGATCAGATCTTCTTCTATACCTTGCTGCTTGCCTTCAACATCGACGCCGTGTACCAGAAATTCAGCACAATACACTGACAGCTTTTCCAATAAAGCTGGAGCGATTTTCTCTTCTGTAAAGGTCTGCCAGCGGTCTGTCACTACATAGAAATGACCATCACGCAGTCGACAACTTAAATCCAGCACCAGCTTGTCCTTGCCGGTGATATCCAGTAATTGCTCCAGTTTGTGCAAGGCTATTTTACCATCGGCAAATACATAGGAAGTAACAATAACGTGGCTGGCTCCGGCATTCAGGTATTCCATTGCATTATCCGGGTTTACACCTCCGCCATATTGCATACCTCCTGGAAAGGCGCCAAGTGCCCTTTTTGCGACCTCCTGATTGCCCGACCCCAGAGACACAACATGGCCACCCGTCAAACCATCTTTTTGGTAGAGCCCGGCAAATTCTTCCACTGATGCTTCACTGCTGAAATTTACTTCTAGAGCAGAATCATTACTTTCCTGTAAGGAGCCGCCTACTATCTGTACTACCTTGCCCTGGTGCAAATCAATACATGGCCTGAATTTCATAGTTTATTACCGAAAATTTGCGAAATGCCTGTATGCAAGCATATCAAATTACTTTGATATACTCCCCAACAACTGAGCTTTGGGACAGTATTGGAAAGCGTGCAACTGACGCAAAGCTGGGAAAATTACAAACTGCGCTTATAGGTGAAGCGTAAAAAGTTCAGGGTAAGATTATGAACAGTATGGATCAACAGGTTATCGTACAGTTAAGTGCATGGCTAAAGTCGGGGAAACAGTGCTGGTTATGCACAATCGTATCAACCTTTGGCTCCTCACCACGTCCCATAGGCTCACTGCTTGCCTGCAATGAAGACGGAAATTATTGTGGCTCACTATCAGGCGGCTGTGTTGAGGACGATTTGCGCGAAAGCATTCTCAAGGGCGAGCTTGCCAATGACAAACCTGAGCGCATAACTTACGGCGTTGCAGTCGAAGACGTACTAAGGCTCGGCTTACCTTGCGGCGGACAACTGGAAGTCATTGTTGAACCTCTGGACTCAAGCCATTCGCAACTTTATCAGAAACTTGCACAAGCACTGGCCGACAGGAAGCTGATGACACGTGTTTCTGATTTGAAAACCGGTAAGGCACATTTGCAGGATGCAGAACATTTCAAAGCACTGAGCATCAATCAAGATACGCTGTTTCATACTTATGGCCCTGCATTCCAGCTCCTGTTGATTGGTGCAGTGCAAGTTGCATACTATCTCAGTGAAATGGCGCAGGGTCTGGATTACCAGGTTGCTGTTTGCGACCCCCGTCCCGAATTGATTGAAAACTTTCCAAATCAGAATATTGAATTATCCAATCGCATGCCTGATGACTGGTTACGCGAAAAAAGCATTGATCAGCATACTGTCGTGGTTGCGCTTTGCCACGACCCGCGTATCGATGACATGGCTCTGATGGAAGTCTTACAGCATGATGCCTTTTATATTGGAGCCATGGGGTCGGCTCGAACTACAGAGAAACGCAGAGAGCGGCTCTTGCAATTGGACATCCCTGTTGAGCATATCAATAAACTGCATGCCCCGGTTGGCCTGAATATCGGCAGTAAAACCCCGCCTGAAATTGCCGTCGCGATATTGGCTGAATTAACCCAGTTGCGGGCAAAATCCCGTTTATAAATTAACAGTTACTTGTATAAGCACAACTAAGATTTTATGAGCGAGCCTGTGACCGACAAAATAGGCATTATTATCCTGGCAGCAGGTTACAGTAAGCGATTTTGTGCCGATAAAAGGCAGGCCATTTTGTCTACTGGTCTTAAGCTTCTTGATACTACACTGCAGCAGATCCCTGATAATTTTCACCAGCGTCTGCTGGTTTTACATCCGGGTGATGAAGAATTTGCCGGGCGCTATATACCTGACTGGTCGATTTGCATTGCTGAGGATGCCGCGCTGGGCATGGGGCATTCACTTGCAGCAGCAATGCAGCAGGTGAAAAGCTGCAATGCAGTGCTTATCGGTCTCGGCGATATGCCCTACATACTGACAGAGACTTACCTCTCAATACGGAATGCTTTAAAAGACTACCCGATAGTCAGACCATACTGGCAGGGAAAAGCCGGTAACCCGGTCGGCTTTCGGATAGAATTTTTTGAAGAACTGGCTGAACTGCATGGTGACCAGGGAGCTCGTAAACTGCTTGAGCAGCACGCCAAGGAAGTATATCGGCTTGATTGTCCGGACAAGGGGGTCATCCGGGATATTGATAGCAAAGCAGAACTTTCAACAGATAGTCAGTAGTGACTTGCCTGGTTCAGCCTTTTAACTTGCCTTGCCCCATGCAGGGCTTACAGGCGCGATTATGGAGAGTAGTGCCGGTTCCTGCACAATGTGGGCAGTCACTGACATAATTCTGTTTCAGAATATCGATCAGATCCTGCAAAGCCTCTGATGAAGCGGGCCTGCTGGCCATTCTTACCGGAGAAGGCTCGATAACGAGGTTCTTTGTTAGCTGGGAATATCGCATCTAAATCCTGATTCCTGAAAGCAGGTTTTGTCTGGTTTGGAGGGTATTTTACTGAGCTCTACTTCCCAGTACTGTTAAGAAGCTCACAAAAAAACCCGCTAGCGCAAATATACGTAGCGGGTTCAAATACATGTTAACTGGAGAAAAGGGGGGACCCCAGAAAAATTTGTATGCGCTTATTTGGAACACTATCCAGGGTATAAGTTCCTTTCAGCTTGAAAAAAATTAAAATTGTGATTCAGGTAGCCTGACAACCAGACCATCCAGTTCGTCTGTAATTTGAATCTGACAACTTAACCGACTGTTATCCTTTGGTTCAAGCACGCACTCCAGCATATCCTTCTCCATTTCACTGGCAGCAGGAACCTTGTCCAGCCAGGCTTCATCAACATAGCAATGGCAGGTTGCACAGCTACAGGAACCACCACACTCTGCAATAATGCCATCAAGCATATTGTCCACCGCACCCTGCATAACAGAATTGCCGGTAGGCACTTCAATCTCATTAATGGCACCGTCATGACTGATATAGGTAACTAATGGCATCAAATACTCCGAATTTGTGTGTTTCAGCTAAAAATTAATTGCCGCGTATTATACCGCTTTGCGCTTGCAGATAAAGCGCAGTAATTACTCAATAAAGCATCAAAGCTCATTTCTGCACTATTTAAAATTGCATCCACCGGAATAATTTCTTATGGTTACAACATCATTGAATCAGACCGGCGTCTGCAGTACATATTTCATAGCCAGTAAGCATCGGGTTAAACAAGATGGATAAGACGCGTCAACGTAAACAACTTATGGTCTGTTGCCTGGCAGCTGCTTCACCCCTGCTGTTAATGGCCGGTATTTTCAACTTCTCTTTACTTTTCAAGGCTCAATACCTGCTCTGGACAAATCAGGAAATTCTGGGCTACATCATTCAGGCTGAATTTCTGGCCATCGCCAGCGGTGTGCTGATTGTTTTGCCATTACTCATCCATACCCAGGGCATGCTTTTGCGTATTTTTCGTATTTTGTTGTTCACAACACTTGCGGTTATTTTTGCCTGGCTGTCATATGACATTGGCGGAACGGAGGGTATGCTTTTTTATGCCTTACTGGTCTTTATAAACTTTGGTGGCGGCACATTATTTTTTTTCGATAACTTTGCCACTGCCACCCGAGCCTATTTAACCTTGCTGCGCTGGTCATTAGGCATATTCGTCTATGTCAGCCTGCAGTTATATTTTAATCTGGATAGTGATATCAGCACCTGGAAGAATACTGACCAGGTGATTCCCTTTGGTGCCGCCTTTTTTTACCTGCTGTTTATCTTTGAACTGATTATTTACCCGCCACTGACCTATTACCTGGAACGAAAAAATGCAGACGATAGCTTTCTATCAGAAAAAATTGCTCAGCCAGGCAACAAACAGAAGGTTGTTGGTGATAGTGCTTAAAACTTTTCACTGCTACTATTTCACCCGGTTTGCGGTTCGCCAGCTCCCGCTCTTCACCTGCAAACTTCAGTCACCTGACCCGAACGGGTATTATTCAGGCAGAGACACCCTAATAACTTAATCAAGTTTGACCAAATCACGCATCGGGATTGAATTATCAGCAAGACGAGCCAGATCAAGCGACAGTCCTTGCGCCAGTACCCGCTTACCAAACATGAATTCCTGAGGGCTATTAACGGCATCGACAGCTAACAGGTTTTGGCCTTTAAAATAAAACACCGCAATTTTGCGACCCTGAGTTAAATCACCTCTCACAATCAGATTGTCATAGCCGGAGGACAATCCGGCAATCTGCAGTTTAAGATCATATTGGTCAGACCAGAACCAGGGAATTTCATCATATTCTTCTTGCTTGCCACAGATGGTTTTAGCCACTACTTTTGCCTGTTCAACAGCATTCTGGATGGATTCCAGACGTAGCCAGAGCTGGTAGTGTTTATTCTTATGATAGGTACAGTCACCCGCCGCGAGAATATCCGGATCACTGCTTTGTGCAAATTCATTAACCACAATACCATTGCTGACTTCCAGGCCGGCTGCTTCTGCCAATTCAATATTCGGGATCACGCCAACGCCTACTATAAACAGGTCGGCTTCAATCTCACGACCATCAGAACTATGCACCCGCCTGGCAGTTTTATCACCCGAAAAGTGACTGACTTCGATGCCTGTAATCAATTCCAGACCTTCTTCAAGATGCACACGCGTGAAAAATTCAGAAATTTCAGGAGCTGCGACACGGTTTAAAATACGCGCATCTCTTTCCAGCAAACTTACTTGCATACCAGCACTGCGCAGCATGGCTGCAGTTTCCAGACCAATATAGCCCCCACCGATAATCACTGCGCGCTGATTTTTCCTGATGTGCGGCCTGATCTGGTCAGCATCGTAGATAGTACGCAGATAGAAAATATTTTGCAGATCGGCTCCCGGAATATCCAGATGTCTGACTCGGGCACCCGTTGTCAGCACCAGCTTGTCATAAGCCATTGTTGATTCATTACTAAGCGTTATAGTTTTAGCGGAGCGGTCGATACTTTCAACCCTGACTCCCAGCAGACAAGTTATGTCCACTTTCTCATAGGCTTCGGCATGACGAATCAAGAGATCATAAACACTCTTATCACCGGCTAAAAAGGTTTTTGAGAGCGGTGGACGGTTGTAGGGGAGATACTCTTCATCGCCGATAAGGGTGATTTCTCCTGTCCAGCCTTCCTTTCTAAGAATGGAGCATAATTCTCCGGCAGCATGACTGGCACCTACGATAATACAATGTTGTTTATTCATAGGACCTCAGCTCAGCTAATACTGCTTCACTGTCCCATTCATAGGCCCCCAACCAGCTGTTTAATTCCTGGCCAAACTCATCATATAACACGGTGCTTGGTACCGCCTGAATACCATGGCTTGCAAAAAAGGTATTCAGTTTTATGAAATTGCCACTAAATTCATTCTCGGCAATGAAGGTGCTGATGGTTTCCAGGGATTCATCAGAGGCCAGTACAACCACATAATCTTCACTACCAAGCTGTTGCGCCGCACTGCTCAGGGACGGAATTTCTTTTATGCAGGGCGCACACCATGTGGCCCAGTAATTAATCAGCAGCTTTCGACCTGCGAAGTCTGAGATTTCAAGAGGTCTGCCGCTAAGATCCTGAAAAGTGCCAGCCGTGGAATCGGCGGCGGCCTGCACAGTACTGATAACAACTGAAGCGGCCTGAATATTCGTATCGCCAGCACGCGTGTCAGCGTTTTCATCGATCTTGGTGCACGCAAATAACAGCACTGCAAGTGCTAGTCCCAAACCTGCCCTGATGATTGCTTTCATCATTTTTCCCTGCTCTATTCCTGTAAAAGTCCTAATCATAACAAAAAGCCTGTAGACATGGTGTGTAAAGAGTTAGAATTCGCTCATGCCACAACCACGCGTTTATTTGATCGATTCCAGTATTTATATTTTCCGTGCCTGGCATGTCTATGATGATTCAATCACCGATCTCAGCGGCAATCCCAGCAATGCCGTGTTCGGATTCAGTGACTTTCTGTTTCAGATATTGAAGCAAAAACAACCTCAACATATCGTTTGCGCCTTTGATGCGAGCCAAACCGAATCTTACCGTCGCGAACTTTACCCTGAATACAAGGCGAACCGTCCACCTACACCGCCGGACCTTAAAAACCAGTTTGCCCAATGCCGTCAGTTTTGTCAGGCCGTGGGCATTCCTGAATTTGGCAGCAACCGTTATGAAGCGGACGATATTATTGGTTCACTCTCTACCTACTTCAGGTCACAGGGATTCGCTATCACCGTAGTCAGCGCCGACAAGGATTTAACCCAGCTCATCCTCGGCGAAGAAGATGCCTGGTGGGATTTTGCCCGCGGCACGGTTCTCAATCGCCGCGGCGTGGAAAAACATTTCGGGGTTAAACCCGAACAAATTCCTGACCTGCTGGCAATGTCCGGTGACAAGGTCGACAATATCCCGGGCATTCCCGGCGTAGGCTATACAACTGCCGCCAGAATCCTCAAAAAATACACCTGCATAGACAGCGTACTGGAAAATATAGACGCCATTGCCGAAATGAAATTCAGGGGAGCTTCACGCATTCAGGCTTTGCTCAATGCACACAGAGAAATGCTGCCACTCAACAAGCTCCTGACCACCATTGTCTGCGACATGCACCAGGACCATCTGGAAACCAAAATCGAAAACCTAAGCTGGCGTGGTGTTGATCGTGACGCCTTTACTGCCATATCCGAACAGCTGGCTCTCAGTTCCGGCCTCTCACAACGCTGGTTTAATCTATGACCAAAATATTATGACTGACTTCGAATCGGGGCCTTTAATGTAGAATATATCCGCCAAGTGGCTGTTAGAAAATTATTCAAATGCCCACTTACGGCCAACAACGAAGCTTAAGTTTAGTCTTATTTTTGTAAATGACATTAGAATAGTATGATATAAGCTCACGGCTGGTCCCTAATAACTGTGAGCTTTGTGGTACCTGAATCGTAGTGAAGCTAAAAATGAGTTTTTTCATTCCCTGTCATTAATTCTGCTTAGTTTCAGGGGGTTAATATGATGTTAGATAATGGAGATTGACTTGATAAAGAATATTCGGAATGCTGTTTATAGAAAAATATTGCAGGTCTGCCCCTTACGTTTACTTAAAACAGAAATCTCCAGACGCCAAATAAATGATTTCAGTCAAATCTATACGGGCTTTTTGGATGGGAAGCTAGCGGATAAAGATACCTACTTAAATCCTACAAGTGAATCTGAAGTAATTATTGGCGAGCTAGCTCAAGCAATTCGGAAGGTTGCAGATCCTTCTTATACCATGCTGCTTCCAGGTGAATGCCGATCAGCGATTAAGGGATATAGTGAAATTTCCGGGATTGATCACAGCCAAATTTTAACCGCCGGACTTCATGAAGACATGGATTATCAATGGGATTATGAAAACTCTCCTCCTGCGACATTGCCAAAGGTCAACCTGATAGCATCGCACGCAATGATTGAGCATATCATAGACCCCTACAAGCATGTGTCAGACTGCTATAACTTACTAAAGCCCGGCGGCCACATGATATTTCATACTGTTATGCCGGGCTTTCAATACCATCGTTATCCTGTAGATTGTTTCCGTTTTTTCCCTGACTGGTTTGAAGAAATTGCAAAGCGCCTGGATGCTCAAATTGAGTCAAAAAGTATAAGTACCGATGCCCACATCGTTTATACATTTCGCAAGCCTGAAATATAGCGGAGTTGTAGGAGTTGTAGGAGTTGTAAAGGTACAAGCTCCTATCAATCAGCCTTGGATAATGATTTTGGCTTATACAGCAGTGTCGGTAATGACAATCTATTTATATTATCAGCAACTAAGCTATGCCTTTAGTATTTATCTTGAGTGCTTGTTGCGCTGACTGCCCCCAAGTGACTCGAACAAAAACTATTTTAGCGAAGAGACAGCCAGCGCAATAAACGCCAATATTTTAATCACCTAACTGCCAGCCTGATGTAATCGGATAACGTCTGTCCTTGCCAAAACCTCTTTTACTTATCCTCACTCCAATTGGCGCCTGCCTGCGTTTATGCTCATTACGATCAACCAGCCGAATAACTTTTTCCACTGTTTCTCTGGCAAAACCTTTGGTAATAATTTCGTCAGAACTAGCATCCTGCTCAATATACATTTCCAGAATCTGATCCAGCACAGGATAAGGCGGCAGATTATCTTCATCAACCTGATCAGGCGCCAGCTCTGCTGAAGGCGCTCGGTCAATTACCCGTTGCGGAATAACATCTGAAATCGTATTTCGAAAACGAGCGAGTTCATAGACCAGCATTTTGGGAACATCTTTTATAACATCGAATCCACCTGCCATGTCCCCATAGAGTGTGGAATAACCCACCGCCAGTTCACTTTTATTGCCGGTCGTCAGAACCAGTAGATGTTTCTTGTTTGAGATGGCCATTAATACCACGCCGCGGCTACGTGCCTGAATATTCTGTTCTGCTATATCAGGACTCATGCCGGCAAACTCATCATTAAGTGCCTGCATAAAACTATTATAAATTTCCGCTATCGGTATAACCCGATAGTTGACACCAAGCATCATTGCTTGCAGACGCGCATCTTCCTGACTCATTTCCGAGGTATAGGCGAAAGGCATCATCACCGCATGCACTCTTTCAGCTCCAAGGGCATCAACTGCTATGGCCAGTGTAAGAGCTGAATCAATCCCACCCGAGAGCCCCAGCACAATACCTTTAAAGCCATTTTTATTGACATAATCTTTTAAACCCAGCACCAGGGCCTGGTAAATTCCTTCTTCTCTACCTGGTTGCTTGGCAATTTCTGCTGCTGCAAAGGACAAGTTACCTCCTTCATCAAGGATGCAATCCAGTGGCAACATGGCTTCCTCATACAATGGCGCCATGGCACACAGTTTACCCCCACTATCAAAAGCCATTGATGCGCCATCAAAAACCAGCTCATCCTGCCCCCCTACCTGATTCACATAGACAATTGGTATATGACTTTCGTTAATTCGTTGTCGAAGCACTTGTTGGCGATCCTGAATCTTATTTGTGTGATAGGGAGAGCCATTGATATTGATCATCAGTTTCGCTCCTCCCTGAACAGCCTTCTGCATGGGTTGCGCTTCCCATAAATCTTCACAAATAGTAAAGGCAAGCGGTATGTTTTTTATAGTCAGTAGGCAAGCTTCATCTCCCGCCGCGAAATAGCGTTTCTCATCAAAGACCCGGTAATTCGGTAAACATTGTTTGCGATAGGTGGTCAGGCATTTCCCGTGGTGGATAACTGCCAGCATATTGTAAAGCTTGCCATCGACTCTACCTGGATAACCAACCACCAGCCAGGCTGGTAATTTAGCCTGCCTGATGGTCTGCAGAGCAGACTCTATTCGACGATCAAGACTAGGTCGAAGCAAGAGATCTTCTGGTGGATAGGCGGTCAATACAAGTTCAGGAAATACAATCAGTTCTGCAGCATACTTAGCAATACCTTGCTTTGCTGCTGCCAGAAGTTTCTGGGTATTACCGGGAATATCTCCGACCAGGGGGTTCATCTGAACCAATAGAATACGCATATTTTGCAATTTTAAAGCCTGTTTACTTCTATGGATATTGTGTAGCAGGTAAGGTATTGTCTGTTATTCACAAGTGTTAAGTAAAGCCGCACGGCTATCCTGAAAAACTCAATTTCAAACTGGTAGTATTATGGGATTATTCAGACTCCTGACCTTCGCTCTAGTCGCATTGGTGGCTTGGCGCATGATAAAAAACTATCAGGCCAAAGTGGCCAGAAAAAATGCCGAATCCGAGAAAGTGAAAATCCCGGTACGGGAAAAAATGGTTAAATGTGAGTATTGTTCAATCCATCTTCCGCAGAATGAAGCTATTGCCGGAGGGGAACACTGGTTTTGCAAACCAGAACATAAACAATTATTTACTACCAAGGACACGTAAGGGCTTATGCTAAATCCTCGCGTAGTCAATATCGATGACGATCGCCGTCAGCAGAATAACCAGATATTTAACATCTACAGTCTTTATAGGCTGCTGCTTTCTTTAATTCTTCTAGTCTCTTTTTTATTTACCGCCGATCTGAACTTTTTGGGTAGTGTCGATCCGGAACTTTATTTCAGAACCAGTATTTTTTACATTTTTTTCAATGCCCTGCTTTTTTTTAGAGGCTTTCTGCCACGCCTGAAATCCTTTGAGTCTCTACAGTATCTCGTTGTAATCATCATCGATATTCTGCTGCTTATTGTCCTTAGCTATACCTGTGGCGGGGTATCCACTGGCATGGCACATCTGATTATTGTACCCATTTCTGCCGGCAGCATTCTTTTCCAGAACCGCATGGGGACTTTCTTTGCTGCCGTTGGAACACTGGCAGCATTTTACTCGGAGGTTTATCTGTCTTTCGTCCTCGACCGCGCCGAGGATTTTTATGTTCAGGTCGGTTTACTAGGTTTAACTGTATTTGCTATCTCACTGATACTGCAATTTCTGGGAGGGAAAATTCAAAAAAATGAAATGCTGGCTAAACGTCAGGCTGAAGACCTGCAATCTTTGGAGGAAATGAATTTTCAGGTCATTCAGCGCATGCGTACAGGAATCATCGTTGTTAATAATGCCGGCGGCATACTTAATTCAAACAGTTCGGCAATTAAATTATTAACGTTACAAGAGAATGCTGAACAGTTTCTGGAGCTACCGGCAAAATTAGCTGAGCAATTACATCTATGGCAGGCCGATAATAATTATAAAAGCAGTCCAATTCAGTTCAGTGAATTATCTCCCCAGGTTCAGGCCAGCTTTTCCTATCTGCAACCCGAAAAAAAATCCAACGTGCTAATTTTTTTGGAAGATTATTCAAAACTTAGCAGCAGGGCACAGCAATTAAAACTGATTTCACTGGGCAGGTTAACTGCCAGTATTGCTCACGAAATTCGCAACCCTCTGGGCGCTATCAGCCATGCCGGGCAATTACTGGAGGAGTCCGACGCTATCACGCCGGCAGACAGACGCCTCCTGGAGATTATTGAAACACACAGCAAAAGGGTTAACTCGATCATTAACAATATTCTGGGTGTTTCCAGAAATCAGGATATGGCCCCACAGGAGATATTTTTAAAACAATGGCTGGAAAATTTTGTGGAGAAATTTTCTGCATCCTATAAAGAAAAAGTGAATATTGATCTGGAATTCCTCAATGAACCTATCAGGATTCGCTTCAATGGCAGTCAGCTCGAGCAGATATTAACCAATCTTAGTGAAAACGGTATTCGTTACAACCTGAATACAACCAATCAGCCACATATATGTATTCGCGCCAGTATTGATAACATCACAGAGAATCCTATTCTTGAAATAATTGATGACGGACCTGGTATCGATGCCGAAGATGTTGAAAAAATATTTGAACCATTTTTTACTACCAATAGCTCAGGCACAGGGCTTGGCCTGTTTATTTGCAAGGAAATTTGTGAAGCGTATCAGGCTCAGATATCCTATCATCGTACTGAGGATATGAAGACCTGCTTTAGAATTCGCTTCGCCCATCCTGAACAAAATATCATTTAAGTAAAATCGGAAAGCCTTGTTGTGCAGAAAGTTTTAATCGTAGATGATGAGCCCGATATTCGTGAACTCCTTGAGATCACCCTGGGTCGTATGAATTTGCAAACTCAGAGTGCCGCAGATCTGGAGTCAGCCCGCCGCTTGCTGCGTCAAGATGACTTCTATCTTTGCCTTACAGATATGCGATTGCCTGATGGTGATGGTCTGGAACTGGTCAAGGAAATACAGGCAAAATACCCGCATATCCCAGTCGCTGTCATTACTGCACATGGCAGTACAGAAACCGCCATCATTGCTCTTAAATCCGGTGCCTTTGATTTTGTTTCCAAACCTGTAGATTTGATGAAGCTTCGCAGTCTGGTAAATACGGCCTTAAAGCTCAATCATGAACCCAGCAAAGAAACCACCTCTGATGAACACCAGCCTATGCATATAGTCGGCGATTCAAAGCAAATTAAAGCCCTGAAAACACAAATCAGCAAACTGGCACGCTCTCAGGCCCCCGTCTTCATAAGCGGAGAGTCCGGAAGCGGCAAGGAGCTGGCAGCAAGGGCTATTCATGCACTTGGTCCTCGCAAAGATAAAGCCTTTGTCGCCATTAACTGTGGGGCCATACCCTCTGAGCTGATGGAGAGTGAATTTTTTGGTCATTTGAAAGGCAGTTTTACGGGTGCCGATAAAGATAAAGTGGGGCTTTTTAAAGCCGCCGATGGAGGCAGTCTTTTTCTTGATGAAATTGCCGACCTGCCCTTACATATGCAGGTTAAATTACTAAGGGCAATCCAGGAAAAGACCATTCGCCCGGTAGGTGCACAAACGGAAATACCAGTTGATGTCAGAATCATCAGTGCGACCCATAAAAGCCTGAGCGAAGCAGTAGAAGCAGGTCGTATGCGACAAGATCTTTTTTATCGCATCAATGTCATCGAATTAAACGTACCCAGTCTGCGCGAGCGGAAAAATGACATCCCTGTTTTGGCTCAGCATATTCTGGACAGACTAGCTGCTGACAACAGACAGAGCCGGGTGACTATCTCTGTCAATGCGCTTGCAAAACTGGAAAAATATGATTTCCCCGGCAATATTCGTGAACTTGAAAATCTTTTGCAGAGAGCCTTTGCCCTGGCTGAAGCCAATGATATTGATGATATAGATTTACCATTAAACCAGGGCTTAACAGAATTACCCCGCGGCGATTTTTCATTGGAACAACATCTGGAAGATATCGAACGAAACGCTATCAGGAATGCCTTGCAGCAAGCTCGTTGGAATAAAACTGCGGCAGCAAAAAAACTCGGCATGTCTTTTCGCTCCTTTCGCTATCGTATCAAAAAGCTCGGCCTCGAAGATGACCCTCAGTAGTCTTTGACAAGAAGACTTTTCTCTACTTAACTGAAAGTAGGAATTTTAACGACAGACACAAGGAGGTGTTATGTCGACAGCTGCTGAGGGCTTTAGCCTGATTGAGCTTATTGTGGTGATGGCTTTACTCACCATCCTGATCAATCTCGGCATGCCTGCATTGTTCCATTCAGTTGAGCGTAATCAGGCTCGTGTAGCCATTAATACAATTTATCGCGCTATAAACTTAACGCGGCATACGGCAATCAATAACGGGGTAATGACTACCTTGTGCAGAAGCGCAGATAGTCAAAGCTGCGGTGGTAAATGGCAGCAGGGCTTTATCGTTTTCACCGACAGGAATGCTGATCGGCTTATAAATGATGACGACCGCCTGATTCAGGTTTTTCCTGCTCCTTCAGAATCCGGCACTTTGCTTTTTCGGGCATTTCAGAATAAGCAATATCTGCAAATGACTCCTCAGGGCTTTACCAATTATCAAAATGGCAATTTCACTTTTTGTCCTCAAAGCAATAATGCCAGGCTGGCTCAACAAGTCATTATTAATCGCTCTGGCAGAACCTATTTTGCCAGAGATAGTGATGGAGATGGATTCAAGGAAGGAGCTAATGGTAAATCCATTAGTTGCGAAGTTTCAAAATCAGCAAAACTAAAGTAGAAAGGCTGGTAAAGCAAAATTCACTATGTGGTCTGAGTTACCAGCAGTCTGTGGTCGCCGCAGCACTATCATCCGCAGATGTTTTACTGCCAAGATTTGTAAGTGTCAGGGTGGTGCATTCTGTATCTGAAACCTGTGTGCCGGTGGCCGTTGCAGTCATGCTCCATGAAGAAGCCGTTGCTGTCAGCGCTATCGTATAGTAACCCTCATCACTGGTGATGGATGTCGTGTTATTTGCAACACCGCTAATCAAATCATTGAAATCACCGGTGTACTGATTGGTTCGAAAATAATATCGCTCCTGCAAGGAAGATAATCGGCTCAGTGTAATCTGGGCATCAGATCTGTTGGCTTTTCGTGTTGAGTTCTGATAAGAAGGAATGGCAATTGCGGCAAGTACTCCAATAATAGCAATTACCACCAACAGCTCTATCAATGTAAATCCATTTGGCTTTTTATTTATTTTTGACATTTTAGTAATCTTATTTAGCTCTCTTCTCTGGAGCGGGCATTTTAAACATTTGTTATGTTAGCCGTCACGCTCATTATGGCATTCAATCTCAGCCAGACTATACACTAAAACGGGATATCAAGAATCTCCCATGACATCCTGCCTCCACCGCCCGGAGCAGATGAAAATCCGGTACTGGTGGTCACACCCGTTGTGGAACCCGTTACGACCGAAAGATCGGCTGTATTCGTGGTGCCATCTATCGTCACTTCATTACCTGTTCTTACAATAGCGGTAGGTGCGGAAGGGGCACCCTGCCCGAGATCAACGCCGGCATATGCTACTTCGTCTTCGCTTTCGCCAAAGGGTCCAAAATATTGTGCAGTTCCCGTTCTGAAATTATAGGCATACAAAAAACCATCCCCTTCTATCGTACACAAATCGTAGGATGGCTTATAAGAAGTGAAAATAATACTGCTACCAAGCACCAACGAGGTATTAAAAACCCTCTCAGCCGGATCACCCCCACCCGACGACAATTCATGCAGCCAGCCTGCTTCTGTGTCCATGGACGAATATAAAGCTCCAAAAGTTTCCACCTCAATGCCTGTAGTTGTGCCATTTGTATAGAACAATTCAGCCGGATTTCCTTCTCCGGTATCAGAGTCATACACCGCACCATCGGTTTTAACTATTATATCCGTGGTATCAATAAGATCATTAAATGCAACACTGGTGCCACTCCCCGTTTCTTTTACACCAACGAAATATTGTTGCGCCGTTGATCTGTTGTCCGCTGAAGTAAACAGGCGACCCGTACCAAACATGACCCACTGCTCGCCTTTCTGTATATCGCGGCGAATATTAGCCCTGCCGGTAACCGGCTTATTAATATCAATTAAATCAGACATGACTGCCATGCCGCCACTGCTGGACAGCCCCATGCTTGCAGTTGTCGGATCCAGGACAATACGCTTAACCCTGCCCTGCGGTGCTGCTTCCGTACCTTCTACTGTGCCCACATAAATATAATCATCGATAAAGTCCTCATCGACATCTACAACCAGGAAGTCTCCGAAGAAACCATTTGGATCACTGCCTGGGACCTGGGCTGTACTGGCAATTGAAATCGCAGATCTGGCTACCAGATCATACGCAAATATTTTTGGGTCCTGAGTGCTGGTGGCTGTATCCAGATCTGTTGGCCCAGAGCCATAAACCAGGATCCATTCATTAATCGAGGGTGCTGAAAAACTACCACTCGTATCGGGCGCCCTGGCCTTTACCAGTGCAGGGGCACCAGTTGTGTAGGCTAAATCAGAGTTGGTAATTTCAGCTATGAGATCAGGCGGCCCTTCGGGGTCAGTAACATCCAGGATCACTATCGCAGAACTCATGGTCATGTCGTTACTGGCATCACCATCCAGATCAACACTGAAATCACCGCCACCCAGACGCATGGTCGCAACCAATATAGTTCCCCACCCACCTGGGTGTACGGCATCGGGAGTAAATATATTGACATCAAAAGACTGAATAGAGCCATCTACAAAGAAAACATGGGGGTAGTCTGTTTCTCTTAACCATTGCAGATGTGGTAATAAATTCTTCGGCACATAGGCCCACATTTCCGAGCCGAGCTGATGGCTTTGTCCTACAGTATAGGTACCTGCATCAGGATCGTATTGCTGTGTGTAAAAAGCTTTAACTGCTGAATCCCAGATACCTCCATTAAAAGCATGCAGCATGCCATCATTGCCACCCACATAAATCATTTGTCGGCGACGATCATACTGTTGCTGAAATACATCGTAGGTATCATCGCCAAACTGGATATTGAAACGGCTGCCTGGAGGATTAACCACGATTGGAGATGAATTAACAATGTCACCCAGTATCCAGTACTCTAAACTGTTATTGCCATCACCAGGAAGATCAGTCTGCCGTGAACGCCAGTTGCGGGCGGGCTTGTCTACCCCGCGAACATAATCCACCAGATCAGTGGCTATCGAGGAATCACTGATACCCAGATAGCGGTAGTTGTCGTTAGCACCCGGATTAAAACTTGCCGCTGTAAAATCAACGAGTTCAGCACTGTCTACAACACCTGTTGTTCCTGAACTGATTGAATCTAGCCAGGTGAAAATATAACGTTTCGACCCGGCGTCCTCGGTAAAAGTACCACCTGATATATTTCGTTGGATCGCAAGGTTTACCTGACTGATATCGGCCAGTTCATTACGTGCATTCCAGATCGAACCAAATTCTTCAAGGTCAGCTGCATTACCAAATTCCTGCAGGAATTGCTCACCGGTATCCATATCGGTTTCCTGAGTATAACGCTGGAAACGGGTGCGATTAGGTGTCACCGTCTGATCAAAGAAAATATCGACAACGTAATCGGTACTCACGCTTTCCAGCATGCCTTTGGTGCCATTATCTTCACGAAAACGTCCCGATTCATCGATAAAGATGGAATGCAGTACTCCGCCCCAGGTAATGATATTGTCATCATCGTCGGAATATTGCGGATGATAGTAGGCCTGATAAACCGCACCCAGACCTGAACTACTATTGGTTACTACAGCAGCCGCCGTACCGGAAGAAATGCGCTCCGCCAAATCTTCGAAGATTCTTCCAAGATTGGTTATCAGTTCACTCGGATCCCTTACCGGATAGAAGCTGTCTGGTATGCCATCGGCACCCTGATTGCCTAATGTGTCGCGATTATCCCATTCACGGGTATCAGTGGGATCATTGTTATATTTAGGTGTACCGTCACCGTCGATATCATTAAAGCTGCCGTATTTGGCCGTATACCAAAGCGGGTTTTCCAGCAGATCACCTGTGGTCACCGTATCCGTTGCTGTATAGACTGCGGGCGCATGATAGATAATGCGATTACCGGAATTGCTGACCAGGCGTCTGATCTGATAGCCTCCTTGAACCAACAGGAAGGTCTGGGCTCCATTTCCCAGAGTTCCCCTGGCAATATTTTTCCCACCACTGGTTGTTGGATTGGAATTCATTGCGCTGCTAGGTGTATTTGTGATCAGGCTGACGTTGCTGCCATCCTGAACACCACTGATGGTATAACCAAAACGCAGCGCATATCCGGCTGCTGTTAAGACCCCGGAAGTACGAACCTGCAGGGTATCCGCAGTAATGCCACTGCTTTTCCAGTTGAAATCTGAGTAGGAGTAGCCTGAACCGTAGGAAGGGTTAGCAACTTCAGCTGGACAAAGACTCGTGTCATTACCTATACACCATTCGATTCGTGAAATACCGTCCATATCAAAGTCAGAACCCCACATGGAATCTTCCCAGGAAATATAGGCACTACCACCATAGGCATTCTGGTATTCAATTTTCACATCAAGGAAACTGCAATTATTCCAGCCACCTTCATCGAGTTTCTGTCCACCATCTGTATTTGATTCACAGGTCGGAACGAAACGTACAGTCTTGCCGTTAACATCAAGCACAAAGCTGGGCAGGTTTTCAGCCAGGGCCACAGAAAAAGTATTGACACTCTGTACACCTTCAAAATCATTGCGCAGATCATTTATATGAGCGTGGTAAGCAAGGCCTGCAATATCAAAACCTCCTTCCAGAGATGGAATTTCAGGGCAAATGCCTTCAACGTCTGACAAATCCGTGATTGTTTTTGCGGTACATTTTTCATCTGTGTCGGTGCCATTATTGCCGACCAGATAACTGCCTGAACTAATACCTTCAAGGTCTCCTACATCATCAACCAACTGATCCAGGTCAGACGCGGACAAGCGACTGCTGCCAGAAACTTCCCACAAATCAGATATAGTCCCGAGTTCATCCGTATCGAAAGAATTCAAGCCTGTAGACAATACGATAATTGAGCAGGTAGCGCAGGCATTGGTATTATTTAGCGGATCATTCCAGCCCAATTGCTGTAAGGAAGGAACATAAGATGAATCATTGCCATTAAAGGCAGGAGTGGGAGCAGCAGAGCCTCCACTGATTTCATCACCGGTAAAATACCGCAAGGCTTCCAGGTATATTTCCGAAAGAGGATTACCCCAGTTAGTACATTGTCGGTTGCTGGCTGTAGAAGTTGTGAAGGTGCTTTTAGTTATACCCCAGGTACTGCAGTCGTCATAGGTTTCTGAACTGTAGTTCCATTCAATCAGCGCAATTCGATTTAAAGTGTTGATAATTCCGCCGGCTGTAGCGCCCTGATTAATAAAAAGTCCATTATCCAGGTCGATTTCATCATCACTGGAAGATGTATTACCGGTCAGGGGAAGGATGTCCTTACGCAACACTCCTCCGGAAATTTTTTCATCATAGGAGCCTGTCATCAGCCCAAAATTCATTTTGCCCGTATCACCATATTCCTGTAACAGCCCTACCGGTTTGTATGTAACATCACCTGTTGAACTATCGGTATAGGCTTTGCAACGCGAACTGCTGCTATCAACCCCGGCTTCACAGACCTGGACCCTGATGCTGTATTCGAAGGTACCGGGACGCTGACCAGAACTGTTATCCGGCTGATTACCGAGGCCGCTATCGCGTTCAGTTGTGTAATGGCATTGCACCCGTTCTGAGGATGACCAGATTGGCCACTCACCATAGGCCACCCTGATCAGGGGATCAGTGCCATAACTTCCCCAGGTTAGGTTACAAAGACTGATTGCATCAATACTGCTGTTATAAGGCGTGTATTTTTCTACATCACCGTTGAATACCTTTACGAAGGCATGCGCATCTTCAGGAACAAAGCTGCGTTCAAGTACAGTCACCCCGGCTGTGCCACCACTGGTAGCCGTATCAACATCACGATAGCCACCAAATAATACAGTCCGAACAATATCCAGCCGGGTCATGGTCGCCCAGTTCATGAAATTACCGCTCCAATCTCCGCTGACAGCACTGCAATCATGGCCATTGGCGCCAATGCTGCTGCTGATATCGGTTTCAGGTTCATAGCGGTTAGAGCTACTGTTATAGCTGTAGCAGAAATTTGCATCGAAATAACCGGTATAGGCAAAACTATCGTTATAGGTTTGATCGATAGTGCCGTCACCATCAAGGTCTGTGTAATCGGTATAGGCCTTTTTGCTGATCTCATGATCTTTGGACATGACCAGCATGACATTGGGCGTGGCGCTCTCGGAAAGCAAGGGAGGCAGGGCTGCAAAGTCCGTAGAAGTCTGAGCATGGACAAGCCCTGAGCCCAAACTCAGCAGAATTAAAGCAAAAGTCCTGTTCATTGTTTTCTCTAACATAACTTCAAGCCTCATTTCGGGACTCACGGTAGTAATTAACTTCCTGAATTGCCGTAAAGCTTTCCTGTACAGCTCGTTTCAAACTTATAGTTCTTTCATGGTCGAACGCAGCATGCTGCGCGCTCTGCCACCTTCCCCGACAGTATAGGCGCTAATCCTATAAACCCGTGTGAAGTTGGTCACATCCATTTGAAGGGTTGGATCAAGAGCGGTATAGCATCGAAATTCTATGATGTACTTCGCAGTTATACTGGTATTGGGTATTGCCAGAGTCCGGTGAAAACCACTATTCGACCAGATGGCCGATTCTGTATAAGGGTCAGGATTGGAATCATCTATTTCACATTGATTCCAGGAGTCGGCATCATCTCCGCGAAAACAATATCCATTTGAACAGGTTGTATCAAAACAGATACTGCCGCAGTTGCTGTTAGTCAGATTTGCATTGGAAAACGTGCTGGTTTGTATGCTGTCTTCAACCCAGGACAAGGTATATTCCGCTGCTTCAAATGAAGCCTGCTGATCACGACTGTTATTGGACATCTGCATTTCCAGTCCGGTTGTACCCATGGTCGACATGCCTAACATGCTGATTATTACCAGCATAATCAGGGTGATAACCAGTAAGGCTCCCTGCTGTTTCTTTATTTGTATCAAAGTTTTCATTTGCCAGTCTCTGTTACGATCTAACGATTTCGCAATTGAATCGTGGTGCCTATGATCTGCCGCATAAATCGGTCACTAATATCAGTGTCGGCAATACCCATAAATTCACCATAGACGACATTGTCGCTGTATACTCCATAAATAGAGCGCATACGCAGATTTATTCTTACACTGACGACTGCATCCCAATCCATGCTGCCATTGCTGGCATCCATATACTGATCAGCCAAACCATCATCACCCACCAGGTCAACCCCATAGCTGATCTGCATAAGTTCAACGCCCTGCACCAGTTCTTCTGAATTAACTATGGCAGCTTCATTGGCTTCATCCAGACTGAGTATCATCCGGAATAAGGCAGGAATGCCATCGCCAACCGCAGAGGTTCCGATGTAAAAAGCCTGGCTGCTCATGCGCATCAGGGACGAACCAGGTGGATATGTGCTACCCGATGAAGTGCCCGAACCACAGTTAAAATTTCCGCCAAGATTCTTGGTGCAATTACCCGGGTTTAAGCCCCTGCCGGTGTTATGAACAATGTTGGTAGCATTATTAGTAGTATTGGTCGGCCCACTCATTTGAAAAACGCCGGTCTGCTGACAATCGGCAGAAGAAATAACCATGATAGTCCCGGGTTTAATATCATGGGCACCGTTAAGCGGAATATTGGCAGAATTGGGGTTATGGTAAGGGGGGCCGGGGGCAATTCTCAGTCCGGATTGCTCCCCTCTTCTGATTACAATGGCATCACTGTAATAAGAAGCGGCATCTTCAAAATCATCCGGAAAGGTTAATCTGCCGGTTTCGTCTGTAAATTCTTCAAAACCCTGCAGACCCACACCTTGCAAATACCAGGCATCAGCAGAGGAGAAATTTACGCTGTTGGCTATATTCAGGGCATTATCATTACAGCCGTTAAAACCAGCCATCTGAACCTCTTCGGTCAGAAATTTCAAAGCAAATCGTGCATTTTCCTGCAAGGTGGCCAATTCTCGCTCAGTGACGTAGTTACTCTTACTGACCACCAGCACCGATACCACGCCACTCATCACGACTATACCCATGGCCATGGCAATCAGTAATTCCAGCAGGGTGAAACCGGCAACTAATTTTGTAAAACTCCAGGATTTAGGCCCACGCATTATTGGATCCTCGTGGTAACTGATATCGTACGCTTACCATCGTTATTTAATTCAGGCTCACCCAACTGACTCCAGTCATAGCGAACTGAGATAATGTAAGTCTGATTGAGGCTATTAAATAAAATCTGACTTTCTCCACCAGGCAGATAGGAAACCCCATCGTCTGCCACTGTGGATTCCACCAGGTCACGCCATTGTTCTATATCCCAGGTCGCCATCTGATTACTGGAACAGGTCACACTGGAACAGTCGACAAAAGCTTCCGGGGCAACTTCATTGAAAGCGATGGCATAGGTATTGTTGCCCCGGTTTGCCCGAATTCTTTCCACCATATCGTTAATCAGAAACTGCGCCTGAGAGTCGGTAAAGGCTGCCTGATTAAACTGCAAGGCCTCATTCTGCAATGCTGTCATGCCGAGTAAACCGGCAGCCAGAATACTCAGCGAAATCAACACCTCTATCAAAGAGAAGCCTTTTGACTGCAGCTTCAGGAGCTGCACCTTTTTAGAAGTAATTTTTTGGGCTTGTAATTTCATGGACATACCAAATCATTCCCGGCCAGATCATCATGCACGCCATCCGCATCCACCACAGATTGAGCGGCCCTTCCTGTGTTACTTATCCAGATCGCCCTGGTATTGGCAGCAATATTATCCGGATCGCAAAATTTGAAATAAGCTCCACCAGTGGAATTATCCAGAAAACCATTATCGTTAAAGCGAACAAACTCATTACTTAAGGTAGCGTTAGAACTGTTCAACAATTCAATGCCAACAATACCGTTGGCCGCCGGGTGTATCTGTATTACGGTATCTCCATCACCACTGTCCACTACGCCATCACTATCAAAATCAGAAAATACCAGCCAGCCTGCATCCCAGTCGGCACCCGCTGTGTTCGAACATGAACTCTGATTCGTACTATGACACACAGAGACCGAGGTCGATAAACTTACTGCCTGACTCCGGGCCAGTGCCAGAGAGGTCATCAGGTCAAGCTGGATGCTATCCCGTGCATTGCGAGTCACGGTGTCCTGTAAACTGGGTATGGCAACAGCCACCAGAACTGCGGCTATTGCAATGACAATCATAATCTCCAGCATGGTGTAACCTTGCTGTTTTATATTTGATTCCTTGTTAATTCTGACTGCCATTTATTTACCAAAAGCCAAGCTCTAATGAGCTTGTACTATATCATGTCCCAATTGAGCTAATAAGTGTGGAGTTTGCCATAAACCCTTAAATTTAAAAGATTTCTTTGCTCAACAGTAGCAGCAGATTAGCCTAAACCGGGCGAAAAACTGTGATTTGAATAGAAAAGCATCAATTCATGAGGAACAGGATAAGGAAAATGCGATACAGATCACGGTCTGCCCCCCGTCTGCCTGTGGTAGATAGCAATAAACTCAGGCGATGCGTAAATCTCTCGGCATGGAAAATGTGATATTTTCCTCAGTACCACCCATTTCCTGGAGCTGACCGCCACCAAGTTCCTGTATGCGCTGTATTACTTCCTGAACCAGAACTTCAGGCGCAGAGGCCCCGGCTGTGACCCCAACTCTTTTTTTATTCAATAACCAGCTATCGTGTATCTCTTCAGCGCTGTCTATCAGATAAGCTTCACTGCCGGTACGCTCTGCCAATTCTTTTAAACGATTGGAATTGGAGCTGTTGGGAGAGCCTACAACCAATACAAGGTCGCATTCGAGAGCCAATTGTTTTACGGCATCCTGACGATTTTGTGTTGCGTAACAAATATCTTTCTTACGCGGACCGGCTATATCAGGGAAGCGTTTTTGCAGGGCATCAATGATTAATGAGGTGTCATCCATCGATAAGGTTGTCTGGGTAACGTAGGCCAATTGTTCGGGATTTCTCACCTTCAGACTGGCTACATCCGCTTCTGATTCGACCAGATAAATCTTGCCGCCAGCACTTTCATCATACTGACCCATAGTACCTTCAACTTCAGGGTGGAATGCGTGACCGATTAAAATACATTCCTGCCCATTGCGACTGTAACGCATCACTTCCATATGCACTTTGGTTACCAGTGGACAGGTAGCATCGAATACACGCACACCCAGTTTTTCAGCTTCAGCCTTTACTGCCTGTGAGACACCATGCGCAGAAAAAATAACAATCGGTGGATTTTGCTGTTGTTTTGCCAGAGGCACATCAGACAATTCATCCACAAAAATAGCCCCACGTAATTTCAGGCGCTCCACTACAAACTTGTTATGCACCACTTCATGGCGTACATAAATAGGTGCACCATAAATATCCAGAGCACGATTAACAATATCGATGGCGCGATCAACACCGGCACAGAAGCCGCGCGGATTTGCCAGTTTGATTGCTCTTGGCAAGTCCGCTTGAGAAGAAGTTTGTGTTTCAGCCAAAGTCATGTGCAAATTTTACCTCAACTGCGCCCTTTAGGTTCAACAGCTTTGATCGCAACCGTAAAAAGTATGTCCTGATCGGCCAGCGGATGATTAAAATCAACAAACACCTGCTCAGCATTAAAATCACTGATAACACCGGCCTGTTCATTACCGCCAACATCTGAAAAATTGATCATCAAACCTTTTTCCATAAGCAGATCCGCAGGAAACTGATAGCGCGGATATAAATGAATATTATCTTCATTTCTCAAACCAAAAGCCTGCAACGCAGGAATGATGAATTTCTCCTCATCCCCTGCCTGCATACCAAACATGACTTCCTCAAAAGCCGGTAACAGGTTGCCATCTCCTATAACGAAACTCACCGCTGCTTTATCAAAATTTGAATCAATCAAGGCATCGGGTCTGGCTGCAAGTGCAAGAGAGAATTGCAGAGTTATCTTTTTATCCGGGCCTACCTGATGCTCTGGATATTGATCGGCATCAATTTCCACCTTGCCTGTATCTTCTTCCAGATTCACTACATCAAGTAATGCAGATCTGTTGTCGGCAGCAGGTTTATTCATTGCCTTGCCTGTTTTCCTGATCGCTAACTTTCGACAATTTCGAGCCTGCCCTGAAGATATCAATAATCATCAGAAAGGCGCCAACAGAAACCGCGGAATCGGCAATATTAAAGGTTGCGAATCGATAGCTTCCATAATATATGCTGATAAAATCAATCACATAACCACTGAACACCCGGTCATATAAATTCCCCAGTGCACCACCTAAAATCAGGCACAGCGAGAGTGCTGATATTTTTTCATGCTTGGGTAAACGAATCAGCCAGACCAGAATGAGCATGCTTATCAGAGATGAAAAGGCCATTAACACCCACCTCTGCCAACCACCCGCTTCACTTAAAAAACTGAAGGCCGCACCACTGTTATAAGCCAGCAATAAATCAAAACCCGGGAAGATAGTCAGGGGTTGCCCATAATTCAGAAAAGTGTCGCATAAGTATTTAGTCAACTGATCCAGCAGCAGAATCAGCAGCGAAACAGATAATAATGCTGGCGTTGTAAATAATTTACTTGGCTTAACCGGGTTGACCAATATATTCACTCCCGCCTTGATCCGTTTGCAACTGTAGTTCTTGAAAATAGTATTTAACTTTTTGTATATCCGATTCTATTGCTGTTTGCAGATCAGACAGCTGTGGAAATTTCTCCTGAGATCTGATTTTTGTTAAAAAATTGATCCCCAGAGTCTCGCCATAAATATCATCATTGAAATCAAACAAAAACACTTCAACCGTCAGCTCATGTGATCCTTCAATACTGGGCTTATACCCTACACTAGCGACACCCTGAATACTATGTTGATCAAGCTCGGCCGTCACGGCGAATACCCCTTCAATTGCAAGTTTTTGCATGCCGATATCTATATTGGCGGTAGGGTAGCCAAGTTCCCTCCCGAGTTGCTGCCCCTTGATCACTTCCCCTTTTAATTGATAAGGTCTGCCCAATAATTCATTAGCGCCTTCACAATCACCTGATTCCAGTTTTTGTCTTACCAGTGTGCTGCTCACCCTCTCATCATCAACAAGACAGACCTCGGCGGCTTCAACACTAAATCCCAGTTGTTTGCCCATCTCTTCCAGCAGGTAAAAATCTCCGCCTCTGCCCTTTCCAAAACGAAAATCATCACCCACTATCAGGGCTTTGACACCCAGACCCCGGGCTAAAACCTCTTCCACAAAGGTGGCCGCACTTAATTCACTTAAATGCTGATCGAAGGTCATTTTATAGACCAGATCAATATCCTGGCTTTCCAGAAAACTTATTTTGTCAGTAAACGATAACAGTCTGGCTGGCGCCTTGGCTCCTGCAAAAAACTCTTCAGGTTGAGGCTCACTCAGAATAACCAGCGTAGGTAAGTCCATGGCATCGGCAACAGTTTTCAGTCTCTTTAAGATATGCTGATGTCCCAGATGCATGCCATCATACTTGCCGATGGTGGCCACACAAAGGGAATGGGCATTAGCCAGACTCTCAAGATCATTAAATACTTGCATAGGCGTAAAGTAGATTAAAGGGCTGGCATTATATAAGGAACCACGGCTTCTGTCTTAATCTTGGCAGATTAAAACCGTCCGGCTTGTTTGACTTTATTCTTGGCAAGCAAAGCCTGCCTGGCTCTATGCCCGTATTCACGCATAATGGCTGCATGTATTGAGCTTTATATTGTATGCCGGGTTGCAGCAAGACTCGCTCCTAATGGCTAAAATCCCTGCTGCGAATACCCACCACATAGAGCGCAAGAACATAGCAAAGACCACCCCCAAGACAAAGAAAAGTCAGGTTTCCTACTCTTGCCAGCGTGCCCCATTCCAGCCATTGTGCAGCCGAATCGGAAAAGCTTAGCAAGAAGACCAGCATCACTGCATTGGCAAGACAGATTCGCAGAGACATTAACCAGAAGCTACGCTGAAAGCTGAACAGCTTCAGTTTTATTAAACCAAACAATAACAATCCGGCATTTACCCAGGACGAAAAAGCCGTTGCCAGTGCTAACCCAATATGTGCCAGAGGCAGGATCAATATCAAATTCATGACCATATTACTGACCATGGCTATAATCCCATAGCGTACTGGCGTTCGGGTATCCTGTCTGGAAAAATAAGCGGAAGCCAGCACCTTGATTGCCATGAAGGCAAGTAAACCCAGGGTATAAGCCTGAAGTGCCTGCGCTGTTGGTTGTACTGAATCGAAACCGAATTCACCGCGCTGATAGAGTGTAATCACCATGGGCTGGGCCAGGCTTATCAGGGCAATGCTGGCGGGCAGTGCGATCAGCATAATAAAACGCAGGCCCCAATCCAGTGTTTCCTTAAATTTATCTATCGATTCATCTGCATGTTTCTTGGACAGGCTGGGCAGAATGACCGTGGCTATTGCAACTGCAAAAACACCCAGCGGCAGGTACATTATGCGATCCGCATAATACAGCCAGCTGACGCTACCATCCCCCTCGATAGAAGTAGCCAGAACGGTATCCAGTAAGAGATTAATTTGCCCTACGGATACTGAGAACATGACCGGAATCATCAACGTAATGATACGCCCCACACCTTCATGTTTGGGCCTTATACGTGGACGCGGAATCAAATTCAGATGCCCAAGAAAGGGTAGTTGAAACATTAGCTGAATCACACCGGCAATAATGACACCCCAGGCAATGGCTATAACCGGTTCCTCAAACAGGGGACTCAACCAGATAGCACAACTGATCAGTGAAATATTCAGAAAAACCGGCGTGACCGCCGGTACAGCAAAGCGGTTATAGGTATTTAATACACCACCCGCAAAACCCGTCAGGGAAATCAGCAGGATATAAGGGAAGGTAATTCGCAGCATCTCCACCAACAGATCGAATTTAGCAGTATCGTCCAGATAACCGGGTGCAAAAATACTGGCCAGAAGCGGAGCAGCAAGTACACCCACAACGCTGATAATCAACAGCGTAAATGAGAGTCGCCCGGCAACGTGATCTACTAATAGTTTAATTTCTGCAAAAGAACGCTTTTGTTTAAATTCCGATAAGACCGGTACAAAAGCCTGTGAAAAGGCGCCTTCAGCGAAGAGACGACGAAGGAAATTGGGTATGCGAAAAGCCACAAAAAAAGCATCTGCGGCTGCACCATCACCAAAAAATGCCGCAAAGACTATTTCCCGTACCAGGCCCAAAATACGCGAGATGAAAGTCAGCGATGAAACTTGCAGACTCGAACTGGTCAGGCTTCTGCCACCTTCTTTGCCAGCTAGGTTGCCGCGCTCTTTGTTCAGCGGAGATGCGCTGTCTTCATCCATACGGGTCTTTGCTTCCCAAAAGCCCGCATCTTAACGGTTAGACCTTTATAAAACCAGCGCCGCTATTGACAAATCGTCATCAAAACTGCATAGTTCGCGTCTTTTTTCGGGAAGCACCGCTCCCGTTACACTGAAATATTTAACGACAAATTCATCGATTTTTAAGAAAGGAGCCCACATTGGCTAACTCTCCACAGGCACGTAAACGAGCCAGGCAGACTGAAAAACGCAGAAGCCACAATACTGGCTTTCGTTCCATGGTACGCACCTATATCAAGAAAGTAGACGCTGCCATCGAGCAAAAAGACTATGATGCCGCTACCGCCGCCTATAACAGTGCTGTTCCGGTTATTGACCGGATGGCGGATAAAGGCATACTTCACAAAAACAAGGCTGCTCGTCACAAGAGTCGACTTAACGCTGGCATTAAGGCTCTGAAAGCGTAATAAGAAAATTCAAGGTAGCTGCCAACATAGCTATAAAAAGACCGGCCCAGGCCGGTTTTTTATTGTCTTAAATTTGGATTTTTATATCTGCAACAAGCAATCTGTCCAGACAATACCTGGTAGGGTATTGCGTCATTTTGAATTTTTTTGTGCTGCACTAGTGGTGTAGAATCCGCCGTTCCTGTCCTGCTCACCCTTCGATCTTTCCTGCCTGTTTTCCGGCGCTGCGGAACTCGTCGCTTCGCGACTCAAACAGTCCTCGCGCTGATCGGAAAAACAGGCAGGAAAAAGACATCTCAATGGGTTCCCATGACAGGAACGGCTGCTTTCGTAGCATTATTGAAAATTTCAACAATGTTAAACGCACAGGCGTGATGGTGAGCTCTTCTTTCGGAGACCGTCTGACGACAGGACGTCGTCAGCCGAGCCTGTATATGGGTGAGGCAAGCGTTTACAAAGCACAGCTTTGTGCGCCGACGAACGACGCCCATCTATGATGGGTGGCTGGACCGTACGCTTTTTGGCGTGTCGACGAAAGAATAACTCACCATCACGCCTGAACATAAGCAGAAAAATTTCAAAATGACGCACTACCCCTGGTAGTGTTGTTTGTATTTTAAGGCTTTAAAGAAGGATCAGATTATCCCTGTGTATCATTTCATGATCACCGTCGTAACCCAGCACAGAAAGTATCTGATCACTGGATTTGCTGATGATCAGTTTGGCCTCATCAGCACTGTAATTTACCAGCCCTCTGGCAATGGTCTTGCCCTCGGAGTCGACGCAGGCGACCAGGGCCCCGCGCTGAAAGTCACCGGAAAGTGAAACTATCCCCACCGGCAGGAGACTGCGTCCTGAGTTTTTCAGTACTTTAACCGCGCCATCATCAAGCGCCAAAATACCCTGAACTTTCAGGTGGCTCGCCAGCCACTGTTTGCGCGCCGCGATGGGTTGCTCATCAGGGAAAAACAGGCTGCCTATTTGCTGGCCCTGTTGTAAATCCACTAATACATTTTCCCTGTTACCATTCACGATTACAGTCAGTGCTCCGGACCTGGCGGCAAGCTGGGCTGCCTTTAATTTGGTTAGCATGCCGCCTTTACCAAGTCCTCCGCTGCCACCGGCATACTTTAACAGGCTGCTATCATTACTGTTGGCCTCCTGAATAAGCTGTGCGTCGGCATTGTTACGAGGGTCTGCATCGTAAAAGCCATCCTGGTCCGTCATGATGATAAGGGCCTGAGCATTGATCAGATTAGCGACCAGGCCGCCGAGTGTATCGTTATCACCGAAACAGATTTCTTCGGTTACCACCGTATCATTTTCATTAATAACCGGAGTGACGCCCATTTTTAAAAGGGTGTTCAGGGTGCTTCTGGCATTCAGATAACGCGTCCGATTGGATAGATCATCATGCGTCAGCAGTACCTGAGCAGTATGTTTGCTATAAATGCTAAAGCAACGTTCATATGCCTCGATTAATCCCATTTGGCCTACTGCGGCCGCTGCCTGTTGTACGTGTATGGCCGTCGGACGTCCAGACAGTCCCAATCTTGCCACACCTTCAGCAACCGCTCCGGAAGACACCAGCACAACAGCAATACCCTGTTTCTGCAATTCAACAATTTGCGCAACCCAGGAGGCAATGGCCTCCCTGTTCAGGCCTTTACCATTATCTGTTACCAGGGAACTGCCAATTTTTATTACCCAGGTACGTGCTGTTTTTAATAAATCACGCTTACTCATTCACATACTCGACATCAACATCAAAATCATCTTCATCATCCTGCTGATCTTTGTGCTTCTCTCTCCATAATGCTCTGCTGCGCTCAATACTTCGTCTGATTTCATAATCCATTTGCTGCTGTTGCTGTTCTTCAGCCAGACGATATTCTTCATCTTCACTTATTTTCAGGTTTCGTGATTCAATCAGGCTCATCACTGCTTCACAAAGCTCTTTAGTCCCTCTTTTCTCAAGCGCAGAAATAATGAACACCTTGTTCTTCCAGTCAAGTTTACTGACCAGATTACGACAAATTTCATCTACATCCTGCTTGGGAAGCATATCCACTTTATTGAGTACCAGCCAACGTTCTTTTTTGGCCAATACGGCACTGAATTTCTCGAGCTCCTCAATAATTGCAGCTGCCGATAAAGCCGGATCACTGCCATCATAGGGTGCCACATCAACCAAATGCAGAAGTACCCGACTGCGACTTAAATGTTTCAGGAAACGAATACCTAAACCGGCGCCATCGGCTGCACCGGGTATCAAGCCAGGGATATCCGCCATAACAAAACTTCGCTCGTTGCTGAGTCTGACGACCCCCAGATTGGGAACCAGAGTCGTAAAGGGGTAATCGGCTACTTTCGGTTTCGCCGACGATATTGCCCTGATCAGGGTAGATTTTCCCGCATTCGGTAAACCCAGCAAGCCCACATCTGCCAACACTTTTAATTGTAAAAACAGACGCCTGCTCTCACCGGGAGTGCCGTTAGTGGTTTTGCGTGGGGCTCGGTTAATACTGGATTTGAAGCGGGCATTACCCAGTCCCTTTTTACCGCCCTGTGCCACCAGTAAACGTTGACCGGCTGTGACCAGATCGCCGATGACTTCATCCGTCTCGGCGACCATGATACTGGTACCAACCGGTACCTTGACTTCCATGTCCACACCTTTACTTCCGGATCGGTTGCGCTTTCCACCTGATGCTCCGGACTGTGCCAGATAACGGGGCTGATAGCGAAAATCCACCAGGGTATTCAATGCCGGGTCAGCAACCAGATAGAGTGAACCGCCATCGCCGCCATCGCCGCCATCCGGACCACCCTTTTCGATAAATTTTTCACGCAAAAAACTCAGGCAGCCGTTACCTCCCTTTCCGGCCTGCACGAATATTTCTGCTTCATCGACGAATTTCATAATTCTAAAGTACCAAAAAAAAACCCTGCCAGAGACAGGGTTTTTTCAACTTCTACTGTGGCTTAAGCGCTAGCCGTCTCAATACTCTCTATACTAACAAAAGTACGCTGCTGCGGGCCCTTTACCTGAAATTTTACTGTACCATTTGCTTTCGCAAAAAGCGTATGATCCTTGCCACAACCTACATTATCTCCAGGATGAAATTTTGTGCCACGCTGACGCACAATAATATTCCCGGCCAGTACGTTCTCGCCACCAAAGCGTTTTACGCCAAGGCGCTTGGAAATCGAATCTCTTCCGTTACTAGTACTACCACCAGCTTTCTTATGTGCCATGACTAATCCTCTTTCTTGGTTGCAGGCTCTTTTGCAGCCTTAGCAGGAGCTTTCTTCTTGGCCGGTGCTTTTTTAGCAGCGGCTTTTTTAGGTGCAGCTTTCTTGGCCGGAGCCGTTTCAGCAGTCTCAGCCTTGGCTTCAACTTTAGCTTTTGCCGCTTTAGGTGCAGCTTTATCTTCGCTGATACCCGTAATCTTTACTTCTGTAAACCACTGTCTGTGACCCTGTCGCTTCATACTATGCTTACGACGACGGAATTTCACTATTGTTACCTTGTCGCCCCGGCCATGACTGAGCACTTCTGCCGTCACACTACCTTCTACATAAGGCTTGCCAATCTTGACGTCGGCACCTTCACCAATCATCAAAACCTTGTCAAAATTGATACTGTCACCAGTGCTGGCTTCCAGTTTCTCCAGTTTCAGCACTTCGCCTTCTTCCACGCGATGCTGTTTGCCACCACTTTCTATAACCGCATACATTAGGTTCTACTCCGGGTTCTCGTCGTTCTACCCATTATTCATTAACTTTAAAACCGCTGATTAAACATTTTACAAACGTAGAGGCGGCATTCACAGGGGCGTGAATTTTACGGGAAGCGCCTCTCTTGCGCAAGGATATAAGGCAGTTTTTCTTGTCTTTATGTGTCGCGGAGTCACAAGCCAGTAATTTGTAATTTGCGCCCTGCGTCTTGACTTTCCCAGCTCCCATCCCTAGGCTCCTCAGACTGCAATTCCCGTACAATACAGGCATATGGCGAACACTATCCAACAATTAGTCCAGGATGACTTTGAGGCGCTTAACAGAAATGTCGTAAAACAACTGCATTCTGAAGTGCCGCTCATCGAAAATATCGGACAATACCTGATTGAAGCCGGGGGCAAACGCATACGACCCTTGCTGGTTTTATTGTGTTCACGTGCTTTTCATTACCAGGGTGATTCCCACATCAACCTTGCTACCGTGATCGAATTTTTACATACCGCAACTTTGCTTCACGATGATGTTGTGGATATGTCTGAAATGCGCCGTGGCCGACCTACTGCGAATATTCAGTGGGGAAATCCCTCCAGCGTACTGGTTGGGGACTTCATCTATTCACGTGCTTTTCAGTTACTGGTAGAGATCGCCGATATGCGCATCATGGAAGTCATGGCAAGCACCACCAACAAAATATCTGAAGGTGAGGTGCTACAGCTTGTGAATCAGCATAATGTTGCCGCCACCGAACAGGACTACCTCAGCGTTATTCATAATAAAACTGCCATTCTGTTTGCTGCTGCATGTCAGTCTGCCGGAATTCTTGCCGGCACAGAGCTTAAGATTCAGGATAAGCTGCATAGATTTGGACTGGAAGTTGGCATGGCCTTCCAGTTAATTGACGATGTGCTCGACTACAACGGCAACAGTGATGAGCTGGGTAAAAATATTGGTGATGATTTGGCTGAGGGCAAACCGACATTGCCACTTATTTTTGCTCTTCAACATGTCAACGCAAGCCAAAAGCAACTGCTCACGACTGCCATAAAAGAAGGCGGACTTGAGCATCTCGATGAAATTATCTCAATAGTCCGGGAATCAGGCGCACTTGAATATACCCGGAAAAAAGCTGAAGAACGCATTGCTATAGCGCTTGATTGTCTAAGTGTGGTTCCCGATTCTACCTATAAAACAGGTTTGGAGTTGATTACCCAAACTGCAATCGAACGAACAAAATAATACTTTATTGCCAGGCTGCAACGTTTCCTAAAGCAGTCTTTCCGGTCCTAACTCGACAGCATCACCGCTTGTGATCGTACCGGCCTGAATAACCTTACAGCACACTCCTCCCCGCCAGCTTGATAAAAGTGCATCTTTCAGACCCTGATACGCCTTATCCATTTTCCAGCAAGGATCTGTCTCGCGCGTTATCTCCAGAATAACGTCACCGATATGCAGGGTACGGCCAACATCTGTCGGCAGAAATTCAAAGCCTTTTATCAGTAAGTTCGCTCTTCTCGCCGTCCAGGGCAGGTCTTCGCCCAGCTCATGACAGGCCTTAAGCCAAGACTCTTTGCTCAAAACAGTAATCTGGCGTTGTCCGACTTTACCTTTGGAATCTCCCTGCAAGCCATCATTCAGGGTAATCTCCCCACTAAAAATCTCTTCCATTGGAGACTGCGCATCGACTCTTCGGGCTATACTCGCCAATTTAATAACCAAGACAGGCTCCTGTTCCGAATCCCTGAGTTTTAAAAACTATCCAGAGTAAATAATTGCAAGCTTATGTTGCAGCCTGCCTAAGTTGATCGCCCTGATGAAACTAACATCTCGAGCAATATACCCACAAGCTCAGCTGTATAAGTGAACTGCTGTAAAATTTAAATATGCAAGGCTGAATTGCTTATGCTGGCTTGCATTATATGCATAAAAGCGCCATTCTGCGCACTGAATCAAGATTGGAGTTTGCCAGTGAAAAAAATACTTTTTATCCTGCCTGTCGTCATCATCCTTGCCATCACAGGCCTGTATTTTTATGCCAATATGGAAACTGAAAACCAGATTGACCTCTATATAGAAAGAGCCATTGCCAGCGGTTCGTATAAGGATATTCATTATGAATCTGCAGAAATAGCTGTAGATGGGACTATTACTATTACTGGTCTGAGTATTACTGATTTCACGGATTTTCAACTAGCCGTCCAGCAGCTTGAAATCAGCGAGATGGATTTTCTCAATGCTTTTCCAAATTCCATTGCCATTTCTGCCAGTGGTTTCAGCTTCCCGGCGGGCATACCCGACATGGGCACCAGTGCCATGCCAGCAGGCTTTGATAGTTTTCTTGGCTCCCTTGATGGCACCCAGAACATACCGGTTACCATGAATTATCGCCACCAATATAATCCCGATGAGAATAATAATTTTAACAGTGTCTTCAGTTTTGGTTTACCAGACTCTTTTGATTTCTCTATGGATTCGACCACCCGTCATATTCCTTATGAAACTCTAAGCCAGATAAACGACCCTGCAACTGCACAAACAGCTTTAATGGCGTCAATCATGAATGCCGAGATTCCCGAACTCAGTTTTCGCCTTTCAGATTTTGGTTTGCTGGAAAATATCCTGATAACCCAGGCAAGGCAGCAAGGCAGAAGTGTGGATATGGTGCGTCAGGAATTTATGACCATGACTCAGTCACTGTTTCTGTTTGTGCCGGCTAATTTACAAGCGACAGCGATAGATTTAAGTGCAGAGCTGAGCAGCTTTATGGAAGGAAATAAGACCTTTAATTTATCCATGCATCCGGATTTTTCGGGTAGTATCCAGCAATTACAAGTACCCTTGATGGCTGCCTTTCTAGCCGGGGAATATGGTCAGATTGTTGATATCCTGAATATTGAATTCAACACCAACTAATACGGCACGCAGTTCTAAAAAAACTCTATCTCTTCTTCATCGTAATAACGGGTGAATGCAATTTCGTTTTTATTCAAGCGACCTGTCAATATACTATCGACATCATTCTCCATTTTAAAAATGAACGCTTCCAGCTCCTTCAGGTAAATTGCTTCCAGCAGAGCATCACTCCAGACACTGGCACTGCGAGTATCAATCAGGCGCACGCTGTTATCCAGGGCCCATTCAGCACCAATACGCTGACCCAGCGTAAACATACGCTTTTCATATTCGGTTTTTTTGGCGTCTGGTAGTTCCACTAACACGCCTTCAGACAACTCCTCCCAGCCTATAGATAAGACATTACCCTGATAAAATATCCTCACCCAGGCCAAATAATCTTCCACTGTCTGATAAGGATGGTTATCCACATTTCGCTGGTAATATTCGGTAAAGTAATTTTTCGATGGCAGCGTTTGCGGCCAGTCATCTGATTCATAAAGGGTGGAGCAGGCTGAAAGTACCGCTGCACTAAAAATAATGAAAAAGAAATGTCTGAATCGCATGGAATTAAATGTCATTTATCATGAAGTATATTTTATTCCGACTTGCTGCAGCTAAACCACCCGAAATGAGCGACGTAAATAACGCAAAATATAAAAAACCAAAGGCCAGACTATTGCACTGCTCAAGGCAGAAACCAGAAACATTAAATTTGGTGATGTAGTTTGATTACTGACTGTCAGCACCCAAAATGAAACCAGTTGATGCAAACCAATCAACATGAAAACCGTACTGGCCTGCTGCAGCATGGTAAACATACGCAAGCGTTGGTAAAGACTCAAAGTCATATAGGCAACCAGTGCCAGCACCAGACCATTCAAGCCAAGTAGAGAGTCTTCCAGGACATCAACAAAAAAACCCAGAACCCAGGCACTTAACAATCCAATTCTGTTTGGTAAGGCCATCACCCAGTAAATGACTGCAAGAGCCATCCATTCAGGCCGATAATATTCCAACCATTCCGGCAAGGGCATGACCAGTAAGAATGCCGCTATCAGAAAACTGACAACTACCACCCAAATTCCATGTGAGCCTCTTAGAATAGCTGAACCCGCCATCTTAAAATACCAGAAGCAGGTTTCTGCTTCGGTCGAGTTGTGCCGTGGGTGCAACCGTAACTCTGGCGAAAGGCTGTCCAGGATCTCTGATTATGCTGGTTATCACACCAACTTTATAACCGGCTGGGAACAGTTGCCCAAGACCCGAAGTGACTAATAAATCTCCCACTACTATATCAGCATTCCCCGTCATGTTATTCATCACCATTTCGTGCAAACTGCCGGGAGTTCCTGACACAACTGCCCGAATTCCGTTACGGTTTACCTGTACTGGCGTTGAATGTTGCGGGTCGGTGATTAATTGTACCCAGCTGTAATAAGGCTCAACTGAAACGACCTGCCCGAACAAACCATCAGCGTCCAGTACAGGTTGCCCCTCGTATACCCCATGTATGCTTCCCTTATTGATCAGCACCTGTTTTCTAAACGGGTCAGGTGATTCACTTACAAGTTGTGCCCTTACCACTATGTCATCAACAAATGCAGAAGCATTCAGTAATTCACTTAAGCGCTGATTTTCTGCGACCAAATGATCAATTTTCTGCATCTGCTGCTGTTGTATCAACAATTCTTCCTGTAAGGAAATATTTTCTGCCAGTAAATCATTTCGACTTTTAAAAATCTGTCCAACCCGATTACTCAAGACCTGTGGTTGCTCAGATAACCAGTGAATAGGTGTAACCGCGTAAGAAGCGTAGAAACGGGCCTGCGACAAATAGCCAAAACGGCTATCTGCAAACATCAGGATAAGGGAAGCCAGCACCAGCGCGAGTAAGCGATATCCCAGAGCAGAACTTTGAATAAATAGAGACTTACTAATAGTCACCTACCTGTTCAGAATATTGAACAATTAAATCCTTCTATTTTGTATTTTTTTGTATTTTTTTGTATTTATTATTTTAATCTAAAGTCAGAAGATCTATATCGTAAGCATCCATCAGTTCCATAGCACGGCCACCGCCTCTGGCGACACAGGTGAGGGGATCATCTGCCACGATAACCGGCAAGCCGGTTTCTTCACTCAATAATTTATCCAAATCACGCAATAAGGCACCACCACCGGTCAATACCAGGCCACTTTCAGCAATATCTGAAGCCAGTTCTGGTGGAGATTGCTCCAGCGCACTTTTAACTGCCTGAACAATTGCTGACAAAGGCTCCTGCAAGGCTTCCAGTATCTCGTCACTGTTCAAGGTGAAACTTCTTGGTACTCCTTCAGCCAGATTGCGCCCGCGCACATCAATTTCGCGAATATCTGTACTCGGGAATGCACAACCAATCTCTTTTTTGATTCGTTCTGCCGTAGCATCACCAATTAAACTGCCGTAATTTCGTCGCACATGAGTCGTGATTGCTTCATCAAAACGGTCACCGCCAACTCTCACGGATTCAGAATAAACCACACCATTCAGAGAAATTATCGCAATTTCAGTTGTACCGCCGCCAATATCCACCACCATGGAACCACTGGCTTGATCAACCGGCAAACCAGCACCTATAGCCGCTGCCATTGGCTCTTCAATCAATCTTACCTCACGGGCACCGGCACTCATGACTGATTCACGAATCGCCCGGCGTTCAACCTGTGTCGATTTACATGGCACACAGACCAGTACTCTGGGGCTAGGTCGAATAAAACTGTTCTCATGAACCTTGTGAATAAAATGCTGCAGCATTTTTTCAGTGATCTGAAAATCGGCAATAACCCCGTCTTTTAAAGGTCTGATTGCTGATATGTTACCCGGGGTTCTGCCCAACATGCGTTTTGCATCCGTACCTACTGCAGTCACAGTTTTTTGGCCATTATGAATTCGAATGGAAACAACTGAAGGTTCATTGAGTACAATGCCCTTGTCGCGGACATAAATAAGAGTATTGGCCGTTCCCAGATCTATCGACAAATCATTGGAGAACATGCCCCTTAATTTCTTTAACATAAATTTATTCTTACCTTTTTCAGCAATATAGAACTAAATATAAATTTTCCTGTCTTGAATACGCAAAATTCAGCAATCTTCCAGTATAATCGCCCCACACTAACGACCGGGCTGCATACAATCTGCACACAATGACATACAAGGGAAGGATCAGTTCTCATGCTACGTCATTACAGCATGAGAATGTTACCAAGTGTGCAACTCTAGCAATGACAACAACTTAGAGCAAGAATCAAATCTGTATTGTCAGAACTATTTCACTATATAAGCCCTTTTTAGTCATATTCAGCTAAACGGAGAAGTAAAATGTCTATTTCAGCAACAGATATCGCTTATATTGCCCATCTGGCTCGTTTGCAATTAAGTGATACAGAAAAAGATGAGGCAGCTGCAAGCTTTACCAATATTCTTGCTCTTATAGACCAAATGCAGGCAGCCGATACTGACAAGCTGGAACCACTTTCACATGCCATAGAAACATCCCAGCCTTTGCGTGAAGACAAAGTAACCGAACATGACCAGCGCGATGAATTGCAAAAACTGGCACCTAAATGTGACCAGGGTTTATTTCTGGTTCCTAAAGTCATTGAATGAAACTTAATGCACAAATCGCTCCAGGAAAAAACACAAAATGTTTGAATTAGGTATTGCTGATTTATCACGCTCTTTAGCCGCCGGCGAATTCTCCAGTGAAGAATTGACCATTGCTTATCAGTCACGCATTAAAGAACATGATAAAAAATTAAACAGTTTTATAAGCATTTGTGAAGAATTGTCATTAACACAAGCCAGAGCTGCAGATAAAGCTCGAGCTTCCGGTAATGCTGGTCCGCTGACCGGAGTACCCCTGGCACATAAAGATATTTTTTGTACTTCCGGTATAAAAACGAGCTGCGGTTCGCGTATGCTGGATAATTTCATTGCTCCTTATAATGCAACCGTGGTCGAAAATTTTATTCATGCCGGGGTTGTGACCCTGGGTAAAACCAACATGGATGAATTTGCAATGGGCTCATCGAATGAAACCAGTTATTACGGTGCGGTGCATAACCCCTGGAATCTCGAACTGGTTCCGGGGGGTTCTTCCGGCGGATCGGCAGCAGCAGTTGCAGCACATTTATGCCCTGGCGCAACAGCGACGGATACTGGCGGCTCTATTCGTCAGCCAGCCGCATTTTGTGGACTTACCGGTTTAAAACCAACCTATGGCAGAGTGTCGCGCTGGGGCATGATTGCCTTTGCTTCCAGCCTCGATCAGGCAGGAACATTATCACGCTCCGCCGAAGATGCCGCCTTGATGCTGAATGTTATGGCAGGCCATGATCCAAAAGATTCCACCTCTGTAGATATTGCTACTGAGGATTACACTGCCAGTCTTGCAAAGCCCCTGGATGGATTAACAATTGGTATACCCGTACAACATTTTGCTGAGGGGCTTAATCCCGAAGTGGAACAAAGTATCCGCGATGCTTTAAAAGAATATGAAAAAATGGGTGCCACACTTAAAGAAATCAGTCTGCCTAACAGTCACTTATCTGTATCCGCCTATTATGTAATTGCACCAGCTGAAGCTTCAGCTAATCTTTCCCGTTATGATGGCGTTCGTTATGGTTACCGCTGCGATAATCCTGTAGATCTTGAAGACCTCTATAAACGAACTCGCAGTGAAGGTTTTGGTGCTGAAGTAAAGCGCCGCATTATGGTCGGCACGTATGCATTGTCTGCCGGCTATTATGATGCCTACTACATTAAGGCACAAAAAATTCGCCGCTTAATAAAAGATGACTTTGACAGAGCTTTCGAAGAAGTAGACGTGATCATGGGCCCCACTTCTCCGCATACGGCATTTAAAATTGGCGCGCAAACCGATGATCCGGTCACTATGTATCTGGAAGATATTTATACCATTGCCGTAAACCTGGCTGGCTTACCTGGTATTTCTATACCCGCAGGTCTGGTTAACAATCTGCCAGTTGGCTTGCAAATTGTGGGTAGAAATTTTTCAGAGGCTCAGCTATTAAATATTGCCCACCGGTTTCAGCAAGCAACGGACTGGCATACCAAGACACCAGGAATCTAAATAATGTACCACGATGGTGAATATAGATGGATAAGGAGACGTCCGAGCCATGGATGGCGAGGCCGAGCCCACAGGGATGTGGGTATGCGTTCTCCGAACCATCTATTTCATCATCGGGAAAATTTACAAAAGAGTATCTAAATGGAATGGGAAACAGTAATAGGCCTTGAAGTACATGTGCAACTGGCGACGGAATCAAAACTTTTTTCCGGCTCAAGCACACAATTTGGCGCCGAACCAAATACACAGGCAAATATTTATGATCTGGCCATGCCCGGAACTCTACCTGTGCTTAATAAAGAGGCTTTAAAAATGGCCGTAAAATTCGGCCTGGCGATTGATGCTGAAATCGGCATGAAATCTGTTTTCGATCGTAAGAATTATTTTTACCCTGACCTGCCAAAGGGCTATCAGACCAGTCAGCTTGATTACCCGATTGTTGGTAAAGGTTCATTATCCATTACCCTCGATGATGGCACTAGCAGGCTTATCGGGGTTACCCGTGCACATCTGGAAGAAGATGCCGGCAAATCCCTGCACGAGGACTACCACGCTGAAACGGGCATCGATCTGAACCGTGCCGGAACTCCGCTACTGGAAATTGTTTCTGAACCTGAGATGCATCAGGCGGAAGAAGCAGTGGCTTATTTGAAAAAATTACACAACCTGATTCTGTATCTGGGTATTTCAGATGGCGACATGTCAAAAGGTAATATGCGCTGTGATGCCAACGTTTCGATACGGCCCAAGGGTGAAAGCGAATTCGGCACCCGTACCGAAATAAAAAATATTAATTCATTTAAGTTCGTTGAAAAAGCCATCAATATTGAGGTAGCAAGACAGATAGACATTCTGGAAGATGGCGGACGCATTGTGCAGGAAACCCGTCTCTATGATTCTGAACGCAACGAAACACGTTCCATGCGCAGTAAAGAAGTAGCCAATGATTATCGTTATTTCCCGGAACCGGATTTGTTACCCATTATTATTAATCAGGACTTTATCGAGGAAATTCGCAGCACCTTGCCGGAATTACCTGAGATCAAGGCCCAGCGCTTTATGGATGCATATAAGCTCAGTGAATACGATGCCCTGGTACTGGCCAGTGATCTCGCAACAGCCAATTATTTCGAAGCCGTTGTAAGCGTCTGCGATGATGCCAAATTATCCGCTAACTGGGTTAACGGTGATTTACAGGCCTATCTGAACAAAGAAGAAAAAACGATTAGTGAAAGTCCGATTTCAGCGGATCAACTGGGCGGCCTGATAAACAAAATTACTGATCAGACCATCTCATCAAAAATTGCCAAGAATGTATTTGAGGCCATGCTGGCCGGTGAAGGCGATGCGGAAAGCATCATCGAGGCCAGAGGACTGCGACAGGTCACAGACAGTGGCGCCATTGAGGGCATGGTGGATGCAGTGATTGCAAATAATCCCGATCAGGTTGAGCAATATCGTTCCGGTAAAGAAAAAGTGTTCGGCTTTTTTGTTGGTCAGATCATGAAAGAATCCAAAGGTAAGGCGAACCCTGATCAGGTAAACCAGATACTTAAAGATAAATTATCCAAGTAGTACATAAGCAGGAATAATTAAATGAAAACTGAGAAAAAAACAGGTGCCGACAGAACCCAGCCAGCTGTGCGTGATGAATGGTGGAGTGACGAACGCATCAAGACCTTTCTGACACTGGACAGTACCGCTGACGAAGCTCCTGATTTTCATATGCTGAGTAAAGCCTATCGGGGTATGGTGCCTGAGGCCTTTGCTCGCTTTATCACTTTCTTTGTTGAAGATTCACATAATATAAATGAAACCAACTATCGCGGAGAAACTATTTTAAAAATAGTTTCCGAACATAAGAACTCCGCTGAATATGCTGACATATTAAAAAAACACGGCGCAAAAGTTTAGCGACGTTTTTGGAATTTACCTTTCTTTTTATCCTGGGATTTGTCGGCTTTAAATTTTGAAGGCCGTGTAAAAGCCGGAGGATCCATAAGTAAGGATTCTTCCGGATATTCGCAATCCAGTTTTTTACCAATCTTTTCTTCAATATCTGGCAGTAGAAACGAATCGTCCTCGCAGGCAAACGAAATAGAGATTCCTTCTGCTCCGGCCCGTCCGGTTCTCCCGATTCTATGTACATAGTCATCGGCTTCAATCGGCAAAGTGAAATTCACAACATGACTGATATCATCTATGTGTAGTCCCCTGCCCGCAACATCAGTTGCGACAAGCACCTGGATGTTGGCTGTACGGAAATCTTCCAGAGTTCTCACCCGTTTCTGTTGTGCAATTTCCCCGGTTAGCAGTCCTGTTTCAATACCGTTTCTGTGCAGACTGTCGGCGAGCCTGCGGGCCTGATCACGGCGATTGGTAAAAACTATGATTCTTTCACTGCCATCGCGCTGAATCAGGTTATACAATAATTTATATTTTTCTTCAGTGGTGACCAGATAAACCTTCTGATCAATCATCTCGGTAGTCACAGTATCTGATTCAACTTCTATGAGCACGGGATTCATTGCCCAGCGATCCGCAAGCGTTAATATCGCATCGGTAAAAGTCGCGCTATAAAGCATGGTCTGGCGATATTCCTTTTTTGGACATGCCGCAATTATCTGACGCACCTGAGGAATAAATCCCATGTCCAGCATGCGATCTGCCTCATCAATAACCAGCGTTTCCACATAACTTAAATCAATTTTTTTACTGCCAACAAAATCGATCAGACGACCCGGTGTAGCGACAACAATATCAACAACAGTTTGTTCCAGCTTATCCTGTTGTTTCTGGTAATCAATGCCACCCACCAGAGTCAGAATTTTTAAATCAGTGTATTTGGTCAGCGCCAGTGCATCTTTAGCAATTTGCATAACCAGCTCCCTGGTAGGGGCAATTATCAATGCCCGCGGTTCGGCAACAAAGCGCTCCTCTGCAATCGGATTTTTTAATTGATCATTGATAATAGCCGTTAGAAATGCAGCTGTTTTGCCTGTGCCGGTTTGTGCCTTGCCGGTAACATCATGGCCCTGCATAGTCACTTTAAGGCTTTGTTCCTGAATCGGCGTACAAAACTCAAACTCGAGATCAGCAAAGGCCTTTAATAAGGAATCAGGTAGCTCAAGATCCGTAAAACGCAGCTTAGGTTTGTTGTCAGTAGAAGGTATGGACTTGGAACTTTCTTTATTTAACTGCGGGGCATCTTCCTGCACATTCTCCTGATTTATTACACCTTCTTGTTCATTACTCACGCATTTTTCCAATTTGTTTATTATATTCAATTACCTATCTGGGGCAGCATCATAGCATAGCTGTATCATTTACGGCATAAATTAGAGTTCTGGGCCTGCTTCAGTATGAAATTTGTTGGGGTATAGAAGCAGCCACGCTTGTCATCATGACTGAAGATAATCGGAAAAAGTTCAAGCTTAGACGATCAAAACCATGCTTAGCTTGCTGTTTGAATTTTTTTGAAACTACGAAATGGATGCTGTAAAAAAAGGAAGCGGCTATTCGCGGCTTCCTTTTTAATCATCGTAAATTTAATTATTCGCCTTCAGGCAATTGGCAATAAGCACTGATTTTATTACCAACCGGATCACGCAAATAAGCCCCATAAGCATTGCCTGGAGCTTGTGGACGTTTACCGGGAGCTCCTTCATCAGTGCCTCCGTTGGCAAGGCCGGCTGCATGAAAAGCATCAACAGCAGCTGCATCAGGAGCCTGAAAGCCAATAGTGCCGCCATTGGCATGACACGCTTCCCCTCCATTGGCAGGTTTCAAAACCAAAAAAGCACCGGCATCAGTATTATACATACATGCCGTTTCAGAATATTTACCTGCACTTTTAATCCCCAGAGGCGTAAGCACGGCATCATAAAATTTTTGCGATGCATCCAGATCATTAGCTCCAACACAAATATGCGTAAACATTTAATACCTTCCTTCTATTGATTTAATTTTGAATTAATTTTTGTATTTTTTAAGCATCGGAAGTATATAACATCCAGTGGCAGGTTTAATATTTTTCTGAATAAATGGATAAAGATCTGGAGAAAGTGCCTAAAAACACGCAAACACGAATTACAGGGTGCCTGCCTAAGTTGACTGGCACAAGGGGCATTGTTGATTTTGTTCCAGCTTCATTTCCCGCCACTGCATGTTGGCTGCATCCAGAATCAGTAAGCGACCACACACGGATTGACCGAAGCCACCAATCAGCTTTATGGCCTCCAGGGCCTGCATCGCACCAATAATACCTACCAAAGGTGCAATAACACCGCTTTCAGAACAGGAGAGTGATATTTCACTATCCTCATCATAGAGACATTGATAACAGGGGCTATCGCTGTGACGATGATCAAAAACGCTAAGCTGTGCTTCCATCCGAATAGCTGCTCCTGAAACCAGCGGAACCTTGTTTTGTTTACAGGATTTATTGATATCAATACGCGTTGCAAAGTTGTCACAGCAATCCAGAACAAGATCGGTTTTAGCGATTTCCAGAGACAGGATCTCCCCCTGCAGGCGTTCAGCAAGTGCCGTAACAGTTATTTCGGGGTTTAATTCACTTAGTGTTGCTTTCAGAGAGGCCACTTTACTCAGTCCGATAGAACTGGTCCTATGCCCGATCTGGCGTTGCAGATTACTAAGATCAACCTCATCATCATCCGCAATTGTTATATGGCCGACACCAGCGCTGGCAAGATACATCGCAGCCGGGCAACCCAGCCCTCCTGCGCCAACAATCAGCACCTTCGCAGCCAAAAGTTTTTCCTGCCCCTCAATATCCAGATCAGGCAGCATTATCTGTCGGCTATAACGTAATAATTGCTGGTCTTTCATATGTTGTTATTCACAATTCTGATATGCAGAGGCGATACAGCGCTCTGCCTGAGTTTGTGCGGCCAGCAACTGAGCAGCCGGCAGATTAGCTGCCAGTAAATCCCTGCTTTCTGCTGCCCTGAACACGTCCAGTTCAGCAGCAGCTGTATACCAGACATAAGCCTGCTGCAAATTCATTGCTATACCTTCACCGCGTTGGTACATTTCTCCCAGCCCGAAAAAGGCATCACCATAAGCCTGCTTTGCGGCTTTGCGCAACCAGCGTAATGCCATGGCGTCATTTTCCGGTGCGCCACTTCCTTCAGCTATCATGATGCCCGTTAAATATTCTGCTTCAGCCATGCTTTGCTCGGCCGCCAGTATGTACCAGCGAAAGGCCTCGTACTGATTTGCGACAACCCCCTCCCCATAGCGATAAAGTTCGCCCAGCATAAATTGGGCCTGCGCATCATTACCGGCTTCGGCAGCTTGCATAAACCAGTACAGGGCTTGCTGCATGTCCTGCTCAAGACCAACACCCAGACGCAGCATTTGAGCCAGATTATACTGCGCAACAATCAGTCCCTGCTGTGCTGCCTGAGCATACCAGCGCGCCGCTTCTGCATAATTCTGTTCAACATCAGTGCCATGATCATAGAGTAAGGCAAGTTCATATTGCGCATCCGCTTCACCCTGTTCCGCGCGCGCTTTGACACTTAAAAAATCCTCTGCCTGGTCTGACTCAGCACTTTCGGCGACCTGAACAAAAACCGAAAAAGTCAGTAACACTAAGATTCTGGTGAGCCATATTCGCATTTATTTCCGGGCCTGACTTATTCGGTCAAGACCGGCCAGGTCTTTGTGGGTTTGTATATCATTGTAACCTGATTGTTCGAGAACCTGTCTGACAGCCGGCCCCTGTTGATAACCATGTTCGAGCAGGATTAATGCGCCGGGTTTTAGCAAGTCTCTGGCCTGTCTGGCAATGACTTTCAAATCAGCCATTCCCTGATCATCAGCAGCCAGTGCGACAAGCGGTTCAAAGCGAAGATCACCCTGACTGATATGACTATCATTTTTATCGACATAGGGCGGATTGGAAACGATGGCATCCAGCTGCCGACCAGAAATTGCCTTGCACCAATCACCTTGTATAAATGTCAGGTTGCTCAGATGCAAATCCAGAGCGTTGCTTCTGGCAACATTTAATGCATCTGCACTGTAATCTGTAGCGGTAATTTGCCACTGCGGTCGTTCTTTGGCCAATGCCAGCGCGATGGCTCCTGAACCAGTACCTAAATCAGCAAGCTCGATGGGATTTTCGGGCAGCAATTCAAGAGCCAGTTCCACCAGTAACTCGGTTTCCGGCCTTGGTATCAAAACGTCCGCATTAACCTTTAATTCAAAATCCCAGAATGATTGCTTGCCAGTCAAATAGGCAATGGGTTGCCCACTGGCCCTTTGCTCCAGTAATTGCTCAAAAGCCTGTAATTGAGCTTGATCCAGTTTTGACTCAGGCCAGGTAAGCAGAAACTCCCGGCTTTTGTTCAGCACCTGCGCCAACAGTATTTCAGCATCCAGAGTCGGTGTATCACTGTGTAATAATCGACTGCTGGCCTGCTGTAGAACTTGCCGGATCTGCACGTTACAGTGCCTTAAGAAGCCAGTTCGGCCAGTTGATCGGCCTGATATTCATTGATGAGTGGTTGAATGACATCGCCTAAATCACCGGACATTACATCATTCAGTTTATAGAGTGTCAGCTTGATCCGATGATCCGTAATACGGCCATCGGGATAATTATAGGTGCGAATCTTTTCGGAACGATCGCCACTACCCACCAGGATACGTCTTGCATCAGACTGTTCCTGTTGCTGTTCCGCCTCGGCGCTTGCCTGTAATTTTGCCTGTAATAGTGCCATCGCCTTGGCCTTGTTCTTATGCTGGGAACGTTCATCCTGGCATTCCACCACGATACCGCTGGGTAGATGTGTCAGGCGAATGGCAGAATCGGTTTTATTAACGTGCTGTCCGCCAGCACCACTGGCCCGAAAAGTATCAACGCGTAAATCATTTTTATTGATTTCAATGGTTTCCAGCTCTTCTACTTCCGGCATCACGGCGACTGTGCATGCAGAAGTATGGACACGCCCCTGGGTTTCTGTCTCAGGTACACGTTGCACACGATGCGCGCCGGATTCAAATTTCAGGTTGGCATAAACATATTTCCCTGTAACACGTGCGATCAGTTCCTTATAACCTCCATGTTCGCCCAGTCGTTCACTAACAATCTCTACCTGCCAACCCTGGGATTCAGCATAACGGGAATACATGCGAAACAAATCACCTGAAAAAATTGCCGCCTCATCACCGCCGGTACCCGCACGTATTTCCAGAAACACATTACAATTATCTTTAGGGTCTTTAGGGAGCAGAAGTTTTTGTAATTCGATCTCCAGGGTTTCAATTTTCTCTTCTGCCAGGGCTACTTCTTCATCACCCATCTGCCGCAATTCCGGGTCCTTATCATTCTGCATGGCTCTGGCTTCTTTCAAATCAGCCTGTACTTTTGTAAACAACCGGAAATTCTGGACTACCGGTTCCAGTTCTGAATATTCTTTGGAGTAAGCACGGAATTTATCCTGGTCAGCAATTATTCCGGCATCACTGAGCAGACCTTCCAGTTCTTCATAACGATCTTGCAGATTTTCCAGCTTATGTAGTATCGATTCTTTCATTACAGCCTTATATTCATTTCTGGCATTAACCTATCTTGCATAATCTTTAACATTACCGGACCGGATTAACTATCACTATCGGCATTGGATTTATCGTCCAGCTCAAACAAGACCTGAGCAAGACCAACCAGTTCTTCACGACCATCAGCACTGGCTTTTTTCATTTGCACACTGGGGGCATGAATTAATTTATTGGTAAGCAGGCGTGCCAGCTCACTCAATACCTTTTCTGCTTCTTCACCTTTTTCAAGGGATTTTAGAGCCTTTGACAATTCGGTATCACGAATTGATTCGGCTTTCTCTCGGAAGGCTTTAAGACTGTCAATAATATCCAGGCTGCGTTGCTTCTTCTGGAAACTGGCCAGACCTCGCTCAATAATCTGCTCGGCTTCGGCGGCAGCATTCTGCCGACTTTTCACATTGGTATCAATGACTTCTTTAAGATCATCAACACTGTAGAGATAAACGTCCGCCAGATCACCTACCTCTGGTTCGATATCTCGAGGTACCGCCAGATCAACCATGAAAATAGGCCTGTGTTTGCGGATTTTTAAGGCCTTTTCAACAGCGCCTTTACCCAGAATCGGTAATTGGCTGGCTGTGGAGGAAACCACGATATCAGCATGTATGAGTTGCTCCGGAATATCTGAAAGCAAGACTTCCTTAACACCATATTTTTCTTTCAGCTCCAGTGCGTGCGTTAGTGTCCTGTTGGCCACGACAATATCTGCTATACCGGATTGTTTTAAATGCTGTACGACCAGCTCAATGGTACGACCGGCACCAATCATCAGGGCCGAAGTCTTTGTGAGATCAGAAAAAATATGCTGCGCCAGCGTTACAGCAGCAAAGGCGACTGAAACCGGATTTTCACCGATTGCTGTATCGGTACGGACCTGTTTGGCAACCGCAAAAGTATCTTCAAAAACCCGGTGCAGATTACTATTTATACTGCCCGCTTCCTTGGCGACGGCAAAAGCAGATTTAATTTGCCCCAGTATTTGCGGCTCACCCAGCACCATGGAATCCAGGCCACTGGCGACTTTCATAATGTGCCGGACAGCATCATCATCCCAGTAAACATAAATACAGGCTTTCAATTCCCCCGGATCAAGCTGGTGATATCGTGCCAACCAGTCCAGTACATCTTTTTCAATAGCCAGTCTTTGACTTTCATTCTCGGACAGATGATCGGGAACGCAATACAGTTCGGTACGATTACAGGTAGAAAGAATGGCAAGCTCTCCCAATGCGGCACTTTCACATGCTTGCAGGAGTGCTTCGTGCATCAGTTCAGGGGCAAAGGCAACTTTTTCCCGGATCGCGATACTCGCCGTATTGTGATTAATGCCCAGGAGTAGTGTAGCCATGAAAGAATAGTGTCAGGAACTCTGAAATAATAAAAGCGGCTATTTTACTCAATACTGTAGTCACTGCCTAATAAGTCTGGCTATACTTATCCTTATGAAATTTTCCCCGCTCTTAAAACTGCTGCTGTTATCAGGTTTTGCCTCAATCCTGGGTGCCTGTGCCAGCCCCCAGGCAGACCCTGGTACACAAGCTACGGAGCAAGCCGCCAACAGTAACTTTACAGCAAGTACCGAGTCAGCAGAGCCGGGTTCGGATAACAATGAGTCCCCAGGCACCTCACCCGTAGAGGCAGGAAATCTTCCGGCACCGCGTGAATCAATCAGCTATGGTCAGTTTCCGGAAGACATTCTGACCAGAGTCATCATGGCAGAACTGGCCGGACAACGCGGCTACAATCAGGCTGCTTTAAGTGAATACCTGGCACTTGCCCGTGAGACCAATGATCTTGGCATCATTCGCCGGGGGGCAAGAATTGCGACATTCCTGCGTGATACATCGGCTTCATTGGAATTGAACGGATTATGGCTGGCACTGCAACCGGACTCGGAAGAAGCCTTAAGAACACAAGCCTATCAGCTGATTGCTGTGAATCGGCTAAACGACGCACTCGACCTGTTTGCCCAAATGCAGGCGCTTGAGTATGACGTTGATTTTCGCTTAATCAGCAACCGCGCCGAAAATAATATTGAAATCCAGCCCACCATTGATAGCTTGATCAGTGATTTTGAAGCGCTCCTGCCTCTTTATCCGCAGGAGCTAAGCCTGCGTCTGGCTCTTGCACAATTGTATCGGGGAGATAATCAGCTGGAGAATGCCTACGAAATTTTACACCAGTTAGCGGAAGAGATGGATGACTCGGTGGAAATCCTGATCGCCGAAATTGGCATTCTGGAAGCCATGGGTGAGACTCGCCAGGCCAGACGTCGCCTCGAGAGCAGCCTGAATGAACATGCCGACAACAAGCAGTTACGCTTTGCATATGCTCGTAAACTGGTACAGGAAGGGAATTTCCGGGATGCCATTGTACAGTTCGAACTTATCGTAGCGCAGGATCCTCAGGATTTTGACATGTTGTACTCACTCGCCCTGCTGTCTATTGAAGCCAATCAGTTAAGTGCCGCCAAAAACTATTTCCAGCGTTTACTGGTAAATGGTCAGCGCATGAATGATGCACACTACTATATGGCTTTGATCAGTGATGAAGAAAATAATCCTGATCTGGCCATAGATCATTACCTTCAGGTCAATGGCGGCAATAATTACCTGATTGCTCTGCGTAACTACCTGGAACTGATGATTGAACAGGATCGCTATCGGGAAGCCTCTGAACACTTTCGTGAGCTGCGCTTCAGACGTCCGGAAATCAACAGCACCCTGCTTACACTGGAAGGCAGCCTGCTGTTTGATGCCGAACAATATGAACTTGCCCTGGGCTTTCTGGGTCGAGCCATAAGTAATTATCCTAATGATATACAGCTGCTCCAGCTACGCTCTCTGGTTGCTCAGGAGCTGAACGATCTGGATCTGATGGAGCTGGATTTACGCAGCATGATGCGCCTGGAACCAAACAATCCATCGCCTTTCAATACCCTTGGTTATTATCTTGCCGACCGCACCAACCGCTTCAATGAAGCCTTCGAGCTTATACAGCATGCCATAGAGTTATCCCCTAACGACCCCGCCATTCTGGATAGTCTGGGCTGGGTACAGTACAAACTCGGCAGGTATGACGAAGCCCGCGTTAATCTGGAACTGGCCTTTGAACTTTATCCTGATCATGAAGTGGCCGCCCATTTAGGGGAAGTCTTATGGGTACAGGGACAACGTGATGCAGCCCGGGAAATCTGGCAGGCAGCTCTGGAAGCACAACCCGATAGTGAATTTATTCTCAACACTATGCAGCGTCTTTCCGTCGAGTCAGACAGTTAATCCACGTCATGCCTTTCTGCAGGTCAGCTCGAACGGCCTTTATTTTCATAGTTTGCTTGCTGGTGACTTCCTGTACGACCAGCAATATCCTCAGTAACCGCGATTGGCAGGCACACCAGGCTCTCGTAATATCAGAGGAAGAATGGACTTTGCAGGGTCGTCTTAATATACGTCAGGGCAATAATTCGGATACCGTTTCAATAAACTGGCAACAGGTGGATAAGGAGTTTGCAATTAATTTAAGTGGTGCACTGGGGCTCGGTGCGACACTGGTCAGTGGCAATGAAGAGAAGATCCGTCTGCAAAGAGCCAATGAAGAGCCCGTTGAAGCCCTCAGTCTGGGCGAATTAAGTCGCGAATATCTCGGCTACGAATTTCCAGCCGAGGCTTTATATTACTGGGTAAGGGGAATTCCGGCACCCGACAGTCCGGCCGATCTGGAACTTGATGAAAACCAGCTTCTGGCCAATCTCAGTCAAAGCGATGCACTCGGCAATAACTGGCGCCTGACCTATGATCGCTACAGTGACAATAACGGTTTGAGTCTGCCGGGTCGCATTCGTATGACTCACCCCGACTATCAGTTAACCTTTATTATTCAGTCCTGGCAAATCAGTCCCGGGAGCAATTAAGTCATGCTCAGCCTGCCAGCTCCAGCCAAACTCAATCTGTTTTTGCATATTACCGGCCGCCGTGCTGACGGTTACCATGAGCTACAGACCTGTTTTCAGCTACTGGATTATGGTGATCGTCTGGAATTCACCCTCTCCGAAACACCCGGAATTGAACTCAGTTTTGATCCAGGTACGCAGATCAGCACGCTTAACCCTGAAGACAACCTGATTGTGAAGGCAGCAGCCTTATTACAGCAAAGCGCTAAAGTGCCCCATGGTGCTGCAATCCATCTGAGCAAAATCTTGCCTATGGGCGCCGGACTGGGCGGAGGCAGCTCTGATGCAGCCACTACCCTGTTAGGGCTCAATAAACTGTGGAACTGTGGATTTACTGAGGACCAGCTGGCAGAGCTTGGTCTGAGTCTGGGTGCAGACGTCCCGGTCTTCGTGCGCGGACATTCCGGCTGGGCAGAAGGCGTCGGCGAAAAGCTGACGGCACTGTCATTGCCAGAGCGTTGGTATCTGGTAATTTCACCGCCTTGCCAGGTCTCAACCAGGCAAATTTTTTCCCATGAGCAATTGACAAGGAACAGCTCGACCATCACAATACCCGCCTTTCCATTTTCGGGCACCAGGAATGACTGCGAAGCAGTCGCCGTAGCGCTTTATCCTGAAATTGGATCTGCTTTGCAGTGGCTGAATGGATATGCTTCGGCACGCATGACTGGCACCGGTTCGAGTATTTTTGCCAGCTTTGACTCCAGAGCAGCAGCACAAAAAGTGCTCACTGAATTGCCACAGGAACTAACTGGTTTTGTTGCCAAAGGAATAAATCTTTCCCCGGCGTTACTGGCCCTGTAGCAAATGAATCAAGCAAGACCGAGTAAAGATTAAATGGGGTGTAGCCAAGCGGTAAGGCACAAGGTTTTGATCCTTGCATGCGGAGGTTCGAATCCTCCCACCCCAGCCATATCAATTTTATCGTTTATGCTTCGTTAAACGGATGCTGGCCATACTTAAGACAAGAATTGGATTTTAAGACAAAAGCTGGATTTACAAACTCTGGTTAACAAAGACAGGTGTCAAAAATGCCAAAAAGTTTGATGGTGTTTAGTGGGAACGCTAATCTGCAGCTCGCTCAGAATGTTGCCAAATGGCTGGGCGTGCCTTTAGGCCGAGCTGATGTCCAACAATTCAGCGATGGTGAGAGCTATGTTGAACTGAATGAGAATGTCCGTGGTCAGGATGTTTTTATCATTCAACCTACCTGCTTCCCGACCAATGATAATCTGATGGAATTACTATTGATGGCTGATGCCCTGCATCGTTCTTCTGCAGATCGTATTACCGCGGTGGTCCCTTATTTCGGATATGCCCGTCAGGATCGTCGGGTACGTTCAGCACGTGTCCCGATCAGTGCAAAAGTGGTCGCCGACATGATCAGTGCCGCCGGTGTAAACCGATTACTGACTGTCGATTTACATGCAGAACAAATCCAGGGTTTTTTCAGCATCCCTGTTGATAACGTTTACGGATCACCTATTCTGGTCGAAGATGTCATTCATCAGAAATATAAGGATCTGGTTGTGGTATCGCCGGATATTGGTGGTGTGGTCAGGGCCAGAGCCTTCGCCAAACAACTGGATGTGGATCTGGCCATTATTGATAAACGTCGCCCCAAGGCGAATGAATCGCAGGTAATGCATCTGATCGGCGACGTCGACAAGCGCACCTGTCTGATCGTCGATGATATGGTCGATACCGCCGGCACCCTATGTAAGGCCGCTGATGCCCTGAAAGAACAGGGCGCCACCAAAGTCGTTTCCTACTGTACACATCCGGTACTTTCCGGAAACGCGATTGCCAACATTAACAACTCTGCTCTCGATACGCTGGTTGTTACAGACACGATTCCTCTTAAAGAGGAAGCAAAGAATTGCAGTAAGATACGTCAGCTATCTCTTGCCAAATTTCTTGGCGAGTCAATCCGACGTGTCAGCAATGAAGAATCCGTTAGTGCCATGTTCGATCACAACTGATCGACGGCATCTCTCGGTTTATTAACCTTCCTGCGAACTGGTCGCAAGGGATCAGGAAGAACTTTAAGGAGACATATTATGTCCAAACAAGACTTTATACTCGAGGCTAGTCCTCGATCAGACGTGGGGAAAGGTGCGAGCCGCCGCCTGCGTCGCCTGGCTGGTGAAATTCCTGCCATTATCTATGGTGCCGGTAAGGAACCTGAAAGTGTCACTATCCCGCATAAGGATATTGCACGAGCGGTTCTGAACGAGGCCTTCTTTTCCCACATCATTACCCTGAAAGTTGCAGGCAAAGAGCAAAGCGTGGTAATCAAGGATCTGCAACGCCATCCCGCCAAGCCGAAAATCATGCATGCCGATTTTCTGCGGGTCAGTGCCGACCAGGAAATTACCGTTAATGTACCGCTGCATTTTGTTAATGAAGACAAGTGCCCTGGCGTTAAACTGGAAGGCGGCATTATTAATCACCTGATGAATGATCTGGAGATTACCTGTCTACCTGGCAAGCTGCCTGAATACATCGAAGTATTTATGGCTGAACTGCATGTCGGCGAATCCATTCATATTTCTGATCTGGCATTACCGGAAGGTGTTACCAGTGTAGAACTCAGCCACGGTGAAGAACACGATCAGCCAGTTGCTGCCTGTGTACTGCCCAGAGCTGCAGTTGAAGAAAGCACTGAAGATGAAGCAGATGCCGGTGAAGCTGCAGATTCAGCTGACGATTCTGATGACGACGGCGAGAAAGCCGACGATTAAGTCAGCACATTTCTGATATCACATGAGTGGAATCAAGTTAATTGTTGGCCTGGGAAATCCAGGCCAGCAATATCGCTTTACCCGACATAATGCCGGAGCCATGTTTCTGGAAACGCTTTGTGATGATTATCAGGGCACTCTTAAAGCCGACACCAAATTTTTCGGTTTAACCGAGCGAATCACTATTAAAGATCAGGATGTCCGCCTGCTCTTCCCTACTACCTTCATGAACCATAGTGGTCAGTCAGTTGCAGCTTTCCTGCAGTATTTCAAAATCGATCCTCTGGAAATTCTGGTTGCCTATGACGAACTGGACTTACCGGTAGGCACCACACGTTTAAAGAAAGGCGGGGGTCATGGCGGTCACAATGGTATTCGCGACATTATAAAGGCTATCGGCAGCCAGGATTTTAACCGCTTACGGATTGGCATCGGCCACCCCGGGGATGCCAGAAAAGTCAGCGACTATGTCCTCAGTGAGCCTTCCAAACAAGATGCCGAACAAATTCAGGCGGATATCGATAAGGTGATCAAGCTTGTTCCCTTGCTGGTCGAGGGTGAATATCAGCAGGCTATGCTTAAGCTGCATACGCAGAATCAGGAGAATTTAAAAGATGGCAATTAAATGCGGTATCGTCGGTTTACCCAATGTCGGTAAATCAACATTGTTTAATGCCTTAACCAAGGCCGGTATAGCTGCAGAGAATTTTCCCTTCTGCACTATCGAGCCCAATTCCGGCATTGTATCTGTCCCGGACCCTCGTCTGGATGCCTTGACTGAAATAGTCAAACCACAAAAAACCATTCCGACCACTATGGAATTTGTGGATATCGCCGGACTGGTGGCTGGGGCCTCCAAAGGTGAAGGCCTGGGTAATAAATTTCTGGCCAATATCCGTGAATGCGATGCCATAGCCCATGTCGTGCGATGTTTTGAGGACGCCAACGTTGTGCATGTATCCAATACCATTAATCCCAAAGATGATATTGATACCATCAATACTGAACTGGCGCTGGCAGACCTGGAAACCGTCGAAAAAACACTGGATAAAGCCAGCAAAAATGCCAAAAGTGGTGACAAGGACTTACTCAGACTGAAAAGTCTGCTGGAAAAAGTACAGGCTCACCTGAACCAGACTAAACCGGTTCGAAGCCTGGGCTTAAACAAGGAAGAACTGAGTGATATATACAACCTGCATCTGCTAACCATCAAGCCCACGCTTTATATCGCCAATGTTGATGAAAGCGGTTTCACCGACAACCCACATCTGGACCTGGTCACCTCAATAGCCAGTGAAGAAGGCGCCGAAGTTGTCGCTGTCTGTAACAAGCTCGAATCTGAAATTGCCGAACTGGAAGACGAAGAAACTTTGGAGTTTTTAACCGATCTGGGTATGGAAGAACCGGGCCTCGACAGGGTGATCAGAGCCGGCTACAAGCTGCTGGGTTTACAGACCTATTTCACCGCTGGCGTAAAAGAAGTGCGCGCCTGGACCGTCAAGATTGGCGCTACGGCGCCAAAAGCTGCGGCGGTCATTCATACAGATTTTGAAAAAGGCTTTATCCGTGCCGAAGTGATTGCCTATGATGATTTCGTGCAATACAAAGGCGAACTGGGCGCCAAGGATGCCGGGAAATGGCGTCTGGAAGGCAAGGAATATATTGTGCAGGATGGTGATGTGGTGCATTTCAGGTTTAACGTCTGACCTTGACAAAAATCACCCCTTTCGCCAGAATGCGCACCCTTCTTATATATGTTTTGGCTACGTAGCTCAGCTGGTTAGAGCACAGCATTCATAATGCTGGGGTCGGTG
>CAXBFG010000009.1:0-109253 GCA_963975155.1 uncultured Gammaproteobacteria bacterium | reverse complement strand
TTGTGACGACACGCCAAAATGCGTACATCCCTGTACAGGCTCGGCTGACGACCTCCTGTCGTCAGACGGTCGTCAACTGGATAGTTCGCCATCAAGGCTGTGCGTTTAAGCTCTTTGAAAACTACAAGATTGTTAAAAAAGCCGCCCTTACTGCCATGTGAACCCATTGAGATGCTTTTTTCCTGAGTTTTTTTCCGATCAAGCGCGAGGACTGTCTGAGGAGCACAGCGACGAGTTCCGCAGCGCCGGAAAAACAGGAAGGAAAGATCGAAGGGTGAACAAGGCAGAAGCGGCGGCTTCTATAAGGCCAGCATTTTCGAACTGACGCACTACCGGGGCTTGCCAGGATTAGGCTAGCCAGACTTTAGTTGATACTATCTTTTACGGTTTGGCGAAGGGGCTTGCTCAGGATCATAAAAAGCAAAGCAAAAACAACAAAAGAAAAGCAAAAACAACAAAAGAAAAGCAAAAAAGGAACGACGAATGACAAGCTCATCACAGCAAAACGCAAATTTTGTCGCAGAGATCATAGATAAGGGAAAAGTATCGGGTCAGCAGATTCTGGTGATTTGTTTATGCATGTTTTTGAACATGCTGGATGGTTTTGACATCACGGCCATGTCAATTGTTAACACGGCAGTTGGTTCAGAACTGGAAATAAGTCCGGACCGGCTGGGCCTGATTTCAAGTGCCGCCTTGTTCGGCATGGCCTGCGGGGCAATGTTTCTGGCACCTATCTCCGATATCATCGGCAGGCGCAGAGTCATCATCATCAGCGTACTGATGGTTAGTGTGTCCATCATGCTGACGGCAAATGCTACATCATTTACTGAATTCGTCTTCCTGAGAATTTTTAGTGGTCTGGGCGCAGGCGCCATGCTGGCCAGTCAGGCGGCGCTCGCCATTGAATACAGTCCCGAGAAATATAAATCCCTGTCAGTGGCACTGGTTACTTCAGGTTATCCCCTGGGAGCAATGATGACGGCCGTTATTGGCGGCTACATCATGCCATCCTTTGGCTGGCATGGCATGTTCTGGTTTGGTGGTGCGCTGACCCTGATCATGGGGCTGGTGACCTGGGCCTTTATCCCTGAATCGCTGCAATTTCTGATTGACCGACAACCAAAAGGCGCCTTGCAGCAAATCAATTCCACACTGCAAAAACTTGGTAAAAATTCCATCGCAGAACTGCCGCCGAGTATTAATAACCAGATAGATCTTAAGCCGGTTGGCGCGGTCAGTAATTTCCAGGATCTGTTTCGTCAGGGTCTGTGGAAACAGACTCTCACGCTGTGGGCCAGCTTCCTGCTTTGCTTCAGTGCAATGTATTTTCTGATGACCTGGATTCCGGCCTTAATGGAGTATTCCGGTTTTGCAGCTGAGACAGGGCGATCCGCATTTTTTCTGTTTAATCTGGGAGGGGTAATTGGAATCTGGCTGCTGGGTGCGATTTCCACAAAAGCCAAACTCAGCAATATTGTATGCACCTTTTTACTGAGTTCTGCGGCAATGCTTATCCTGTTTGCCTCTTCACCAAATCAGCAGCTGCTGTTGCTGTCTCTGGTGTTTATTATTGGCATATTATTCCAGGGTGGTTTTACCGGACTCTATGCAGTTGCTGCAAAAGCCTATCCTTCTACCATTCGCAGTACGGGGGTCGGCTGGGCCATAGGACTGGGGCGAACCGGAGCGATAGTTGGCCCTGGTGTGGCGGGGTTTTTGATAGCGGCCGGTTTCGATATGTCCGCCAATTTTTATATCTTCTCAGTGCCGGTCATCCTCGGTGGAATAATTGCATACCGTTTACATGTACGTTAGTCGGGATAAATAGAACCTGAGCATAATCATAATAGAGAAATAAGAAACAAAAGCGATAGGAGGTTTTCATGACTGATATAAATCAGCAACGAATTTTTATTGAAAATACCTGGTACGCCGCCGCCTGGGAATCTGAAGTGGCGGATAACGACGGCTGCATGGCCAGAACCATTTGTGAAACCCCGCTGGTTATTTATAAAACCGATGATGACAGATATGTCGCCCTGGATGATCGCTGCTGTCACCGTGCCGCACCTTTGTCGATTGGCCGTGTTGAAGGCAAGTGCATTCGCTGCATGTACCATGGCCTGCTCTATGACCCGAGCGGTAAAGTGATTGAAATACCGGGGCAGACTCACATTGCGCCATCCATGAAAGTAAGAAGTTATCCCTTATGTTCAAAGGGCGGCATGTTGTGGCTTTGGATGGGAGATCCCGAGCTGGCAAATGAAGATGATATCCATGATTTTGCGCCTTTGAGTCAGCCGGAAAAATGGCGAGGTTTCGAGAAGCGCGCCTATATGCATTATGATGCAAACTGGTTGCTGATCGTCGATAACCTGAGTGACTTCTCGCATGTGGCGTTTGTCCACACCACTACTCTGGGTGGCTCAGAAGATTATGCCTACAACACGATTCCTGAAAATATAGAAAAGCTGGATGACGGCTTTTCTATGGAGCGCTGGGACAAAGGCAGTGTAGCGGCACCCTTCCATGCCAAGGTTATTCCTCATGACGAAGTGAAAAACAAACTCGATCGCTGCAACATCACATCCATGCATATTCCGGGAATTTTTTTGATGGAAACCATTTTCGCACCGGCAGGTTGGGATGCTAAAAAAAATGATCGCAGTTCTTGCCGGGAATACCGGAACTGTCAGTTTATGACCCCGGAAACGCGCAACACGACACATTTCTTCTGGGACTATCTGCATGGTTTTGATCTGGATAAGCCCTTTATTTCCGAGTCACTGGAAAAATCTCTGCTTGAAGGTTTTATGGAAGACAAGGTTTTTATTGAAGAGCAACAAAAATTACTCGAAGAAAGTCCGGATTTCGTTCCACGTGTTCTGGAAGCCGATGAAGCATTTATTCATTTCAGAAGACAATGGGAGCGAAGATTAAAAGCTGAAAATGAAGCGAACCCTCTCGTCCAAAAAGAAAACAGAAAGCGTATTTTGTAAATACCATTAACTAAATCGCATCGCAAAATTGACAGACTTTCTGACATCCTAGAAGGCTTGAAGCCTTATTGCCATATTCAGTAAAGACCGGTCACTGCCAATCGGGCCGGCCAGTTCAATTCCCACCGGCAAGCTGTTCGCAGCCAACCCTGCCGGCAATGTAAGAGCCGGCAATCCATTTAGGCTGGCGAAGTCAGTATTTCGCACCACCGTATTAAAAGTTGGCACACGCTCACCGTTCAGCAGCAGTGTATCTGATTCTTCGTCTATGGATCTCGCGGTGACGGGTATCGTCGGGTAGATCAGCCCCATAATGGACTGCTCAGTAAAGAAAGCAGAAATATCGACGATCAGCTCTTCACGTAAACGCAGAGCCTCTTCATAAACCTCGCGCGGAATTGGCTGGCTGATAGCCTGATTCAATGCTCCGACAACATCAGGGCTGGCTATCTGGCTGGCCAGTTCCTGCAGACTCAATTGCGGAAAATAAGTTTGCAAATAGTTGCTGAGGTCATTGGGAGCTTCATACATGACGATCGTCAGGCTGATGGCGTTGGCGCGTTCGGCAAAAACCGAGGCATCGACATCCACCAGTTCTATTCCGGTAAGCTGAAGTTTCTGCAGGTAGGCGTTTACCGATTCGGCAACACCCGGCTCCAGATTGTCATAAAAATAATTGCGGGGAACGCCGATTCGATTTACTGCATCTGCGGACATTGTGCTGGAGTTTGTGTCGCTAACAACAGCATCCACTTGTGCAAGCAGCGCAGCATCCTGTGCAATCAAGCCGATGGTGTCGCGGGTGTGCGACAAAGGGGTCACTTCAGCAGAAGGATAGCGACCCATGGAGGGACGAAAGCCGACAACGCCGTTCAGGGCAGCGGGGATACGACAGGAGCCGCCGGTATCTGTACACAGGCCCCAGCTTACCAGTCCACTGGCAACGGCAACTGCCGTGCCGCCGCTGCTGCCCCCGGCGAAGCGCGTGGCATCGTAATAATTTCCGACAGCGCCAAAGGCGGCATTGTTACTGGTAATGCCAAAAGCCAGTTCATGCATATTGGTTTTGGCGACAGGTACTGCGCCTGCATCCAACAAACGCTGCACGACGACACTGTTTTGGGACGGCATGAAATTTCGTAAAGCGGGCGTGCCGGCAGTATTTGTGACACCTGCTACATGAATATTATCTTTCACCACAAAATAGCGCCGGTCGTCACTGAAAATTTCGGCGCCGTTTACTAGTGGAAACTGATCCACAGCAATATCACTGATAATGGCATTAAAGGCATCCAGCGAACTCAGGTCGACTCCTTCTTCTGATTCAGGGGAGCAGCCAGATAAAGCCAGGACGCCGGTCAATACAAGTGCGGATTTACAGTTCATTAATTTGCTACCCGGTATGCTTTTCGGCACTAATCATAAACTTTGTATCAGGGATAAGGCTAACGGTTTTGCAGATCCTGAAAAACAAAAGCCGCTACATCCCGGATATCTTCGGCCGATAAAGACAAGGCAAAAGGCGGCATCAGGTTGCGGCCCTGAGCGACTCTTTCCTGCACATCGGTAAACAGCGCCAGGTTTTCCAGCACGGCTCCGCCGCCATGTCCGCCCTTGCCGTCATCACCATGGCAGGCAACACAATTACGAATAAATAATTGCTCGCCGTTGGCCAGGTCAGGGTTGCCGCCAGCAGGTGTAAAATCAATTTGTGTTGCAGCAGCAGATTCAAGCATGGCTTCCGGAGGCAGGGATTCCAGATTGCCATCCAGGGAAAACAGCCAGATGCTATCCCCGCGACGCGAATTGGCAAACAGGCTGCCGCCGGAAAAAGCGGCCACATATTGTTGCCCTTCATGTTCAAACACGCTGACGCTGGTATTCACACCCGCATCGGTCTGGAATTCCCAGAGCTGCAGTCCGGTATCGGCATCGAGTGCCGTGAGGCGGCCATCATTACGGCCCACAAAGACCAGGCCGCCAGCAGTGGCGGTTGTGCCGCTGTAGCATTGATCCTGCCAGCGATAACGCCATTTAATAGTGTTGGTGGTCATATCCATGGCGGCGATGATGCCGTTAATACCAATTTCGGCAAAACCAAACAGCCCGCCGGTGTATAAATCGCCGTCATCGGCCATTTCGTTATCAAGATGGCCGCCGCGATAAAAACCCGGCCGGTCCGTCGCGCAGACAAACAGGGTCTGCCTCTGCGGGTCATAGGAACTGGGTGGCCAGTTGGCGCCACCGAAACCTCCCGGGGCAATCACCACGCCTTCAGGCCCAAAAAAGGGTGTGAAAATCCTGCCCTGATTGACCAGCGGGGCCCCTTCCAGGGCGATATCGACCTGTTGTGGCACCACGGCATCCCCAAGCGGATAAGGCTGCGTGGGGGAAGTCAGTTGTCGGGGTTCCTGCGGAACCGGGCGTTCCTCAATGCCAATCAGGGGCTCACCGGTAACACGATCCAGAATATAAACCCAGCCGGTTTTATTGACCTGGGCCAGCCCTTTGCGCAGTTCCCCGTCAATTTCAACATCAAACAGAACCACCGGATTGCTGGCATCATAGTCCCAGATGTCATGATGAATCTGTTGATAATGCCAGCGGTATTCACCGCTACTGGCATCGACCGCGACAACGGAATTTGAAAAGAAATTATCGCCGGCCCGTACACTGCCATTAAAATCCGGGCCGGGGTTGCCGGTAGAAAAATACAAAAGGTTTAAGTCGGGGTCGACGGCAGGTGTGTTCCAGACGGTAGCGCCGCCTTTGGTCCAGACCTCATTGTCCTGCGGCCAGGTCTCATGCCCGTATTCACCCGGCCCGGGAATGGTATAGAAGGTCCAGATCAAATCGCCGCTGGTGGCATCGTAGGCTTTGACCCGACCGCGCACGCCAAACTCGGCTCCGGCATAGCCGGTGATAACCATGCCGTTATAGTAAAGCGGCGCGCTGGTGATACTGAAACCATCTTGCCAGCGTTCGGTCTGCACCGACCAGACTGTCTCACCGGTTTTCTGGTCCAGCGCCATCAGTCGGTTATCCAGCAGCCCGACAAAAACCTTGCCGTCACCAAGGGCGACGCCGCGGTTATTCCAGCCACAGCAGATCACATCGATTGAGGGGTCGAGCCCGGCCTCAAAAGACCAGAGAATTTCACCAGAGGCCAGGCTTAAGGCAAAGACATCATCTTCGCCAGTGGCAACGTAAAGTACGCCATCATAAACAATAGGCTGGCCTTCACCGGAATAAATGGGGTCCAGGCCGGAGCCGTTTAAATGGGTTCTCCAAACGGCCTTCAGGGAAGCAACGTTTTGCTTGTTAATCTGGCTGAGTGGTGAATAGCGCTGATTGTAGAGATTACCGCCATTGGTAAGCCAGCCTTCGCGCGGCAGTGCCTGCAGCTCCTCGGCACTAAAGGCCGGGGCAGCCTGAATAGCCGTCGGCTGGCTATAAGCACTGGTGCCAGACAGCAGGCCTAGAAATAAAAAGAAAGTCAGGGAATAGTAAGCTTTCAAAGCATGGTTTTTGATCAACATCACAGGAGGGCCTCGCAGTTCTTGTTTTTGTTGCCATCACTTTAACGCCGACAGAAGACCATTGGAAGATCAAAACAGGCTTTTACACTGAGGCGTTAGTTAATAGAAGCGTTGATAGAGGAAGTGTTAATTGAATTGAAAATTCTGCAGTTCCAGCATGGCGCGTTGATTAACCTGAATTAAGCCACGCCTGGGTCGGTCAGGGACTGCCAAATTTCGTTAGTTGTTCTTAGTGATTTTCGCAGTGACTTCAATTTCCAGTTTCATATGCTCATCCAGTAAGCCTGCTTCAAACATGGTTGCCGCAGGACGCACAGCACCCAGATACTTTTGACAAACAGGCCAGCAAGGTTCGAAGTCATTTTTGTCGGGAAAGATATAGCGAATACGCACGATGTCCGATATTTTGCTACCCGCTTCTATCAGGGCTGCCTCAATATTTTTGAAACATTGCTCGGCCTGTTCCGCCACATTGTCAGAAATGCTCATGTCTGAATAATCATAGCCGGTGGTTCCCGAGACAAAAACAAAATCGCCTTCAACAACAGCTCTTGAATAACCAATTTTTTCTTCAAATTCAGAACCGCTGGAAATCAGTTTGCGTGACATACGAGCCTCGTATTGAGTAAGAAACTATTAAGTTGTTAACAGTAAAAGCTTCAGGATTTTTTATCAAACTCCGACTTCAGTTTCATACTGACACCTGCCCGGCATATTGATTTGTACAAATATAAAACCGGATCATGGAGTTTGCTCGTCAGGGTTTGTGCGCCATATAATTTTTACCGTGAGTGTCACGTTAACCCTGACAGGCAGGCGGGTCAAAATGCTTTCTGGTGTGCTGAACACGGTTGCAGCGCTTTAGGGGGATAATATTTTAGATAGTTATAGATTGAGGAGAGCGGCATTATTACGATTCGTTACGCCTTGAGACCCCGGAATTAATAAATAAAAGATACACACTTTTATGGGTAAGTTTTACGATATAGGGCTTCGAAATGCAACTACCTGACAAGAAACTCGCAACAGTTGGTGTCAGCGCAGTTTGATAAAGAACTTAGTCGTAACCAGGACATACATGCCCCCAATTCTGATATCAATTTCATTATTAATTTGTAGTAATGTTTTCATGACCTTTGCCTGGTATGCGCATCTCAAAGAGCTCAATAATAAGCCATGGATTATTGCTGCCCTAATCAGTTGGGGTATCGCGTTATTTGAATATCTGTTTCAGGTGCCGGCCAACAGAATCGGGTTTACGGTATTGTCAGTCGGGCAATTGAAAATAATTCAGGAGGTAATTACCTTGACCGTGTTCGTGCCGTTTTCGGTCATGTATCTTAAGGAACCTTTGAAGCTTGATTACCTGTGGGCAGGCTTTTGCCTTGTTGGTGCTGTCTATTTTATGTTCCGGAGTAAATACCTATAACAAGGCATTTGATTCACAGCAAACTGCAAAATGTTGTGTATGGCATTATACAAACAGGAGAGCGCTTATGACTGAACTTAAATCCTATGCTGTGTGGGATGCCTGTACCCGATGGTTCCACTGGATTAACGTCCTCTGTGTTTTGACTCTTATGGCCGTGGGGCTGGTGATTCTCAATGGAGACGCCCTTGGTCTGTCCGATGCCGGGAAGGTTTCGTTAAAGACCGTGCATGTCCTGACAGGTTATGTCTTCGTATTGAATCTGCTCTGGCGTTTTATCTGGGCCTTTTTGGGCAACCCCTATGCCCGATGGAACGCCATCCTGCCCGGAGGAAAAGGATATCTGCAGTCCGTACGCAACTATGTAATTGCGTTTATCTCCGGCCAGCCCGAACACTATCTCGGCCACAATCCGCTCGGGCGCTTGAGTATTTTTGTCCTGTTTATCCTGCTTGCCATTCAGGGCATCACCGGATTGGTGCTTGCCGGCACAGATTTGTTTTACCCGCCCTTTGGGTCCTGGATTGCGCAGTGGGTCGCCGCGCCGGGTGTTCAGCCGGAGACGCTTGTGCCCTATGCTTCACAAATGTACGACGCCCAGGCCTACCAAAGCATGCGGGCCTTCCGCAGCCCGTTCATTACGGCTCATGAATACAGCTTCTTCGTACTGATTGTTGTCGTTGTATTACATATTGCCGCAGTAATCCTGACTGAAATCAGAGAGGGAGGGAACCTGGTTTCCGCAATGTTTACCGGGAAAAAGGTATTCAGGCAGCCGCCCGTGGATGATGACAAACATGAGAATGCGCAATGATGTTATAGGATCAAACTGACGGCTGAGCTTGCAAAAAGAAAGAGGTCAGCGAAGATGCCGCGGCAGGTACACACCAAACTTTGCCAACAACAGTACTCAGGATTTTTTAACAAACTCCGATTTAAGTTTCATGGCACCAATGCCGGTGATTTTGCAATCGATATTGTGATCGCCTTCCACCAGGCGAATATTTTTCACCTTGGTGCCGACCTTAACCACAGAAGATGTGCCCTTAACTTTTAAATCCTTTATAACCGTAATGCTATCGCCATCAACAAGGACATTGCCATTAGCATCAATAACACTTAATGCTGTTTCAGCGACTTCAGCTTCGCTACCGGGCGTCCATTCGTGCGCACATTCAGGGCACACCAGCTGCAAGCCGTCCTGGTAAACAAAAGTCGACTGGCACTTGGGGCAAGGTGGGAAATCACTCATAAGGTTTGCTCTTGCTTGTGTTTTGAATTGAGTAGCGTCGCTGCCAGAACAGGAGACGGAAAATGCGATTATACCTCTATCTCCTGAGGTATTGATTTTTCTTTGCGTTGCAGGTTAACCAGGTTGCCCAGCAGCATCAGGGCACCGCCGAGCAAAATGGCAAATTCAAATTGTTCCTGGTACAGAAACACGCCGACAATGGCAATCAGAGGCAGCCTTAAAAAATCAAGCGTAACCACCATTGAGACTTCGGCAGTTTGCATGGCTTTGGTCAGGCAGTAATGCGCCGAAAGCGCCGTTAATGAAATAGAGATAAGCCACAGCCACTGCAGGCTATCAGGCCAGACCCAGGAAAATAACGCCATCAGCAAGGCGAAGGGAGCCTGCAGCAGACACATAAAATACAGGATGGTTACCGGTTTGTCGGTAGCAGAAAGTTTTTTATTGGCGCTGTGCCCCACGGCAAAACAAACCGCCGCCGCAAGCACGATGAGTGATGCTGCATCGACAATCTCGATGCCGGGCTGAACAATGACAATCACCCCCGCCAGCCCCAGTACAATAGAGATAACTTTTCGGCTGGTAATTTTTTCGTTCAGAAAAATCGCAGCAATAATCACCGTCCAGAAAGGAATGGTGAACTCCAGTGCAAACACTTCCGCGAGAGGCAGCAGGCCAATGCCCAAATACCAGCCGTATTGGCCGGCATACTGAAAAATATTTCTGAAGAGATGCAGTTTTACTTTTTGTGATTTTTTCAGTTCGGTCTGCCGGGTCAGGTGCAGGATAGCCAGCACAAAGATCAAACCGATAAAGCTACGCACAAACAACATCTGGAATACCGGAATTTCACCACTTAATTCCCTGATGCTGATGGCCATTAAACAAAAAGAAGCCAGGGTCCCTGTCATCCATGCGATAGCCAGCATCAGACGCTTAATTCCATGCTTATATCATCCATAACAAATGAGTTGCCGATATCCACACAAAGCTCGCCGGTTTTTACAAAACCGAATTTGTAATAGGCGGCAATGGAATTACTGTTGTATTTGTTGACCGTAAGCGTGATCGTCTCACGCTCAAAGTCGCGCGCCAGCTGCTGAATAAAATCCAGGGTCTGACGACCCAGCCCCTTGCCTCGCTGACTGGAATGCACATAAAGTTTGCTGAGAAACAGTTCCCCATCCCTGAGCTGCACAGCAAAGTAACCAGCCGCTTCATTCTCAGGTTCCAGCAGGTAGTAATAATAATTTTCTGAAGCTATCTGCCGAGAGATAACCCCGGCAGAGTGCATATGCTCAAGCATGTACTCAACCTGGGCGGCACCGATGATGGGCGTGTAGTGTTCCGTCCATATCTCCCGTGCCAGGCTGACCAGGGTTTCAATATCCTGAGGGGTTTTTACTGCTTTAAACATCTGCTTACTCGACAAGGTATCCAGTCACCACAGTGCAATTAAAACACAGCATTGCTGGTGATTAACGCCGCTGACGAAAAATAGTTAAGGGCTTTATTCCGAGAGCAGTTCAAACACCACCCAGACAGTTGCAGAAACTTTAATATTACCGGGCACAAACAAGGGCGGTAATTCAGCTGCGCCTCTGCGTTCAGCACTCATAAAAATCTGATCGAGTGCGCGGCCACTGGCATTGCCCTGCTGAAAATTCAGCAAGGGCCTGAGCTGGTTTTCACCCACTTCGACCGGCATGCCGAGTTCAACGCCCAGGCCGGTGGTTATCGCCAGCGCCCTGGTGCGGGCATCGCGTGCTGCGGCTTCCAGCGCCGCCATTTTTAACTGCGCCTCATCATCGACACCGCTTTGAATCTGGTTGAGCTCACCTACGCCGGCCTGCACCAGTGCCGCACTAAGCGCTTCATAATCATTGATATTGCGTAGGCGGATCGTGACGCCCCGAGTGACCTGAAAGCCATCAGAACTCAGATTACCGTTGCGATCGACCTCAAAGGTCTCGGTGACTTCAACACCGCTCATGGCGATATCGTCATTTGAGATGGAAAAATTTTCCAGCGCAGCGATAACGGCATTAATGCGTTCATCGACGCGCTGTTTTGCCCTGGCAGCCGAACTGTTCTTTTCATTCAGACGAAAACTCATCTCAACATAATCAGGCGCTATCTCGACTTCCGCTTCACCCTGTACGGTGATGGTTCTCAGGGAGTCATCGGCGGCGAGAGTCTGAGTGGCCGAAAATAAAAACAGATTAATAAAAAGAAATAATTTTAGGGTTTTCATGGAATGGGTCCGAGTGATTAAAGTTAGTATTAAATGCATTACATAGTTTGGTTTTATTTTCTAGGTTTATCTTTGTAGATTATTTTATTGTCTTTGATAGTTATTTTCCCGGATTGTTTAAATACTTCAATAATCTTATTAACGGAATCTTCAGGCAGTAGGTTATGAAAATGAGCATTAATCGATGTGAATAGCGTTTTTTCTTTTACCGGACGTGATTTGGTTTTTAAAATCTTTTTTTCGTAATATTCCGCAGCAAGCTCATGCAGTTTTGCTCCGGATATTCTGATAAATGGTATTTCTGAAACTGACTCCCACCTGGAACAAAATATATTTAAATCTTTTAAATGCAGGATTAATGGATCGAAGCCTTTATCTTTTGAAATAATGTGGAAATAGGGATCCGGATATTCCTTTGAGTATTTTCCAATATAAAATGCAATATGAAAATCCAGCGCATTAGGTCCATTTCCAGCGATTTGAATGATCTCGCCATTATTCCCGAGGGCTTGGAATGGCTTTACGATATTAAGATCTAAACGCTTTTGCTTTGCACCAAGAAAGATTACTGCCCTAAAATGCTCATGGGCAAGCTTTTCTATTAAATCAGGTTGTATATTTTCAGAGTCAAATAAAACAATATTTAAGCGCAATTGGAATATCCTTATATAAACAATAACCTAACTATCTGCAGGTTGGCTGTTAGGCCTATTTTGTTAATCAGACTAAAGCTTCATCATGATGTCCGAAATATATTACGTTACCTGAGACAAACCCTGTAGCAAATTTTGCAGCTTTTTACTTCTCAGGGGATAAAAAGACTTAGGGGCGTTCCAGCTCTACAGTTTTAGATGTGAAGCAATAATGATTGCCGCCCATTTTTCCAACAGTATCAATTAACTGTTGGTTAATAATGCCGTCTGCATACAAATCATCACGTACATAAACATACTTAACATCCAATAAAATGACGGTGCCACCCGAGGGTAGTTCACTGATCCGCATGACCTCCCTTAAAGTGCACTCGTAACGAACGGGAGCTTCCTTAACCGAGTGAGGTTTTACCTGATAGCTGGCACAACTTTCGAGCTCGGCGAAATCAAATTCGCTTTCATCACTGGCAAGGCTGGCACTGCTAAGGTTCATTTTTTCCAGTAAGGCAGCGCTGACGATATTGACGACACATTCACCGGTAACAACCAGATTTTGTAATGTATCTTTATCGAAGCCGCTTCTTTGGGTGACCTGCGTATAGAGCAGAACAGGCGGGTTACAACTGGCAACACTAAAAAAAGAAAAAGGCGCCAGGTTATCAACTCCATCACTAGAGCGTGTACTGATCCAGGCAATGGGTCTGGGAGTTACGCCGCCGGTGAGAAGGCGATATTTATCCTGGGTTTCTAGTTCTGAGATATCAAAGATCATGTGTCTACCGGATTGTGTTGCTAATTCTTACAGCATATTTGTTGAGTCTAAATTGACAACTAAGGCCCGCTTATACGGAGCAACTATTCTGTGTTAGAAGCGCGCTTTTTACGTTTGCAAATAAAGCGTTTGTTATGTGTATTTCTGTACTTCATCGTTTAAATAATTGAATACGTTTTCTGCTTCAGTTTCATCAAATATCTCGTCAAAATAATTAATATAACCGTTTAGCTTATCAAGAGTTAGCACTTTTACATGCTGAAAGTCGCTTTTTGGAGCTTTATTGGTCATTACGATAATGCTCCTAATTGGTATTTTCTTACTACCCCAATGATTCCGTATCAATCCTTGGTTTTTATCGCTGTTTAAAAACACAAATAACGCAAAACTAGTTCTCTTGATTTGTTCTACTGGCGATCTGAGGTCAAGATTTTCGATTGACTGCGCGTTCCAGTTTTTTGTCTCTATAACAAAGATACCAGCTTGGCAGATTAATAAATGATCGATTTGAATACTATATATTCTATCGTTCTCGCGTTTGTTAAATATTGGCGGATTAAAGTTTAGTGAAAAATCATTAATCAAATAATATTCGTCAGATAGTTTTTGAAGTTCGGTAACGACTGCATTTTCACCAATTGCGCCAGCGATTGTTGAATATAGGTCTTCTATGGTTACTTTTATGAATTCCAGCTCTCCATATGAAGCTATTGTTCGCTTGGATAATATGGCTTCATAATTATTTACAAATGAAGCGTGGTTCTTGATTAGCTTTCGCGTCTTAAAATAATAAAATAATTTATTGAATATATTTTTATCCCGTATCTCTATCGCATTCTTAGACGCTATTTCTAATCTTTTAATTTCTTCATCAGTAGTGTGTTTTACGGTTACGGGTATTTCTTTCATTTCCAGTTCATATTGTTTCAAAAAGGCATTAATGTCGCCAATTGAATTGAACCTGTAGATGCCATGACTATGAAGATTCTCTTTTAATTTTTTTAGCGGTTCTATTTTTCCAGCAACTATAGTCATATTTGTCCATTCTAAGATGAGAATATGGCTGAGGAGTTCTCTTTAAGCATAACGCCTCAAACACCGGCGTGGTGAAGTTGGCGGATTTTGTGCGTGTTTTTGCACAAAAGATGACAGCTTTGCGACGTCCGAGTGCTTTGACTTGTTATGTGATGGACTATCATTCTGGTAGCCCGTCGAACTTTGGCAATGCGCCTAATTCATTATCCCAAACAGCTTTGCTAGATGTAAAGATGTGAGCTGTTGGCGACATAGAGACTTCCGTGTCCAAACACCCAGCGGGAATGACTATAAGACCTGCGTCATGAGTGCTTGGCAATGCAGAACCGCAAACCTTACAAAAACTTTTTTTGTGGCGAGTACCTGCAAGCTTAAAGGTAGCTACAGAATCTGAACCTGCCAACCAGATTAGTTTAGCTGACTGTGAAAATAAATTTGCCGCATGAGTAGAACCGCTATCCTTTTGGCAATGCTGGCAGTGACATAGGTAAAAGCTATCGAACTCTCCTTGCACTTCAAATTTCGCAGCACCACACAGACAAGAACCCGAATATTCAGTCATAAAATCCCCTTCTTCTTTGGCTTGTAGGTGACGCACACATAACGCCTTTTGTTAATGGGTGCAGCGTGAGGCGCATCCATGATTGAACTGCTTGTTAGATTTTAATCAACCCAATAAGAGCAGCCATAAGGGACTAGTTGTTTTTCAACAAAATCATAATCCAGCCTGTGGCCTCTTTGGTTTTGGTTAAAGAAAGCATAATAAGTAAATATGTTGGTCTCAAAATCAAATTCTAAACCGATATTTGTTACCCCATTAGAAAATGCAGGAACAGGAAAATTTGGGTAATTATTTTGGGCGCATTCAACAATAGCATCAATAAGTAATTCTTCATTAAGAAGACTCAGCTTTAATTTGTTTTGATCAATTGCAGTGGAAATATAAACAATATCTTTAGTGTCAAGATTAAAACAGTTATTTTCTAGATTTTGTAGGGAGGCAAGATATCCATGTTCTATCCTATCTAAGGCATCGTCGGTCAGCCTCCATTGAGATTCATTTAATTTAACTATACTAAATGTTAATGCAGTGGTTGTGCATACTCCGTTGTTTTCTATAAAACTTTTCCGGTTATAGGCTGTCACGTTATATATGTCAATGGGCATGCCTCCATCTAAAGGCAAAAAGTACAGGCTATGCACTTTTGTATCTTCATTATCAAATTCTTCTATTAATAATAAATTCACATCATCAATTTCATCAGCATAAGAACTCATGAAGAGAAAAATATATAAGAATATAAGTATTCTATATTTCATAAAATCTAACGCTCTTGCTAAGAGGCAACTACGCAGTAGTTGTCCCACGGAGCCAGCATTGCTGGCGGAGTATGCTTTAGCAGTTTGTTATGCATACATTTCTCTAAGCTTAGTCGCAATAAAAGCGCACTCATCTAATATGTAAACAAGGTTGCTCTTTTGCACTTCATTTATATGGCTGTAAAAATTTAAGTCCAAAGCTAATGACCTAATAACATTTAATATATTTAATATGTGATCAGGGAAACCTGAAACTTCAATTGACCATGAGCCGGGATTAAAATGCTCAAATTTATTTCTAAATTCTTTCTGTATTGTGCTTATTGATTCATTTTCAGCTTCAGAAGTAACTAATGCATTTCTCCCACCAACAGTAACTCGACATGCTTCTAAGGCTTCATCAAATGTAATTAATCTAGAATGGCCTTTTTTTGTTGTATTAACGACACTTAAATCGTCCGATCCTTTAGCAACCTGGATTGCAAAGCCGTAAAGACTTGAAAAGATACATATAACCACCCATTTCCAATCTTCATGATTATCTTTCACAGTCCTTAAAAAATGTGCAGTTTTCTCAAGATTGTCTATTGCATTACTTTCAGTATCGAATCTAGCCCATCTTTCAGTCATCACTGATTCCTACTGTATGCATAACGCCTCGGTAAGGGGCGGAAAAGTGCGAAGCAGTTTTGCGTCCCAGCCGAAGGTGACTTTACCGACTTGTTAGGCATCTTTTCGCCTTTGTTCTCGACGTTCCTGAGCAAGTCGTAATCTTTCTGGTTCAGTGAAGATTCTCTCAATTAGGAGCATAGTGAAGTCTAATAGATCGATTGCATCATCTTTGCTGAGTGTCCCTGCATGTGCGCCATCATTCCCATCTTCTCTTACACAAGTAGATAGTTCTCTGAGTGCTTCGGGAAGAATTCCATTTTCAAAAAGCCAAGGTAACCTTAACCCTAAATCTCGTCTTGTTCGATGATTGAGGCCATCAGTTTCATCTTTTGGAAGTAAGGAGCGAGTAACAAGATCAATGCACAAACGAAACATCGTACCTGCTGCATTGAAGCATTGTACTGCTAAGCATGTTGCACCTTCCCTAAATACTGCTTCAATCTGCTCAGGAATGTGTTCAGGGGGCTCTATTGTAGAATTATCTTTCAATGACACTCGACCTTCGATGTCAATGTATGGGTTAACAGCACCTTCAACTTTCACCAGCCCAGTGGCATGTATGTATTGGTAGTTGCCGTTTACAGATTCTGAAAGAATAAACACTGTAGATCTATGGCAGTGTCGACAGATGCAAAAAGCTTCATACCAGTTTTGCCAACCATGAACTTCTCTACGAATGAAGATAGCGCTGATTAAATTAAATGTTATCCGGTTCGATTTACATCGCAGACAATCAGCTACTAATTCGGCCATTTCACTTAACTCCTTTAGATGCCTAACGCCTTTTGTTAATTGGTAGCTACGTAGTAGCTGTCCATTATTGAAATATTTGTTATGTGACAAATCACTTTTGCCAAAATTGCCACCATTTTCTTTCAGCTAGTTTAAATGGCCGGGCCCAGTAGTTTAATTTTTGCTTTCCAGTTATCTCGCTAGTTTCAGCATTTAACATATAAGCAACAGCTGCATCGTCTAAACCGCTTACTTCAACAACATAAAATATTATTGTTTCATCAATACTAATGAGTGAAGAGACTGTATGCGCTCCACAATTTGTATTATAAATCTCTGTACACCAAGCATTTAGGTCAGAAATAATCTCGTCAAGAACTTCTATATTAACTCCATTTAATGCTTTAACTTCTTGTTCTTCAATTTCTACCGTCGGTATAGCAGCTAATGTACAAATACTTTGGGTCGATAAAAGGAAATAAGCTATAAATTTCATTAAACCCTCCTTGTCACATAACGTTGAGGTAATGGGCAAAGCACGCAGTGCTTTGTCCAGCCGAAGGCGCCATTGACCGACTTGTTAAAGGTTGCCTACCGCGATGCCCGCTATTATTAAAATTGCTATACCCACCATGAACCAATTGCCAAATTTACGACTGGCGGTAGATTCTTGGGTGCTGATTGGTTGTAGTGGAAGCGACGCTAATTCACCGAACCGGCCAGCAAGCCAAATAAAAGGTATGGCTACTAAAATATAAATATTATTGCTGACAAAGAATACATAAATTGTTAGTGCTATTACCAGCCAAGAAACCAGAAATGGCCAGGCTGATTGAAAACCAAACCGATACTTTGAGTGAACATAACTCAACTTACCGCAACTACTACATTTTGCAGGCGTGTCCGAGCCGCAACAAAACTTGGCCCAGATGCCTATTCCATTATTCTTGCAGTGTGGGCACTGAAACATGAGTGACCTTTAACAGCATGTTAATGAGGTCTTCGACCTCATAATAATTATTAGGGGGTTTACCTTATTAATTATTTTTCTACATTTTTTTAAATGTAATTTGTTGAAAAGTAAAATAATTAAATTTCTTAAAAAAACGACAAGCTGATAAAAAGTATTCTGCTCGCTAAAATTGGTGTTATTTAACGAGGAACTTATCTTGAGGGGCAAAGCAGTAAACATTCAAAATCCTTTTGGGATTACCTGCGCTATTTAGAAGGAAAAATTCAAATTAATAGCTTTAGCTTCCAGTCAGTGTTTTAAGTATTGTTGTGCACTCCGATACTAAGCAATTTTGACCTAAGGTTCCAGCGTTCTGGCCACCCTGAAACCGACATCATCACGGCTTTCATTGCTGTAGTCCCGATAGGATAGGCGCAGTTCAGTTACAGAACCATGTGCCCAGCTGGAGCCACGTACAACATGGTAGGTTCCGGATTCAGGGCCGTAGGGGTCAACTTCAATATTGTTGCCAAGTTGTATGGAGGTTCCATAATAGTCATGTACCCACTCGGCCACATTGCCACCCATATCGTAAAAGCCATTGGCGTTCGGCGGGAAGGAGGCAACCGGTGCTGCGGCTACAAAGCTGTCGTTATAGTTGCTGAGTATCCTGCCCAGAATCGGTGCCGCACTGATGTCGGCATAGTTGCCGTGATTGGGTGGCGGAGGTAATTCCGGTCCCCAGGGAAATTTCAGCAGGCTGGTCGGGTCTTCACTTTCTACCCGGGCCGCCCATTCCCATTCCGCTTCGGTGGGTAAACGGTAACCGGAACTGTCGGCATTAAAACCCACTACCCGGTTGTTGTTGACCCGGTAGAACAGCGGCAGGCCTTCCTGTTCGCTGAGCCAGTTGCAGTACAGTGCCGCCTCTTCCCAGCTGATATCCACCACCGGCTGATTATTATTGCTGAGGGAAATTCTGTCGATCACGCCGGAAGAATGCGCAGGGTCGAACTGTTTGTACTGGGCGTTAGTCACTTCCGTCAGGGCGAGGTAATAGGGTTTGGTCAGGCTGATCGAGCGCAGGGATTCATTGGCCTGTCTTCCGGCTTCACGACGTGAGGCGCCCATCACGAAATTACCGGGGTACAGCAGTTTAAGTTCCTGACCGTTTACGGTTGTGATCATGGGCTGGATATCATTGATGCGTTGCTGTTCCAGCGTGATCAGGGAAACATTCAGTTGTTGTTCCAGTCCGGGTCGGGAAGTAAATTCCTGCGTGAAGGGCACAAAGCCGGGCGCACGAATTTCGATACGCTGCGATGCCGCCAGTAATTCAACCGTCTGATTCGCCGGGCCGCGCAGCTCGCCGTTGATATACAGTTCGGCACTGGCCGGGCTCGCCACAATGGCTACTGAACTCAGGATGGGCTCGAGCTCTATATCCAGCGCCAGTTCCTGATCGGGACGGGTCTGGATGGTGCGGCGCGTTTCTTCATAACCGTTGAGGAAAAAAGTCAGTTCATGGGTGCGTCCGGGCGGCACGGTAATTTCCAGCGGGGTCTGTCCCTGATAGGCACCGTCCAGGGTGACACCGGCATTGCTCGGCGTTGACTGCAGCAGCACCAGCCCGTCGGCTTCTTCGAGTTCAATCAGCGGCAGGCTCTGGTCAACCCGCGCTTCCACCAACAGCGAATCGGTCCAGGCCTTGTGGGCATTCAGCTTGATCAGCACTTCATGCTCGCCTTCGAGTATCTCGGCATTCAGCGGCGTCAGGCCGATCTGTTCACCATCGATGCTTACGGTGGCACCGGGCGGTGAACTGGCAAAACTCACACTCGCCCAGGCCGGCAATAATTCAACACGCAGGCTTTGTTCCTGCTGGCGCCCTTCTATGCTGACCATCTGTTGCTGTGCCTCATAGCGATCCTTGCGGATCAGCACTTCGTGCTCGCCGGCGGCCAGTTCAATTCTTTGCAGGGGCGTCTGCCCGATGACTTCACCGTCGATGATGACTTCGGCGGCTTCGGCATTGCTGTCCAGGTTTAAAAAACCGGGCAAGGGCAGCAACTGGATCTGGAAAGTCTGCGCCTGCTGTTCACGAACGGTGATGGTGCTATCCACATCATAGTAACCTGCGGCGCGCACACTGATATCGTAATCGCCCTGCAGCACCAGATAACGCGGGCCAATTTTTATCGCCAGCGGGGAATGCACTTCCACCACACTGCCAATTGGCTGTGCATCGATAAACACCGATTTTGCAGACAGCACGAACCAGGCGGTCAGCGCAAATATCACCAGCATAGTGCTGATGGCAACTTTTACCGGGCTCGGACGAAAGGAAAATTTATCGGCGCTGCTGTTGTGCGGAGTGAAATCTATTGGCGTGATGATTTCGTCATGCTGCGAGTCATGTTGCGAATTATTACTGGATGGTTTGTCCTGACTCATGGTTTCGTGTTCTGTCCGATGGCCTTAAACAGGTTCATTGCATATAACTGTGACATGCGGCGCTTCGCCATCGAAGGGCACGGTAAACTCCTCGCGCACATCACGATAGCCTGGTCTTATGCCGACCGCCGTATAGGTGCCGGGAATCAGGCTCAGGGTTTGTGAATTAAACATGCCCAGTTCATTAACACGATACACCGTAACATTGGTTAAGCCATCGGAAGTAAGTGTCACCGCAACCGGCACGCGCGCCTTGTCGAGAAAACTGCGCAGCGTAACAAGCTGGTTATAGAGTCGTGTATTTTCCTCGACCAGGGTCAGGGCATCGTTGTAGACCGTAATGGTTTGCTGATAAACCTGCTCGTCTGAAAGTCGGTAAGGATTGTTATTAATATTGTTCAGATAATTATCCAGGGTGCTGCGGTTCTGGGTACGCTCGCGCCCTTCTATGGCGGAAACAAGATTGGCATCGATAGCCAGCGCATTATTGTAAGCCTGTAAGGCCTGGGCCCAGCGCTCGGCGGCTTCGTGTTCACGCGCAGCATCGAGCTGGATGTTCAGGTCACGCGAAGTCTGCATGTCCTGTGCCTGCGTGATAGCCGCCAGTGCTTCGGCAGACTGGGGTTTTAATTGCAGGGCGCGGTTAAAGGATTCCAGTGCCACTTCCGGATTGCCGGCCTGCACGGCGCTGAAACCCGAGGACATAAAGTTCAGGAAGTCCCGGTCCAGAATATCGATACGGGTTTGCGTAACGGCGGCTGCAGCGGCGCTGTGTGCGGGATCAACAACGGTTGCCTGTGTATATAAGTCGAGAGCGGATTCCAGCTGGCCTCTGTCATGCTGATCTTCGGCTTGCTCCATCAGGGCAAGCACTTCGGGCAGCAGCCTGGCGCGTTCCAGGCCGCTTTGGGCTTCTGTTGATTCTTCATTAATGAGTAAGGCGGTTTCAAAAGCCTCAACTGCCGCTGCCGGTCTGCCTGCATCAATCGCGGCCTCACCTGCAACAAGCGATTCAGCAAATAAAGTCAGGCTGTTGCTTTCAATCTCCTGCAAGGCCAGCAGCCCGTTCTGGTAAAGCAGCTGCGCATTTTCAAATTCCTGGTTGCGGTAGGCCGCATCACCTTCTCCGGCAACCTGCAAGGCGGCGGCATAAGCATCGGCGGCCCAGCTCTCTGCGCCGATGGCTTCCAGTTGTTCCTGTAAGTCGAGTATTTCTGCCAGTATGTTCTGGGCCGCTTCACGTTCACGCAGCATCTGGGCTTCCTGAAACGGTGAGAAGGCTTCGCGCGGTGTCGCCCTTTCAACCGGCAGGATAACCGGGGCGACTGTGCCTGGGTCTGGCGTGGCAATGTAGCGTGGCAGAATAAAAATCACGCCCAGCACCAGTATCAGCAACATGGAGAAGATGCCCCACAGAATTTTGGTTTGCTGTTGTTGTTTGGCCTGCTGTGCCTGTGTATCACCCATGCCAAAAACCGGCGCCGCCGCTTGCTGGGGAGTAAAATCTGATGCAGGGTTGTCGGGAGTATTTTCAGCCATGCTGAATACTACTACGGCCTAGCCGCTTCGTCATATATCTTCGGAGCTGGGCGCTGCACCGATCTCGTTGGCATACATATCGGCGAGGATTTCACGCCACTGCTGATACTGTGTTTCAACATTGCCTGACAAGGTCACGCTGGTTTCTTCCAGCTCGATGGTTTGCGGTGCGACTTCACGTTCCAGGGACTGCCCCAGCTCGGCCAGCGCCTCGACATGAATTTGTGCTTCGTCGCCGGCCCGGAAGGCTTCCTTGATTAACCAGCCGCCGCCCAGTATGCCGCCAATCGTTGCAGCACCTGCGACACTGGAATCACTTTGTGTTGCCGCCACACCACCCACAATCGCGGCGATACCCAGAATCATATTGCGACGCGCATCTCGCTGCAGGCGGTCCAGCTTGATGACCTCATCATAACTGAGGCGACGAAATTCGGTATAGGGTTGCTCCATCTGTCTGGAGAAACTGGTGTAGTAGTCCTGCATGGTATCGACATACAGATAATCGCGTTCCCGAATGGTATTGATACGCGCCATCAAAGGGTCGCTTTCTGCGGGCAGTCGTTGTACCTGCAAAATACCGTTGCGGTCAGTGCTCAGGTATTCACCGAAAGCCTGCGGGGCGAAACTGCGGGCGAACTGAATCTGGGAAATAGTCCGCACGTTGAGGATGTCGTCCCTGGCCATATTGCGCTGGCGATATCGCAGCAGGTCATTGGCAATGCGGTTGTACAGGCCCTGGAATGAGTCGCGGGAATTCTGCAGACGATTGTCGTAACTGTAACGGCTGACGACTTCTTCATATTCCTTATCCAGCCAGAGTCTGCCACTGGAGTCCCTGGCTGTGATCTGCACGCGCACTGTTTCACCGTCTGATTGCAGGATGGTGCCATGCACGGCAACATCAGAGGTACTGAGGTCATCGGGAATTACCCTGACTACGCCCCAGTTGCCGGTTTGCTGCAGCGTCTGCGAGAGCATGTTGGCCATGTAATAACTTTCCGCAATGCGGACATCTCCGAAGGTTAACTCCTGATCATCGTCATCAATTTCATCGAAGCCGGGATCAAAGACGGCAATGCCAACGTCCAGCAATTCATCTTCAGCAATATTGCTGTTTTCGATAAGCGCTTCTGTGATGGTGGTGGTTTTTACGTTTTGAGTGCTGCAGGCACTCAGCGCCAGCAGCGTTAATGTGATAAACAGATATAAATAATTTTTGTTCATTGTTCTGACCTGATCAACCTTTCTCAATCTATAGATAGCTTACTCAACCTGCATATTTCTTTATCGCTTTGCCGCACCCGGTTTAAGAGCCTGGTTTAAGCGTCTAGTTTAAGGTCAAAGTTTAGCGGCAAAGTTTTAAATTAATCTTCCACTGCATCAAAATCGGCTATGGCTTCCTGGGGAATGGGCAGACCGGTGTAGGTTCGGTACTCATTCCAGAGTTTTTCACGCAGCTCCGGATCGGCTTCATTCATGGCAGCTTCGCGCAACTGTCTGGCAACCACATCATCACCGTTGCCATTCGGAATATCTGCCGGTGGCGGGAAGTTGTTCTGGTTTCTGTTCTCGAAATCCCCTTCCCTGCTTCTGCCCATGTTGGGCATGTTGCCGTTACCGGATGAACTGTTGGGTGCTGAAGCGATAACTGTTCCGCTGCCGCCATTGGGCAGGCCTGAGTTACCGGAGCCACTGGCATTGCCACCGACAGCATCGCCACTACCATTTGTATCGCCGGCACCCTGGGCGCGTTCACGCTCACCGAGGATCATGCCATCGAACACGGCGATGCCCTCTTCCAGTCTGGCATCCAATGCGGCCTGTCTTTCGGCCTGTGTCATGGGTTGATTTCTGCCGTTGGCCAGATCACCAAAGGGGTCGTCTCCAGTGCCTGAACCAGCGCCTGAACCACTGCCGGCACCCTGCGTGCTTCCGGCCGTTGCCGCACCGGTACCAGTGCCGGATGCTGCAGTACCGCTGCCATCACCAAAGGTTCCCGTTGCCAGCGGATCATTGCCGGTAGAGCTGCCTGTCCCGGGAATAGAGCCGCCGCTGCCGCCAGCGATAGTGCCTGAACCTTGCGAGTCTGTGCCACTGCCATCACCCATGCTGCCTGTATCTGTACCTGGCAGGCCGACACCAGGCAGGCCACCGGGGAATGGATCCAGGCCGGGCAGACCGGCGGGCTGTACACTGACATCAATACCGCCACTGCTGTTTGAATTTGAATTCGAAGCAGTCGAGCCGGATTGAGAACCCGGCAAACCACCCGGAAAGGGTTCCAGACCGGGCAAACCGGCAGGCTGCACACTGACATCTATACCGCCATCGCTGCCTGAACTTGAAGCTGTCGCATCAGACGGTGAACCGGGCGATCCGCCGGGCATGCCGCTGTTTGGCATTGAAGGCGAACCGGAAGATGAAGATGTAGAGGAAGGTGTCGATGCAGTGCTCGGCATCCCGGAAGATGACCCGGCGCCACTTTGTCCTGAGGCCGTTGGGCTGGAAGACGGACCGCTGGAACTGCTGCTCGAAGACGAGGAGCTCGATGAAGAACTGGAAGACGAGCTGGATGAAGACGGCGAGCTGGAAGACGATGAACTGCTGCTCGAAGATTCCGGTGGCGAACTTTGGGTTACAGAAGTCTGGCAGGCACCCAACAATAAGCTCAGCGTCAGAATGCTAAGCGCTGCTATATTTTTGTGTCCTGTATCTGCCCTGCCTGTTAGCGTTTTCATGATCATCTAATTCTTTATGGCTTTGTCCTGCGGCTGATTTTTCAGTCAGTGCCCACAAGTGGGAAAGCGCGTAATTTATGGCTTTATCCTCTACTCAAGCCCTTTGCTTGTCAAGAAACAAGTGTCCAAACTGATCAGTTCTCGCGCACCATTCAGTTCCGATTAATGTTGTGGAGTTCTTCTCCAGTATCAAGGCCGGGCCCTCTATAATTTGTCCGGCAGCCAGTTGCTCTCGCGCATAGACAGCAAGTTCTTTATCAAAACCATAAAGCGCCTGTGTGCTTAAGGCCTGGGCCGGCTCCTTGTTGCCCAGAAGTTCCAGCTCAGGCAGCTGCTGCTGACTCATTGCCTTGATACGCAAATTAACCAGTTCCGGTTTAGCTGCCAGACGATGGCCATAGCGTTGCTGATGTAAAGCATGAAAATCATGGCCGGTCGATAGCGGGTCTTTCCAGGGCAGATTCAGACTGGAAGACTGCCCCTGATAACGTAAGTCGGCACTGCATTCTATGCTTATGCTCTGCGGATCGACCTGTTCCTGGTTTAACTCGGCCATTGCCTGGCTTTCAAGCCTGCTGAACAGCTCTTCAATCTCCCGGCTGTCGGCATCTTCAAGCAGGCATTGATAATTCTGGGAAAGATTACGTTCAACCGGTGCCAGCAACATGCCCAGTGCCGACAGCACACCGGCATTGACGGGCACCAGGGCCTGGTTCATTCCCAGCGCATCGGCCAGAGCGCAAATATGCAAACCACCGGCACCGCCGAAGCAGCACAAACGAAACAGTTTGGGGTCATAACCTTTTTCAACCGAGATGGCGCGCAGCGCCTGAGCCATGTGCTCGTTTGCCAGGCTGATAATGCCTGCGGCAGCCTCTTCGTTAGTAAGTGCTAACTTGATAGCGATTTTTCCTATCGCCTGCTGAGCTGCTCTGCTATCAAGCCGGATATCACCGTTCATAAAAGCCGTGGCCTGCAGGCGTCCAAGAACCAGGTTGGCATCAGTAACCGTTGCTTCAGTACCGCCCTGTCCGTAACAGGCCGGACCGGGACTTGCGCCGGCAGAGCGCGGGCCGACATGCAAAAGGTCGCCGCTGTCCAGATAGGCTATGGAACCGCCACCGGCTCCGATAGTCTGCATATCCACCATGGGCACAGCGACCGGATAGGGTCCGATTCTTCCCTCATGGCTGAGTTGTATCTTGCCGCCATCCAGCAGTGCTGCATCCGTTGATGTGCCGCCCATATCAAAGGTCATCATATTGGGGATAGCCAGGGCTTTTGACAGGTAGGCTGCAGCAGCCAGGCCACCAGCCGGTCCGGATAAAAGCAGCATGACCGCTTTGTCAGCTGCCTGCTCGGCACTGATCGTACCGCCGGAAGATTGCATTATCGAAAGACGTGAGGGGCTGGTGCCTTGTTTAAGGCGGAGCAGATAATTTCTGATCAGGGGGCCCAGGGAGGCATTGAGCCAGGTGGCGATACCGCGTTCATATTCCTTGTACTCAGGCAGCACAACTGAGGAGCGACAAATGTTGACTTGCCAGCTGAGCTGCTTACGCAGGGTTTGTTCTATGAGGCGTTCATGGCTGTCATCCAGAAATGAAAACAGCAGGTTGATGGCGATGGCCTCAGGCCTGAGCAACTCCAGTTGATCGATCAGGCTGCGTAGATCCTCCTCTAATGGCTTTTCCAGTTCCTGACCCCTGGCGTCAATGCGCCCGCTGATTTCCAGACAAAGCTCTTCCGCAACCGGTTGCGGTAAAGGCGGATTTTCCAGTCGATAAAGAGCAGGGCGTGTCTGGCGGGCAATCGTCAGCGTATCTTTAAAACCACGATTGGTAATATAGGCGGTCCGTACACCTTTGCTTTCCAGCAGCGCATTGGTGGCGACGGTACTGCCATGAATAATGGCAAGTTCACCCCGAGCCACAGCCCCGGCTAGATTCATATCTGCAATACCCTGTAGAATGGCGCGTTCCGGGGCATCCGGTGTCGATAGCACCTTATGGGTTTGCATGCGACCTTCACTGATCAGTACGAAATCAGTGAAGGTGCCTCCGGTATCGACACCCAGTGCTGATAATTTTGCTTGCTGCATAGCGGCTCTGAAAACTGGTCTTCGAAATTCGTGGAAAGCCGGATTATACGTGAATGAACCTGATCCGGAGCAGAAAGAATCTTTCAGCAATATAAGTGTTGGCAGCAGCGTGGAAAATAACTCAGCGGATATAGGTGCAAATGCCAGAATTACCCGAAGTAGAAACCACCCGCAGGGGTATTGAGCCGCATATCCAGGGCATGCAGATCAAGTCTGTGCTGGTGCGTCAGCCAGCTTTACGCTGGCCGGTTTCTGCCGAATTAAGCCAGATACTGCCAGGTCAGAAAATCAGCAGAGTTAGCCGCAGAGGCAAGTACCTGCTGCTGGAAACCGGGGCCGGCTGTATGCTTATTCATCTCGGTATGTCCGGCTCCCTGCGTATTGCCAATAATTCGGATGAGCTTAAAAAGCACGATCATGTAGACATAGTCATGAATAATGGCGTTATATTGCGCTATCATGACCCCAGAAGGTTTGGCTGCATGCTTTGGGCCGGACAGCAGCCCTACAAACATGTCCTGCTGGAGAACCTGGGCCCTGAACCGCTGAGTGATGACTTTAATGTCGAGCAGCTCTTTGCCCGCTCCCGTAAACGGAAAGTACCCGTCAAGACCTTTATCATGGACAGTCAGGTCGTGGTTGGCGTGGGTAATATTTATGCCAATGAAGCCTTGTTTGCTGCCGGTATCAGCCCGCGCCGTCATGCCGGCAAAGTCAGCAAGGCAGCTTATCTGAAACTGGTCGTCGCCATTAAGGCCATTCTGGCTGATGCCATAAAGCAGGGCGGTACAACGCTGAGAGACTTTGTCGGCGGAGACGGCAAGCCGGGTTATTTTAAGCAGTCATTATCGGTATATGGTCGCGGCGGTGCAGCCTGTGTAATTTGCGGCAAACCCTTACGGGAAATCCGTCTCGGCCAGCGCAGCACGGTTTACTGCACAAACTGCCAAAGTTAGCTTAGACATTTCTTGTGGTATAGAAGCTGCCGCTCCAGTCATGCTCACCCTTCGATCTTTCCTTCCTATTTTTCCGGCGCTGCGGAACTCGCCGCTTCGCGTCTCAAACAGTCCTCGCGCTTAATCGGAAAAATACTCAGGAAAAAGGCATCTCAATGGGTTCACACGACAAGAGCGGCAGCTTTCGTAGCTAAGTCGTATTTTTCAATGATGTTAAAGATACAGACTTGTTGGCGAGATATTCTGTCGGGGACCGTCTGACGACAGGGACGTCGTCAGCCGAGCCTGTACATGGATGTACGCTTTTTGGCGTGTCACCGAAGGATATCTCACCATCATGTCTGTATATAAGTGGGAAAAATTGCTAATTTAGGGAGGAATCAGAGTCAGGCTTTGTTGCCGGTTAACAATAAATATTTTTGCAGTAATTCATCGCGGCTTTCTTTGTGCGCAGGATCCAGCGGTATGCAGTCAACGGGGCAGACTTCCACGCATTGTGAGGTTTCGAAATGACCTACACACTCCGTGCAAAGCGCCGGGTTTATCTGATAAAACTCCGGGCCCATAGAGATGGCCTGATTTGGACACTCAGGTTCACAGACATCACAGTTAATGCATTCATCCGTTATTAACAGGGCCACTACATTTTAGCCTTCAGCATCTTTGGCATGGCTTTGACGATCACGGGATCAACGAATTTGCTGATATCTCCGCCCAGCGAAGCAATTTCCCGGACCAGGGTGGATGAGATATAGGCCAGATGTTCTGCCGGCGCCAGAAAAACAGTTTCGATATCGGGTTCCAGTGCCCGATTCATACCAACCAGCTGAAACTCATATTCAAAATCGGCCACCGTGCGCAGACCGCGCAGGATCAGATTGGCATCGCGGGATTTCACAAAGTCAGTCAGCAAACCCTTGAAACCACAGACTTCGACATTAGGCATGTTAGCCAGTACTTTGCTCGCCAGCTTGACCCGTAAATCCATCGAGACATCGGTTTTCTTCTTTGAGCTGGAACCAACAGCGACAATCACATGATCAAAGATGCGTGATGCACGTTCGACCAGATCAGTATGACCGTTAGTGATAGGGTTAAAGGTTCCCGGATAAACGACAGTTTTCATAAATGTTCCAGCTCAATTTGAGTTCCTGATTATACAGTAAATGCCCCTGGGCATTTTTATATTTGCGGCGCTACGATGAGTAAATGTAGCTTTCCATCCTCGGGTTAATAAATTAGTCTAGTTCGGGTTTTCCATAACAGGAGTCTCTGCCAATGCAGCAACAAAAACAACACGAACATTGGTCTTCACAGTGGCTGTTCATCATGGCCACGGTAGGTTCCTCGGTTGGGCTGGCAAATATCTGGCGCTTCCCCTTTACCGCCGGTGAAAACGGTGGCGGTGCTTTTGTGCTGATTTATATTGCTGCCGTTCTGTTTCTTGCCATGCCCTTGTTGATGGGTGAACTGATGCTGGGCAGAAAAGGGCAGGCTGCGCCGCCCTTGTCATTGCGAGCCATTGCCAAAGAGTCCAATGCCAGTGAGTACTGGTCCTGGCTGGGTTATCTGGGTATTGCCACTGCACTTATCATTTTGTCCTATTACTGCATGATAGGCGGAGAGACGGTTTTATACGCGATAAAAAATATCAGTGGCCAGTTCGTCGATATTGAAGCTGAAGGATCTTTGGCTATTTCGGCTGCCTATAATGCCAATATTTATATGGTTGTATTTGGCCACACTTTATTTGTCGGATTGATGGGCTGGGTTTCTTCCCGCGGCATTTCCGGAGGCGTGGAAGTCGCCGTTAAATATTTAATGCCCTCACTGTTTATTATTTTAATCGGCATGGTGGTTTATGCTGCAGTGACCGGAAGTTTTGCTCAGGCACTGAATTATTTATTTCAGCCTGATTTCAGCAAAATAAATATTGAAATAATAGTTGCCGCCTTCGGCCAGGCCTTTTTTTCGGTCGGAGCCGGCGCAACTATTTTGATGGCATATGGTTCTTATATGAACCGTAAAGATTCGATTATTAATGCATCCGTTATCGTTGCGGGTGCCGATACCCTGGTTGCAATGCTGGCAGGCCTGGCAATTTTCCCGATTGTGTTTGCCTTTGGCTTAAATCCGGCTGCCGGACCCGGACTGGTTTTTGAAACGGTGCCATTAGCCTTTGGCCACATGCCAGGCGGCCAGTTTTTTGGCACGCTGTTTTTTATATTGCTGGCCTTTGCTGCAATTACTTCTGCCATTTCCCTGCTGGAAGCTCCGGTTGCCTGGCTGCATTCCAAAGATGGCTGGAGCAGGAAAAAGGCCGCCTGGGTTGCCGCAGCAACAGTCTGGACATTGGGCTTGCTGCCGTCTTTGTCCTTAAACAGTCTGGCCGATTTTTATCCGCTGGGTTTTATCGGTGTCGAGCGAAATTTTTTTGATTTCTTTGATTATTTAAGCAATAACCTGATGCTGCCACTTGGTGGTTTGATGCTGGCTGTTTTTATAGGCTGGGTGCTGCCAAACAAAGTTTCCGAACAGGAATTGAATGTGCTGGCTGAACATCACTGGTTTAAACTCTGGATGTTTGTGTTGCGCTATGTCGTCACCATCGTACTCGCTGTTGTCTTTGTTAATTTATTACTGGCCTGAAAATGCGCAAGGCACTTAAATCCAAAAAACTGACGGCACCAAAATTTCGCTATAGCCAGTTAGTCAAGGCAGGGCCGAATTATGTTTGTAGCGGCATGATTGCGCTCGATAATCACAGCGGCGAATTGATGGGCAGCGATGCCGGTGAGCAAACACGCCTGATCTTTCAAAACCTGCAGCTCTTGATGGATGAATTTTCCCTGGGTCTGGATGATCTGGTTTGCGCCAGAATATTTACGACCGAGTTTGATCAGTTTCCGCTGATTAACCAGGTCTGGGAGGAAGTTTTTACAGAGGGAATGACGCCGCCAGCCCGTTCAGCCTTTGGTGTCAAGGCTCTGCCGCTGAATGCCCTGGTTGAAATAGAATTTACTTTTTATAAAGAAGACTGAAAAAATAAAAATAAAAATAAAAATACAGAAAAATAAATTCAGAAAAAATATAAAAAAAGTTCAGACTTCAGCACCTTAATACTTTATTTATTTTCCATCCTTTCGGCCAAACCATAATAAACCTGCCCGGCTTTTTTCTGCTTACTGAGCAGCCAGTTATCTGGAAGCTTATAAGTATCCAGTGCCTGATTTGATTCCAGATAAATACAGGCCTGACTTGCCAGCCATGATTTTGACTCCAGCAGGGCGCAGGTTTTTTCTATAAAGTCAGCAGCAAAAGGCGGATCAAGAAAGACCAGGTCGTAAGTTTGTTGTGGCCTGGCAGTTTGCAGATACTTAAGGGCATCTCCTTGCCGCAGTGAAATTTGTTTCGCGTCCAGAGTCTCAATATTTTTTTGAATGCAGTCGCAGGCTTCCCGGTTCAGTTCCAGACAACTCACGGATTTTGCTCCGCGTGAGGCGGCTTCAAAGGCCAGCGCGCCACTGCCACTAAACAGGTCCAGACAATGCGCGTTATGAATTATATTTTGCAACCAGTTGAAGAGGGTTTCCCGCACGCGGTCCGGACTCGGACGCAGGCCTTCCTGATCGACAAACTGTATTTTTCTGCCGCGCCACTGGCCGGCAATGATTCGTAACTGGTTCAAATTATTTCTGCATTTTTAATGGTCGTTGGGAGTCGGATTCAGAAATTAAACGATTAGCAGCACTTATACCAGATTAGCCGTGCATCATGTTGAAGAATTGACTTCGCTGGTAAAGCAGCTCGTCGATCGCTCGCAAAATCGCTCCTCACTTGACGACACCGCTCCGCTCATAAATCCCCGTCTTACAGATCAACATGACGCACAATCACCTGATTGACTTGTCTGTACGCTTAAAGTAGTTTCATTTCATGCTAAGAATGAGTGAAGATTTAGGCGCTATTGTACTGGGAGCTGTTATTCTCGCGGCAGCTTTAGTTGTCTTTTTAATACTGCCGTATGCAGATCTAAATGACTCACTTACACAGGCCCGAGCCAGCCAGCTGGATGACTTTGATACAGCCGTTTGGGTAGCAGAGGCTGACAGCAATAATGCTACAGGGGCAGCACTTTCTGATATCGTCAATGATGCCAAACCCGGCGGCTGGGAACTAAACCCGCTGGATGCCTTTTCTTTGGAGCTTCTGTATTCCGCGTTACTTTTCTGGGTGATTCTGGCGCTGCTTTTTGCCTGCCTGTGTTTTCTGATGCTGGAAGCTCCGATTCCTTTCCTGAAAGGCTTTGTCTGGTTGTTTGTGGTCGCAGTCTTTGCTTATTTACTGGCGGCGCAGGCTGATTTCAGAAACATGGGCATTGGTTATGCCTTATGGGCAATTCTGCTTGGCTTGTTTATCAACAATGTCTTCGGTATCCCGGATATGCTGCGCCCGGCTTTGCGGCACGAACTCTATATTAAAACCGGCCTGGTTCTGCTGGGTGCGGAAGTTCTGTTTGGCAAAATTCTGGCTATTGGTTTACCGGGTATTTTTGTTGCCTGGATTGTGACCCCCGTGGTTCTGATCACTACCTATTGGTTCGGGCAGAAAATTTTAAAGATAGGTTCCAAGACTCTGAATATCACAATCAGCGCGGATATGTCTGTGTGTGGCGTTTCTGCAGCCATAGCAACGGCGGCAGCCTGTAAGGCAAGCAAGGAGGAGCTGACCACAGCGGTTGGCCTTTCCATGATATTTACCTCTGTAATGATGGTGGCCCTGCCAGCCTTTATTAATGCTGTTGGCATGCCCGAGGTACTGGGCGGGGCCTGGATTGGAGGCACGATCGACGCAACAGGTGCAGTGGTTGCGGCAGGCGCCTTCCTTGGTGATACGGCACTGAATGTTGCCGCTACTATCAAGATGATTCAAAACATTTTAATTGGGGTGCTGGCTTTTGGCGTGGCCATTTACTGGACCAGTAAAGTTGATAAAGCCGCCGGTGCTGACATAGGTGCTTCTGAAATCTGGCTGCGTTTCCCCAAATTTGTACTGGGCTTTCTTGGTGCCAGTCTGTTCTTTTCACTGTTGCTGGAAATGCTGGACCCTGGTATTGCGACCGTTCTGCTGGAAAACGACGTGCTTGATTTCAGTTCCGATATGCGCGGCTGGATGTTTTGCCTGGCCTTTGCAAGCATAGGCTTATCGACCAATTTCAAGGAGCTGCAATCACAGTTTTCCGGCGGCAAACCCCTGATACTTTATGCCTGCGGCCAGACCCTGAATCTTTGCCTGACGCTGTTGATGGCCTGGCTGATGTTTTACAAAGTGTTTCCTGAAATTACCAACAGTCTTTAAGCGAAACTGAAAACTCATGCACGCCACAAGCTTTTCTAAAAAACTCTTCGCTACGATAGTGTTTGTCGGCGCAATTATATGCCTGCAGCTTTTACTCAGTGTCGCCAACCGTCAGTTTCCGCAGTTACAGCAGCAAACGGAACTGAATGAGCGGCGTAATATTGATCCCGCAGCGCTGTTTTATACAGACTCTGCTTTGGCCCTGGATGCTGAGAAAGCCGTCAGGGCAAGCATTCAATAAGGGCGCTGCTGCATCAGTTTGAAATTTTATGCGACGTCAATGCCGCCGCTTCTGTCATGTTCACCCTTCGATCTTTCCTTCCCATTTTTCCGGCGCTGCGGAACTCGTCGCTTTGCGACTCAGACAGTCCTCGCGCTTGATCGGAAAAACACTCAGGAAAACTACATCTCAATGGGTTCACATGGCAGGAAGGGCGGCTTTCCTAGCATTGTCGACTTTTAAAGGATGTTTAATGCACAGTCTTAATGATGAGCTATCAGGTTGGCGACCGTCTGACGACAGGGATGTCGTCAGCCGAGCCTGTACAAGGATGTACGCTTTTTGGCGTGTCGACGAAAAGATAGCTCGCCATCAAGACTGAAGATTAATAGTAAAATTTCAAATTGAAGCACCGCCATCAAGGCTTAAGGCTAGCGCAGAACCTGAGTGGCTGGTAGCATAAGACCTCCCCGAATTTTGTATTTATACCCATATGTTTGGTTTTAAAAAACGCCCCGACTCCGAGCCTGAAAAATCATTGGAGCCCGCACAGCAAGCAGTTGCTAAAAGTTCACTCTTTTCACGCCTGAAAGCCGGTCTTGGCCGAACCCGTTCGGGCTTTGCCGACGGCCTGAGTTCATTATTGCTGGGCAAAAAAGAGATTGATGATGAGCTGCTGGAAGAAATTGAGACAAGATTGTTAAGCGCCGATGTCGGAATGGCAGCGACGACGGCGATAATAGAAGAGCTTACCAAACAGCTTAAACGCAAGGATCTTGCCGATGCCGACACGCTGTATCTCACCCTGAAGGAAGTATTGCAGGAGCAGCTGGCGGTATGCGACAAGGCTCTGGAAATACCCAAAGAACTCAACAAGCCCTTTGTGATTCTGATGGTTGGTGTAAATGGCGTTGGCAAGACTACGACCATCGGCAAACTGGCCAAACGCTTTCAGGGCGAGGGTCATTCGGTCATGCTGGCTGCAGGTGATACCTTTCGTGCTGCGGCAGTCGAACAGTTAGCAGTCTGGGGGGAGCGCAATAATGTACCGGTGGTGGCCCAGCATACCGGCGCTGACAGCGCCTCTGTCATCTTTGATGCCTATCAGTCAGCACTGGCTAAAGGTGTTGATGTCCTGATAGCCGATACCGCTGGCCGACTGCACAACAAAGATAATTTAATGCAGGAACTCGAGAAGGTGGTCAGGGTTCTGAAAAAAATAGACGACGATATTCCTCAGGAAATCATGCTGGTGCTGGATGCCACAACGGGACAGAACGCCCTGAGTCAGGCCGAACATTTTGCGGCGGCAGTACAGGTAAGTGGTTTAAGTATCAGTAAACTGGATGGTACTGCCAAAGGGGGAATGGTCTTTGCGATAGCCAGCCAGCTGGCTTTGCCAATCCGTTTTATTGGCATCGGTGAAAAAGTTGATGACCTCAGACCCTTCAATGCACATGAATTTGTAGAGGCTCTTTTCAGCGAAAATGATTAAATTCGACGCTGTCAGTAAACGATACCCTGGTGGGCAGGAAGCATTAAGCAATATCAGTTTCCACTTGAAACCTGGTGAAATTGCCTTTTTAACCGGTCACTCAGGAGCAGGTAAAAGCACGCTGTTAAAACTGATCATGCTGATGGAGAAGGCCAGCTCGGGTCAGGTATTTGTTAATGGTCAGAATCTAAACCGCCTGTCCCGTCGTCAGCTTCCCTATTTTCGCCGCAACATTGGACTGGTTTTTCAGGACCATCAGTTATTGTTCGATCGCAGCGTGTTTGAAAATGTTGCCTTGCCCTTACAAATAGCCGGTTACGATTCCCGTGAAGCGGGGCGCCGTGTGCGTGCGGCCCTCGATAAAGTTGGCCTGCTGCTGAAGGAAAATCAGAACCCCATCGCACTGTCTGGCGGAGAACAGCAACGAGTCGGAATTGCCAGAGCCGTTGTAAATAAACCGGCACTATTGCTGGCCGATGAGCCTACCGGGAATCTTGATCCACAGCTGTCTGCAGAAATCATGGATCTGTTTGAGGAATTTAACCGGGTCGGTGTCAGTGTGCTCATCGCCAGCCACGATTTAAGTCTGATTGCTAAACTTAAACATCGAATCCTGACGCTCGAACATGGGCGCATGACACGCGGAGCTGTTGAAAAGACAGTCAGTGATTTTTAGCATGGCGATTTCTCAACGAAATTCACAAAGAAATAAACCGGCAAATCGAAAAAAAACCGAAAAGAAGGAACAGCCCAGGCGCAGCATTTCAAAACCGGGGGGCTTGTCGGTTCTGTTCAGGAACCATCAGCAAGTAGCCGTTGACAGCCTTGATCGTTTATTTGCCACGGCAGCAGCCAGTACCCTGACCTGGGTGATGATTGCCATTGCCATTGCTTTGCCCCTGTTTCTGTTCCTCTTGTTACAAAACCTGCAGCAATTTGGCAATAATATTGATGAGGCTGCACAAATTTCCCTGTTTATGGAACTGGATGCCAGTGAGGCTGAATTACTGAATGTGCAGAACGCGTTAAACAGCCATTCGGGAATTGCCGCAACTGAACTTATCAGTACGGATCAGGCACTGCTGGAATTTCAGAATCTGTCCGGGTTTGGTGATGCATTAAGCGGACTCGATGAAAACCCCCTGCCTGCGGTTATTGTCCTTAGCCCCGTCTCCGAGTCGCTCGCAGAAATAAGAACCCTGGTTGCTGAAGTGGCAGAGCTTGACGGTGTCGACTATGTGCAATTCGATCTGGACTGGTTGCAAAGAATGTATGGAATTTTAAATCTGGCGCAGCGTTTAACCATAACCCTGGGTATCCTGTTGGCGTTGGGAGTTGCTCTGGTGGTTGGCAATACGGTCAGGCTGGCTATCGAAAACAGGCGTGCCGAAATTGTTGTTGTAAAACTCGTTGGCGGCACAGATTCCTATGTCGCCAGACCTTTTTTATATACCGGTCTTTGGTATGGCGTGGGTGGTGGCCTGATTGCCAGTGTCCTGGTGCTGCTTGCCCAGTTTGTAATGCAGGGGCCGGTGTCAAATCTTGCCGGCCTCTACGATGGTGATTTTGCCTTGATTGGTTTGAGCCTCAGTGAAATCAGCCTGGTCTTGCTGGGCAGTGGTTTTCTTGGCTGGTTCGGTGCCTGGCTGTCAGTGTTGAGGCACCTAAGGGCAATAGAACCCAGGTAATTTATTCAGGAAGCAGCCCGTTCAGGCCGAATGAATATCTTCCCGGCAACTTAGTCAAAGGCTCAGACATCAAACCCGGCAGAGCCGGGTTTGATATTGTCCTGAGCATGGAATGAAAGGCTAAAAAGGCAGACCATGTCCCTGTCCCACCATGCACATCAGCATGGGGATAGACAGGAAGGTATTGGTACGAGAGGCCATTAGTGCGACGAATTTTGCCTTGGTAATTTCCTCGGGAGTGGCGGATACCATGCCCAGAATTTTTTTCTGGTTGGGCCAGATCAGAACCCATACATTGAACAGCATGATGGTTCCCAGCCAGGCACCCATGCCGATTATTTGTACGCCAGGCGCAAAGGTGAAAGCATTCACCAGGCCAAAGGGGCCTACTTCGAGTACACAAGCTCCGGTGATCCAGGTGGCCAGTGCTCCCCATCGAAACCACAGAAGGGCGCGTGGCGCGACATATTTATTGATACCGGCGGCTCCTGGTCCGCCTTCATCAGCCGCGGCTGCTGCAACTGCCGGGGCCTGCACAAAATTAAAATAGTAAAGCAGGCCGATCCAGATAACTCCGGCAAATACATGCAGCCAGGTCAGAGTGGACCAGAGACTAAAAACCCCGCTTTGGAGTATTAAAATTACAATGAGTGATACGACAAAACCTAGTACAATTGTGCCGGTTACAGATTTTAAAGGATTCATAAGCCCCTCCATTGGTTTGAAAAATTATTGAGCAATAATTCGAAAAGATAAAGCCATCCACATTTCTGTAGTTGCGCTTTAACAATAAAGACCAATTTTTTTTCTTTCTTTATCTGGTGCGTCTTTATGTCGCTCTAAGATAACAGGATGCAAGGAGTATGCAAAAGACTTCTTGGTCTGTTTGAATCCTTTCCTGGTTCACTGCCGGAGCAGGCGGGAGAAGGCTGAAGAAAAAGTAAAGACAGAAAATTCTTCTTTGCATCAGGCTGTGACTCATAACAGTGTTTGTCTTCTTGTTAGCAATAGCAAAACAACTCTGTTTTTATAAACTTATTTTTAATAACAGGAGTACCCAATGGCGATAGAACTTCCCCCTCTGCCTTACGCACAAGATGCGCTGGAACCACACATCTCAAAAGAGACCCTCGAGTATCATTATGGCAAGCATCACAATACTTATGTGGTTAAGCTGAATGCTTTACTCACCGGGACACCAGATGCCGACAGCTCACTTGAAGAAATCGTAAAAAATTCAACTGGTGGAGTTTTTAATAATGCCGCACAGGTATGGAATCACACCTTTTACTGGAACTGCCTAAGCCCTAATGGAGGCGGCAAACCTTCTGGCGCGTTGGCAACAGCCATCGATGCGCATTTCGGTTCATTCGATGATTTCAAAAGCCAGTTTACAGACAGCGCAGTCAATAATTTTGGCTCAGGCTGGACCTGGCTGGTACAAAATGCAGATGGAGGCCTGGCAATTGTTAATACCTCCAATGCAGCAACACCACTAACCGAGGATGTCACGCCTTTGTTGACGGTCGATGTCTGGGAGCATGCCTATTACATTGATTACCGCAATCTGCGGCCAAAATATATGGAAGCATTCTGGGCCCTGGTTAACTGGGAATTTGCGGACAGCAATCTGCGCTAAATGGCACAAATGTGCCTGGTTATGAAATTCAAAAGCGGACTATATGTCCGCTTTTTTATGGGAGATAGGCGCTTATGGCTGGTTTTTAGGGACAATACCTCTGGCATGTGAATAATGCTCCAGTATTTTGGGCAGATCCTGCTGGTAATTGCCCGTGGGCATAAAAGTACCGGCAAAGCGGACTTCCTTTAAGCCGGCGTCTATGACGGTCATCATTATGGGAACCTTGGCTTTGAAGGCAATATAGTAAAAGCCGCTCTTCCATTGCGATACTTTTTTTCGGGTTCCCTCGGGAGCGATTACCAGGGTTAAGGTTTCGTTTTCACGAAATTCCCTTGCCATTTGTAAAACAACATCCTGGCTGCGATCGCGATCAATGGGTATTCCTCCTAACCAGCGCATTACAGAGCCCAGCACAGGGGGAAACAGGGAGTTTTTCCCCATCCATTTGACATCCATTCTGCTAATGAAAATGGCCGCTAACATCAGCAAAAAGTCCCAGTTGCTGGTATGCGGAGCGCCGATCACGACATAAGGTGGATCAAGCCTTGCAGGGGGGGTTATTTTCCAACCGCTCAGTCTTAAACCGCCGATAGCCATAGCACGCAGTAGAGCATTGAGAATTGGCGTGTTAAAAACACTGATTTTCATGGCAAACCAGCATACCTAAAACGAGCTGAAAAGCCATGAAATTACGGTGCTATTGAGTGATTTTAACTTGATTCTTTCAGGCGGGTGGTTTAGCTTGTGCCACAGGAATTTCCTGTTTTTTTAACCACTTGTTAAGCAAAAAAGACAAAAAAATCACAGAAGAGAAAAATCATGGCGACACTAAATATTAACGGTCAAACAATGGATATCGGCGACATCGATCCGTCGACTCCTCTACTTTGGGTCTTACGCGATGAGCTTGGCCTGGTCGGCACCAAATATGGTTGTGGGATAGCCCAGTGTGGAGCCTGCACCGTACACCTGAATGGTGCGCCGGTACGCTCCTGCCAGATTCCAGTAGGCAGCCTGAATGCTGAAGAAATTACCACTATTGAAGGTCTTGCTGCGTCCGATGGCACTTTAACGCCGGTGCAGGAGGCCTGGATAGAGATTGATGTTCCACAGTGCGGTTATTGTCAGGCCGGCCAGATCATGAGTGCAACGGCATTGCTGCGCAACAATTCAAATCCAAGTGATTCTGAAATTGATGCTGCCATGTCTGGCAACATTTGCCGCTGTGCTACATATGTGCGTATCAAGGCTGCCATAAAAACTGCTGCCCAGAAAATGTCTGGTACGGCGTTCTATGATGCATCCAGGCAATCTGAAACTGCTTAAGCTATTTAGTATTCTTAATTAAAAGCACTAATTTTGTACCGAGGAAGATCATGAAGATCAACACAGCTTCAAAATTCTCAACACCTGAAGATAAAAGCATGACACGTCTTAACAGAAGGCAGTTTTTTAAAGTGTCAGGAATTGCCGGTGGTGGCCTGGTTTTAGGCTTGGGCATGGGTTCTCACAAACAAGCCAGGGCGCAAGAACTGGAGGGTGGACCAGCTGAATTAAGCCCCTATGTCCAAATACAAACAAATGGCCGTATCAATATTTTTTCAAAAAATCCCGAGTGCGGACAGGGTATAAAAACCGGACTGCCCTTGATCATTGCCGAAGAACTGGATGCTCGCTGGGAAGATGTTGATGTTGTGCAGGCGGATATAGATAACTCAAAATTTGGTTTTCAGATTGCCGGTGGTTCAACCTCTACTCCCGTGAACTGGATGCCAATGCGGCAGGCAGGTGCAACGGCAAGATTGATGATTCTGGCTGCGGCTGCGCAACAGCTCTATGTCCCCATCACTGAGTTAAGTACCAGTCAGTCAAAAGTTATACATACAACTACGGGTAATGAATATTCTTACGGTGAGTTTGCCGAGTTGGCTGCCACTATGCCAATACCGGAACTGGAAACCCTGAGCTTAAAAAACCCCGCTGAATTCAGCTTGCTGGGCAAGCGCTATGGTGGTGTAGATAATCAGGCAATTGTCAGCGGCAAGCCTTTATTCGGAATTGACCAAACGCGTCCGGGTATGGCGTATGCGACCCTGACGAGGAGTCCGGCCATAGGCGGCACCGCTTCCTCTTTCAACGAAGCTCATATCAAATCCCTGAACGGCGTGATTGATGCTTTCATCTTGGCTCCCTTCGGCAGTCTTTATGTTCCTGGTCTTGATGGCCAAAGTCATTTGGGCGGCGTCGCGATTATCGCAACTTCAACCTGGGCCGCCATAAAAGCCAGACAGGAACTGGAAGTCGTATGGGATACCAGTACTGCTGATACTGCAGCCAGCTGGAATCACCTGGTCGAAAACGCTGCACGCATTGCCGATCAGGATGGCCCGATGGAACTGCTGAATACAGGCAATGTTGACGAGGCCTTTGCCAATGCTGCACAGGTCGTTGAAGGCTTCTATGAGTTTCCTTATCACTCGCATGTCAATCTTGAGCCACAAAATTGTACAGCGCATTATGAAAATGGCCGCATAGAACTTTGGGCACCGAGTCAGGCGCCACAAAATGGAGAAGCTGGGGTGGCGACGGTTGTTGGTCTTCCTGCTGAAAATGTTGTGATCAATCAAACCAGAATTGGTGGCGGTTTTGGGCGTCGTTTATTCAGTGACTTCATTTATGAAGCCGCAGCCATTGCTAAACATATGGAAGGAACGCCAATCAAACTTCAGTGGACTCGTGAAGACGACATGGCATTTGATTTTTATCGTCCTGGCGGTTTTCATTCCTATAAGGCTGCACTTGACGGGAACGGCAAGATGACAGGCTTTACGGATCATTTTATTACCGTCTCTGAAAATGCAGAGGCAGAAGAGCCATTAATGGCAGCAAATTTAGGCACAAATGTTCTGCCCATGCAGCATGTTGAAAATGTAAAAGTAACGCAAACTCTGCAAGCGGCTGCTATCCCGACCGGTTTTATGCGTGCCCCGGGATCTAACGCTTATGGTTTCACTTTCCAGAGTTTTTTACATGAAGTTGCGGAAGCTGCGGGAAGGGATTACCGTGATTTTTTACTGGATTTACTTGATGCTGAAGATATAACTCCTCCACCCGGGCCAGCAGGCTTTCCTGCTCCTCCGGCATTTAGCAACGAGCGCGCCAGAAATGTCATAGCGACAGTGACAGATCGTGCTCAGTGGGGCAGAGCATTACCTGAGGGTCGCGCTCTTGGACTGGCTTTCTACTATTCACATAGTGGTTATGTTGCGCAAGTGGCTGACGTAAGTGTTAATGCACGTAAAGAAGTCACTGTACATAAAATCTGGTCAGTGGCCGATTTTGGGTTTATCCATAATCTGAGTGCAACCGAAAATCAGATTCAGGGCAGTGTCATGGATGGCTTAAGTCAGCTGATGTACGCCAAGATTACTTTTGAGAATGGTGTCATTCAGCAAAATAATTTTCATCAATATCCGATGCTGAGAATGTCGCAAGCACCAGCAGTAGATGTGCATTTTCTACAGCCTGATAATGTAGCACCAAGCGGCTCAGGTGAACCTGGTTTGCCTCCGACCCTGCCAGCAATTGCTAATGCAATATTTGGAGCAAGTGGAGCGCGGGTCAGGAAAACACCATTATCTGAATTGGGCTATACCCTGGTTTAACTGGATAGTGCTTACAAAAAAAGCCAGCTATATAGCTGGCTTTTTTCTGCTTGCTAATTACCCTATTGGCTTTTGCCGGATGATCAGGCAAAACCTGCAAAGTTTATTCTTCGAGTTGCCTGGTGTAGTAGTAGCGAATTAAGAAATCATTATCAGCATAATCATCCTGGCTCGCTAACTGTAACCTGAAATTTGAGCTTCGCAGTTTTTGAATCAAGGTATTTATTGTCGCCTCACTGGTTTCTTCTGATTGGTCAATGATTCTTATTCTGCCCGGACTGGCATTTAAGTTAAGCCTAAAACTGACATCGATATAGCCTTCATATTCCAGCACTTGTTCGCTGGATAATTGATTGCTGTTGCGGGTATTTGGTGAACTTAAAAAATCAGGAATATTTTCTGGAAGATCAGGGTAAACCAGGCCCTTTACTCTGTCCGTCTCATTGCTTTCTATCTGGGCAAAAATTTGTGTATAAATATCTTTGGCTGAAGTCCACCTTTCAAAAAGCAAAAACCAGTCAGCAATATCCAATAAGGCCTGCGTTAGAACAGAAGTGGGGCTGTTGGAGTTCTGAAGATATGCATAACGTCTTTCTAATGCATCCTTGCCATAAATATAATTCTCTACATAAAAGTTTCGGCTCACTTCCCCAAAGGCATTTTGACTGACGAAGTTGCCATAGAGCTCAGCCAGCAAAAAATGAGTATAGGCTAGCTTCTTTTCTGTTTGTGGAATATCCAGGTCATCATCCGATAAGTTAAAGCTGGTTTTCAGAATTTCCAGATCTTCCTGGTTGCTGACGTTGGCGAATCTAGCTTCAAGATCATGCTGTAAATTTATTGACTGCGAATAAGCTTGTGAAGCTGCCAGTAAGAATAACTGCGACTGTTGGTTTTCTATCTGAGTATTAAAATTTATCGTCTGGGAAAAATCTGTTCGAAAATACAGAGCCTGATTGTTGGGAGCATAACCCATAGCCAGGCTCGCTCTGTACAGATTCCAGTCGGCGTACTCCAGTAGCTCTGCAAGTAATAAGGGATGTGTGGCGCCATAAATTTTTTGCAATATATAAAAAAGATATTCCTGATTTTGATTGGCTGAAAAAACATCGTCCATCTTCAAATAGGTTTCTATAAGCTCAGTGACAATCGGTACCTGGTCAGTAGAAAAAAGTCCGTTACTGATCCTGCTTATCTGCAGGGATTTAGTTAAGGCTTCAATGGCTGAAGGATTGTCGTCCAGTTGTTGAAAGGTGGTGCCTAATGCAAGATAGAGTTCGCTTAAACGAGAATCATAGACGCCCCCTTCAAGTTCGAAAGCCAGGATGTCCTCTTGATATTGAGTTTGTGATTCCAGCAAAGAATCCGTATTAAGAGGAGCATCTTCCCGTAGTGGTTCGGCGTCCATGATCTGTATGGTGTCAGATAAGGAAGGCAGTGAAGAAAGCTCTATGTAGCCGTACAGAGGATCTCCGTTTTCATCGGTTTCGGCAAGCGGGACCTCTTGAATAAGTACCGGATCGAAAATTAAAGGCAGAGGATTGGGTTCCCTTTGTTCTTCCTGAGAGTAGACAAAAGCAGGAACAAGAAATGTTGTGAATATGAGCACAAACCTGGGGGCTGAAAATGTTAACTGTGATAAGACGCTTAAGTAGGGCATGTTTTCTTTCGTCAGTGCCTATTGCTTGTAATAGTAACGTAAACGTAATTCTTCCTGTTCCAGTGCTACACCGTTCCTTAGGGTAGGCCTGCTGCTTTGAGTTTTCAATAGGCGACGCAACTTTTCAAAGTTTTCTTCTGGAGTGCCTTCCGAGGATGTCGTGAGCATATTGATATCTCTGAATTCACCGGCAGCAGTCCGGCTCAGGAAAACGTCTATATAGCCATCATATAAAGGATGCTCCTGCGCCGCAAAGCCCCAAGCCGCCTTGGCATAGGGCTGTTCACTGAAAGCGGGAATTAGCACTAAGGGAGACGGATTCATCAGGGCCTGTATGGCATCGGCGTCCAGTCCGGCAGCAAATAATTGCTCATATACTGCCAGGTATATCTCCTGGGCCCTGGGTTGATCGTTAAAAGCCAGATACCAGTCGCCCAGATATAATTGCGCTTGCGCGCTATCTTCAAGGCTGGCTCCAGGGTCTTCCTGGATGGATAAGGCGAAGGCTTCAAGTGCCTCCAGCCCGCTTGAATATTCCTGGCGGCGTAAAGCTGACTGAAAACGCCAGCTGCAATTAGCGCGTGAGCCTGGATCAATACTGACCTGGGTTTGGATAAAATCCAGTTGCCGGCTGGCCAGGTAGGCGATGCTGGCTCTTTCCTGCTGCAAGCTGCGTTCGCTTGCAGGGGCAATATCGCTAAGTTCTGATTCCAGCAAGGAGAGTATCAGATCATGGGCTTTGCTAAACTGGGGGTCATTCTGAAGCCGCAGAACGGGGTAATTACTTACTATTGAAACAGGGCTGTCCAGACAGGGAATGGCCCGATCAAAACCAGAAAAACTGGAGCGTGGTAAAAAAATATAGTAGCGGTAAAAAGGATCGAAAATGGTTCGGTAGCTTTGCAGGGGCGGGGCAGAAACCAAGTCGTTATTCATCAGGTCGGATAAGTTTTCTGGTTGCCTGAGGTAGTTCAGCAGATACTGATCCACCAATTCGAGGCTGGCGGATAAATACTCCGGGTCTGCAAGGCTGTAGTTTTTCTGGTATAGAAGGAAGAGATATTCCTGCAGGTACCTGGCTTCCTGGGTATTGCCAGTAGCGATATGGCTGGCAATTATTTTTTCAACCAGAGGTCGTTGTTGCAATGAAAAAAGACCACTGTTAATACGCAACATATATTGTGCAGATTCGTAGCTGGTAATGGCTTGAGCATGATCACCAAGCTGCTGATAAATATCCCCAAGTGCGCTTAATTTTTCGACCAGCTCAAAGGAATAGGTTCCTTCCTGAATTTCAGTCAGCTCAATGGACTGTTCGTATAAAGAAAGGGAGGATCTCAGTTCGTTTGCTGACTCGCTGGAAATATTGTCTGTTTGCTCTTGATCCGCTAAAGCGGGGAGCTGGCTCTGGTCATTCAGGAAGAAGGGCTCAAATATCAGCATCTCTTGCGCCTGACTTTCGGGTGTCATCAACAAAGCCAGAATCAGCAGCGCTGCTATATTTTTCAAGTTGCTTTGGTACATTTTTATCACTTATCGTATTAAATGTAACAAGTGGTTCTATGAGAGTAACACTGTTTATTTATAACTTACGCAACACAAAAGGTCATGGATTTTTTGCGATGGTTTTGGTAAAAGCTTATTGGTCGGGCAGTGATCGGAGTAGTTCTGCTGACTTGCAAAGCTGTCCGGCCAGAGTTTGAGCAAACTGAGTTCATGATTTCCACAAAAGAGAAGTTCGATATGAAAATACTAGGTTACTGCGCTGCGCTTCTGTTGTGTTTGCCTCCAGGTTCCTTTGCCCTTGAGGAAGTGGACCCTGCTCTGGCAGAGATTACCAATTTCCTGCAATACAGTGACAGCTTCGCCAGTGCGGGTCAGCCCACTCGCGAGCAGCTGGAAACAGTCAAGGAGCATGGCTTTGAACGCGTCGTCTATATAGCCTTTACCAATAATTCCAATGCCCTTGCCGATGAAGATCAGATCGTTAAAGGCCTAGGCATGGAATACATGCATGTTCCGGTAGATTTCAACAATCCGCTGCCGGCTGATTTCTATGCTTTCGCTGATTCAATGCAGCGAGATACCGGCAAGAAAACCCTGCTGCATTGTCAGGTAAATGCTCGTGCAACTGCCTTCAGTTTCCTCTATCGTGTTATTTATGAGGGCGTTTCGGTAGCCGAGGCAAAAGCCGATATGAACACCGTCTGGCAGCCGAATGCGGTGTGGCGGGACTTTATCTTCAACGTTCTCGCACAGAGCAATATCTCGCCTGATTGCGAATCCTGCGATTGGACTCCTCCGCCCCCTCGCGAGCAATAAATTCAGGGCAGGCCGATCCTGGGTAGTAGTTTAGTTAGAAATTTATTGTGATGTAGAAGCCGCCACATCTGTCTGGTTCACCCTTCGATCTTTCCTTCCTATTTTTCCGGCGCTGCGGAACTCGTCGCTTCGCGCCTCAAACAGTCCTCGCGCTTGATCGGAAAAATTCTCAGGCTTAAGACATCTCAATGGGTTCACATGACAGGAAGCGCGGCTTTCCTATCATTGTCGACTTTTAAAGGGTGTTTGACGCACAGTCTTGATGAGACGCTATTCAGTCGGCGACCGTCTGGCGACAGGGTAGAAATTTGCTCCTGCAATTTCGACATTCCCGCCATCCATGGCGGTCAGATGTCGTCAGCCGAGCCTGTATATGGGTGAGGCAAGCGTTTACAAAGCACAGCTTTGTGCGCCGACGAACGACGCCCATCTATGATGGGTGGCTGGACCGTACGCTTTTTGGCGTGTCGGCGAAAGGATAGCTTGCCAACAGGACTGAGCCTTGCTGGAAAAGGTTTAACTGAAGCACCAAGCGATTCTAGTCTAATTGCAATAAGTAAAAAGAAGCGCATAAAAGTACTTAGTTTGTTTGTTCCCTGACCGGGCTTTTAGTAAGATTGAGCGATTGTTATGTCGACCTTCAAGTTGGTAAGTTTTGCTTAAGTTCAGCGCTTTTCCCCTCATACTTTTCATCCTGGCTGCTCCGGCTCTGGGGCAAAATCAGGCCCAACAAAACAGTCTGGAGATGATCGGGCATCTGGCAAATTTTGAACTGGATGAGCTGGGCAATCCACAAATCAAATCTGATGCCATTGCGCCGGTGTTCAGTAGCGCAGACAAACCTCACCGTATGCTGATTATTCCGGTTCAGTACGCCAACCAGGGTTTCGATCGGTTTGCGGGCGAAGCCAGTGCTGCTGTCAAAAATCAGGCCTATTTTGATGAATTGTTATTTTCTTCAGATTTGAACAATCCTGAGCCTGGCACTTTGTCACACTACTTTTATCATCAGTCCAAAGGGCAGTATGTGGTTACCGGTGAAATTTTCCCTATGGTAACCGTGGATCAGCCTTCCGATTATTACGGCAGTCCGGTACAAAATTCAGATGGCCAGTGGCGCAATGATTCGAGGGCAGAAATTCTGGTAGAAGATGTGCTGTTAAAGGCCTACGAACAGGAGCCGGACTTTGCCTGGGAAGATTTTGATGTCTGGGACCCCATGGATTATGACGGTGATGGGGTTTATAACGAACGTGACGGCTATATCGACCATTTTGTGCTGGTGTTTGCCGGCAAGGGACAGTCTTCCTGCCAGAGTCTGTTCAGCCTGAACCAGAAATTTACCCCCAATGCACCGAGCGATTTGTATGAGACATTAAGCCCCGACGAGCAGGAATGTGCCCAGCGTATCTGGCCGCATCGCTTTTCCCTGACCAAAAACAATGGCAAAGGCCCTGAAATAGAAGGCTTTAGCAATCGCCGTGGTGGTGTCGAGCTAAAAGAAGGCCTCTGGGTCTATGACTACAACATGCAGTCGGAATATACAGAAGTCTCCACCTTTATTCATGAGTTCGGACATTCCATTGGTCTGCCTGATATATATGCACGTCAAACCAGCAATTCCACGGCTTCCTGGGAAGTGATGAGTTCTACTGCAAGCCCTGTTCCACAGGAAATGAGTATCTGGTCAAGGATGGTGCTGGGCTGGGCTGAACCTTGTGTTATTGAGCCGACGATGGCGGGTGGCAGCAGGGTGCAGTCAGTTTATTTAAAAACCATGAATGACTGGAGCGGCTCAGCAGGGGATCTTAACCCTGCTGGTCTCTGTGATGCCGCTATGGTGATCCTGCCACCCAAGATCCGCGAATTGAGAATGGGCCCCTTACAGGAAAATAATGGCCAGCAAGCGGCTTATACCGGGCAGGGTAATGATGTAAACAACTACCTTTCACGACGTTTTGACTTTAGTGAGCTTGCCGGACAGGACATAGTCATGGAGCTGGACACCTGGTTCACCATTGAGGCTGATTGGGATTATCTTTACGTAGAGGCGTCTATAGATGGAGAAAACTATCAGCGCTTGATGCCAGTGGATAAATCCGCTCCGGAAGATACCCAAAGCGTGATGGCTTCCCAGCGTGGCCATGATGGTTTTGGCACTATCCCGGGCTTCACCGGGCGTAGTGGCGACCTGGATGGAGATGGCAAAGTAGAAACCAGCGCAGGCTGTAATCCTGATCAGGACGTGGCACTGGCTGAAGACCGCGTTGGTCAGGCCGACATTGACCCCTGCAATATCGCGCAATGGGTGCATGCTGCTTTCGACCTCAGTGATTTTGGCGGACAGGAGTCCCTCGAAATACGTTTCCATTATTTTGCGGACATGGCTGCCGTGGAAGACGGAGCCCTGATTGATAATGTCGAAATAGCGGCTGTGGATTTTTATGACGACTTTGAAGCACAGGCTTTTCAGGGTTGGCGCGTCGAAGGTTTTTCATTAAGCGGCGGTTCGCATGATCTTGCCGTGCCGCATTTCTATCTTTTAGAGTACAGAGATCCGTATGAGATATTTGAGTCTGTTTACAATTATGATTCGGCGCTCGAAGGACCGGGCTTTTCGTTTTATCGGAATGCCGAAAACGGAGAACTCGAGGCCGTTGATTTTGCCTATCGGCCCGGCGTGCTGCTCTGGTATTACAATGGTTCCTATTTATGGAGCCAGAATGAACCGGCCCAGTTTGGCCCTGGTAATGGGTTCTTGTTACTGGTTGATTCCACCCCACAGGAATACGCTTTACCCGCCGTGCCGGAGACTTACTACCAGGAAGAAGATGGCTGGAAATTTTTTGAGTTTACGGATGATGCGCAGCCAGTGTTACGGCAGTCCTATCTTGAGGTAATGTGCTTTCAGCGTCGCCCAGCCTATTTTCCAGTCGACCTCGGTGACGCAGATCGTGCCTATTGTGAAGACGCAAGCCCGGCAGGTGAAAGCTTAAGCTGGGAAGGCCGGCAATTGCTTTACAGCTTCACCCTGATCAATGAAATACTGCCTGGTGCCGACAGGGAGGCCTATAAATCAATGGGCACACTTTATGATATACGCCTGGGCAGAGATGGCCTTAGTTACAGATTGTATGACCGTCTTTTGCGCAATGCCCATTCAGGAGATGCACCTTTTGCCCTGGAAGATTTTAACGCCGGAATACAGTATTATCGTATCGAAAATGGAACTCTGCTTGCCGACCACAGCGAAGCGTTTAAGGCAGTCAGTACATTTAGTGATGCTGATTCCTATCTGAATCCGATGCTGCAGTTTGGCAGCGCCAATATCCCCAATGAAGGATTAAATTTTCAGCTAGCGAGACCAGATGAAACTGCTCCCGGTGAAGCCAAGGTGAAAATCTATTTTACCTGGGAACGTTAGTCTTGCATTTTCCGACTTTTCAAAGTGAGTGAAGCCTTGAATTTAAAACATACGCCGCTCTACGGCCTGCATGAAGAGCTAGGCGCCAAACTGGTGCCATTTGCAGGATACGCTATGCCTGTTTCCTATCCTTTGGGCATCATGAAGGAGCATTTACATACCCGTTCCAAAGCCGGACTTTTTGATGTTTCACATATGGGGCAAGTGATTATCAGCGGCCCTGATGCGGCCAGACGTTTAGAAACCCTGGTGCCAGTCGAGCTTGAGGCGTTAGCAATCGGGCAACAAACTTATGCCTTGTTTACCAATGAGTCGGGAGGCGTCATCGATGATTTAATGATTACCCGGCAGGCAGTAAATAAATTTTTTCTGGTTATCAATGCAGATTGTAAAGCCAGGGATCTCCAACATTTAAGAGAAAATTTGCAGGACCTGGACATTGTTTATCTGGAAGATCATGGTCTGCTCGCTTTGCAGGGCCCGGCAGCAAAAGATGTGATCGCTGAGTATGTCCCGGATCTTCAGAGCATGAGTTTTATGCAGGCAAGAGAGGCAGAAATAGCAGGCATCAGAACTTACATTAGCCGTTCGGGTTATAGCGGTGAAGACGGTTTCGAGATTTCAGTAGCTGCCGCTGATGCTGAAAAGCTGGCCAGAATATTGCTGGCTCATGAGGCTGTCGAAGCCGTTGGCCTGGGGGCCAGAGACTCTTTACGCTTAGAAGCCGGTCTATGTTTGTATGGCCATGAACTGAATGATGAGATAACACCGATCGAAGCAAATTTAAACTGGAGCATCAGTAAGAGTCGTCGCATGGGTGGTGAAAAGGAAGGCGGCTTTCCTGGCGCCGACATTATTTTAAAACAGATGCAAAATGGTGTTTCAAAAAAACGTGTAGGGCTGCTTGTCGATGGCAGAATCCCGGTTCGAGAGGGTGCACAGTTAACCAGCGAGCAGGGCAATATTATTGGGAAAGTAAGCAGTGGCGGTTTTGCGCCGACAATGGCAGCACCAATCGCCATTGCTTTTGTTGATCAGGAAAATGCTCAGCCAGGCCAGATCTTACAAGCTTTGGTACGCAATAAAGTGATACCTGTCGAGGTTTGTCGATTACCCTTTGTGCCGCAAAATTATTACCGGGCGTAAAAGTAAGAAGCTATTAACAGAATGAAATTATTTACAGAAAGAAACTATTAACAGAAAGAAACTTTTAACAGAAATATTAGCAAGAGATGCAGAATTAATTATGAAGTCATTGTCCGAACTGGAAACGCATCAGGAATTTATTGCCCGCCATCTGGGATCCGATACCGAAGAACAACAAAGCATGTTAAGCCTGCTGGGCTATGACAACATGGACGCATTTATCAGGGCCGTTGTTCCTGCGTCTATTAACATGAACAGCAATGACAGCGGGACTGAAAAAAAATCAGCTTTGGATTTGCCAGCAAGCATCAGTGAAGTAGATGCTTTAAATGAACTGCGGGCACTGGCTAAACAAAACCAGGTATTCAAAACCTATATTGGCCAAGGTTATTACAATACCCACACACCGGCAGTCATCTTAAGAAATATTCTGGAAAATCCTGCCTGGTATACAGCTTATACACCCTATCAGGCCGAGATATCCCAGGGCAGACTGGAAGCCCTGTTAAATTTTCAGACCATGGTTGCAGACCTGACGGGTATGTCTATAGCCAATGCATCATTACTGGATGAGGGAAGTGCTGCTGCGGAAGCTATGACTTTATGCCAGCGTATGAGCAAATCAAAATCACAGAAGTTTTTTGTTGATGAAAACTGTTTCCCGCAAACCCTGGATGTCATTCACACCCGAGCAGAACCTTTGGGCATAGAAGTGATCAGCGGCAAGGCCGAACAAGTACTGGAGCATGATTGTTTTGGTATGCTGCTTCAAAATCCTGGTGCCAACGGAGCCGTTGTAGATTTTACAAAGCTGATAGAACAGGCTCATGAAAAACAGATTCTGGTGACGATAGCGGCTGATCTGCTGAGTCTTTTATTAATTAAGTCACCTGGCGCTATGGGTGCAGATGTTGTAATTGGTTCGACACAACGTTTTGGTGTGCCGCTGGGTTTTGGTGGCCCACATGCTGCCTATATGGCAACACAGGAAAGTTTTAAACGCTCCTTGCCTGGCAGGTTGATCGGCGTGTCTCAGGACAGTCGTGGAAAGCCGGCATATCGACTGGCCTTGCAAACTCGTGAACAACATATCCGTCGTGAAAAGGCTACCAGCAATATTTGTACGGCTCAGGTCTTACTGGCTGTGATAGCGAGTATGTATGCTGTTTATCATGGCCCCAAAGGCTTGCAGCGCATAGCCGAAAGAATACAGACTTTGACCGCTATCCTCGCCGCAGGATTACACTATTCGGATATCAAAATCAGTAACCATACCTTTTTTGATACCTTAACTTTAGAGACTGGTGAAGAAACAAATGAGATTCATAAACAGGCCGCCTTGCAAGGTATCAATCTGCGGGTAATAAATTCAGGCAGCCTGGGAATTTCGCTGGACGAAACCACAGGGGTCGAGGATATAAAGCAACTCTGGAGCCTGTTTACTGATGAGCAAATAGATTTTTCTGAAGCGGAAGCAGAGGCTAAGTCTGGGTTTGGCAGTGCACTGCAACGCCAGGAAGCCACTCTCAGTCATCCGGTCTTTAACAGCTATCATTCAGAAACTGAAATGCTGCGCTATCTGAGAAAACTTGCCGATAAGGACATAGCCCTTGATCGTGCCATGATTCCGCTGGGTTCCTGCACCATGAAATTGAATGCTACTTCGGAAATGATCCCAATCAGCTGGCCGGAGTTTGCGCAGCTACATCCTTTTGCTCCGCAGGAGCAGGTGCTGGGCTATCTGCACATGATAAAAGAGCTGGAAACAATGCTCTGTAAAATTACCGGTTATGCGGCTGTGTCTCTGCAACCCAATGCCGGCTCTCAAGGTGAGTATGCCGGCTTGCTGGCTATTCGGGCCTGGCACAAAGCCCGTGGTGAAGGTCAGCGAAATATCTGTCTGATCCCCAGTTCCGCACATGGTACCAATCCGGCTTCAGCACAAATGTGCGGTATGCAAGTTGTTGTGGTGAAGTGTGATGCGAAAGGTAATGTCGATCTGAATAATCTTCGCAGTCTGGCAGAACAATATAAAGATGATCTGGCGGCCATTATGGTGACCTATCCTTCTACCCATGGTGTGTTCGAGGAAGGCATTAAAGAGCTTTGCGAAATAGTGCACGAGCATGGTGGTCAGGTGTACATGGATGGAGCCAATCTCAATGCCATGGTGGGTCTATGTCAGCCGGGCAAATTTGGCGGCGATGTTTCTCACCTTAATCTGCACAAAACGTTTTGTATTCCGCATGGCGGTGGCGGTCCTGGTGTTGGTCCGATTGCCGTCGCAGAACATCTGGCGCCATTTTTACCTGGCCATGAAGGGCTGGCAAAAAATGGAGGCAGGTATGAAGTGGGAGCCGTGGCCTCTGCTGCCTGGGGTAGTGCCGGGATTCTGCCGATTACCTGGATGTACATCAAAATGATGGGGGCCGATGGACTTACACAGGCGAGTGAACTGGCTATCCTTAATGCCAACTATATTGCCGCTCAACTCAAGGATGACTTCCCGGTACTGTATACCGGCAGAAATGGTCGGGTCGCCCATGAGTGCATTATTGATATTCGTCCCTTACAGGAAGAATCAGGCATATCGGTGGACGATATTGCCAAGCGCCTGATCGATTATGGATTCCATGCGCCGACCATGTCTTTCCCGGTGCCTGGCACCCTGATGATAGAGCCAACCGAAAGTGAATCACTGGCTGAGCTGGATCGTTTTTGTGCGGCGATGAAACAGATTCGTGCCGAAATCAGCAGCATAGCCAAGGGTGAACTGCCCAAAGATGATAACCCGCTGCATAATGCGCCACATACGGCAGACATGGTCACTGCCGATAACTGGCAGCATGCCTACAGCAGGCAACTGGCTGCTTATCCACTGGCTAGCCTGCGTGATAATAAATACTGGCCGCCGGTGGGCCGCGTGGATAATGTTTTCGGAGACAGAAACCTGGTCTGTGCCTGTCCGCCGATGTCGGAATATGAATAGACTCCATGCTTTACTGTTTCCGTGGACAGTTTGTCAGGGCTGTGCGTTTAACAATATTGAAATTTTCAATAGCTCTGCAAAAGCAGCCGTTCCTGTCATGGGAACCCATTGAGATGCTTTTTTCCTGAGTAAAGTTCCGATCAAGCGCGAGGACTGTCTGAGTCGCGAAGCGACGAGTTCCGCAGCGCCGGAAAAATACGAAGGAAAGATCGAAGGGTGAGCGGGACAGGAACGACTGCTTCTGTACCTCAAGAAATTTCAAAATGAACCACTATCGAATAATGTACCATCTTGGTAATAACGGATAATTACCAAAAAAATAAGTACAATAATGCCCGGGTACAATTTATGTATCACCATTTGCGGACAGTGATACATAAAAGCGAACAAATTATGTCAGGAAAAATTTTATTTTTTATCTCCTTTATGTCTCTGCTTTCCTGTAGCCAGGCCAGCGAAGCGCCGCAACAAAACAGTGGCAATGCCAATCGAGTTGTCGCTATCGGTGATCTGCATTCGGATATCAATGTTACCAGGCAGGTTTTTCATCTGGCTGGTGCTACTAATGAAGATGAGCAATGGATTGGCGGTGAACTGACCATCGTTCAGCTGGGTGACCTGATCGGGCGCAGCGATGATGAGCGCGAGGTGCTGGATTTCATCTTCAATATTCAGGAGCAGGCACAAGAACAGGGCGGTAAAGTTTACGCGCTGATTGGCAATCATGAAGTGATGGGCGGCAGAGTAGATAATCAGGCTGTCGGACCAAATCCTTTTCCGGCTTATGTTGGCATGCCGGGTTTAAATCTTGATGATCCGCGTTTGCAGAGGCTACCTCCGAATGAACGTGCCCGAGGCGCCGCCTTAATGCCTGGCGGACCCTATGCCAGTCGTATCGCAGATTTTCCAACGGTCTTGAAGCTGGGTGAAACCGTTTATGTACATGGTGGTGTCGTCCCGCGCTGGGCAGAATACGGAATTGAACGAATCAATGCTGAAGTCAGTGCCTGGTTGCGCGGACTAACTCCGGAGCCTGATTCCTCACAACGGGTTGATGATAGTGATCGGGTCATGTGGGCACGGCACTTTTCGGCAAGAGTTGATGAGATGACCTGTTTAATGCTGGATGAATCACTGCGAATTTTAGGTGCCAGGCGCATGATCGTGGCACATAGTAGACACCCTGAAATTACAAGCTATTGTGATGGAAAACTCTGGGCAACCGATGTTGGCATGTCGCGGGCCTATGGTGGCCAAATCCAGATTCTGGAATTGATTGACGACGAAGTGACCAGAGTGCTTGAGCCTTAGGCGTTATTTGTTGCTTCGAAGAAAATCAGACCGCTGTTCCAAATAGTGAACCCACTGCGGCAGTTAATGCCATCGCCATAAGCCCCCAGAAAGTAACCCGAAAACTCCCCTTCAATATGGGAGCGCCTCCGGCTCTAGCAGCAAGAGCACCCAACACGGCGAGAAAGATCAGTGAACTGATGGATACCATGGTGATTAAATAATCGAGTGTACTTAACCAGGCAACCAGCAGGGGTAGTGAAGCGCCGACTGTAAAAGCAAGTGCTGATGAAGAGGCGGCTTGGATAGGTCGGGCTCGGCCATTCTCTACTATGCCGATTTCATCCCGGGCATGGGCCGCCAGCGCATCATGCTCCATGAGCTGGCCGGCTACCTGAACGGACAATTCTTTTGTGAGTCCGCGATCCTGATAAATTTTTGCCAGTTCCTTTTTCTCAAATTCCGGATTTTCTGCCAGAGAAATTTTTTCTTGTGCTAAGTCTGCATTTTCAGTGTCGGCCTGGGAGCTGACTGAAACGTATTCACCGGCCGCCATGGACATCGCTCCGGCGACCAAACCAGCGAGCCCAGTAAGCACGATGTAGTCCTGAGAGACATTTGCTGCAGCCACACCAATGATCAGGCTGGAAGTGGAGACAATACCATCGTTGGCTCCAAGCACGGCTGCTCTTAGCCAGCCGGTACGATGGGAGTTATGCATTTCGTGATGTGACATATGAATTTAAGCGTCCTTTATTAATTGGTTAAAAAGATTTCCTGAGCGGTTTCGCAATCTGCTCCTGTGAAGGCATATTTCTATAAAATTTTACTCATCATAATATGCGATTCAGATTGTCCATCCACTCTGAACATATCATGAATTTCACAAATTCTCTCAAAGCCAAGTTTTTCGTAAAGCCTTATTGCAGGCAGATTGCTGGATAAAACCGCTAAATCGATGATCTCGATCAGGTCATTTGATTTAGCCCAGTTCATTGCGTAGCGCGTAAGCAATGCACCAAAGCCTTTGCCTTGAGACTCTTTAAGGACGCCCAGACCCAATAAGGACCGGTGTTGAGTACAAGGCTCATGCAGCGCTCTTAAGTCAACATGACCACAAATTTGCTTCGAGTCTTCAACAATAAACCAGGCTCGTCGCCATCTGGGCGCCCCGACCGGAATGTTCAAGCCGTCGACAAAGCTTTGCTGTTTTTCCTTTGGGAAATGGGATTGAGACCTGGACATGGGCATAAACAAAGGACTGCCATCCCTGCCATTATGAGAGAGCTGTTTATTGAGATAAATAAAGAATTCGTCAAAGTCTTCAGGAAGTAATTGCTTTATTGTATGCACATCATCTGCCAGTTATTAAAATGTTATCTGGAATACAGGGATTCATGAAGGTAGGCCGCTTTCACCATTTTCAGGTCCATAAAAAAATACCCAGCTTGCAAAATTGTCACTAAAGTCTTCAAAGCGATGTGCTTCGCCTGCCGGCACAAAAAAAACATCACCGCTTTCAAAGAGTTCACAGGAATCTCCGTGAACAAAATAACCGGAGCCTGAAGCGATAACATAAATTTCATCACGGGAATGCGGCTTTTGATAATCAGTCTGAATGGGTTTATAAAACTCTACTGATAAAGTTCCGTGCGTGAACAGTCCAATAAACGGCTGGTCGTGACGCTCTACCGATTCAAGTGCTTTATTGATGCTGAGTTTAGTCATAAGTAAAGTTGCAAGTACAGCTTTGGAACTGTGATGTCATTATAATTGTTTTTGATTAAAGGGATTTAGTAAGGAGCAGATAATATGATCTTCCCATACACCGTTTATTTGCAAGTAACTTTTTGCGGTGCCTTCTTTAGAAAAGCCCAGCTTGCTTAGCAAAGCGGCAGATCTGACATTATCCGGCATGTGTGCCGCCATGATGCGATTTAGTCCCAGATTATTAAATGCATAGTCTATGGATAGCTTGCATACTTCTGTCATGACGCCTTTCCCTTCATGAACCTCGCTTACACCATAACCCATATGGCAGGCCTGTAGTGGGCCATAGATAATATTGGTAAGCGAACAGTGAGCGATAATCTCATTTTTAAACAGGCCTACAAAGTAGGCGGACTTACCTTCATCTTGTGTCTTTTCGAAACTCAGCAACCGTGATTTTAATTGCGACTTTGAGTAATAATCTTTGCTTCGTTCTGGTTCCCAGGGCGCAAAATGTTCAGCGTTTTCCTGATGATACTTTGCAAGCAGTTCTGCATCAGAAGCCTTTATAAGACGAACTTCCATTAATATTCCTTTGTCACTATCTTAAGAAAAAGCATGCAAAAAACTAATTCTAACTTACGCCAGAGTCAAGGTCATTGTTCTAAAACGAGAGTTCAATATTGTCTTCCATCCTTGTGAGTTAAAAGCCATGCGCCATTTTCAGATAAGCTGGCTTTGAGATCATCATCAGGATATTCAACATTATCCCCGGCACTTCTGTCGCCAATTTCCAGATAGGCGACACTGCTATCTGAATGATTTATTAGCTGATGTGCCTCTGAGGTGTTTGCCTTGAATCCGATGCATTCTCCCGGCTGCATAAGATACTCCTCGTTGCCAATTTTGACGGTAGGATTTCCTTCCAGCACATAAATAAATTCGTCCTGACGTGAATGGAAGTGCATTAATGCGGAGGCAGAGCCCGGATCGAGCTGCGTGTAATTTACGCCAAAATTACTCAAACCGAAAAGTTCCCCCAGTTTTCGTTTGCTTCTTCCTGCAACAGCAGCATTGAAAGGTGAGGGATAGATAGTCTGACCTTTTTGGACCGGGATGGAATCTACAGCTACGGGTGTTGTCGTCATTAGAGGGCCTTCTTACCTTAAACAAATCAATGGGTAGTTATGGGTGCTGGGAAATTTTATACCTGAGGATAAATGCCAGCGCCACAGCAAAAATTTATCATAGTGGCAGACCTGCATAAACGTTTTCGCTTGGTGAGGGAGAAAAATTATTACAATTTACGGGAAGACTAAAAGAAAACACCCTGGCCTACCATCCCTGGTCGTTAATGGCCTAGTTGTTTTCGCGAGACAGGCGCCTGTAGTACTCAGCCACCGATTCCTGGAATTCTTCGGGAATCAGATCAAGTACGGCGGTGCGCACATTGTTTGGGTTGTTGCTATTTGCGCCTTCTGAGCGCAGCGAGAGCTCCAGTTGCTCTATAAGGGCGAGCAGGTTGTTGTATTCTTCAATAACAATGTCGTCATTACGATTGACGCGACTGAATTCGAGTTCACGAATAGTGTCGAGCAACTCATCTCTTTGCTCCTGGGTCATGGTCATGCCGGGTATGGCATCACGTGTTAATTCAGTGAGATTATCGAGATTGTCGTAGAAGCTATCCGGCAGGTTTATCGGGCCGTCGAGAATATTGTCAGCACCATTTCCTGACCAGCCGGCAGCAATTGCACCGTTGACATTGCCATCCGGGCCGCCGCCATTTCCACCTTGCTGCTGACCGCCTTGCTGTCCTCCCTGCTGTCCGTTAGCCTGACCTTGTTGTTGGCCTTGCCCCTGCTGCCCCTGACCTTGTTGCTGCTGATCCTGATTGGACTGCCCGTTTTGTTGGGAAAGCTGGGCCAGTTGATTGCGTAAGTCCTGTGCCTGTTCTCTGGCAAGCTCCAGATCACTGTCACCTCTAAGCGCTCCGTTTGCGAGTTGCTCGGCACGTTCCAGACTTTCATTCAGGGCGCGCATGGCTTCGGTAACATTACGCTCATTGCCAGCGATATATAAGGCATAGCCGGCATCGATATATAGCGCAGCATCCGAGAGAGCCAGTTCCAGCTCGCGTTCAGAAATAGTATCGTTGCCATTGGAAAGTTCTCTGGCAGCTTCCGGGGCTTGCTGCCCAAATTGCTGGATGGTATTCATCATTTGCTGCTGCAAGCGTTGTATACCAGCGGCCAGTTCTTCCTTGCCATCGGCCAGTTGCATTTCTTCCGTCAGCGACATGCCACGACTGGCCGGATCTTCTCCGCTTTCACGTTCGGCCAGAGCACGCTCCATAGCTTGCTGTAATTGCTCCTGCATACGCTGTTGTTCACGCAGCATATCAGCAGACTGGTCAGCCATACTGGCAAATGATTGCTGCATAGAGGCTCTTTGGTCCTGGGCTATCTGGTCACGGGCTCCTTCGAGCTGACGCTGGGCTTCTTCGGCAGCACGCTGCATTTCTTCTGAACCAGGGTTATTGTTCATGGCCTCCTGCGCTTCATTCATGGCGCGAACAGCACTTTGCAGGCGCTGCTGTAATTGATTCTGAGCAGTTTGTTGACCCTGCCCCTGTTGACCATTTTGTCCGGGCTGAGCTTCCTGCTGCTGGCCAGCTTGTCCGGGCTGCCCTTGCTGGCCCTGTTGTCCTTGCTGCTGATTATTAGCCTGCTGCTGACCCTGTTGTCCTTGTTGTCCCTGCTGTCGTTGCTGCAACTGATCGAGTTCTTCCTGCAATTGTTCGGTTTCACGTCTCAGCATTTCCTGCTGGTATTTCTGGGCTTCAGTCAGTTGTTGCTGGTTACGCATATTGTTGGCCAGTTGCTCCTGTCGGCGGGCAAGCTCGTCCAGCTGGTCCATAATATTATCCAGTTGCTCCTGTTGTGCCTGTGGCGAAGCGTTTTCACCGGTTTCGTACTGGTTTTGCTCCATGTCCATTTCCAGCTCAAACATTTCGGCGAGATCCTGTCCGGCACGTCCGCCGCCACCACCGCCACCACCACCTTGCTGCTGGCTGATTTGAATGTCATTAAAAACGGCTTCGGCCTGTAACAGATGTTGCAAGGCTTCCTGGGCCGGTTGAATAGCATCCTGTAATTCAATTGCGGCTAGTCGCTCGGAACTTGGGAACATGGCCTGGATAGCCAGATCCATATTTTCAACGAAGCTTTCCACATCTGCATCCTGCTGGGTAAGCTGACGGGCACGGGCCCTGTCTGTCAGGGTCTGTGCCTGTTCAGCCAGGGTCAGTTGCAGTTCGGATAATAACGAAGAATTGATTTCAACCTGACCAGTATTGCCTTCAGATTGCTCACGTATCAGGTTCCAGGTGGAAACCACGATCTGACGCTGGCGCTGTGAAATTTCATCCGTCGGTCCACCGCCACCGCCGCCGCCACCGCCACCGGAAAGCTGTGACTGCGAATAACGTCTGTTATAGGCCTGGATCTGGATGAAATACATATCGGTTTGCACGGCATTATTTCGGTCAGAGGCTTCCGCATAATAGGAAATCAGATCTCCAGGTTTGAGGGGTATTTCGGCACTGGCCGGCTCTGTACTTTGCGTTACCGGGTCAACCTGAATAACATCACCTTCACCGCTTAAGGGGTTATCAAGGACGATATCAAAAGCCCCCAATTCTAATTGCGGCGCACTTGCGGTACGTGTCTGTACAGTGCGCATATCTTCCAGCATGAAAATATGATCAACAGTAATGTCATTGGCAGCTTCATATAAATCGACTTCCTGCCAGTCGCCGCCATTAATAGAGTATTTAACAAGCAGGCTTTCAAGGCCATAGTCGTCACTGGCTTCAACTCTGGTCAGAACCTCTTCGATATTGGTGGCATCCCAGTCCTTGCCAGGGCGGATCAGTTCAATCTGAGGGCTGCCGTCTTCTGCCAGTGTGATGAAATAATCATCGCTCAGTCTGACCTGAGTCCCGCCAACCAGGGCGGCAATATAGTATTGGCCTTCTTCCAGAACCATAAATTCAGTAGAGGCCTGATTGCCACTTATACTCAATGTTTGAGCGCTATTATTCAGCACCAGTTCTCCGCCCGGCAGAGGGCCGGACGTGGTTATGTTCAAGGCAATACGAGTATCCGGCAGGGCTTCAATATCACCGCGGGTAGATGTTTCAGTTTCGCGTTCGGTCCACTCCGGGAAAAAATAAGTCAGCTCGAGGTTTTCTATAGAGGGCAAATCAATGACCTGAACGGTATAGTCAGGACTGCGCAGGCCGGTAGTGGATACGTAGTAGTCCATTTCTTCCTGCAGGGAGAACAGCGTAAATTCAAAACCATTCATGGTTCGTACCAGGGGAACTTCCTGCCAGTCTTCACCATTGTTTCTGACGTGCAGGGTCGCTTCATCCGGATCAAAGCCTTCCACCTGAGCATTGATTCTCAAATTGGCGCCGCGGCGAATGCTTTCATCGCCGGGCAGGACAATAATGGATTGCGGCGGCACAAAGCTGTCGCTGGCCCAGCCGGCCAGAAAGTTTTGCAGGCTGTACGAGAACAGTCCGGCACCAACAGCCATATAAAGCAGCACCGCCAACATGGCTGCAGCAGCAAGACCGGCAATTTGCATGTCTTTACTTTTTACTTGTTCGGTGGCCGGGTAGGCGGCACTGACCTTTAGCGCATCTTCGGCCAGCAATTCCCTGAAGGGATTATTAGCTGCTGTCTGCGAGTAGGTTTCAATGCGACCCTGAAAACCCTTGCCGTCGCTTTTGATACTGCGGGTTTCGACCTGGGCACTGACATTGTTCTTGATTTTTTTCAGAGGCTGGAGGATGCCTTTGATCACAACAGCAGCCAGAGCCGCAATCAGCAAGAGTCGAAAACTGATGACTGTTGAGCTGGCATAGCCATTCTCGAGAGAAAACCAGGCCGCAATTAAAGAGACGGCCAGCAGTATCAGGGCGATCGCAGCCAGGCCTTGCAGAATGATGAGCCGCTTCAGCCGCTGACGGAATTCTGCCAGATAGGCTTCGAGTTTTTCGGTTGCTTTCATGATCAGGTATTTCCAGTATTGAACCGTAAATAACGGTTCCCTAATAAGGATTCCATGAGGACAATAACAGCAAGTAAAACCAATAATACACGCCAAATTTCTAAAGCGACAGGCTCTTCATTGACGATATTGACCGCCACGCCATCTACCAAAGTTGTTGCGCCAGCATTGCCAGCGACCATGGTTTCCCAGTTTTGCAGTGTCTGGGGGTCCATAATTTCCAAATCCGATTCACGGGCATCAGGGTTGACTGCGATCAGTACATCCCGGCCCAGAGTAACAACCCGATAATAACCGGTTTCGCTTAATTGTATGTTTTGCGCCTGGGTAGTCGCGGCCAGTGAAAGCAGACTCACGCCAGCCGGGTCATAAACCTGCCCGGAAGCGCCGCCATTCTGGCCAAGCTGCAGGAAACTGTTGACCGTTTGTTCTTTCACCAGCAGTTCTTCATTGGATAAGTGTCGTGCCGCCTGGGAAATAAAGCTGACAAAGACCGATCGCACCGGCAGGTCACTCCAGGTGTTATCAAGATTGGTATTTAATAGGAGAAAACGTCCCAGGCCGATATTGCGTTCAATTAAAAAGGGGATATTGCCATTGAGGTTGATCAACACATTACTGTCGGCACCGGCTTCTATTGGCAGCACTCTTGAAATAACCAGATTGTTCCAGCCGGCTGTCCTGCTCAGTACCGGGTGAGCAGTATTGACGCGTTGCACGCTGTAGGCAGTGTTGCGACTGAAAGCCAGACCGCCACCGACATTTTGTCCGCCAACCGGGATAAGCTGACGGCCTGCCATGGCCTGGCCAACAGCAGCCAGAATGGCGCCACCACCGTCAACATAGGCTTGCAGTTGCTGGGCAAGTGATTCGTTAACAGCACCAATATCATCAATCACTATCCAGGGATAGCGTTGCAGAATACGCGGATCAAAATCATTCAGGTTAAGCACCTCAACTTCATAGCCGCGTGGGACAGTTTCAAGTGCCGTCGTGATATAGGTCACCGCCAGGGAGTCGGGATTAGCCGTTAACAAAATGACAGGTGCCGGTGGTGAGTTATCAAAAACCGTGTAGCGTTTGTCATCATCAGGCAGATTATCATTGGGAGTGACAGTGACATTCAGACGATTATCTCCGGCCGCAAAATCAATATTTTCGAAGCTGACATAACTTATCCCGTCGGCCGGTGCAGCAAAAGTCTGCGTCAGGTTTTGCGCAAGGCCATCGTTGATTACAAGGCTGACAGTTTTTTCTGCGCTAAGATCGCCAGGACTATTATTCTTTAAACCAACCCGAACCTGATCAATGGCAGTCACGTCTACTGATGCGACTGACCAGTTAGGGACATGGTCCGTTTTCACCTGATGGATGCTCAGACTGACCGGGCGACCATTGATCACATCAGGAATCATATCGGCAAAGCGTACGGCCTGACCGCTTTGTTGAAAGTCACTGAAAAAGTGAATAATGAAATTGGCCTGACTGCTTTCAATTAAACTATCCAGAGCTGCAATCATAGCGCCGATATCGAGACGACCATTATCAGCTTCAATCGTATTCAGGGCATTCAGAATCAGGTCCTGATCGGCTGTAGCCGAGCGAATGCTTTGAACTGTGCCGCTGGCGCTATACAGGCTGGCAATATCATCGGGCCCCATAGCATTGATAACAGTTTCAGCCTGCCTGATGGCCTGTTCAAAACTGTCACCTTCCCGCATGGAAAAAGAAGTATCGACAACGATAACATGGTGGGTGCTGTCTTCAGTGACGGCGCCTTCCGGAGGAACAAAGAATACCGGTTTGGTAAAGGCAAGCATTAATAAAATCAGCAACAGAATACGTAAAGCCATCAATAACAAATATTTTAACTTGCGCTGAATATGGACTCGCTGCTGGCTTTGTTCCAGAAACATGATGGAACTGAACTTCTCCCTTTCCATGGCATTGGTTTGCAAACGGTGCAACCAGATAGGCAGGGCTATGCCAAGCAGTCCGAGTAAAAACAGAGGGCTAAGCAGTGACATCAGGCACGTTTCTCCCGAAAAGTCAGGTAGCTGTGTAAAGCCCGATCAAGCGGCTCATTGGTATTCAATAAAATATGATCGGCATTCATACCTTTGGCGGTTTTCGCGATGGAGGCAATGTGAGCTTTGATTTTTTCCGGGTAATCCTGCTGCATAAATAGAGGAGAGACTTCGATGGACTCGCCGGACTCCATGTCTTCGTAAAGTGTTGATTCCTTGATGTCCGGATTCAGCTCGCCCGGATCCATCAGATGAAACAGGATGACATCCTGCCCATGCAAGGCCAGCGGGCGCACATTTTCGAGCAGCGCATCCGGGTCGCAATAGAAATCTGAAATCACCGCAACCAGCCCGCGCTTTTTAACATGCTCACGAAAGCGGGTGAAAGGCTTGTGCATGGCGGTGCCCTCAACGGCTTCTGCTTTATCGAGTGTATGAATAACACTCTGCAGGGTACCGCTTTTCGAGGTGGCCGGACGATACTGTACAACTTCATCATTAAAGATCATGGCGCCAATTGCATCATGTTGGCGAGAGGCCAGATAGGCCAGGCTGGCAGCCAGAAATTTTCCGTATTGCAACTTGGATAAGGATGCACCAAAACCCATGGACGCCGAGGTATCCAGCAACAACATCAAGTGGCTGTTGGTTTCACCTTTGAACAATTTGATAACCGTTTTGTCGGTACGCGAATACACATTCCAGTCGATATGGCGGGGGTCGTCTCCCTCGACATAGGAGCGGTATTCCACAAACTCCTGACTGAATCCATATTTGGGTGAGCGGTGCAGGCCCATGACAAAGCCTTCAACCACAGCCTTGGCAACCAGCTCCAGATTGGACAGGCTGGACAGCACACCGGGGTCCAGCAAGCGGGTCGGCGCTTTCTTGGTTTTCTTGCTGTCAGTTTGGCTTAATTGCATATTAGTTTTCTATATAACGTATGAAGGGCCTAATCGTTTACTTTCACCTGAGTCAGCATGTCTGCCAGAATGTCATCGATACTGACGCCATCAGATTCAGCGTAATAATTTGGTAATACACGATGGCGCAGAATCGGGATCGCCAGAGCTTGCAGGTCTTCGGCTATAACGTGGTAGCGGCCTTCCATCAGGGCACGGGTTTTCGCAGCCAGAACCAGATTCATGGTGGCACGGATACTGGAGCCAAAGTTGGCGTATTTTTTAATCATGTCAGTTGCCAGAACATCGGAAGGACGTGTGGCTCGAATAATATCAACGGCATAACGGCCCAGTGCATCGGATATTGGAACTTCCCTGACCAGGCTCTGGAATTTAATGATTTCTTCGGCCGTGGTGCAGGCTTCAACTGGTGGCATATCAACACTTTTAGTAAATCGATTGATGACGTCCATTTCCTGATCCGCATCCAGATAATCCAGAATCACGTTAAACAGAAAACGGTCCAGCTGAGCTTCAGGCAAGGGGTAGGTGCCCTCCAGCTCAATAGGGTTTTGCGTGGCCAGCACGATAAATGGTTTATCAAGCACATGGTTCTTGCCGCGTACGGTAACAGTTTTTTCCTGCATCGCTTCCAGGAGTGCAGCCTGGGTTTTGGGCGGTGTTCGGTTGATTTCGTCAGCCAGCAAAACGTTGGTAAAAACCGGGCCCTGAATAAAACGCCATTCACGTTTACCGGTACTTTGATCTTCTTCTACCATATCGGTACCGGTGATATCGGTCGGCATCAGGTCGGGAGTAAACTGAATGCGTTTGAAACTCAAACCCAAGGCGCTGGCCAGGGTATGCACCAGCAAGGTTTTGGCTGTGCCGGGCAGGCCCGTGATCAGGCAGTGACCGCCAACAAAAAGGGTAATCAGCAGGTTATCGACAACTTCATCCTGGCCGACGATGGTACCGCGAATCTGTTCACGAATTTTACCAATGGCACTTTGAAAATTTACCACGAGATCCCGGGTTTCGTCTGATCCAAAATTTTCTACTTCTTCACTCATAATCATAGTTCCTGATTGATTTAATTTGCTGTGCTGTTTGTGTCTCCGGTTTCCCCGGCTGGTTCCCGGGTCATCTCCAGCAGCAATTGCTGGGCCGGGCGGTATTGCGGGGCAATATCCAGAGCCGTCATTAAATATTCCATGGATTGAGACCTGTCGTCGAGGGCTTTATAGGCAGAAGCGACACGGTAATTGGCAGTTGCCTTGTCCAGTGGCTCCAGAGCCAGGCCTACCAGATATTCCTGCAGGGCTGCATCGGCTTGATTCGTGGCCATATACAGATCGCCCAGTTTGCCATGGGTTTCTTCATCGAAAGGGTCAACAAAATGTATATCCCGGAATACTTCAATAGCCTCTTGTTGGCGATTCTGATCCATATAGGCATCCGCCAGCTCTTTTAATGCACTGGCTGAATAACCGCCGAGTTTCCAGAAGGTTTCCAGCGTTTCACGTTTCAGGTCATCCTCTTCGAGCTGGGCATAGGCACGGGCTTTGGCAATGTAGGGGCTGTCCTGCTCGACATAATCCGGATAGCTGAAAATGGCGCGATCAGCTGCGGCAATGCTTGCTTCCCAGTCGCCGGCACGATAGGCCTGCAGGGTCGCATCCTTATCCTGCAGCCAGATTTGCAGACTGCCCAGCAGAGGTCCGTATTGAATATCAATATATTGTTTAAAGTGACGATCAAAATCCCGGTCAGAGATACCCAGTGCATTTTCAATAGCACTGACTTCATCACTGCCATCAACAAACTGATACAGCATATCGACGATTTTATCGTGGCCGTACTCTTCCGAGATAAATTGAAAGATCAGGCCCGCCTGCATATAGGAAACCATGACCTGGCTGTCATAAGTCGGACGCATAAATCCGTCATCCAGTTGCGCAACCGGCAGGAACTTGCCTTCAGCCATGGCCTGCAGTACATAGGCAGGAATTTTAATGCCGGGTATCGGGCCGGTGTTCCATTCTTCATACACCGAGATTCCTTCACTGTACCAGCGCGGCACGCCATGCTGGGAGGCTTCCAGCGTATAGACATGTGCCATTTCATGCCACAGCGTTGTGCCCCAGTGATAGGTTTCATCCGGATGACCGGTGGGTGAATCCATAGCAAATAAATAACCGAAAGTTACGCCGAGTATGCCGACGCCGGGCATGCCGATGGATCGCACCACAAAGTCTTCGTGATTGGGGAAAATTTCGACGATTACCGGCTCTTTGGCAACGAAGTTATAACGCTCTTCAAAACTGGCCATGCTGGCTTCGGATAATTCCCGGGCATAGGGTTTCAGGATCTCTGCTTCGTCACGATCCATACGCAGGATCAGTTCCGGTACCCCGTTACCTTGTGGCGGCTCTGGAAAGCTCAGGTCGATAAAGTTTTCACTAAAGGTATCCAGCAGGCGCATCATGTTCAGGGTTTTGGGATTAAAGGCGTCACCGTCATAGGATATTTGTATCTGCCTGATGCCCTGGTCGATTTTGTTCAGACGTAAATAATTCTGGCCAAGCTCCAGATGGGCATTCCAGTTCCTGGGCTCAATCTCCACCGCCTGCTCGTAAAACGCGCCGGACTCTGCATAACGGCGGGTGATGGATGCGAAATAACCGGGAATGGCATAGGCATCTCCATAACCGGGAGCCTCTGCCAGAGCTGCGTCAATAAAAGGCTGCACCTGTGCGAGGTCCCGTTTAACAAAGGCCAGGGCAGCTTCCAGGGCATTGAGCTGCATAAGCGGAAGCGCTTCATCCTCTGCCAGTTCCCAGGCCTGATCCAGCTGATCCCGGGTTTTATCATACTGGTCCTGTTGCATGGATGAATTTACCGATATCAGCATGGCACGCAAGCGTGCCCCGGGTGGAGATGCAAAGTGCGTTTGCACGGCTTCCAGATGGGCGTTGATGTCCTCAGGGTTATTGCCTGAGCTTAAGGCTTGCGCCGCCCCGATATGCGCCCAGGCATTGTCGGGTTCCAGTTCCAGAGCTTGCCTGAAAAAATCATAGGCATTCTGGAATTGATAGGTTTGCAGATACAGCTCACCGGTGCGAACCAGAATCATGGCATTGTCGGGCTGCAGCTGGGCGGCCTGTTCGAATAATTCATCAGCCGTATGCAGATCACCCAGCGCCCACATGGCTTCGGCCTGTATCTCAGGCGGGTTTATGGTGCGAATAATTGACAAGTAGCAGGCTTCAGCTTCGGCGGCCTGTCCAGACCAGTGCAGATTTTCGCAATTCAATAAGACGGGGTTGTCGAGGGCGCCCAGCAAATGCTCTCTGGCCTGGGTCTGGCCATTAAACAAAACAACACAGCAGGCGCTCAACAGCGCTGTATGTTTTAAGGTTTTTATGAAAACTGCTTTCACGATATTTATTCGCCTGCTTCGCCAATCAGTTGATCAATCTCTTCATTGATGGTGGCCGATTGCAGAATCAATGCCTGTAGTTGTTCAATATATTCCTGGTTAGCGAACTCGGCGCGGCGTAACTGTAGGTCTTCGATTTGTCTGTCGATGTCGAGACTCTGTTCCTGAAGTTCAGCAATTCGCGGATTTTCAGAACTGATAATGACCGGGTTGAGTCGTGCCAGGTTGAATTGTGCCGCCCCGCCACCGCGCAGCTCCGCATGTTCGGTGGCGAGCTGGCCCTGGCTTTCGAAGTACTCTTCCACTTGTCTTTGCGCGAAAGCAAAAGCCTCTTCTACGCTGATATTGTTGTTCTTGTTGAGGTCCGCCGTTGCATTGCTCAAAGCTGCGGCAAAGTACTGACCAAAAAAGGTAGCATTTTTTTCATTACCGCTGCGGGTCGCGGTTACCAGAATCCGGTTTTCGTCTTCCAGCTCATCCAGCAGGGCGCCACTGGTGCTGGAGGTATTTAACAGGAAATGGTTCTGGCCGGGAAAGGCAGACATTATGTCGAGGATGTCTGCAGTAGTGATATCCAGACCAGGAATATTGAATTTATATTCTTCACCGTCGAAGCTGCCGTGTCCGATCAGATAAAGAGCGGCACGATCATTTTCGTTCATGGCGCTGCTTTGGTTTTCAAAATGCGCCAACAGATTTTCCCGATTAGCTTCTGCTCCGCTGAACAGGCTGAATTTGTCGGCATCGGTTAATAGAGCTGAAGCTTCGGCAATACTGGCAGCCTGCTCATGAAATTGTTCATCAAAGGCCGGTTCACCACCGAGGCCCTGCACGATGGTGATATAGAGTGCAGCCTGGGCTGACAGGGAAACTGCCGATAAAAGCACGGCACTCAATAATAAAGTCGCTCTCATTAAATGGTTCTCCAGCGTCTTCTAAGTAACCATTCGGCGGTTTTTAATAGTATCAACAGGAAAAAAATAATCGGAGCATCCCAGAGATAACGGATATCCTGTTCAGTGATACCTGCCGTGGAATAGGAAATGGCCTCTGGCAAATCATCCCATTCCTGTGCCTGCCAGTATTGGCCTCCGGTTGCTGCGGCCAGATTTTCCAGCAGGTCGCGATTCTGGCGAATGGCAAAAACTTCCTGATTTTGCTCATAGCGAATGGCGGAGCGGATAGAGTTTACTGGTGTGCTGCCGATGCGTGAAATGGCCTCTACAGAGAATAAGCCGGTGGCCTCAGGACTAAAACTGGCCTCATAAACACCGGGTTGGCCACTGGCAGGTTGCAATTCCAGGGTTAGTGCCGGTCCTGATCGCGATGAGACAACAGCTGAAACGGCAAGGCCCTGGTTTTCTTGCGCATCGGGATCACGAACCTGAGCCCTGACACGTATTTCTTCATTATCTATAGTGGTGCTTAGCTCAAAGGGTAAGGGTGAATTTGCAACAAGCCCACGCGCTAATTGACGCCAGAATGTTTCATGACTCATGTCTTCCAGGGGCATGCTCATCTGCCAGCGCCAGGTGCCTCCGGTAGCCAGAATAAAACTCTGACCGCGTCCATAAGGCTGGGTCACTAATAAAGGCAGGATCTCGCCATCTACATCTATTTGCAGCAGGGTGCTGGCGGCAGGTCGTAGTGGGCCAATATGTTGGTAATCGGCAATATTGGGCAGTTCATCCCACAGCGCCAGATTTTCAGAAGGACTGTCACTGAGTTGCAGTACCGGTGAAGCCAGACCAGCAGGTGTCGGAAATGCCTTGGCCTGCTGGCGCACGAAGTCAGCATTGTCTGCCGATAATCGTGAGGGTAGCGCCTCATTAACGACTGATTCGCCCCAGCCCCCCAGTCCCAGTCCATTCAGGCCCGCCAGCATCATCAGGCTGCCGCCTCGCTCGCTGACAAAATCATGAATCATCTGCTGCTGATCTTCGGTAAATTCTGCGAGTTCCACGCTGCCGATAATCAGTGCGTCATAGGCAAACAGCTCCGCACGTTCCAGCGGAAAACCTTCTGCCAGTTGTTCCGGGGTTTCGATACCCTGGCGATAAAATTTATTTGGGCTGACTCTGAGTAAAGTTGAAAGTTGCACGCTGGGGTCTTCATCCATGGCGCGTTGCATGAATTTATATTCCCAGCGTGGCTCGCCTTCTACATACAGAACCCGGTATTTACTATCCGGCACATCAATAACCTGTGTTCTGGAATTGTTGGCCAGATTTCTTTCACCATTTACAGGGTCGAGGGTGAAACGCAGATCCATTTCGCCCGGATCGCTGACCTCGATATCAATATAGGCAGTTGTCATGGTTTGATCAGCTGCCAGTTCTATTTCTCGCGTACTTAGCAGTTGCTCGCCATCATAAACTTTAACCCGGGTCAGGCCGCCGCTATCATGAATGATACTGACAGCCGCAGTGAGCGTTGTACCCGGCAGGGCTTTCTGGGGTAACAGGATGCCGGCCAATTCCAGATCTTCAGGAATGCTTTCACGACCAATACCAACGGTATGCACAGGCACCCCATAGGAAATTATTTCATTTAGAGTGGCGGCACTAATGTTGCCGCTGTTGTCGGCACCATCACTGATCAGAATCAATGCGCCTAATGATGTATTACTGGCTCTGCGCAGGGTTTGGACGATGGACTGCCCGATATTGGATGCATCACCCGGGTTTGGCAGGACGGTAAAGTTTTCCAGTTCGACGGCGTTTTCTGCGAAGGCATAGGGCAGGATGTCATAAGTCTCGGAAAGCTCCTGCAGGCCGTCTTCCGTCAGCAAGGTCTGAGCTCTGGCCATGCGTGTTTCGCCATTTTCAGGCAAAGCCATACTGGCAGAAGTATCAAGCAGTATAGCGACGGCATTTTCGCCACTCACGAGGCGTTCGGTTACCAGAGAGGGCTGCCAAAGGACAAAGAGAACCAGCCCCAGCATTAAGACTTGCAATGTGCCAATACTGGCAAGCTGAAACCAGTTAAGTACTTTGCGTTTCCAGACCAGCATAAAGAGACAGGCGGCCAGGAAGCTTATGCCTAAAACAATCAGTATCCATAGAGGCCAGCTGTTGGCCAGAATAAAGTCGCTTTCATCGTAGACAGCGCGTGAATATTTGAAAAAAAATTCGAACATACAATTGCTTTATCGAAGTTAAAAGTTGTGGATATTCTACATACTCTGCTAGTAAAGTTTATACCTAAGATCTTGCTGCTAAAGCCGCAAACTATGGGGCGAAGGCAGATATAAACACGTTTATAATAAAATTGCTAATCTTCTAAATTGCAGCTAAATGCATATGATGGATAGATGAAAACCTGCAGTTTATGTTGCCGTTATAAAGTGCAAGAACAATGGTTTTTTAGCAATAAAAAGGGCTTTTATTCAGACATAATTGAGATTCATTATTGTGTCTTTGTGTATGCGGCTTAGTTGTTAACAACTATATTCAGGTGAGATATCCAAGATGGATTCATGTATTTGTGGCAGTAATAAAGACTTTACCCGCTGTTGTCAGCCCTTTCTGGAGGGCAAGGCAAAGGCTAGAACAGTACGTCAGTTGGTACGTTCCCGCTATGCGGCATATGCACTGGGTGCTCACGCAAAATATCTCAAGCAGACCTGGCATCCTTCTACAGTCCGGAATATCGGTATGGCAGATCTGGACAACAGTGCATATGAGTGGCTGTCCCTGCAAATTGTCAGACATCTGCAAAAGGGGGATATGGGGCAGGTAGAATTTAAAGCAGTTTATAAGGAGGCCGGGGGTAAAGAGCAAACGCACCATGAAATTTCAGTGTTTCAACGTCTGAAAGGTGTCTGGTATTACTATGACGGGCAGCAGTTAAGTCAGTCATAACAAGCGCTAAAAAAACAGCTCGACAGCATTGAATGCTTTGTGGATAATGCCGCCCTTTTTAAGCTATCACCAATTTTAAATTTCATAAACTGAATGTCTAAATTAAGTATTAGAAGGGCCCTTAATCCCTTTTTAAGTTTGTTTGACTGGTTCTTCCGCCCACGCCCCGTAGTCCGTACTGAGCAGGAATCCAGGAAGCTTGCAAAGGCGACCAGCGCCATGGCGCTTTATGATTACAAGGGTTGCTCCGCAAGCCGCAAGGCAAGACGCGAAATTTACCGTCTGAGTCTCGAAATTGAGCGTCGTGACATAGGCAAATGTATGATTCATCAGGATAATCTGTTGGCGGAATACGGTAAATTAAAAGCTCCTTGCCTGCGTGTTGAAGAGAAAGGGGTTGTTATCTGGCTCGATGAGCCGGAAGCAATCGTGCATTTTCTGAACGAACGCTTTGATACGACATCTGAAGATCTCCATAAGCTCAAAAGCGCCTAAGTTTTTAGCTGTTGACTGCTGAAAAGTCAGCGCGAACGAAATTCAATTTGCACCGCGATCAACATCTTCCAGTCTTGCGCCGTCTTCATAGACAAGTTACAGTTTTTAGCATCAAACGAAGCCCTCCTCAGACACACAAGGTGCAATTGATATGAGCGACTACTTGCCCGCAGTCATTATCGAACCTGATCAAGAAGCCAATGTTTCTATTATCTGGCTGCACGGCCTGGGCGCAGATGGCCATGATTTCGAGCCGATTGTTCCACAGTTATCATTACCCGAAGACAGCAGGATACGTTTTATTTTTCCACACGCTCCATCAATTCCGGTGACGATGAATCAGGGTTATGTAATGCCTGCATGGTTCGATATTGTTGCTCTGGATGGCGGAGGCAGAAGCATAAATCCGCAGCAGTTGTTAGCGTCCTCGATGGAAGTTCACAAATTGATCGACAGGGAAATCGCCAGAGGCATTAATAGCGAGCATATTTTTCTGATCGGTTTTTCACAGGGTGCAGCGGTTAATTATCAGGCGGCTTTAACTTACGACAAACCCCTGGCAGGATTGATTGCATTATCATCTTTCTTTCCAAGTGCTGAAGCAGTTACACCTCATCCCGCTAATCAGGGTTTGCCGATTCTGGTTTGTCATGGCACACAGGATCAGGTGCTGAATATTGAACTGGCCAGAAAAAGCATAGCCTCACTTGAAGCTCTGGGCTATCAGCCAAAATTCCTGACCTACCCTATGGCGCATACACTTTGTCATGAGCAAATTATTGATATCTCTTCCTGGCTGAGCTCTCAGCTATAAGAAAACCTCACAAAATTTGATGTTTATCAAGTGCACGCTTATCAGTTGTTACGATAGATATTGTCGTCTTCATTAATGTGTTGAAATCCGCACAAGTATATCGCTGAACATAATGGGTACTGACTGATGGATGACATTTGTTTTGAGCCAACAGGTTTAATCTGTTCAATTGAATTAAGTCCTTTAGGGCAATGGGTGACTGGTGCCAGTGGCACTTTATGGGCATACCCCCTGGTATTGCTTATACATGGCATCGGGTTAATGACGGTACTCGGTGTTGTTTTTGCCTTTAATGTCCGGGTGCTGGGTTTTGCCAGCAATATTTCAATCGCGTCATATGACAAGCTCTTTAAAGTTGCCTGGTTTGCCTTCGCCTTGAACCTGCTCTCGGGTTTGATTTTGCTGGCCGGAGATTTCGGTAAGTTTATTTCCCAGGGTTCTTTTATTGTAAAAATGAGCCTCATCGTCATCGGTGGCATCATGCTAAAAGTGGTTATCAGCAGCATCAGGGACCAAAGAAGTCAGGGAACAATCAAATTACTTTCAGCTTTGTGTCTGGCTTCTTGGTTTGGGGCCATTTGTGCTGGCCGTTTAATGGCTTACTTGTAGGGGAAAGCAGATGGACGTATTTATAGCGTGGGTAGGCTCATCATGGCTACATGACTGGATTAACCTAACACCCTGGGTTTATCCGATCATGGAAATCATACATTTTACCGGGCTTTCTATTTTGTTTGGCTCCCTGTTGGTTGTCGATTTACGAGTTGCGGGTTTCGCCAGCTTTATCAATATGCGTGATGCCATGAAATTTATTCCCTTTGCGATTCTGGGTTTTTCAATGAATCTCTTATCCGGTGTTACACTTTTCTCCTGGAGTCCTGATACCTTCGTGACCAATGTCGGTTTTCAATGGAAGATGGGGCTGATTGCACTTGCCGGGTTAAATGCACTGTGGTTCTGGTTTGGCGAACATAGCAAACTGGTAAAGTTGGCAGACGGAGAACAAGCAGAATTACCCGCCAAAGTAATAGCAATTTTATCTCTGATACTTTGGCTGCTGGTGATCAGTGTGGCACGCTGGATGGCGTTTTTATAAACAGTTTTTAACGGTTATAAACCCGTTAATGAATAATTGAAAGATCCCTTATGTGTAGGCTTTCTTGTTCAGAAACCAGTTTCTAAAAAAATCAATTCGGCTGGTAAAATACTTGATTCTGGCAAGTATGTAGTTTACTTTAGCGCCTGCTTTTGAGAGTCCTTTGGGCTTTCTTTTCAAGAAAGGCATAATTCGGAATTTTAAGCACTTGTTTAATTCGGGTTACGCTGTAATTTGATGGTTGTAACAATGCAGCCAATTTTTAGAATAAGGTTTGCTTATGGAATTTGATTTCGGATGTCTTGAGCCAGTAGGCTTTGTATGTTCCGTGGAATTAAGCAGCGTCGGCTTATGGGTTACCGGAGGCACCGGAAATTTCCTTGCTTATCCGATGGCACTTGCGGCTCATGGTTTGGGTATGATGACGGTTATGGGTGTTGTCATAGCTTTTAACTTACGCGTTCTTGGTTTTGCAAAAACTATTTCTATTTCTGCCTATGACAGGCTATTCATGATTGGCTGGGCCGGCTTTATGTTAAATCTGGTTTCTGGTCTGCTGTTACTTACCGGTTATTTTTCTACTTATATATTTCAGGGTTCTTTCCAGCTAAAAATGGCTTTGATTTTAGCGGGCGGCATACTGATGAAAGTAGTCATGAACGGAATCAGAAACGGGCGTGATGAGAAGTTAACCAAGTTGCTTTCAGCTGCTTGCCTGGCCTCGTGGACTGGTGCCATAGTTACTGGTCGACTTATGGCTTATTTACAGTAAGGGGTAAATCATGGAATTTATGCAACCAACTTTTGACTGGTTAGGTGCTTCTTGGTTAGGAGTAATGTCTCGTGAACTGAGCTGGGTTTTTGTTGCCGCAGAGACTTCTCATTTTATTGGCTTGTCGATTCTTTTTGGCTCTTTGCTGGTTATTGACTTGAGAGTTCTGGGATTTGCCCGCTTTATTAATATGCAGGCAGCGATGAAATTCATCCCTATAGCAATGGTTGGTTTTGCTATCAATCTTATTACCGGGATAATATTTATCGCTTCCAACCCTGTGCGATATGGACCAAATATAGCCTTCCAATGGAAAATGGGCCTGGTAATTATTGCCGGTTTAAATGCACTTTGGTTCTGGTTTGGAGAGCACAAAGAATTGGTTCAACTTGCCGACGGTGAAGACGCAGAATTCCGCGCCAAAGTCATTGCCGGTTTGTCGCTGCTGATCTGGGTGATCGTGATTATTCTGGGTCGCTTTATGCCGTTTGTAGAGTAAGTACAAGCAAGAATAAGCAGAAAGTAAGTTTAAAAAAAGAGAGCCTTGGCTCTCTTTTTTTTGTTTGGAATTTTGTAAAGTCTTTAGCAGTGCAACAAACTTTTGGGTAATCCTTTAGTTATAACTTTTTCAGCATATATTCAGGCGGGTTGGCGAGATATCCCTCGTCGACACGCCAAAAAACATACATCCCTGTATAGGCTCGGCTGACGACGTCCCTGTCGTCAGACGGTCGCCGATAGAATATCTCGCCAACACGTCTGTACCTTTACCTGTATTGAAAATTTCGACTTTGCTAAGAAAGCTGTCGCTCCAGTCGTGTGAACCCATTGAGATGCCTTAAGCCTGAGTGTTTTTCCGATGAAGCGCGAGGACTGTCTGAGTCGCAAAGCGACGCGTTCCGCAGCGCCGGAAAAACAGGAAGGAAAGATCGAAGGGTGAGCAAGACAGGAACGGCAGCATTTATGCCATATGAAATTTCAAACTGAACAAGTATTAGTATTAGCTGAAATAAGCGGCAAGACAGACGATCAGTACCATCCCGAACATGACCCATTTGAGAACTGACTGCGGCACGTTGATAGCAAACTGCACGCTTGCCATAGCTCCGGCAACCATGCCTATCGCCAGCACAAGGCCAGGCAACCACTGCACCTGATTACGTAATACATAAACCAACAAGGCAACGACAGTCACGGGAACGGTAATTGCCATTTTCAGGGCATTGGATCGCACCAGGTCATAACGTAAACCTCCTGCCAGTGCAGCAATCAAAATAAAACCGACTCCGGCCTGTACAAAACCACCATAAAAACCCGCAATAAACAGTCCGACCCATGCCATTGGACGTTCACTGAGTTTGTAGGGAAGCGTACCTGAGGGTGGCGCGACTACTGATGGTTTGATCAGCATGATAAATGCCATGCCCAGCATCGTGATGAGGAGGGTGGGCTTTAACCAGACAACGGGCAGGTAGGAAGCAAGCAATGAACCCAGTAAAGCGCCACTCAGGGTGGGCAGCAAAGTGGGGGCGATGGTTGAAGGTTCCAGTTTACCCATCTGGTAAAAACGTCGGGAGCCGGCAACGGACTGCAAGAGTATGCCAACCCGATTGGTGCCATTTGCAACATCTGCCGGCATACCCAAAATCATCAAGGCAGGCAGGGTTAACATGGAGCCGCCACCGGCAATAGTATTGATAAAACCGGCAAAAAAACCGGCAGCTATCAGCATGAAGATAAAGAGTAAACTTAAGTCATATTCCATCGGCGCATTATCGCAGACCGCAATACTTTAAGACACAAGAGTCTTGTCTGACCTAAATCAAAAGCAGTAAAACAAAAAGGATTATGATTTAATGCTGGGCGGGTATAATAGCGAGCAGATGTAATAGTGAACAGATGTAAAAAGGAGCAGTACTGATGAAAAAATTATCGATTTTATTGCTGGGTATTTCAATTATCACTTTGAGTGCCTGTCGAATTTATCCGGATTATGCAAATGACTTCAGATTTCCAATTCTGCGAGGTGACCTCGATCGTGGCCAGGAAGCATTTGTCTCCCTGGGTTGCAATCAGTGTCACGTGGTGGATGGTGTGGAATTACCTGCTTACGCGGGAACAAGTCCGTTCACTGTAGTCCTGGGTGGGGAATTGATGTTCGCAAAAACCTATGGAGATTTGGCGACATCCATCATCAATCCCGACCATGTGCTTTCCGAGCAATATCTCGATTTGCTGCCAAGGCAGGAGCGTAACCGGGCTAATTCTTCACCAATGTATCTGAATGAAGATATGAAGGTAACGGAGCTGATCGATATTGTGGCCTTCCTGAATTCAAGGTATCGCTTGTTACCTGGTTATACGGAATATTATTACTAGGCCTTGAAATCTCGGCAAAAAGTACTAGATTAGGTCATGTTTTGTATAACTTAAACCTGTGCTTCCGGGAGATTGAACATTCAGGGCGGGTAGCTGTCTAACTCTGAAGATGGTAATATTTTGCGCCCTGCAGACTCTAAGCGAAAGGCTGGCAAGAAAAAGACCTAAACAGTTTTGAGAATATTTGATCAGTCTGGGGCCGCTTTGCGTAAGCAGGCAAAATTAACAAATTAGACAAAATCAGGTGTGGTAACAAAATGACTGGAAAAGTAAGTGGTAAAACAGCAGGTGCTGTGACTGGAAGAAACCTGAGTGTCGTAGACACTATGGTGCCCGGTCGCGACCTGAATGCCTATATTACTGCGGTCAACGGTATTGCGATCTTGACGGCAGAAGAAGAACTTGAGCTGGCAAATAAATACTATTATGACGAAGATCTTGATGCAGCTCGTAAGTTAGTACTTGCTCACATGCGCTTTGTTGTCTATATGGCCAAGAGTTACTCTGGCTACGGATTAGCTGAAGCAGACCTGATTCAGGAAGGTAATGTAGGCCTCATGAAGGCTGTCAAACGCTTTAATCCGGAAATGGGTGTACGTCTCGTCTCATTTGCGGTGCACTGGATCAAGGCAGAAATGCATGAATTTATTCTGAGAAACTGGCGTATTGTAAAAGTTGCCACGACCAAGGCGCAGCGCAAACTGTTTTTCAATCTTCGTGGCTCCAAGAAGCGTCTTGGCTGGCTGAGCCAGGAAGAAGCTGACAAAGTAGCATCAGATTTAGGCGTTGACGCGAAAACTGTCATGCAAATGGAGGGCCGTTTGGGTCTTTATGATGCATCCTTTGATGGAGCAGCGGACTCAGATGATGACGAGGCGGCTTTTGCACCTGCACAGTATCTCGAAGATGAGCGTTATGATCCTGCGCGTAATATTGAAGATGAAGACTACGCTCAGACCAATACAGATAACCTGTACATGGCGCTTGATGGTTTAGATGAGCGCAGCAGGGATATTCTGGCACAGCGTTGGCTGAATGATGGTAACAAAGCCACTTTGCATGATCTTGCAGACAAATATCAGGTTTCTGCAGAGCGCATCAGGCAGCTGGAAAAAAATGCCATGAATAAAGTAAAAGCTGTACTCGAAGCTTAGCTGAACGAATAAATATTTGAGCCGCCTTTTTTGGCGGCTTTTTTATGTCCGGAATTACAGGAATAAAATAATGCAAAGGTTTTTCTTATACGCGGCCATAAACGGCTTTCTGGTAGTGGCACTTGGTGCTTTTGGGGCGCACAGCCTGGCAGGTATTCTCACTGAATCTGAATTGGCTACCTGGGATACGGCCGTGCTCTATCAAATGTTTCATGTAGTAGCCTTGCTGGCTTCAGGTTTACTTTGTTATGTATTTCCAGCTTCGAGGAGTTTTACGCGCAGTGGTTATGCGTTTCAGACGGGCATTGTCTTGTTTTCGGGCAGTCTCTATTTACTGGCATTAACCGGCATCACTTGGTTTGCCTACATCACACCCTTGGGCGGTTTGGCCTTTCTGTTTGGTTGGGGATTGATAGCCTATGGTTTGATACGCAATCACATGAAATCATCATGAATGAGTCTACGTCTTTACGTACTATAAAAAGTTATGTGGTGCGTGGCGGGCGTTTAACGCCCTCACAAGAAAAGGCTTTGGCCAATTACTGGCCGGAATTTGGCCTGGAAAGGGAAAATGGCTGTATCAATGCTGTGGAGATATTTACGAATACCAACCCGCTTGTTTTTGAAATAGGTTTCGGGATGGGCGACTCATTGGTACAGATGGCCAAGGATAATCCACAACAAAACTTTATCGGCGTTGATGTGCATCCGCCGGGTATCGGAACCCTGTTACGTAAACTGGCAGACGCTGATATAACAAATGTGCGGGTATATCAGAATGACGCAAAACTGGTTTTACAGGAGTGCATCGCAGATAATTCGCTGGATAAATTACAAATCTTTTTTCCGGACCCCTGGCATAAAAAAAGACATCATAAACGACGTCTGATACAGCCTGAATTTATAAATCGTGTTTTACCTAAAATTAAACAGGGTGGCCTGATTCATCTGGCTACCGACTGGGAAAACTATGCCGAGCAGATGCTGGAAGTATTAGAACAAACTGCTGATCTGAAGAACCTTGCAGAGAATGGAAAATATTCTATGGGGCACGACCGGCCCGTTACAAAATTTCAGCGCCGGGGTGAAAAACTTGGTCATGGTGTATGGGATTTAATATTTAAAAAAATATCAGCTTCTTAGCGCTTATTTGGTGGTATACCTTTTATGCTGCTGGAAAATAAATGATGTTCCTGGGTGTTAACAGGCCTGTGCTTTATTTTGCTGGAAGCTGGATATTTACCAAGGAAGCTCTCGTCTTTTAGATTCTGACTTGGGCGAATTGGTCTAGGGCTAAAACCCCCGCCGCAATTGCAGCAGACATTTTCCAGCACTTCATCTACGCATTGTTTACAAAAAGTACATTCAAAAGAACAGATCATTGCCTCGGTAGAAGAAGGAGGCAAGGGTTTATTGCAGTGTTCACAGCTAGGTCTTAATTCCAGCATTATTTTCAAGTGCCTTTGCGCGTGGTATCTTTTTCCATGGCATAAATGACTTCATCAATATCTTCGAGTTTAGTTTCGAAAATCTGCCGCGCATCATATAAGCCGCGATTATAATAATAGCCGCCAATTTCATTAGTGAAAAAATCCAACAGGAATTCAGCATCGAATTGCCCGATGTCTTGCCCCAGTTCATTGCTGCAGTACTGCTGAATTTTTTTAACTATTTCATCTTTTTCTGCATTGGTAAAATTAATCTCTGACATAGTTACTTTATGATCCCTGTAAAAAGCTATTTATAGTAGTGAGCAGCATAGTGCAGAAGGCTAATTAATCATCTGTATCGGTAACAAGATAGGGATTGAATACATCAAATTGAAAACTTATGTTGTCATTACTTTCGAATTGATCATGTTCCCAGTCTTCTCCCTGGTCTTCAATGGCATCGGCACAGCGATAGAGAAAGGAGGCCAGATCCCGGAGACTGGACGGTTCCGCAACGAGAGCAGCTTCAGACAGGATATTAAGTTCTGCATCGTCATTCTGTGCACGGCCATAGATTTTCATGATTTGGAATCCTTCGGGTTAACGATCGAAAAAGATATGTCAGCTATCGAGCAAGTGATTGTACACATAAGATAGCTTGTACGGCATCTATGCTTGAGTTCAGAACGAAAGTTCTTTTTCCCTCACCCTGGTTCAGTACCGGAGTCTTATGTGGCTGACTTATTGAAGGTAACTTTATATTGCTGTTTATTAAGCTCCAGGATATCGCCGCTGACAATTTTCTTACGCTTTTGTGTTTCAGTTACGCCGTTTAAAAGAATAAGTCCCTGCTCGATAAGTGCTTTAGCTTCTCCTCCACTGCCGGCCAGGCCCTCGAATTTCAAGATTTTATATAATTCAACAGGTTCCTTGTTAATTTCAATTTCGTTCATTTCAAATTACTCATTTTGAATTAAAGGATACTGCGTGATGCTTCGGTTAATGATTGCGATAAGAAGACTTGTGCAAAGGGTCAAATAAATACTCGAGTCCATTAACTTTGATTTCCAGCATCATGGACATAAATTCACCCAGTTCACCGGCGGGGAAGCCCTTTTTGGAAAACCAGATAAAATATTCTTCCGGAATTTCTACCAGGCGCTTATTGGCATATTTACCGAAGGGCATACGGTAGTTGGCCAATTTTAAAAATACTTCTCCTGATAAGTGGGCAGCCTCAGTCATGAAACCGTTTCATCCTGATGCGCAAATTTTACGGGTTCAGTATGTTTGCTTCTGATAACTACCGTACCGGCCAGTTTGTCATGCCAGCCTTGTTTTCGCTTGTCGATCCCCACCCAGATAATGCCGAGAAAAAAAGGAATCATTGAAACATAGTAGCCAAGATACCGACCAATGAATTGCCCTGTGCTGGGTTTGCCGCCCGTTTGTGCGTCGACGATGGTCAATTTCAACAGCATTTTACCCGGCGTTGCGGATTTGTAGATCCAGAAAATGATCACGACAAAAGCTGGAAATATATAATTGAACATGAAACTCCAAAATCCCGCCACCCTGACATCACCGGTCCAGTAGATGTCTCCATAAAAAATCGTCAGTAATGGCACGACGATAATTAGCATCAGGAAAGTATCGATAAGTGCCGCAGCTGTTCGGATCCAAAAGCCTGCATATTCAACTTCGTTCATCGTTGTCTCGCTTAAAACAGTAAAGCCATGGTTTGCGGAACTTGACTATACCAGATCCGGATTTCTGGAAAATTCTTGCTTTGAAGCACTTTGCCATATTCCGCACTTGTGTTTATTTTTACAGTCACAGTTCTTCTAAACTGAGGAATGCTTTGCATTATAAACCGCGTTCCTGAAACTGACTAAGTGCCTGCATGGCTTCAATGCCATACACGACGGATGGGCCGCCTCCCATCAAAATTGCGACGGATACCGTTTCAGCGATCTCCTCCATTTTGGCACCTGCCTGTAGTGCATCGTGGACATGGTAGGAGATGCACCCATCGCAACGAACGGTGATTGCAATACCCAGTGCAATGAGTTCTTTGGTTTTGCTGTCGAGCGCACCTTTTGCGAGGCTGGCTTCATGCAGGGAAGCAAAACCCTGCATCACCAATTAAATCACTCACCTTTCACGACTGGAACTTTTGAATTGTGCTGGCTATGAAAATACAACAACCCCATGCAGTCTATGAATTAAATGATGATCAATTTGATATTTCTTAGATTATGTATACATAATCCACTGAAATACTATCAAACTCAGTTGCATCCAGGTTTCAAATAGGTGACAAATTTTATTCCGTTAATTCTTCAATTTGTTGCAATTCGTCAGAAGATAATGCTTTATAACCGCGCGGGTAGGGCCAGCCATAGCCCCAACGGAAACGGGTTGGCAGATATGGAGTGCCGCCAACACGAACTCCGGAGAGCATGAGTAGCGCAATTTCAGGTTCTCCTGCTTCGGCAACACAAACTTTTAAGGCTTGATCGGCAGCAAGCCTTTCCTGCTTGGTCCCGCCTTTCCAATAAGCGTAATCATGTGCAACACAGCAATCCAGCCATAATTCATTTTGCGTAAGTGTCCCTTCCGGGAAGGCGCTGCAAGCATCTGAAGTGAAGGGCATGATTTCGGCGGCTAAGACAGGATTCGACATTAAAATTAGTGTCAAAAATAGTTTCAGGCATAGTTTCGGGAATTGAGTGATCTGATAGTCAGGGTCTGTTTTTCCACCAAAATTTATATAGCAGGATCCTGGAGGGAGTTTCCCTATATGAAGTGTCGCCCAATTTCTCGTTAAGTAAATCCTGTTCATGTGGTTCATTGATTAGCGCTGCCCGGTCTTTAACCAAGCAGTCATTTCCATGTGCTTAAATATTTTTTGAGTAGATAGCAATTTGAACCAATAATCGGCTGGATGGCCGTACGTCTTTTCAAAAGATGGAAAAGACGATGCTGGCCCTTTTACTTTTAAGTTCTCAGCCATTTATTTCACCTATCTTGGCGGTCAGAGCATAACGTTTAAGCTGTGCGGTGTGGCGTAAGGAGCGTCTGAACGAGCGCATTGGTAGCCCTGAACTACCGAGCACGAACATAACGGCAAACTTGCGCACCTGTACTGGCTTTTACCGAGGACTCCAGCGTAAATGGCATCGCCTTGCCGTTCTCAGCAAAAATTGTCTTTCCGCCACCAAGAATGATCGGTTCGATTGTGAGCAGCAATTCATCGACAAGATCGGCGTCGAGTAAAGACCTGACCAGCGTTGCACTGCCATACACGTAGATATACCCTCCCGGCCTCGCACGCAATTCGGACACCGTCTTCAATAAGTCGGCGCCACGAATGATTGTGGTAGGATTCCATATTGCATCTTTCTCGGTGAGTGTATCGGATACTACATATTTCTGGACACGATTGATCCAATCCGTGAATGGGTCCCCTGAGCGACTGGGCCAAGCTGCAGCCGAGACCTGATAAGTACGACGTCCTTGTAAGAGCACGTCACTTTGTGCAGCGAGTTCGGCATACATGCCACCCATAACCTCAGGGTCGAAATACTTCATCGACCACCCACCATGACTGAAACCGCCGTCCTTGTCTTCGTCAGCTCCCCCTGGAGCCTGTACGACTCCATCCAGACTGATGAACTCTGTGATGAGTGTTTTCATATAATCTCCCGATTCTCCGTACTCAATGTTGTCAGTCAGCGGTTCTTGTAACGGCTAACGCCGCCCTATGGGGTAGCTACGCAGTAGCCGTCCCAGCCAGCTTGCTGGCGACATGAAAGCCTTGTTATACACTTTATAGCCCATCCGGAAACCCACTAAACTGGGGAATTCCTTTATAAGGCTCACACCAACTTGCTTTGGATTCAGTATTGGCATGCGCAGCTGGTTTAATCTGAATGGGCGTGTCTATTGTCGACAGTGTGACACTGAAATATAAGTTTTTATCTGGTGCATAATTAAAGAGCCTACTACCACATTCAGTGCAAAAAGCCCGAAAGCCACCTATATCGTTTTGATGCTCTTTTAGAAGTCCCTTCTCATCTATAAGAGATAATGTTGAAGCCTTTGCAATAGCAACCGTTGCGTAGTCAGCACCATGTGCCTTTCTACAAAATTTACAGTGACAGTTAAATATTTGTTCTGGATTTATTTCCACTTGATACTTGATATTGCCACAGAGGCAACTTCCTTCAACCATGTTCAGTACTCCTGCTGTGTATAACGCTTTGGTAATTTGCAGTTTTGGAGGAGCCCATGTGTGCTATTAAGCACACAATGGCGTGACGGTAAAACTGTCAAATTAACCAACTTGATATGCATGCCTTTTTTAAATACCACCACCCCAAACCTCTGATAATTCTATCTCATAACCGTTTGGATCATTTATATAAATAGAACGTGACTTTGGCCACTGAACGGTACCGCTATATTTTATTTTTAATCCCAGTTCAACGCAGACTTCTTCTATGTCTTCGAAATTTTCGATGTGGAATGAAACATGAGAAAAGCCCCCCTTCTCTTTAATTTCCATTTCAACATTCTCGTAAAGTGCGAGTTTCGCCTCTTTCGTTCCTATAATTTTTCCGTTTTGATCAGGTATATCTTCAAGTTCTTTGAAACCCAGTAATTTGTTCCAAAACCTACAACTTTCTTCAAGATTCAATACTTGAAGGTTTACATGGTCAATCCCGGTGGTTTTCAACTTCATATTTTTACTCCACTTCAGAATAACGTTTGCCTAACTGGCGCGCGCTGAGTAGAGAAAGGTTGCGCGAAAATGGCGAAGCCAGCGCAACCTTGAACGAAGCAGTATGCGTCCGGTTGAGGTACTTGTTAGTTGCTCACTCATCTAACACCTCTGAAATGACAACTTTAGACAATAGTGAGGGGCTAATCTTTTGTATTAACTTTTTAAATGAAGCCTCAAACCATGGGCCAGCAAAAGGAGACAGATATATATTTTCAATTAGCATGTCTATATCAACTTTTACCCAGCGCCCAACAGAAACGTCATATGGAGGAGTTACTCCACCCTCCGATAGGGGATAATGAAAAATAAATAATCTCAATTCTTTTTCAAACTCATAAAACATGTTTTTAGTTGTTATCAGGTCAAATCTAGTTAGTGATGAATCATCGATGTAATCTTTGTAACTAACTTCACCCATAAATATGTCTTCATCATATTCATCTTTACCAAATTTGATAGCCCGCTTTAGAGTAGATACGTTTGTCTTGATGGCTACTCCGGACTTAGCACCTGATAGGTATATTTTCCACAGAGCATAGGATTCAACTGGTCTAATAGATCAGCAATTTATTAGGGTCAAATCTTTTAATGAATTGAAGCTATATTCGTAGTAAGCAACATCAATATCTACATCAGATGGGTCTTGCCCTTTTTTAAGCAATCTAGATCTTTTAGATTTCAATGTTTTCCGCGGAATGGCCCCTTCATATTTATCTGTCATCTTCGCGGCATTAGTGAAATAGATGGATTCTGAAAGAACCATATCTATGAACTTATCGAGAGCCATATACCTCCAAATAGTAGAATTACCATGAGGAGTCTTAATTCTTTTATCTTTGACAATCAATGCTCAAATCCTCTAGAGCAACTAACGCCCTTTGTTAATGGGCGGAACAAGCGAAGCTTGTGACGTCCATCTTATTAAACTGTTTGTTAGGTGACTTCATCAAAAAACCTATCAAGATCAACTAAAGTAATCACCAGCCCATAACCTGTATATTTGCTATCGCTTCTTTCCTTTTCAGAGACAATTATGTTTTGCAGGCGCTCATAATCAACTGGTCTGCAATCTGCAGCTTTGGCTCCTTTTACATAGTTCGTGACTTTAATTTTTTCACCTTTAGGGAATATTGCTTTTCCTCCGCCCGTAAAAGGGGCGCTATATCCAGTTAAATAACCAACTTCAAAATCTTGATTTGCGATTAATACTAAATTTGGATCGGCTTCAAATATTCTATGTGGATAATGTTCTGGCCGAGTAATCTCTTTGCCAAATAGTCTGGACCTGTCCATAAGTCACCTAACGCCGCCAACAACGGCAAATTGTGCGAAGCAGAATTTGTCCGCCTTGCTTGGCTTTGTTAAATGTCGACAACTTTAAACCCAAGTGATTGAAGACCTGAAGTATTAACCCACTTTGGCGCTTCCCCTCTACAGCCTTCATAGATGTACTCCAGTATTCCTGATGCTGTATCTGAGGCAAAACACCATTGTGCATTACCAGTCTCACCTACATATTTTTGAAAATGATCAGGATTAGGATGCAGAAAGAAGTCGCGATAGTTCTTAAGGAGTTCATTAAGATGACGCCAAAGCTTCGGCCTAGCTGTATGAATTGGCTCTAGATTGTATTGCAGAGAAAGCTCTTTTAACGCATTTTTAATTTCTTTAAGGGGGCCGGCCATTAATCCCTCGAATGAATCACATGATTTATATTTATCTTTTAATGCTGAACTATCTTGATTCCATAATATGTAAAGTTGAGCTGAACAAAACGAGACTAATGCACTATAGCTATAAACGTAAGTACAGCTAAGCAGAGAGAATATTGCATCTTCATTTGATGCTCCTGATTTGGATCCTAATTGAGTATCCACAACCGCTCTCGCAAGATCAAGATAAGATTTTGGAACATTACACTTCATAGGCAACTAGACATTTAACGCCCGCAACAGCGGCACGAACGAAGTGAGTGTCCGGTGCCGCCAGGCACGCACTGCTTGCGATTGTTATAACTCATTTTCTCTCATGACCGCGGCTAGATTTCCAGAACCATGCTCATCCAGCGCCGCGATAACACCAGCGCGATCCTGCTCTGACCTGTTCTGATTAAGTTTAAATTTGCACTGAATTTCGGTTACCGAGACTTCCACTCCGACAATGCTTTTGAGCATTGCTTCACTATATTTCGGTATCCAAGGAATTTGAAATTTACTCTCATGGCATTGAGTTAAACGTTCAACAATGGCTTTGAGCTCATCAGGAGAATGTATAGACCTGCAATTGCCGTAGACATGTACCACTTGGTAATTCCAGGTAGGTACTCCAGGCGCGGTATACCAACTAGGAGAGATGTAATCATGTGGCCCTTGGAATGTAACAAGGACTTCTTGAGCCTCAACATCTTCCCATTGCGGGTTCTGGCGAGCTAAATGACACAACATAGCCGATCCATCATTACTAATCATGAATGGGAGATGGGATGCAAATAGCCGCCCTTCAACCAGAGAAACTAATTGGCCGAAAGAGTTGGCCCTGATAAAGGAAATCGCTTTATCTCTATCAGGCTGATCAAAATGTCCGGGTATGTACATAATTCAACTATGAGTTATAACGCCTCAAAAACCGGCGCGCTTTAGCGCGTCCGGCGCCGAAGGCGCGTAGTTGTTTGACTTGTTAGAGCGCATCATCTTGAATGCTTTCATTGATTCGTTTAGTTAACCTTTCCCGCCACGACATGGGCATCAATCGAATCCACCATTGCGGCACAAGCCCATCAATGAATTCTCGTAGTTGTTCTGGTCTTAGGCTTTTCCCATAAGATTCTACAGCATATACAATTGTTTCAAGCCTCTCTTCTGTGCCATACAGCTTCCTTTCTATCAGGGTTGCAGTCCAGCCTCCTAAAAACCATATTAGCAGTAGGACAAGAATCAAATGCCACCCGAATGGATCCGAAAACACAAATAGAAAATTCATGTAAGTGAAAAGGTGAATTGCCCAGCCCGAAATTCTTCCGTTTTTTTCGGTCCAAGCTCCAGTAGGAACGATGGTTCCCGTCTTCATCGACTGCCACTTAAGCCATGTTCCGATGCCTATTATCGGAGAATGCAACGCTGCAGCTATTATTTGTTGTAAGTATTCGTCCATAAGACCTATTGAACCAAAATATATTTGGCTCTACCTGCGGACCGCACTAACTCCAATATGCGCTCTAACGCTCTTATTTATGGGCAAACTGCGTAGCAGTTTGTCCTTTATAGAATTGATTGTTACCTGTCGAATAATGCACTAACGATCACCCCAATCGTCCTGCCGTCTGATCCTGGCATCCATAAGAATGGAAAATAGATATGACGGTCCACGTAAGTGCTGGATTTCCGAAGTGCTTTCCAGCGGCAAATATTCAATAGCTTTCTCAAACTGAGATCGCGGAAGATTCTGGTTTATCCCTTCAGGAATTATCGAAGAACCAACAACTTCGTATGTATATTCCTTGCCTCGTATCTGACGAAACGTTTGGCCTTCGTTTGCCACGATCCTCGCCCAGATAGTATCGATGGATATCACGGTTTACTCCAAGCTAGTACAGGTAACGCCTTTGTTAATTGGCGCAGCGTCAGCTGCGTCCATGATTAAACTGATTGTTATGTGCTTATTTATGATTTTCCTTATTCGCTTTATCAGCATGCAACTTAAGATAACCAATATTTAAATTAATTGAATTTAATACATAGCCTATAGAAAGTGGTGCTAATGGAGAGAAGATAACCCCGGCAATAAGTGTAATTATGCCAGCATATTTTTGTTTACGAATATATGCCGCATCAAGGGCCTCATGAATAACTATGCCCATATGGATTAACATTGAAAAAAGCCAAAGGCCGATGAAAACTTCCATGAATCTCTCCTTATATTAACTTCTTAAAAATTAATTAGCCCAGTTGAGTTATTAACCAATTATTAACTTTTTCTTGCATTTTGGTTTCGGCTTCTTTACTAGTTTTACCTAAAGTCTCTCCAAAATCATAAGTGACTTTGCGACGGTCATTTTTGTCTTCTATATATAAGAATTGCACCTTTGCAGAGAAGGATAAGACTCCTCCGACTGGTGGAACTACCTCTGTTATAATTAGTTCAAGATCTGAAATTTTCATGAAATCTTCCTTTGCACATAACGCCCAGGGTAAGGGGCGGGAAAAAGCGAAGCTTTTTGACGTCCCAGCCCACAGGGCGACTTTATCCACTTGTTATGCATCATGAGGCCATTCTCTACTATGGTCTGTTGGTTGGGGTGTAATTGTCATTACTTTAGCTCCTTTTGGAGTTTCAAAACGATGCCAGGTATTCTCAGGAACAACCAACAACTCTCCGGCTTTTAGGATGTTTGGCTTTTCAATGCTATTTTCTATTAAAAATAGAGTCGTTTCACCCTCAACTACATATACGATTTCATCTCCATTTGCGTGCCTTTCCCAATCACTATTTCCGGCATAATTAGCTAGAAATATCGCGCCATTTCGATAATCGGATAAGATGGTAAAAGCACGTTTAAAATCTTCTGGGTTTGTTTCAGGAGTTCTATTTCCGAAAAATTCGGTTTTGTTTAGGCCTTCTTGAATAGATATGGGAGTTCCTTTCGTCATCGCCGATCCTGATTATGATGCATAACGCCGCAAACAGCGGCAAATTTTGCGAAGCAATAATTTGTCCGGCAGCGTAGCTGCGAACTGATTTGCTTTGTTAGGCATATTTATAGATCCCACCAAACACTCCCATCATTTCTAGTGCTTATGACACTTCTCGGTGTCCCGTTAAATTGAATCCCAGAACAATGCCTTCCATATGTATTACTCATATCTTGAGATGCGTGAACAATATTGCTATCAGAAAAAACAGCCACCCTGGGAGAACAAATATCAAAAACATCAGAACAATATCCGCTTTCTCTTCCATGATGTGATGCAACAAAAATATCCACTCCGCGCAGATCTTGTTGGAAAGTTACATTCTCCAGAAGCTTGAGCCATCCAGCATTTTCTAAATCTCCAGGAAATATAAATTTCAGTCCATTGCAATCTAAGAAAGTTACCAAACTACAGTTATTAGTATCTTCAAAGTCATCGAATGTATTCCAATAAACTGAGAATTGAACATTTGGAAACTCTGGTGGTATGGCTGGCGGGCCTAAATTATACCCATCTATCATATCAAGCATTGATTCCATTGCTGCACTAATCGGGCCTCCTTGACGCTTTAAAGCTCTCAAGGAAACTTGATCTATAGAAGTGTTTCTATGCAACAAAGGCAGATTTAAATTTTGCCTTAAATTTGGCAGGTCACTTATATGATCTTGGTCATAATTTGAAACAAAGAATCTATCTATTGTTCTTATTCCTTCGTGGATTAGAAATGTAGAAGGCCGATAATCATCTTGATGTCCGCAATCCCAAACCATGGAATTGCCGTTGTCATGAAGTAGTGAAATACAACTGCCATGTCCTACATTATGAATTTTTAGTCTCATCAGTATTCTCGTTCTTTAAATTCCTTGAACTAAATTCAGAAGTTCTTGAAGGTTTTATACCCCAAGAAGCTTGTGCTAAATCTTCTAGCTTAATCAAAAACCTATCTACATTAAGCCCAGCAATAAATGAAAGAGCTAAAAAACCATATGGGCTAGATTGTGAAGTTTCTCCAGCGTCTAAGACTAATAAGCCTGCATTCAAAAATATGTATGCTGCAACCCCAACTAAGACGCTTACCAATGGGCGAAGGTAATACCAAGTATGCCATTCTTCAGACCACTGGCCTTTGACACATTTATTAAGATATATAGCTCTTAAACAGTAAGTAACTCCACCAAGCCCGCCTACAAGTGCGCAGTTGTACCCTAAGGCGTATGGCGACAGCCAGTCAGGGAGCTGGCCCATTAGCTCTAAGGCCCAAAAAAGTAAAATTGCACCAAGCCAAAAGCATAAGTAAATAATAACTTTATACATGATGCTCCTATTGCCTAACAGCATGTTAATGAGGCCTTTGGCCTCATAAGAATTATTAGGGAGTTTACCTTATTAATTGTTTTTGCAATAAACGCCAAATTTAAGCATCTGAAAAATATAGAAAATAAGTTCTGAGGAATAATTCTGTAATAAAGAAAGGTATTGCGCTCGCTAAAATTGGAGCTATTCTTAAAAAAAGGGTGTTTATTCTTCAAGGATGAGGAGTTAATCATGCCAAAATCTCCATTTTTGGACTCACTTGAATCGTTTATGCGCGTTCGTCATTACAGTAAACGAACTATTCAGGCTTACTTATACTGGTGCAAATATTTCATATTGTATTGTGGAAAGCAACATCCCCGTGAATTAGGCTCTGCCGATCTGGAACGCTTCCTCACTTACCTGTCAATAGAGCGCAAGGTTTCGCCGGGAACACAGTCACTGGCCTTAAATGCCATTGTGTTTATGAAGACTAAATTTTTGTCTCAAAAGCTGGATACCTTATTACATTTTAAGAAAGCTAGTCGGCAACGAAAATTACCCGTGGTTTTGACGGTAGATGAAGTCAGGCAATTATTGACTCAGTTAACAGGCGTCCATTACCTGATGGCTGCTTTACTTTACGGTTCAGGTTTAAGGCGCATTGAATTGATTCGACTGCGGGTAAAAGATATCGATTTTGATTACCGCCAGCTAAGAGTGCTGTTCGGTAAAGGCGGGAAACACCGTATTGTGACTCTCGCCGAAGAGTTGTTGCAGCCTTTACGCCAGCAAATTAATCAGGTTTCCTTGTTCCATCATCAAGACTGTCAAAATTCTGCTTATGCAGGTGTTTGGATGCCTGATGCCTTGGCCAGAAAGTATCCCAATGCAGCTAAGAGCTTGCGGTGGCAGTATTTGTTTCCGGCTTCTCGTTTAAGTGTTGACCCGCAATCAGGTTTAATTCGGCGTCATCATTATGATGAAAACAATGTAAATAAGCGTCTAAAACTTGCGGCCAAAAAAGCAGGCTTGGAGAAAGAAATTTCATGCCACACCTTGCGGCATTCTTTTGCTACCCATCTTCTACAAGCGGGGGCGGATATACGCACTGTGCAACAGCAGCTTGGGCATAGTGATGTAAAAACCACTGAGATATACACGCATGTTTTAAAGCAGGGTGCTCATGGCGTGCGCAGTCCGCTGAGTAATATTTGAATTATTTCCGCAACCAGGAACTTAAAATAAACAGCACCGCAGCGCTGACCACAATACTGGGTCCGCTTGGTGTGTCCAGATAAAACGAAGCCAGTAAGCCTCCGCAAACAGCCAGGCAACCAATCAGGCTGGCGAGGATAGCCATTTTTTCCGGCGAATTGGAAAAGCTTCTGGCGCAGGCCGGCGGAATAATCATTAAGGAAGTTATCAGCAAGATTCCCACCACTTTCATACTCAGTGCGATAACAATCGCAATTAAGAGCATTAGCAAAAGGCGTACTCTGCCAACATGCAGTCCTTCCACCTGGGCCAGTTCATGATGCAGGGTGATGGTGAGTAATTTGTTCCAGTTCAGGGCAAGCACTATTAATGCAGCACCGACACCTGCGCTTATCCAGATCAGATCCTGGTTGCTGGCAGTCAGCAAGTCGCCAAACAGATAGGACATAAGGTCTATATTCACATCGGTAAAACTGAGAATGACCAGTCCAAAAGCCAGAGAACTGTGGGCCAGTATGCCGAGGATGGTATCGCTTGCCAGATGGTGCCGGCTTTCCATTTGCACCAGTAAAAGCGCAATAGCGAGACAGGCAAGAATAACGGCGAACTGTAAGTTGAGATCCATCAGCAAGCCGAAGGAAATACCCAGCAGGGCAGAGTGGGCCAGGGTATCGCCAAAATAGGCCATGCGACGCCATACCACAAAGCAACCCAGCGGGCCGGTAATCAGTGCGACCAGTAAACCGGCAGCAAGTGCACGTACTACAAAATCAGCCATGCTTGTGGTCCGCCTGACTGTTTTCCAGAACTTCACCGTCCAGGCCGTGGCTGTGATTATGGTGATGTGAATATACCGCCAGCGCGGCGGCCTGTTGTTTACCGAACAGTTCAAGATAGGCCGGGTCATTGCTGACTTGTTCAGGGTGACCATGACAGCAGACGTGTTGATTTAAACAAATGACTTCATCGGTTGCAGACATCACCAGATGCAGATCATGGGAAACCATCAGGATGCCACATTGATGTTTATCGCGAATGGAAGAAATCAGGGCATACAGTTCTGCCTGTCCATTAATGTCGACGCCCTGCACGGGTTCATCCAGCACTAAAAGTTCGGGTTCCTGAATGAGCGCGCGCGCCAGCAGTACACGCTGTAATTCACCACCGGACAATGAATGTATTTGCGAATGTAAAAGTTGTGAAGCGTTGACTTCGCTGAGTACCTTTTCAAGCAGTTCAGGTTTTGCACGCACCGCGAGCTGTAAAAATTTCTTCACGGAAATGGGCATGCTGTTATCAACATGTAAACGCTGTGGCATATAACCGATACGCAGATTTTTGCGTAAGCTGACAGTCCCGGCGCTAGGTCTGGTTAAGCCCAGCACGATTTTGACCAGCGAGGTTTTACCGGCGCCGTTAGGGCCGATTAAAGTCACAATCTGATTTTCATCGATGTGCAGATCTATATTTTGCAAAATCTGTTTGCCGTCAATCGCCAGCGAAATATTCCGCGCGTTTAACAAATTGGTGGTCATTCTCGGCGAACTCCAGAGTTGGTCAGGCTTGGGCAGAGTTTATCAAGTTTGCGCACAAGGCGAGGTAATATATCATAGTGGGCTTTTCAGGTTCAGCCTCGGTATACAGCTTTGCTCCGTCATATTGCTTTAAGCGTGTTTTTACTTGTTCATTTGCTCTTGAGCTGTGCCGTCAGTGCGCAGCCAAAAGTGAGTGCAAGCATCAAACCCCTGCAGCTGATAGCGGCGGCTATTACAGATGGTATTTCAGAGCCGTGGTTAATAATTGGTGCGGGGCAGGATCCGCACCATCCTGCCTTAAGGCCATCAGAGCGGCAAAAACTGGCCAATGCAGATATATTGCTTTGGGTCGGGACAAATCTGGAGTCTGCGTTTACGGATTTAATAGCTGACATGGATGAGGGTTCTTCGAGCGTTATCACGGCTTATGAGCTGATCGCCGCAGCGGGTCTGTCTATAGCCAACAGCAATGATCCGCATATCTGGTTATCCACTGACAATACACGATTGATAGCCCAGGCGCTGACCCTGCAACTGGTGGAGCTTGATAGTGCCAACCGGGCTGGCTATGAAGCAAATCTGACCGAATTTCTCTCGGCAATGGATAAGCTTGATAGAGAGATAGCTGCTCAGTTAGCCGCATTCTCGAGCAAAGCTTTTGCGGTTTATCACAACGCCTTTACCTATTATGAAAGGCAATTTGGCCTGCAACATGTTGCCAGCTTTACCCAGAATGAAGAGGTCCAGCCGGGTATTCGTAAGGTGCTGGAAATCAGGCAGAGCATGTTGGCTAACGATGTTTCATGCCTGTTGCTGGAACCTGGCAATAATCCGCTACAAATCAGGCAGCTGACCGGCATGGATATGAAGATGGTGAGCATTGATGTACTGGGTTTTGCTTACCCATTGTCAAAAAGCGGCTATGTTGATTTTATGCAAGGGCTGACCGGCTCCATAACGAGCTGTCTGGAACCCTGAATGAAACGCATGGAGCGAAATAAACAATGTGTGCTTACATGGACAAGCCTGAAATGAATTCAATCCCGACAAGAGATCTGCAAGCATGAGTCCTTTACCGGAAAAACCCTTAATTCTGATAGACGGGTCGTCTTATCTTTTTCGCGCCTATCATGCACTGCCGCCCTTGACGACAACGCGTGGCCAGGCAACCGGGGCTGTTAAGGGTGTGATTAACATGGTGCGCAGCCTGATTAAGGAATATCCGGATTCGCCGATTGCGGTAGTGTTCGACGCAAAGGGCAAGACTTTCCGCAGTGACATCTATAAGGAGTACAAAGCGCATCGTCCTCCCATGCCTGATGATTTGCGTACCCAGATAGAACCCATTCACGAAATCATCAAGGCCATGGGTCTGCCACTGATTGTGGTACCCGGCGTGGAAGCCGATGATGTTATAGGCACTCTGGCCAGACAGGCAACCGAACAGAAAATGGATACCCTGATTTCCACCGGCGACAAAGATCTGGCCCAGCTGGTCAATGAACATATTACCTTGCTGAATACCATGACCAAGGAGGTCCTGGATATTGAGGGTGTAAAAACCAAGTTTGGTCTGACACCTGCACAAATCATCGACTATCTGGGGCTGATGGGAGATAAATCAGACAATATCCCGGGTGTGCCCGGCGTGGGACCAAAAACCGCACTGAAATGGCTGCAGGAATATGGGACGGCAGATGCATTGATTGAGCATGCCGATGAAATCAAAGGCAAGGCCGGTGAAAACCTGCGTGCGCATATTGAGCAACTGCAATTGTCCAGGGCTCTGGCCGAGATCAAAATGGACGTTGATCTGGATCTTGCGCCCAAAGATCTGGTGCATAGTTCTGCAGACAAGGAAGCCCTGTTGGGCTGGTACAAAACACTGGAGTTTCGTACCTGGATCAGGGAGCTGGAAGACGCAGGAGTGGAAGCAGAGGCAATTCAGCTTGAGGGAGATGCCGAACGGGAAGAAGCCCTTGCGCAGGAACAGCAGCAAAATGAGCGCAATATAGAAGAGGCTTTTACCAGGCCGGAGACGCTGGACTACCAGACTATTCTGAGTTCAGAGCAGTTCACCGAATTGCTGAATACGCTTGTTAAAGCCGAAAGACTGGCACTGTCGCTGGAAACAGACGGAGCACATTACAAGCTGGCAAAAATAATCGGTTTATCTCTATCAACCGCACCAGGGCAGGCTGCCTATATTCCTCTTGCGCATAACTATGCAGAGGTTCCGCAACAGCTGAAGGCAGAACAGGTTTTCAGCCAGCTTAAACCTGTATTTGAGAACAAAGGTGTTTTTAAGGTCGGTCATGATCTGAAATTTATGATGCATGTGCTGGCTAATCTGGGCATCAAACTGGACGGTTGCCGCTACGACACCATGTTGCAATCCTACGTGCTGAACTCGGTTGCGCATAAACACAGCCTTGAAAAACTGGCATCACATTATCTTCAGGAAGATAAGATCATTGTCGAAGAGCTATTGGGCAAGGGTCGCAACAAGCTGAGCTATGCTGAAGCAGATATAGAACAGGCCAGTGCCTATTCAGCCCAGAATGCCGATTTTACTTTCCGCTTGCACCAGGTGCTGGACAGTAAACTAAAGACAACGGGCTTACTTGCCGATATATACCGGTATAAAGAGATAGGACTGATGCCGGTGCTCTATAGCATGGAGCGCCAGGGCATACGGGTTGATCTGTTTAGTCTGGCTCAGCAAAGTGAAGAGCTGGCGCAACGTCTGGCTGAACTTGAGCAGGAAGCCTATCAACTGGCGGGGGAAGAATTTAATCTTGGTTCTCCCGCACAGCTGCAGAAAATTTTTTATGAAAAGCTGAACTACCGGGTCATCAGCAAAACCGCTAAAGGTCAGCCTTCTACCGCCGAGCCGGTTCTGCAGGAACTGGCTTTGGATTACCCCCTGCCACAACTGCTGCTTGAATACCGCACCCTGAGTAAATTAAAAAGCACCTATACCGATAAATTACCGCAGGATGTTAATCCGGAGACGGGTCGCATTCACAGCAATTTTCAGCAGGCTGTGGCGGCGACGGGGCGCCTGTCATCGACTGACCCCAATCTTCAAAATATCCCTATTCGTACCGAAGAAGGGCGACGCATCCGTAAGGCCTTTATTGCAGAGACAGGCAAAATCCTGATGGCTGCGGACTACTCTCAGGTAGAGTTACGCATCATGGCTCATTTGTCCGGGGATGCAGGCTTACGTAAAGCCTTTCTGGAAGGTCTGGATGTGCATCGGGCGACTGCTGCTGAAATTTTTGGTGAAGCGCTGGATAAGGTCAGTAACGAGCAGCGCCGCAGCGCCAAAGCGATTAATTTTGGACTGATTTATGGAATGTCGGCCTTTGGTCTGGCCAAACAGCTGGGCATAGGGCGTCATGAAGCGCAGGAATATGTGGAGCGCTATTTCCATCGTTATCCGGGCGTACGTGATTACATGGAAAATACCCGGCAATTGGCCAACGAGCAGGGTTATGTTGAAACACTTTTTGGACGTAGATTGTATCTACCGGATATTCATGCCAGTAATGGCATGTTGCGCAAGGCAGCAGAGCGCACCGCGATCAACGCCCCGATGCAGGGTACCGCTGCCGACATTATAAAGCAGGCCATGATCGATATTCAGCACTGGCTGGACGTAGAAAACTTTGATGCCCGCCTCCTGCTACAGGTACACGATGAACTGGTGTTTGAAGTTGCCGAAGCCGATCTGGCTGTTTTGTCTGCTGGCGTAGAGTTCCGTATGGCGTCTGCTGTAGCACTGGATGTACCCTTGCTGGTGGATATCGGTTCCGGCCTGAATTGGGATGAGGCGCATTGAGGAAGTTCATGTGTCATTGTCCCAGCAGTATAAATTTTCTAAAAATTGTAAATTTTGAGAAATTTTTGGAACTATTTTTGTAGTGATCAGTCACACTTAACAGTGGGTTGGTTTTCTCCCCGATTTCCCAACCCACTAGAACGACCTAAATAATACTCCTGGAAACATACAGGAGCACCACGAGCCCTAACTGCTTTCTCCTGCGGTTAGGGCTCATTTTTTTTGGGGCGGTATTTAAAGAGAATTGAATGCAATAGTAAGTACCAGAATGGCTTTATGCTCCTTCCTTATTTCGCCACTTTATTCCTCTAGCTTCTTCCTCTGCTTTATTCCTCTTCGCTATCGTCTTTGCTGGTCAGCTCCGGATCACCCTCTACGGAGTGGTCCTCTTCGGTATTCAGCCAGATATTCAGCTGCTTACGTAAGCCCGGCAGGCCGTCACCTTTCAGGGATGAGAATAATTGCAGGCTGATAGTGTCACCGTAGGCTGACATTTGTCGTTGCGCAGCAAGCAAGGCTGATTTGGCAGCTCCGTGGTTCAGTTTGTCGGCTTTGGTCAGCAGAATATGCAGGGGCATCTGAGCCCGGGAGGCCCAGTCGACGATCATCAGGTCGCTGTCTTTAAAGGCATGCCTGATATCCACCAGTAATATTGCTCCCTGCAGGGATTGTCGTTCTTCAAGATATTGCGTCAGTTCTTTTTGCCATTTCTGCTTAAGTTTTGGCGGTACTTTGGCATATCCAAAACCAGGTAAGTCGACCAGATAACGCTGGTCAGCGACTTCAAAAAAATTCAGTAACTGGGTACGCCCGGGGGTTTTACTGGTCCTGGCCAGTTTGGGTTGCTCGGTTAACACATTGATAGCACTGGATTTACCGGCGTTGGAGCGGCCTATAAAAGCCACCTCCCGGGCATTATCCTCGGGGCACTGTGCCAGAGTCTCTGCACTGAGAAAAAACTGCGTAAGGCGAAAATCAAGACCGGCTTTTGACATGGATATCTCAATAAGTGTGTTAAGTATGTATAGTATGCCCGGTATTCCGACCGGGATATTTTATGGGAATCAATAGCGCTCTTATCTGGAAGCAGGCAGAGCAGCTAAGTGAATGACTGACTGGCTGGCGCTAAAAAGTGATGGTTTTCGTGCCAAGGCATATTCACATTTCCAATGATCTGTTATGTATCTTTTTCATCAAGGCGGTATAGGGTATAATCCCCCCGCTTTTAACAGGGTCGGATTGTAGCATAGCCGCTGTTTTCTGGATGTGTGTTAAAAGCGTGCGGTAATAAGTTCAAAAGTAGCTTAATAAGTAGCTTAATAAGTAGCTTAATAAATAGGTAAAGCAGGTAGGCAGGTAAGTCGCCCTGGAACCTGCAACGACAATTCGGCAGGCGACGGAATTAGATCAAGAGTCATCTGGCACACTAAATTTTAATGGCATTAAATTGATGGAAATACGCATGAACAGATTTATCCTTGCTGTAATGTTGGGTTTGGCTTTTAACACTGCAGCACAAGCTCAGGTGATTGGTGATGCCGATGCGGGTAGTGCCAAGACGGTTGTCTGTGCTGCCTGTCACGGCAGTGACGGCAATGCCATGCTGGTGCCTGGTGCAGCTAAACTGGGTGGGCAGCATGAAAAGTATCTTTTGAAGCAATTGCAGGAAATTAAAAACGGCGATCGTCCGATCCCGTTAATGGCGGGTCAGTTGACCAATCTGAATGATCAGGATCTGGCTGACATTGCAGCCTATTATGCTGCTCAGGAAACGCCTCTTGGAGTGGCTCAGGAAGCAGCGCTGGACTTAGGTCAGTCTCTGTATCGTGCTGGCAACCCGGATATTGGCGTTGCTGCCTGTTCGGCCTGTCATTCCCCGACTGGCGCCGGTAATGCTGGTGCGGGTTATCCTGCCTTAAGTGGTCAGGATTCCGGCTATACGGAAACCCAGTTGCGAGCCTTTCGCGATGGCAGCAGAAATAATGATGTTTCAGAAGTCATGCGCAGTCTGGTTGGTCGTTTGAACGATATGGAAATTCAGGCTTTAGCGTCCTATGTATCAGGACTCAGGTCCGAATAAGGAAATAATTTGAATTATTCAGCCTGAGTTAAGCTGAAAGCTATAAAAAGGGTGCCAAAAGGTACCCTTTTTTGTATCTTTAAGCGCCTGTATGAGTCACTAAGTCTTCGGGGTTCAGGAATATGTATGGATCTGTATGGATCGTTTAGGCTGATGTCCCTGAAAAGCACATGCTGCTTTCAAAATAAAACATGAGCAAAATTTAACTTGAACAAAATAAAATACGACAAAAATAAAAGATAACAAAAATAACATAGCGAACAAGATACAAAGTAAGATATCGAAATCGAATTTAAAATAGTTTGGAGAAGATTATGAAAGTACTTATTAAACCTTTTTTACTTGCTCTTACCTTACTGGCAATGAGCGCTTCTGTTTTTGCTCAGCCTGCCCGCTTTATTGAAGGGACGCATTATGCGGCTCTTGATGCGCCAGTACGTACTGTTGACCCAAATAAAATCGAAGTTGTTGAGGTTTTTTGGTACGGCTGTACTCATTGTTATTCTTTTGAGCCACTGCTTGAAAACTGGGAAGCCAACAAGGCTGATGATGTAGTTTTTGTGCGTAGCCCGGGAATGTGGAATGCCATGATGCAAACTCATGCTCAGCTTTATTACACTGCGGTTGCATTAGGCAAGTTTGAGGAAACGCACAGTGATATTTTCGATGAAATATTATTGCGCGGAAATTACCTGCAATCTGAAGCGGCCGCCAGGGCTTATTTTGGTACTAAAGGAGTTTCCGCTGATGAATTTGATGCAGCCTGGAATTCCTTTTCAGTTACTTCGGATGTGAATCGTGCCAGCACAAGAATGCGTGAGTACGGTGTGCGCAGTACGCCAAACATTATTGTGAACGGAAAATATCGCGTTGTTTCCAGTCAGGCGGTTCCAACCCAGACTGATATTCTGGAAGTTGTAGACTATCTGGTAGAGATGGAACGCAGTAAAATGTAATCCCAGACAGTTAGCTAAATTGGCTGACTTTACCGGACGCCCATGATGAACTCATCGTGGGCGTTTTTGTTTACAGGTAGAATGTTTGCCTGCAGACATAACTTAACTATTGATCCACAATTCAGAAAATAAATCAGAGTGTCACAAATTCATGTCGGAAAGAATTGTATTACTTGGAGCAAATGGACAACTCGGCAGCCAGATACAAAAATCGGTTCCGGCAAATGTCACGCTTACTGCATTAACATCGAAGCAGTTGGATATCTGTAATGCAACACAGTTAAAAGAACTCGTCGCGCAATTTAATCCTACGACAATTATTAATGCGGCGGCCTATACCCAGGTTGATAAAGCGGAATCTGAAAAACAGCAAGCCTTTGCGGTCAACTCGGAGGCTTTGGCTACACTTGCAGCAAGCTGCCCCGACTCATGCCGCCTCATTCATTTTTCTACTGACTTTGTTTTCGACGGCAGCCAATCAAGACCCTATCAGCCAGACGATATCACCTCGCCCTTAAGCGTATATGGCGCCAGCAAACTGGCAGGCGAACAAAAATTGCTGGCACTTCGTCCTGACAGTCTGCTTATTAGAACTTCCTGGCTTTATTCAGCGCAGGGCAAAAACTTCATGACGACCATGCTTAAGCTGATGGCAGAACGTGAGGAACTGGGGATAGTTGATGATCAGCTTGGCACGCCAACTTCTGTTATTAGTCTGGCAGAGGTCCTGTGGTGTTTTGTAGCTGACCGAGACCTGCATGGTATCTATCACTGGAGCGATCAGGGTGCTGCAAGCTGGTACGACTTTGCCTGTGAAATACAGAAACAGGCCTATGAACTTGGGCTGATTGACAGGAAAATACCGATTCATGCCATCAGGACCGAGGCCTATCCGACACCTGCAAAGCGGCCAGCCTATTCGGTACTGGATAAGAGCGCTACTTATAAGGTTACGGGATTTGCAGGCACTTTATGGCAGGAAGCGCTGAAAGAAGTATTAAGAGAATTAGCCTGAACTGTTAAAGGCCGGGTGTTTCCTTATAGAATAGCCGGCAGAGTCAATTAAACAGCGAAACAAGATCTTGAAAATATTAGTAACGGGTGGTGCCGGTTTTATCGGCAGTGCGGTTGTACGTCATGTTATCCAGAATACTCATGACGAAATAGTCAATGTTGATAAACTTACCTATGCAGGGAATCTGAATTCACTCACGCCGGTATCAGCTTCTGAGCGTTATGCTTTTTGTCAGCTCGATATCTGCGATCCTGAATCCTTGCGGGACGTTTTCAACACGCATCAGCCTGATGCAGTTATGCATCTGGCAGCGGAATCTCATGTAGATCGCTCAATTGATGGGCCTGGTGAATTTATTCTGACCAATATAGTCGGCACCTATACCTTGCTGGATATTGCGCGTGAATACTGGAGTAAATTGCCTTCAGAAAAGCAGCAAGGGTTTTTGTTTCATCATGTGTCGACTGATGAGGTCTATGGGGATCTTGGTGGCAGCGAAGACTTTTTTACCGAACAAAGCAGTTATGACCCGAGCTCTCCGTACTCTGCATCCAAGGCGAGTTCCGATCATCTGGTTAGGGCCTGGCACAAAACCTATGGCTTTCCGATAGTGGTGACCAATTGCTCCAATAATTATGGGCCTTATCATTTTCCTGAAAAACTGATTCCGCATATCATTTTAAATGCCTTACAGGGTAAAGCATTGCCAGTTTATGGAGATGGTTCGCAGATTCGGGACTGGCTCTACGTTGAAGATCACGCCAGAGCGCTTTATAAAGTCATAAGCGAAGGAGCGGTTGGTGAGACCTATAACATTGGTGGTCATAATGAAAAAAGAAACCTGGAAGTTGTGCAAAGCATTTGTTCCATTTTGGAAGAATTAGCGCCGGATAATACCCACTCCGCAAATTCTGGTGCAGGTTTTGAATCATTAATAGAGTTTGTCAAAGACAGACCTGGCCATGATCTGCGTTATGCGATTGATGCTTCCAAGATTGAAAAGACACTGGGCTGGACGCCTGAAGAAGATTTTACGAGTGGACTTTATAAAACGGTTGCCTGGTATCTTGAAAACGAATCCTGGTGGCAGGCTGTACTGGATGGCTCCTATCAATTACAACGTCTTGGAGTAAAAACATGAAAGGCATAATTCTGGCAGGCGGTTCCGGCACCCGTTTACATCCGATTACGCATTCAGTTAGTAAACAGATATTGCCAATTTATGATAAGCCGATGATTTACTACCCGCTCAGCACCCTGATGCTGGCGGGAATCAGGGAAATCCTGGTGATATCCACCCCGAGGGACTTGCCGGTTTTTCAAAACCTCTTGGGCAATGGCGAAGATTGGGGCCTGAAATTTTCTTATGCCGAGCAGCCTTCACCGGATGGCCTGGCACAAGCCTTTATCATTGGTGAAGAATTTATTGGCGATGATTCTGTTGCGCTGGTTCTGGGTGACAATGTGTTTTATTCGCATTACTTGCAAGAGGAATTGCTGAAGGCAGTCACAAAAGAAAGTGGCGCAACAATTTTTGGATACCGTGTAAAAAATCCCGAAGCATATGGTGTCGTAGATTTTTCAGATGACGGGCAGGTACTTTCCTTAGAAGAAAAGCCGGTCAAACCCAAATCCAACTATGCCATAACCGGACTCTATTTTTATGATAACCGAGTTATTGAAGTGGCAAAAAATCTTAAGCCTTCAGTGCGTGGCGAGCTGGAAATCACCGATGTGAATCGACATTATCTGGAAGCCGGTGAACTTAATGTTGAAATTCTCGGTAGAGGAGCTGCCTGGTTGGATACAGGAACCCACGATAATTTATTGGCAGCCAGTGTTTTTGTGCAAACCATTGAAGAGCGGCAAGGTTTAAAAATTGCCTGCCCGGAAGAGATTGCCTATCACATGAAATATATTAATGCGGAGCAGCTGCAGGCATTGGCTGAGCCCTTGCGTAAAAGTGGTTATGGTGAGTATTTGTTCCAGGTTCTGAATGAGAAAGTTTACAGATGAAGATTATCAAAACAGCTATCCCTGAGGTGTTTATTTTTGAGCCTCGCGTTTTTGGTGACAAACGTGGTTTTTTTATGGAAAGTTATCGGGAGAGCTGGTTTCAGGAAGCAGGTCTTAAAGTTGATTTTGTGCAGGACAATCACAGCGGTTCAGGCAAGGGCGTATTACGTGGGCTGCACTACCAGTTAAAACAACCCCAGGGTAAGTTACTTAGGGTGATATCCGGTGAAGTTTATGATGTGGTCGTGGATTTGCGAAAACATTCCGCCACCTTTGGCCAGCATGTTGCGACCGTTTTATCTGCAGAAAACAAACATATTTTCTGGGTGCCGCCGGGTTTTGCACACGGTTTTCTGGTCTTGAGTGAACATGCCGAATTTGTCTATAAGTGCAGCACTTATTATGCCCCGGATGATGAACATTCCCTGCTATGGAATGATCCTGCACTGAATATCCCCTGGCCCCTGGATGATATCGGTGAGCCGACGCTTTCGGAAAAAGATCGAAATGCGGCACTGCTTGCCGATGCTGTTGTGTACCCATAGAATTTTTCTCGCCCGTCTGACGATCACACCAAGATTAATAGCAGCATGAGCGTAGCTCACGATTTTTGGAAATTTCTGCAGTATCGAGAAAGCCTCTTTTAGCCCCGGAAAGCTTATTCAATGCCTTCCCCCTTTGTCCAATTTTCTCTGAGTACCAGAATCCGCAATTTATAGGTATAATGCCGCCCTCAAAATATTCAGTATCAGCATCCTCACGGTTTTGGTCAGTGTTTTATATAGAGGTTCTAAAGTGACTCAACGAATTACAACGCTTCTCGCAGGTCTATCGATTGTCTTATTTTCAGCATTTGCCGTTGCGGCTACCCTGGACGATGAAATCCGTGATCGTCTTAGCCCAGCCGGCTCGGTTTGTGTGGTCGGTGATGACTGCGCTGCGGGCCTGGCTGTTGCCGGAGGCCCAGGTGGCCCAAGGGATGCAGAATCTGTGTATGGGACATTCTGCGTTGCCTGTCATGCCACAGGTGTCAGTGAATCCCCCATATTGGGGAATGCTGAACAGTGGGCGCCGCGCATAGCAAAAGGCCTGGATGTTCTCTACAGCAGTGCGATAAATGGCTTTAACAATGTGATGCCGGCGCGTGGAACCTGTGTGGATTGCTCGGATGATGAAATCAGGGCAGTTGTTGACTACATGGTTGAACAGTCGCAATAAAATAAAAAGTCCTTTCGAATACCGGTAATTGCCCCCACAAGGCAATTACCTGTTTATACAGACCTCTTCCTTATCTTCCAGCCTGGTTTTATTCGTCTCTTGCCCTTTTGGGTTTTATGAACTATTACATAAGGTAGTCTTGCTTTCATGGAAGAAAGTTTATGTCCTTGGCCATTGCTTATTCACGCGCCAATATTGGAATTGACGCGCCACTGGTGACCGTTGAAACTCATTTGTCGAATGGCTTGCCTGGCTTTTCCATAGTTGGCCTGCCGGAAACTGCGGTCAGGGAAAGTAAGGAACGAGTCCGCAGTGCCATCATAAATTCCTCGCTGGATTTTCCGGCAAAACGTATTACCGTTAATCTGGCGCCAGCCGATTTACCAAAATCGGGAGGTCGCTTCGATCTGGCCATTGCCACAGGAATCCTGCTTGCTTCGGGTCAATTACCCGCCGATAGCCTTCAAAATATTGAGCTGATGGGAGAGCTGGCCTTGTCCGGCGTACTGCGCCCGGTACCAGGTGTCTTACCAGGGCTTATTGCCGGACGCGAACAGGCAAGGCTGAGCATTATCCCAGGCGCTAATGCGGGAGAAGCTGGTTTACTTGAGGGTAGTGAGGTCAGGTTATGTCAGCACTTGCTGGAACTTTGTCAGCATCTGCATGGACAAAAGCAGCTGCCTTATGCAAAGCAAATGCAAACAGCTCCGCGCATCTATTCAGAAACACTGGATGAAGTTGTAGGCCAGGAGCAAGCGCAACGTGCTTTGATACTGGCAGCAGCAGGGGGACACAATTTACTGATGAGCGGGCCACCTGGCACTGGCAAAACCATGCTGGCCAATCGCTTACGATCATTGTTACCGGAACTCAACAACAAGCAGGCACTTGAAGTCGCCGCTGTGCGATCTATCTCCAAATTGAATGCTGTGCCGGCATCCTGTTTTGAAGTCCCCTTCAGGGCTCCACACCATACCGCTTCAGCGGTTGCCCTGGTTGGTGGTGGCAGGGATCTTAGTCCTGGAGAAATTACCCTGGCGCACAATGGCGTCCTGTTTCTTGACGAGTTAGCGGAGTTCAATCCACGCGTTCTGGAAGTGCTGAGGGAACCCCTGGAAAGCGGTAGCATAGAAATTTGCAGGGCAGCGTATCGTGCCAGATTACCGGCACAATTTCAGTTGGTTGCCGCTATGAACCCCTGCCCTTGTGGAAATTATGGCGACCCGCAAAGTGATTGCCGCTGTACATCTGAACGCATCAAACAATACCAGCAACGAGTATCAGGGCCCTTGCTGGACAGATTTGATCTGCATGTTGAGCTTGGCAAACTCAGCCCGGCTGAGCGTGAACAATTATTAATCCAAAGGCAGGATGGCAAGGGCAAGAGCCGCAGTGCTCATATCAGAAAGCAGGTAGAGCTTTGTCGGCAGCGACAACTGCACAGGGCAGATAAAAGCAATGCGCAATTACAGCAGCAGGAAATTTTACGGGACTGTAACTTGAGCAAAGCAGACAAGGCCCTGTTGAACAAAGCTATGGAGCAGCTTCATCTTAGTACCAGGGCTTATTTTCGTATTCTTAAGGTGGCCAGAACGATTGCAGATTTCTCTGCAGAAGATCAGATTCAGAGTCAGCATTTACTCGAGGCGATTGCGTATCGGAAATTTGATCGTCAGCTTTAGGAATTTTTTTCCAGCTTGTTTATTTTAGCTTCCAGTTCAGTAATTGTTTGTTCGGCCCGCTGCAGAACCTTGAGTTGGGCATCAAATTCTTCTCTGGTTACCAGATTTAATTTACCAAGGCTGGCTTGCAGTACCGTATAAAACTGTTTTTCCATATCTTCCCTGATCTCCCCGGCAGCCGGAAAAGGAGGCAGCAGACTGCTTAAACGTTCACTGAGTTTTTCCAGTGTTGCTTTATCGATCATAACTCTTACCCTTGAAAACAGAAGTTGGTTGGGAATAATTCTAGCACTCAGGATGCAGCTGATAACCTAGAATAATCGTTTTTTTAGTTAAGGTAGCATATACTTTGAAACGCCCGTGGAAAGTATCAATTGGGTAATGTGAGGAGATAACAATGAAAATGATCACAGCTGTAATTAAACCTTTCAAGCTTGATGATGTTCGTGAGGCTTTGTCAGGAGTTGGGGTGCAGGGGATTACTGCTACTGAGGTAAAAGGTTTTGGACGCCAGAAAGGACACACGGAACTATACAGAGGGGCTGAATACGTCGTGGATTTTCTGCCCAAGGTCAGATTGGAGATTGCTGCTGATGATTCAGCGGTGGAACAAATTATTGATGTATTAGCTAAAGCTGCTTCTACCGGTAAAATCGGTGATGGCAAGATTTTTGTCAGCAACCTGGAGCAGGTCATTCGAATTCGTACCGGTGAGTCCGGGCCCGACGCACTCTAGCCGAGCCAGCCGGAACTACACATCGAAATCGCCCCATAGCAATTGCAAAGCAGAAAGAGCAGCGATTGGGGCTGTTTCCGTTCTGAGTATTCTGGGCCCCAGACTGAGAGCCTGAAATCCGTTTTTATCGGCAAGACCCAGTTCCTGATCTGAAAAACCGCCTTCAGGGCCAATCATCAGAGCTACTTTGGTAATGTTTCCTCTGGCGGGAAGCCTGGTGGCCTTGCCAGGTTCAAATATCAGTTTAAGCGGGCAATCAAGCGAACTGCACCATGCTGAAAGTGCTTGCGGAGCATGTACTGTTGCCAGATGAGTCCTGCCGCTTTGTTCGCAGGCGCTGATTGCGATTTGTTGCCAATGCTGGATTTTTTTTTGCAGCCTCTCACCCTGTAACTTTACTTCGGAAAACTCAGTAAAAAGAGGAATGATTTCATTGACACCGAGTTCGGTACATTTCTGAATGGCCAGATCCATACGCTCACCCCTTGATAAGCCCAGTCCAAGAATGGTGTAAAGAGGAGATTCAGAGTTAACAAGCTGGCGCTCGTGAATTTCCACGACAATACTATTTTTGCTAAGCTCTTGTATTGTTGATGGATACTCGAAGCCATCACCATTGAATAAAATCAGTTTGGCATTTGCTTTCAGGCGCAGCACCTTACTGAGATAATGAGCCTGCTGCCCATCCAGTGTAATCTCACTGCCGGAGACAAGTTCCTGGTCTGTATAAACTCTTGAAACGCGCATGCGGCAAGGATACAGACAAGGTTTAAAACTGCAAGAAACTTACTCTCCGACCTGGTTGGTGAGAATAAAGATAAACTTACGGAAGTTGCCAATATCATGTCAGAAGTCAGACCAGACGACAGGCCGAGCGACAAGGCTATTGAATTCGACATAATTATCGTCGGTGCCGGCATGGTGGGTTTGACCATGGCACTGATGCTGGCCCGCGCCATGGAGTCTGAATCAAACTTCAGGTTGGCACTTGTGGATGCCCATAAGATCAAAGCAACGCAAAAGCCTGCAGTAACTAAAGATGCCAATAAAGTTCAGCAATTTGATGCCCGGGTATCGGCACTTACAGCTAAGAGCCGGGCCTTGTTCGATGCACTTGGACTTTGGCAGTTCATTTCACCGCAAGCCTGTCCCTATCAAAACATGTATGTCTGGGATTCCGAGGGTACCGGCAATATCAGCTTTTCAGCACTGGATATCCATCAGACAGCCCTGGGTTATATCGTTGAAAACTCAATAATTACCGAGGCTCTGAATAGTGCCCTGGAGCAGCACAAAAATATCAGGCAGTTCAGAGGTGAGCAGGTAAGTTCTTTTATCGGCGATGCGGGACAAGATCAGCAAACAAAGAATATTTTAAGCTTGGCTGATGGTATGGAGCTGCATGCGAAGCTCGTGATCGCGGCCGATGGTGCCAATTCCTTTATTCGCCAACAGGCCGACTTCAGGCTCAGGGAATGGTCTTATGAACAACAGGCAATTGTTGCCACAGTACTTACCGAAAAGCCTCATGATTTCACGGCAGCGCAGTGTTTTTTGCCGGGAGGTCCGCTGGCTTTTCTGCCACTGCTGGATTTGGACAGTGACCGGGATGCCCAGTGCTTTTCTTCGATTGTCTGGTCCTGTAATCCCGAGCAGGCCGAATTCCTGATGGCTGTCGATGACACAACTTTTCAGCAGCACTTGCAGGAGGCGTTTGAAAACAGACAGGGCGCTGTCAAGCAAATCGGTAAACGTATGTCTTTCCCTTTATGGCAACGCCATGCCACTTCATATGTTAAGCCTGGCCTTACCCTGATAGGCGATGCTGCGCATAGTATCCATCCCCTTGCAGGACAGGGTGTGAATATGGGATTGCTGGATGCGGAATGCCTGTATGAGGTGCTTATTGCAGCCTGGCATAAAGGTGAGAATTTCAGTTCAGAGCAGGTGCTGAGTCGTTATCAGCGCCAACGTAAAGCGCACAACCTAAGCATGATGGGCCTGATGGAAGCCTTTAAGCGCGGTTTCTCTACAAATGATTTAGCAGTGCGCTGGTTAAGAAATATCGGGCTCGATGCCGTCGACAAGGCCCTCCCTTTGAAGCGTCAGTTAATGAAAAAAGCGATGGGCATCTAGGCATATAAAATTAAACGCCGGATTAAGGTAAAGAATTTGTAAATATTGGGAGGGGGCTGCATTTGTGTCTATCGTTGGGTATCGCTGTATCCTGTAACAGGTTTTAGGAGCACGCTGTAAATACATCCCTGTACGCTCGGCCTCGGCATCCCTGCCTCGGACGGCTCCAAAATCCTGTTACAGGATACAACCCTCCACTTATAGTGAATCTTCCAGAAAACATTTTGATTACAACGACTTTACGGGAACAGCGGGTATCTATATGTAAGCGAGGAGCATTTTAGCGAGCGAGCTACATATAGATACCCGCTAATGACCATTAGGAAGCCCAATGCAGCCCCCTCCCAATATCAGGTATAGGTAGTGCGTCAGTTTGAAATTTTACAGTTTATTCTCAGCCTAGATGACGAGCTCTCTTTTCGTCGACACGCCAAAAAGCGTAGGGTCCAGCCACCCATCATAGATGGGCGTTGTTCGTCGGCGCACAAAGCTGTGCTTTGTAAACGCTTGCCTCACCCATATACAGGCTCGGCTGACGACGTCTGACCGCCAGGGATGGCGGGAATGTCGAAATTG
>CAXBFG010000008.1:0-119660 GCA_963975155.1 uncultured Gammaproteobacteria bacterium | reverse complement strand
TCCCTGTACAGGCTCGGCTGACGACATCCCTGTCGTCAGACGGTCGCCGACTGGATAGCTTGCCATCACGCCAGTACGCTTAACTGCATTGAAAAAGTGGAACATTGCTACGAAGGCTGCAGTTCCGGTCGTCTGAACCCATTGAGTTGTCTTTTTACTGAGTAAAGTTCCGCTTAAGCGCGAGGACTCTCTGATTCGCATTGCGACGATTTCCTCCGTCCATAAAAGCGGCCGAAAAAATGGGAAGGAAATATCGAAGCAGCGGCCAGGACACCAAAAAAATATCAATCCAAGGCACTAACTATATCCACGGAATGACTAATCTTTCATGCATATTAGGGATCAAATCCTTTTGTGCTTACCGTATAATGCTTATTTATAACCCAGAGCCTGATCACTTCTATGAGTGAAAACCCCGAGTATTATCAATTCACCCGCGATGACCTGATTCCTTTCCTGCCGGAAAAATATACCAGAGTGCTGGAAATTGGCTGTGGCGAGGGTAATTTCTGGCGTCTCCTCAAAAATCAGCCTGAACTCGAAATCTGGGGCGTGGAACCCAATCCGAATGCAGCCAACATTGCCCGGGACAAGGCTCATCAGCTCTTTGTATGCTCGTTTGATGAATGTGTCGAAAACCTGCCCAATGACTATTTTGATCTGATTATCTGCAATGATGTGATCGAACATATGCCTGATCATGACCGCTTCTTTGAGCAGATTAAAATGAAAATGGCAGTAGATGGTCATTTAATAGGCAGCATGCCAAATGTGCGTTATTACTCGGTGCTGCGCAGCCTGATATTTAAGAAAGACTGGCCCTATGAAGATGCCGGCGTACTGGATCGCACCCATCTGCGATTTTTTACTGACAAGAGCATGCGTCGCGCATTCACAGAACATCAATTTACAATCAAAAAATTTGGCGGCCTAAACTCCCCCGGCCGCTTCAAGTTTTTCATCTTTTTCCTGAATATTCTTTTGCTTGGAACAGCCATGGATTCCAAATACCAGCAGTTTGGATTCTGTTTAAGTAAGAATAAGCAATAACAGAGAAAATTAAAAAAACAGTATTTACAGCTCGGAGTTTTACAAATGCCCAAGAATATTTTTTACGCACAATCAGGCGGCGTCACTTCCGTTATCAATGCTTCCGCCTGCGGTCTGATCGAAACAGCTCGGGCCAACCCCGAACTGGGTAAAGTCTATGCCGGCAGGAACGGCATCATCGGCGCGCTACGGGAAGAGTTGATTGATACCAGCCTTGAATCCAGTGAAAGCATTGCCGCATTAAGACACACACCAGCCGGTGCTTTTGGTTCCTGTCGCTATAAATTAAAAAGCATTGAAGAAAACCGAGCCGAATACGAACGCCTGATCGATGTGTTTAAAGCACACGAAATTGGTTATTTTTTTTACAACGGCGGTGGTGATTCGCAGGATACGGCGAATAAAGTCGCTCAGTTAAGTAAAGAGATGGATTATCCGCTCACCTGCATTGGCATTCCAAAGACCGTCGACAATGATTTACCCCTCACGGATAACTGCCCCGGCTTTGGCTCGGTTGCCAAATACGTTGCGGTATCCATTCGCGAAGCCGGGCTGGATGTGGCCTCGATGAGCGAAAGTTCAACCAAGGTTTTCGTCATGGAAGTCATGGGGCGCCACGCTGGCTGGATTGCCGGTGCAGCGGGTCTGGCCGCCGAACAGGATGGCGATGCTCCCCATATAATTGTATTTCCGGAAGTCGACTTTGATAAAGCTGCGTTTATGCGGAAAGTAAAAAGCTGCGTCGATAAATATGGTTATTGCGCCATCGTGGTATCCGAAGGTGCTCATTATGCTGATGGCACTTTCCTCGCGGATGCCGGCACTAAGGATGCTTTTGGCCATATGCAGCTCGGCGGTGTTGCGCCAGCTTTAGCCAATATGATCAAGGATGAGCATGGCTATAAATACCACTGGGCTGTTTCTGATTACCTGCAACGTGCGGCGCGCCATATTGCTTCTGCTACAGATGTTGCACAGGCATACGCTATGGGCAAGGCGGCTATGGAATTTGCAATGGCCGGTAAAAATGCTGTGATGCCTATTATTATCAGAACAAGTAATTCGCCCTATGCCTGGGAAGTTGGTGAAGCCAACCTTTCAGATGTGGCTAACGTTGAAAAGATGATGCCCGCCGATTTTATTACTGAGGATGGTTTTGGTATCACCGCTGCAGCGAAAGAATATTTTTCCCCTCTGATACTAGGTGAAGATTACCCACCCTACAAAAATGGTTTACCGGACTATGCCCGCTTAAAGAAAGTGTTAGTCGATAAAAAGCTTCCTGACTGGATCGATTAATATATGTTCTATGAAATTTTCTCGATCATTGCGCCGGTTTTTATCTGTGCACTGATAGGCTATATCTGGATAAAACTCCAGCAGCCATTCGATACGGCTTTTGCCAGCAAAATAATTATCTATATCAGTACCCCATGTTTGATTTTTGCCACCTTCATGGAGGTGGAAATCGATAAGACGGCCTTTCTTAATTTGATGCTGGCTGCCTTTACATGCGCCATGACTTTCGGCCTTATTGCCTGGCCTATCCTTAAGGCCTTGAAAATAGACTTACACGCTTTTTTACCTTCCCAGATGTTTCCAAATTGCGGCAATATGGGACTGCCACTTTGCTTTCTTGCTTTTGGCGACGAAGGACTCGCTTTGGGCTTAACGTATTTCACCGTTAATGTGTTCTTCCATTTCAGTATGGGGATGTCAATTTCAGCCGGTAAAATCTCAGTTAAAAATCTCCTTAAAAACCCGATTTTTGTAACCATAGTGATTACCATGCTCATGGTATTTAAGGATATTAAGGCTCCTGCCTGGATCTATAATTCTGCTGAAATCCTCGGTGGAATTTCCATTCCGATGATGTTGATCGCACTTGGCGTATCTCTCGCACAATTTAAAATTTCCAGCCTGAAGCTGAGCCTTTCTCTCTCGATTTTCAGGCTTGTACTGGGGTTTTCTGTTGGTTTTCTGATTGCCGAACTCTTTGGTCTTGAAGGAGCAAGCAGGGGGGTGCTGATTTTACAGAGTTCAATGCCGATTGCTGTATTCTCTTACCTGATAGCATCACAAAACAAACGTAGCCCTGAAGAAGTGGCCGGCACTGTAGTACTGTCTACCCTGCTTTCCTTCCTGACCTTACCCTTATTACTGTTATATATCTTACCCTGAGGCATGAATTGAAAGCTAAGATATCTGCGCAACAATGGTGCCGCAGAGAGGAGTCGAACCTCTGGCTTGCTGATTACGAATCAGCTACTCTACCAACTGAGTTACTGCGGCATGCTCGGACTAAGCCGAATAAAAATTTCTAAAAGAAATACCAAGATAGTGTAGTTGAAGAGTTAAAAATTTGAGAGTGGAGGATGCCGAATCTTTGGCTTAAATCACATTCCTGTCATATGGTAATAAAGGTTCAGGGCGCCAGTCTTTGTATAGTCCAGCTCTTGTCCGCCTGCAACGAATATTCAAAACGATCATGCAATCGATGTTCCCCACCTTGCCAGAACTCTATCAGGCTGGGCTCTACCCTGATGCCGCCCCAGAAATCCGGTAGAGGCACTTCACCTTTGGCAAATTTTTCTTTCATATGCTGAACCTGGGACAATAGTAACTGTTTCGAAGACAGCGGCCGGCTTTGTTCAGAAGCCCAGGCTGCTAGCTGGCTTTCGCGCGGTCTGCTTAAAAAATATTTGAGAGATTCTGTTGTTGATATTTTTTGCGCATGGCCCTGAATTTTTACCTGCCGCTCAATATCGTTCCAGGGAAAGTGCAAGCTGACTTTCGGATTGCCGGAAATTTCTTTAGCCTTACGGCTACCAAAGTTGGTATAGAAAACAAAACCCTGATCATCCAGATGCTTTAACAATACGATGCGTTGTGAAGGTTGCCCTGATTCTGAAACCGTCGCCACAACCATGGCGGTTGGATCGTCAACCTGCAGATCTATAGCCTGCTGTAACCACTGCTCCATCTGCTTGATGGGATCGGCATCCAGGTCTTCCCTGTTCAGACCGCCATGCAGATATTCACGCCTGAGATTTTCAAGATTCATTAAAAATCCACTTGCACATCAAATTCAAAAATACGCTCTGAGCGCAGACCCGTACCAAAATCAAAGTACCCACGCCCGTGTTTTTTATTGGCAGCCCAGCCACCGGTATATTTGGTGCCATCAGACCACCGATAGGTACCCTGTCCACTGATGATATCGTTCAAAAAATTACCCGTGTAATTCTCAGTATTTTCAACAAGCCAGCTTGCTGTATTACGATCTTCTACCCAGTCTTTCACCGCATAGGCTTGCGTGCCTTGTCCATTGCGCCGGTCATTGCGCCAGTTACCGACATAAACATCAAATACTTTATTGGTGAGGCTCCAGGAATCGCTGCGGTTGATCATCGTTCCCCGACCCTGTTTTTTTCCCAGCATCCAGTTACCTTTATAAATTTCTCCGCCGTCGAGAAATTCCAGCCGGCCATTGCCATGATACTGACCTTCCCGAAACTCGCCACGATAATGAGTCAGACCCCTTTCAGTTTCCTCTACCAGAATGCCATATCCTGAGATGCAGTCACCGCGCAGACAACCAATTTCAACATCATTCGCAGCCATAGCTAAGCAGGGGAAATTTAAAAACAGTAATATAGAGAAGCTCTTTACCAAGCTTGACATATTTTCCTCCGTCATATTTTCGTGGCTGGAATTGTACATTAAGCCAGGCAATAACCCTAACTGGCAAAGCGGCCATGCTTACTTTATATTTGCCATTCTTCAGATTGAATTCAAGGGCAGAATATGGTTTTCAAAATTGCTTTTCTTGGTCTAGGCGTGATGGGCTATCCAATGGCGGGACATCTGGCCAAAGCCGGCCACCAGGTAACCGTTTATAACCGGACTCAGAAAAAGTCTACACTCTGGACAGAAAACTATCCTGGCAGCAGTGCAGCGACTCCTGCTGCCGCGACTCAAGGTGCTGACTTTGTGTTCTGTTGTGTCGGCAACGATGATGATCTCAGAGCCGTCTGTCTTGGTAAAGAAGGCGCTTTCTCCACGATAAAAAAGGGCGCAGTATTTATAGATAATACGACGACCTCTGCCATCGTGGCCCGGGAATTAAATACACTGGCGGCTGAGTCAGGATTCAGCTTTCTGGATGCGCCTGTCTCGGGCGGACAAGCAGGTGCCGAAAACGGTAAATTGACGGTAATGGTAGGTGGCGATGAAGCTGCCTTCAATAAGGCCAAAGCTGTAATCGAAGCTTTCGCGGCCAATGTGCAATTAATCGGGCCAAGTGGTTACGGACAGCTTTGTAAAATGGTCAATCAGATTTGTATTGCAGGTGTGGTACAAGGGCTGTCTGAAGGCATTCATTTTGCTAAACGTGCAGGGCTCGATGTTGAAAAAGTTATTTCAGTCATCAGCAAGGGCGCGGCTCAATCATGGCAGATGGAAAACCGTTATAAAACCATGATGAACAATGAATTCGAATTTGGTTTTGCCGTCGACTGGATGCGCAAGGATCTCGGCATCACCTTGCAGGAAGCTGAAAAAAATGGCTCATCCCTGCCTGTGACAAAAATTATTGATGGCTATTATGAGCAGGTGCAGGCGCTCGGTGGAAATCGTTGGGACACCTCATCCCTGATCACCTTGCTGGAAAAAGAATAACACCCGGCACTTTAAAACAGATTGTGACTCAGCTTGAAATTTCCAGGCTTCTGTTCAGGCATGACAGCAAGATATTCTTCTGGAGACCGTCTGACGACAGGACGTCGTCAGCCGAGCCTGTACATGGATGTACGCTTTTTGGCGTGTCAACGAAGGAATATCTTGCCATCATGCCTGTGTGTCTAACATTATTGAAAAAATGGATCGGCAAATAAGGGGTTCGTTAGAAAACTCTGATCTGTGAGGGCTTCCAGAAAGGCAATAAGCTGCTGTCTATCCTGATTGTTCAGCCCAATATTTAAAACCCGAGGATCAGTTGTTGGTCGCGCAATGGGTTCTGAGCCCGGCGCTGATGCATAAAAGTCCATGACTTCCTGCAAAGTCTCCAGTTGTCCCACATGAGTGAATGGGGCCGTCACCGCAACATTACGTAGTGAGCCTGCCTTGAATGAGGTGGTATCCGCATCGTCCTGTTGCAAGCCAATATCAATACGTTGCGGAAAGACACCAATCCCTCCACCCGCAGCGATACCGGCATCAAGCACCATGTTAAAAGATGCATCTGGTTCGGCTCTGCCATGACAGTTTATGCATTCATTATTATTGGTGTTGTATACAGCCAGTCCATTCTCCGCCTGAGGATTCAAATTATTGTTATCAAAGGGAGAATTAAAGCTCAGCAAGGTTTTCTCAAATTCTGCAATGGCCTCCTGTAATCGCTGTTGAGTAATATTATTTCCAGGGGTATTTTCGAATGCGTTGATAAATAGCTGCTCGTAAAAATCCGTTTCAGCTAGTTCCACTAATAAAGCCGGAAAAGTCTCATTCATTTCATTAGTATCCTGAATCGGGTCGTCCGCCTGATCGACCAGATGTTCAGCTCGCTCATTCCAGAACATCCTGCCACCAGGATGCAGTGCAACATTGGTTAATTGCGGCGAGTTTTTTGCTGTAGAGCCGTTTACACCCAGACTGGTAGTATTATTATTGCGCGGGTCACTGAAAGCTGCCTCCTGAGCATGACAGCTGGCGCAGGAGACTTCATTATTGCTGGACAGGCGAGTGTCATAAAACAGGATACGGCCCAGTGTAGCGCGTGCATTATTGATCGGTCCGACTATATCCTGCCAATCCTGCGGAGCTTGAGCAACATAGGCGGCAAAGTCCTGAACACTTAGATCGACTTCCGCAATTGTTATTTCAGAAACGGACGTTTCTGCAAACAGCGTGGTGTTTTCCTGATTGGTAACAGACCCATTCCCCCCCTCACTACCACCACCACAGGCGCCGAGAAGCATAAGCGGCAGTAATAAACATATACCTGGTATTATTTTCATGTATGTTCCCCATCTGGATTTGATTGACAGATTTTTTATAGGGAACACTTTAAACATGACTGACTGAATTGAAACTTAACCTGAACAATTCAAACTTAACAGTAACTTAATGCATGGCTTAGCACTGCCATTAAATTATATTTTTGTTAGTAAGCTCTATTTAATCCAGACTCACTGTTACATCTCCAACACCAACTTCAACGTCGATTGATAATTCACCTTCGCCTCTGCCTTCACTTTTAGATGATACAAAAGATCTTTTGTTCTCAACCGAGTTTATCCCTCTGATAGTTGTATCACCTACTCCAGCAGATATTTCTATGTCACCTGTTGATGCCAGTGGCGCAAGCACATCAATCTCACCGACACCAAGATCAATAGCTAAACTGCTTGCCCCGATTTCTATATCCAGCTCACCAACACCCATGTCAATATCGATTGCATTGAGTGCGGGAAGCTCTATATACCAATCGGCTTTAATGTTATCTTCGTCAATGGTCAGAATTAATTTATCGCCACGCCTTCTGATGTCAAGATCAATATCATCTACATCTTTTCCGCGCCGGAAAAAACCGTCATCACCACTTTCAATGTCAATATCGACGTGAAGCTCATCGTCATCACCTATTCTCATTTCAATGGAACCCACGGAGTTATTGATTTCAAGTTCATTAATATCATCAAGATCAAAGTCGTGGTTCCTGCTTACCCGGTTTGCTGCATGCACAGGAAAGATATAGATCATTCCCACTACGAGCAGGAGCGTAAAGCCAATTATTTTTTTCATTTTCTTGCTCTCTCTGTAATTGTGAAATTTTTTCATCTGCTACTTAGTATTAAGTCGCTATCGCTACAGAAAAAGTTTGCAATCTTTATGCCATAAAAAATATTTATAAAATACAATTAGTTATATATCAGTTTATCAATTTCACGGCAGACAACAGGGGGAACTTCAGGATATTGGTGTTTTTCACCAGATAGGAAAACAGCGATATGGCTAAGAATTTTGTCGGAACAGGAAAGTACCCGGCCAGTGCTTTAAATGCTTTTCATTATTTTTCGATAACTGCGCATCACCACTCGCTGCCACCAGAGGATAAAGCCGGTAATAAACATCATCGCCGGAATCAGGCCAATGAAGGCAAGTGCCCAGCCTGCCCATCTGCTTTCGAAACGTCCAAAATGAATATCCACCAGCAAATCCATAAATCCTGAACTACGATCGGCACGAATATCACCACGGTTAATCAGCATATTACTGCCGTCGAAATTGCCTGCTGCCAATATGCTTTCAATTTCTGCATCCGGCAGACCCACCAATCCCATACCCAGCGCATTACTAAGTCCAAAAGTATCTGTGAATGCGCGTAGTGAACCCGGAATCGTCAGAAACATACCGCTGATACCCCAGGCCAGCATAAAAAACAGACACCAGAACCCGAAAACACTGTGCAGTTGCCAGAGCGTGGCACGTGGACTTTTGGGGGTGATATACAAACCCTGCTGCCATTGTGCTTTCCCTCTCCACCAGATAAACAAACCACTGAGCATCATTAGCAGGAACACAGCCGCACCCCAGCCATTAATTTCCCGACCACCCTGGGTAATAAAAAGATCGTCATGAAAATCTATCAGCCAGCGATATATTCCCGCTTGCCAGGGCAAGGAACTGCCTCTGTCCACTCCCCGATACTGATCAAAGTAACGATTAACAGTTGTACCATCGCTTCTCAGCACAACCAGAACTGCACGCTCGGGATTCGATGAGGGCGAAATCAGAAACACATCAAAGTCACTGTAAACTTCTGCTATTCGTGCTTCCAGCGCTTCATTTCGCAGAGGTTCAGTTTCGCTTGGCCTGACATTACCAGGCACAAACATTCGATCAAGATCATCTTCCAGCAGAAAAGCGACTCCACTGATACTGATCATCAGTATATATATGCCAAGCGCTACCCCAGCCCAAAGGTGAATTTGAAATAAGGTTTTATTGAGGAGATGGGTCTTGGGAGCCAGGACCCATCTTTGTAGTGTATTCAAGCGTGTTTAATCGAGATCACATAAAATCCGGCGCTTTCTCAAAAATGGTCAGGTTATCTGAATCCAGCCAGCCATTTTCCTGCCAGACAGCAGCTCTTTCTTCTGATTTACAAACACCGTCATTAGGACGGGCAATAGAGCCGTCTTCTTTTTGCACAAAGCACATGGCACCGGCCGGCTCTCCTGAAACCAGAGGCAGCATCACTACTTTCACCATTTCACCTGGTTTGAAAGTATTGCCGTTAACACCCTGACGCATTGCGTGCACCTGAGCCGCACCTTCAAAACCCCAGGTCTGCGTATTGCCCTGTCCATCTTCAACTTCTATATAGAGCCAGGTATGCGGATTATTGAATGCCCAGCGCTGCACACGACCAATAACAATTTGCTCCTTTCTCACATCAAACATGGCAAATGAATGGTGTGCCGTAACCGTTTGGATCATCGTTAAAAAGCTGGCCGCTAAAACAGCCCCGACCGTTAATATTGTTTTTTTCATCTCAATGTCTCCGAATATCAATTTATGAGCTTATGCTTACTGGTTCATTGGATTAAGGGATTGGCCAGGAATATCCGGGAAGTCAGTAAAACCCCGCGGATCTTTATATTCCGGATCTCCCGGTAGATAGAAAAATGTTCTGCCGTTTTCATCCTGGTAGGAATTACTACTGCTGCTACATTCCCAGTTGCGGATACGGGCGCCAAATTCAGCCAGCTCCGGGCTTGAGGTATGCACATAAACGGCAGACTGTGGCGACTGCAAACCGATGGGATCGTAAAAGGTCACCTGCGTTATTAACTGACGAACACCCTCTGCATTGAGTTGCATCTGCCAGGTTTCAACCATTTCCAGTTGGTTACTGGTTAACGGCATACCACGCAGATAGTCAGCCGGGTTGATCCATTTGGTCCAGATAATCAGTTTGTCTACATCCCAGAAACCGATACTGTCTCCGGTTGCCGAGTGTTTGCCATCAATATTGATATGCTCGGCATTTATATAGACTCTGCGGGTTTCATTCATTAAGTCATTTAACATCCAGGTCTGATTGGGCGTATTGGCAAATTCTTTTACATAAGGCTCCCATAACCAGCGGGCTGTTCCCGGATACTGACACGTGGTCAGGCGATCATAGAGCTGTTCACCGTACTCGTTGATCTCTGCCCGGCGAGCCCTGAATTGTGCTTCATAGGCAGGTGTGAGTACGCCTTCCTTAACCGTGCCTCCTGGAGACATGGCTACCGCCATTGAGCCCCCTTCCAGAAATAAAGAAGGCATGCTGTTATATCCCGGACTCCAGAGACCATCCCAGACAGGAATGGTGGCCATTGTATGCTGGGTACCACCATCAGCTTGTTCAAGTAAAAAATTATAATGCTCTTCGGCTGTAGCGAAATCTCGAGGAGGGTATTCAACTGCGGGGTCTCCCTGCCTTCTGTCAGTAAGAGTTTCCATTTGACCGTAACTCATTGCTTGAAAAGCCAGTGAAATAATTATTGTCAGACAAGAATGTAAAACTAATTTAAGGGTTCTCATTATTATTATTCCTTAACCAAAAAGTTATTCTGAGAATACCGAGTATTAAAATTAAAGTCTATGCCGCAGGAATTTCGCTGGTACTTCAGTTTGAAAAGCTAAATAGTATGCAAATTATTTGCACATTTCGAAGCCTTAATATTTTTTGGAAGCTCTTTAAGTTAACGTAAAAATTACATTTGCCGCTATTGACCCTACAAGCAATTCTGGGTAGTGTAAACGCGTCTTATGAATGACCTGACTTGTACTATGCAATTTGACAACAGTCGCGCTCAAGTACTTCGTTTGAATGTTGCTGGTAGCCCCATCGAATGGCTCACCTGGCAGGAAGCCACTACCCTCTACGCTCGTGAACTTGTTACCTGGACGCTCGGTGAAACCATCAGAACAGTTTGGGGTGGAACCTCCCGTTTTAGTGGTGAACGCAGCTTTATTCAATTGCACAGTATTATCGCCTGTGCCGGCGACGTGCATCATAACCACTCCAAAAAACCGGCTTTGACCAATACCATTCTGTTTCGGCGTGATCAGAATCTTTGCCTGTATTGTGGCAAGGAGTTCCAGGATAAAGATTTAAGCTGTGACCACATCATGCCTACTTCCCGAGGTGGGAAAAATATCTGGACCAACGTGGTGAGTGCCTGTCGACGTTGCAACCATTTCAAACAGGACAGAACTCCGGAAGAGGCACATATGGAACTCCTGGCTTTGCCTTTTGAACCTAACCCTGCCGAGTATCTGGCGCTTAAGAATAGTCGCAGGATACGTGCCGACCAAATGGAATTTCTCAAAACCCAGTTTTCCAAAAACTGCCGTCTGCAATAATTCCATTATGCATCAAGCTTACTGACCTTCCAGAAAATCCCGCGCAAGCTTTAAAAACTGTTCGGGTTTTTCGCTATGCACCCAATGCCCTGCACCTGCTATCTCTACTATTTTTGCAGCAGGGAACATGTTCAGTATTTGCGATTTGTAGTCTGACAAGATGTAATCTGAATATTCACCTTTAATAAATAATGTCTTCCCACTAAAAGACTTCTCTGCTTCAAGGCCGGCCTTGAGTTGCGCATAGGATGAGGAAATTGCCGCCAGCCCCATACGCCATTGATATGCTCCTTCCAGACTGCGCTGTAAATTACTCAGCAGAAAATCACGAATATTCTTGCTGCCAATATAATCCTGCAGACTTTCATCGGCTTGTTTACGGGAAAACAAATTCCCCGGATCGAGATGCTGTAAACCCGCCAGCACCTCATCGGGACCAGCCTGATAGGCAACAGGAGCGATATCCACCACCAAAAGTTTTTCTACCCGTTCAGGATGTTTGAGCGCAAGCTGCATGGCTGTTTTGCCACCCATCGAGTGACCGATAAAATTTGCAGACTTAATACCCAGAGCATCCATGGTTTCCATGACATCTTCTGCCATCAGCTCATAACTCATAGTCTCACTATGTGGTGACTGACCATGATTGCGCGCATCAAAACCAACTACCGCGAAAGTATCAGATAAGGCTTTAGCATGTGTTGCCCAGTTTCCCTGATGACCGAACAAGCCATGCAAAATGATCAAGGGTTTGCCCGCTGATGAATATTGCTTATAAAAAAGTTCCATGCAGCCAGCTCACAAATTCTCTTTAATATAATTCAAGACGTCGGTGTGGTGAGTCTTGGTATTGACTTTTTCCATGATGTGCTTGAGCTTGCCATCCTTACCGATAATAAAGGTCATGCGATTGATACCCATGTATTCGCGGCCCATAAATTTTTTTAAACCCCAGACTCCATATTTATCGGCCAGCGCATGATCTTCATCAGACAGTAGTGTGAAATTCAAGTCATCCCGCTCTTCAAATTTTGCCAGCCGTTTGACCGCATCGATACTCACACCAAGCACTTCCACACCCAGTTTTTGCAAGGCTTTTTCACTATCCCGGAGGCCCTGAGCCTGTACCGTACAGCCAGGTGTCATAGCCTTAGGATAGAAATAAAGCACGACGATTTTGCCTTTATAATCCTTCAGACTATGTTTCTTACCATGTTGATCCTGCAAGCTGAAGTTCGGGGCCAGATTGCCAATTTTAGGTAAAGTCATTTTTACTCCTTAGTCAGTTTCCTCTAACTCAGCCAGAGCTGAATCAATATCTATAGCAGGGTAGTTTTCGGCAAACAACCTGCGCTCTTCATTTAACACTAATGTATTACCGGTCCTGCTTAAGCGTAATATTTCGAGTAACCAGGTATCACTGTTCAAACGATAATTCATTGACTGGTCTGCTTCCAGTACAGCACTTGCCTGAACCTGGGTAGCAAGCGCCGCTTCTTCAGCAGCCAGCCTGTCTTGTGTTGAGATGGTCTGCGCAGACTCAAGCCGCTCTGCTCTGGCTTGTGCGGCTTCCTGACTGGCAGCCGCCGCCGGATCAGCAACTCTGTTTGTATTCAGACCTGAAACCGCATCCTGTTCAATGCTTTGAACTGTATCAGCATTTAATTGAGGCATTGCTGTTTCATCGGCACTGAACAAATCCACTCTCGGAGAGTCCGAGAGAGGAATTGAGTTAACTGATTCAAGCTCGGTACGTGTTAGTTCCCCAGTGTTATTAAGAAACAAAGACACCACCAACACAGCAAGGCAAAAACTCGCGGCAATGGAATAGGCCTGATAGGGTATGCGTTTTTTCTGTACCGGCAAGCCCTCAACTGCTTCCCGCGCTGCCTGCCTGATCGTTTCATCGAGTTTGGCAGAAGGCTTTTCATCGGACACAGACTGGAATGCGGCAGAAACTCCATCTTCGCCAGCAAGATATACCTGTAGCATTTTTTCTTCCGAATCTTTCATCATTTATTCACACATTATAATTTGCCGAAATATTTTTTACCTGACTTACAACAATACTTACTCTTGTAGAACCTGCTTTAATTTATCCACTGCGTAACGCATACGGCTTTTGGTAGTTTCCTTGCTTTCTCCAATAGTTAAGGCTATATCTGCGATACTCAAACCAGCCTCTTCCTTAAGCAGAAAAACCTCAAGCTGTTCTTTGGGTAAAGTACTTAACTGCGCCCTGAAACGTGCGATTTTTTCCTGAGAATCCAATAACATAGCCGGATCATTACTGGCATTATCCGGTATAGCTTCCACTTCGCTTGCCTCATCTTTTTCTGTGAGAGGCCTGCGAAAATGATCGAACAGAATATTGTGCGCAATACGGTACAGCCAGGTCGTAAACTTTGCTGTCTGCACATAACTTTCCCGCGCCTTGATAACCCGTAGCCAGACTTCCTGATACAACTCTTCTGCCAAAGCCTGATTGCCGCACTGGCGCAGAAAAAACCGGTAAAGCGCATCTTTGTGCTTGCGGTACAGCTCATCAAAAGCCTGAACATTGCCCCCGGCATAAGCCAGCATCAACTGTGCGTCTTTATCCGTTTTTTCCAGAAAACTTAACAGGGGCACTGGTATATCCTTTACTTACTCAAAACAAACAGATCATAAAGAAAACGTTATGAGCGCAGGCTAGTCGAGGCATGGGGGCATTTTAAAAACGGAGTTTACCAAAACGTAAATGAGTATTTTAAAATGCCCCCATAACAAAGAATAGCCAAGCGCAATAGTTTTCTTAATTTAAGGAAAGTGCCTGTGCATTCCTGACCAGTTGAATAAATTCGCTTCTGTAGCCGAACTCATCTTCCCCTCTTGCATTCTGCGCCAGACCCAGCACTGTATCATAATCAAGCATACTCGTTTGATCACTGCCTCTGAGTAGCTGCGCCAGCCCGGCTACCGCTGCTGAGAAACGATAGTTATCCGAAGTGTTGTCGATATTTTCCTGAATATCTGCCACCAGTAAAGCACGCTCCAACAAGAGGCTGACATCGGCATCGGGTTCTTTATAGCGCAATTTCAGAAATGCCAGTTCTTCAGAATTGCCGCCCGCGCTAATGCTTTCATTATCATAGCGTAGCGGATCCACACTCAGAGAGTCTGAATCGAGCAAGGCGATTTCGTAGATAGCGGTCACTGTATGGCCAGCACCAATTTCACCGGCATCAACGCGATCATTATTGAAATCTTCTCTGGCCAGCTGCCGATTTTCATATCCGACCAGACGATATTCAGCAACGACATGCGGATTAAATTCAATCTGAATTTTTACATCCCTGGCAACGGTCTGCAGGGTTGAATGCCTTTCATCCACCAATACCTTGCGTGCCTCATTGATATTATCGATATAGGCATAATTGCCGTTTCCGGTATCGGCCAATTGCTCCATCAACTGATCATTATAATTACCGGTACCAAAACCCAGGGTAGTCAGACTGATGCCGGATTCACGTTTTTCCTTAATCAAATCTTTTAAGGCATCCACATCGGACATACCCACATTGAAGTCTCCATCAGTGGCCAGAATCACCCGATTAATACCCTCAGCGATAAAGGCATCTTCTGCCAGGGCATAAGCCAATTCAATACCGGCTGCACCATTAGTGCTACCACCGGCCTGCAAGCGATCCAGGGCTGCACTGATTAAACGCGTTTCATTACCTGCCGTTGGCTCCAGCACGACACCTGAAGCACCGGCGTAAACCACCAGAGCAACACTGTCCTCAGCACTTAATTGACGGCTCAGCATCTTTAAAGAAGTTTTCAACAATTCCAGCTTATCCGGACTCGCCATAGATCCTGACACATCTACCAGAAACACCAGATTACTGTGCAGTTGTTCGGTATTTCCCGGCTCATTGGCCTGAATACCTATATGCACCAGATGCTTACCTGCATTCCAGGGACTTGTTGATATTTCAGTTATGAAACTAAAAGGCGCGTTTGTTGCTTCTACAGGATAATCATAAGCAAAGTAGTTAATCAGTTCTTCTGCCCTGACTGCATCTACCGGCGGTAAAGATCCCTGATTCAAAAACCGTCTCATATTACTGTAGGAGCCAGTATCAACATCGATGCTAAATGTCGATACAGCATTCTCGATGACCCTTTTAATTCCACTGTCATCGAAGTCAGCATAATTTTCAGATCCATGCCCAGGCCAGAATGCAGCATCATGTGGCATACCTGCTCGTGATGTTGCAAGCATGGGAGCCTGGTTGCTAATGGCTAAACCTGAAGCAGACATATCCAGCTCCATTCTTTCGAATCTTGCTGCTTCTGCTGCTACTTGTATCTGTTCTATCTGTCTGGCATTCGATCCACCTGGATCCAACTGACTATCTGTCTGGCTTTGTACAGGACTCGTGGTGCCTATTGTTGCAAGGGCGGCTTCATCGCGACTTGCATGACAGGCGCTTAATACAAGACTGGCAATCACCGCAGACAATAAAGCCGGCTTTACTGGTATATTTTTCATATCACGTTCCTTTTATTGAGTTAAAAAAGCTCGCTAAAGCTCTGAACAAAATGACTTTGTCAGTGCTATAAACGTGATAAATCTGCTTTGGGGTTAAGACCCGGAAAATCTTTTATTCCAGCAAGCTATGCAGCTCTTTCGGAATGAAAGGCCTGCCGCTGGCATTTACGGCAGTGCCTGTGATTTCAGCGGAAAGTAAAGGAGAGTCCTCACCTTCGCGAAAGATGTCCTGAATAAACACAAATTTCAGGCGGGAACGTCTGCTGAAACTGGTACGCACAGTGAAAACATCACCACTTCTCAGTGAACCCTTATAGTCCAGTTCGGCTCTGATGACGACAAGATTAATACCTTCACGCGTCAGGGCCGCAAAATCTATTTGCCGGGATTTCAAAAATACATGTCGGGCATGTTCCAGGTAGTTTTGATAGACCGCATTATTGACGACCCCCTGTAAATCACACTCATAATCGCGCACTGCAAATGCCGATTCACTGTATCTGGTCTGCTTGTTTATTGCCTCGCTTGCGCTCACTTCCACTCCTACATGTTGCCGTTATTACTAAAATGAGAGTACTTGATAAACTTCCAGGCTTTCAAGTCGAAGTAAGTGGACATGAACTTATACCTGACTTATCCACAGCTGCTTTTCGGTAGCGGGTGCTGTGGATAAAAGTGTGCAAAACTTGGCATGTGAATTTTTGTCAATAAATATTTTCATTTCCTATTCGCTTCGAGAAGAATCAGTACACAATTATATTTAGAATAAACAACAACTTAGCTACTAAAAATTTGAAAATGGCAAGTTACTCTCCATTCTTAATCACTATTATTACGAAATTTCGCTATGTGCATAAAATCATTAAACTTATTGAATAATAATCACATTGTATATACATAATCGTGAACTATGATGGTGCAGTACTATCACTATTCCAGCCACTTAAAATGTCTGACATTTCGATCTTTCAATCCACGGCATAGCCATATTGTTTAATAATGCTTCTGGCCTGTTCACCTTGTATGTAGTCCAGAAAAGCAAGAGCGCTATCTTTGCCTGCAGCGCGTTTTAGCAGCACAGCATCCTGCCTGATTGATGTATAGAGAGTCTCCGGGATTAGCCAGCTTGAACCCGACTCAAGCATTCCCGCTGCGATTAATTGCGATAAGGCCACAAATCCCAGATCAGCGTTTCCCGTTTCGACAAACTGATAGGCCTGGTTGATATTTTCACCCAGCACCCAGTTTTGTCGTGTACTTTCCTGCAAACCCAGACTTTCGAGCACCTCCACTGCAGCAGAACCATAAGGGGCGAGCCTGGGATTAGCCAGAGCCAGTTTATTATAGTTTCCCTGCTGCAAAATCTCGCCCTGCTCCAGCTGCAGACCGCTTTGTTTAGACCAAAGAACCAGAGCGCCTCTTGCATAGGTGAAACTGCTGCCTGACACGGCCTGACCTTCAGCTTCCAAAGCAGCAGCTTTTTCCTGATCCGCTGAAAAAAAGACATCAAAAGGCGCACCATTTTTTATCTGCGCATAAATTCTGCCCGAAGAGCCATAGGCTACCTGAACCTCGTGACCGGTTTGTGCTTCAAATACCCCGACCACCTCATCCATAACCGCCATAAAGTTGCTTGCTACGGCAATGGTGATGCTTTCTGCTGAAGCACTTAAACTATTGCAGCAAAGTACTAGAACAACTATCGATCTGTATATATTTAACATCCCGAAACCCTCTTACATGGATTCTACTCAGTAATGAGCTTTAGCGGGAAAAAACCTGGGGGAAAATACTCCTTACGAGCAAAAAACTCATCCCGAAATGTATAGCTAAGCAAAATTATTTCCTGTACTCTCCGCGCACTTTTGAGGCAAGCTCAAAACCTACATAGAACAAATTATAAGGAAATATACGTGAAACTTTTAAGCAAATTATTTGTCCCGGCATTTTTACTTTCAATAACCTTTCAGGCCCAGGCGCAAGTACAGACTCTGAGTTATAGTTTTGTTGAATTAGGCTATAACGATACAACACTCGATTTTAATGGCAGCGATGTAGACGGAGATGGTTTCTACGGAGCGGCTTCCTATGAAGTCTCCAACAGCATTTTTATAGGCGCCAGTATTGGCAGCTTAAGCTATGACTTTGACATTGATCAGGATGTCTTCGAATTGGGTATCGGTGCCCATACTCCTTTAAGTCGACAAACAGACTTATACGGCACTGTTTCTTATCTTGATGCAGAAGTGTCTCAGAGAATTTTAGGCACAACAGATGACAGCGGTTATGCTCTGGCAGTTGGAATTAGGCATCTTCTAACAGATACCCTGGAGATTTCTGGTGCCATTAACTATGTCGACATATTCAATGACGACTCAACCGGCTTGAACCTGGAAGCTCGCTATTATTTTGGAGATGTAATTTCTACAGCTCTGGCTTACGCCACAACTGATAATGCCGATGGTCTTAGTCTTTCTATTAGAATCAACTTTTAATTATTGATCTTTATGCATGCCTCTGCTCATTGAACAGAGGCATGTACCGCTAACTCTCTTAGCTATCCATTATAGTTTCTGCTTTAAAAAAAGCGCTGGGCTTAGCAGGCTTTTATTTCTTTTCCACCCTCTCCTGAATTTCAGCAGTATGTTTAACAAGCACTCGGGCATGTTCTGCAGTCCAGAATTGCGCTATTGAAAAAAATTGCTAACAATTTGTGGAATGATGCTTATCATCGTATTCTCTAAATCCATTAAACGATAAACAAAAATCTCGGTTTTCAATTATCCAAGATAGCACTCAGAATCACTAAAAAGAAAAAATGAGAGGTAATATGGAAACTCCGGGAAAAGATTCAACCCCTCATACCACAGTTCTATCAGATGATAATATCAAGCAAGTAGAATTTCCTTGGGACTATTTCGTTACAGCTTTTGCTTTCTCTTGGTTTTTCTGGGGTATCGCATTTTTGTTAGGCCTAAATAATGAGCCTGTCACGGCAAGCACTGATGCACAGAACTTGCTAGCAGCGGCCTCTCCTTTAATGCTGTTACTCATGTTAATAGGCGTATTTGGACCATTTTTCTCTACCTTTATTTTAACGTATCGACAGCAAGGACGTGCCGGTATTGCTGCTTTGTGGAGAAGTGGCTGGAAGATAAACATTGGCTGGTCTTGGTTGTGTATTATTTTTTTATTATTTCCAGTTATCAAAATAGTTTCATTGTTAATTGCAGGCGTCGGCATTTCATTTGGTGCCTTTAGTCAACCTCTTACCTTGCTGGGGATGGCATTATTTATGTATTTTCTAGGCGGCCCCTTCGGAGAAGAGTTTGGTTGGCGCGGCTATGCTTTACCTCGATTGTTGCAAAAACATAAGCCAGTAAATGCCAGCCTCATGCTTGGGTTGTTCTGGGTAGCCTGGCATCTACCGCTATTTATTATCGCCGGCTCACCACAAGCCCAGCTGCCTTTGCTGCCATGGGCCATTAGCGTATTGTCAGTCACGATCATCATGACCTGGGTTTATCTCAATACCGGTGGTGTCGTATTCGCGGCTATAGCACTTCACTTTAGTTCAAACTGGTCTAACAGCCTGTTCCTGCCTGCTGATGGAATCATGTCAGGCTGGGGCAGACCCGAGAACATCGGTGTCATCATACAAGCACTCATCGCTCTGCTATTGATAGTCTTTTTCATCATGACCCGAAAAAAATCAACACAAAACAGCATTTGATCTTCCAAGTTAGGAGCGTTAACTTTCAGCAAACACCTACAATAAAAAGGCAAGTTGCCATGAAAAAAGCACTCTTATTATTCCTGTGTATTGCAGCCAGCCAGGTACTTGCACAGGCGCCCAACAGGCCTTTGCGTCCTCTGCTCGCCTACACTCTTGAAGAGTATCGGGCCATCGACTTTAGGGCAGCTTTCGACATGCCTGCCGGAATGGAGTTTGCTTCCGTAGCAGATCTTGCCATTAATTCTGCAAATCATCTGATTGCCTTACAACGAGGCCCTCTGCCCTTTCTTGAGTTCGATGCAGCAGGAAAGTTTATTCGTGCTTTCGGTGATGGGAGCCTCTTTGATCGTACCCATGGTCTGGCAATAGATAAGGACGATAATCTGTGGGTGACAGATGTAAATGCCCATTTTGTTATGAAGCTGGACCCCGACGGCAATGTCTTAATGACCCTGGGTACACCAGGTGAATCCGGCGTTTGGAATGAGGCATCGGGTTCACGGCATTTCCTGGAACCCAATAATATTGCTTTTGATAGTGTCGGTAATGTCTATGTTGCCCAGGGTCATGGATACAGCTCTGGAACGCCTGGGGTTTTAAAATTCACTCCAGACGGTGAATTCATTTCTCAATGGGGCAAGCTTGGTCATGGCCGTAATGAAATGGTTCTGGCCCATGCAATAGCCATTGATAGTAATGACTTAGTCTATGTGGCAGACAGAGAGAATTTACGCATCCAGATTTTTGACACCGAGGGCAAGCATCTTGATCAATGGTCATTCAATACGCTGGTCTGTGCGCTTTATTTGCATGACGATGGCTTTCTCTACATGACTACCGGTTTTGATGGTGAACTGGCAAAGCTGGATTTGAATGGAGAAATACTTGGCGCTATCGGCAGACCGGGTTCTGCTAATGGAGAATTTGGAGAGGCGCATGGCTTGGTAGTTGATGCTGATGGGAATGTGTTCGTCTCCGATGTCCTTAATCGGCGAGTACAAAAATTTCAGCGCGACTAAGCCTAAAGCTAATTTTTACTTAAGCTTGCGTATGCTGATTTTTAGCATCAACAAGCAAATTCCAGTTCTCCACCAAGTAATCCAGAAAACTGCGTGCCCTTAGAGACAGAAGCCCGGAGTCCGGGTAAATCGCGTTCAGGGGTAAAGCGGGAACTATATAGTCAGGCAGAATGATTTCCATAGCGCCACTGGTCAGATGCGTTTGCACAAGCCAGCTTGGCAGAATCGCTATACCCATCCCTTCCAATACTGCAGCTTGTAGCATATCTGCATCATCAACTCTGAAGCCACATTCAACATCGATGGCATGACGTCCAAATTCGCTTTCGAAAATCCAGTTGGTCGTTAAACCAAAGCGGGAATAACCAATACACAGATGCTCATTCAGTTCGCCGGGTTCACTCGGTGCCGGACGATGCTGCAGGTATTTGGGACTGGCAACGGCCAGTCGACTGATACGTCCTAAACTACGAACATGCAGCGAGCTGTCTTTTAACTCTCCAATACGCAGGGCTAATTCGGCTCCTTCCTTTAGCAGGTTAACCTGGCCTTCTGATAACCTGAAATCAAGGGTGATACTGGGGTGTAAACGCAAAAACTCGGCGGCTATCGGCGCCAGAAAATGGCGTCCAAATGATGACGGCACTGCAACGACCAAAGTTCCGGTCGGCTCCGGTAGTGCATTGAAGGCGCTTGCCCTAGCCAAGCTGTAGGTTTCCAGAATACTGCGGGCATGTTCGTAGATTCGACCTGCTTCTTCTGTTGGCGCAAGACGACGGGTAGAGCGCAAAAAAAGCGTGGTGCTAAATAATTCTTCCAGCCAGGCTATGCGCTTGCTTACTGTCGGCTGCGTCGTGTTTTGTCTTTTTGCAGCGGCCGAAAAACTACCACTATCATAAACATGAACAAAGGTTTCCAGACATTCGATACGATCCATATAAATTCCATATAAGAATATATCTTATCCGTTTCATGCTATTAACATTTAAATCAATTTGCAATAACCTGTACCCACGATTTTTTAGGAGCACATGAGACATGCATAATATTGGCATCGTAGGAGCCGGCATTGCTGGTTTGCATTTAGCACTGTACCTGCAACAACATGGCATTGGAGCCACCATTATCACGGACCGTGAACCAGATGATTATGCTTCTGCCAGGCTGCTGAACACGGTTGCCCACCATAGCACCACAATCGAACGTGAAAACCTGCTTGGTGTAAATCACTGGACCAATAAAGACCACCATTATTACTATCATGATCACTGGTTGAACGTTCCTGAACCACTGCACTTTCCCGGTAGTTTTGCTAAACCATCACGCGCCGTCGATTACCGAATTTACCTCCCCAGCCTGATGAAAGACTTTATTGAACGTGGCGGGAATATTGAATATCGCAGCATCGGAGAAGATGACATACAGCCTCTGGTAAACCGATTTGACCTTCTGGTGGTAGCTGTTGGAAAGGGGCCGCTTGGCTCCTTGTTCGAACATAATGTCGATGAATCACCCTTTCAGCAACCACAGCGACGTCTGTCTGTTGGTCTCTACACGGGTGTTGCACACGATGAAAAGAAAAACACCACGCTGTCTATCACCCCCGGCATCGGAGAATTACTGGCAATACCGACTTTAACCTTTGAAGGTATGGCTACCGCCATCTTATTCGAGAACATTCCCGGATCAGCTTTGGAAGCGACCGTTACAACTAAATATGACGACGATCCGGCAGCGTTTCGGCAAGTCATACTCGATGCTCTTGAAAAATATCATCCCGGAGTTTATGACCGGGTCGATACGACAAAATTTGATCTTTGCCAGCCACTGGATGTGCTGCAGGGCGGTGTTGTTCCTACGGTACGTAAAACCTCTGTAGCTTTTGATAATGGCAAATTTGCTGTAGCTGTTGGTGACGTTCATGTCACCGTTGACCCCGTTAATGGCCAGGGCGCAAACATCGCTTCTTATTCAGCATTTAAATTGGCTGAAGAAATTATCAAGGCTCCGGTACTCGATCACCGTTTCATAGAACGAGTGGATATGGCACGCAATGATCGTTGTCTTGCTGCAGCGCGCTGGACCAATCTTGTGATGGGGCCGCCCTCAGAAGAGTTCCAGATGCTGCTTGGTGCGATGAGTCAGAATGCTCAACTCTGTGATGAGTTTACAGAAAATTTTAACAGCCCCGAGTTGCAGTGGGACAACCTGAGTTCGCCAGCTCGTATCCTTGATTGGATTGAACGTTTAAGCCCCGGCGGAATAGCGGCTTAACTGGCAATTACACACATATCACATATATAGAGATTTACGAATGAAACAAATGAATTCCGCCGAATTCCGACATGCAGCCTCACGCTTCACTACTGGTGTAGCCGTGCTTACTGCCCGGGATCAGGCGCAGGAAATCGTTGGCATGACAGCCAACAGTTTTATGTCGGTAAGCCTGGCTCCACCTACAGTGCTGGTCTCAGTGATGGATGGACGTACCCTGAGTGCCATTGAGCAAAGTGGCAAGTTTGCAATCAATGTACTACCTGCTGCGGCCAAGGATATTTCCAGCCATTTTTCCGGTCGACAGGTTCCAGGCTTAAGACCCGGTTTTGAGAAAACTTCTGGCATGCCAAAGCTCGAAGCTGCGATTGCCTATTTCGAGTGCGACATAGAAAAATTTATTAACGTGGCCGATCACACCTTACTTATTGGCAAGGTAGTGGACTGTAGCTATAAGAACGAAGAACCACTGGTATTTTTTTCCAGCCAGTACCACAATCTTGGTGGTGAAATGTACTCAAAAGGCAATAACTAAGAAGCTTTTAAAAGCCCTGTTTAGCCACCGCCGGAATAACGTTAAGTCTGCTAGCGATTTATTCGACATACTTGGTTAGAATCTCCTGACTGCAAAAATAATAACAATAACAGGAGCAATACTATGTTGTTCAAAACACGAATTCGTCCGACCCTACCCGCCTGCCTCATCATTTGCCTGACGTTTATAACAGCATCCTTGCCAGGCCTTGCCCAGGACCAAACGGTGCGGCCAGCTTTACTGTTTATGGAAAGCTGGCAGCAATCCGAACTTGCACTCGGCAAACCCATAAGCAGCCATGCATCAGCGAATGATTACTATCTGGCTGGACAAAGTGCGGTCAGCAACAGTGAGCTTGAACTTGCACTTTATGGCTACAGGTCTGCTGACATTACCGTCTATGAACATGAAGGTCGCATCGATCTGTGGACTGGCCTGGCAGGGTCGCCGGTTGCTGTCACCCTTAAATCACGTCAGGGCTACATTGATCTGAGCGGTCTGGCAAGAATGCGCGCCATCGTTAGGACCAATAATCTACATAGCCTGCATCCGGTGATAAAACTTGCGGACGGCACGCTCGCCGTCGGCAGCCAGACTATCCAGACTGCAGGCGCTTTTCTGAGCATTGAAGTTGCCTTTGATAATCAGGACTGGTTTGTACTCGACCCGGAGGAAGTCAGTGTCGGCAACGCCCTGATGAATCCCGATCTGAGCCGCATCGATGAAGTCGGCTTTGCCAATTTAAGTGCGGGTGGCGGGCATGGCGCTTCGGGTTGGAGCAATATTTCAACCATCGAAGTCTATGCCAATATCGAAGCACGCTAGAACTTATACATTTAATGGACAGCAAACTGCCTCTTGTAACTTACAACAGGCAATATTTTTTTAAATTAATATCAGCTTTTAAAAGATCAGGGAGAAAACCCATGTTAAAAGGTACTGTTAGTGTAGTCATATTATGTTTGATGTTTGCGTCTCAACCAGGTTTAGGCGCCGATAACCCGCAGTGTGATCGCGCCTGCCTGCGGGAAATGATGGAGGATTATCTGCAGGCTGTCGCCGAAAATGATCCTGAGAGTGTCCCTTTAATGATCGGCTTCCGACAGACAGATAATGCCATTGCCACACGACCCGGTACCGGAGTCTGGCGCAGCGTTACCGCTGTTGGGACGGTACAAAGATACTACCTTGATCCTGTCAACAGTCAGGCCGCATTCTTTGGCACTGTCGAAGAAGGGGCCCAGGCGGTAGTCGTCACAGTACGAATCAAAGTACAGGACGGAGAGCTTAGTGAAGCAGAATGGTATATTGGCCGTCCTAATGATCCCGGTATGTTAGGGCCGCCGACCGAGGATGGCACAGTCAGACCGGGGCCATTCAATGTTGACTATTTTATTGCCAACCCACCGCCGGCAGAGGCTATAGTCCCGTTGCAGGATCGTTTATCACGAGCATCCCTGGAAGGTCTTGCGAACAGCTATTTTGATGCCCTGAGTAATCATAATGGCTCACTGGCTTACGTTCATCCTGATTGTTCACGTATAGAAAATGGCCAGTTAATTACCGGCAGAGCACTTCCAGAAGGCAGCACCGATGGTTTTGAGGGCAAAAGCAATTGTGTCACCAACTTCCAGTTAGATGGTCCTCTGAGTATCGCCGCAGTGACTGCAAGACGCTATCCTGTAATTGATGAAGAACAACAGGTCATCATGGGAGATGTGGTGTTCAGGCGTTTACCGAATGCTGTTCATCGCCGTTTGGCCTTGAGTGAATTGTTTTATCTGGATAATAAATTGATCACTTCAATTTATGCCGCCATGTTTTATGCAGACCCCAACATTCCTTTACCTAATTGGGCACCCTTTGACGGGAATTTCCCATTGCCTGAAAGCTTTGGCATTACAAAATAGGCATATCGCGACAGGCTGACGATAATTACTGACTGAACATGCTGCTTAAGCAGGGTTTTTTGATTCCTCAGCTACGTGAGGGCTTTAAAAACCTGGCTAAGGTTAAAGACTGGAATGGCAAAAAGAGAAATCATCAGGCCAGAATAAGCCCCACAAAGGAACAGGCGACTTTGTGGCATTTATGCCTGATCCTCAGTTGGCGTGAGGCCATAGTTGGCAGTAAGTGAATTTTCATAGACCCAATTCTCTGGCGTAACAATAGATTCATCTTGTGTGCCTGCCAAACGACAGGCCGCAACTTTTTTATCCGGATCGTTATTCAAGTTTACGTGCCCGTATTCCAGCCAGTTACATCTGGTTGTGACACCATAAATTTGATCAACAAGAGCAAAATCCTTAGCCCCTTCAGCACCCTGATAGACAAGTTTCAATGCTTGCAGTGAATCCGCAAAGGCCTTCGCCTCATCCCCGTCCAAAAAACCCAAACGTAGCAGCTTGTCATCCTTGCACCACGCAAAATTCGGAACATACTGCCGGAAACCTTCCCAACCATCAGGAATTATTCTCTCAATGGCCTCTAACTTTATAATTACTGATACTCCTTCGACCAGAACAGTCATCGTTAATTCCTCGTACCTTTGCAAGTGAAAAAAAAGCCCCGCACTAAGGCGAGGCTTTTTAGTTTGGTGCCGCCACCAAGAGTCGAACTCGGGACCTACTGATTACAAGTCAGTTGCTCTACCACGGCTGAGCTATAGCGGCTAAATTATTGAGGCTTTCTACTAACTACCAAGAGTCGCCTCTCAACCTTGGGACCTACTGACTACAACTCTGTGCTCTACCACGGCTGAGCTAAAGCGGCTAAATCGGTAAAACTATCTATCCAGTTGCTAAAGTCAGTTGCTGCTTTTTATCTGCGGCTGAGCTATAGCGGCTAAATCGGTAAAACTATCTATCCAGTTGCTAAAGTCAGTTGCTGCTTTTTATCTGCGGCTGAGCTATAGCGGCTAAATCGGTAAATCTATTCTATCTAAGTGCTTAGCTTAGTTGCTACTTTTATCTGCATTGGAGCTATAACGACTTAATCATTTACTCAAGGCCGCGAATACTACCAATCTCCACCCTATTGTTCAATATTTTAAGGTAGAATCTCTGCATACCGACATGTACTGGCAAGGTAAGCAGATGCCCGCTTCTAATTCTGAATCCATTTTTAGCCACCTCGAGGAAAGTTCTGCCTGGCAGGCACTCAAGATTCATCAGCAACAAGTCCAGCACTTGAAGATAAGTGACCAATTCTCGACTGACCCTGAGCGATTCAACAAACTGAGTCTGCAGGTCTCCGGCTTGCTGTTTGACTATTCGAAGCACCTGATTACGCCAGAAACCATACGACTCCTGATCTCGCTTGCAGAACAGGCAGGTATTACTGAAGCTATTAACGCGATGTTTGAAGGCAAACTAATCAACAATACGGAACAGCGTCCTGCCCTGCATGTTGCCTTACGGAGTCCTGCAAGCTCTACAACGCAGGAGCAAGCAGTTCACGCCACCCTGGATAAAATGCAAAGCTTTGTGCAAAAGGTTCAGAGCAAAGAGTGGACCGGATTTGATGGTCAGGCTATAAGGGATGTAGTGAATATTGGTATCGGAGGGTCTGATCTGGGGCCTGCCATGGTCTACGCCGGACTGAGCGCCTTCCACACACCGGGCATTCGCTGTCATTTTGTTTCCAATGTCGACCCCAGTCATTTACAACAGACTCTGACTGAACTGAATCCGGCCACGACCTTGTTTGTTATTGCCTCAAAGACCTTTAGCACTCTGGAAACTCTGCAAAACGCTCATCGCGCCAGAAGCTGGTTGCTGGCTGCCGCCAAAAAAGAAATACATCTGGCAAGACATTTTGTAGCGATTTCTTCCAACATCGATAAAGCCATCGCTTTTGGTATCGATAAACAACAAATTTTTCCACTCTGGGACTGGGTTGGCGGTCGTTATTCCCTCTGGTCTGCGATAGGTTTACCCATAGCTCTGGGCACCGGCATGGATAATTTCAGGGAATTGCTGGCTGGTGCACATGCCATGGATGAACATTTTCGAAACAGTCCCCTGGATAAAAATATGCCACTATTAATGGCCCTGCTGGCTATCTGGTATTTGAATTTCTTTAAGGCAGAGACCCAGGTTTGTTTGCCCTATATACAGAACCTGCATTTGTTCCCTGCCTATTTGCAGCAGCTCGATATGGAAAGTCTGGGCAAATCAGTCCATAAAGATGGCAGCCCACAAAGGCTGGATACCGGCGGATTGATTTGGGGTAGCACCGGAACCAATGGGCAACATTCCTTCCACCAGCTATTGCATCAGGGAACACATCTGGTTCCTGCTGATTTTATTGCCAGTGTTTGCAGCTCTACGGCTGATATTGATCAACATCAGCATTTGCTGGCGAATTGCTTTGCCCAAAGCCAGGCCCTTATGCAAGGCAGATCTTTGACTGAGGTGAAAGCCGATCTTGCGGCTCAGGGAATGGATAATGATGAGATTGAGAGACTGGCTCCGCATAAAGTCATTGTCGGAAATAAACCCAGTAGCACGATAATGTTGCAGGCTTTGTCACCTTACAATCTCGGCTCCTTAATTGCTGCCTATGAACACAAGATATATGCCCAGAGCGTGATTCTGGACATTAATGCATTTGATCAATGGGGCGTAGAATTGGGGAAAGTGTTAAGCAGTAAACTGTATCAGGCCATCAGCAGCGACGGCTTCTGTGACAGATTCGACGCTTCAAGCAATGGCCTGATTAATTACTCAAAAGCGAAGAATCAGAGTTGAAAACTGTTTTGAGCTTGCCAAAATGCGGCAAGCTCAAAAATTTTACCATCTAGAATGTGTAAACCAGACTAATACTTGTCTGTGTGTCAGTTTTCTCAATTCCCGGTGGAACATCAGAAGTATTGCGGGCCTCAAAGGCAATCTTGGTGGCAATTCTGCCCATTATGTTTGATACCAGGCCGACTTCAAATTTTGTGATAGTACGCTTGTCACCTATTTCTGCCGTAAACGATTGAGTAAAAGAAGAAGTCTCACTGAGTTCCCAGTCAAAACCTTCACCCAGAGTAAACACTGCTTCGCCTTCTACGCCTGTCAATTTAGTATCATTCTGACGATAACCAACACCGGTAAAACCTTCCAGTGTGAATCTTTCATCGCGAATAAAATATTGACCATAACCAATCGATGCCAGAGCCTGATAATCAAAACCACTGAATCGGTCATCGGTATAAGATGCCTGTACATAAAGATATTGATCTTCATTCATCAAGGCGTAATCAGATTTATCACCGATAAAATAACGTTCAGCCTTACCGACTCCATTTTCGCGTGAGGACAATCCTGAAAATTCAAAATTATGCGTCCAGTCGGCCTCACGGTAAGTGAGTAAAAACTTGGTGTTTAGAGTGGTGATCTCAGTATTACCAGTGGTACCAACATAACCAAGAGAAACACTTGCATCATAAGGACGCTCATCACCTTGAGCGACGGCTGTATTAATGAAACTCAATAATGTAATTACACTAATTACTAATCTGGATTTTAATGGCATCAGCCTCTCCGTTTTATTTAAAAGGCGCGCATTCTAGCCTTTTTCAGCCTTAAAATCATGTATTTAACACTTGAATGGTGACTCGGCGTGCAGATTACTTATTTGACTGGGTAAAGACTGTTTAATATCCATTTAAAATGCCCATAACTCAAATGGAAGTAATGCGTCAGCTTGAAAATTCTGGAGGTATAAGCCGCCCTTATTGCCATGTGAACCCATTGAGATGTAGTTTTCCTGAGTGTTTTTCCGATTAAGCGCGAGGACTGTCTGAGTCGCATAGCGACGAGTTCCGCAGCGCCGGAAAAACAGGAAGGAAAGATCGAAGGGTGAACAAGGCAGAAGCGGCGGCTTCTATAAGGCCAGCAATTTCAAACTGACGCATTACCCAAATGGAACAAGTCTTGCCCCCAGGTGCCGGAGTTGCTAACTTGGTAAAACTATATGTATATTTTCCCGCATAAACCCGGACACTCTAAAGCAGGCAAGTGACAAAGACTCATAAACATCCCGTCTCGGAAAAGTCATTTAAGCTTGGTGTTGTAGAGGGCTTTTTTGGTTCAGCATGGTCCTGGCAAGCAAGAACCGATTACGCTGATTTTTTAAGTACCCATGGTTTTAACACCTATCTCTATGCGCCTAAAAGTGACCATTTTCTGCGCCGTGACTGGCATATGCCTTTCCCTCAGGATCATCTGGATAAGTTAAGCAAACTGGCGGATGCTTACAAAAATAAAAGTCTGAATTTTGGCATCGGGTTAAGCCCTTTTGAGCTATACAAGGATTTTAATGCTAAGCAAAAAAATCTGCTCAGACACAAACTGGAACAGATAAACCATATCAATCCTTCCATACTTTGTATTTTATTTGACGATATGCAAGGTGATGTTGAAAAACTTGCGACTCAGCAAACAGACATTACTAATTTCATTATTCAGTACAGCCAGGCATCACACTTTATATTCTGCCCAACCTATTACTCAGATGACCCGAAACTCGTTTCCCATTTCGGTAAAAAACCGGACCATTATTTCAAGGATATTGGTAATTTTCTTGATCCCAGTATCGATATTTTCTGGACCGGCCCAAATGTATTTTCTGAAACCTTTCAGCAACAACATTTACAGAATGTGGCCGAAAGATTTTTGAGGAAGCCCTTGATTTGGGATAATTACCCTGTCAATGACGCTGAACGTTTATGCAGCAAACTAAATCTGCAAGCATTCCCGGATCAGGCGAATATTCTGCGCAAATACACCGCAGGTCATCTGGCAAACCCTATGAACCAGGCGTATCTATCACAAATACCCTTGTTTACCCTGGGCCAGCATTACCTGCAAAAATCCTCACCTGATTTACTTAAAGAGGCATGTGAAACACTCTGCCCAGGCCTGCTTGGAAAATACATCCTTGAAGATGCATTGCTTTTTCAGCAACAAGGTCTCTCAGCAATGAATGGGGACACTAAAGCTGCATTAATTAAAAAGTACTCACACTTTTCTGATCAGCCACAGGCGGTGGAAATAGTCAGCTGGTTAAAGGGTGATTTTGCTTTTGATCCAGCCTGTCTGACCTAAGAACAGAATTAATTGCTTTTTCATCCTTGTTTTTTCTGCATATGCCCCTATCTTCGGGGCTTATCTGCTCGGGTATAAGCCCTCAAACTCAGCTAAGGATTCAGATATGCCACTCTCTCCAGATATTCTTTTTACACCTTTCCAGAGCTCCAAACTTAATCTTAAAAACCGTCTTGTTATGGCTCCGATGACCAGGAATCACAGCCCAGCAGGCGTACCTGGCCAAAACGTTGTCGATTACTACAGACGTCGTGCTGAAGGCGAAGTTGGCCTTATTATTACCGAAGGTACAACGATCAATCATCCGGTTGCCAGCAATGATGTGAACATTCCCAGTTTTCATGGTGAGGCCTCCTTAGCAGGCTGGCGTAAAGTAGTCGAAGCAGTACATGCTGCGGGCGGTAAAATAGTCCCTCAGCTCTGGCATCAGGGTGCGCAACGTGCAGCAGGCACCGGGCCTAATCCTGAACTCCCCGCAATAGGACCATCAGGCTACTCAAAACCTGGCGAACAGTCTGCCAAAATTATGAGTCAGCAGGATATCGATGATGTCATAGCCGCTTTTGCACAGGCCGCCCGTGATGCCAAAGCCCTGAATTTTGATGGCATCGAATTGCATGGTGCTCATGGTTATCTTATTGACCAGTTTTTCTGGGAAGAGCTCAATAAGCGAGATGATAAATATAATGGTTCCATTACTGAGCGCACCCGCTTCGCTGTGGAAATTATCGAGGCAGTCCGGCAAGCAGTCGGCCCTGATTTCCCTATTATTTTTCGGTTTTCACAATTTAAAATTGGAGATTACGACGCCAAACTGGCACATAATCCACAAGAACTTGAAGAATTCCTCAAACCGCTGCTTGCTGCCGGTGTCGATTTATTCCATGCAAGTACGCGGCGTTTTTGGGAGCCAGCATTTGATGATTCCCAATTAACGCTGGCCGGCTGGACCAAAAAAATCAGCGGCAAACCAACGATTGCAGTAGGCAGTGTCGGACTTGATATTGACTTTATGTCCAGCTTTGGCGGAGCTGAATCCAATCCCGCCAGTCTGGATGAACTTATTACCCGTCTGGATAATGAAGAATTCGATCTGATTGCTGTCGGTAGAGCATTGATTAGTGACCCGGCATGGGCTAATAAAATCCAGCAGGGTAAAGAGAAATCTATTGCTACATTTTCACCTGCAGATTTACAGACCCTAAAGTAAACATTCCTATTATTTTTCGGTGCTGTACGCCTCGTTCAGTCTGTATTAATGCTGTCTTGTTCATACTGTTTTCATTGAATCAACGGTAAAGCAACAGGAGCATTATCATGAAAAATTTATTCCTGCTTTTTGTCAGTCTGGGTTGGGGTCTGTTTAGTGTCAACGCTTGGGCTCATGGCCCGCAAGGCTATCGGCAAGACAATTTTATCAGTTTCTCTGATGGCTATTATTCTCCATCGCACTCCTATCTCCAGCATCCTTCACGCCATACTACGCCTTATTCAGCCTACTCCACATCGAACAGTCTGATTGCAGGGATAAGCTATCGAAATAATAACAGTCGTTCAGCCTTGCAGCAGCGGGTATATCGAAGCCCTGTTGTGAGCACTCGCCTGCACCGGAATAATGCTCAGCTTACTTACCGGAATGCTTACCGCAGCGGCTTTCGTGATGGTCACAGCAGTGCAAATAACGGACGCCCTGCTATTCGAAGCGAAAATGGTCGTCGTGCAGAATGTTATGAAATCCGCTATGACCGTCATGGTAATCGCATTAGAAGAACGCTGCCTGCAGCGGCCTGCCGACATTAAGGTCTTTTCAGAATAAGCAGCAGGGAAGCTCCTCCCAGTGAACTTTTTTCAATTTTAAGTTCACCCCCGTAGGAGCTGATAATATCCAGACTAACCGCCAGACCGATACCCTGCCCGTTTTTTCGGGTGTCGGCTCTGGCTCCGCGTTCCAGCACCCAATGCCGATCCTGTTCCGCAATACCCGGGCCATCATCATCAATGCTGATCACGATATTGTGTTTCTCCACCTGAACCTGTATTTGCACTTGCTGCTGACAGTATTTATATGCATTGTCCAAGAGATTGCCCAGCAACTCAGTAAGGTCACTTTCTTCACCATAGAATACGGCTTCATCACTGATTAAAATTGTCAGTTGAACGTTTTTATCCGCATAGACCTTGTTCAGGGCGGCGCTTAATTTTTCAACGACGGGCCTGATAGCCGTCGTCAGGGCCAGGATTTTCCTATGGTCAGACTGCGTGGCCCGGTTAAGCTGATAGGAAACAATTTGATTCATCCGTTCAACCTGCTCGGCAACATCGGCCAAATCATTTTTATCGGGTTTTTGCTGTTGTACTACCCCGGAAATAACCGCCAGCGGTGTTTTCAGACTATGCGCCAGATCACCCAGAGTGGTTCGATATCTGCTTTGTCTCTGTCGCTCACTTTTAATAAGCAGATTAAGATTATGGCTAAGATTATGTAATTCACTTGGATAATCCTCACCAAGCTGCTCTTTATGACCTGCCTCAATCTCAGCCAGGTCTTCTGCCAGACGTTTTAACGGCATCATCCCCCATCGCAGCAAGGCAAATTGAGCCAGCGACAGGAACACTGCCAAACCGCCTAACCAGAGCCAGAGATTGGAGCGAAACTCACTGATTTCAGCATCAGTTGGGGCCACCGACTCCATGACGACAAAACTGAATGTCCGTCCCAGGCTGGACCAGTACGCGCCGTAGCCGGCGTAAGACATAGGTCCCTGCTCCAGAGTTTCAACGCTGCCGAAAAGTGTCTGACCCGGCGTAATATTCTGTGCTGCAAGATCAATATCGACAAGGCTCATGTTGACTGCCGAAGGACTGCGCCAGATTTCCATGTTAAATTCGTCGAGGATAAAGGCATACAGACCGGAGTCGATTTGGGAGAATCTCGCTTCCTCAAGATCCGGCACGAAAAAATTAGCCTCATCATCAGGTTCTGCCACGCCAAGTACTGCGTATATCTGTAGTTGCAATCGTTCTTCAACTGAAGCGGCGATACTTTCCTGAAATGCCCTGTCCAATACCAGACCGGTCAAGCCGAGGAACAGGATCAGCAAAATGCCGAAAGCCAGAACCAGACGTTGCTGTAAGGAGTATTTGTTGCCGGGCTTATTTTGGAGGGACATTGAAACGATAGCCTTGACCACGCACGGTATCGATTGGTTTTAATGATTCATCCGGATCAAGTTTCTGACGCAGACGGCGTATAAAGACTTCCAGAACATTACTGTCCCGATCATAGTCCTGATCATAAAGATGCTCGGTCAGTTCGATTTTGGACACCACCTGCCCGGGATGCAGCATCAGGTACTCCAACACTTTATATTCGTATGCCGTTAATTCTACCGGCTTACCGGCAACCGTTAATTTTTTTGCAGAGGTATCCAGACTTAAGTGAGCAAAATCCAGGCCGGGTTTTGCAAAGCCTGCCGCGCGCCTCAACAGGGCATTGAGTCTGGCTTTGATTTCTTCTATCTGAAAGGGTTTAACCACATAGTCATCGGCCCCCGCGTCGAGCCCCTCCACCTTATCGGTCCACTTGTCCCTGGCAGTCAGAATTAAAATGGGGAACATCTTTGCAGCTGCTCGAATAGCCTTGATCAGATCTATTCCGTTCATCTGAGGCAGGCCTAAATCAATTATTGCAGCATCATAGTCAAATTCGGTAGCCTGAAATAAACCTAACTTGCCATCCTGTACACTGTCTACAATATAGCCGTTATCTTCCAGTGCTTTTACCAGTTGTGCTCTTAATAGATCTTCATCTTCTACTAATAACAGACGCATGCCAGAACCTGTAAGAGTTTAATAATTGAGATATTTTATTCAGCGGATCGGTTCACTTCACCAGTACGGCTATCGACAAAGACATTGAATACAGTGCCATTCTGGTCGACCCTGACACGCCAGTTGCCCCCATCTGTGCGCACACTCAGCACTCTACCCTGAAAGCTGTTACGAACCAGATTTAAGGCCTGTTGGCGTGATACTGAAGGTGCTGCGTACTGGGTCGGTGGTGCAAGATTATTGCCTGGGCCGCGTCCGGGATATTGTTGCTCAGGTCCTCCGGGAGCGCCGCCGGAGCCACCTCGCGGAGACGGCTGTGCAACAGCAAGAGATGAAAAGCAGACAATACTAATCATCAATAGCTTGACTATGGTTTGTATCACTTTAGCTGTAATCTGCTTTGTCACTTTGTCTATTTCACTATTGCCTGATTTAAAGTACCGGTTCGATATTCACTCTTACCCGGATTGTAGCACCCGGATCTCGTTGGGTTCGAACTGTGTATTCCTGACTATTGTAGCTATAGACAACATCATAACCAACCAGTTTGTCTTCAATATAGCGCTCATAAACTGTTTCACAGCGTTCCACAGTTTCATAACGAAGATTACTGCTACGATTGGAGCGACTGATATCACTGGCAACAGATGCACCCAGAACAGCTCCAACAACAGCACCTACCCTTTGGTTACTCTTGTTGTGCCCTACGGCATTACCAATTGCGCCCCCAATTACCGCACCCAGAATATTTGGTGTATGAGAACGGTATTGGGGACGACTTTCTCGAACGACCTCTTCCAGCCAGCATTCTTCTCTAGGGCTTGATGTTTCAACAGATCTGTATATTGGCGTGCTTTGTAACACATCTGCCTCATAGTAAGTCGTTGAAGCTGTTGCAGCACCCACCAAAGCTGCTCCAAACAGAGCTGTTAACAAATATACTGTTACTTTGTTCATGGTTTTCCTGGTTGGCTTAATTTTCATAGCAAGCTCCACTTTGTAATTAATAAAGGGCGAGATCATTTCTTCATTGCCAAAGAGCTTAGCAACTTTTATATGAACAGCGGCTGAACACTAAGAAACTTCATCAGAAGTGAGACCCGGGTCAAAGTTAAGTGATTGAATTGGCTTAAAAATGCGGTGATAATGTTTTGCATTAGCTGTTCAATAAGTTTTCAGATGCAGAAAATCTATAGCACGGCAGAAAACTTAATAACGAGAAATTAAGATGGAAGTAATCTCGATTCTATTGCTGATGCTGGCAGGCCACCTGGTAGGCGATTTTGTTCTACAACCAGCCCCCATGAGTTCCGGAAAAAACCGCAACAAAACCCGCGAACAATTTGATGATGGATTCCCGCAATGGTATTACTGGTTATCGGCACATGCTTCTACCCATGGTCTTATTGTTTATCTCATCACCGGCAGTATATTTTTTCTAATCGCTGAATTTATCAGTCACTGGTTAATCGATTTTGTCAAATGCGATAAAACTATCAATCTGCATCAGGATCAATTTCTTCATATACTTTCTAAAGTTGCCTATGCACTGGTAATCTTGTTTATGGGCACACCGCTTTAGAATTGACCATTGTTGAGATTAAGAGTCCGCTCAGATGGCAGAGAAATTTTCAGAATTAAGCCCCTCATTAATTAAATTTATTGAAGGCCAGCATATTTATTTTGTTGCTACGGCTCGCGCTTCCGGGACAGTAAACCTGTCTCCAAAGGGAATGGATTCATTAAAAGTTCTTAGCAAGAAAGAGCTGCTTTGGCTTAATTACACAGGGAGTGGTAATGAAACAGCGGCGCATATTCTTGAAAACCCTCGTATGACAATCATGTTTTGCTCATTTGAACGCAAGCCTTTAATTCTCAGGCTTTATGGTAAAGCTAAAGCAATACACCCGCGTGATAAAAACTGGAATAAATATCTGGAATTTTTTCCGAACACTAATGGAGCCAGACAGTTTTATTTACTGGAAATAAACCTTGTGCAAACTTCCTGTGGCTTTGCAGTACCTTTTTATGACTACAAGGAAGAAAGAAAGGCCTTGGTAGACTGGGCTGAAACGAAAGGAGATGCTGGCATCGAATCCTACTGGCTGGAAAAAAACCAACTATCCATTGATGGATTCGATACCGCAATCATAGGCAATCAACACAGTAAAGCTGATTAATCTCTGTTTGGATAGAGGTTATAAAGCGTGTCACCCACCTGCAATCGTTCTGTTTTCATTTCAAAATTATCTGCATCAGTATGCCTGTGCCCATAAGCCGTAATCGTATCACCCACCTGAATCATGTCTTCTGAAAGACCGGTTCGACGCGTGCGTGAAGGCGGACTCAACAATAAATTCCAACGCTGACCATTTGCTTCTACTGTCATTCTGTCATGCGGATTTGCGAAATGGATTTCCAGTACTGTTGCGGTCATTGTAAAATCATCACTGCCGTACCAGGACCAGCCGTGATGAGCCAGCGCCTGATTCACTAATAGGCCCAGACTCAGTACAGAAAGAAATAAACCAGCAATAAATTTTCTTTTAATCATTTGACCCTCCATTTTAGATGTTGATATTTTGATGATAACTTTTCTAAATTCAAGTAAGAGACAAACAACTACTTGTCACAAGTTATACTAGCTTAATCGGCTCCCTGCATCATTTTTTTGATGACTGGAGAGATTATAAACATGACTACTGCAATTCCCATGGCGATATACCCAACCTGAGTATAGACACTGATGTAGTTCGCTTTAGCAGCAACCGCATCGGTCAGCTGACCACCGATAGTTTCTGCTCCTGTTGTAGCAGCTATAACACCAGCCAGGTAATTTGATAAACCGCTATAGAGAAACCATGCCCCCATGCTCATGCCTACTGCCCGTGCCGGCGCAAGCTTGGTTACTGCAGACAAACCCACCGGCGAAACCATTAATTCTCCAATGGTATGAATCCAGTAAATCAGAAAAATAAAGTAAACCGCTGTTAAGCCTGATTCACCCGAAACTTTCATCCCTGCCACCAGAGCCAGAAAGCCCAATCCCGCCATGAAAACACCCAGAGCGAATTTAACCGGGGTCGAAGGATTTAAATTTCGTTTGGCCAGCATGATCCATAAAATAGCCAGTACTGGGGCAAACATGAATATAAACATGGCATTCAAGGACTGAAATACTGGTGCAGGTATTGTTATCCCCATCATGCTTCGGTCAACAAGGCTTCCAGTGAAAAGGTTAAGCGAAGTACCCGCCTGCTCAAACAATGCCCAAAACGGAATTTGCGCCAGAATAAAGTAAATGGCAGCAAACATTCTGCTGCGTTCAACACCTTCACAACGTATAAAGGCATAAGCCACCATAAAGACAAATATTAATATACCCAGCAAACCTACATACATTTGTTCAACCAGATGGGCATTCATCACCATCAGCATCGAAATTGCAATAATGCCAACCCCCGTCAAATAGCACATAAGTTCTACATCGATTGGGCCTAGCACTTTCTCTTTCAGTTTTGCCAAATTCGGTGGATCAGCCTTCCCTTCCAGCCAGCTTTGGTATTTCAAAAAAACCACTAAACCACACAACATTCCGATTCCGGCCAGACCGAAGCCGTATTTCCAGCCATAGGTAATACCCAGATATCCACAAAGAATTGAGGCCAAAAAGGCACCCAGATTGATGCCCATATAGAAAATGGTAAATCCCGAATCGCGGCGAGCATCACCGAATCCATAAAGTGCACCCACAATGGTTGAAATATTGGCTTTAAGGAATCCAATACCGGCAATTATCAAGGCCAATGACAAGTACAGGCCATTCAGGTACAGCGCCTCCGTTTCAGTACGCCTGCTGTAGTCATTAACCGGAATAGCTGCTGGTAAACCCACATTAGCAGGATCCGCAATCAGCATCTGTGTTGCACCTTCATTGAAGCTGATAAATGAAGTCCCAAGTTCGGAAATTATTAGCTGATTACCGTCACCGCCTCTGGCATCAAGACTGATTTCATAATCCAGGCCGTTATAAGTCAGAATATCTCTGGATCCCTGTCCCTCAAAAGCCATGCCCATATGACCAAAAACCAGCAAAATAGCGCCAAAGGTCACTGCTTTCCTAGAGCCCAGGTATTTATCGGCCAGCGTACCGCCAATAATGGTCATGACATAGACCAGGGCCGTATATGCCCCGTAAATGATGGAAGAACGCTCTTGGCTGAATAAGAAATGCTCTGTCAGATAGAAAATCAATAAACCGCGCATTCCGTAATAAGAAAAACGCTCCCACATCTCAGTAAAAAAAAGAATGACCAAGCCGCGGGGGTGGCCAAAGAATGTGTGCTCGGTGTTTACACCGTCTGTCTCACCTAATCCAATCACTTCGGTCATAAAGATTCCTGATTTTTTATTTTAGCAAGATGCAGAATAAAGAAGTCATGGTATAACATCAATATAAGGTGCTTTTGCCCGTTAGTCACCCTGATTAATATGGTATTTACAACTTAGCTTCGACTATTTATAGTCAATTTGTTTAGATTGGTTAAACCTGACGAGTGTTTGAGGATGTATCGCACATTATTAGAACGCCATATTAAAAAAGGTATCCTTCATTTACATCTGCCGCAGGGGAAAGTATATACTTTCGGAGATAGTGGCAATGAAGTCCACTGGCATGTGCTGTCGGACAAGACCATGCGCCGTATCGCTCTGGATTGGGAGTTTCAGTTAGGCCAAACCTACATGGAAGGCCTTTGGCATGCAGGTGATGGATCGCTCTATGAGCTTCTTGCTTTACTCAGAAACAACTTTCAAATTAGTAAAAATAGTTGGCTCAGACCTATCCAGGGAGCTATCCAGCAATGGAACAAAGTCTCGCGTGCTTATACTAATATTGCCCATCATTATGATATTAACGAACAGGTCTTCAGACATTTCCTGGATAAGGAAATGTTCTATTCATGTGCCTATTTTGAATCCGAAACTGCAACTCTTGAAGAAGCCCAGCAAAGTAAAGCTCGTCATATAGCCAGTAAACTACTGCTCCAGCCTGGACACAAAGTGCTCGATGTTGGCTGTGGCTGGGGTAGTATGATGTTTTATCTAGCGCAAAATTTTGACCTTAATGTCAGTGGCATTACCTTGTCCAGGGAACAGTTGGCAGTTGCCCAGAAAGAAGCCAAAAAGAGAGGCCTGGACAAGATCGAATTTCATTTACAGGATTATCGTGAACACCAGGGTTTGTATGATCGTATCGTCAGCATTGGCATGTTTGAACATGTCGGCACACCGTTTTATTCCAAATACTTTTCTAAAATAGCTGAGATGCTGGAAGATGATGGTGTCGCACTGGTTCATACGATTGGTCGGACCGGACCACCTGCAACAACTAACCCCTGGATTCACAAATATATTTTCCCTGGAGGAGTAAACCCTGCACTTTCACAAATCAGTAAGGCACTGGAGCATAGTGAGCTGATGGCAACAGATATTGAAGTCTTAAGATTGCATTATGCACATACACTACACCACTGGCATGCCAGATTTCAGCAACATCGAAACGAAATCAAAGCCCTGTTAAGTGAAGAATTTTGTCTGATGTGGGAATTTTATCTTGTAGCTTGCGAAGTGGCTTTTGAATATTCGGATCTTGTTGTCTATCAGCTTCAGCTGGCTAAAAAGCATGGTATCGTACCGATAACCAGAAACTATTTATATACGTGAAGCCTATTGAGCCTTAATTTAAAAATCATTTTGATTTTAATACAGGCTGTTTACTATATTAGTAGTCCATACAATAGCAGCATATACTCGACTTACATCTGCCAAAAATCAAAGTTCAGGTATTAAGCATGTCTTTATTAATCGCAAAACCCCACTTCACTGACCTTCGTAATTTCCTGAACTATACAAAAACCAGCATCTACCCGCCAAAATTTACGATTTTTAACGAAGGCGATCATTCTGAAAAACTTTATTACATCATCAATGGCTCAATAAGTGTTGTACTTGAAGACGATAATAATCGGGAAATTATTATTTCCTATCTTAATCCTGGCGACTTCTTTGGCGAGATAAGTCTGTTTGATGTAAGCCAGGCCAGAAGTGCCAGTATACGAACACGTGAAAAATCAGAACTGGCTGAAATCACTTATGAAGATTTTCGTACCTACGCTAACTTAAACCCGGAAATTTTATACCTACTAGGCAAGCAAATGGCGCGTCGCTTACGCCTTACAACTCAAAAAGTAGCTGACCTGTCCTTTCTGGATGCAACCGGCAGATTAGCAAGCGCCTTACTGGAACTCAGTCGGGATCCAAGCGCCATGACTCACCCTGATGGTATGCAAATTAAAATCACACGTCAGGATCTGGGTAAAATATCAAACTGCTCTCGGGAAATGGTCGGACGAATTCTTAAAGATATGGAAGGACAAGGTCTGATCAAAGTTACCGGAAAAACTCTCGTAATTTATGGTACGCGTTAACATACGCAGGAAATTCAGACACAAAAAAGCCGCATTTAAGCGGCTTTTTGATGAAACAAGTTGAAGAAATTATTTTTCTTCTACGGCAGTCTCACTGCTCGCTTCAACAACTTCTGCTTCTTCGATGACATCGTCGTCATCATAATCGTTAAAATCCTGCTCAGGACGGTCAACAAGCTCTACATACGCCATTGGCGCTTTATCACCAGGTCGTAATCCGCATTTAATAACACGCAAATAACCACCCGGACGTTCCTGATAACGTGGTCCAAGTTCAGTGAACAATTTACCCACAGTAGCTTTGTCGCGTATGCGGTCAAAAGCCAAACGGCGATTTGCCACGCTGTCTTCTTTAGACAAAGTAATCAAAGGCTCGGCATACATTCGCAACTCTTTTGCTTTGGCCAAGGTTGTTTTGATAATTTCGTGTTCAACCAGCGAAGAAGTCATGTTGCGGAACATGGCCGAACGATGACTGCTATTTCTGTTAAGTTGACGTCCACTTTGACGATGACGCATGTCTACTCTTCCTAAATTAAATCTAAATTATTCTTACAATGCTCTCTAGATATCAAAGAGCGTTATGAACGATGGCAAGACTAGGCGAAAATAAAATTTAAAGAAGGAGCTTACAGTTTAGTAAGTGACCGATGTAAATTTTAGTTTCAACGCCGTATTGTCAAGCGCAATAGCTCCTGTACCTTAAGCGGCTCGGTCATCGCCTTTAAGCGATGATGGCGGCCAGTTTTCAAGACGCAAGCCCAGAGAAAGACCTCTGGAAGCAAGTACATCTTTGATTTCGGTGAGTGATTTTTTACCCAGATTAGGGGTTTTCAGTAATTCCACTTCGGTACGCTGAATCAAATCACCAATATAATAAATATTTTCTGCTTTCAGGCAGTTAGCTGATCGAACAGTCAATTCAAGATCATCAACTGGTCTTAATAATATCGGATCAATCTTATCTTCAAGTTCTTCTGGTTCTTTCACAGCGTCACTCTGTAAATCCACAAACACACTCAACTGATGTTGCAGTATGGTAGCTGCCTGACGGATTGCTTCTTCAGCTTCCAGCGTACCATTGGTTTCAAGTTCCAGAATCAATTTATCCAAATCAGTTCTTTGCTCTACACGTGCATTCTCAACGGTATAAGTGACCTGATTAACCGGAGTATACGAAGCATCCAGTAACAGTTTACCTACTGAGCGGGTTTCGTCATCATCACTCACACGCGCATCTGCCGGCACATAACCGCGACCCGAACCTACTTTGATACGCATATTGATCGAACCATTTTCATTGAGATGACAAATCAAATGATCTGGATTAACGATTTCAACATCATGATCCAGAGTTATATCTGCTGCAGTAACCGGTCCTTTACCTGATTTACTTAAGGTCAGCACAACTTCATCCTGGGTATTCAGTGCAATGGCCAGACTTTTCAGATTAAGGATGATTTCAATAACATCTTCCTGTACACCCTCAATCGTGCTGTATTCGTGAACCACGCCATCAATTTCGACCTCTTCAATAGCGAAACCTGGCATAGAAGATAATAAAATTCTTCTCAGCGCGTTTCCTAAAGTGTGGCCAAAACCTCTTTCCAGTGGCTCCAGAACTACCTTGGAGCGGTACTTATCTAATTCCTCTACCTGGATGACTTGAGGGGTCAGAAAGTTTGCTAGCGAAATCTGCATGTAGTTCCTCTTCGATCGGCTTAGTTAATTTGGTTTCGTAATTCTTAGGTTATTTAAACTTGTCAGTGCTTACTTCGAGTACAGCTCAACGATCAAGCTTTCGTTAATTTCTGCCGGTAACTCACTGCGGTCAGGCTTTTGTTTAAATTGCCCTTCCATTTTACTGGTATTGACGTCAATCCATTCAACCGGTGCTCTGCTTGCTGCTAAATCCAGTGCAGATTTAATACGCAATTGTTCTTTAGCCTTGCCTCGCACAGAAATCACATCGCCTTCCTTAACCTGATAAGAGGCAATATTGACTACTTCTCCGTTAAGCAGAATAGATTTATGTGACACCAGCTGCCGTGCTTCAGAACGTGTTGACCCAAAACCAATGCGGTAGACCACGTTATCCAGACGACTTTCCAGCAATTGCAACAGATTTTCACCTGTCGCACCTTTTAATCGCGCTGCTTCTTTATAATAAGAGCGGAATTGCTTTTCCAGTACACCATACATTCGACGTACTTTTTGCTTTTCACGAAGCTGTACACCATAGTCAGAAAGACGGGTGCGACGCTGACCGTGCTGACCAGGAATAGTTTCAGCCTTACATTTATCTTCCAGAGAACGCACACCGCTCTTCAGGAAAAGATCAGTGCCTTCTCTTCTGGACAATTTACATTTTGGGCCTATATAACGGGCCATATCAATCTCCTGTCTAACTGTAACCGGCTATTTAACTACCGGACTTTCCGGTCTATACCGGTTGCTTATACGCGACGTTTCTTAGGTGGCCGACAACCATTATGTGGAATTGGCGTTACATCAGTGATATTGCTAACTTTTAAACCGCATGCATTCAAGGCACGAACGGCAGACTCACGTCCTGGTCCCGGTCCATTGACTCGCACATCAACATTTTTCAGACTATATAACTCGACGGCGGTTTTGCCAGCACGTTCTGCTGCAACCTGGGCAGCGAAAGGTGTACTTTTTCGTGATCCACGGAATCCGGATCCACCAGAAGTAGCCCAACTCAGAGCGTTACCCTGTCGATCAGTAATAGTAATAATCGTGTTATTAAACGATGCATGAATATGTGCCACACCATCAGAAACTGATGTTCTAGCTTTTTTACGCACTTGTGCTGCTGGTTTAGCCATTAATTTACTACCTTTAGTAAAATCTTGTTAATTGCGAATTGGTTTGCGCGGCCCTTTTCGGGTTCTGGCATTAGTTTTAGTGCGTTGACCATTCACGGGTAAACCACGACGATGACGAATCCCACGATAAGTACCAAGATCCATCAAACGCTTGATATTCATAGAGATTTCTCGACGTAAATCACCCTCAACATTCAGTTTGGTCACTTCATTTCTTAGTGAATCCAGATTCTCTTCACTTAAATCGCTGACTTTTGTGTTCGGAGCAATGCCGGTAGTTTCACAAAGCTGCTTGGCAGTGGTTGCACCAATGCCATAAACATAGCTGAGTGAAATCACTACATGCTTGTTATCTGGTATGTTGACTCCGGCAATACGGGCCATATTCTTACTCCAATTATTTCTTAAACTTATCTATTTTTTATAAGTAAATTCAGATACTTATAAATCAATTTAACTTTAGGTCAGGGCTTAAAAGGCGCGATAGCTTATACCCTGAGCCCACCAAAATCAAGCGAGAGCTATCCCTGACGCTGCTTGTGACGCGGTTCCTTACAAATAACCCGCACCACTTGATTACGCTTGATAATCTTGCAATTTCTGCACATTTTTTTTACTGAGGCTCTTACTTTCATGGTTCTACTCCAAAAATTCTCATCAGGCTCTATCGTTTAAAGGAGCCAATATTGGACTTCTTCATCAATGACTCATATTGATGTGACATTAAATGCGACTGCACCTGAGCCATAAAATCCATGCAAACAACCACTACGATTAATAATGATGTTCCACCTAACTGGAAGGGAACATTTGCGGATGTTTGTAAAAACTGTGGCAATAAACAAATCAGGGTTATATAGGCTGCCCCAAACATGGTTAACCTTGTCATAACACTATCTACATAATTTGCCGTCTGTTCACCTGGACGAATTCCCGGGATAAAAGCCCCTGAACGCTTCAGGTTTTCAGCAATCTCCTTGGGATTAAAAACCAACGAAGTGTAGAAAAAACAAAATGTGACAATTAGCACCGTGAACAACAAAATATTCAGTGGTTGGCCCGGACCCAATACAAGTGCCAGGTCTGCGAGAAATTCATAACCATCATTATTACCAAACCAGGTACCCAAAGATTGTGGAAACAGCAAAAATGAGCTGGCAAAAATAGCTGGAATCACACCCGCCATATTAACTTTCAAGGGTAAATGACTGGATTGCCCCTGATACATTTTTCGACCTTGCTGACGAGGTGCATAGTTAACAGTGATTCGTCGCTGAGCTCTTTCTACAAAGACCACACAGGCGATTACTACAGCAGCAATGACAGCAACAACAAACAATGCCAGAGGCTGAATCTGTCCTTCAGCAGCCTGTTCAAGTGCCTGCCCGATAGCTGCCGGCAAACTGGCGACAATACCCGCGAAAATCAGCAGGGATATCCCATTACCTACGCCACGCTCGGTTATCTGTTCACCTAACCACATCAGAAACATGGCCCCGGTAATCAGGGATACAATCGCCGTAAAATAAAAGCTGAAATTGGGCTCAAAAGAAATTGGCGCTAACAGTCCTGTTGTAATCGCTATTGCCTGTACACTGGCAAATAATAAGGCCCCATAACGAGTGTATTGACTGATTTTTCGTCGGCCAGATTCACCCTCTTTTTTAAGCTGCTCAAGTTGAGGTGTAGTAGCTGTTAACAACTGCATAATAATAGAAGCTGTAATGTAGGGCATGATGCCAAGTGCAAAAATACTCATGCGCTCAATTGCACCACCAGAAAACATATTGAAAAGCCCCAGGAAAGTACCCTGATTCTGATTAAACAATGCTTGTAACTGATCCGGATTAATACCAGGTACAGGTATATGAGTACCAATGCGATAGACAAAAATAGCGAACAGGACAAACAACAATCTGGCTTTAAGTTCTGCCAGACCGTCTGCTCTTCCTGCTTGCATTCCTGCTTGTGCCAAGCCTTTTTTTGCCATTATCGCTTCTTAATAATTACTGTTATTAATCTACAATTTTGCCACCAGCAGCTTCAATCGCTGCTCTGGCACCTTTAGTCACAGCTAAACCTTTCACTGTTACCGCTTTTGTTAAATCACCAGACAACATAACCTTAACGCGCTTGGTATTGCGGTTAATAATGTCAGCTTTTTCAAGTGCTGCCAGATCAATAATGTCTGAATCCACTTTATTCAATTCTGCGGTACGAACTTCAGCAGTCACTTTACCAATTCGTGAAAAGAAACCGAATTTAGGCAGGCGTTTCTGCAAAGGCATCTGACCACCTTCGAAACCAGGTCGAACGGTACCACCAGAACGTGATGTTTGTCCTTTATGTCCACGACCAGCTGTTTTCCCCAAGCCGCTGCCAATACCACGACCAACTCGTTTCTTGGTCTGAGTCGCCCCTGGCACATTACTTATAGTATTTAATCTCATTACTGTTCTCCCTCCACCTGCAACAGGTGACGGACTTTATTAATCATGCCACGCACAGCAGCAGTATCTTCCAATTCGACTTCATGACGAACACGTCGCAGACCGAGCCCTGTTAAACAAGCTTTGTGCTTTGGTAAAGCACCAATTGAGCTTTTTAATAAAGTCACTTTTACTGTTTTTGCTGCCATCACTACTTACCTGCTAACTTAAATTTAGTTAATACCTAACTAACAATTTCTTCAATTTTCTTGCCGCGTTTTGCAGCTATTTCATCGGGAGAACGCATAAACTGCAGACCCTTGAAAGTAGCGCGTACAACATTGACCGGATTAGTAGAGCCATAACATTTGGCCAGCACATTGTGGACGCCTGCAAGCTCCAGGATGGCACGCATGGCACCTCCGGCAATAACGCCAGTACCCTCAGATGCCGGCTGCATATAAATATTTGAAGCTCCATGACGAGCTTTAACGGGATATTGCAATGTGCCGCCATCCAGTTTTACAGAAATCATATTACGACGCGCAGCTTCCATGGCTTTCTGAATAGCCAATGGAACTTCTCGCGCTTTACCACGACCAAAACCGACCCTACCATTACCATCGCCGACAGCAGTCAAGGCAGTGAATCCGAAAATACGTCCACCTTTAACCACTTTAGCAACACGATTGACCTGAATCAGTTTTTCCTGAAGGCCTTCTTCGTTTTTGTTTTGTTCGTTTTTAAATGCCATATGCTTAAATCCGATTCCTTAAACCTTAGTACTTACGTTTAGAATTCCAGTCCACCTTCACGTGCAGCTTCTGCCAAAGCTTTAACCCGGCCATGATACTGATAACCACTACGATCAAATGCCACTTTAGTAATACCTGCAGAAATAGCCTTAACAGCTATCTGTTTGCCTATTTCAGCAGCTGATTCCACATTACCGGTCTTCTTGCTGCCCAGCGATGAAGCCGTTGCCAGAACCTGATTATCTGGCGATATAATCTGAGCATAGATATGCCGAGGACTACGATAAACCGACAAGCGGTTAACCTGTAATTCGCTGATCTTGGCTCTGGATCTTCTAGCCCGACGTAAACGCGATTTTTTCTTCTCGTTCATTGCTACTTCTGCCTCAATATAAACTTAAGAGTTAGTTCTTGCCCGTTACTGCTCTTACTAACAATTACAAAATTTAATAATTATTTTTTCTTCGCTTCTTTACGATAAACAAATTCATCTACGTACCGAATGCCCTTACCTTTGTATGGTTCTGGCGGTCTGAATTCCCGTATTTCAGCGGCAACCTGACCTACCTGCTGCCTATCTGCGCCTTTAATCGTTATTTCAGTCTGCGTTGGTGTTTCTGCAGTAACACCCTCGGGTAATTCATAATCAATAGGATGTGAATAGCCAACAACCAGATTCAATATTTTACCTTGCGCCTTGGCACGATAGCCGACACCAATCAGGGTAAGTTTTTTCTCGAAACCCTGACTCACACCAGTAACCATATTGTTTACCAGCGATCTGAATGTCCCAGCCAGGGCTACTGCATTTTTACCCTCACCTTTGGCAGACAGCTTAAGCTGATTGTCTTCATTGACGATATTAACCTCGTCATGAATCATCAGTTCAAGGGTGCCCTGACTGCCTTTCACTGAAATGATGCCGTTAGCGATAATGGCTTCTACACCGCTCGGTAAGTCGACTGGGTTGTTTGCTATTCTTGACATAAGCCTGCTCTATAAAACTTTTAAATTAAAAAACGGTGCAAAGAATTTCGCCACCAATACCGGCCTGACTTGCAGCTTTGCCTGTCATAACTCCCTTATTGGTAGATACAATTGCCACACCTAGTCCTGCTCTGACTTCCGGTAACTTTTCTTGCGCTACATATTGGCGCAGTCCTGGACGGCTACCACGATGAAGCTCTTCAATGACTGCTTTCCCATTGAAATATTTCAGATCTACAGTCACAACAGGTTTCACCAGATCATCACTCACCTGATAACCGTTGATATATCCTTCGTCTTTCAGCACATCAAGAATTGCCAGTTTAATTTTGGACGCAGGGCAGCTGACGCTTTTCCTTTGCACCATTTGGGCATTTCTGATTCTGGTCAGAAGATCTGCTATTGGGTCAGACATACTCATTCTTTTTATATCTCCTAAACGCTTACCAGCTTGCTTTGGTTAAACCAGGAACATCACCGCGCATTGCAGCTTCCCTTAGTTTATGTCGGCATAACTTAAACTTTCTATACACACCATGTGGGCGGCCTGTAATCTGGCATCGACGCATCTGACGAACAGGGCTTGCATCACGTGGTAATTTTTGCAGTTTAATCTGAGCTTCCCATTTCTCGGCATCGGAAGCTGTCAAACTGTTGATAATAGTTTTAAGCGCAGCACGTTTTTCGGCATGTCGTGCAACCAGTTTGCTGCGTTTGTCTTCTCTTGCGAGCATTGATGTTTTAGCCATCTAGGTATCCTCTTGATATTTACGCTTACGCTTGAGCCTGAGCTTGTTCAGCAGCCATCTCACCGCCTTTAAGCGGGAACTGTAAAGCTCTTAATAGTGCTCTGCCTTCATCATCAGTTCTTGCTGTGGTAGTAATCGTAATATCCATGCCTCTCAATGTATCAATCTTGTCATAGTCAATTTCCGGGAAAATAATTTGCTCAGTAACACCCAGCGCATAATTACCTCGGCCATCAAAAGATTTTTGATTCAAACCACGAAAATCCCGAATACGCGGTATCGCAATAGTAACCAGCCGATCCAAAAACTCATACATGCGAACTCCACGTAAAGTTACTTTTGCACCTACAGGCCAACCTTCACGAATTTTAAAACCCGCGATAGATTTACGAGCATTATTCACTACAGGTTTCTGCCCACTGATCTTGGTCAGATCACTTAATGCATTTTCCAGAACTTTTTTATCACCGAATTCAGCACTACCCATGTTCAGCACCACTTTGGTAATTTTTGGCACTTCCATAGGGTTCTTGTAGGAAAACTGTTTTATCAGCTCCGGCACTACTTCGTTTCTGTATAAATCTCTTAATCGAGCCATTTTTTAACCTGCTTAACCTGTCTGTATTATTCTGTAAATACTAATCTGTTAATCAACCAGCGAATTATCTGATTTAAAAATACGTACTTTTGTTCCATCTTCTTCAACTTTAAAACCAACGCGATCGGCTTTTTCTGATTTCGGGTTAAAAATAGAAACATTCGAAACCTGAATTCCTGCTTCTTTTTCAACAATGCCACCCTGCTGTCCGATATTCGGATTTGGTCTGGTATGGCGTTTTACCATGTTTATGCCGGAGACAATCAAGCGACCATCATTCAGCACACGTGTGACCTTACCGCGTTTGCCTTTATCACGACCGGTAATCACAATGACTTCATCATCTCTTTTCAGCTTTTGCATGAACCTGTTCTCAACCTCTACGCTGCTAATCTTTTCAATTACTGCTTATTGCTGCTGGCTACAGTACTTCGGGCGCCAGAGAAATTATTTTCATAAATTTCTCATTACGCAGCTCGCGGGTTACTGGCCCGAATACTCGAGTTCCAATTGGCGCTTCCTGAGCATTCAATAAAATGGCAGCATTATCATCAAATTTAATTAATGAACCATCCTGTCTGCGAACGCCACTTTTAGTACGCACAACCAATGCATTAAGTACCTGGCCTTTTTTTACCTTGCCACGCGGTATAGCTTCTTTCACGGTAACTTTAATTACGTCACCAATTCTGGCATAACGTCTATGAGAGCCGCCCAGCACCTTAATGCACATAACACGTCTTGCACCGCTGTTATCTGCCACATCTAAATATGACTGTGTTTGAATCATCTAACTTCTCCGCGCCTCTCGATCCTGCTGTTAAAACTACTCTATTAAACCTGTACTGCTTTCACATCAATAGAAACCAATGACCAGGTTTTCATTTTAGATTTTGGTCTTATTTCTTTAATTGTCACTGTATCGCCAGGCATGCATTCATTACTTTCATCATGCGCATGTAGTTTGGATGACTTAGTGACATATTTCCCGTAAACAGGATGCTTCACGCGTCTTTCCACTAACACGGTAACCGTTTTGTCCATCTTGTTACTGACAACCCTGCCGGTGGCCGTACGTGCACGTTTTTCTTCTGACATAGCTTCTGACATTTCTTAAGAACCTGCTTTTTCAGTAATTAGAGTTTTGACTCTGGCAATATCTTTTCTGACCACATTCATTAAATGCGTCTGGTTCAATTGCCCAGTAGATTTCTGCATTCTGTGGTTAAATTGATCACGCAATAAACCGTGTAAAACCTCATTCAGTTCTTCAACAGATTTTTCTCGTAATTCTGTCGTATCTATACCGGCCATTACATCACCACCCTTTTAGCAAACTTGGTTGCGAACGGTAATTTAGCAGCAGCCAGATTAAATGCTTCTACTGCCAATTCTTCGGTCACACCTTCAATTTCAAACAATACTTTTCCTGGTTGAATCTGGGCTACCCAGTATTCAACACTACCTTTACCTTTACCCTGTCGCACTTCAAGAGGTTTCTTGGTAATCGGCTTATCCGGAAACACTCGTATCCAGATTTTTCCACCACGTTTAACATGGCGTGTTAAAGCACGACGTGCAGACTCAATCTGGCGAGCTGTTAATCGGCCACGGTCCAACGCTTTCAGACCGTATTCGCCAAAACTAACTGTGCTACCGCGATGTGCAAGGCCACGATTACGGCCTTTCATCTGCTTGCGGAATTTTGTTCGCTTCGGTTGTAACATTTCTCGCCTACCTCTTTCCTAAATACCGATCTACTTGCTTTCTGCCGCAGCAGGTTCTTCATTAAAATCGAAAACTTCACCTTTGAATATCCAGACTTTCACACCTATGATGCCGTAAGTCGTTAAGGCTTCACTGGTGGCATAATCGATATCTGCACGTAAAGTATGCAATGGCACCCTGCCTTCATGATAGCGTTCGGTACGCGCAATCTCTGCGCCACCTAAACGTCCACCAACCTGTACTTTGATGCCTTCAGCACCCTGACGCATGGCATTCTGCATAACACGCTTCATGGCACGACGAAACATCACACGACGCTCCAATTGCTGGGCGACGTTATCGGCGACCAATTGCGCATCCAGATCCGGTTTACGAATCTCTTCAATATTTATATGAACGGGCACACCCATAAGAGCTGTCAATTCATTACGCAGCTTCTCAACATCCTCACCTTTTTTACCAATCACAATGCCGGGGCGGGCTGTAAAAATGGTGATGCGAGCAGTCTGTGCCGGACGTTCGATCTCAATGCGCGATACTGAGGCTGCTGCCAGCTTCTTTTTCACGATATCGCGAACTTCCATATCCTGCAGCAAATGATCTGCATAATCTTTACCACTGGCATACCAAACAGATGTATGTTTTTTAACAATACCAAGTCTGATACCAGTCGGGTTTACTTTCTGCCCCATGTTTGCCCCTTCTTTCCTATTTACTAGTTAGCGCTGTCGTCAGCGACTTTAACGGTTATATGACAATAGCGTTTTAAAATCCGATCGGCCCGGCCTTTAGCACGAGGACGAATACGTTTAAGTGTCGTACCTTCATCGACAAAGATAGTACTGACACGAAGCTCATCAATATCGAGACCTTCATTATGCTCAGCATTTGCAATCGCTGAATCTAATACTTTCTTGATAATTTCTGCCCCTTTTTTAGGACTGAAGGTCAATATCTCCAGCGCAGCTTCAACACCAAGTCCACGTATCTGGTCTGCAACCAGTCGTGCTTTCTGGGCTGAAAGGTTTGCACCTTTAAGTTTCGCTGTTACTTCCATCTTATTCTAAGCCTCAAAAACTTTAATAAACTCTGTAGTATTAACGAGCTTTCTTATCTGCTGCATGACCACGATAGGTGCGTGTTACCACAAACTCACCCAATTTATGACCAACCATATCTTCCGAAATCAAAATCGGCACATGCTGGCGACCATTATGAACCGAAATAGTAAGTCCCAACATTTCAGGGCTTACCATCGAGCGTCTGGACCAGGTTTTAATTGGTCTTCTGTCATTGTTCTCAGCGGCTACCTGTACTTTCTTCAATAAATGAAGATCAATAAAAGGACCTTTTTTTAGCGATCTTGGCACTTTTCTACCTACCCTTATCTATGAGCGTTTCTGCGACGGACAATCATGTTGCTCGTGCGCTTGTTAGTTCTGGTTTTATAACCTTTGGTTGGTGTACCCCAAGGTGATACAGGATGACGACCACCTGAAGTTCTACCCTCTCCTCCACCGTGCGGATGGTCTACCGGGTTCATGGCAACACCACGAACAGTCGGCCGAACACCACGCCAGCGCTTGGCGCCTGCTTTGCCCAGTGAACGCAGATTATGCTCACTGTTAGAAACTTCTCCCAGCACTGCACGACAATCTGATAATACTTTACGCATCTCACCTGAACGCAGGCGGATGGTGGCATACTGACCCTCACGGGCAACCAGTTGCGCTGAGGTTCCAGCACTGCGTGCAAGCTGCGCACCCTTACCTGGTTTTAATTCAATACAATGTATCGTGCTGCCCACCGGGATATCTCGAATATGCAAACAATTCCCTGGTTTCATGGGTGCAGTAGAACCAGAAAGCAATTCATCACCGGCACCTACTTTAGCTGGAGCGATAATATAGCGACGCTCACCATCAGCATATTTAAGCAAGGCAATATTGGCAGTACGGTTTGGGTCATATTCAAGACGCTCAATAACTGCCGGAATGCCATCTTTATCGCGACGAAAATCAATGATGCGATATTTTTGTTTATGCCCACCACCGATATGACGCGTAGTAATTCGGCCGGCATTGTTACGCCCACCGGTTTTGGATTTTTTCTCAAGCAATGGCGCATAGGGCTGACCTTTGTGCAAGTCGGGATTAACGACTTTCACCACAAAACGGCGGCCTGCTGAAGTAGGTTTACACTTAACTACTGGCATTATCTTCTCCTACCCCTTCCCGATTAACCCAGATCAGCAAAGTCAATTTCCTGACCTTGCTCTAATCTGATATAGGCTTTTTTCCAGCTTGACCGGCTTCGCGTTTTACCACGAGCCGTACGTTTGGTTTTGCCTTTTACGTTTAAAATTTGCACATCTTTCACCTGCACATCAAACAGACTTTCAATAGCTGTCTTGATTTCAGGTTTGGTCGCATCGATTGCCACCTTGAAAGTCACCTGATTATTCTGTTCTGAAATCAGCGAGGTCTTCTCGGAAATATGCGGCCCAAGAATTACTTTTAATATGCGTTCCTGGTTCATGCCAGCATCCCCTCTACTTTCTTAAGCGCCTGCACTGTCATCAGCACTTTATCAAAACCAATCAGGCTAACCGGATCAACTGCGGCGGCATCACGAACATCTACCTTGTAGAGATTACGAGAGGCTAAATACAGGTTTTTATCCACTTCTTCGCTGATTATCAGCACATCCTGCAAATCATATTCTGAAAGTTTTTGCACGAGGCCTTTGGTTTTGTGGTCTGTTAAAGTGAAGTCGTCTACGACAAGAAGTCTTTCCTGGCGGATTAATTCGGAGAGAATGCAACGCAGTGCGCCGCGATACATCTTTTTATTGATTTTCTTTGAGTGATCTTGTGGTCTTGCAGCAAAAGTAACGCCACCTGAACGCCAAATCGGGCTACGTGTTGTACCAGCACGAGCACGACCTGTACCTTTCTGACGCCATGGCTTTTTACCGCCACCACTCACTTCAGAACGGGTCTTTTGCTTAACTGAACCCTGACGGGATCCAGCCATATAGGTCACTACTACCTGATGAACAAGGCTTTCGTTAAATTCTTTAGCGAAACTCTCATCAGAAACTGAAACTTTTTTGCCGGTCTTCTTACCAGGCGCTGCAACATTAATATCCATTGCCTACCCCTTTGAAGACTTAACTTTGGTTGTTGGAGAAATGATCACACTAGTACCTGTTGCTCCAGGCACTGCACCCTTGATCATCAGCAGATTATTTTCTGTGTCGACTTGAACGACTTCCAGACCCTGGGTGGTCACTTTGACATTTCCCATCTGGCCAGCCATTTTCTTGCCCTTCCAGACTCTACCCGGGGTCTGACATTGCCCAATAGAACCCGGCGCTCTGTGAGAAAGCGAGTTGCCATGAGTAGCATCCTGCATGCGGAAATTATAACGCTTGATAACCCCCTGAAAACCCTTACCCTTGGAAGTTCCGGTCACATCTACTATCTGGCCCGCAGCAAACTTCTCAATGGTAAGTTCTGAACCTGCAGCAATTTCCTGCTCAGCTAATTCAGCTGCTTCGGTACGAAACTCCCAGAGACCACGACCAGCGTCTACACCTGCTTTCGCAAAATGACCTGCTTCGGATTTTGAAACGTGCGAAGACTTGACCAGACCAGCGGTAACCTGAATAGCACTATAGCCATCAGACTCCACAGTTTTGACCTGCGTTACACGGTTTGGAAGAACTTCCACAACTGTTACGGGTATAGAGGACCCTGTCTCGGTGAAAATGCGGGTCATACCGCTTTTTCGACCGACTAAACCAATCGACATTATAATAACCTCATCGTGTATGGGGCTTTAACCCACTATGGCTGCTTACGCATTACACCATGTTATGTATGAATCCCTTGCGCTTATGCACAGGTGGGATAGCTACTCGTTGTATTTATAGTGCCAGCTTTAAGATGGCAGACACTCACTACTAAATTTCCTACTTACCAACTACTTACCAACTTCTTACTAACTACTAACTTTAAAACTTTTTAGCCGAGACTGATCTGGACTTCCACTCCGGCTGCCAGATCAAGCTTCATAAGAGCATCAACTGTTTTTTCTGTTGGCTCTAGTATATCCAGGAGACGTTTGTGGGTTCTGATTTCATACTGGTCACGTGCATCTTTATTTACGTGTGGTGAAATCAAAATGGTAAAACGCTCTTTGCGCGTGGGCAAAGGAATCGGACCCTTAACCTGGGCACCGGTACGTTTTACAGTTTCCACTATTTCCAGAGTAGACTTGTCTATAAGCCCGTGGTCAAAGGCTTTGAGCCTGATTCTGATTCGCTGGTTCTGCATTCGACCAACATCTCCTGTCTATTGTTAAAGAACTGTTTCATGCGGGGGCAGGAATGACCCTTTTCCGCCGCGAAAAAAGAGCGCAAATTGTAAGGATGTGATACCCCCCTGTCAAGCGCTGAATATCATTGAAAGCTGATTATTTTCAGGCTGTGTCGGAGGCTCGGATAAAATCCTCTATAAGTTCAGATAATCGTCGAAAAGCTCTTCTAAAGACCTTTCTCGCATGCCTGGAATTAAAGGAATAGCAATATTAATGATGGATTCCGGGCTCGGAATAATGTCAATGGCATGATGGACTTCTTCCATACTCAGCTTATTGGGGTAAGCTGCTAAAATCCGTTTTAAAACGGAATTAGTCTGCACTGAACCGGACATAATACCAATTGCTTCAACCCGCCCATCGGTAAATTCAATCACCAGAGCTCCTCCAGAGCCTGAACTGGCTGAATCGCAGTTAGTATACAGTGAGTGACCACTACCCAGTATGGCTCTTGGCGTAGGCTGCCATATGGAGCACTTATCGGAAACCTGAATTCTGGGAATACCTTCATTGGGCTCCTGGTTTCTTGAATAGAGTTTAATTTCACCTTTATCTTCAGCCAGTAACTGCATTAGTTCATCAAATGTATAGTTACTGACCGCTATACGCTCTAAAAAGGGGTTTGGTCTTACGATTGTTGCCCCCCAGTCATTTTTAATAAAATCAGCTGCCTGCTCTTGTACGAGATTCCCAGCATGTTTATGTTCCAGAGGCTGACTGCTGGAAGAATTATTCTTGACAAAGAGACAGTCCAGATTGAATTCATTATCTGTCTGGTCCCGTAGCACATGCCCTGAAGTCATGATTAAAGCAAAATCATCACCCTGGCCTATATCGAGAACAAATCCTGTGCTGACTCTGGGTGCGCCGGTTTTAACCCGATTACACTGAATCTGACCCACCGCCGCAAAAGTACGTAATTCTACTTCACCGACAGGATCCCGACGGTTAATACCATCATAGGTGAAGTTGGCAGCATCAACGAAAGCAGTCAGGGCCAGCGTCAGCCACAAAAACAAGGCTTTTTGAATAAATTTTATCTTTAACATCAGTCTAATCTAGCCCGAACATCAACAGCAAACAACTGCCTTTTGCTTTTTGAGGGTCAGAAAAAAAGGGCTTCCTGAGAAGCCCTTTTTGATTCAACACAATGCTATCTCTAGCTAGGCATGTCTTCACCTGCATCCATTGCTTGTTGCTTGGACATATAACCTTTTGGCAGCCAGTTCTGCCAAGCTTCCATATTGGCATTACATCCACCATCACTTGGGTCATACCAGATACCATCTTTGATGATCAGACCAACTGCTCCCCCATTTCTGCCATCACGCAAGGGGCATTTCACAACCGTAATCTGATCCCCAGGCTGAAAAGTAAAACCCGTCATTGAAGGCGATGATTCTACAAGGCGCGGAGGTGCTGCCCCTTCAAATGCAAAAACGACGCCTTCGGCATCCCTGATATACAGAGCAATATGAGGACTGTTAAAGGCCCAGCGAACCACTTCACCTGTGATTACTTCTTCCGTACTTCTGTCGAACATGGCGAAGCTGTGATGCGCTGATGCGAAATCAATCACGCCAAAACCCAGTGTGGCTAAAACTACTGCTGAGATTTTTTTACTTAGTTTCATAGTAATTCTCCAACAATTATCTTTTTAGCCCGAATTAAAATGCGAAATCAAACATATCATCGAATACCGGGCTTTTGTCCTGACCAACCAGACCCGGTGGTAAATCGGGATTTCGGGTAGCTGGTGTACCCCGTGGATCAATATAACCTGGCTCACCCGGGAGACGATATTGCGTATTAGGGCGCCCATCTTCATCAAAGGTTAGATAGGTATTCTGATTTTGTGCGCATTCCCAATAGCGAATCCTTAAACCCGCATCTTCCATATCAGCCCGATGACGGAAGGTATAAATAACAACCAACGGCTCTTCAAGCATTAAGGCATCATAGAAATAGACATTAACTGCTATCTTCATCTCATCGCTTTCAGCATCCCACCACTCATACCAGATTTCGACAGTTTCTGCCTGATTGCTGGTCGGCGGTGTGCCACGGAAAAAGTCGGCGGGATAGATATCTTCAGTATGAACAACCAGTACATCGCCCAATTCTTTATCCACGGCCCAAAAGCCTATGCTGTCACCAGCGGCAAAGTGGGTCCCATCGATATTGACGTGTTCCTGATTGATATAGATACGGCGCGTATCGTTAGCCAGATCGTTGTGCCATAGTGAATAGGTCGGTGTATTGATAAACTCCCTTACGTATGGCTCTCTGAACCAGCGCGGAATACCAGCTGGTTCACAGGTGGTCAAGCGGTCATAATCCACCCCGGCATTATAAGCCTGATTACCAAGGTCCAAGCGATAACGGAACGCCGCTTCGTATTCAGGAGTCAGGACTCCCGGGATAATCTCATCATCTTCCATAAAAAGCTGGTTATTTCCCTGATGTGCTGAAGAAGACCAGAGACCCTCCCATTTAGGCACACTTAAATAATCGTGCTGAACTCCACCCTTATAGTAATCCTGCAAGTAATCATAGTGCTCTCTGGATGTTTCGAACTCCATGGGGAAAGGAATTGCATCTGGAAGGTTTCCCCCTCCTGGTTGAGCCGACACCAGTCCCGAGGTGATAAAACCTGCACCCAGGACGAAGATTTTTAACTGCTTTGCTAGATTCATGAATCCCCCTTCAATTAATGGTCATTATTTTATTATTGTCATCACTGCCACGATATCAACAGATCGGGTTATTTTGTTGTTTTTATAGTTTATATCTTGCAGAGGGGTAGGCATAAACCTGAGTAAAGTAAATCAGCCTACTCAAGCAGCTCAACTACCCTGCTTAACTCACCAGCATCTTGCTCCAAGTTAGCGCAGCATACTATAGAAATCTCAATCTCGGTTCCTCCCTCAGTAAAATCCATAATAATTGCACCATTAAAATTTAAAAATTTCATAGCATATATAACTAATTTCTATAATTTATTCTGATTCTTCGATTTCTGCGTTAACATTGCCGAGATTACCTTTTGAGAATAGATTTTGTTAGTTGATCGCAATAAGAAACATGCATCCCTCTAAATTAGGAGCTTTATAAGTGAAAACCAGATTATCGTACCCCATACTTCTAGGAGGACTTACAGTCCTGGGCTTGACCACCAGCGCATTAGCGCAAAGAGGTCCGCTTCCGGAAAATCCGGGACACTTCACAGCTGAGCAAGCTGCACGCGGCGAAACTCAATACAGACAGTCCTGTCTGGTTTGTCACGGTGAAAACCTCAATGATGGTGAGTTTGGTGCACCTTTGTCCGGTAATTCTTTCTCAACTCGCTGGGCAGGCACCAGTATGGATGCTTTATTTGATGCTACACGTGAGATGCCCCCAGGACAGACCAACAGTCTAAGCAGGGAACAGTATACCGATCTGATTGCCTTTATTTTGCGGGAAAATGACATACCGGCTGGCGACGCCGCCTTGCCATCAGACTCCGAGGAACTGGCCACGTTATTTGTTCCAGGTAGTGGCATCAATAGTGCTCAGGCAGTCCTGAGAAGTGGAGGCCCGGGTGGCGGCTTTGCCCCAGGAGTCCGGATTCCTGAATGGCAGGCAGGTCCAAATCCCCTTGCCAGTATTTCCAATGTAACAGAAGACTTACTTGCCAACCCTCCGGCCGCATCCTGGCTAAACTGGCGCGGCACCTATGATGCTATGGGCTACAGCTCCTTAAATCAGATCAACAGGGACAATGTCGATGAACTCAGAGTAGCCTGGTCTCTGGCACTGCCACCTGGACCTAATGAGTCAACTCCTTTGATTCATGAAGGCGTGATGTTTGTTCACAGTTATGGCGACAATGTGATGGCTTTAAACGCCGTCACCGGTGATGAACTCTGGCATTACAGCCATGAGTTACCCGAAGGTACCCGACCCAGTGTAAAAAGGAATATCGCCATTTATGGCGACAAAATTTACGCAGCCACTTCAGACCAAAAAGTCATTGCCCTTGATATGCGAACCGGCAATCTGGTCTGGGAAACAGATATCGGCGCCAACATTACAGGAGGCCCAACTGTTGCTCGCGGTGTTGTCATGCAGGGCACCCTGATGAGCCGACAGCCTAATATCACACCCGGTGGTGGTTTCATTCAGGCTATGGATGCCGAAACAGGAGAAAAGATCTGGAAATTTAACTCCATACCCAGACCCGAAGAATTTGGAGGTAATACCTGGAATGGCGTGCCATATGAAGACAGAAATGGTGGCTCCTTCTGGACAGCCGGCTCCTACGACCCCGAAAACAACCTCGTCTATTTTGCACCATCACCAACCTATGACACGGCTCAGTTAGTCAATCCGGTTAACCAGCCTGGCATCAACAATGATGGCCTCTTTACCAATTCAACGCTGGCTCTGCGACCCGAAACCGGAGAATTGGTCTGGCATTTCCAGCATATGAACAATGATCAGTTTGACATGGACTGGATTTTTGAGCGCATCATTATGGACCTGAATATCGGCGGACAGGAAAGACGCGTTTCCATGACTGCCGGCAAACAGGGTTTCTATGACGCCAATGATGCGGTCACTGGAGAATATCTGTTCTCCTATGACATGGGACTGCAGAATTTCATACTTGGGGTGGATCCTGAAACGGACCGCAAAATAGTCGATATGTCGCTATACCCTGACGGTGAGCGCAAACTGGTCTGCCCACATGCTGGTGGCGGACGTAGCTGGATTCCCGGTGCATATAACCCTGAAACCCAAACCCTGTATGTCCCTGCTGTAGAATCCTGCATGGATTTTATGCCTACAGGTGATGGCATGGGTTCAGGCGCACTCTCTGCTGGTTATAACTGGATGATTCGTCCACGTGATGACAGTGACGGCCTCTATGGCCATATTCAGGCCATTAATGTTGATGAAAACATGACCCAGGCCTGGATTGAACGCCAACGGGCTCCTCAATCAACAGGCCTGCTCGCTACTGCTGGTGGCCTGGTATTCGGTGGTGCACTGGATCGTAATCTGACTGCCTATGACGACCAAACCGGAGAAGCACTCTGGCAGGTAAAACTCAGTGATGTCCCTAATACCAACCCGGTTACTTTCTCTGTTGATGGCAAGCAATATGTGGCTATCGTGGTTGGCTACGGTGGGGCACAGACTGCAACCTTCGGCAGATTGGTGCCGGAAATTACCTTACCTGCAGTTCCAAGTTCTTCTGTATGGGTATTTGAACTGCCCTGATCAGCAGCAAATGAAGCTAAACGAAAAGCCCTCCTTCCGAGGGCTTTTTTTTATCTAAAAACTGATACACCGATAATTTTAAAACACTGTCTTACCCAGACTGGCAAGTGTCATCCTCTGTACCAGTACAGTCGGCAAAGCAAAAATCTCAGGAAATAAGTGGAAGCTACGAGCAAAAAAAAGCCCTCTGAAAGAGGGCTTTTTTAATTCTATTCATAAACCAGCTACTCAGACGCTTGTTTATTTTGTTCAGTACTTAGGCAAAAATCCGCACAGCTATAGAGTCTATAGTTTGATACATGACTGCCCAGGCAGATTATTAACCTTTCATCACAGCTTCAGCTACATTGCCAGGAACTTCAGCATACTTGGTAAATTCCATGGTATAGGTTGCCCTGCCCTGAGTTGCTGAACGCAAATCAGTTGAATAACCAAACATTTCAGCCAAAGGCACCTCAGCATTAATGATCTTACCGGAAACTGTGTCTTCCATACCCTGTACGATGCCACGACGACGGTTGAGGTCGCCCATTACATCACCCATATAATCCTCAGGAGTAACAACTTCTACCTTCATTATTGGCTCAAGCAATGCTGCATCAGCTTCCAGTGCGCCTTTTTTGAGCGCCATGGAACCAGCAATCTTAAAGGCCATTTCTGAAGAGTCGACATCATGGAATGAACCATCGAAAAGCGTCACTTTCATGGCAAGCAAAGGATAACCTGCCAGACAACCATTTTTCATCTGTTCCTGAACACCTTTATCAACGGCAGGGATATATTCTTTGGGAATCGTACCACCCACAATTGCATTGACGAATTCGTATTCTGAATCTGCTGGTAAAGGCTCCAGACGCAACCAAACATGACCATACTGTCCGCGTCCACCTGACTGCTTGACGTGTTTACCTTCGATTTCCACGGTTTTACGAATGGTTTCGCGATAGGAAACTTGTGGTTTGCCGATATTGGCCTCAACATTGAACTCACGACGCATACGATCGACCAACACGTCCAGATGTAATTCACCCATACCCGATATAATGGTCTGCCCGGACTCTTCATCAGTTTCTACCCTGAATGAAGGGTCTTCCTGAGCCAGTTTGCCCAAGGCAATACCCATTTTTTCCTGGTCGGCTTTGGTTTTTGGCTCTACGGCAACAGAAATAACGGGTTCAGGGAAATCCATTTTTTCCAGCGTAATCTGCTTATCTTCTGCACAAAGGGTTTCTCCTGTTGTGACATCTTTCAGGCCAATCGCGGCGGCAATATCACCTGCCAGTACTTCTTTGATCTCTTCACGAGAGTTGGCGTGCATCTGTACCATACGACCGACACGCTCTTTCTTGTGTTTCAAAGGATTGTAAACTGAGTCACCGGATTTTAGCGTCCCTGAGTAAACCCGGAAGAAGGTCAAAGTACCCACAAAAGGGTCGGTGGCAATTTTGAAGGCCAGCGCTGCAAAAGGCGCCTTATCATCAGCTTCACGCGTTTCTATTGTTTCACCATCGTCCAGCACACCCTGAATTGCCTTAACTTCAGTTGGTGAAGGTAAATACTCAACAACAGCGTCCAACACAGCCTGTACACCTTTATTCTTGAATGCTGAGCCACACAAGGTTGGGACAATTTCGTTGGCCAGAGTACGGGTACGCAGACCTAGTTTGATTTCATCCTCTGTCAGGGTTTCACCTTCCAGGTATTTATTCATTAATTCTTCATTTGCTTCAGCGGCAGCTTCAACCATAAGCTCATGCCATTTTTCCGCTTCTGCCTGCATTTCTTCAGGGATATCCGCGTATTCAAAGGTTACGCCCTGATCAGCTTCATTCCAGAGGATTTCCTTCATTTTTACCAGGTCGATAACACCCTTGAATTCATCCTCGGCACCTATCGCCAATTGGATAGGTACAGGGTTAGCACCCAGGCGTTCCTTCATCTGTTTTACAACTTTAAGAAAGTCAGCACCGGCACGATCCATCTTGTTCACAAAAACAATACGTGGCACTTCATATCGATTACCCTGCCGCCAGACTGTTTCAGTTTGTGGCTGTACGCCAGAACTGGCACAAAGAACTACAACTGCGCCATCAAGAACGCGCAGTGAACGCTCAACTTCAATGGTAAAGTCAACGTGACCAGGTGTATCAATAATGTTAATTCGATAATCATCGAACTGTTTGTCCATACCGGTCCAGAAACAGGTCGTCGCCGCCGAGGTAATGGTAATTCCTCGTTCCTGCTCCTGTTCCATCCAGTCCATCACCGCTGCGCCGTCATGTACTTCACCGATTTTGTGCGAAATACCTGTATAGAACAATACACGTTCGGTTGTCGTAGTCTTGCCTGCGTCTACGTGTGCAACGATACCAATATTACGATAGCGATTGATGGGGGTTTTCCTAGCCACAGTCCAGACCTCAATAATTTAAGTTGATTACAATAAAGATAAACGTCGATTAGAAACGATAATGCGAGAACGCTTTGTTGGCCTCAGCCATACGATGCACATCTTCACGTTTTTTCACGGCACTGCCTCGTCCTTCTGAAGCATCCATGATTTCACCTGCAAGACGTAAAGCCATGGATTTTTCACCACGTTTGCGTGAATGCTCTACCAGCCAGCGCATGGCCAGTGCATTTCGACGCTCTGGTCTTACTTCTACAGGTACCTGATAAGTAGCACCACCTACACGACGGGATTTTACTTCAACCAGGGGAGCGATGTTGTCCAAAGCAGTTTCAAAAGCTTCAAGCGCCTCTTTGCCGGACTTGGTGGCCACGACATCCAGAGCACCATAGACAATTTTCTCGGCAACAGATTTTTTGCCATCAACCATGACATGATTCATGAACTTGGCAAGAATTTTGTTACCGTATTTGGGATCAGGCAGAACTTCGCGTTTGGCGACGATTCTTCTTCTAGGCATGCTTTCCTCTCTTCAGGTATTCCAGGATAAGGAGAAATTCCTACCTGGCCTTACTGTATTTAATAAAAGATATTTATGATTTAGGACGTTTGGTTCCGTATTTGGAGCGGCCCTGTTTACGATCAGCAACACCTGAAGTATCCAGGCTGCCACGTACAGTGTGATAACGCACACCAGGCAAGTCTTTAACCCTGCCACCACGAATCAGAACCACGGAGTGTTCCTGCAGATTGTGTCCTTCTCCACCAATATAAGAAGTCACTTCATAGGCATTGGTCAGTCGCACGCGGCAAACTTTACGCAAAGCCGAGTTCGGTTTCTTTGGAGTAGTGGTGTACACGCGTGTACATACACCACGGCGTTGCGGACAGCCTTGCAGGGCTGGCACGTCACTTTTTTCAATTTTGCTTCTTCTTGGCTTGCGAACCAGTTGGTTAACGGTTGCCATCTAATACTCCTACACGACTAAATAGTTTTTTTGTTTGATTGCTACAAAAGAGGCGCGATTTTAAAGACCCCCACCTCTATAGTCAACTTTAGTTACTTCATCCTGCGCTCCAATCAAAAACGATCAGGGGCTCCAGCTACTTTAATTTTCGCTGAAACCTCTGATCCAGCTGATTTAGAACTCATCAGCTCCGTTAGATGAGGCTGTTTCCACCTCTGATTTCAGAGCTTCACTTAATGCCGCTTCTACATCACTGGCCGATACTGAATCCGATTCCTGTGCAGCTTTACGTTTGGCTTCAGCCTGTAAACGTCGCGTTTCATGATAAGTCAGTCCGGTACCAGCTGGTATCAAACGACCTACCACCACGTTTTCTTTCAAACCATGCAAGTAATCTTTCTTGCCGGTAACTGCAGCTTCGGTCAGTACACGGGTAGTTTCCTGGAAAGATGCGGCCGAGATAAAGGACTCTGTCGCCAGAGAAGCCTTGGTAATACCCAGCAAGACTCTTTCGAACTTGGCTGGTTGCTTGCCATCTGCTCTTAATTGCTCATTTTCCATTCTGACCCTGATGTATTCGACCTGTTCACCTTTAATGAAAGACGAATCACCCATTTCCGTAATCTCAGCCTTACGTAACATCTGGCGTACAATAACCTCGATATGTTTATCGTTAATACGTACACCCTGTAAGCGATAGACTTCCTGCACTTCATTGACGATGTAATTAGCCAGTTCTTCAACACCTTTCAAACGCAGAATATCGTGAGGACTCGGTGGACCATCAGACACAATCTCGCCGCGTTCTATAAACTCACCTTCAAACACAGTCATCTGACGCCATTTTGGAATCAACACCTCATAATGATCACTGCCATCTGTCGGTGTAATCACCAGGCGACGCTTGCCTTTGGTTTCCTTACCAAAGCTGACCGTACCGGAAATTTCAGCAAGAATTGCAGGCTCTTTTGGCTTGCGTGCTTCAAACAGGTCAGCTACACGTGGCAGACCACCGGTAATATCACGGGTCTTCGAACCTTCCTGAGGAATACGCGCAATAACGTCACCGATATTGACCTTGGATCCATCTTCAACACCGACAATGGCTTTTGCTGGCAGAAAATAATGCGCAGGGACATTGGTGCCTGGCAAGTTGAGTTCTTTTCCTTTGCCGTCGAGTAAAGTAATTGCCGGTCGTAAATCCTTGCCGGCTGAAGGACGTTCAGCAGGCTCCATGACCGAAATGCTCGACAGGCCGGTGATTTCATCAGTCTGATGACTCACACTCAAACCTTCTTCCATTCCACCAAAACCGACTTTACCGGCAACTTCTACAACAATCGGGTGAGTATGCGGATCCCAGCTGGCAACAACCTGGCCGATTTCCACTTCTGATTTATCTTCACCATTAATCACGGCACCATAAGGTAATTTATAACGCTCACGTTCCCGGCCCTGTGTATCATTCACAATCAACTCACCGGAACGACTCACTACAACCAGCTCACCGCTGATTTTTTTCACTGTCTTCATGTTATGCAGATGAATGGTGCCGGTAGTTTTTACCTGAACGCTGTCAGCTGCAGTGGCTCTTGATGCTGCACCACCAATATGGAAAGTACGCATAGTAAGCTGTGTACCTGGCTCACCGATCGACTGTGCTGCAACAACACCGACCGCTTCACCGATATTAGCCAGATGACCACGACCCAGATCACGACCATAGCAGAGTCTGCAAATACCTTGATCGGCCTCACAGGTAATAGCAGAACGTACAATCACTTCATCAATACTGTTGGTTTCCAGGCTATCAATCAGTTTCTCGTCAATCATGGTGCCTGCAGCAATAACCAGTTTGCCGTCACCATTGACGACATCCTGTGCCACTACACGACCCAGTACGCGCTCACCAAGAGGAGCAATGATGTCTCCACCTTCAATAACCGGGTTCATAATCAAACCAGTTACAGTGCCGCAATCGGCTTCCTTGATAACCAGATCCTGACTTATATCCACCAAGCGACGCGTCAGGTAACCGGAGTTAGCTGTTTTCAATGCCGTATCAGCCAGACCTTTACGAGCACCATGCGTAGAAATAAAGTACTGCAGGATGTTCAGACCTTCGCGGAAGTTTGCCGTAATCGGCGTTTCAATAATGGAACCATCAGGTTTAGCCATCAATCCACGCATACCAGCTAGCTGACGTATCTGTGCGGGGGAACCCCTGGCACCAGAGTCAGCATAGATATACACAGAGTTAAACGACTCCTGTTCTTCCTCTTCACCATCACGATTGGTAACCATCTCCGTGGAGAGACCATCCATCATGGATTTGGCTACCAGGTCATTAGCACGTGACCAGATATCGATGACTTTGTTGTATTTCTCGCCCTGTGTTACCAGACCTGAAGAAAACTGTGATTCAATTTCCGCTACTTCAGCTTCGGCTCTGCCAATCAAGGTCGCTTTCTCAGCAGGTATTTGAAAGTCGTTAACACCAATCGATGAACCTGAATAAGTTGAATATTTATAACCCATATACATCAGCTGATCGGCAAAAATGACGGTTTCTTTCAAACCAACATTTCGATAGCAGGTATTAATAACATGAGATATCTGCTTTTTGGCCATTTTCTGATTGAATAACGAGAATGGCATTCCGTCAGGAACAATATCAAATAAGAGTACGCGACCAACTGTTGTATCAACAATGGAAGTGCTTTCCTGGCGTTCCCCAGCTTCGTCAAACAACACTTCTTTAAGGCGAACTTTTATACGCGCCTGCAGATGTGCATTTTTAGAACTATAGGCTTTCATGACTTCATTGGTGTCAGCGAAAACCATGCCTTCACCTTTGGCATTGATGCGTGACCGGGTCATATAGTAAAGACCCAGTACCACGTCCTGAGACGGAACAATAATCGGTTCACCTGAAGCAGGTGAAAGTATATTGTTGGTAGACATCATCAAGGAACGTGCTTCCAGCTGAGCTTCCAGAGTCAGAGGAATATGCACAGCCATCTGGTCACCATCGAAGTCAGCGTTGTAGGCCGCACAAACCAGTGGATGCAATTGAATGGCTTTACCTTCAATCAGTACCGGCTCAAATGCCTGAATACCTAATCTATGCAAGGTTGGTGCACGGTTAAGTAAAATCGGATGCTCACGAATAACGTCAGCAAGAATATCCCAGACTTCAGCTGTCTCTTTTTCCACCATTTTCTTGGCGGCTTTAATCGTCGTGGCAGCACCACGAAGAATCAGCTTGCCCAGAATAAAAGGCTTGAACAATTCCAGTGCCATTTTTTTCGGCAGACCTGCTTGATGCAGTTTCAGTGTGGGGCCTACCACGATTACAGAACGACCCGAGTAATCTACACGTTTACCCAGCAGATTCTGACGGAAACGACCCTGTTTACCTTTAATCATATCGGCCAGGGATTTCAATGGGCGCTTGTTGGAACCAGTGATGGCTCTGCCTCTGCGTCCATTATCCAGTAAGGCGTCAACTGATTCCTGCAGCATCCTTTTTTCATTGCGCACAATAATGTCCGGCGCATTCAGATCGAGCAGACGTTTTAAGCGGTTGTTACGGTTAATAACCCGACGGTATAAATCATTCAGGTCAGAAGTTGCAAAACGCCCGCCGTCCAGAGGTACCAAGGGACGTAGATCGGGTGGCAGTACCGGCAGTACCGATAAGACCATCCATTCGGGTTTGTTGCCTGAATTAATAAAACCATCCAGCAGTTTTAACCGTTTGGATAATTTTTTGAGTTTGGTTTCGCTGTTGGTGTTCGGAATTTCTTCACGTAAGCCATTAGCTTCTTCTGTAACATCCATATCAGCCATGAGGTCCTGGACTGCTTCAGCACCCATTTTGGCCTGGAAATCATCACCAAACTCTTCCAGAGCTTCATAATACTGTTCATCATTTAATAACTGACCACGTTCCAGTGTTGTCATACCTGGATCCGTAACCACAAAAGACTCAAAATACAGGATGCGTTCAATATCACGCAGTGTCATATCGAGCAACAAACCTATTCTTGAAGGCAGGGATTTTAAAAACCAGATATGGGCAACCGGACTGGCCAGTTCAATGTGCCCCATACGCTCACGACGAACTTTTGACAATGCTACTTCAACGCCGCATTTTTCACAGATTACGCCCCTGTGTTTCAAACGTTTGTATTTTCCGCACAAGCATTCATAGTCTTTAACCGGACCAAAAATTTTGGCACAGAAAAGCCCTTCCCTTTCCGGCTTGAAAGTTCTGTAGTTAATGGTCTCGGGTTTTTTGACTTCCCCAAAAGACCAGGAACGAATTAATTGCGGTGATGCCAAGCCAATTCGAATTGAATCAAAGTCTTTTGCTTGAGATTGTGACTTCAATAAACCTAATAGGTCTCTCATTCTATTCCTCCACCTGCTGTTAATTTAACAAGCAGGAAAAATTGCTTTTAGTTGTCGCTTTCAAGGTCCATGTCTATGCCCAATGAACGAATCTCTTTAACCAATACATTAAAGGATTCAGGCATACCAGCTTCCATACGGTGATCACCATCAACAATGTTTTTATACATCTTGGTACGACCAGCCACATCATCCGATTTCACGGTGAGCATTTCCTGCAGGGTATACGCGGCACCATAAGCTTCAAGTGCCCATACCTCCATCTCACCGAATCGCTGCCCACCAAACTGCGCTTTACCACCAAGCGGCTGTTGGGTAACCAGCGAGTAGGAACCGGTAGAACGGGCATGCATCTTGTCATCAACCAAATGATTCAGTTTCAACATATACATAATGCCCACTGTTACTTTCCGATCGAAAGCATCACCGGTTCGTCCATCATATAAGGTCATTTGCCCATCATCGCTCATGTCAGCAAGCGTCAATAATTGCTTGATTTCAACTTCACTGGCGCCATCAAAAACAGTTGTTGCCATAGGCACGCCATCCTTGAGATTACCAGCCAGTTCCATAATCTCTGTATCGGACAAGCTATCCAGATCTTCCTGACGCAGTGCATTACCAATGCCATTATAGATTTTATCCAGCAGCTTTCTGATATCGGAAATTTTTTGCTGCGTCTCAACCATGGCGTTGATTTTTTCACCAAGACCCTTGGACGCGGCACCCAAATGAGTTTCCAGAATCTGCCCTACGTTCATGCGCGATGGCACACCTAGCGGATTCAGCACGATATCAACAGGATTTCCCTTTTCATCATAAGGCATGTCTTCTACCGGCATAATTACCGATATAACACCCTTGTTACCGTGACGACCAGCCATTTTGTCACCCGGTTGAATACGGCGTTTGATTGCCAAATAGACTTTGACTATTTTCAGCACACCAGGTGCCAGATTGTCGCCCTGAGTCAGTTTGCGTTTCTTGTCTTCAAAGCGTTCGTCAAGTTCTTCACGACGCTCTTTTAGTTGAACTCCAGCCTTCTCCAGCTGTTCGCTGAATTTATCTTCGACCAGCCGCAATTTGAACCAATCATCTGCATTGAGGCCATCAAGATATTCAGCTGTAAGTGCATCACCTTTCTTGAGTTTAGGTCCACCGCTGACTTTCTTGCCGATCAGGGCTTTACGCAAACGTTGGAAGGTGGCCGCTTCTACAATGCGATATTCATCTTCAATATCCTTGCGCACTTTAGATAGCTGCAGTTCTTCAATTTCCAGCGCTCGCTTATCTTTTTCCAGACCATCGCGGGTAAAAATCTGCACGTCGATAACAGTACCTTTAACTGAGCTGGGCACACGCAAGGAAGTATCTTTAACGTCTGAGGCTTTTTCACCAAAGATTGCACGTAATAGTTTTTCTTCAGGGGTTAACTGGGTTTCTCCTTTTGGAGTTACCTTGCCTACCAGAATATCGCCGGCGTTAACTTCAGCACCGATATGAACCACACCAGACTCATCCAGACGGCTCAGGGCACTTTCACCAACATTGGGAATATCAGCAGTGACTTCTTCAGACCCTAACTTCGTGTCTCTGGCTATACAAGTCAGTTCCTGTATGTGAATCGAAGTAAAGCGATCTTCTTTAACCACACGCTCAGAAATCAGAATGGAATCCTCAAAGTTATAACCATTCCAGGGCATAAACGCGATACGCATATTCTGACCCAGAGCCAGTTCTCCCATATCAATGGAAGGACCGTCTGCAAGAATGTCACCAGTTGCTACCGAGTCACCAACTTTCACAAGTGGACGTTGGTTAATGCAGGTATTCTGGTTGGAGCGGGTGTATTTAGTCAGATTATAGATATCAACACCGGCCTCACCTGCAGCTGTTTCAGCATCATTCACACGTACAATAATACGGGCCGCATCAACGCTATCTATGACACCACCACGTCTGGATACCACACATACGCCGGAGTCACGTGCCACATATCTTTCCATGCCTGTCCCAACCAGTGGTTTCTGGGCAATAAGAGTCGGCACTGCCTGACGCTGCATGTTCGAACCCATAAGGGCTCGGTTAGCATCATCGTGTTCCAGAAATGGAATCAGGGAAGCAGCAACTGATACAACCTGCTGCGGACTGACATCCATAAAATCAATTTGATTTTTGTTAACCAGAGTAAATTCATTCTGGTGACGAACCGATACCATTTCTTCGGAAAATTTACCTTTTTTATCTAAAGGTGAACTCGCCTGTGCAATAGCATAGGTACTTTCTTCAATTGCTGACAGATACACAATTTCGTCAGTTACAACGCCGTCTACAACTTTTCTGACCGGACTTTCCAGAAAACCATATTTATTGGTTTGCGCATATGTTGCCAGTGAGTTAATCAATCCAATATTCGGACCTTCAGGAGTCTCAATAGGGCATACACGTCCGTAATGAGTCGGATGCACATCACGCACTTCAAAACCTGCACGTTCACGGGTAAGTCCACCTGGCCCCAAGGCAGATATACGACGCTTATGAGTAACCTCTGACAAGGGGTTATTCTGATCCATAAACTGCGACAACTGACTCGATCCAAAAAATTCCTTGATGGCCGCTGCAACTGGTTTAGCGTTAATCATATCCTGCGGCATCAGGCCTTCACTGTCAGCCATGGACAAACGTTCTTTAACCGCTCTTTCAACACGAACCAAACCAACCCGGAATTGATTCTCTGCCATTTCACCGACTGAACGAATACGTCGGTTACCAAGATGGTCAATATCATCAACATTGCCATAACCGTTACGGATATTAACCAGCGTTTTAATTACGTCTACAATGTCTTCTTTGCTGAGAACACTGGAACCTTCTGATTCCTCTCTACCCAGGCGACGATTAAATTTCATACGACCAACTACAGAAAGATCATATCGCTCTTCAGAGAAAAACAGATTAGAGAACAGGTTTTCTGCCGATTCTTTTGTTGGTGGCTCACCCGGACGCATCATTCGGTATATTTCAACCAGTGCTTCCAGCCTGTTATCGGTTGGATCGGTTTTCAGGGTATCCGAAATAAATGGTCCGCAGTCCAGATCGTTGGTATAAATAGTTTCAAATTCTTTAATACCGGCATTAACCAGGGTTTCCAGTACTTCTTCCGTAACCTCTGTATTACACGGTAATAAAACCTCACCGGTTTCTTTATCAATAATGTCTGTCGCCAGGGCATTACCCAGCAGAAATTCAGAGGGAACATCCAGTTTGGTTAGTTTGGCGTTTTCCATTTCGCGAATATGGCGAGCTGTAATCCTGGAGCTGGCTGGCACAATTACCGTGCGTTTGATTTTGACATCAAAATTCAGCACTACGCCACGCAGACGTGAAGGCACCAGCTCAATAGAAATTCCACCATCCTTGCCTATGAAATATTTATTGTTGTCATAGAACATCTCCAGGATGTCCTGGGATGTATAATCCAGCGCTTTTAAGAGTATAGTTGCAGGCAGCTTTCTTCTACGGTCAATTCGCACAAAAACCATATCTTTCGGATCAAATTCAACATCCAACCAGGAGCCACGGTAAGGAATAATACGCGCTGAATACAGTAATTTTCCTGAACTATGAGTTTTACCTTTATCATGGTCAAAGAACACACCAGGAGATCTGTGTAACTGAGAAACGACCACACGCTCAGTACCATTAATGACAAATGTTCCGCTATCAGTCATCAGCGGAATTTCACCCATGTAAACTTCCTGCTCTTTGATATCTTTAATAACTTTGGCAGTAGATTCTTTTTCGTAAATGATGAGACGGACTTTTACACGCAGAGAAACAGCATAGGTTGCACCACGCAACATACACTCACTAACATCAAACTCAGGCTTACCAAGACGGTAACTCACATATTCCAACAGGGCTTTGCCCGAATAGGAAATTATCGGAAATACTGATTTGAATGCCGCATGCAAACCTTGATCCAGGCGTTCTTCCGGAGGGGTAGTCGTTTGAGTAAACTGCTTATACGAATCAATCTGGATAGCCAGAAGATAAGGAATATCCATAACACTTTGCAGTTTGCTAAAGTCTTTACGGATTCGTTTTTTCTCAGTATATGAATATGCCATCAGTGGTCCCTAATCAGCGTATTTTCTGAATCTTGTTACTTTTAATTACTTAATCACTCAAGATATCCAAAAAGTAACCCCAGCATTCCCTATGACGCTCTTCAGTGCACTAACCACTTAAATAGTTAATACACTCTGAAAGCGCATAAAGGTGAAAGCCCATTGATAACACAAAGGGCTTCCACCTTTAAAATCAACTTAAGCAGCTGATTTATTTAAGCTCGACTGTTGCGCCAGCTTCTTCAAGCTGCTTTTTGAAGTCTTCAGCTTCAGTCTTGCTTACACCTTCTTTAATTGCAGATGGTGCACCATCAACCAGGTCTTTAGCTTCTTTCAGGCCAAGACCGGTAATTCCACGCACAGCTTTAATAACATTAACTTTCTTCTCACCAGAAGAAGTAAGCATAACGTCAAACTCATCTTTCTCTTCAGCCGCACCAGCATCACCACCAGCAGCCGCAGGAGCAGCAACAGCGACAGCAGCCGCAGCAGATACACCAAATTTTTCTTCCATAGCTGAAACTAGTTCGACTACTTCCATGACTGACAGTTCAGCAATACCTTCTAAAATTTCTTCTTTTGATAGAGACATAATGCTCTCCTTATAAAATTACAGTTAAGGTCCGTGAGATGCTTTTTAAATCAGCCCTCAGAGAACCCTGTTTAAATTTTTACTTTACCGGACAAAACAACTTAATGTTCTACTCCGAACGCTATTACGCTGCTTCCTGTTTCTGATCCCGAACAGCCGCTACTACACGGGTGACCTTGGTAGGCACCTCATTCACTGTTCTGACCAATTTAGTTACCGGCGCCAATATCACACTCATTAAGGTTGCGATAGCCTGATCGTAAGTAGGCAGTGATGCCAAAATATCGATCTGGTCTGCAGACAGCAGGTTTCCACCAACAGCAAGGGCTTTAACATCAAAATCATCATTATTCTTCGCAAAATCCTTTAGTACACGCGCTGCGGCACCTGGATCTTCCTGAGAAAAAGCTAATATTGTCGGACCTACCAAAGCTTCGTTCAGGCACTCAAAGTCAGTACCTTGAAAAGCACGCTTCAACAAAGTGTTTCTGACAACTCGCAGATAGACCTTGTTATCGCGCGCTAATTTACGCAGATCAGTAAGTTCGCTGACAGTTACTCCCCGATAATCGGCAAGTACTGCAGATAAAGCACCCTTAGCAGCTTCGTTGACTTCGGCAACTATCTGCCTTTTGTCTTCTATACGAATAGCCACTCTAATACTCCTAAGTATTGATTATCGCTATAGCTACTGTGCTCACCAGTACGTCGTTAAAAAACTGTTTCTAATGCTCATTTACTGATGTGTAAACTCCGCTTTCTCACAGCTTTTTGCCTGGTACCGGTTTCGCTCGTAACACTATTAAGTCGACAACCAGTTAAGAAATCGGTAAACCGATTCCAACTCCCTGCTTTCACTTGAGTAAAAACAGGCTCTTGTTCGGTGAATCGTTCAATAACCTGCATTGAACCGGGTTCCACCATCTGCGCAGGACATTAAGCTCAGGGACAAAACTTCAACATCCCTTCACACCTGCGGTCTTTGACAGCACTGAGTTCATTAAAAACTCAACACCCCAAAGTCTTTTCAGCACTTCTGAATAATTATTCAGAAGTGCCTTGATTCTTTATTTCGCAACTATATCTGTTAAAACTCCAGAGAAGATTGGTCTATCTGGATTCCTGGCCCCATAGTTGAAGACAGGACTATCTTCTTCACATAATTACCTTTCGCTGAAGAAGGTTTGGCTTTCTTAAGATCAATCAGCAAGGCTTCCAAATTACCTTTAACAGCACTGGCCTCAAAATCAGTTTTGCCAATGCCACCATGAATAATGCCGTTTTTATCAGTGCGATAACGCACCTGGCCGGATTTGGCATTTCTGACTGCACCTTCCACATCTGGAGTCACCGTGCCCACTTTCGGGTTAGGCATCAGGCCACGAGGGCCCAATATGGTACCGAGCTGACCAACGATACGCATCGCATCAGGACTGGCAATGACCACGTCAAAATCCAGAACTCCACCCTTGATACTTTCGGCCAGATCTTCAAAGCCAACCAGATCAGCGCCTGCAGCTTTCGCCTTCTCAGCATTTTCACCCTGAGCAAAAACAGCAACACGCACATCTTTTCCAGTACCATGCGGCAATGTTGTTGCGCCTCTGACAGCCTGGTCAGATTTACGCGGATCAACACCCAGATTGATACTGACATCTATTGATTCTTTAAATTTAGAAGTCGCAAACTGAGCTATTAAAGCAACAGCATCTTCTATTGGATAAATTTTGCCGGCTTCCAGCTTCTCAGCAATCAGTTTTGCTTTTTTAGTTAATTTAGCCATTACTCAACCCCTTCAGTTTCAATACCGGCACTTCTGGCGCTACCTGCCAGAGTACGTACTGCAGCATCCATATCAGCAGCTGTCAGATCAGGCATCTTAAGGGTTGCTATTTCTTCAAGCTGCGCACGAGTCACTTTGCCCACTTTTTCAGTATTGGGACGACCGCTACCTTTCTTAAGCCCGGCCGCTTTTTGCAGTAAAACTGCGGCTGGCGGGGTTTTGGTGATAAAGGTGAAACTTCTGTCAGCGTAGACAGTAATCACTACCGGAGTCGGAAGGCCTGGTTCGAGACTTTGCGTTTCTGCGTTAAAGGCCTTACAAAAATCCATGATATTGACGCCGTGCTGACCGAGAGCCGGACCAACAGGCGGACTTGGATTGGCTTTGCCTGCAGCAACCTGCAGTTTGATATAAGCCAGTACTTTTTTAGCCATAATATATACTCCTTTGGGTCACCGTCTTGCGACTACCCTGGCGCTGATACTTAATAGAACAGCGACTTTTTTACTTAAGAAGCTTTCTACAAGAATGCTTCCACCAAATTCACTTTTTAATCCGACTTTCTCGGATCATATTGAAACGTTATAAGCGAAGCTAGAACGAAGCAAAATCAGTATTTTATAAAGGAGCTTACTTAACAGTAAGTAACTTTGTGAAACTCTGATTTTAACGAAGTTATAGCAAGCGCAATAGTTTCAACCTTTTTCTACTTGAGAAAACTCCAACTCGACCGGAGTAGAGCGACCAAAGATTAATACCGCCACTCTTACCCGACTCTTTTCATAATTAACTTCTTCGACTGTACCGGTGAAGTCATTGAAAGGCCCATCAGTAACGCGAACCATTTCGCCAGGTTCGTAAATCGTTTTGTGCGTGGGCTTATCAACTGATTCTTCCAGCCGATTGACAATCTCATTCACTTCACGCTGGGTGATAGGAGCTGGTTTATCTGCTTTGCCGCCAATAAAACCCATGACACGAGGCGTATTTTTCACCAGATGCCAGGTGTCATCATTTAACACCATATTAATTAACACATAACCTGGGAAAAACTTGCGCTCACTTTTGCGCTTTTGCCCACTACGCATTTCCAACACTTCTTCGGTCGGCACCAGCACATCACCAAAAAGATCCGCAAAACCGGACAAGGCAATTCTTTCTTCCAGCGCTAGTTTCACTTTACGCTCATAACCTGAATAAGCATGTATGACATACCAACGCTTACCATTTTCAGAAGCCGACATTCTTATCTATTTCCTAACCAATTATAAAAGTGATTACCCAACTAAGCAGAGAATCAAGTGCCCATAAAATTAAAGCGACTATCATTACAACCACTACCACAATTAATGTTGTTTGCGTGGTCTCTGACCTGGTTGGCCATACTACTTTGCGAATTTCGGTCCTGGCTTCCAGACATAAACTGACAAAAGCTTTACCTTTGACAGTCATAGCTGCAATCCAACCTGCTATACCAGCCAGAATCAGTAAACCAATAACCCTGTATAACATGGACTCTGCGGCAAAATAACTATTGCCATATACCCCTGCTGCTACAAGAACTACCACGACAAACCAAAGCACCAGATCCAGACTGCCTTCCTTGCCACTCTGGGTTTTTAATTTAGCTGCTTTTCCTGCTTTATCGTTCATTTTTTACTGACTTTAACTTTCATTTAATGGCAGGCCAGGAGGGAATCGAACCCCCAACCTACGGTTTTGGAGACCGTCGCTCTGCCAATTGAGCTACTGGCCTATATTCGCATCAAACTGCTTACACTTTTTTTCATAAGACAATTAAGCCGAGACGACTGTTTCAGTGGCCTCGGCTTAATTTAAAAGCTTTAAAGAAAGCTATTATTTGATGATTTTAGCGACTACACCAGCTCCAACTGTTCGTCCACCTTCACGAACAGCAAAACGCTGACCTTCTTCCATCGCGATAGGGGCGATAAGCTCGACCTCCATCTTGACATTATCACCAGGCATTACCATTTCTACACCTTCTGGTAGTTCAACTGCACCAGTTACATCAGTGGTTTCAAAATAGAACTGTGGACGATAACCTTTGAAGAAAGGTGTATGACGACCACCTTCATCTTTGGAAAGAACGTAGACTTCACCTTCAAATTTGGTATGCGGTGTGATTGATCCTGGTTTGGCAAGTACCTGACCACGTTCAACATCTTCACGTTTAGTACCACGTAACAGAATACCAACGTTTTCACCGGCACGACCTTCATCAAGTAATTTACGGAACATCTCTACACCCGTACAGGTAGTAGTCTGCGTATCCCGAATACCAACAATTTGTAATTCTTCACCTACCTTAACAATACCTCGGGCGATACGGCCTGTAACAACAGTACCACGACCGGAAATTGAGAATACATCCTCAATAGGCATCAGGAATGGCTTCTCGATATCACGTACCGGATCAGGAATGTATGAATCCAGTGTTTCAACCAGTTTTTTAACAGCTGGCATACCTATATCAGAAGTATCACCTTCCAGGGCTTTTAATGCAGATCCAATAATGATTGGCGTGTCGTCACCTGGAAATTCATACTGATCCAGGAGTTCGCGAATTTCCATTTCTACCAGTTCCAGCAGCTCATCATCATCTACCATATCGGCTTTATTCATAAAAACCACGATATAAGGCACACCTACCTGACGTGATAATAGAATGTGTTCACGAGTCTGGGGCATGGGACCATCAGCCGCTGAACAAACCAGGATCGCGCCATCCATCTGTGCAGCACCAGTGATCATGTTTTTCACATAGTCAGCATGGCCTGGGCAGTCAACGTGCGCATAATGGCGGTTCGGGGAGTCATACTCCACGTGAGATGTTGCGATAGTAATACCACGCTCTCTTTCTTCAGGAGCATTATCGATACCATCGAAGGCTACCGCTGTACCACCCCAGGTTTCTGCGCAGACACGAGTCAGTGCAGCTGTAAGTGTAGTTTTACCATGGTCGACGTGACCAATAGTACCCACGTTAACGTGGGTCTTATTTCTTTCAAACTTTTCCTTTGCCATCGAATATGCCTCCGACTGATAACTTTATTTATTAACTATTAATGTTATGTAATTTTGCTTTCTCAAACTCTATGTTCAAGCCTATGATCAAGAGATGGTGCTCACACCCAGAGTCGAACTGGGGGCCTCATCATTACCAATGATGCGCTCTACCACCTGAGCTATGCGAGCTCTCCCAACGATCTACTCACATCATCCTGTTAAAGGCTGGTTCAGTACTAGACCAAGCAACCTTAAACTCGACTCTGGAGCGGGTAGCGGGAATCGAACCCGCATGATCAGCTTGGAAGGCTGGAGTTCTACCATTGAACTATACCCGCTTTAACTCCCCACTAATTCTGCGACAGACTACGAACTCCCCCCACAAAATCAACCTTCACAACGCCTCAATAAGGCTCACATGCAAAAAACAGAGGACCAGGAACTATTAACCTTAGTTAGTACATCCCTGGTCCACTGTTTTCTGATTTCGCCCTACGCTTAAGCACCGCCCGGATCACCCAGCTTCCCTCAATCTGATTGGTGGAGGGGGGTGGATTTGAACCACCGAAGCTTACGCGTCAGATTTACAGTCTGATCCCTTTGACCGCTCGGGAACCCCTCCAAAAAGATCATCAGACAAGCTTTTTTCTGGCTCTCTTTTACACAGAGGCGGCATTCTATGGGAATTAGACCTCAGGTGCAATGATTTCACAGAGATTTTCTGATTGTTTTAGGTCTGGCTGGTCATTCAATAAAGCCATCCACAGGGCTTCAATAGCAGTATTTGTAGCGGACTGAACGACTACCCAAAATTCAGTATTACTGCGGATAATTTCCTGAGTATTGGTGGCATAACCTTCTGCAGCCAGTTCTTCCTGTAACCTGAACGCTGTGCTCTGCTGCGAAAACACACCCAGAGAAATCCCCTGGGCAAGATCTCCTTCAGTAATCAGGAAGCTGTCTACGCCGTTTTCCAGTAAATTTGCCAGGGTTTGTCTGGCAGCAGTATCTGAGCTGAAGGGTGGCATATAGACCCTGTAGACAGAATCTGTTTGTTCCTGCAATTGCACCCTGGCCTGAAAGCCTTGCTGCCTTAGCTCAGCTACCATTGCATTACTGTCGGCAAGATTCTCAAAAACACCGAAGGCCAGACAAGTGTTCAGTGTTTCGTCAATTATTGCCGGTTCAAGCTCTGCACTGACTCCATTACCTGAACTGCTGGGCAAGCCTTCAATCTGGGTGGCTGTAATTCCTGCTGTTGCAGATTCTGATATATCTTCAGGAGTGATAGCGACAGCAGGCACTGTTTCTCTTTCCAGAACTTGAAGCTCATCCAGCTCACTCAGCAAAACCAGAGCCTGAGGCGCATCCTGCCTTGGATTTCGGATTATAGATTCATCTTCACTATCAGAACCCGGGAAAAAGCCCAGATTCCAGGACAGATAAAGCAGGTTCAGCAGTAACAGACAGATGGCAAAATTTCTCATGAGTAATCAGTGCTTGCTCCCGGTTTGCCACAGGCAATAGCAAGACCATCCATGACCAGCTCCGGCATTAATTGATGGGGCCAGTCAATAAAGGAAGCAAGTAAGGCAGCGTCACCACCACATAGATACCAGTTTTTATCCGCACCCCATTTGTCGTGTACATGTTCCAGCATGCCCAGAACCATTGTTAAAATTCCATGATTAATAGCTTCGGCAGTGCTTTTCCCCGGCTCTAAGGCAAAATCATCTTCCGGGCGATAACCCAGTTCTGCCGTATGCTCACCTAAACTTAATTTCATAAGCTGTAAACCCGGAACAATAAAACCACCTTCATGGAGGCCATTGGCAGAAACCAGATCTACTGTCATAGCGCTGCCGCAATCAATCACGCAGACTGCCTGCTGACTGGACTTGTAGGCTGCCAGCATCGCCAGCCAGCGGTCCACACCCAAGGCAGTCGGAAGCTGGTAACTGTTTTGTAATCCCGCATGATTCTGCCTGACAAGGGCAAAATCTACGGCCACTGATAAAAGCTCTTCACAAAATCCAGATAAGGCTTTAGCGAATGTTGCTCCGCGGACATTAGAAGCTCTTACTACTTCAATTGCACCTGGATCTGCCACATGCAGGGCATGTATTTGCTGCTGAAACTCTTCCGGAAGCATGGCTTTTTTTTCAACTGCCAGCGCTGCACCAGATTTTATAGTTTCCTTTTTTTGCTGTGTTTGCTCCAGCAGTCGCCATTTAAGTCGTGTATTACCTGCATCTATTTCCAGAATTTTCATACTACAGACTTGGCCTGAAGCAGTCTTGGAGACACTTCCCCACCATGAAAGGTCTCTATTCCTGCTGCTGTCTGCATTAATAAAGCTCCCTGGTCGTTTACCCCCAGCACTTTACCTTTTATACCTGCAGGCTGATTGCTGCTGGTTTTAAGTTCAACCTGCTGATGTTTTAAAGCGTCACTTCTGTCCCATTCCGCTTTAAAGGCCACGAAGCCCCTGGTTTCGAATTCTTCGACCATATCTATAATTTCAGTAATTATTTCGGCAGCAAGCCTGCTTCTGTCAGGAACCGCTTTACCTATAGTTTTTAAATCAACCCATGGCTGATCGACTTCCTGCATTGCACCCTTATTTGCACATACATTTAACCCCAGGCCAATTATTACCTGCGAAAGTCCGGTAGGGTCACCTGAAACCTCCAGTAATATACCGGCCAGTTTCTTCCCCTGCCACTGTATGTCATTCGGCCACTTGATCCCCAGACCCTGGATCTGCCTGGCTTGTAATACTCTGATGACGGCTAAACCTACCACCAGACTCAGCCCTTCAAGTTCGCTGACCCCACTGTTAAATTCACGAACCAGGCTAAGGTATAGATTATTACCGAAGGGGCTTACCCAGGTTTTTCCTCTTCTTCCCTTGCCTGCTGTTTGATGTTCCGCAAGGCATACAAAAACTTTATGGTCTTTTAGGTCTAATTCCCTGTTTTGTAATAATTGCATGGCATAGCCTGAAGTCGACTCAATAGTCGGAAATATCCGAATACCCTGAATTTTATGCTCCAGGCGTTCAGGAATACTTTTAAGCAGATTTTTTTTGTCCAGTAAATTTACCGGCTCAAACAAGCGGTAACCTTTACCTTTCACTGAATGAAGTTCCAGACCAAGATCCTGTATCCGGGGTATCATTTTCCAGATAGCAGTTCGGCTTATCTGCAACTTATTTGCCAGAATTTCGCCAGAGTGAAACTTACCATCGGCAAGTAATTTGAGTAATTTGAAATGCATGCTTTTATTGTAAACAAAAAATTGGGAAGCCGTAGCCTCCCATTTTTTAATTCGCCTCAGTTGCCGGAATCAGGCTATAAATCATAACCCCTTTCATCATGCAGAATGAGGTCAAGGCCTGAAGTTTCATCTTCTTCGCTGACACGAAAGCCTGTTATGGCAGTGACGACCTTCACAATGATAAAAGTGAGCAGGGCCGTATAGACCACAGTGCTGACAATGCCAAGCAATTGCACGCTCAACTGCGAGCCCATGGTCATTCCCTCGCTGTAACCTTGACCACTAAAAGCACCCAGTCCTGCCGATGCAAATATCCCGGCAAAGAAAGTACCCAGTATGCCACCTACTCCGTGCACTGGAAAAACATCAAGTGAATCGTCAATTTTTAATACCTGTTTAATATATTGTGTGGCAAAGAAACAAACTGCACCTGCACACAGACCGATGACCAAAGCTCCACCAGGGCCTACGAAACCAGAGGCAGGCGTTATTGTACCCAAGCCTGCAACCATGCCAGTGACTATACCCAATACCGAAGGTTTACCAAACTTGAATTTCTCCATCATCATCCATGAAATCGACCCTGCCGCAGCAGATATATGCGTGACCAGCATTGCCATGCCGGCATCACCATTTGCAGCCAGGGCACTGCCACCATTGAAGCCAAACCATCCGACCCACAACATTCCTGCACCGGTAACTGTCATGGTCATATTGTGAGGTGCCATTGGAATTTTGCCAAAACCACTTCTGGTACCAATTGTCAGGGCACATACCAAAGCTGCAACCCCTGCAGTGATATGCACAACCGTGCCGCCTGCAAAATCCAGCAAGCCCATGGCTCCAAGCCAACCACCGCCCCAAACCCAATGTGTGACGGGCACATAAACCAGCAGCAACCACAAAATACTAAACAGCATGACAGCGCCAAATTTGACGCGTTCTGCAAAGCCACCAAAAATAAGTGCCGGAGTAATGATCGCAAAGGTCATCTGGAATAAAGCAAAAACTGATTCAGGTATTGAACCGGATACTGTTTCCTCCTGAATATTGGCAAACAGGACATTACTGAAATCACCAATAAAAGCATTACCTTCCCCGAATGCCAGACTGTAACCACAAACCAGCCACACCACCGAGGCTACACAGGTAATTGCAAAACATTGCATGAGTACAGAAAGTACGTTCCTTACCCTGACCAGACCACCATAGAAAAGTGACAGGCCGGGAACCGTCATAAACAGAACCAGTGCTATTGAAGTCATAATCCAGGCAGTATCAGCGCCATCAAGCTCTTGAGCCATGCTGACTCCAGGTAATAGGCAAAGACCCAGTGCAAATACAACTGGCTTTATGTGTTCTCTCATGTTTATCCCCTTCAGCGACTTTTTCATTTTTTTTCTGATTTTTTAGCTTTTTTTCTAAACTTTTCAGTTTCCATAACAAACCTGTGACATCAGCTGTGCTGTGCAGCAGATTTTCAAGCGGGGAAACCAGCTCCAAAATGGAGCATAAAGTATAGACCAATCGAATAACAAGCGCTGTTACTCTTTTAAAGCCCGCGATACATGCATTCCATCTGGCACCACTGATTTGGCAAACCAGAAGACCGGGGCATTAATTCAATCTAAACAGTTCAAATCCCATAAAAACCGCACCAACCTGGTGCGAATGACTTTCGCAATTTTGCTTTCTGAACTGGAAAAGCAGTTATCTAACTGTTTTATATGTATTTTTTAATGTTGGCATGAGGATTGCTCTTCTTATTGCGCAGCTTCCAGGAGCTATTAATTAAAACTTTGTTTCTCAGCAGTCTGAAAATCGAAACTGACACAGCTGCTAAAACCATGAGCAGGAGAATCTAATGAAAATGATAAATGCGATTATCAAGCCCTTCAAGCTTGATGACGTCAGGGAAGCCCTATCTGAAATCGGTGTTCAGGGGATCACTGTCACTGAAGTTAAAGGCTTTGGTCGTCAAAAAGGACACACTGAGCTATATCGCGGTGCAGAGTATGTCGTGGACTTTCTACCCAAATTAAAAATTGAAGTAGCAGTTACAGACAGTACGCTGGATCAAACAATTGAAACCATTACCAAAGCCGCGAATACCGGCAAAATTGGCGATGGAAAAATCTTTGTTACAGATATTGCCCAAGCCATTCGTATCCGAACCGGTGAATCCGGTGACGAAGCCATTTAAGTATTTGAACTCACTGTAATACAAAGCTTTCAGGAGGGCTTAGTATGGAAAGTAATCTAAATTATATATTCGAACTTCAGTACGCCATGGATACCTTTTATTTCCTGGTGACTGGAGCCTTAGTTATGTGGATGGCAGCAGGCTTCGCAATGCTGGAAGCGGGTCTGGTTCGTTCCAAAAACACAACTGAAATTCTAACCAAAAACATCGCCTTGTTTGCGGTGGCATGCACCATGTATATGATATGTGGTTATGCCATTATGTATGATGGCGGCGTTTTCCTAAGTGGCATCACCACAGTTGCTGAAATGGATGATGAAGCTGTTGCTGCTGTACTGGCATCATCTGCTGAAGCTGGTTTTGCTGACATGAGTGATTATTCAGGCGCATCTGACTTCTTCTTCCAGGTAGTATTCGTTGCAACAGCAATGTCGATTGTCTCTGGAGCGGTTGCTGAGCGCATGAAACTTTGGGCCTTCCTTGCATTTGCGGTTGTCATGACAGGTTTAATCTACCCGATGGAAGGTAGCTGGACCTGGGGTGGTGCATCTGTATTTGGCATGTTTGAGCTGAATTACAGCGATTACGCCGGATCTGGGATTGTGCATTTAGCAGGAGCTGCTGCAGCTCTGGCTGGAGTACTCTTGCTGGGACCACGTAAAGGTAAATACGCTGCAGACGGCTCTGTTAAGCCAATACCAGGCGCCAATATGCCTCTGGCCACTCTGGGTACTTTTATACTCTGGATGGGCTGGTTCGGTTTTAACGGCGGTTCAACGCTGAAACTGGGTGGTATCGGTGTAGCCAACGAAGTAGCAAACGTATTTTTGAATACCAATGCTGCCGCAGCTGGTGGTTTGATTGGCGCGCTGATCATGGCACGCATCCTGTTTGGTAAAGCTGATCTGACCATGGTTCTTAATGGAGCATTGGCCGGTCTGGTTGCTATTACTGCTGACCCGGCGTCTCCGGGCCCACTGGCTTCAACAATAGTAGGCTTTATCGGCGGTGTCCTTGTGGTCTTTAGCATCATTTCCTTTGATAAACTGAAAATCGATGATCCAGTCGGTGCTCTGTCTGTTCATGGGGTGGTTGGTATCTTCGGTGTCATGGCTGTCTGCGTAACTGGCGGTGCCAGTGTTAGCGGTCAACTTATCGGATTACTGACTATCTTCGTCTGGGTATTCGGAGCCAGCCTGATTGTCTGGTTCCTGATCAAAATGATCATGGGTATCCGGGTCAGCGAGGAAGAAGAAGCCGAAGGTGTTGACTTGTCAGAGTGTGGCGTTGAAGCCTACCCTGAGTTTGTAAACAACTAAGACTATTCTTTTAGCTAGAATCTAAAACGCCACTCTATGAGTGGCGTTTTTTTTGGAGAATTTTAATAGTTAGCTAAACATTATTTTATTGTTCAAATTGCTTACTGCTGAACTTCTTTACTCTATTCATTTACTCTATTTACTCTTGTTGCTCCTGAGTCCTTATTTCTTCCAGGCTTTCGCTAAACTGTGTAGGCTCATTCCCGGCATCTGCACCCAGATCCCTGCTAATCAGATAATTAAAGCGGTTGGCGGATAATTCACTCGCTCCCTGGCTATCACGCAGAATGATCGGGCGGATAAACACCATCAGTACACCTCGATCCTCTCCGTTCCTGGTTGAACGGAACAAGGGTCCTAGCAAAGGCATGCTACCCAATATGGGGACTCTGGATTCAGAATTATCATACTGATCATCCATGAGTCCGCCCAAAATCAGAAACTGTCCGTCTTCAACCAGGACATTAGTGGTAATTTCCCTTTCGGCAGTTACAACATCTGCTGTTCCCAATTGCGCAGGTGTGGCCAGCAAGCTGGATGACTTTTGTTGGATGGTAAGTCGCACCAGGGTCCCTTCACTTACCTGCGGGGTAACCGTCAGTTCTATTCCTACTGTTTCGCGATTAATGGTTTGGAAAGGATTACTGGCATTGTTATTGGCAGATGTAAAACTGCCGGTAATAAAGGGAACTTCATTACCAACAGAGATATAACCTTCCTCATTATCCAGCGTCACAATTGATGGTGTGGATAATACGCGGGTACTCGTATCAGTTTGCAGAGCCTGAATTAACAGGCCAAAACCACTGCCCTCATTGGCGTCAAAATTACCGCCACCAATAACAGCTCCCTGCACCTGTTGCAGGGCCGCATTAGCGGTAATATCAGGGTCGCTGATGCCACTTCCCACGCCAATGATGGTAGCCAGCAGATTATCAAACTGCGTCAGATAGCCGCCCGCCTGCTGATCCGCATAAATCAATTGTGCACTCAGTCTTAGCGCCTGATCACGTGAAACCTCTGCAATAACCGCTTCAATCAGCACTTGTGGTTTACGTAGATCCAGTTGCCCGATAACGCCGCGAATTTCACGCAGTACGCTGGGGGATGCGGCAATAATCAAAGCATTATTTGAGTCGTCCACTTCTACACGATAGGCTCCCTGAGAAGTGTTTCCTTCGGCATCGCTTTCACCCGCTGATCTCAGGAAAGTCTCGGATTGCATCATGCTGTCCAATATCGGTTTTAAATTAGTCGCCTTGGCATAATTCAGATTGATTACCGCCACACCTGACTCGCGCTGATTCTGTACATCCAAAGACCGCAGCATATTTCTGAAAGCGGTACGCAGGGTCGCTGGCCCGGAAATAATCACGCGGTTATTGAGGCTATCTTCCACAATAGATAATCCTTGTTCTTGTATTTGTTGCAATTCCTCAACGATATAAACAGCCTCTCCGGCTGATATAAACTCCAGATTGATAACTTCAATTTCGGCTTCGGCAGGTTGGTCCATCTGTTCAACCATGCGTACAACCGCCTCGATATTGGAACGAATATCTGAAACCACCAGATAATTACTTTCAGCAAAGGCCTGAATTCTTGCGTTGGTACTTATCACCTGTCTGATGACCGGGGCCAGTCCCTGAGCATCTACATACTGTACCTTTATCAAGCGAGTTTCGATTTCATTGTCACCGCCGCCCATTACTCCGAAGGCCTGATTAAAGGGAACAATTCGCACCACGGCGCCATCATCAACCGCCTGAAAACCCTGCACCTGTAATGCAGACAGGAAAGCCTGATAGAGCATATCGGCATCGATAGTATTGGGAGCAATAATCGTCACGTTGCCGCGTACTCTGGGGTCTACTACAAAAGACCTGCCGGTGATTTCTGCAACGCTCTCGATCAGCGTATTAATATCCGCATCGCGAAAATTAATGCTGGCCTGCTCCTGGCCATAAGAGGGCGCAGCCGCCACGATGGAAATAGCGAACACGGCTCTCAACATCAAGGTTTTACTAAAAGATCGTTTCATTTATTGCATCAACTCACTGGTTAAATTAGGTAGGATTCTTGCGGACAAGCTGGAAGCATTCACAAATATTGTTGTTTCCTGGCCATTTCTCATGACGGTCACTGGAAGCGTAGTTTCGCTTGAATAATTCATCCATTGTCCCGGGTTTGCCATTAATTCGTCGATAGTGCTGGATCCGACCTGAACGACCACATCCCCTTCTTCAATTTCTGTCATCGATAACATTTCCTCAGAAATGCCATCCAGTTTAAATCCCGTGCCGGCATTCTCCAGTTGCACAGGCACGGCTTCAAACATGTTCGCGAGTGAAAACCCCTGTTGTATTACCGTTGTATTGTTGCTGTTTGCTGTGCTTGTAGTTCGCATTGCTTGCGGCATATCCTGCGGTCTGCGCATGGTGATTTGTACGCGTCTTCCGCGCTCATCAAGCACAACACGTGAAGTACTCACACTAAGCAACTCTACCCCGCTTTGCAGTTCATCACCGATACTGAATACTTTTTCCGGCCTGCCATTAACCTTGATAGTTGCAGTAGCAAATGCCGGCGTTCTCATCACCCCCACCAGCTCTGCGTTTATACTGGCTTCTGCCAGCTGCTCCTGTGCTTCACTTGCTTCAGCCAGCTCTTGCTGGTTTCCTGAAGTACTGCCAAACCAGCGCCAGCTTAAGCTATCTGCCGAGGATTGTGATGCCTGGATTAATTGTATTCCCGGCTCATCACCTTGTTCTCCGGTAAACACAAAAGACCATAGAATATATCCAGTCAGAATCAGGCAGCAAAACAGCAATACAATATTGAGATTAACCCGGACTAGCCTAGCCTTCATGACGAAACTCCACTTGCCCGGAATAATGGTCTGAGGACTCTGCTTTGTCTATCTGGACACTGGTCAGGATAAATCCCTGACAGGCACTTTGATGAATAAAGCGTAATATATTGTTTCCATCGGCACTCTCTACCTGTAGAGAATAACTTGTACCAGATGAGCTGATGGTGCCTGTCTGCAAGAGATTACGCGTGGCCAGCAAATCAAGTAACTCGTTTTGACCCAAGGCCAGTATCTGGTTGTCACGGCAATTATTCAGCAGCTGTCCGGCCAGCGTTGACTGCTCCTGCATCCAGTTTTGCTCGGCCAGCAATGCTGTTTTTTCCTGTAAAAGCGTAGTACGAACAGACCATGCACTGGCAAATACCAGATACACTGCTGTAGCTGCGAGCACTGAAAAGCCTGCCAGAATAATAACTTTTTCGCGGTGTTGTAATGTGCCCCAGGAATGAACAATTTTATCCCTCAATGTTCTCATTGCTGACCTTCCTTGAATAAGGTCAGCAATAAACCTGTGTCGGCCTCAGCACGAACCTGTTTGGAGTATCCGTCAAAATGCCATTGCTCAATACTGTCTGCTGCCGATAATGGAAGACTGAGCTGCAGTCCTGCGGAATTCCATTGCAGACTCTGCAGGTCGCAATTACAGGCCGACATGGCATTGTCTATCGTCGTCAAGGCCAGCATGGCATCACTTTGCAGACTTTCACGCTGTCTGAACCGATTCGAGATAAAACGCTCCACTGTTGCTCTGATATCCCCTGAACGAATGCTAAGCCCCGGAAACAGGCTGTAAAAAGCTGTGCGGTTAGCTTCACGTAGCGATGCTATTTCATTTTCCAGACGAGCATTTTCCAGATTCAGTGTTAACAGACCCAGCGCAATGGAAAGTACTAATAATGCTGCCGTAGATAACCAGGGCAGGTATGAACCGGAGCCTGTAGTGAGTGAGAATTCACCTTGCAGTAAATCAGCATTCATTGGATATCCGGCATTGTTCCAATCCATATTCTGATTGCTGATTGCTACTCTATCCTGAAAGCGCTGCGGAAGGTCTTCGCTCGCCAAGCTCAGGGACAGTTTCGTTTGAGCGTTTGAGTTTTTTAATAAGTTATCCAGCATGTGCCAGGCATATTCCGGAGCAGCGGAATAACCATCGAACTCACCATAGCGGACCAGTATCTGATCTGCTCTATGCCCAATGCTGATAGTGCCTGCTTGCCAGGGCAAGGCGAAGAAGTCAGGGATTAATACATAATTCTTGATTCCGCTTGCCGCAGCCTGTTGCTGCCATTCCTGCATCTGACTTTTTGCCGTTACCAGGATGCTCAGCCTGTCTTGATTCTTCCCTGCAATAACAAAATGTAAATCCTCTGGTTTCTGCAGTAACTTTTCCTCAAGTATCCAGGGAATCAGGGCAGGCCATTTGCGCTTTGGTGCATTGGGCTTGGGAACCTGATGCACGACAAGCATGCAGGACGGGACCCACAGACAGGATCCTTGTGTCGCGCTAGACTCATGTATTTGCGTTGTCAGATCATCAATATGACATTTCATTAGCTTGATTCTTCTTGTTCGCAGAAGCCTGTCTGCACAAAATTTTCATTAGCCCTGTCATTCTCCGGTACGTTTAATATTGCCGGTACCGTTGATATTGTTCTGGCAATGATAACCGGCTCATTCCTTTCATATCGTCCCAGTATACTGTCTATGCGTAACCTGGATTCACCCAGGCTAACTTCCAACTGCAGCCTGAAATAATCTGAGGTGATGCCCACAAAATCCGGCGACCATAAAGCTTCAACTTCCTGTAAGTCCATATCCAAGGCTACGCTGAGTTTCTCATGGAAATCACTGAGACTGTAAAATGGCCTTTGCCTTAGCACCAGTTCAGTAAATACCCGGGGAAATTCCCCTCCCATTGCCAGTAATATCTGTTCAGGTGCCGTATTAAGATTAATTGTAGTGCTCCTGGGCAAGGCCGAAATCCATGGTTTTAATAAGCTTACTGTTGTAGAACCATAGCCCCGCATGATTGCTAATTCTTCTACATCCGTGAGCGCTGAATTAGCCACCATTAGCAGCTCCCTGTTAAATTCATAATTCTGTTGTTCAGCACCCCATTCACTGACAAGCTCATTATCACTATCTACCCAATCGATAATAGTAGCCACCGAAGCTTCATTGAAGGGTAAGTCACTCGCGCGCAATAACCCAAGCCAGAGTCTTGCCAAACCATTCGCCTGATTCTCCATTTCTGCACGCAGTCGTTCGCCATCGTATGAAGCAAATGAACTCAGATTCACCCTGCCCTGCAAGTCTTGCAGGCAACCTCTTAAAAAGCCTCCTTCAACCGGCAGGACTGGCACTGCCAGTGCCCAGTTTTCCTCGAGGCTGTCCACTTCCCTGTCGTCCTGATCAGTAGAAAGTAATTGTTGCGCCCAATTCTCTGCACTCAGCGCCAGCAATAAGGCCTGATCACTATGCAGGCTCTTGGTTAATCGCCCGACATCAAGCTGGTGAGCATAAAAAATATTACCCAGTGTTAATACAAGGGCCAGCATAAAAATAAGCGCAGCCAGTAATGCCACACCTTCCTGTTTGGCTTGCTTGCTCTTTTCAGCCATTATTTTCCACCCCTGGCATCAGCCGGCTGCTGAGTTCGCCATTCTCAAGCTCAATGCTGATTTCAACCATCAGCGGCAAACTCAATAAACTGGCTTCAATTTCAGCATCAATAGGCGGCCAGTCAAGCGAATAAAAACTCAATTCACTAAGGTGATTGAAATCGATCTGTTTTACACCACGCAGTAATACTCTTTGTTGTCCGTCAGAATCCCTTGCAGATATAAAAACCGGCCATACTGTGCGTAACAGTCGACCTTCATCATCCAGACTATACTGTACTCTGGTCAGACCTGTCGGATTTGATTCAAGTAAGGCTCCGCCACCACGGGTAAAACTTAACAAAATATCACTGGTGCCGGTTTGGTAGGCAGCTTCAATACCGCCAAAGCCATCGGCATAAGATCTTGCCCGCATATGCAGGAAATCATTTGCCATTACCTGCCAGGCAAGTTGTAAGTCCATTTCATCGCCCAGTTCTTCACGAGAACGTTGATTAGCGTTTAATACCGTTTCAATCGCCTGATAGGCCATAACTGACATAACAGCAAGTAGAAACAAAGAGACCATTGTTTCGAGTAAGGTAAAGCCATGTACCTTGTTCATTTTCATGGTGCTGCTTCGTCCTGCACCCCTTGTGCATTCAATAAATAGATAGTCAGTACACTTTGGCTATCCGGGTCGAATTCCGAACTTACACGCGTTTGATAGCGAAATAAGTCTTTACCCATCGCCGGCTCAATGTTCAATTGCCAAATCCAGTTCTGCCCTCCCTGGGTTTCACTGCCTTCAAGTTCTATCTGTGCACTTCCATTTTCAAAAACCCAGCCTCTGGATTTCTGATAATTATCCAGCAGCTGATTCCATGCCACCTGGTTTTCATAAAAGCGTTCTCGCATCATCAGTCTTTCATCAGCGTATTGGGATACCAGGAAAAGCACACTACCAAGCACCCAGGCGAGTATGGTTAAGGCAACAACCACTTCAATCAGAGTAAAGCCATGTTGGACGCAATTCCTTCTCATCTGAGTCCGCGCTCCAGAATCAGACTGATGCCTTCATCATTCTGATGATACTTAAACAGTGGTAAAAAATTTTCAAAAGCCAGGGCTAAATCCATATCCGGCTCCATATAACCATCCGGCAACATAATAATATCCGGAAGCATGACGGTGCCTGAACCTGCAACCATTCTGGCACTGGCTTTGTTGATTAAAATTGCATCCCCCCCCTGATTAGCCAACAGAGAAAGTGAAACTTCATCCTTAAAACGAAAAGGTTCCGGTGTACTGACGCGATACCAGCCGTAGTTATAAAATACTACGGCCTGGAAACCCTCTTCATCAGAAGCTATTCCATAAGCAGTGCCTTCCAGCATGGCCATATCGGATAACTGCTCAAGCCAGCTTAAAAAGTCTTCAGCCTGGCTCGTATAGCGTCGGTCACTGGCCTGATTGATGGCAAAAAAACTCACTCCAGCCATGACCGCAATAATAAATACCACGACCATTATCTCGATCAGGGTAAAACCAGTCTGTTTTGATTTAACAGTCATCATCTGAGCTTATTGAATATTCCAATTCCCCCAGTCCTGATCTGCTCCTTCCCCGCCCTCCTGCTGGTCTGCACCCAATGTAAACAGATCAAAGTCTTTATTGTGCGTACTTGGGTAGACATAACTATATATCTGACCCCATGGGTCTGCCGGCATGGCCTCTAGATAAGGGCCATTCCACCTGTCTGATCCGGAAGGCGGACTCAACAATGCTTCCAGTCCTTGCGCCTGAGTCGGATAACGATAATTATCCAGGCGGTAGAATTTCAAGGCGCTTTCTATGGCGCGAATATCCTGCGCCACTCTCGTTTCTTCTGCCTGCTGGACTTTATTGAAGAGTGTAGGCCCGATCATGGCACCCAATAAAGCGATAACGGCGACCACGACCATAATCTCAATCAAGGTAAATCCTTTATGCTTATTCGGTGTTTTTTTAGTCATTTTGTTCTCCGGAGTAATTGGTTAAATCATGTTGTTCATATCCATAATCGGCAGCATGACTGCTGCGACAATAGATAGAATGATCATTCCCATTAAAATAATAAGTACGGGATTAAATATTTTTAAAAATATCTCTACAGAATTTTTTAATCGCAGCGAATAATACTCAGCAACTCTTAACAGCATTTGATCCAGCTGGCTGGAGGCTTCTCCGCTGCCAACCATATGATTCAAAAAACCACTTCCCAATTCATTTTCGACAAGTGCTTTTTGTAAACTACTACCCTTGCGCATACTTTCGGTTACCGCTTCCATTTTTTTACGCAGATGTAAATTGTTCATCGTCGACGATGCGATTTTTAAAGCCGCCAGAGCAGGCACACCGCTGCTTAACAAGATACTCAAACTTCGTGACCAGTCAGCAATATTTGACATACGCAGCCATGCTCCAAGGCCCGGCAAGCTTAATAAAAATGCATGCCAGCGTTCTTTAGTCTGCGGATTTCTTAATGCTTGCTGAAAAACGATGAAAACCATGACCAAAAAAAGAAAAATATACAGCCCATAGCTTTGGGTAAACTCACTAAGATTGACAATCACTTTAGTGATAAACGGCAGCTCACGATTTGATGATGCAAAAATTACCGTAATTTTTGGCACTACCCATAGCATCATCACGGTCACAACTGCAATGGACGTGGCGATAAGCATAAGCGGATAAATCAATGCCCGGGAAACGGTTTTTCGATTCTCTTCATCAATTTCCAACTCGTCTGCCAGACGTAAAAGAATTTCATGCAAGTGGCCACTTTCTTCACCAACACCGACACCGGCAATAACACTGTCTGGAATACGGTATGGACAGCGCCGTAAAGCATCAGAAAAACTCCGCCCTTCAACGATCTCACTGCGCCAGCTTTGCATAACCCTGGCTTGTTTCACTGATTCCGCCTGCTCGATGGTCATTTTCATGGCTTCCTCAACCGGAAGCCCTGACTGAATTAGAATTGCCAGCTGCCTTAATAAAAGTGACAGGTCAAACGTACCTAGCCTGGAACCAGCATGACGAAATTTTTTACTCAGCTTATTTTCAGTGGTATTGATTTCATTAATAAGCAGTGGCAGTAATTTTTTATCTTTCAGCATGCGCCTCGCCTGACGGTCAGAATCAGCTTCAATAATACCGCTGACCTGTTTGCCCGAAGCGTTGTATGCAGAGTAGTCGAAGGCCGGCATCTGATTCTCCTACAGCGAAGTTACTCGCAGCACTTCTTCTATGGTTGTCTTACCGAGTTTGACTTGTTCGAACCCGGCTTCCCGGATACTTGGCGTTTTACTGCGTACAGCTTTTTCCAGTAGCGGCTCTCCGGCCTCATCATGGATAAGCGTTTGTAATTCGGTATCAATAACAACCAACTCAAACAAGGCCTGTCTGCCGTGAAAGCCTGTATTGTTACATTGCTGGCAACCATTGGCCTGATAGATGGTGTCACCTGCTTTTATGCCCAGCAGGTTGCTTTGAAATTCATCGCAGCCAACCGCAATACGACAGTGTTCACAAAGTTTTCGTAACAAGCGTTGCGCGACGATGCCCCTGATCGTTGATGCCAGTAGAAAGTTGTCTATACCAATATCCTGCAAACGGGTGATGGCGCCGGCAGCCGTATTAGTATGCAAAGTCGACAGCACTAAATGACCGGTCAAACTCGCCTGGGTAGCAATTTCAGCAGTTTCCCTGTCGCGAATTTCACCAATCAGAATGACATCAGGATCCTGCCGCAGGATAGCCCGTAAGCCCTTGGCAAAGGTCATGCCTGCGCGCATGTTAATTTGTGTCTGACTTATCCCTGGCAAGTCATATTCAACCGGATCTTCAACAGTCATGATATTGCGTTCCTGACGATTCATTTGCTGCAAGGCTGCATACAGAGTTGTGGTTTTACCTGAACCGGTAGGCCCGGTGACCAGAATAATGCCATGTGGCCTCTGTATGAGCTCTTCGAGCCTGACTTTTGTGTCCTCTGGCATACCCAGATCATCAGTCTGCATATTCCCCGCATCTTTATCCAGGAGACGCATAACGACACGCTCTCCATAACTCGAAGGCATCGTGGAAATCCTTAAATCTATGCTTCGTCCGCCCAGTTTCACCGCCATTCGCCCATCCTGTGGAAGCCGTTTTTCGGCAATATCCAGTCGTGACATAACCTTGATACGTGAGATTAGTAAAGGCGCGATTTGTACAGAGGGTGTCAATACGGGGCGCAGGACGCCATCTAGACGGAATCTCACTACGGCCTGTTTTTCATAGGGTTCAATATGTATGTCAGAAGCCTGCTCTTTTAGCGCTTCAGCGAGAATAGCATTAAGCAAACGTATAATTGGGGCATCATCGGCTGAATCCAGCAAATCTGCAGATTCTTCCAGCGCAGCCGCAGCCTCTTCCAGGTCAACAAAGTCCTTAATCCCGGCCATCACAACTTCAGATGAGGATTGCTGATTCTGATAGAGCCGACTTAAGAGCTGGTCAAACTCTGCATCAGCAAGCTCAACCATTGATAAATTCTTTTTATTACAACGTGTTATCTCATTTATGACCCAATTATCAATAGCTGCTGTATGGACAAGTTCATCAGCTTCGGGGCGAATTAACACACGATTAACACGTGCAAACTCGTAGGGTAGTAAAGACGATGTACGGGAATCATTAAGCATTATGGAATTCTATAATCACGCTTTGGGAGAATGAGGGTATAGCAACACAGTTTACTGCTAATTCAATAAACATCAATGTTTGTACCGATGTCAGGCCCATCCATCAAACTAAGATTTATTCAGCTGAGAATAAGTAAAAACCCCGCAAATGCGGGGCCTCTACAGTCATGACTAGCGAACTGAATTTTAATAGCGCCATCTAATATCCAGTCTGAGATTTGTTCCAGGTTTTTGGTTAAAAACTTCTATTCCCTGCCTTTCTACCGTTACCTCTTCATCCAGCATATTCTGAACCCGCAGTCTGAAAGTCCAATTATCAGTTGGAAAAAAGAAGTAACTTAAATCCAGCGAATGAAACGGTTGCTCAAAAGCATCAGGCGCCGAGTTGCGACCTGCATAAAACAATCTTTCGCCATTCACATTATAGATAAGGCTCGCAGAGTGTCTGCCGCTATCATCATCCCAGCCTAATTGCAGATTCAGGGCATCGGAAGCACCCGCTAATTCACGCACAGGATTTGTTGGCGCATCAGCATTTGGACCGGCAACCAGTTCCGAATCCAGAAACGTCAGGTTACCCTGAAGGAAAAAGCCTTGTAATACCTCAGCCACATCCCAGAGGTCTTTTTTAAATTCAACTTCCAAGCCCATGACTTCAGCACTTTCTGCATTTTGAATTTCAGTCGCAACGGCCTCTTCAAATGCTGCAGCCTCAAAGAAATCAATTGGATTAGCCAGATCTTTATAAAACAGCGACAAAGTTAAATTATCACCATTATCAAAAAACCACTCAGCACGCGCATCATAATTTTTCACAGTAGCAGGTCTGACATCTGAGTTTCCGCTGACAATAGCACCGGTAATCGGATCAAAATAACTGGATGGTGTGATTTCACGCAAATCAGGACGTACCAGCGTTTCGCTATAACCTAAACGAAACTGGAAAGTCTCCGCCCAGAAATAAGGCCGCATGTAAGTAACAGCCAGGGCGGGGTAGTAATCGTCATCAGTAAATAGTGAATCTCTGATTACAGCCGGGTCACAGCTAATCTGACAGCCATTATATTGCAGAGGATTCCATGGGATACCCAGCTGCTTATAGTCTTCCCAACGAATACCTGCTGTCACACGCCAGGTTTCATCCCAGTTATAATCTAACTGCCCGTAGGCAGCAGAGTTATCAATTACGGCTATATAACTTTCGCCATTATTACCTACTACGTCAAAAATAAAGTTATTGGCACTATTTTGTATATTAGCATCTGACAGGATAGTGGACGGCAATCCAGTGAAACCTGCTGCTTGCGTTGAATCCGGTGTACCCATTGCGAACTCAAGCTGACGGAATTCCCTGACTTTGCGTGCATATTCATAACCGCCGCTGAGTTCCAGAACAGCATTATTTAAATAAATTGGCAGTAGTGCGCTAATACCAGAACTCTCAACCTGATCTTCCAGATCGGTAAAGCGGAAGTTTGCCGTGTTAGTACCTGGTCGAATGCTCTGGGATAATTGGTTTCCAACAGCATCAATGGTTGTTTGATAAGTTACCGTAGACTCATTAGGAATACTGGTATCAGAAGTGGAATCTGAAAAATACCAGTCCACTGTAAGATCAGTAAGTCCAGGTAAGGCATCAAAATTTAACAGATCTCTGGTAGTCTGACCCAAGCGGTGCGATCCGTGAATCTGATTTACCGTTAGTTCCCGCTCTTCATAACGCGTTCCATAATTTCTGAAGCCGATGCCATCAGAAAACTGCCGGCTTGATGTATAGTAGTCACGAATAAAGGCATCATTATCAGTATTACGCAGCAACAACGAAGTTGTTTCGATACTATGCTCATCATACCAGGCTAAACCCAGGTTAAGATTCCCTGTCAAATTGACATTTTGAGTCGTTTCATTTGTTTCACTAAACTGATCATTAGGTAAACCAACAGATCTGTCCACCCTCTCCCGGCTTAATGTCGTTTTTCCATAGGCGCCTGCTGCCAGGAAGCCAATTTCAAAGCCATTATCGAAGAAAAAGTTATTACCTACATTGGCATCAAAATTGACGTTTGGATCACGGGATTCATCTCTGACATCGACATTTCGATTAATTAACAAAGCTAAATCCCTGTTAACTGCCTGAGCCCCGGAATAAGGCGTAAAAGCAGAAGCAGGCTCATTTGAATTAATCACAGCCAGCAAATTGGAAGGATCAAAAGAACCACTGTAAAAATTTAAAGCATTTTCCAAGGCGGGCGATAAACCTCGGGTTCCATCATCAGTGCCCAGCCAATCATCTCCGCCGCCACTGTAGCCCAGTGCTTGACCCGTTGATTCCGTGTTATAGGTAGACCCAACATTAAACGAATAGACTAATCCATCCGGCAAACTGGTGGTTCGAATATCAATTAGCCCACCACTAAATGAAGCCGGCATATCTGCAGCATAACCTTTTTGAACAGCAATTGAGCGAACGATTTGCGTCGGGAAAATATCCAGGGGTATGACGTTGCGAGTTAGATCAGGAGAAGGTATTTGCGCCCCATTTAATAAAGAGGTTGAATAACGCTCTCCAAGACCTCGCACGAAGACATATTTATCATCAATTAAAGTGACACCCGGCACACGGCGTAAAGCCGTGGCAACGTTGGAATCACCAACTCGAGTTATAGCAGTAGTATCAATAAAATCAGCGACTACGGAACTCTGCTCCCTTTCCATCACAATTTCATCAGCAGAAGATTGTAATCGCCCTTGTGTGACTACCTCTGTGATTGTCGTCGGAGCAACACTTTGTTCCTGAGCCTGGGAGACAGGAGCCAGCACAGTATTCAGCACGATCGCAGAGACTGTTAAGCTCAATAATTTTCTTTTCATTACCATCACGGAAACCTATTTGCTGTTGGACTTAACCTTAAGTGAAAGGGCGTCTTTGCAAGCAAAGAACACCCTAAGCATTTTATTTTTAACACTTAAAACCGTATGGCCTTATTCAAACCACAAAGCCTGTGCCCGGTTTGCAGCATGCAAACCGTAAGTCCAGCCAGCTGTCCAGTCATCAGTGGAGATCACAGCGCCGATATAGGATTCTGTACCCGCAGCAGGAGTAGGTACTGTTTCACCTGTAATCGTCATGCCAGCAGGAAGTAATGAGTAAAAACCATCCAGCATAATCAATGCAGGATTTGATGTAGCCGTAGGATCTTCACCCGCTTCTGCGCTTTGGTAGGTAGCGTTGTCGTGAGCGTTATCCAACTCTGCTAAGGTAGAGGTTCCGCCACCAAGATCACCATCAATCAGATCCTGACAGGCAAAAATTGAATTTGTTATTTCCAGGTCACCAGCAGTAAAAGCCGGGCCACCTTCATCATCAATACGCACACAGTAATTAAGATCATCATCACCTAATTTATCATCACCACTGTAAGCTGAGGTCACGATAGCGTTGCGTATAATGGGTATATGACCTTCCCGAATACGAAAGCCTTGTCCATCTTCATGTGTGCCGCCTTCATTGGCAGAAAAGATACAGGTAATATTGATAATCGTTGCTTCAGTGTTCAAATCCCGGGCAATTAAATCAGCCACGGCCCCTGGTGTTGCAGATACTGAGGAGTAACTTCCAATACCGTCTGATTCAATACAACGGTTACCATCTGTTCTGGATTGAATAATCAAAGAATTGGTAACTGTTCCTCGATACCCTTCGTCCATGTCGAGTGAATCATCTTTGACATAAAGAGCAACATAGTTTGTGACATTAACGGCGCCACCAAAAAATTCAATACCGTCATCGTAGACACTGTAAACTTCGATGTTTTCAATAGTGGTCCCAGAGCCCACGGCATCCAGCGAAATACCATTTAACTCATTATCCGGTGCAACTTCAGCGCCGGTATGTTTAACGACAACATATCTGAGCACACCTGAATTATCGGCATCATTATTTCCACCATAATTGGTTTGACCTGCACCAACTTTACCTTCAGCGACGACATGACATTCACCTGTTAATGCAAGGTCAACTCCGCGTGTACCCGTATAAGCACATTTGTTGGTGACGCCAAAACCATTAATAATCAGACCGCCCCACTGCTGAACGTCTTCTGGACCAACTGCGCCGAAAACTGCATCAGTCTGCGAGGTGATCGTAATCGGGGCAGCGGCTGTTCCATTGGCAATAATTTGTGATCCACGGTTTATGACCATCAAGTCATCTGTTGAAGCAAATGCCAAGGTAACGCCTGAGCCAAGTGTCAATTTAGGACCATCACCACCTTCTGTAATGCCTGCAGCAGCCAGCTCAGCATCGGTTGTGTAGTTTTCACCTACAATCAGGCTGCCATTGAAAACATGCACACCACTATTTGGTAAATCGCCAATAATCAGGTCAACCGTTAAAGGATTATCAATATCCACGAAAGCACTATCATAAACACAATTACTACCACTCAAGGTGCCCTGAAAAGTAGTGCCGTTAAGAGTATAGGCTGCACAAATTGAGTTGGCACTTGAGCTACCACTGCCAGAACTTCCAGTGTTGTTCGAAGTAACAGATGGTGAAATATTGATATCGCCACCACCACATGCCACGAGGGCTGCAGCAATAACGTTCAAGGTGAGAATTTTCTTAATGGACATTCGTATCTCCCGATTAACGTGAATAATTTTAAACACGCGTAAGGTATCGGGAGTGCATGTCAGTTAGGTTAATGAAATATGACAGTTGGCGTAATTTTATATGACAAACACATTACAAATAAATTCAGATCATACTATTGTGACAGTTTGATGACAGTTGCATAAATATTTGTTGACACTTGGTATTATGTATATACATAATACATGCAATTGATATTTTCAAGGCATGCAAAAGCTTTAAGAAATCATGATAACCGCATAATACGCGGGGCACTGCAAAAAAGGAGTATACAAAAATGAAAAAAATTAGCCTTATTTTACTAATCAGTTTATCAGCCATGATTTCAAACTTGGCCTTAGCCGACAGTAATGTCGAAGCGCTGCTTGATATACAACCTGAATACCCCCAATCAGCATTACGAAGGGACCTTTCAGGGCATGTAGTTGTGCGATTTGATATTGATTCAAACGGTAAAGCCCATAATATCAGCATTGTTGAAGCAAGCCCGGCTCGTATATTTAATAGTGCCGTTAGGGTCGCACTTAAACGTTCTATCTTTTCAACAAGCAATGATTCCTCAGCCAGCTTTGAAAGAACCTATAATTTCAACCTAACTGCTAATGAGAGTGACTTAGCTAATAGGTTTAATTTTATGGAAGAAGCTCCGCAATTAGCTGCAAATTAGTTGTACAAACTTAAAAAAAAGGCTGGGAATTCGATGAATTCCCAGCCTTTTTTACTTAAAAACCTATGAAAATCAACCAGCTTAGTATCAGTAGCTGATTAATCGATTACATCAACTATCCTCTTCTTCATGCTGTTTTAAAAATTTACGTATAAAGTGGCGCACTTCTCTGGCAGCACTGGTATCCAGATCATCACAAAGATCAATAAAGGAATCCTTTTCTTCTTTATTTAGCCGAACGATCAACTGACTATTCTTTTTCTTTTTCTCTTTAGCCATATCAGGTTCCAGAGGAGCAATTAAATTTAGTGAGCCAGAAGTATATACATTCAATATCTCATAGCCAAGCGGTTTTAATGAGGCTAGCTAAGTGGAAAAGTACAAATAAATTCTGCACCTGCATGTAAATGACTTTTAATTTCCAGGTTTCCATCGTAACGACTAACGACATGCTTTACTATCGCCAGGCCAAGCCCGCTACCGCCAATATTGGAATTTCTACTACTATCAGTCCGATAGAAGCGTTCTGTCAGTCTGGGGATAGCCTCGGCATTTATACCAACTCCATCATCTTTTACCGAGATATATAGTTTCTTTTCATCAACAGTGACCTTAACGTCAATATTTGCACCTTCTGGATTATGATGTACTGCATTAATGATCAAGTTGCCAATTGCGCTATGCAAATCAGATTCCTGAGCCATCATGTAAACACCCTTGGGACAAACTAATGTAAATTTATGTTTTTCTTCGCTTACTATCTTCGCTTCTCTAATCAACATTTCCATCAGCGGCATTAATTCAATTTTTTGTTTGTCAATTTTTGACGGTTGTGATTCCAGCTTGGAAAGAATAATTAAATCATCAGCCAGGTCCTGCATTCTTGCCACTTGCTCTGACATTTGCACACAGGCTTTTTGTAACAGAGGATTATCAGAAACCATCCCATTACTGATTGTTTCTAAATAGCCGCGAAGGACAGTTATTGGAGTGCGTAGTTCGTGTGAGACATTACCCACAAACTCTTTACGCAAGCGCTCAGTATTTTTTAATGGTGTAATATCAGATATTACCAGAACAATATCACCATCTCCGAAATGTGAGGCTGTAAACATTAACCATTTTTGAGGATTAACTCTGGATGGTAATTCAATTCTGCCTTTGATCTTTTCTTGTGTTAAATACTTAGTAAAGGCAGGCTCACGTATTAAACTCGTTAAGGAATGTCCTTGATCTGAAGCTTGTAATCCGAGTTGTTCCTTAGCTGCAATATTCCACCAACTTAAATTAAAATTATCACGTAAGACCAGAATTCCTTCATCAATTGCGTGTGTAAGCTGTGAATTCCTTTTTATTGCATACCTCATCCTGCGAATAGTTTTTATTCTGAATTGCCTTTTTTCTTCCAGAACAATAGACATATCTCGCCAAATACCAAGTAAAGGCGCTTCTGGAAACCTCATATCCATCTTCAACCATCTATAGAAGACAAGCGCGGAATAAGTATGCCAAATGAAGTAAGCGAGAAAAAAAATCAACAGGCAAAGTATAAATTGTGAAGATATCCAGCCAACAAGCAAAACCACAACTAAGCTTACGCTAAGTAGTTTTAACTCAGACTTGATACCTGTGGGCAACATTGAATTCTCTTTTGAGGCTGAGCTCATGTGTAGCTTAATTCAGAATCGAGCTTAGTTAACAGAATGCAAAAAAGAGATTATGACTAATCGGATTCAAGTAGTTGTGTTGAAAAACGATAGCCTGCACCTCTGACAGTTTGTACATACTTATCATGGCCTTTCATAGAAATAGCTTTTCTTAAACGCCTAATGTGAACATCAACAGTCCGTTCATCTATATATACATTCCCGCCCCAAACATAATTTAATATTTGATCGCGCGTGTAAACACGCTCCTGATGAGTAAGAAAGAACTGCAATAGCTTATATTCAGTAGGACCAAGATTTATCATTTTTCCATCGATACTGACGCGATGACCTACTGGATCAAACAACAAGCCTTCAAGCTCTACAGGCTCATTACTATCGTCCCGATCACTACGGCGCAAGACTGCTTTAACCCGGGACAAGAGTTCTCTGGGAGAAAAGGGTTTGACAATGTAATCATCCGCTCCAGATTCAAGACCAACAATTGTATCGTCTTCTTCACTCTTTGCAGTGAGCATGACAATAGGCAGCTTCTCTGTTAACTCATTTCTTTTCAGTCGTCGGAGTAATTCCAGACCCGAGGTTCCTGGCATCATCCAGTCCAGCAAGACCAAATCAGGTTGCCTATCAATAATTATGGCATGTGCTTCTTGCGCAGTTGCAGCTTGTATGGCTTTATACCCGTCAGCCTCAAGAGCCATTGATAGCATGTCACGGATAGACGTTTCATCATCTACAATCAGAATTGTTTGACCAGACAAGTTTGCTCCTTTTCTTAATATGCAGGGAGTATTTAATAGAGTAAATATTACAATAAGATGAAAACGCTAAACCAGCACTATATATGATTGTTATACGATTGTTTCACGCAAAAGAAAAGCCCGTTATGCCTAAGGCATAACGGGCTTTAGTATCTTACTTAAGTATTACTGATTAAGCTTTAGTAATCTGGATTCTACCGTTACTGAAATTCAGCTCATCAAGGTGAATACCAGCAACATCCAGAACGCTCAACATCAGGTTAGCATTTGGAGTAGTTTCACCATTAGGGCTGATAACATCGGTATGATGTCCGCTTCTAAGCTGACCAGCACCACCACCAACAATAATGTTAGACAATGGATCTTTACTATGTACGTTACCATCTCCCATACCAGCACCATACATAATGATACTGTTATCTAAGAGACTACCGTTGATATCATCAATACTCGCCAGGTTGGCAACAAAGTAATCAGAGAACAGTTTTACATGATAAGTATTAATTAATGCATGTAAGGCCATTCTTTCAGCATTGTAACCGTGGTGAGAAACACCGTGATGCTGCTCAGGCACACCAATCTGAGGATAAGTACGCTGATTCAACTCACGTGAAAGCATTAACGAAACAACCCGGCTGGTATCTGTCTGGAAAGCCAGAGTCATCAGGTCAAACTGTGCTCGGACGTGATCATCATACAACTCAGGAATCTCAACAGGCGCAGATGCCAGGTTAGAACCTTGCTCTCTCATGCGATTTTCCAGATTGCCGATACGACGCTCAACTTCACGGACATTCTCAAGGAAGTCATTGATACGCTGCTGGTCACGGATACCAAGTCTGCTTTCCATGCTGGCTGCAGAAACCATGATTGAATCCAGTAAGCTCTTATCAGTTTGAGCACGCACCAGACGCTCTTCAGTTGTTGAGCCATATCCGAACATACGCTCGAAAATAATACGTGGGTTAATTTCCATTGGTAATGGTTGCGTAGCTTCCTTCCAGGAAATACTGTTGATATATGAACAGCTACTTGTACCATCACAAGCACCAATCATGTGACCTGAATCCTCAATCGCCAATTCAATAGAAGGCAAAGGAGTATCTTGTCCAATATGGTCTGCGATCATCTGGTCAATAGTTTTACCAGCTTCTACATCAGCACCAGAAGTGTCCTTAGCTACCGCTCCGCTCATCCATGTACAACTTGAAGTCGCATGTCCAGAACCAGTGGTATTATTAGTGTTCAGCTTCATATTACTGAAGACTTGCATCTGATCCCGGAATGGTTCCAGTGGCTTCAGGATAGGAGTCATTTCATAATCAGCGCCTTCACTGGTAGGCACCCATTCATCAAGAATCACACCATGAGGTGTATAAACAAATGCTGCTCTAAGCTGTGGATCAGCAGCATTCTGTGCACTAGCCGCAGGTATCATAGCTTCCAGCATAGGCAAGCCCATTGTTACACCGGCGCCTTTTAATACTGTACGTCTCGCTAGGTGTTTCTTTGTGATAAACATTGTGTAACCCCCTTACCTATAAATTTCTTTAAAATTCTTTTATTTGTGTTCTAAAAATCTTTGCTATCTTTAAATCTTTCTCGATTATTACGAATGTGACATCAAACTGCAACAAATTTTCAGTGAAAACAGCAATATGCAGAATAGTTGCACAATTCAATATTTTCACCAGAAAAATACTTAAATTTCCTTTTATTTCAACAAGATAGAAATTTGCGACAATACCCTTACCTGCATGATAATCAGCAGACTAACCTGGTCCAGGACATGGCCTGTCCTGCATTCATCAAAATGACCAATAATTTTAAAAAATCAGTGTTTGCTGCGTTGAATTAGGACCCTGGCTGAAATCACAAATAACAGTTTCAATATTCCCGAATTACTGATTACTCAAATCTTGCCCTGTCATGTGGTCGTTCATAGTCAATTTCCGGACCTGCGGGTACAACCTGGGTCGGATTAATCATATCGTGACTGTAATAATAATGTACCTTGATATGCCTGAAACTGACGCTTTCCTTGACGCCTGGCACTTGATATAGCTCACGGACATAATTCGACATATTAGGATAATCCTCAATACGTTTTTTATTGGTCTTAAAATGGCCAAAATAAACACAATCAAAACGAATCAAAGTTGTAAATAAGCGCCAGTCAGCCTCTGTGATTTGCGGACCGGCGATATAGGCTTGCCGCCCCAGAATCTCTTCCACCTTGTCCATGGCTTCGAACAGGTTCTCATAGTGTTTTTCGTAAACATCCTGTTTAGTTGCAAAGCCACATTTATACACGCCATTATTAATTTTGTGGTAAACCAGCTCGTTGATCTCATCAATGCTGCTGCGCATAGCTTCGGGGTAATAATCAGTAGCGACGTCAGTGAGTTCATTAAAGCTGCTGTTGAGCATGCGAATAATCTCGGAAGATTCGTTGCAGACTATGGTGTTGGTTTTTTTATCCCACAGTACAGGAACCGTAACTCGACCCGAATAATCCTTCTGTTGGGTGGTATAGACCTCGTACATATATTGAATACCGGGGATCGGACATACCTGGTAACCGTGTTTGAGGCTTTCTTTATCACTTAATACCCACCCATGCTCAAGCATTTCTGCATCTACAACGGTGACACCAATTATATCTTCAAGTTTTTTGAGCTTTCGGAATATCAATGTACGATGCGCCCAGGGACAGGCCAGCGAAACAAAGAGATGATAACGCCCTGCTTCCGCAGGATACTCAGGGTCCCCGATTGCATTTCTATATTGTGCATCTGTCCGAACAAACTCCCCGCCCGAAGATTCAGTATCATACCAATCTGTATGCCATTCCCCTTTTACTAATAAACCCATGATTTCTCCTCAATAAAAAGCCACTTCCTACCTGATCAATAGAAGGCAGCCATTAATAATGTATGATTTTATTGTCCTACTGACACTGAAAACTGGTTGCGGAGTCAGAACTGCCGTTACCAGTATATATTGCAATTCCCGGATAAGCACAAAGTGGCCTGGTAGTAATTGTAGCTTCGTTTTCAATGTGCGCAGCCTCGATACTTTGCGGTTTAATACCGCTTTCTCGCCAACTATCTATAACCTCCAATTTACTCCAGCTATCGAAGCCATTGCCTCCACGACAATGATTCACAGCGGGCATCATAAACAGGCTCACCGCATTATTGGCATCAGATCCCAGGCTGGCTTGCACCTGCTGGTAATAATTAATTGTATTAAATGGCGATATGAGCGGATCATTCCAGCCATGATAAAGCAGCAATTTACCACCATGATTGATAAACTCACTGATATCCGGGTCTATTGCCTGAATCCCTAAAGCGTTCAAGCGGCTATCCAGTACACTCAGGTCTCTGGCAAAATCCAGATTCAGGAAATCCCATTCAGGATCCTGGTTAACTACATAACTTTGCATATCGTTGGAATAGCCAAAAGGTCGTCGATTGACCATGGCTGTCCAGCCAAGCTCGCTTCCTTTGGCAAAACCCGGATATATAATTTCTCCGCTTTCAGGGTTTACGGCCCCCTGATAAATCTTTCTTAAGGCTTCCACTTCCAAGCCACTCAGCCCGTCCACGGCGATCGGATCGGCCATACAGATTGACGGATTCTCGATTATTCCATCCTGCAAACCATCCAAAGCATCACATGCAGCCATCACTGCATTATTTAGCAAGCTGAAATCTTCTATTCCCAACTCCAGTCCGGCCGTATCATTAACGATGCGGCTGTTCCAAAGTTGTTGCATGGTCATTCGCAAAGTCGAGTTAGCTGGTGCACCGGCAACAACACCATCAAAATCAGTCGGGTATCGCTGTACAGCAGTTAATGCCTGCCGACCTCCAGTTGAACACCCATTGAAATAAGTAAAGCGCGGGCTGCTGGAATAATAGTCAGTAACCAGAGCTTTAGCCGCCACAGTCATTTCATGAATTGCCCGATGGGCAAAATCCGTTAACAGCACTTCATTTTCCAGAAATGCAGGGTCCCCGCCTACGTGCCCGGTGTCTGTGCTGACTGCTGCAAAACCTTCCACAACTGCTTCTGCCATCGCATCATGGCTGACTGTTCCGGCTAAACCACCATTGCCTACTGCAACCAGTTTGGAATTCCAGTTCTGAACAGGCATCCAGACTTCAATATGAATATTGGAACCTTGAACTGGAGAGAGTATTGCGCTGATCCTGCAAAATGCTCCAAGATCCTTATAAATACTACTCGCCCGTGAACCGCTTGCATCAAAATCTCCAGCAGGTATCAACTCGGCACTGGAAATATTTCCATTAGTTATCGTCTTTGAGGCAAGAGTTTCACACGATAATTCTGGTTCCTGAGCCTGAACAAGTACAGAATAAAATAGTCCTGCCATAATCAAAGAAGCTTTTAAAATAAACTTCATCACAAACCTGCCCATTAATATAATCGCTCTACCCTTTAATGACCTGGCAGTTTGTATAAGCGACCTATAAATGTCAACAAAGCCCATATAGAGAAAATATGGAAAACAAGCTTTCTGGGCTAGTGCCAATAACAGCGCACTATTTGGTATTTAAAATTTATTCATTAAAAGTATCCGTACTTATCGAGAGGAAAGAAGCGAGCAAATATATTTTACATTGATAAAAAGTGTATAAATAAGGTTATCCAAATTCAGGCTTTTTAATTTATTTTGTTTTAACAATTATCGTGCATCAGTTCTTGTATAAATTTTTACTACAATTCTATTTTTTTGCACAATTTGAGATTAGTTAACTTCTTACTAGTTTGTTAAGCTGGATAGCAAATTATTTATATTTGTCCAATAAACTTAGGTAAGCTGATAAAGAGGAAACACCATGATTTCAATAATTAAAAATACCGGACTAAGTCTGTGCCTGGCCGGAATCATGTCCAGTGCATTTGCTGTAGCGCCGGACTTTGTCGAGAAACTTGCTGCAGATTCACGACCTATGGAAGATAAAATCCGGGATGGTGCACGTCATCCAGTTCAGGTCATAGAGCTTCTGGATGTAGAAGCAGGCATGACTGTGGTGGATATCGGCGCTGCTGGTGGCTGGTGGACCCGGGTACTAGCAGCAGCCGTAGGCGAGAATGGCACTGTCATCTCTCAGGCTCCAGGAGGTCGCAGTGGCGAGACGCCTGCCGATATTGCGGCTATGAACAATGTACAAGTTATCAGTCAGTTGAGCGAAGTAGCTGCTAATAGCGCAGATGTTGCAATAACAGCCCTGAATATTCACCACAACAACGCAGAAAGATCTGCAGCATACTTTCAGCAAATCTATACCATGATGAAACCTGGCGGTGTTGTAGCGGTAATCGACCACATTGGAGACCCATCCATAGATAACAGTCAATTACACCGCATACCCATTGATGTTGTACGAGGCTGGCTGGAAGCTTCCGACTTTGAAATCCTGGAAGAATCCAATCTACTCAGAAATAATGCAGATGACCATACCCACCCTTCGGGTGGTTTTGAGCCTATCCTCGGAAGAAACTCCGATCGCTTTCTTTTCGTTATCCGTAAACCTGCAATGTAAGCTTAAACCAGAGCATAAAAAAGCCCCGTTAACGGGGCTTTTTTATGGGCAGTTCTAAACTTGTCGAAGCAATTATTTTATCTAAGGACAGGCTTTTACCACGCAAGGATTTTCTATAGCGTTTAATTTGATTCAGCCTGGTCAATGCAGCAAAAAATGCTTTTACATTTTTTTTATCTAGTAATATTAACTCACCCAGTAATTGCAACAGGCTGGCTGGCAGAGTAGACAGTAAAATTCGGGATATTGGGAAATGCGACCACTCCAATAAATACCGATTCCTACGCTGGGTGCTTTTAATCAAATCTGATTTAAAATGGTTCTCAATGGTACCCTTATCTGCATGCACTACTTCAGCATCCGGAGCAAAAAATGAAGGCCAGCCCTGATACCAGGCTCTCAGCCCTAAATCAAAATCTTCATAATAAAAAGGTTTATACAACTCGTTAAAACCACCCAGCTTTTGAAACATTGCCTTGCGTATCATCACTGACCCACCTGAACAGTACAGTGTTAGAAATCGTTGGTTCTCATCTTGCATTTCAGCCAACCCGGAAATATCCCAGGGAATTAATTTCAGATGCCCTCTCATGAATTCGGAACGAGTCCAGGAGCTTTGACTAACCTCACCATCCTGATTGAGAATTAACGGATTAACAGCAAATGTGTTTGGATTTTCAAAATGAAGTTGTAATTTACTCAGACAGCCCGCTTTCAACTGAACATCTGAATTTAATAAAAAAACCAGTTCATGACTTGCAGCAGCTACTCCGGAAGCTATTCCCTCTGCAAAACCCATATTCACTTCATGTCGCACCAGGTGGACCTGTGGAAATTTCTCTGCGATCAGCTTGACACTTTTATCACTTGAGGCATCATCCACAATGATAATTTCACAATTCCCACTATAGTTTTGACTCTCAGAAATCACAGAAGGAAGATTACTTTGCAGTAATTTTTCACCATTATAATTTGGGATAATTATCGAACAATTAAATGCCATAGGTAATGTCAAAGATAATGAAATAATTAATATATTATTTGTCAGTAGTTAATAGTTAATTTTCAACCACTCACAATATTGCCAGAAGGTTCTTTTGTAGCTTGATACAAATACAGCTCAAGCTTTTGAATGATTGATGCAAGCTCATCACCACTAACTTCAACAAGCCCCACACTTACAGTTGACGATTCGGTATGAACGCCAATTTTAAATTGATGCGAGGCAACTTTATTGACTATGCGTGAAGCAACCAGGCGAGCGCTTTCAAGACCTGTATGAGGCATCAATATTAAAAACTCTTCTCTTTCCCACAAACTTGGGATATCTGGCTCCCTCAAAACAGTCTGTAATAATTCTGCGACATTTTTAAGAAAGGCTGCTCCTGCATCCTGGCCATATTGATTTTTAATTCTGGTATATGAATTGACACCTATAAGCATCAAACTAAATTTGAATCCATATCGTTGATAGCGCTTGTATTCAGTATTGAGCAATTTTCCCATTAAATTTCTGTTAGCAATACCTGTGTTTTGATCAGCAAAAGAGAGTTGCTCCAGGTCCTCATTAATAAACAATAACTCTCTTTCATTGAGGAATTTAAAATAAGAATAGAACGCAGCCAAAAATGCAGTAATTGCATATACCGTTGCTATACGCGATATGAATATAAAACTATATATTTCTCTATCAAATCCAAAAGCTGAGGTCGCGTAAATTAAAATCGTCAATATAGTCAGGGTTATTATATATAGTGACCCGATAGCGAAACCTTGCAAAAAAACAGCAACCATCGGAAATACCATATAAAAAACAGGACCAGTACCTTCTGTGCCTCCCGTATAGAAAAGGTACAGGCACAGAATACCCATTAGAGTAGCCGTTATATGTTTAGCCAGAAAATAATAATGCAAAAGCCAGATTGCGGCATAAGAGCCTGCCGTTGCAAATGCAAAGCCTAAAATAATACCTGCATATATCTGTTCTCCACGCTGTAGTGCAGCTACACCAAAAATTGTCAGGAAAATTACGGCAACTGCACAATAAATGCCACAGAATACGAAGGCAGTATATTCGGAATTTTTTTGTTGTGATTTCAGGCGATCAGAAACAGATGAAGGTACCGCCCAGAGGGGTTCATCAAATTCGGATTTAAAAGATTTATTCATCGTATCGACTGGTATACAAAAAATGTATTGTACGAATTTACTATAAAAACAGTTTCAAGGCTTTAACTATCTTATGATTTTGCGATGTCTGTATTTTTATTATCTATAACAGAGCAGCCTGTTTGCTGTAATACCTGACACAAATCGGAATCGCAATGGGTAGCAGAAAATATAAAAATGGCGAAAACATAGCAATATTAATCGGCATCATCCATGCAATCCCCGCAGATGCCAGTCCGGCAAATAACTGAATTGCCCAAATACCAATCCCCATTTTTGTATATATTTTTTCGAAGTGATTTAGTCCGAGTGCTTGTTTGCACTGATATGAGCGCAAATATAAAAACATAAGAACAGCGCTCAAAATCGCAAATCCGATACCATAGATGATGAATAAACCCAATATATCCTGCTGACTGGTCGCTTCAAATTCAGCTGGAAACCATCCCGGAGCAACTACAAAGGAAATAAACAGGGAATAAATCAAACGCAGGGGAAATACATAAACCAGGATTGTAAAGACCATGCTCATGCTGAGTAAAGTGGTCCAGAAATCCTCGAGTCCATAGCGTCGACTCCAGGATCGATGAGTTATCCAGAACACAATAATTTGCGCAAAGCTTAAGACGAAACTGGGAACTTTCTTCAGTGCAATAATGAGTTCTTCATAATTGCCGGGAATTTCTCCCGATGTAACAACTAATGTCGTCACAGCAAAAGCAAAGGCGGCGTCAGAAAAAACTTCCAAACGCGTCATATTTTCACCACGCAAACGAAAGCCCTTACTTACCGGTAACTGCCTAAGCATATCTTCTTGCCATATCTTCACATGCAGTACCTGCAAGGATTAAAGCATGCTGAACGCTGCCTGCTTATGTCGAACAGAATAAACCAATTATTCAAATGTTCTGTTTACCAGAGAGGTGGTATTTATTGTTTTACCCGCCAGGGCATCCAGTCTTTGCAAAGTCGGGCTGTTGTTCAACGCATTTGCTTCAATCGGATCGGCCTGTAGTTGCAGATGTGCGAAAATTTGTCTTCCTGCATAAGGTAGTGGAGCGAAAAAACCCTCACTTTGCAGTTCTGCCGGAAAGATTTTCAGCCTGACGGACGCTCTGACATTACCTCCGATGGCCTTGATTTGACCAGCTGCTTCATCCACCGCCACAACCAGATCACAATGCGTCCGGGCGCCTTCTCCCAAATGCTCACGGCGTTGCTCAAGATTGCGATACTCAGGGCGTGAACCTCGGCATAAAAGATCACCGGGATTGATTTCTGCTTCTCCAATGTCAAAAGCTACATAGGCTGCATCCCTGCTGATTCCATCGCGAGCCATGATTGCCTGATCAATATAGGTATGATGGGCTATTGCACGAGCAAATTCCGGCATCTCACCCAGACCGCCTTCGCATGCTACCCAGGAAATAAATGCTGCCGACCAGAAGTCACGCCATCTGGCACCTATTCCATCGCGTTGCCAGTTTTGGTTCTGTCGCGCCAGAATCCAGCTGCTATCCGGTGCTGCTGACCAGTATCCGGCAATGGAATCTGCCACTCTGGAAGCTTCTTCCAGGCTGGGTCGAAAAAAACGGCGTCTGCCTGAAGCATCTCTGGGGCTGAGTACGGACTCAGTAACGCTTGTCATATCCTCAACGCTTAATCCAAAATACGCCCATTCCTGAACAGCGATATCCACCATACGTCTGCGTATTTCGCTTCTTGGTAAAGAGCTGCAGGAACGATCAATAATTTGCATTTCTCCGGGCAGGCCACTGACTCTGGACGAAGGCGGTGCAACTGGCAAAACCTCAGCTGGCAAACGTTCATAGCCCCTTAAGGATTGTGCATTAACCTGCATATGCAGGCTAAGGCACAGCAGGGTCGAGGCAGTAGCTATCAGGAATCTTATCAAGGCTTTTCTCACATAATTGGGCAGGTAAAAAGCATAAACGCACAGCCGCATAAAATCCAGCAATGCGGCCTACAGATAGTACTTCATTCTGACATTTCTTATGGCATACCCTGAAGTAAAGAAGCCGCTGCTTCTCTACTCCTCGCTATACTCTTCAGACAGCTCTGGAGTTAATTCGCAATAATACTCAGGAAAAAAACGTCTCAATGGCTACAGATGAAATAAAGGAAGTTTTTACAGCAAGTTCCCCGCAGGTCATCGATCTAAATCCTATAGGTCTGATGAAGAAGCGGGTTTATAGAAGGCATGTAAAATGAATAGGCCGGATATTTTAATTAAATGACGGCGAGTGATTCAGCAAACTAAAAGAGTGCTGTCAGGGCATTATTGATTCGGCGATAGATAGGTAATGTCTGAACCTGACGGTTAAGTTCATTGGAAATTTGCAGCTCTCCATTCGCATCTCTGGTTAACAAGACTTCTTTCAGTGTCCTGTCTGCATAATAAGCAGAGCGATATTCCAGACTAAACTGAACGACTGCGTCATTTGTGGTTTCCTGCAATACTTCAAAATCTGAAATTCGCAGTTCAATATAGGTAGGCCGGCTGATTTTTGTGATGCGATCCTGCTCCCAGGCAAGCGGACTGGGATATTCATAACCACGATAGTTATCCTGGTAATGATTAAAATAGGTATTCACGTCCTGAGCCTGCCAGGCTGACAACCAATCATTAACAAAGATATAAAACTGTTCCTGATTAACGCTCAGATTTGCCGGTCTCTGGGCGGGAGGCACACTCACAATCGTTGCAGATGCAGTGTCAGTTGGTGGAACCAGATACACTGGCAAACGATCTACGGCCTGCTCGCCGGCAAGTCGATTTACCGGTAAGCGTTCTACCTGAATATTTTCCTCAAAGATTATTCGCCATTGTCCTTGCGCATCTTTTATCAGACCAAGTTGCTTAAGCGTTCTGTCGGCATAAGTTGGCGAGTCATAGTTCATTCGTAAAGTCAGCATGGTGCTATCTTCATTTCGGCTTAACACCATATATTCGTCATAACTTATACGAATGGATGCTGGTCTGAGTATGCTGCGCTCGCGCTGATTTTGCCAGGTAGCCAGTGAAGCAAAGGAATTCGGTTCAAAACTCTCGTGATAGCTGCTGAAATATCCATCCAGGTCCTGACGTTGCCAGGCTTGCAACCATTCTTCGACTACTCGCTGCACATCATCTGTTGCAGCCACCTGAGCAGGTGCTGTCTGAACGGGTGCTGGATCAGCTGGAGCTATGATTTCTGCTGCCAGCTCTGATTCTATATTATCGGCTACTGCTATCTCGGCTACTACTATCTCGTCTTCTGCTTCCTCTGCTTCAAGCGCTTCACGCTCTGCAACTGACTCTGATACCTCTAGCTCGACTGAAGTTTCACTCTCTATGGCCAGGCTCTCTTGTACTGGTTGTTCCGGTGTCACCTCAATTGCAGCTGTTTCTTCTGCAGGTGCAGGACTCGGTTCCAGGGTCTCAGTTTCGCTTATTTCATTGTCAGTTACCTGGTCGACGATGACTTCAGCATCTACTACAAGTGCTGCGTCTATAAGAGCTGCTTCTGCTTCCAGTTCATCATCATTATTAAAGTACGACACCGTGGCTGGAATAATATCGTCTGGAATAAAGACATAAGCGGCATAACCCACAAACAAGGCTACTATTGAACTCGCTACCAGAACTGTTGGACCTACCGGCCATTTCCAACGCCCAAAGACCTGTCTTTTGGTCTCTTCGTCGGTAAAGGGATCAACAAATTCATGGGTCAGAGTCTTGGTGGTCTTGGTGACAAACTCTTTTTGCTTTTTCTTTCTTACATAAACTTTTGAATCATTTGAATCCAGAATTTCAGGAATCATCTCCGGGATGTCGCCCGGTAAGCCCTCGGTCAATTCCAGCAACTGGCTGATATTATCTTCAGACAGCCTGGCGTCCATCTTGATCTCTGCCAAATAGGCAGAACAGAACTCCGCAAGTTGTTCACGGTTCATTGGCTCGAGTGTATAACTGACCAGTAAATCTGAAACCAGCGATGAAGCACTGGCACTCAGCTGCTTATCCATGACATCAGTACCACTGAGGACAATGCTGACCAGACCCTGGTCATTCAGATGAATGTGACGAAATGAGGTTAACTCGGCTAATAACTCAGCACTCAGGTTTTCCACATCATCAAAAATCAGTACCAGTTTTTGCTCATCAAAAGACTTTTTAATAATGTGTGCTGTCAGGGCCTGTATAAAGGACTCTTTGTCCCCTGCAGTTTTAGGGCTTAATTTTAATTTGTCCTGAATGGCCTTCTGGACTACTGCATAGTTTTCCGGAGCATTGGGAAAATGCACAAATTCAATTTTTTCAGTTTTGAGCTCTCGTAATAATTCAATGCACATGGCTGTCTTACCGGTGCCAGTTTTACCGGTAAGTTTGACCACCCCATTACTGATAGACAGGACAAAACTCAGTCCTCCCAATATTTCCGTATAGGGCTCTACATTGATATATAGGTCGTTCTTTAGATTCATGGCGGCAACCTTAAATTAAAATCATTATAGAAATCAATGATTTTTTAAACTTTTTTTAGGTGACTTATTAAGGATATGCCGCAAGTGACTAAATATAAGTTTCTTATTGGAGCTATAGGCTTGAAGCTAATCTATGTCGCGCTGTACATGCAGTCAGACATTCAGCGGGACTTGAAATCACATTTATATTTTGAATTTATTAAATATAATCAATTACTTATAATTAATTTTGTCGAAAGGAAGTTTTATAAGGACAAACCATGACTGAAACGCTAAACAAGATTTTTTCCAGAAAAGATGTGGAAATACTGTCGCAGAAAACCTGTTATTCGGGCTTTTTGCGCATAGAGCAGTTAACACTGAAATGCCGTTTATTTCAGGGAGGCTGGAGTCAAAGTTTTACTCGCGACCTGATGTTACGAAGCCCTGGAGTGGGTGTACTTTTATATGATCCTGCGTTGGATAAACTATTGATGGTTGAACAATTCAGGGTAGGCTGTCTGCACGATAACCAGAATGGCCCCTGGGCAATAGAACTGGTAGCGGGACTTGTGGAAGCCGGAGAAAGCAGTAGTGATGTCGCCATAAGAGAGGCTGAAGAAGAAGCCGGTATCAAGATAAACAAACTACTGCCTATCTGTGAATACTATAACAGCCCGGGAGGGAGCTCTGAAAAATTGAGCATCTTTTGCTGTTTAATCGATTTAAGCACTGTAGAGACAGGCTTCTATGGTCTGGAATCTGAATCAGAAAATATACGGAGTCTTATTATTGACAGGCTTAGCGCTGAAAAAGCAGTCCGCACGGGTCAAATTAACAATGCCATGAGCATCATTGCCATTCAGTGGTTAGCATTGAATATAAAGGAATTACAGAACAGGGCATGAGCGATAATCAGTAGAGGTCCGCCAGTCACCCCCTGCCTATCAAAATGTTAAAATGCCAGCTGTTGATTAAAATGACATTTCTGCCATTTAAAGTTCAATCAAAATTTCAGCCGCATAAAGCATTTTTCTGTCATTATCTTTTGCTGCCCAATAAAGCAAAGTCTCCACACTGGGTGCAAGCATTCCCTGAAATTTGACCACGTTATTAACCGTAATCGTTAGTGGCTGTGTAAAGTCTATAACGTCAGGAGATAGCAATAATCTAAATGCAGCAACTCCATCGCTGATAGCCTGAATATGATTACCCTCACGAATCACATCCACTCGGCCTGCCTCTACCATTTCCATAACTGGCGAACCATTGCCAGGATCAACACCGACTTCGAAAAGCGGAATAACACTTTCTTTGGCGGGATCAAGTTTTTCAATAAGCAGCCAATGCGAACGATTGTTGGCACCTTCAGTAGCCTTCCAGCTAATCATTGCCGGTTGTGGATTGCGTGGATGCCTGTCTACGAATGCTTCAAAATTATCACGCCATTCCGGCCACCATTGCGTATTGTGCTCACCATCAGGTAGTGGATGATATTCGATATCCAGACCATTGCCCTGCAGATAAGTAATAAATGGCGTAGTTCGCGATGTCGGGTACAAACGATCACGGGCACCGTTAATCACGTACCAGGATTTATTCGACAGGTTATGCATAAAGGATGTTCCGTCGGCAATAGTTGAATTTCCCAAAACCATCAGATAACCAATGAAGGAATAGAAAGCTGCAAAGCGGGTATTTTCTCGCATGGCGATATACCATGTACCGGTTGCCCCATCGGATATACCCCCTAGTACTACCCTGTTTTCATTAACATTGTATTCACGTTTTGCGCGATCAAGAATTTGTCGAATATTTACAACCTGACTATTATCCCACCATGGAGAATCCATCCATGCATAAGGCATGATGTAAATTTGTTCTGCACCCTCCAGTCGGGTTTGTCCACGCCCTCGCCCACCCGGCCGATTATTTTCTCTGCCGCCAATACCGCCATGCAGCTCAAAGCGAACCTGATATTCCCGTGCAGGATCATAATCCGGCGGCACATTCAGATGATAAAAATATTCGCGGCCATCCTCAGCGACATAGGATCGCAAAACGACACCCGTATCGGCTGCAGCATATGGTTTGCCCATCTGAAGTCTCTGATAGGCATCCTCAAAACTGATGCCCGTTTGCAAAATTGCATCAATCTTATTTACCGCCTCTGCAGTTGAAAGCGCCTGCCAGTATTCATTAAAGGCCTGATCAATATCTGTTTGCTGTGCATTGAGCTGAGTACAAGACAGCAAAATCAGCCATGTGCCCGGCAATATTATTTTTTTTATGATTTTATCCATGAAAGTCTCTATCCGTTGCTGCAACTGAATCAGTTTTAATTTGATTCCTGGGCGGCGTTCATCTTAGCGATTTTCAACATCTTATTGCCACCTTTTTGCATTTCATAATCTACTTTTTCTATCGTGACCAGAAAGGCTTTTTGTTCAAGCTCTTTTATTAAGGGTTCTACAAAAGCTGATTTTTTTACCTCCAGAGTCATTAAGGGAAATATCCTGACTTCCCTGGCTATCCTTAGCAACTCAAGCACCGAGTCGAGATGAAATTCATAGTTAAAATGATCTGAATATAAAAACAGAAAATGCGAACATAAGGCCAGGTCAAACTCATCATCTTTGAAGTTTAGGCGAGGCAATTCATCCACTAAATAGCGCTTCTCTTGCTTGCCTTTTTCAAAATCGGCTGCAAAATTTCTTATTACCTTAAGACGGTTTTCTTTCAGGCTTTGCAGATTTTTATGATAAATCCATACCCAGTTATCCGAACTCGCTTGTACTTGTTCAAACACCCCATCGGCAACACGATCAAACTGCTTTTTGATCTCAGCTGCACTGAAGCGATAAAGTGGATCTACTGAAAGCATATGCTTTCCCATAGCCATCAATTCAGCATTAACACTTGCCGGGCCATCAGCCACCCCAACAATTTTCTTATCCAGATCTGCATCCGACAATGCGAACATATGCCGGTATTCATCTAAAGAGCGACCAAAAGGAATGACTTCATCTAACTTCATTGTCAAAGCCTACAACTCAGGATTGGCAATTCTGCCTGTTAATTCCACGTGTAAAAGTTTAGCACCCCATATCTGACTGGCTACGATAACCACTGCCCCGATCATGAAACAAAGGCCCGCATAGAACTGCGCATTCTGCATACTGTCAGTCATGTTCAACACATTCCACCAGTCATGCGACTCATCTATACCTGAAATCAATGGCAGGTAGCGTGTCGGAGCATCGGCAATATACGGTGACACATCGATAAAATTTTGACCACACCACCACAGCATTAAAGAAGCCGCAAAATTCTCACGCCTCCAGAACATGAAATATGCGAGCGGCGCCAGGGGCACCAAAATCTGGAAAAAACTTCCTCCCATAAACATCCAGACAGTGCCGAAAGGTCTGAAAAAGATATGTCCATATTCATGAAAAGGCAGATTCACATAATGCAGAAATGAATCACCTATATAGTCCCAGTCACTGCCATGTAAAATAAAACTCCAGCCCCAGATAAAAAACCATACAAACAGAATGCAATGAGCCCAGAAGGCACTCTCATCACGGTCGCTAGGCATAAAGCATATATAATAATAGGCTCGTCTCAGTAATGACTCTTTTGGTTCAGCATCTGTCGCTTGACTGCTTAACTCATTATTATGGAGACTATTTGCAATCCATTTTGTATAGGCGATACCGCATGAAGGGCACACGCCGTCCATCATATCGCTTTCGGATTCCTGTGCAGCGTATTGGCAGTTGGGGCAAATCATGTCAGGCAGTATAAAACAGAGTCCTGTCAGCACTCCATTTCTGATTTAATATCATTATGGATGATTTGTTTCTACAGGACAGGCCGGCAGCCATAACCCTCAGTCAACATCTTGGCAACCTGAGCTGTTATAGAGACTGGCTAAGCCCGTCAGAATGTCACCATTATTTTCAGCTCTTCAGTAAAGAATTGAGCTGGCAAAGCGAAACATTATTGATGGCGGGCAAAAAGGTGCAATCACCACGACTGGTCAGTTGGTATGGCGATAAGGATGCACAGTATCGATATTCAGGTACCAGCTATATCGCCCAGGCCTGGCATCCTGCATTAAGTGAGCTGAAAGACAAACTCATCACTGACTTTAGCGCACAAATTAATAGTGTCCTTGCCAACCTGTATCGTAATGGCAGGGATTCGGTTGGCTGGCATGCCGATTCAGAGCCCGAACTGGGCAAGCAGCCCTTAATTTTTTCCTTATCCCTGGGGGCTTCACGTTATTTTGACTATCGCCTGAAAAATAATAGCTCAAGCCGCCAACGCATTGAGCTGCATGCCGGCACCTTACTCATTATGAAGGGTAGCTTTCAACAATATTGGCAGCATCAGGTACCTAAACAACTAAGAATTCAGGAACCCAGAATAAATCTGACCTTTCGTTATATTAATTCTTGAGCAGCGTCAGCACAGTGCTCTCGTCACAGAAACCCAATGTGAAAGTTGCAAGAATATTTGGCGAATTAAAGCCGCAGTATGGAGTGGTATTTGGTGACCAGTTAGGAAACTGGTGGGTCTGGGTGGATTTGAACCACCGACCTCACCCTTATCAGGGGTGCGC
>CAXBFG010000007.1:0-122002 GCA_963975155.1 uncultured Gammaproteobacteria bacterium | reverse complement strand
GCAAAGCTGAAATTCAATGAAGGAGCTTACTCGTAGTAAGTGACTGAATTTAATTCCTGACTTCAAAGATGTATCTTCAAGTCCAATCGACTTACTTTCTGACGTCATGAGCGAAGCTAAGACGAGGCAAAGCTGAAATTCAATGAAGGAGCTTACTCGTAGTAAGTGACTGAATTTAATTTCAGCTTTAACGAAGTATTAGCGAGCGTAATAGTCAGAAAGCTTAGTTTTTTAAACGATAACCAGTCTTGAATATCCAAAATATCCCGGACAAGCAGATAAGTAAAAACAAGCCTGTCATACTCAGACTTACCCAAAGGTTAACATCGGAAATTTCATAAAAGCTCCAGCGAAATCCGCTGACCAGATAAACTACCGGATTAAACAGAGATATCTTTTGCCATACTTCCGGCAGCATACTGATGGAATAAAAACTGCCTCCCAGAAAAGTCAGGGGTGTAATGATCAGTAAGGGAACGACTTGCAGCTTCTCAAAATTATCAGCCCAGATGCCGATAATAAAACCCAGCATGCTGAAGGTCAGCGCAGTCAGTACCAGAAAAGTCAGCATTAAAAAGGGATGCATTATCTGCAGATCCACAAAAAACGCGGCTGTAATTAAAATAATTATGCCTACAATGATCGATTTACAGGCAGCAGCGCCGACATAACCCAGGACAATCTCAAAAGTGGAAACCGGTGCCGACAGTACTTCAAAAATTGTACCGATAAATCGCGGGAAATAGATGCCAAAAGACGCATTGGAAACACTTTGCGTCAGCAAGGACAACATCATCAAGCCTGGCACCAGAAAAGCCGAATACGAGACCCCTTCTATATCGCTCATACGTGAACCGATAGCACTGCCGAAAACAATAAAGTAGAGCGAGGTGGATAACACCGGCGAGACGATACTTTGGGTGACTGTGCGCCAGGTTCTGGCCATTTCGTATTTAAAAATTGCGCGGATAGCGGGATAGTTCATTATTTTTTCACCAGATTGACGAATATTTCTTCAAGCGAACTCTGCTTGGTTTCCAGATCGCGATATTGAATATTCGCGCCTTCAATGTCATCCAACAGAGCCGTAATTCCGGTATCTTCCTGTTGTACATCATAGCTGTATTTCAGGTGCATCCCATCTTCATCAAGCTGCAAATTATAGGCCGCTAGACTCGCGGGGATTTCTGTCAGTTTCTCTGTGAGATGCAGGCGCAGATTTTTTTCACCCATTTTCTGGATCAGCGATGTTTTCTCATCGACCAGAATGATCTGTCCATGATTTATCACACCGATTCTGTCTGCCATTTCCTCAGCTTCTTCAATATAGTGCGTTGTCAGAATCACTGTTACGCCTGTCTTCCTCAGGTCGCGAATGACCTGCCACATCTCTTTACGCAGCTCAACATCCACACCGGCAGTGGGCTCATCCAGAAACAATATATCAGGTTCATGTGCCAGTGCTTTGCCGATCAGAACCCGACGTTTCATGCCTCCGGAAAGCGTTCGGAGTCTGTTGTCTTTTTTATCCCACAATGAAAGTGATTTCAGCACTTTTTCTATATGCGCAGGATTTTTCTTCTTGCCAAATAAGCCACGACTGAATTCCAGTACATTAGTAACCGTTTCAAAAGTTTCAATGGTTAGTTCCTGAGGCACCAGACCAATAATGGAGCGTGCCTGCCGATAATTCTTCTGAATATCAAAACCGGCTACTGTAATAGACCCCTCTGTTGGAGTAACAATACCGCAGATAGTGCTGATCAAAGTGGTTTTCCCGGCACCATTCGGACCCAGCAAGGCAATAATCTCACCTTGATTGATATCAAGGTTGATATCCTTTAATGCCTGAAATCCGCCGTCAAAGGTTTTGCTTAGATTATTTATGGAAATTATTGCTGTCATCATTGCCCCGATAAAAAAACACCCTCAGTGCTGGGTGAAATGAGTTTGCATTCTAAGGAAGATCAAACTCGAAATAAACGTTTAAATATGACCGGATACCTCAATACTTGATATGCTAGCCACCGTTTCAACAGTAGAGCCCCCTTATGAGTATTGTTAAAACTGAAAATTTACATAAAAAATACCCAAAGCCCGGTAAGAAAAATGAATTTTTTTATGCTGTCAATGGCACGTCTGTAAGCATAGAAGCCGGTGAGATATATGGCATTCTCGGGCCTAATGGAGCAGGTAAAACAACCACCCTGGAAATGATCGAAGGCCTCACCGACATTGACGAAGGAGAAGCCTGGATAGATGGTATTTCCGTCAACAAGGAGCCCTATAAAACTAAAAAACTCATTGGCGTGCAACTTCAGGCCAATGAATATTTTGATCATTTGAATCTCTCGGAACTCATCGCACTGTTTAGCCAACTCTATGGCCGCTATGATGACCCCCTGCTCCTGCTGGAACAGGTTAATCTGAAAGAAAAGGCTAAAGCAAAACCCAAGGAATTATCCGGCGGACAGCAACAGCGCTTTTCGATTGCCTGTGCTTTGGTACATGATCCCAAAGTATTGTTTCTGGATGAACCCACCACCGGGCTGGATCCTCAGGCTAAACGCAATATCTGGGAGCTGGTCAGGGAACTCAACAGCAAGGGCATGACCATAGTTTTGACCACGCATAATATGGAAGAAGCCGAATATCTATGTAATCGACTGGCCATAATGGATCACGGCAAAATAATCGCAGAAGGCAGCCCACAGGAACTGATCAATACGCATGCACCTGACCCCCCATCTGCACCACTGCATGGCAATCTGGAAGATGTCTTCCTGACCCTGACCGGATCCGGTTTACGAGAATAATAGGAGTATTGTGATGAGCCTCACCCTGGTCATGACCAAAGTGTTTTTGAAGATTTTTTCCCGGGATCGCCAGGCTATTGTTTTTTCGCTGATCTTTCCTCTGCTGTTGATGCTGGCCTTTGGTTTTTTTAACAGTGGCGAAGTTGACCCGATAGCTATTGGCATCGCCGATGAAGCCAATTCCACGCTTAGCCGGGAATTTATAGCCAACATAGACGCCAATCCCCTGTTTGACATCACCCAGGGCACTGAACAAAGTCTGAGCGTACAGGTCATCAACGGTAATATTGGCCTGGCGATCCTGATACCCGAGGAATTCCGTGGCAATCCGGCCAATGTAGCCCTGCAGGTCATAATAGATACCTCTCAAACGGCACAAATGAATACTGTTATTCCCCTGCTGCAACAGACCCTGGTAGACATAGAGCGCGACTTGCGTGGTCTTGAGCCACTGTTTGATCTGAGCATTGTAGACGTGGAAGCGCGCACCCAGACATACCTGGATTTCCTGGTGCCCGGTCTGCTGGCGCTGATGCTGATGCAAATCGCCATGGGTGGCAGTGGTTTCAATCTGGTCGAATTCCGCCGTAAAGGCATATTAAAGCGCTTGTTCGTGACTCCCATACAGCCGAATAATTTTATCAGCGGTCTGGTGCTATCGAGACTCCTGATCGTTATGGTACAGATCAGTGTTTTGCTGGGCATTGCGATTTTTCTGCTGGACATCACCTTTATCGGCAATCTGCTTAATCTTTATATCTTTATCATTCTGGGAACCACAATTTTTTTAAGCCTGGGCTTTTGTCTGGGTTCCCTGGCAAAATCACAACAGGCGATTATGGCTATGAATATGCTGTTGACCTGGCCTCAGATGCTGCTGACCGGCATCTTTTACCCGATCGATGCCATGCCCGCTATAGTTCAGCCGCTGGCTAATGTGCTGCCGCTGAGCTTCGTTGTGAACGGTCTGCGTGGGGTTGCCATTGATGGCGCCAACCTTGTTGCCTTGATGCCGAATATCATCGGCATCCTGATTTGGCTGGCTATAGCGCTGGGTTTTGCGATTAAATTATTTAACTGGAAAGAAGTGGCGACTTAAAAAATTTGATGTTAAAACAGAAACAGGATTTAAGTTCTTATAACAACAGCCCGAACACTCAACTCATAGTGCTACCGGTTGCACCACCGGAAACACAACAACCTGTCCTATCTGCAAACGCTGGAAATCCACTTCCGGATTGTATTGTCTGAACAGCCACATTGGCACTGAACGCTCACGTGTCAGTGAGTCCAGAAAGTCTCTGCGCTTGATGGCGTATTGCTCGGTCTGCTGGATACGCCAGTTAGCAAAATATTGCTGCTGCAGATCGCGATGAAACTGGCGGCGTCGATTTTCGAAAGTCGCTCTATCTGTCTTTGAAAAATCCAGCTTCAGGCGGTCACCTATCATTACCGGATCACGGAAAGTTAAACCATTGATATTACGCAGTACCTGAGTCCTGATACCCAGCCAGTCTGCATAGTGCCCCAAGGTTTCAACAGCCTGTATTTCTATGGTGCCATCTCGGGAAACGCTGTAATCAGCCGGGTCAGCCGACAAATCTGTCAGTATCTGGGCCTGTAATTCTACTTCAGTATTTTCGAACTCTACCGCAGCGAGCGTGGCATCTATTTGCACCGCTTCAGACTGAGCCAGATCCATTTCACTGTCACTGTCTTCAGTTATTATAACTTGCGTCGTATCATCAACTCGAGCAAGAGCTGTCTCTGAGCTTGTTTGCACCGCCTGAATCTCGCCACGCAATTGCAGATTCTGTCCAGGAAAAATCAGACTTTGTGTATTCAGAGAGTTCAGGGCCAGCAGTGTTTCAACAGAAAGCTGGTAACGCTCAGCAATAATCGACAGAGTATCCCCGCGACGAACTTCGTAAAGACCATCGTCGGGTATTGTGCGCGGGGTATTGTCATTAACCACAAGCGTTGGTATCGAGCCATCCTGTTGTGGCAAGAGCAGTTGTTGTCCGATGCGAATGGTATTTCTGTCGCGCAGCTGATTGATCGCTACCAGCTCAGATACTGTGGTGCGATAACGCTCGGCAATAATGGAAAGTGAATCACCACTGCGTACCTGATAACTTAAATCCGGAATCTGCTCGCTATGCAGGTATGCCAAAGGCAAACTATCCAGGCTGGCCAGTAAATTGCCGCCAGGTAAAGTGTCACGTCTCACTTTAATACCAAAGCCTTTCGGGATTCGTTTGGTGCCAGACCAGACGGCTGGTTGCAAGGCAGGATTATCCCGCTCCAGATCTCGTACGTTGACACCAAGCGATGTGGCCAGATCCTGTGCGGAAACAAATGACTCCATTTCTTCTTCATAAAAACCCGGATGAAAGTCCAGTTGAATATCCCCAAAGTACTGCCGGTAATTCTTATCAACCTGTAAGGCTGCCAGAAACTGTGGGTAGAAATTGCGCGAAGCAAAACCAAAGCGAGGGCCTTTATATTCAGAAATAATCCGACCTATATCGTTACTGCCGACATCCCTCACTGCCCGTGCTATACCATTTGCTCCATGGTTATAGGCCGTTAAGGCCAGGGGCCAGGTGCCCAGGGCATTGTGGTTAAACTCAAGCAGCTCCATTGCCCCGTAAGTCGCCGTATAAGGGTCCAGCCGCTCATCAACGATATAATCTACGCGCATGAAACGTTGCGCGGTGGAACGTACAAACTGCCACATACCCGTAGCAGCAGCACTGGAATAAGCACCAGGGTGAAAAGAGGACTCCACATGTGGCAGGATGGCCAGCTCTACCGGCATACCCTTGCTGCGTACGACATTTTCAATATGTTCACGATAGGCACCGGCGCGTTGCAGACCTTCAATAAAGCGATCACGCTGGCCAAGCTGCCAACGAACATTGCCCGCTGCACGGGTGAGACGATCATTGCTAACATCTGCGGGCCATAGCGAAAGAATTTCCTGCTGCGAACGGCTTAAACCACTGCGCTTGCCGCTGGCCAGCACGCGCAAATCTGCCGCTATTTCTTCACGGGTACTGTTGATAACACTGCGGTCGCGAGTCAGTTTGGTGTAAATAATGCTTAAATTTTCAGAATCATGCAGAAAACCGCTTTCCGTATCCGCTTCCGTGTAGACCTTGATCCAAAAATTTATCGCAGGGCGGATATTGTCCGGAACCGGAAAATCACTTTCTGCAGCACTTGCCAGTGTCCCAAAGAAAAAACCACAAACGCAAAGCAGGAATTGCAAGCCTGATTGAAAGTTTAGGTATTTAGGCATAAAGGTTTGGTAATCCCCTGTTTATTCTGGCAAAGAGTAATTGAGTCCATGCTACTTTACAAGATATTGCTGCTGCCTGATATAGGTCAAAGCCGGGCTCAGTGGGTCATTGCATAAATGACATAATTGACGCCAAAGCGATAGGCCAGTGCCGTCATCGGCTGAGGATAGAAGGCATCATCGGCATGTTCCCAGGCATCCCCCATATCCATATTGAAGTTTATGGCTACCATCAGGCGCCCTTTATCATCGTAGACCCCGCGCCAGGCCTGTGGCCCCTGCAGGCGCGCCTGTATCGTTCCGTCTGCTGCACGATACAGATGTCGTTGCCCCGGAATCTGGGTCAGTTGATCCAGTTGATACAGGACATTAAACACTTCATCTTCACTGCTTAAATCGACGATGGGGCGATTCGGAAAAATTTTTCCCATAACCTGTTGGAAGGCCTGCCACTCGCCAGTCCCGTGAAAATCATCTACCACCAGAAAACCGCCCCGGAACAGGTATTCACGCCAGCGTAAGACTTCCTGCTGATTTGGATTCCAGCCCCCCTGCCCAATCTGCTGTACGAACAACCAGGGGTAATCGAATATCGCATCTTCCATAATATCCAGATGAATGCTGTCTTCGGCAACATCGATGCGGGAAAGACGGGCCAGACCGGGCAGGAAATGCATTTCAGCGGAAGGATAATCTATTGCCCACCAGCCTCTGCCACGACGCGATATGGCAAAATTTCTGCCCATCGGGCCAAAACCATTATTAAATATCAACCGCGCCATATGAAACTCTGCCTGCGGCTGATTCTCCGGGGGTTTTTCCTGTGCCGCCAGATCCAGTGTCAACAACAAGGCAATAAAACCCAGCAGGCCTCCGACAATGTTGAATGCCATGCGAATTCTCATCAGAAATCAGCCAGCTGGACGACCTCATAGGCCGGCTCTTCATAGGGATGTGCCTGCTTCAGAGCGTCAACAGCCTTTGCAATCAAGTCGTTTTGACAAACCAGTTCAACCTTGAACTCCGGCACCGTTTCAACCCTGCCTTCTTGTCCGAGCGCAGGCATACTACCCTTAAGCGGCCTGAATTGCCCCTGACCGCGAGTTTGCCAGCTACAGCAATCATAGTTGCCGATTTTTCCGGCACCCACGTTGAACACGGCTACTTTAACGGCTTCCAGATGTGATTCAGGCACATAAAAACTGAGCTTATACATAGAGCCTAATATAACCTCAGAACGAGCCACCTCCTAGTCAGCCAGGCAAGAAAATGGCCATCACTCAATTTGCCTTAAGCTTCACTGACCATGACTGAATTCGCAGGCATAAAAAAAGCAGCCCGGGGGCTGCTTTTTTATTCAGATAATAGTGTCTGCAATTAGATTGCGACAATATTCTCTGCCTGAGGGCCTTTCTGACCTTGAGTTACTTCGAACTCAACGCGCTGACCTTCAGCAAGTGTTTTGTATCCTGAACTGGCAATTGCACTGTAATGTGCAAATACGTCCGGACCAGATTCCTGTTCGATAAAACCGAAACCTTTAGATTCGTTGAACCACTTAACTGTACCACTTACTTTGTTTGACATAAAAATAACCTAAAAAAATAATAATATTGTCTCTTTACTGCTGCGACGAATACGTTGCTGCCGCATAAGAAACGGGTTTTGGCATAAAAATGAGCTGAGATTTAGAAACACTTTGAAGAAAGAAATAAGTACGATGAAATATTTGATATGCAACGAAGAGTGGTTATAAATATTAGCTACACTTTATAGCTGGATCGCAGGGTATAGACCACCTGAACCAAAGTCAAGGTTTATTTCTCACAAGCTTGATAAACTCTGTCCAGCAATAAAGCCAGATAACAATGCCAGCAGTGAGCATGTAGTTGACAATTTGCTGATCATTCAGAAATGGCAGGAAGGCATCACCTTCAGCCCAGTACCGTCCGTAAAGACCCAATACCACAAGAATGGTTCCAGGCAGCTCGTAAATAGCCAGGCGAATCAATCCTTTTTCAAAGGGACTTTGTTGCTGATTGTTGAATAAATTCATGACGGCAATTAAACCACATAAATCGCTTTATACAGGCAAACTATCCCTGACCGGGAAGACAAATAATCTCATACACGGCTAAGGTATAAAAACGCTTTACCCTTATAGCCCCTGTTTGGGTACATAACGACCATCGAACCAGGCGTCCCAGGTATTTGTTTCTGTATTGAATTGTTCAAAAAACTGACGGACGCTGCCGTCTGCATTGGGCGTCCAGGTACCACGGAAATCATAAGTCGGCCCCTGATAATTCCAGAGCTTTCCGCTTAACACCATTGATCCGTCCAGCAGACCACCTTCTATATCAATGGCATAAGCCCCAGCCGATACCCACAACTGCTGCCATCGTTCTGTTACGGGATTAAAATAGTTCAGGCTGATTCCCGTAGATCCGCCGGCACCGGCCCATGTTTCCATCAACAGACAGCCATTTTCCTTTTTCTCAATCGAGTTAGTGCCAACCAGCATGTTGCTGGTATCGTAGACATCCCAGTCCCCTACCCAGAAATCAAAATCGGCAAAGCCGGGCGAAGCATCGCAGGATACCGTTTGTGCCAGTGCCGGCGTGGTCAATAAACAGATAAGTAATACGCAAGAATACAGTTTTGTTTTCATAGTGTGATTTCCTCCCTGATGCGTTTTAATTTTATAGTTGCAAAGACAGGCCGGGCAATCTACCCGGCAATTGGACAAAACTAGGCATCAATTGCCTGAAAATATCGAATCTCAGGCGGCCCCTGCAGAAAAGGCCCTAAGGCTGCCAGGGAACCACTTGCTTCACGCCAGGCAAGATACTTCTGGTAGTGTTCCCTGCTTAACCAGTGCTCCACAAATACGATGGTACAACCATCCTCGTTCAGATAAGCCTGAATATCAATGCAACCATCATAGGCTCTGGTATCGGGAAATATATCTGCCAGAAAACTGCTCATCTCTTCGACACATTCCGGCTTCGCCTTTACTTCTAACTGTACGAGTATGCTCATCTGCTTTATCACTCCCCTGCTGTTTTTATAATTATATGGAATTGCTAAACGTTAACATAATGCTGCTTTATTCAGGAATAAGCTTACAATTTTCTGTGCATTCCTGCGCCGGAATAAATAGCACGGCTGATTGAGAGTTTAGTTATCCGTATGCCGATATCTTTCATGCCTAAGCACAGAAGAAATCGTTATGAGCGAAGCAAGCTGTCTCCATGATCGAGGCCTTGTTAAGTGCAATTAATATTACCTAATTTAAAACTTTGGCCTGGGCCGCCTAGTAACCAAAGTAATTTATCTAAAATACGAATGTCGTACTCGTATTGTTCTGAATATTTATTTCTTAATAAATTAAACTGACTTTGATGTAAATTAAGTAATTCTTTGGCTATTGATTGGTAATCGATATAAAAGTTTACTAGAGATTGTATATCTTCGATTTTCCTAATTTTAGAGCTATTTGAAAGTCGTGGCATATTTGCAAGAGATGGGTAAAACCCTTGTAGGATAATTAAAGATCGATGAACAAAAGCATCGTATATAACAATACTTGAAGGATATGAACACCAAAGTAATTTTGAAACTGCTGAAATCCATTTTCTAGGAACCACTCCATAGAAATTTAATAATAAAGTGTTAAATTGTTTTGCAATTTCATCAGAATTTGGCGAGGAAACCCCTTTGGTTAGTTGGAAAATTGTTTCTGAATAAATATCTACTATTCCATCACGCCCTTTATTTGTTATTCCTTGGAATAGCCCATAATCACGCATCCACTTTTTAACAATTATTTTATCAATGCACATTGACTTATGCATATTTATCATTTGCAAGTCATGCTCAAACGATCTTTGTGTCTTGCAGGCATAGAAATAATTGGAATCAATAAAGTCACTTAAAGGATTCATAGCACCTAACGCCCTTCTTAATGGGGCGACGGCGAAGCCGGCGTCCCAGCCCGAAGGGCGGTATTAAAGGGATTGTTATGTTGCGATAAATATATCACCGTATCCCCAAATAAATGTGCCAATTAACGCAATAAATAATGACGCTATAGTTACATGCATTGCTGGATCAGAAAAATTAAGTGGTTCAGAATTTTGTAATACTCGTTGAGCATTCCGAATATGTTTCACATTTGCCTTATGCAAAAGCTTGAATTCAGACAATAAGGAGAAAAATACAATGAGGCTACCACTTCTAGAAACCATATCTCCACTTTTCCAAATAAACCAAGAAAGAATAGGAATTAGGATGGCTACAATAAGAAATATTATTTCCCATTTATAAAACAAATAATCGACTTTTGGTTTTTTTAGCTCTTCTATCGGTTTCATTTTGGATCAATAGTTTCAAGCAACATAACAGCTTATTACTGTGCATGCCTGTTTATCTGATAACTGTGCATGCCCGTTTATCTGATAACTGTGCATGCCCGTTTATCTTTCCTAAAATCTGCTCCATTTTGTTACCAAGTGGTTTAAAACACAAATAAATATGTCAATCGACAGTCGTCATTTTGAAATTCCTTGTGTTTTAGAAGCCAGCACTTCCACTTTGCTAATTCTCTGAGCTTTTCTGTCTGTATTTTCAACGATCTTAAATGTACAGGCGTGATGGCAAGATACCCGGTCGGCGACCGTCTGACGACAGGGCAGAAATTCGCTCCTGCAATTTCGGCATTCCCGCCATCCCTGGCGGTCAGATGTCGTCAGCCGAGCCTGTACAGGGAGGTACGCTTTTTGGCGTGTCGGCGAAAGGGTATCTTGCCATCATGACTGCACAAAAGCGGAAATCTTTTAAAAATGACGCACTAGCTATAAATCACAGACAAGCCAATAAACAAGCAGCCACATTTAATGTTTAACTGCGGATTAATTTGAGTTGTGGATTGGTAAAACGAAGAATCAGCTCAGCCAGTGGCGGGCATTTCTGAACATGCGCATGGTAGGGCCATATTCCTGCCAGTCTTCCGGTCGCCAGGAATTGGTGACCGCACGAAACACTCTTTCCGGGTGCGGCATCATAATGGTGAAGCGGCCATCTTCGTTACAGAGTCCGGCGATACCATGTGGCGAACCATTTGGGTTGGCCGGGTAGGCCTGGGTATGTCTGCCGTAATTATCGACATATTGCATGCCGATGCAGCCCGCCTTGAGTGCCGCCTGTTCGGCTGCTTTGTCGCTGAATTCGGCCCTGCCTTCTCCATGCGCAATGGCAATGGGGAAAACCGAACCTGCCATGCCCTGTAGAAATACCGATGGGCCGGAATTGATTTTGACCAGCGCGGTTCTGCCTTCAAATTGTTCCGATTCATTTCTAACAAAGTGCGGCCAGTGACTGGTACCGGGAATCAGTTCATGCAGGTTGGACATCATCTGACAGCCATTACAAACACCAAAAGCAAGTGTGGTCTCGCGCCTGAAGAAGCTTTCGAATTCCTGACGGGCCCTATCATTAAACAGTATGGATTTTGCCCAGCCCTCTCCGGCGCCTAATACGTCGCCATAAGAGAAACCACCACAGGCAACCAGGGCATTAAACTGCTCCAGGCTGAGGTCCCCGCTGATAATGTCGCTCATATGCACATCAATGCTATCGAAGCCGGCACGATCAAAAGCCGCCGCCATTTCCAGTTGCCCGTTGACCCCCTGCTCCCGCAAAATTGCAATACGCGGTCTGGGTTGATGATTAATATAGGGTGCTGAAATATCTTCATTGATATCGAAACTGAGACTCGCAGACAAACCCGGATCGTCCTGTTCAAGGATGCGGTCATATTCCTGTCTGGCACAAGCACTGTTATCACGCAGGCTCTGTATTTCATAAGAAGTCCTGGCCCACAGACGTTGATATTCTGAACGCTTGCCCTGCAGAACCTCTTTGGCCTCATAGAAAAAATGTATGTCATCACCCGCCACGGCTTCGCCCAGTTCGACACAGATATCACCAAGACCATAGTCTTCAGCAAGCTCCTTTAACTGCGACATCTTCGCTGTCTCTACCTGAATCACAGCACCCAGCTCTTCACAGAACAGGCTGTCCAGAATACTGTCTTCACTGCTTATGCCAGCCAGATGGATGGAAAGTCCGCAATGGCCGGCAAAGGCCATTTCCATCAGGGTAACGAAAAGCCCCCCGTCAGAACGGTCATGGTAAGCCAGCAGGAGATCCTCTTGCATGGCATCCTGTATAAAGCCAAAGAAGGCCTTCAGGTCTGAAGCCGAGTGCAGATCGGGAACCCGGTAACCCAACTGACCATAAACCTGTGCCAGGGCAGAACCACCGAGTCGACTGGAACCCAGACCCAGGTCGATCATCAGCAAACGGGCTTCTCGGTCGGTATGCAACTGCGGCGTCAATGTCCTGCGGATATCCTGCACCGGGGCAAAGGCGGAAATAATCAGCGAAAGCGGTGCCGTCACACTGATATCCTGCTGGCTTTGGTCATCCTTCCAGACGGTGCGCATGGACATGGAATCCTTGCCTACCGGAATAGTAATACCCAGTTCAGGGCATAACTCCATGCCGACTGCCTGCACTGTCGAATAAAGATTGGCATCTTCGCCCGGGAAACCGGCTGCCGCCATCCAGTTAGCCGATAATCTGATGTCGCTCAATTTGGCTATGCGCGCACAAGCTATATTGGTTATGGCTTCGGCAACCGCCATACGACCGGCTGCCGGCGCGTTAATCAGTGCCGATGGCGTGCGTTCCCCCACTGCCATGGCTTCACCAAAATCAGAGTCATAGGACATCGCGGTAACAGCAGCATCGGCTACCGGCACCTGCCAGGGACCTACCATTTGTTCGCGCGCCACCATGCCGGTAATCGAGCGGTCTCCTATGGTGATCAGAAAACTCTTACTGCCCACGCTTGGTAATTGCAGGACGCGTTCGGCTGCATCCTCCAGGGTCATTTCTGTTCTGTCGAGGCGCTTGAAGTCAGATTTAAGACTCTCGGCATTCCTGTGCATTTTCGGCGGCTTGCCAAACAGCACCGACATCGGCAGATCAATCGGCTGATTGGAAAAGTGGCTGTCCTGTAAGGATAAATGCAGCTCTTCCCTTGCTTCTCCGACGACGGCAAAAGGACAGCGCTCACGTTCACAGATTGCTGCAAAGCGAGTCAGGTCGGCTGCGGCGACGGCCATCACGTAGCGTTCCTGGGCTTCGTTACACCAGATCTCCATCGGTGACAGTTGCTGTTCTGCGTTAGGGATATCACGCAAACTGAAACTTCCGCCGCGCTCGCCATCCTTGACCAGTTCCGGCAGCGCATTGGATAAACCACCTGCACCGACATCATGAATAAAACGGATCGGGTTGCTTTCTCCCTGCGCCCAGCATTGGTCGATCACTTCCTGACAACGGCGCTCCATTTCGGCGTTATCCCGTTGTACCGATGCAAAATCCAGATCTTCATGACTGGTTCCTGCCGCCATCGATGAGGCAGCACCCCCACCCAGACCGATCAGCATTGCAGGGCCACCCAGTACGACCAGTTTGGCTCCGACCGGAATGTCTTTCTTCTGCACATGCTGTTCACGGATATTGCCGAGCCCGCCCGCCAACATAATGGGTTTGTGGTAACCACGAATATCTTTTTGATCTTTTAATACCGATTGCGGCATAAGGTGTTCGAAAGTACGAAAGTAACCGCAAAGATTGGGGCGGCCATATTCATTATTGAAGGCAGCGCCACCGAGTGGACCTTCAATCATGATGTCCAGTGCCGAGGCGATATGCCCTGGCTTGCCGTTATCGGATTCCCAGGGCTGTACATAGCCGGGAATTTTTAGATTTGAAACAGAAAATCCGCTCAAACCCGCTTTCGGCTTGGAGCCCACACCGGTTGCACCCTCATCCCGAATTTCACCGCCTGAACCGGTGGCGGCCCCGGGGAATGGTGCAATGGCCGTCGGGTGGTTATGGGTCTCTACCTTGGTGAGTATATGGATGGGTTCCTGATGATAGTTATAGCTACGGCTTTGTGCATCGGGAAAGAAGCGCCCGGCAGTCATGCCCTGCATCACTGAGGCATTGTCTTTATAGGCTGAAAGCACGCCATCACTGTTGCATTCATAGGTATTGCGAATCATCGCAAACAGCGATTTATCCTGCTGCTTGCCATCCAGGGTCCAGGAAGCGTTAAAAATCTTGTGCCGACAATGCTCGGAATTGGCCTGGGCAAACATCATTAATTCAATGTCGTTGGGATTGCGCCCCAGCGCAGTAAAACTCTCGACAAGATAATCGATTTCATCCTCAGCCAGCGCCAGACCCAGTGTCTGGTTTGCTTCCACCAGGGCCTGCCTGCCACCGGCAAGTATATCTACCAGCTGCATCGGCTTTGGCTCTGCTGACTTAAACAGACTCTGAGCTTCGTCTTCACTGCGCAAAACCATCTGCGTCATCCGATCATGCAAAAAAGGCAACAGCAGGGACTCGTCAATATCCTTTGCACTTTTTTCACTGCTAATGGTAAACAAGACCCCGCGCTCGATTCTCAACACTTTACTCAAGCCGCAGTTATGCGCGATGTCGGTCGCTTTTGAAGACCAGGGAGAAATAGTACCCAGTCGGGTCGTGACCAGAAAGGTATTGCCTTTGCCACCCGCTAACTCAGGTTCTGCCTGCGGACCATATTTCAGAAGTCGATCAAGCAAGGTTTTTTCGGTTTTATCCAGGGGAGCCCCAAGATTAATAAAGTGTACGAAGCGGCTATCAATCGCGCTGATATCAGGAAGCTTTAATTGAATGTTCTTAAGAAGTTTTTGCCTGCTGAACAAAGAGAGGGCTGGTGCACCATGCAAGCTTAACATCACTACATCGAACCTTTAGTCTTTGACGAACTGCTAGAGGAAAGACTGCAATTGTACTTTAAGTCGTGGTTTTTTTATAGCGTAAAATCCCTCTGGACAGGCGATACATCGGCTAAAACCCGCTATAAAACTACAGCAAGGTTACATCCATATAAAAATGTCGTTTGAGTAATTTTTGAAAGGTCGCGCCTAGCTCTCGGTAAAAGCCGCGCATGGGAGAGGTGTTACGCCAGGCCAGTGCATGGGTACGATAAATAGACTCATCCGCTATCAAGTAGGTTTGTAATCTATCTCTTGTCTTGATTTCAGAACGGATATAGAGTGCCGGCAGAAAAGCGATCCCCATTTCCATATAGACCATCTGCCGTATGGCATCCAGACTGGTGCCTTCGTAATCCCGAAGTATATTCGCATTAAAACGCTTACATAAATCCTCGACCTGCTTATAAAACTGGTGGTGTTCTTCAAGGGCCAGAACGTCTTCACCTTCCAGGTCAGCACCTTTTATAGATTTTTTTCTGTTTAAGCGGTGCTCCTGACTGGTCACCAGATAAATGGGTTCTCTGACCAGGGGCATCACTGTAATTGACGGGTCTTCCAGCGGCAAGGTCGTAAAAATCAGGTCAAATTTGCCGTCAATCAAGCCCCTGGCTAAATCGGTATAAACTTCTTCCCGTACAAAGAGCTTAATCTGTTTATATTGTTTGTGGACGGTTGGAAGTATCCAGGGTAAAGCATAGGGGCCAATCGAAGGCGTGACACCCAGGCGGAAAGTTCCTGTCGGCCCCTTAACGGCGAAATTTGCCGATTCAGCGATGGCATTGACTGCCTGAATGGCCGTTTGCGTTTCATGCAACAATTCCCGCCCCATTGGGGTGAGAAAAATCCCGTTACGATTTCGCTCAAACAACTCAACACCCAGGTTTTCTTCCAGGCCACTGAGTTGCGCACTTAATGAAGGCTGCGAAATCCTCAGCTCGCGTGCAGCCTGGCGCAGACTGTTATAGCGGGCAGTGACCGAGTAATAACGCAGTTGTTTTAAAGTGATATTTTTACCTGGCATGCTGTGACTATACCCTCTATAAAGGTTATTCCTATCACCAATTATATTTATTCTTTAATTAATAATCACTATATTTCGTCCTGTAGAAAATACAACAACATATTGAGTTACGGACAGGAGCACATTTATGAAAAAGATTATTTCGGGTCTAACCGATTTCAAGAACCAAAGTTACGATCAGCGTAAGGAACTTTTTGCAACGCTGGCGAATGGACAGTCCCCGGAAGTACTGCTGATTACCTGTGCTGATTCCAGAATCGACCCTAATCTGATTACACATTCTGAACCGGGTGATCTGTTTATCTGCAGAAATGCCGGCAACATAGTGCCTCCTTTCGGGGAAGTCGCTGGTGGCATGACAGCCTCAATTGAGTTTGGTGTTGCTGCACTGGGTATAGAGCACATTATCGTTTGCGGGCACACCGACTGCGGCGCCATGAAAGGTGCCATGAACCCGGAATCACTGGGGGCTTTGCCCAGTGTTGCAAGCTGGCTTTCACACACACGGGCAGCCACGGCTGTAGTGAAGGAACGCCATGGGGAACTGTGTGATAAACACCTGAATGAAGTTACCGAACAGAATGTCATCCTGCAGATGACCCACCTGGAAACCCACCCCGCCGTTGCAGCCAAGCTTGCCAGCGGTGCAGTGGAAATTCATGGCTGGGTATATGACATTGCGGAAGGTACAGTGCGTTGTTATGACGAAGAGAAACATGCTTTCGTAGCGATGGAAGAAAAGTATTACGAGATCATTCACAGCCACAAAAAAGCGGTTAACCAATAGCTCAGTTAATTTTTTTGAATTTTATTCTAATAGTAGTAACAAGGGACCTATATGCTAAATACGTTCAAGTTAGATTTCACTAATCTGCGAGGTGACATATTCGGCGGTTTAACTGCCGGTGTTGTCGCCTTGCCACTAGCACTGGCAATGGGCGTAGCCTCCGGGCTGGGTCCTATTGCCGGTCTATATGGTGCAATTTTCGTTGGTTTTTTTGCCTCCTTGTTTGGCGGCACAGGAGCCCAGATATCCGGTCCTACCGGCCCCATGACTGTTGTTGTGGCAGGCCTGGTCGCCAGCCTCGCCAGCATACCTGGCATGCAGGGCGAAGCCGCGCTGATTTTTACCGCGATTTTCCTGGCCGGAATAATCCAGATCATCATGGGCGCCTTGCGACTGGGTGAATTTATTCGCCTTGTTCCCTATCCTGTGATCAGTGGCTTTATGAGCGGCATCGGCGGCATTATCATTATTCTGCAGATTGGCCCCTTACTCGGACATCCATCACCGGCCGGCACAGTGGACGCCTTGCTTTATGCCCCTACGGCTATGGCAGCAATCAATCCCATGGCTCTGGCCCTGGGCATCATCTCCCTTGCCATAGCACTGAAATGGCCGAAGCAATTTGGTAAATATGTTCCTGGGCCATTAGCTGCTTTGATAATAGGAACCCTGCTTAGTCTGGTGATTGGCAATGCTCCTATTTTAGGACAAGTACCCAGTGGCCTGCCTATATTTACTTTGCCCGTATTTAATGGTGATGCCATGCTATTGGTGTTGGAAGCTGCCTTTGTACTGGCCTTGCTGGGCGCAATCGACAGTCTGCTGACATCATTGGTTGCCGACAACATGACCCGTAGCCGACATGACAGTAATCGTGAACTGATCGGCCAGGGTATCGGCAATTCCTTTGCAGGACTTTTTGGTGGTACAGCTGGAGCCGGCGCCACCATGCGTACGGTTGTCAATATTCGTACCGGTGGCAAAACCAAATTATCAGGCATGATTCACGCTCTGATATTACTTGCCATCGTACTGGGTCTCAGCCCGCTTGCTGCGGCCATACCAAATGCTGTTCTGGGCGGCATTCTGGTGAAAGTCGGTCTGGATATCATCGACTGGAGCTACCTTAAAAATGCCCATCGCGGCCCTCGCTGGGATCTGGGACTCATGATCATGGTTTTCGGACTCACTGTTTTTGTAGACCTGATCACAGCTGTCGCTGCCGGCGTGGTGATGGCTGCCTTGTACTTTGTCCACCAGGTCGCCAAGGAGCAAATCGAACGTATACGTTCAATCCACACAGTCAGGCATAACGCGACGCCACGCGAACTGGAAATTCTCGATGAAGTGGGAACAGGCATGATTGTATTTGATTTTGGCGGCCCAATGAGTTTTGGTGCAGCAGCCGACCTGGGTCACCATGCCCGATCAATACTCTCTGGAGGCACGCTGGTTTTGATACTCGACTTCGAAAGAGTGCCCAGGCTCGATGTCTCTTCTGCCTTAGCCATTGAGACTGTTGCCAGGGATGCTATCGCAGCCGGACGCATCGTATATATGTGTGGAATGAGCAATGAGGTTCGCTCCGTTTTAGATGCCTTAGAAGCTGATGAGCATCTGCCACACAGCAATCACTATGACACCCGTGAAGAAGCGATGGAAGTTGCTCTCCTGGAAATCAGAAAGCAGCAAAAAAATGGCCAAGCTGGCAGTCTGGATAGCACCCAAAGCTCTGCAGCCTAAGAGACAAACTAAGTACGTCCCCTTCGCCCGCTCCTTGAGCGGGCTTTTTTTTTCCAGAAAAACTGCAAGCTCGCCTAAAGATAGTCTGCCCCAGCTTAGTGCGCTCGCACCAAAATAGTTTAAAAATTAACTTTGACTCCTGCCATATTCCTATCTCAGCTCCATAACAAATCTTAACTTATTGTTTTTTATAGCTTTATATATGTTGGCACGGGTGTTGCTAAGTAACAGTCGTGAGCACATTGCATTCACAAGGATGAGAAAGGGCTTTGGTGGATATTCCATTACAAACTCAGGAGTTAAGGAATCAGTGCAAACAATAATCTGGCTACACAATTAAAACCTTGGAGAAAATGAATTATGAATAAATCGTTGCTGAAAACATTTAAAAAGCCATTGCTTACTTCAGCTATTACTTTGGCAGCACTTGCGGCTTCTGTATCGTCTCAAGCAGAAGTGACTGCTAATGCTGGGATTGCTAATAATTACATTTGGCGCGGACTGACCCAGACTATCAACGAGGCAGTTGTATCAGGTGGCCTGGATTATGCTCATGAAAGTGGTTTCTATGCCGGTACCTGGGTTGCCAATGTGGCCTATGATTCGGATGATGCCTATTCATACGAACATGACATGTATTTTGGCTTCGGCGGCGAAGCCGGTGATATAAGCTACGATGTAGGTTACTTATACTACAACTATGACAGCCAGGCTGGTTTTGACTTCGGTGAAGTTTATGGCTCTGTCGGTTATGGCAACTTTAGTCTTGGTCTTTCCCTGCTAGCTAATGCCGAGCCTGATGAAGGCCCTGGCCAGGATTTTGGTTTTGCTCAGGCAACCTATCTTTCTGCTGACTATGTCATTCCTCTGGCAAGCGGAACCGAAATTGGTTTCCATATTGGTCAACATGCAGGTGATTTCGCAGAAGCCTTTAACGGTTTTACGGATGATAGCTATGTCGATTACAACATAAGCGTGGCAAAAGATGGCTTCAGCTTCATGATAAGCAACACCACCTTAGGTAGTGATGACGACAATGATGGCTTTGAAGATTACGCCAGCATGACACCCCGTGATAACGATAATGTAAAATTTGTAGCTTCTTACTCTATCGATTTCACACTATAAGTTTTTTCCTAAAAAAACTTAAACGACAAAAAGCCGGATTCTATCCGGCTTTTTTTATTGTTTGCGTTTAAGCCTGAAAAAATTACTCAGTAACTTACTGCTCTCATCTTCTAATACACCCCTTTCATAACTCAGTCGATGATTTAAAAAACCCTGTTCCAGAAAACGTGACTGACTCATTATTACACCTGCCTTGGGTTCAGAGGCAGCAAATACCAGATGTTTTACCCTGGCATGAATCATCGCCCCGGCACACATACTGCAAGGTTCCAGCGTGACATAAAGACAGCTGCCCGGCAGGCGGTAATTATTCATGCGCAGTCCTGCATCCCGAAGCGCCAGGATTTCCGCATGGGCACTCGGATCATGTTTTGATATCAACTGGTTATAACCTTCACCAATTATTTCATCATTCAGGACCAGCACCGCACCAACCGGAACTTCGCCATGGGCTGCTGCCTCTTCAGCCAGTTGCAGGGCTCTGCGCATCCAGTGTTCATGCCTGTTTTGCTTCATTTAAGCTACACCAGGGCTCTGATAACGAAGAATAAAACGGAGGGCCCCAGTAAACAGCCAAGGCCGGTGTAAAAAGTTGCCGTCATGGCTCCGTAGGGAACCAACCTGGGGTCGGTGGCTGCCAGACCGGCAGCAACTCCACTGGTGGTACCCATCAAACCACCAAAGACCATGGCAGACTGAGGGTTATTTAAGCCAATGTATCTGGCAACCATGGGAGTGCCAATCATCACCAGAATGGACTTCACCAGACCAGCCGCAACACTCAAAGCAATAATATCCGAGCTTGCACCCAGCGCAGAGCCTGTGACGGGTCCGACAATATAGGTAGCAGCACCTGCCCCTATGGTGGTAATGGCTACCGGGTCGGTATAGCCATAGGCCAAAGCAACCAGGGCGCCAACAAAAAAAGACACGATCACCCCGGCAAAAATCGAAATTACGCCGGCCAGACCGGCCTTTTTCAATTCCCCGATTTTTACACCGAAGGCAGTTGCCACAATCGCAAAGTCGCGCATCATGCCGCCTCCCATCAGGCCAATGCCGCCCAGCAGGCTGAGGTCAGCGACACCTGTGCTGCCTCCGGTAGCCTTGCCGCCGAAATAGGCCGCAATCAAGCCAAGTGTGATTGCAATTGCCGAACCGTGAATCCGGCCATGAGTGAATTTATCCGCGATCAGATAGGAAATCCATATGGTAAATCCGACCACAGCAAAGGCTACCAACAAGGAGTTTCTGACAAAAACCGTTTCCAGAATATCCATCATGAATCCACCTCGCTTTCAGGTGCAATTTTGATGGTCTCAGAAGCAGCGTGTGAGCCTATTTTGCTGAGCAGTGGCACCAGCGCAAAACTCACCACAACTGCAGCCACTCCGGCAACAATGGCCAGCACGCCTCCTTCGAAGGCGGCAACGACATTCTGTCTGGCTGCCATGGCCACGACAATAGGAATATACATGGCGCTCCAGAACTCAATACCGCGTCCGGAAGCACCCTCTATATGGCTTTTGAAACTTTCAGAATTACTGGCTATAACCAGAAACAGCATGGCGATGCCAACACCACCGACATTGGCTTCTACCTGCAACATTACACCCAGCGCTTCCCCGATCAGCATGCCCAGAATCAGGCAGGCGGAGAGTAAGGCGACACCGTAAACCACCATACTTATGTCCTCGTTGTTATTATTTTTTTAGCTTGCCGACGGATAGTAGCAGCTTAGAGAAGAAAGCAGGAACCAAGAAATAATAGATATTTTCTTCATTGGAAATTTTTATAGGCTTTTTACCACGCAGTTTGCAGTTCGCTCGCCTACGCCCTCACTTACAAACTGCGAAGCTTAGGAACGCCCCGGACAGCATTCAAATGAATCCATGCTTGGGTAGTGCATCAGTTTGAAAATTCTGGATTTATAGAAGCCGCCTCTTCTGCCTTGTTCACCCTTCGATCTTTCCTTCCTGTTTTTCCGGCGCTGCGGAACTCGTCGCTTTGCGACTCAGACAGTCCTCGCGCTTGATCGGAAAAACACTCAGGAAAACTACATCTCAATGGGTTCACATGGCAGTAAGGGCGGCTTTCTGAATCATGTTGGAGTTTTCAAAGAGCTTAAACGCACAGTCTTGAAGGCGAGCTATCCAGTTGACGACCGTCTGACGACAGGACGTCGTCAGCCGAGCCTGTACAGGGATGTACGCTTTTTGGCGTGTCGTCAAAAGGATAGCTCGTCATAAAGACTGAGAATAAACAATAAAATTTCAAACTGATGCACTACCCAAGCTTGTTTTACTGCTTGGTTTATTCCCACTCAATTGTGGCAGGCGGCTTACTGGAGATATCATAGGCAACCCGGGAGACTTCTCTGATTTCATTGATAATACGGCTGGATACCGTTTCCAGCAGTTCATAGGGTAAATGAGCCCAACGCGCAGTCATAAAATCTATCGTTTCAACAGCCCTGATGGCCAGCACATAGGAATAACGACGCGCATCACCGACAACTCCTACTGACTTGACCGGCAAAAATACCACAAAGGCCTGACTGACTTTTTGATACCAGTCTGCTTTATGCAACTCTTCAATAAATATGGCATCTGCCTGCCGTAAAATATCGCAATACTCCTTTTTCACTTCTCCCAGTATTCTGACGCCAAGCCCCGGCCCCGGAAAAGGATGACGGTAGACCATGTCAAAAGGCAAACCCAGAGCCACACCGATCTTGCGGACCTCATCCTTGAATAATTCCCGCAGCGGCTCAAGCAAATCCAGTTTCATATGCTCGGGCAGTCCGCCCACATTGTGATGCGATTTGATGACGTGGGCAGTCCCGTATCTGGAACCGGCGGATTCGATCACATCAGGATAAATTGTCCCCTGTGCCAGCCATTTAACCTCATCAGCCAGTTTTGAGGCTTCAGTATCGAAGACTTCAATAAAGGTATTGCCGATAATCTTGCGTTTCGCTTCCGGGTCAGTAATTCCGGCCAGTTTTTGCAGAAAAAGGTCTTCGGTATTGGCACGGACAACCTTGATACCCATGTGATGAGCAAACATTTCCATAACCTGATCACCCTCACGCAGGCGTAACAAGCCGTTATCCACAAAAACACAGGTCAACTGGTCGCCAATCGCTTCATGCAAAAGGGCTGCGACAACTGAGGAATCCACGCCGCCTGAAAGCCCAAGCAGTACCTTGTCCTTGCCGACCTGCTTGCGAATGGTCCGTATGGCATCTTCAATAATATTGGCCGGCGTCCAAAGAGCTTCACAGTCACAGATATCATGCACAAAACGATTCAGGATGCTCTGACCAGCGGGGGTATGCGTGACTTCAGGATGGAACTGGATGCCATAGAAGCGCCTTGCTTCATCGGCCATTGCCGCAATCGGCGCGCTTTCGGTTGCTGCAATTACTCTGAAGCCCTTTGGCAGCTGAGTAACCTTATCGCCATGACTCATCCAGACGTTGTGTCTTATTTCGCCATTTAATTCGACGGCATTATCCAGATTGCCCAGCAGCAGACTCTCGCCAGTGAGGGCAAGAGCCGCATGACCAAATTCAGATATGTCGGAGCTTTCGACCAGACCACCCAGCTGTTGAGCCATGGTTTGCATGCCGTAGCAAATACCAAGTACCGGGATGCCTGCGTCAAATAAATAGCCTGGTGCCTGTGGGGCGTTCACGATGCCAGCCGATTCGGGGCTACCTGAAAGAATCACACCTTGCGGTGCGAAAGCCGTGAAATCTGCCTCACCGAGATCGTAATGATGGATTTCACAATATACCCCGGCTTCACGAACGCGGCGGGCTATGAGTTGTGTGTATTGAGAACCAAAATCGAGGATTAATATCTTCTGTTCGTGAATATTTTGGTTCATGAAAAGTATTTCCTCAGACTTTCTTAAACAACTTTAACGATAAATATATTCCACCGAAGAACTTGAAGTATTCTTGGCTGTGGGAGTAATAAGTAAAGCACCTACTCCAAACCAATGAAGGCACTCAAAGGAGCGTTATGAGCGCAGCAGATTCGAGGCAAAAAAGCACGCAGGGAGGGAGCGTATAGTTAATACGTGACCGACTGAGTGCTTTTTTAACGATGAATCTGCAAGCGCAATAGCTCCCCCGTTAACTCACCCTATAGTTAGGCGCTTCTTTGGTTATCGAAACATCATGCACATGCGATTCAGAAACCCCGGCTCCGGTAATTCTGACAAACTCAGGCTTGACCCGCATCTCTTCAATATCCTTACAACCCGTCAATCCCATGCTGGATCGTATACCGCCGATCAGCTGGAAAATAATGGCCGACATTGGCCCTTTATACGGCACCCGGCCTTCAATACCTTCCGGCACCAGTTTGGCTGCACCGGCCTGTATATCCTGAAAATAACGATCACTCGAACCGTGCGTTTTCGACATGGCTCCCAGTGAGCCCATGCCACGGTATGCTTTGTAGGAACGGCCCTGGAACAGTTCTACATCACCTGGAGCCTCTTCAGTACCGGCGAGCAGACTGCCTATCATCACAGCATTGGCTCCGGCCGCAATCGCTTTGGCGATATCACCGGAAAAGCGAATTCCGCCATCAGAAATTATTGTAATATCGGTATCCTTTAACTCTTCAGCGACATTACCGACCGCTGTTATTTGCGGCACACCCACGCCGGTCACGATTCGTGTGGTACAGATTGACCCCGGCCCTATACCAACCTTGACAGCGTCAACCCCTGCATCGGCAAGTGCTCTGGCACCTGCGGCGGTAGCCACATTGCCACCAATCAAGGCCAGATTTGGAAATGCTTTTTTAATTTTCTTGATCCGGTTTATCACTTCCTGTGAATGTCCGTGTGAAGTGTCCACAACAACAACATCAACGCCCGCAGCAACCAGAGCCTTTACCCGCTCTTCGGTGTCGGCACCGGTACCAACAGCTGCGCCTACCCTTAATTGTCCCATGGCATCTTTACAGGCATTGGGATGATCTTCGGCTTTGCGAATATCTTTCAGGGTCACCAGACCCTTAAGCTGAAAACTGTCGCTAACCACCAGAACTTTTTCTATGCGATGCTTGTGCATGAGTTTTTTAACATCATCGAGGTCAGCCCCTTCCGGCACTGTCACCAGACGCTCTTTGGGTGTCATGATTTTATCGACGGTGGCATTGAGGTCATTTTCAAAACGCACATCACGACTGGTCACGATACCAGCCAGCTGATCATCATCAAGATTGGTAACCACGGGCATACCGGAAATCTGGTATTCGTTAATCATCTCCAGCAACTTGCGAATAGTGGTGTCAGGTGTAATTCTGATCGGGTCAGTCACTACGCCGCTTTCATATTTTTTAACGGTCCGGACTTCACGCGCCTGTTCTTCAATACTCATGCTTTTATGAATAATACCCAGGCCACCTTCCTGCGCCATGGCAATAGCCAGACGTGACTCGGTAACCGTATCCATGGCTGAAGAAACGAGTGGTATATGGAGTTTGATATCTCGTGTCAGCCGTGTCTTCAGGTCGACCGAGTTTGGGAGCACGAGTGAATGGGCAGGGACTAAGAGAACATCATCAAAGGTTAAAGCATCTTCTACAATTCGTAGCATACAGTTACTTTCCACCAGGAACCCGGATTCGGGAAAGCGCGCTATTATAAACTCATGCAGGCAGGCAGTAAATAGCGTGGGATCTAGTTTCCTCTATTTTGACCAGAACATGGGCTTAAGTAGTTAGGAAGGAGAACGCATACCCACATCCATGTGGGCTCGGCCTCGGCATCCCTGCCTCGGACGTCTCCTTCCCCAACTTACTTAAGCCCGCTACTCAAACTGCAAGCCCATGTTAAAAAATGGAGTTATTTACTTGAATCTATTGGAGTGGGTCAATTACTTTGACGCCCGTTGAAATGTAGTTTCCAGTTGCTAAAGTTCGGATTAAAGCGAGAACTGCCTGAGCCGTGTAACGACAAGTTCCGCAGCGCGAACTTTAGCAAGAGGAAGATTGAAGGACGACGAAGTGCTTGTCCCGTCCTAGCTTACAAAAACTGAAACCGAATAACTAAATAATCAGGTATGATTAAGCAATGACTGATGATCTTTTCTCCGGCACCACATCCAAAAAAGAAAATGTCTTAAGCGTTTCCGAGTTAAATCGTGCGGCGCGATCTTTACTGGAAGATAATTTCCCGGCCGTTCTGGTTGAGGGAGAATTATCCAATGTTGCCATGCCCGCATCCGGTCACTGGTATTTCACCTTAAAGGATGACAGTGCCCAGGTACGCTGCGCGATGTTCAGAGGACGAAATCAGTTCGTTAAAATCAAACCCAGGGAAGGCATGCAGATTCAGTTAAAAGCCAAGCTGAGCCTGTATGAAGGTCGCGGTGACTATCAGTTAATTGTTGAAAACATCAGCCCATTGGGTGAAGGTGCTCTACGTATTGCCTTCGAAGCACTGAAAAACAAACTGTTGCTGGAGGGACTGTTTAATGAGGATTTAAAACAGGAACTGCCGGGCATAGCCCGACACATCGGCGTAATTACCTCCCCGACCGGGGCCGCAATCCGGGATATTATCAGTGTCCTGAAACGACGCTTCCCCTCCATACCGGTGACCATCATTCCAGTTTCTGTACAGGGTAATGAGGCAGCAGCCGGCATGGTAAAGGCCATCAAACTGGCCAATCGAAAACAAGGCTGTCTGCAGGATCTGGATGTATTGATCATTGGCCGCGGTGGTGGTTCTCTCGAGGATCTCTGGGCCTTCAACGACGAAAAGCTCGCGCGAGCCATCTTTGATTCTGAATTACCCATTGTCAGCGCTGTAGGTCATGAAGTGGATTTTACAATTGCTGACTTTGTTGCCGATGTACGCGCCGCGACTCCGTCTGCCGCAGCAGAACTATTAAGCCCGGATCAGAACGAACTCATGGCTCTCTATGCTGCCTATCAGTTACAGTTAGGCAATATGCTGAGGGACAAAGTTGGCCAACTGAAACAATCACTCACCTGGCATCGTAAACAGTTAAAACATCCTGGCCGACGCTTACAGGAACAATCACAAAAACTCGATGGCCTGGAATTAAAAATGCGTCGGGAGTTTCACTTTGCTCTCGCCCATCGAAAAAGCGGCATCAGGGAACTCACGCATGGCCTGATACAGCATTCACCGATTAACCTGATTCGTGAACAAAAACAAAATAACCGCTATATGGCTTCGCGTTTACAGAAAGCCACACAACAATCCTTACATAATATGCGTCTGCTACTTGCAGATATGGCCCATGCCCTGAATAATTTAAGTCCCTTAAACATCCTCAGTCGTGGTTTTTCAATAAGCTACGATGCAAGCAATCAATTAATCACTGACAGCACAATGCTCAAAACCGGAGATAAGCTGAGAACACGACTACATAAAGGTGAGCTTATCAGCACCATCGATCAGGTAAAAAAATCCGGCAGCAAAGAATAGGCTTTAAAAATATTCACCCATCTGGCGTAAAATTTAAAGTGCTTGTCACAATCATAGCAATCAGAGCAAGCTGCCTTTAAGTCCATATCCCGCGCAGTTTTATTGCTTAAAACAGCCTTTCAGCGTAGAATTTTTGCCTGCTGTGTACAGGGTCAAGCTGCATAAGAGCTTGAATACCCGGTATTAATCTTCGCTTAATAAAGTTGTAATAATGTTGTAATAACTTTGTCATCCAACAACTTTATAAAACTCTCATGAGGGTAGTTGTGACTGCTGTAGATACCAAGACAGTCCGGGGCTTAACTGTTTATAAAAATAAATCGAAGGCTATCGGAAAGCTGCTCGAGCTAAATGATGATCCGGAAATTCATGGCCATAAAATCTGGTATTCGAGTTTTTTTATAATGGATTATTTGAATGCCAATCCACCTAAGATGTCGACTAATATTATGGAAATAGGTTGCGGATGGGGAATACTGTCAATCTACTGTGCGAAAAATTTTAAAGCACATGTAACCGGGGTCGATGCCGACAAGAATGTTTTTCCCTTCCTCAAACTGCACGCCAAAGCCAACAATGTAGAAATAGTAAAAAATGTCTCCCGCTTTGAAAATTTAAAACGCAAAACCCTGGCGAAGCAGGATTTGATTGTTGGTGGAGATATCTGCTTCTGGCCGGAATTAATTGATCCTTTATACAAAATGATTAAAAAAGCCGTACAGGAAGGTGTGTCCCGCATCATAATAGCAGACCCTGGACGAGCGCCGTTCTTGAAACTCGCCAAGCGCTGTAAAAAAAAGTTTAATGCTAAATTAGTCGAAGTAGAAATTACTGAGCCACAACATAAAGATGGTTATCTGTTAATTATTAAAAACTAAGATGAACAAGGCGATTTCACAAACCAACAAACTTGCTTTGGATAACTCCGATTACTATATCAATCGGGAATTAAGCCTGCTTGAATTTAATCATCGGGTACTGGCTCAGTCCCGTGATAAAAACACACCCTTGCTGGAACGGTTATTTTTTCTATGTATCGCCAGCTCCAATATGGACGAGTTTTTTGAAATACGTGTTGCAGGCCTGAAGCAGCAGGTAGCCTATGGGGCAGCGCAACGCGGCCCGGATAATCTCAGTCCGTCTGAACAACTGGACCTGATCAATCATGCTGCGCATAAGTTACAACACGACCAATACAAAATTTTAAATGAAGAGCTGTTACCCGCACTGGCAACGGAAGATATTCATTTCCTGCATCATGATCGCTGGAATCAGACGCAATCAACCTGGATTAAAAGCTATTTTAACCGGGAACTTTTGCCGGTATTAAGTCCGGTAGGACTGGACCCTGCACATCCTTTTCCATCAGTTCTTAATAAAAGTTTGAATTTTATAATCACTCTGGAGGGCAAAGATGCCTTCGGTCGCAATACCGGTATCGCTATTGTTCAGGCTCCCAGGGCCTTGCCACGTTTAATCCAGTTACCATCATCCTGCGCCAGCCATAAATATGACTTTATTTTTCTGTCCGCTATTATCCAAAAGCATGCCGGTGATTTATTTCCCGGCATGACTGTAACCGGTTGCTATGAGTTCAGGGTTACCCGTAACAGTGATCTTTTTGTCAGCGAAGAAGAAGCAGAAGATTTAATGCTCGCTCTGGAGGGTGAATTACCATCAAGGCGTTTTGCAGAAGCAGTACGGCTGGAAGTTACAAATCGCTGCCCACAGGAAATTATTGATTTTCTGGTGCATAAATTTAAATTACAGCCCAATGATGTTTATCCCGTCAACGGGCCGGTTAACCTTAATCGTATGATGGCCATTCCCAACATGGTCAACAGGCAGGAATTACAATACCCCCCTTTCACACCAGCTCTGCAAAAACGCTTATTACATTCAGACAATATATTTGAAACCATCAAAAAAGGTGACGTCTTACTCCACCACCCTTTTCAATCCTTCACGCCGGTTGTTGATTTTTTGAGACAAGCGGCTGCTGACCCTGATGTACTGGCGATAAAACAAACCTTATATCGGACAGGCGACGACTCCACGATTGTTGAAGCACTCATTTCCGCGGCCCATGCCGGCAAGGAAGTAACTGTGGTAATTGAACTGCGTGCGCGCTTCGATGAGGAAGAAAATATAGAACTGGCAACAGAACTTCAGAATGCCGGTGTGCACGTAAGTTATGGCGTTGTAGGACACAAAACACATGCAAAAATGATACTGGTTATTCGACGTGAAGGTCGCCAATTAAAGCGTTATGTGCATCTTGGAACCGGTAATTACCATGCAAAAACAGCACGACTCTATACGGACATAGGCTTACTTAGTAGTGACACGGCAATTACAGATGATGTGCAAAAAGTCTTTCAGCAACTTACTGCGCTAGGAAAAGCAGGCAGGTTAAAAAAATTACTGCAGGCACCTTTTACGTTACATAAAGGTATTCTTGAATTTATACAGATTGAAATAGACAACGCAATTAAGGGTGAGCCCGCACGCATTATCGCTAAAATGAATTCATTGGTTGAACCGCAGATTATTCAGGCACTTTATCGCGCATCACAGGCTGGTGTACGGGTGGATCTGATTGTTCGTGGTGTGTGTTGTCTGCGCCCTGGCATAAAGGATGTTTCTGATAATATTCATGTGCGTTCCATTGTTGGCCGTTTCCTCGAACATTCCCGTATTTATTATTTTCATAATGCCGGCGACTATTTACTGTATGGATCAAGTGCGGACTGGATGGATCGAAATTTCTTTCGACGTATTGAAACCTGCTTTCCTATTGAAGAAAAACGCATGAAGAAAAAAGTATTAAAAGAGTGTCTGATGAACTATTTGTCAGACAACACCCAATCATGGCTGCTTCAATCTGACGGGACATACAAAAAAAATTCACCCGGAAGTGCTAAAGCAAAAACTGCTCAGCAAAGTCTGTTAAAAAATTACACTGAATAATTTTTTATTAGCGTGTAGAAATCGGCAAGGATTTTACGCGCAATTGGCGTCGGGCTGACTTTTCCCCGCAATTGTTCAAGATCAAGACCTTCTTCTATCAGTACTGCTGCACGCTCCTGCATATAGGCCAGCATAATAATTTCTTCAAATTCCGGATGAAACTGCAAGCCCCAGACATGCTTTGAATATTTCACAGCCTGATGTGGTTCAAATTCATTACAGGCCAGGATAGTTGCGTTGGCTGGCAGCTCGATAACACTTTGCATATGGCTGACATGGGCCGTAAAAGGTGATTTGATACTGGCAAATAATTCATCCTCACCTGCAGCTGCTATTGGCGTGACGACAGTTGTACCGATTTCCCTGCCGCCGGGATGAAAGTCAACCCGGCCACCAAGGGCATGGGCAAGTAATTGATGACCGTAACAAATCCCCAGAATGGGCACTTGCTTATTGACGGCCTGACGCAGCCACTCAGCTGTATATTCACTCCACGGCAGCCTTTCTGTCACCATCGCTGCTGAGCCAGTGATAACGACTCCTGCCAGTTCTGTCGAATCAGGCAGTGAATCTCCTTTAAATACTTCTGCTACGATAAAATCCGCAGCATTCCCCAACATGCTGTCGATAATCCAGCGTTCAAAATCACCGGCTTTATCGTAAGCTGCTTTTACCGTGATACCGGTTTTAATAATCAGTACTGGCTTCATGATTTGGATTGGCGTAAATAATCCCGATTTTTTTTAATGCGTCTTTTCCGGGCTACTTGCTGATTGCTTAGCTCTTCTTCGCCTTTCGTATAAGGATTATCTTCCGTACGCAACTCTATCCTGATGGGAGTGCCTTCCAGCTTAAGTAATTTTCGAAAGGTCTTTTCGAGATATTTAACATAGCTGGAAGGTAACTTGTCAGTCTGTTTACCATGGATAACGATCAGGGGTGGATTTCTTCCTCCTGCATGCGCATAACGTAATTTTATCCGACGACCGTTATGCATGGGAGGAGCATGTTCAGTCACCGCCCTGTTCAGTAATTCATTCAGTCTGGGGGTCAGCAGTTTTTTAGTTGCTGAATTATAGGCCGTCTCTATGGATTTAAATAAATCACCAACCCCTGTTCCGTGCAGGGCAGAGATAAAATGTATCTTGGCAAAATCCACAAACACGAACCGGCGTCTGATATCCTTTTTGACCAGGTCCTTGTCATATTCATTCATGCCATCCCATTTGTTTATTGCAATGACCAGCGCCCTGCCAGTCTCGAGAACATAGCCCAGCAAATGTAAATCCTGCTCCACGATACTTTCTCTTGCATCGACCATCAGGATGACCACATTGGCATCCTGAATTGCCTGTAAGGATTTCACCACAGAAAATTTTTCCAGCATTTCTGTAGTCTTACCTCTGCGCCGAATACCGGCAGTGTCTATCAGAGTATATTTCTGTCCTCGCCGCTCGAATGGAATATAAACACTGTCTCGAGTTGTACCGGGCTGGTCAAAAACCACAACGCGTTCTTCGCCCAGCATGCGGTTAACAAGAGTGGACTTGCCGACATTGGGGCGTCCAGCAACCGCAATTTTGATACCGGCATCTTCATCAATCAGTTCGGAAGATTCGTCAACAGGGAAGTCGAGGAGCAGTTTATCCAGCATGACATTCACGCCCCTGCCCTGTGATGCGGCGATAGGGATCATGCTTTCCACGCCTAATTTATAGAAATCACCCAAAGCCACATCCTGGTCTATCGCGTCTGTTTTATTAACAACCAGAATAAAAGGTCTTTGTTGTTTACGTAAAAAATCTACAAGATGCTCATCGCCAGGACTTAGGCCCGCACGACCATCAACCATTAATAATGTGAGGTCTGCTTCTTTTATCGCTTGTAAGGCCTGGCCCGCCATTGGCACATCAATACCCTCTTCACTGCCATCTATACCACCGGTATCGATAACAATGAAATGACGACCATTATGTTCGGCATCACCATATTGCCGATCACGGGTCAGACCGGCAATATCAGCGACCAGGGCATCACGACTGCGTGTTAAACGATTAAATAGTGTGGATTTACCCACATTCGGACGGCCCACAAGGGCTAGAACGGGAATCATAACTTTACCTAAAGGGGTAAAAAATTGTGTTAATTGGCAGTGACCTGCAGGACTACCAGGTTACCGCCATTACCATAGGCATAAAGGATACCATTTCGGCTTTGAATACTGCGCAGGCCTTTGTTATCTATCCTGATCCGGCCAACGAAGTGGCCATCTATCTGTGATAATAAATGCAGATAACCTTCAAAATCGCCAACAGCAATAAAATTACTGAAACTGACTGGTCTGGAAACTTCGCGCAGATCAAGCTGGTCGTTGATCCAAACCTGTTCTTCCTGGGTGCCTCTGCGATAAGCCTTCACATGGCCTCTGGCATCAGTGATATAGATGTTCCCAAAACCGATACTGGTACCTACGATACTGGACTCTTCAACGCGCCACAGGGTCTGTCCGGTCAGGATATTTATCTGACTCAGGAAGCCCTGATAACTCGGCGCAAGAACTGTATTGCTATCTACCAGTAATTCGGCATCGACATCAATAATACGTTCCAGCTCTGAGCGACCACTGGGAACTGTAATTCTGGAATCCCATCTTAAAGTTCCATTATCTATTGCAACGGATACCAGCACTCCATTCGCAAAACCTGCCAGTACAACGTCATTAACTATAATGGGAGAACTGGTCCCTCTTAGTGTAAGTGCAGGCACCGTGCTTTCATAAATCCAAATCTGTTCGCCACTTGCGGCATCATAACCGGTCAACTTATCATCCAGGGTCTGAGCTACTACATACACACCGTTACTGGCCGGGACCGATAAAATTTCACTACTGGCTGCCCTGTTCCAGAGGACTTCCCCGTTATTTTTGTCCAAAGCCAAAAGCGTACCGTCTTCGGTACCAAGGAATAAATAGTCCCCGCCAATACCAACACCGCCGGTAATGACATAATCAAGATTGTTTTGCCAGATCCTTCGCCCGGTCTCGAGATCCAAAGCTCTTAATAAACCATTGTTAGCCACAACATAAATGACATCACCTTCGATAGCCGGCTTTAATCGGTTATATTTATCACCCTGACCATCACCAATATCTGTACTCCATAAACGGCGAATAGTGACCTCACTATCAAAATTCACCAGCTCGGCGGGTTCCTCTCCTTCATCATCGCCAAAAATATTATTTATGACACTACAGGCGTTCAGACCTGAAAATATAAGCAAGATGAGGTTAAACCTGAGCAAAAACATTATGTTAGGTATTTTCATGCAGCCTTCTTAAGAGCTAATATCATTAAGTTTAAGTCTCGTAACATCCGGGTTTATACCCAGATCAAGAGCCATCTGATAGGCTTCTCTGGCTTCTTCCAGTCTACCCAGAGCTACATAGGCATCGCCCTTTATATCTGCAAAAGTACCCGCAAAAGTGCCCGGCTCAACTTCATTTAATAAGGCCAGTGCAGCTTCTGCATCACCTTGCGCCAAAATAACTCTGGCCAAACGTGAACGAGTGGTGAGCTCAAGCTCATCATCAATACTTTGAAACAGGCCCAGACCAGGGTTATCCAGAATCCATTGCAATTCATTTGCAGCTTCGCTCAGCTCGGATCTTTGCACATACAGTCGAGCCAGCAACAAGGCTGAATAACGACTGTAAACAGATGAGCTGAAATTTTCCTTTAGTTCTGTATGCAGTGTCAGAGCAGCATTGAGTTCCTGATCATCGACCAGCAGGTCTGCATCATTCAGAATATTATCCGACATCTGCACATAAAGATCAGACGCAAGCCCGGCTTGCTCTGCTCTTGATGACTGCCAGTAGCGGGATCCAAAAAGCACGGCAAGTACCAGTACTATGCCGATGATCAGGCTAGTGCCATTTTCTTCCCACCAACCTTTCAGGGCTTCTATTTGTTCTTCATCAGTATCGTAAACCAAGCAAAACTCCTAGTTAATTGAATTAATTAAATATATTTTTAATTTTCGTGCCCAGATCCGCAGCATCCACTACCTCGGACTCGCCATCTGCATCGAGCATTTTTAATTTGATTTCGTCGCCTTCCAATATCAGGGCACATTGCGCACCACTCGCAAAGGCTTTTTTGAGCTGGCTATTATATTTGCCACCGCCACAATGGGTCAAAACTCTTATGGCAGGTAACTCACGTCGTAACCGCTCTGCCAGAAACAAACCCTTGGTCTGGTTTTCTTCACCAATCAGCGCAATAAACACATCTACCTGACGCCTATACTCAGCGGGCATTTTCCCCAGTTCTTCCAGCATCAGCAAGACCCGCTCCATACCCATTGCGAAACCTACCGCAGGAGTATCACCTCCCCCCAGCTTCTGGACCAGTCCGTCGTAACGTCCTCCGGCACAGACTGTTGCCTGTGCTCCAAGTTCCTGGGTAGTCCATTCGAAGACCATGCCGTTATAGTAATCCAATCCCCGAACCAGAGAGTTATTAATCCGATAGGCTACAGAAGCCTCATCCAGAATATCCAGCAGGATTCTGAACTGCTGGGCGGATTGAGCATCTATATAATCACCCAGTAAGGGTGCCTCCGCCAGCAAGTCACGAGTACGCTGGTGTTTGCTATCCAGAATTCTCATAACATTGGAATCCAGTCGCCGCTGACTGTCTTCATCCAGTTCATCCTTATATTTCAATAAGTAGGCATGCAAGTCTTTACCATAGGCACTTCGATTGGCCGAAGTCCCCAGATTATTTATTTCCAGGGTCAGATACTGACTTAGACCCAATTGCTGCCACAGTGCTGCACTTAACAAAATCACTTCTGCTTCAATAATACTGCCCGACATCCCGAATGCTTCAATACCAAACTGGTAAAACTGGCGATAGCGTCCCTTCTGCGGACGTTCATGCCGATACATGGGCCCCATATACCAGAGTTTTTGTATTTGGTTGTATAACAAACCATGTTGCTCGGCAGCTCGCACACAAGAAGCTGTTCCTTCAGGACGCAGACTTAAACTATCCCCATTTCTGTCCTCAAAGGTATACATTTCTTTTTCGACGATATCGGTGGCATCACCGATTGAGCGCTTGAAAAGCTGGGTTTGCTCCAACACAGGAAAACGAATTTCCTGATAAGCGTAAGCGGCCATCATCTGCCGTAACTGCTGTTCCAGAAAATGCCAAAAGGGAGTTTGATTCGGCAGCACATCATTCATGCCGCGTATGGCTTGTATTTTATTTTTAGACAAGCTGAGAACCTGTTTTTCCTAGAGCTGAGTCAGCCATTTGATCGGCTGTTTTTGCTTTGCCTTTTTCAGCTTCTATTGCAGCAGCCTGATCAGCTTCGATACCTGCTACTTTTTTACGGACCATGGCTTCAAGTTCATCAACCAGGTTTTCATTGCTGATTTTATGACTGGTCTTGCCGTTGATATAAGACATATTGACCGGACTTGCACCGGTTAAGCCGATATCTGAAATTTTTGCTTCACCCGGACCATTAACAATACAACCAACCACCGACACATGTACCGGTGTTGTAATATCGGCAAGCCGCGCTTCCAGTTCATTTACGGTAGCAATCACATCAAAATTTTGTCGTGAGCAGCTTGGACAGGCTACCAGATTGACACCCATGCTACGCAGACGCAGGCTTTTGAGAATATCAAAACCGACTTTTACTTCTTCAACCGGATCAGCCGCCAGTGAAATACGAATCGTGTCTCCGATTCCATCCATCAGTAAGAGGCCCAGACCGATTGATGACTTAACAGTACCTGAGCGCAAGCCGCCTGCTTCGGTTATACCCAGATGTAAGGGCTGTTCGATCTGTGGCGCGAGTTTACGGTAAGCCTCAACGGTCATGAAAATTTCAGAGGCTTTCATACTGACTTTAAAATCCTGAAAATTATAGGCATCCAGAATTTCGATTTGACGCAATGCAGATTCCACCATGGCATCCGCATTGGGTTCTTTATATTTACGCAGCAGATCCTTACCCAGAGAACCTGCATTCACACCTATACGCAAAGGCACACCTTTGTCTTTGGCCGATTCAATCACGGCCCTGACCCGGTCTTCACGGCCAATATTGCCCGGGTTTATTCGCAAACAATCCACGCCATTTTTCAGGACTTGCAAGGCAATCTGATAATCAAAATGAATATCCGCGATAAGCGGCACCTGAGCCTCGGCGCGAATAAGCTTAAATGCCTCGGCGGCCTCCAGTGAGGGAACAGACACCCGCACGATATCGACGCCAACATTCTCCAGGGCTTTAATCTGGGCTAGGGTTGCTGCAACGTCACAGGTTTCGGTATTGGTCATGCTTTGTACAGCAATAGGGGCATCACCGCCAACCGGTACCTTACCGACCATGATCTGTCGTGACTTGCGTCTTTTTATCGGACTTGTACTAATCATTTATTTAATCCAATGCTTAACATATTTCACGAAGCATTAAGCCACAAAAAACCAGAAAACAGCGCCACTTATTACAGCCAATATAACTGCCGCAGCGATTACCCAGAACATGGTTTTATTTCTGTTTCTGGATTCCTCTGCTTCTGCCTCCTGTTTATCCTGATCATCTGTATAAGCAATAAATTTCAGATAACAGTTCAGAATCGCTTCAGGATCAGCTTTTAAAAAAGTCGCATAGGATTTGTAATAACCCTTGATAAAGGTATGGCCCGGCAGTTTTCCATAATCATCATTTTCAAGGGCAGTAACATAGTGCACTGTAATGTAAAGAGACTGTGCTACTTTTTCCCTGCTATAACCCAATTCTTCACGCAGTTTTTTAAGTTTAAGGCCCGGCGACGGCCATAAGACTTGCTCAGTGTTTTCTGGGATTCCGGCTTCTGTCTCTGAGGTCCCAAGCTGTTCAGCTGAACTGTCTTCGACATTTGTGTGTTGAGTAGGTTCAGTCATTGATCAACCGCTGATAAAGAGCGTACTCATTTGAATCCGGAAAGCGATCGCGCAGCGCAAGGCCATATTCCTCTGCCAGGCTACTCATGCCTCGCGCCTGTTGTAGTCTTATCCCTATCCAGAGACTCCTGGCACTTTGTTGCACATTGAAAAACTGCTGCAGTGTTAAAAAACTCTGATAATAACGTTCAGCCTGCTGGAGATCTCCAGCCAGTAAATAAATATCTGCAAGCTCTAATGTTGATCTGATCCGATTACTGTTTAATTGCAGAGCACGCCCAAAAGCGAATTCGGCATCTGCAGCCTGGTTTAACTGTAAGGCCGCCAACCCCATATTTTCAAATGCCTGCGAGCGTCCAGGGTATTCTGTATCAGACACCACCTGCCCAAGTTGCTCATAAGCCTCCTGGAAGCGACCATTGGCATATAAAAAAGCCGCATAATTATTTCTGACCTGTGAATTACCTGAATTAAAGCGCAGGGCACGTCGGAAACTGTCGTCGGCAAGATCGTTATCGCCTTCCAGACTATATACCAGCCCCCAAATGCCATACATATCACTGTTATTCGGATCTATCGAGGCGGCATTGCCCAAATGTCTTCTGGCGGCTGTTAAATCCTGTTGTTCGACATAGCCAAGGGCTAATTGCAGATAGTTTTCCAGTGCCTGTTGCGGCGCAGCCCGATCAAAGCCGCCAGTAGTTTCACTGACACAGGCGCAGAGCATGAGACTCAAAAAAAGAATACTAAGTCTTGCTATATTTTGCATTTTTTTACTATTTCCCGGATCAATTCCTGAATCATTCCTGAGCATTTATCTGCTTGCTTACATCCCGGATAGACTAACATATTATTGAACTTTTAGACGCTGGGCAGCGCCTCTTTGTTCCCGCATAGCCAGATGGCGTGCACTTCTGCGGGTCATATCATCCACCTGTCCGACCAGTTGGCCACAGGCAGCACCTATTTCATCGCCACGGGTCGTGCGCACAGTCACAATATAGCCCGCGTCCTGCAGGATTTTCCTGAAATTGGAGATCGCTGAATCTGAAGAGCGATGATATTCAGCTCCCTCAAAAGGATTAAACGGAATCAGATTTATTTTACATGGCGTTTCTTTTAGCAGAATGGCCAGCTCTCTGGCATGTTGTCGATGATCGTTTACACCCGAAATTAATATATATTCTATGGTGGCAACCCTGCTGTCAGTCAGAGAGTCCAGATAGCTGTTTACACTTTTTAATAACTCGCTGATTGGATATTTTTTGTTAATCGGCACGATCTGACTGCGTAATTCATCATTGGGCGCATGTAAAGAGACCGCAATTGAAGCATCAGTGTACTGCTGCATTTCATATATTTTTGGTACAACCCCGGATGTGCTGATAGTGACACGCCGCTTGGAAAGGCCATAACAATTATCTTCCATCATCATGCCAACAGCATCCATGACATTACTGAAATTCATCAAGGGTTCACCCATGCCCATCATCACGACATTGGTAACCTTTCGAAGGGCTTTACTGCCGAAGGTATCAAAGGCCTGATTCGCCAACCAGAGCTGGCCGATAATTTCTGCCGTACTCAGATCACTGTTGAATCCCTGTTTGCCAGTTGCGCAGAAACTGCAATCAAGACTGCAGCCTGCCTGGGAGGATATACATAATGTGCCCCTGCCTGCTTCAGGAATAAACACCATTTCAACCGAACTGCCACTTTCAACTTCAACTATCCATTTAAAACAGCCATCATTCGCCGCAAAACAGTCTTTAATGATGGGTGGTCGAACTTCTGCACATTGCTGCAGTTTTTCGCGCAGGGACTTGCTGATATTGGTCATCTCATCAAAATCAGTCACGCCCTGCTGATGAATCCATTTCATCACTTGTATAGCGCGAAAAGGCCTTTCTCCCAAAGTCAGAAGAAAGGCCTCCATGTTCTGTTTGCTTAAACCAAGTAAATTGGTTAACTGTGTTGGCATAACTTGTTCCTGGTGACCAGGATTACTGCCCGGGTAATCTAAAACTGGCGAGGACAAATTTCCTCAGGCTTAAAAAAATAGGACACTTCTCTTTGTGCTGAACTTAGCGAATCTGATCCATGCACAGCATTGGCATCGATAGAATGCGCAAAATCCGCACGAATCGTTCCAGCTGCTGCTTCGGCTGGATTGGTAGCTCCCATCAGTTCTCGGTTACGTGCAATGGCATCTTCACCTTCCAGGACCTGTACAATAACCGGACCGGAAGTCATAAATTCAACCAGATCCTTATAAAAAGGGCGCTCTTTATGCTCGGCGTAAAAACCACCAGCCAGTTCATCATCCAATTGCAGCATTTTTGCTGCGACGACCTTAAGACCGCCTTTCTCAAAACGACTGATGATTTCACCAATGACATTCTTGGCGATTGCATCGGGTTTAATAATAGATAAAGTACGTTCCACAGCCATCAATCAACTCCCAAATCCAAAAATAACTTACAAATTTTTAAGAGCGCGCATTATACGCTGGTTTAAGGAAATTTTGTATGTATTTTAATTGCTTAGCTAGGGCTTGTAAGAGTCAGAAACGCCTTCAGTTATGTACCTTCGCTTCACGAATGTAGCAAGGACGAGGCATTCGTCAAATTTTGTAAAGGGCGAATAACCCAGGCAATCAGTAACTGAAGCAATTTGAGCAAATAAGGCTAGTGCTTAAGTTTGAATTTTTGCAAAATTCAGTCCTGATGGCGAGCTATCCTTTCGTCGACACGCCAAAATGCGTACATCCCTGTACAGGCTCGGCTGACGACATCCCTGCCGTCAGACGGTCGCCGACCGGATAGCTCGCCATCAGGACTGTACGTTTAGCATCATTGAAAATACGATATTGCTACGCAATCTGCTATTCCTGCATTTGTGAACCCATTGAGATGTATTTTTCCTGAGTGTTTTTCCGATTTAGCGCGAGGACTGTCTGAGTCGCGAAGCAGCGAGTTCCGCAGCGCCGGAAAAACAGAAAGGAAAGATCGAAGGGTGAGCAATGCAGGAACGGCAGCATCCAGACCGCATGAAATTTCAAACTAAAGCACTATCGAATAACAAAGTATTACAGATGCTTGTACAGTCAGGATTCGTCGATCCAGGCCATCTGGATAGCCTCAAGAATCTTCTCGCCGCTGCGCTCAGGCTCATCATCAAACTCATCCAGTTCACAGACCCAGCGGTGCAGATCTACAAAATTCACATACTGAGGATCAACATCAGGATGTTTTTCCAGTAATGCGATAGCAATATCAAAGGTATCTGTCCATTTCATTTTTTCACCAGTCCAGTCCGCATGCAGCTATAAATCAGTGTCCTTCCGACACCATATTAATGGTGTACTTGGGTATTTCAATAACCAGGTCTTCATCAGCAACCCTGGCTTGGCAGCTCAAGCGTGATTCAGGTTCCAGGCCCCAGGCTTTATCCAGCATATCGTCTTCCTCTTCTTCCGACTCCGCCAGGGAATCGAAACCCGACCGGATCACTACATGACAGGTGGTGCAGGCACAGGCTTTCTCACAAGCATGCTCTATATCTATGCCATTACGCAGTGCTATATTCAGTATGGTTTCACCACTCTCCGCTTCAATTTCAGCGCCTTCCGGACAGCGTTCAGGGTGGGGTAAAAAAGTAAGTTTGGGCATTAACGATCAACCTCTTCGAGTGTTTTACCGGTAAAGGCAGTTTTTATTTGTGAGTCCATACGCCTGGCTGCAAAAGTTGCACTGATTTCATTGAGCGCTTCTGATTTATCCCGGATCAAATCCGCGTCGCCGGAATCCAGAGTTGCTTTCAAGTCAGCAATGCCATTCTCCAAGAGCTTCAATTCAGATTGATTCAATAATTCGGCGTCTGCTGCCAGTGCCGCATCAATTGCTTCAATGATTCGCAAGGCATCTACCTGGTTTTCCTTTAAGCGCCTGAGATCACGATCATGCTCAGCCTCTCGATGTGATGCTTTAATCATTTCTTCAATGGCGTTTTCTTCCAGTCCGAAGGATGGCTTAACGACTATGCTGCTTTTTACGCCGGATGATAACTCCATGGCTTCGACTTCAAGCAATCCATCGGCATCAACCTGAAAAGTCACACGGATTTTTGCTGCGCCCGCCACCATTGGCGGAATACCACGTAACTCAAATTTTGCTAAAGACCTGCAATCCTCGACCAGCTCACGCTCACCCTGCAGCACGTGCAGACTCATCACTGTCTGACCATCCTTAAAGGTTGTGAATTCCTGGGCCCGGCTCACCGGGATAGTTGTATTCCGTGGAATAATTTTTTCAACCAGGCCTCCCATGGTTTCAATACCCAGAGACAAGGGATTGACATCCAGCAGTAATAATTCATTTTCGTACTTGTTACCTACCAGAATATCAGCCTGAATGGCCGCACCAAGTGCGACGACCAAATCGGGGTCCAATTCATTGAGTAAATCCCGATTAAAGAATTTGGCGACTTGTTCCTGCACCCTGGGAGAACGGGTTGAGCCGCCCACCATCACCACATCAGTAATATCCTCGATACTCATCCCGGCATCCCGCAGTACACGGCGGCATGCTTTAAGCGTATGGTCTATTAAAGGGTCAATCAGCTGATAGTAGCTTTCCCTGTCCAGACTGCCAGACCAGGTAGAAAAGGTAATATCTGTTTGCTCTGAATCACTGAGGGCATGCTTTGCTGTTCGAGCCGTCGCAGCCAATTCAATCAAATCATTCTGTTCAATTTTGATTCCCGATTTTTCCTGAATCCATTGCATGATGGCACGATCAAAATCATCACCACCCAAGGCTGTATCACCGCCGGTTGCCAATACTTCAAATACGCCCTTTTCAAGTTTCATCAGGGAAACATCGAAAGTTCCACCACCCAGATCATAAACAATGATATTGCCTTGCAGCTTTTTATCCAGGCCATAGGCGACAGCTGCTGCAGTGGGTTCACTCAGTAAACGAAGTACTTTTAAATCCGCAATACGAGCGGCATCCTTGGTGGCCTGGCGCTGTGCTTCATCAAAATAGGCCGGCACTGTGATGACAACACCATCGATATGACTGCCAAAATATGCCTGTCCTCTGGCAGCCAGCACCTTAAGAATTTCAGCTGACACTTCCACCGGACTCTTCGGACCAAGCTGAGTTTCAATCAGCGGCATGCCGCCTGACGCTGACTCAATCAGTTTATACGACAACTTGTGCTTGATATCGGCTGCACCGCGTCCCATCAGACGTTTGACTGAACTGATATGCTCTGCCGCCTGATGGGCTTGTTGTCCTACCAGAACTTCAGCTCCATCTTTACCGCTCAGATAAGCAACAACAGAAGGCAGCAAAGCAGAACCCTGCGCGTTGTTAATTACAAAGGGACCCTCAGCCGAGGCAGAAGCCACCAGAGAGTTTGTAGTGCCCAGGTCTATGCCCAGCGCATGCTTGAGTGTCTGGTTTCGTCTGGGACTTTGTCCGGGTTCTGAGATACTGAGTAAGGCCATAATATAAATTAATAATCCAAGATCTTTTCTTCTGCCCGATTGATTTCAATTAGCATTTTTTCTATAAATTGCAATTTGTTATACACCGGTTTAGCTTCATTATATTTTCCCGCCGCTACACCCGACCTGAATTCATCTATACATGCTTGATGTTCAGTTTTAACTTCCTGTTTGAGACGTTCCAGCGCATCCATATCTTCTGTTTCGATTGCAAACTCCAGGAGATCGCGCCAATCCATTTGCTGCATCAGAAGAGCTTCACTTAAATGAGCCTGATTGTGTTCCTCCGGGTCGATGTTTTGTAATTTAAGCAGATAGGCTGCGCGTGTTAATGGCGCTTTAAGAGTAACAAAGGCTTCGTTAATGTAACTACTAAGCTGTAAGGCTTGCAGTCTGGTAGCATCATCAGCATCACTGAATTTATCAGGATGTGACTGCGACTGAAGTCTTTTATATTCTGAACTTAATTTTTCCAGGTCCAGATCAAAGCTTTCCGGCAAAGAAAATATTTCAAAAAAATTTTTGCTGCCAATACTCAAAACAACCCGCCTGGTAAACTATTAAATATTCTTTTGGAATTTTAAAGAGAGCAGGCCAAATAAAACCAGAGTCGATAAAAATTCAGAGTGTCCCTGGTTATATACGAGCATAAGCATACTTCTTGGTATCTTTCGGTTTACAGCGATCATGCTGTCAATCTTTAGTTAAACTGGCGTTATAAATCTGTCGGCACAATTACGCATAAAGCAGGCGAATAAAACAGATAACCAGAAGCTTAAACGGTAAATGATTCTCCGCAGCCGCATTCCCCTTTTACATTCGGATTACGAAATTGAAAACCTTCATTAACACCCTCTTTAACGAAATCCATTTCTGTACCATCTATATAAACCAGGCTCTTCGGGTCAACCACAATATTTATACCGTGATCTTCAAAGACCTTATCACTTGCATCGAATTCGTCTACAAATTCCAGAACGTAGGCCATCCCTGAACAGCCTGTCGTGGTGATAGCCACACGAATACCCAGGCCTTTGCCTCGACTCTTTAATTGCGATTCGACATGTTTTGCGGCTGCATCACTAAGTGTTATTGCCATTTGCTACTTCTCTACCCTTTGTCTCTTTTTACTGATAAGCATCTCTATTGCCCGCTCGGCTGGAACTGTTTTATTGCTAATTCCAGATACTATTGAGCTGCCGCAAGATCGCTCTTCTGCGCATAACCACGCTTGCTTTTTACATCCGCAATTGCTGCCTTAATAGCATCTTCAGCCAAAACCGAGCAATGAATTTTCACCGGCGGCAAACCCAGCTCTTCAGCAATTTCGCTGTTGCGAATTTTTTGCGCATCATCAAGGCTACGGCCTTTAACCCATTCAGTTAACAAAGAACTGGATGCAATAGCTGAGCCGCAACCATAAGTCTTGAACTTGGCATCTTCAATTATGCCATCTTCACTGACTTTAATTTGCAAACGCATAACATCACCACAGGCAGGAGCACCAACCATGCCAGTACCGACATTTTCGTCCTTGTCATCCAGCTTGCCCACGTTACGCGGATTTTCGTAGTGATCTAATACTTTTTCTGAATAAGCCATAATATTTACCTTCCAACTTTTAAACTGCTATGAATTTACCTTGTTTTCTCAATCTTCAATCTTCAATCTTAATTCTCTAAATCCCTCTGGAATCCTAAAAACGTCATGAGCGATGACAAGACGAGGCGAAAGTGAAATTTAATGAGGGCGCATACAAATCAGTATGTAACCGATTTAAATTTTCACTTTTAACGAAGTATTGTCGAGCGCAGTAGTTTTTCATTAGTGGGCCGCCCACTGTATCTTCGAAATATCCACCCCATCCTTATACATATCCCACAAGGGTGATAACTCCCTTAATTTAGTCACGGCTTCTTTGACTTTTTCAACAGCAAAGTCCACATCTTCCTCAGTGGTAAACCTGCCAATGGTAAAGCGCAAAGAACTGTGGGCCAGTTCATCACTCAGTCCAATGGCCCTTAACACATAAGAGGGTTCGAGGCTCGCCGAGGTGCAGGCAGAACCCGAAGAAACAGCCAGGTCTTTGAGGGCCATAATCAGGGATTCGCCTTCTACAAAATTGAAACTGACATTCAGATTGCTGGCGACGCGTTGTTCAATATCACCATTGATATAGACTTCCTCCATGCCTTCCAGGCCTTTCAGAAAACGTTTTCTTAAGGCCAGCGCATGTTCTGCATCCTTATGCATTTCTGCCTTGGCGATTCGATATGCCTCTCCCATTCCGACGATCTGATGGGTCGGCAAAGTGCCCGAACGCATGCCACGCTCATGACCGCCGCCATGCATTTGTGCTTCCAGACGTACACGTGGTTTGCGTCTGACATACAAGGCGCCAATGCCTTTCGGTCCGTAGACTTTATGCGCTGTTAATGACATCAGGTCGACCTTCATGTTCTCCAGGTCTATATCAATCTTGCCAACACTTTGAGCCGCATCGACATGAAATAGCACTTTGTGTGCACGTGTAATTTCACCAATCGCCGCTATGTCATTGATAACACCAATTTCATTATTCACATGCATCAGTGACACTAATATAGTGTCTTCACGGATGGCGTTCTCCACATCCTGCGGATGAATCAGGCCTTTGGCATCAGGCTCAAGATAAGTCACTTCGAAACCTTCCCGTTCCAGCTGACGGCAGGAATCAAGAATCGCCTTGTGTTCAATCATGGAAGTAATGATGTGTTGCCCCTTGTTTTTGTAGAAATGGGCAACCCCTTTCAGAGCCAGGTTATCTGATTCGGTAGCACCTGAAGTCCAGACAATTTCCCGCGGATCGCAATGAAGAAGGTCGGCAACATGCTGACGTGCTTCCTCAACCGCTTCTTCGGCTTTCCATCCAAACAAATGTGAACGTGAAGCCGGATTCCCGAAATTACCTTCCAGGGTCAGACATTTCATCATGGCTTCCATCACACGCGGATCTACCGGTGTGGTGGCTGAATAATCAAAATAAATAGGTGCTCTCATAAGGTTTACTTTCTATTCCTGTTTTTACTGCTTTGTTTGGTCTTGCCGAACAAGACATGAATCTTGTGACTCTTGTGACTCTCGTATCTTTAAAAACTGAGCAGATCAGCAACAGAACTAGATGGCACTGCTGACAATTGTTGTCTGGTCACGATCACGCTTTTCCTGATGCCGCTGTTTCTGCCCCAATGCAATCTGGTTGATTTCACTTTTACCCACCAGATCAGCCAGGGTGATATTGCTTAAAAAGCTGTTTATCTGTTCACTCAGGTCCTGCCATAAATGATGGGTCAGACAAATAGCGCCATTTTGACAATCACCGGTACCCTGACATTTGGTGGTGTCCAGAGATTCGTTCACTGCTTCAATAATCTCTGCCACATCGATTTCACTTTCCCTTCGGCTCAGCTGATAACCACCGCCCGGACCCCGGACACTCGTCACCAGCTTCTTCTTGCGCAGCTTTGAAAATAACTGCTCAAGATAGGACAGGGAAATATCCTGACGCTGTGAGATATCATTCAGACTCACTGGCCCATTGCCGGCATTGATACTTAAATCCAGCATGGCAGTAACTGCATATCGACCTTTGGTTGTAAGGCGCATCGTCTATTATCTAATCCTGATCAATTTACTCGGGTATTATCTTAAAACCTACCTTTTTAGTCAAGTATTGATGGCTTACAGTGCTTAGAATTTGCCAAAAACCCGCTTGTATATCGCCCGGCTAGATACAAGTTCCACGCTGCAGCTTGCCGCCCTCAGCCTGACTGGCCCTGAACAGCCAGTTGACGGAAGCAGAAATTGCAGTGCAATGCCTGGGTTTTATTTTTTATCCAGTAATTTGCGGGTTTCAGAAACAATGCCATGCAGAATGTTAATTTCCATTTTGTCGAGACGTACCCGACTGTATAGACGCCGCAAACGTGGCATCAAATGTCGTGGATTTTCAGGGTCATGAAAATCAATTCTGGTCATCAGTTCTTCCAGATGCAGTAAGTACATCTCAACTTCTGCAGCAGACGCCAAATCCTTATCCCAGCTGGCTTCAGCCTTTTTATCAGTTTTGTCATAACGAAGTTTTTGCTGATAAATCTCATAGCTCAAAACCATCACCGCTGCCGCCATATTCAAGGAACTGTATTCCGGATTGGTAGGGATCTGCACATGAAAATGACAAAGCTGTAATTCTTCGTTACTCAGACCTCTGTCTTCCCTGCCAAAAACCAGAGCCGTATGTTGCGTTTGCCCTTCTTCTACCAGTTTCTCTGCGCAGGCCTGCGGGTCCACCATTGGCCAGGGGATGCGCCTTGAACGAGCGCTGGTTCCTATTACCAGGGAACAGTCTGCAATAGCCTCTTCCAGACTCTCGCATATGACTGCATTATCCAGTACGTCGAGTGCGGAAGCAGCGCGGCCGACGGCTACTCCAGAAGGAAAGTCTTTGGGAGCAACCAGGTAAAGCTTGGACAGCCCCATATTTTTCATGGCGCGAGCAGCAGCACCGATGTTGCCGGGATGTGAGGTATTAACCAGAACGATACGAATATTATCTAAGTGCAATTTAATTACAGGCAGAGAAATAAGGCTATTAGTTGCGCGCATCTTAGCAGAAACAAGACGGCTCTGATATCATAGCGCCCGGTTTATACCCCATCCATCAGGCTTAACAACATGCATGCAATCATCAACATAGCGCTTCGGGCTGCCAGAGAAGCTTCAGACTTAATTGTTCAGGCCACCGACCGACTTGATCGGGTTCAGGTTTTTCAGAAAGGCGTCAATGACTACGTAACCAACATAGACAGAGAAGTTGAAGACCTGTTAGTTGCTGCCATACGCAAAGCCTATCCGGAACATGGTTTTGTAGCCGAAGAATCGGGTGTCATCGAGGGTGAGGATAAAAATACCGTCTGGTACATCGACCCAATTGATGGAACACGCAACTTTATGCGCGGTTACCCGCATTTTTGCATCTCCATGGCCTGTGTGAAAAATAATAAACTGGAACATGCGGTCATTCTCGATCCAATCAGACAGGATGAATTTACTGTAACCAGAGGTGAAGGTTCACGTCTTAATGGAAGCCGGATCCGAGTTGGTAGCAGCAACAGTTTAAAGGATGCCGTAGTGAGTTTAAGTTGTGCAAATGGCGATCATTTTGACAAGGCTCTGAGCCTGCAGAGTAAATTACAAAATAATGTAGCGGGCCTGCGCATAACCGGCTCTGCAGCACTGGATTTGGCTTACGTAGCCTGTGGGCGTCTTGATGCAGGCTGGATGTCAGGTATCAAGCAATGGGATGTCGCTGCCGGCATCCTCCTGATACAGGAAGCAGGAGGCTTAATCAGTGATCACCAGGGTAATCCCGATTGCCTGAAAAGCGATAAACTTATTTTCAGCAACCCAAAGTGCTTTAAATCTCTACTAAAAGTTTTTCATACAAACTAATTGTTCAGGCAAATATGATTTCGATCATATTTAATTACAATATATTGTAATATCATGATTTTTTTAATTGCTTTTAAAATATAACAGCAAGATTTAGCGTGGAGATTTTACATGAGTAAGCAAGAATATATTCTCGTCATTATCGAGCCAAGCCAGGACTCCCATATTGCCCTTGATAGAGCGTTGATTACTGCAAAAACCAGAGAAGTACCACCCAAATTACACATGTTTATCTGTGTCGATAGTGATAACACAGATCTTAAGGCCCGTAATCAGAATTTATATAAAAGCGGTGACTGGCTGGAAGAGCTTATCAAGCCGGCAGCTAAATCTGGTCTGGATTACAGTTATGAACTGTGCTGGTCTTCCGAATGGACCAGTGCTGTTCTGAACTGTGCTGACCGTATCCAGCCCGATACCATTTTCATTCCGGATTACGAATCGGGCGTACGCCGTAATATGTTTACCAACTCTAAATGGGATTTATTACGTAAATCTTTCTGCCCTGTGATGATCGTAAGACCTGGCGCCAGTAGTCATCGTAAAGTGATCCTGGCAGCCGTCAATATTCAGGCCGAAAAAGAAAAATATCAGGAAATGAATGAAAAAATTCTTAACCACAGCAAACGGGTGGCAAAACTTTATGACGCTGATGTTTATGTTGTTAATTCCTATAAAGACAGCATGCATTACCCTGACCGGGAAAAATTACTTAAACTTTCCGGTCTTTCCACCGAAAAAGTACACCTGGGTGAAGGTGATCCGGCTGACATTATTGCCGACTATGCCGATGACATTAAGGCCGATTTGGTTGTCATTGGCACTTTGCGCCGGACCGGAGCAGCCGCACTCATGCGCGGCAACACTTCTGAACGAGTGCTTATGAAAGTCAAACAGGACGTGTTAACCATTTCCTGATAGGCTCTTGCTTTTTCACACCGCAAAGTTTTCGCACTATCACAATAAGAAGGCGAATGAAGCATACTGAAAAAGACAGCCCTGGCTACTGGCAGGAAAATATCAGACTGCTTAAAATTTTTTTAAGCATTTGGTTTGTAGTTTCCTTCCTGATGGCAATTGTTTTTGTCGACCTGCTGGACACAATCAGAATCGGTGGTTTTAAACTCGGATTCTGGATTGCCCAGCAGGGCTCTATCTTTATTTACGTACTGCTGGTTTTTCTATACCTGAAAACTATGGATAGACTGGATCGCAAGTACGGCGTCGATAAAGAAGAATAAGACAGCATGTCACTGCAATTGACGACTTATGTCTTTGTTGGTTTAACCTTCCTGCTTTATATCACCGTTGCCATTAAATCCAGAGTATCTTCTACCAGTGATTTTTATATCGCCGGTGGTCATGTTCGTCCACTTGCCAATGGTCTGGCGACGGCAGCTGACTGGATGTCAGCGGCATCTTTCATCTCGATGGCAGGAATTATTTCCTTTATGGGACGCGACGGCTCTGTCTATTTAATGGGCTGGACGGGCGGTTATGTTTTGCTGGCCCTGCTGATAGCACCCTACCTGCGCGATTTTGGAAAATTTACAGTACCGGATTTTATTGGCGAACGTTATTACTCTCAAACTGCCCGTATGGTTGCAGTATTGTGTGCGATTTTTGTGTCATTTACCTATGTCGCTGGTCAGATGCGAGGCGTAGGCGTCGTTTTCTCCCGCTTTCTGGAAGTCGATATTAATCTGGGCGTGTTAATTGGGATGTCGATTGTTTTCTTTTACGCTGTGCTCGGTGGTATGAAAGGCATAACCTATACACAGGTCGCTCAGTATTGCGTACTTATCTTTGCTTTTATGGTGCCAGCTGTCTTTATTTCCATATTGATGACTGGCAATGTAATTCCCCAGCTGGGATTTGGATCTGAGCTGAATCCGGAATTGGGTGGGGGATATCTGCTCGATCGACTCGATGGTTTAAATCAGCAATTAGGTTTTGCCGCCTATACTGAAAGTGGCCGGGGCACACTGGATGTCTTTTTTATCACTGCCGCACTCATGATGGGAACGGCAGGACTGCCTCACGTCATCATCCGTTTTTTCACTGTGCCTAATGTCCGTGATGCCCGTAAATCTGCATTCTACGCTATATTTTTTATTGCCATTTTATATACCACCGCACCTGCCATTGCTGCGTTTGCCAGAACCAATCTGCTTAATACCGTCAGCAATCAGGAATACACTGCCATGCCGGGCTGGTTTAAAACCTGGGAAGCAACCAGCCTGATAAGTTTTAACGATAAAAACAGTGACGGCCTTATTCAGTATCTTGCTGACCCTGAGTTGAATGAACTGAATGTAGACCGGGATATTATCGTGCTGGCTAATCCTGAAATTGCCCGGCTCCCCAATTGGGTAATCGCACTGGTCGCTGCCGGAGGACTGGCAGCAGCACTTTCAACTGCAGCCGGACTGTTATTGGTTATTTCTTCGGCTATCTCCCATGACTTATTGAAATCAAATTTAATACCAGGGATTAGTGAGAAAAATGAACTGCTTTCCGCACGCATTGCCATATTTTTTGCGGTGTGTATTGCCGGATATTTCGGCATCAATCCGCCCGGTTTTGTTGCAGAAGTAGTTGCCTTTGCGTTCGGGCTGGCCTGTTCTTCGTTCTTCCCCGCGATAGTGCTGGGTATCTTTTATAAACGCATGAATAAGGAAGGAGCCATCTCCGGCATGCTGGTCGGTATAATTTTTACCGCAAGCTATATTGTTTATTTTAAATTTCTGAATCCCGCAGCCGATAACGCTGAAAGCTGGTGGCTGGGAATTTCTCCGGAAGGTATTGGCACACTGGGAACACTGTTTAACTTTGTCACAGCTTTACTGGTCTGTCATTTTACCAATGAGCCACCACAGGAAGTGCAGGCTATGGTAGAAGATATTCGAGTACCTGGTTCGGGCTGTGGATTTATCCAGAACTCCGTGTAAGCACGAATACTGAGCAACAGCGATTAAGGCAGTGCATCCAGTTCTGATTCATCCTTTTGCGATGGAATTAAATCTTCTTTACTGATGTTCATATAAAGCATGACTATAGCTGCTACATAAATTGAAGAATAGGTACCTATCACGATGCCGACAATCAGTGCAATTGAAAAACCCCTGATCATTTCACCGCCCACCAGTAGCAAGGCGAACAACACAAACAGAGTTGTAAGGCCAGTGATGATTGTTCTGCTCAGGGTTTGAGTAATGGAAATATTGATCATGTCTATGGGTTCTTCACCCCTCAAGAGACGAAAGTTTTCCCGGATTCGATCTGCAACCACGATGGTATCGTTCAGGGAATAACCGATAACCGCCAGGACCGCTGCCAAAACGGTTAAATCAAAATCCAGATTAAAAACAGAGAAAAATCCCAGCACGATAATGACGTCATGCGCCAAAGCAACAACCGCTCCCATGGCAAACTTGAACTGAAAACGCATTGAGATATACAGCATGATCATTATCAGTGCGACCAGCATGCCCAGCCCCCCCTGTTCTTTCAATTCATCACCGACCTGAGATCCAATAAATTCAGAACGCAATAACTGAATATCCAGGGTCGTTGCATCACGTAACATCTGAATAACCCTGTCTCCAGCCTGATCAGATTCCTCCAGAAGCAGCTCTTGTTCCGGCATATCCTGAATTCTGATGACAACATCGCGTTCACTGCCAAAAAAGACCACTTCGAAATTTTCATAGCCACCCGCTCGCAAGGTGTTGCGAATTTCTACTATGTCCGGGGGACCGGAATAAAGCACTTCTACCTGTGTACCACCGGTAAAGTCGAGACCAAACTTCATTCCGTTTATAAAAAAGGAACCAATTGAAATAATGATCAGGACAGCAGAGAAGATCGTTGCAAGCTTACGCTTGCCCATAAAATCAATTGTGTCGAAATTCATCATGAGGCTTTACCTGTAAGTGCCCTGTCGTCATTGACTGGTGTCGGCATTTTGAAACCAATGGAAAGCCTGTCGACTTTACGCCCGCCATAGAGCAGGTTAATGATTGCCCGTGTCACGACTATTGCCGTAAACATGGAAGTCAGAATTCCGATAGAAAGTGTTACCGCAAATCCCTTGATCGGGCCCGTTCCAATAGAATAAAGAATAATGGCGACAATCAGGGTGGTTACGTTGGCATCAAGAATCGTTACGAAAGCTCGTCCATAACCTGCATCTATGGCTTTTTGGGCACTCAGCCCATTATTGAGCTCCTCACGAATACGGGAAAATATCAGCACGTTGGCATCCACCGCCATCCCCACAGTCAGTACAATACCAGCAATCCCAGGCAAGGTAAGCGTAGCTCCTATGATCGACATGACCGCCACCAGCATGAACAGATTAACTGCCAGTGCAATATTGGCAACCAGACCAAACAAACGGTAATAGCTCACCATAAACAGCAAGACCAGGATAAAACCAATTTCGACTGACAATATCCCACGATCGATATTTTCCTGTCCCAGACTTGGTCCGATGGTGCTTTCTTCAAGGAAATACATGGGCGCAGCCAGGGCACCCGAACGTATCAGAAGGGCCAGGTCATTGGCTTCATTGCCAACCAGCCCCGTGATTCTGAATTGTCGTCCAAGAGCAGCCTGTATAGTCGGCGCACTGATCACCCTGATTTCATCATAGGGTTCAGAGCTGGACTCAATTTCTCCGCTGGGCAGTAATTCGGTTACGGTACGAACCTTGGTCTCGATCAGGATAATTGCCATACGACGACCTATATTGCCGCGGGTGGCTTCGCTCATTTGTCTTGCGCCGGCTGCATCGAGTGTAATGTTTACCTGGGGCAATGAAGTCTGCGCATCAAAAGAAGATTGTGCCTGCGTCACACTGTCACCACTCACAATAATATCGTTTTCTACCGTAAGCGGAGCACCTTCATAATCATAATCAGTCGTGGTACCGGGCGCAGCCGAATCCGCCACCAGATGAAAACGCAAGGTAGCAACCGTGGAAATAATATCTTTGGCACGTGTTGTATCCTGAATGCCAGGCAATTCCACGATAATCCTGTCATTCCCCATGCGCTGGACTTTGGGTTCTTTAACACCCAAAGCATCAACTCGGGTGCGCAGTGTTGACAGGTTTTGTTGCAAGGCATAATCCTGCAACAAGAGAATGCTCGCTTCAGTGGGCTGATAATAAAGAATGAAATCGCCGCGCACATTGTCAGTTCGGGAAATATAATCAGGAAATTCATCTTCAATCAGATCATCAGCGGCATCGCGCGTTTCTGCATCGGTAAAGTGAATGACAATTCGATTGGTTTCATCCACTTCAATTGGTGGCCGATATCGCAAGCGTTCTTCACGCAGAATTCGCCGCATGACCGCAATGGAATCATTTAACTGATTACTTACCGCCTGCTCCATATCCACTTCCATGAGAAAATGCACACCACCACTCAAATCCAGTCCGTAAGCCATGGGACCTGCGCCAAAGGCCTGTAACCAGCCGGGGGTATTTTCTGCCATATTCTGGGCGACCAGATATTCTTCCGGCAGAGAGAGCTGCACAATATCCTGCGCCCTGCTTTGCTCATCCTGTACCTGAAGTCGAATCAGGGCTGAACCGTCTTCAAGTTCAGCACTGGTGAAGCTGATGCCATCAGCTACAAGAGCTGCAGTAGCCGTATCGAGGGCGCTCTGATCGACAATGCCACTATCGTGTGAAATCTGGATAGCAGGATCAGGTGGGTAAAAATTAGGCGCGGCATAAAGCACAGAGAGAATAACCACAAAGGCTATCAGCAGGTTTTTCCAGAGTGGGTATTTATTCAGCATAGAATCAACTTATTCTCATCATCGGACCAAGGCCCTAGGATTATTTTTCCTGCTCGATTGATTTGATAGTGCCTTTAGGCAAAACCGCTGAAACAGAGGACTTCTGCATTTTTAATTCAACGTTATCAGTAACGGCAACAGAAACATACTGCTCGTCAACTTTGGTGACTTTACCCAGGATGCCACCAGCCGTAATGACCTCGTCACCTTTACCGATACCGGAAATAAGCGCTTTATGTTCCTTTGCCCGTTTCGATTGCGGACGAATCAGCATGAAATAAAAGATAAGAATAAAACCACCCAGGAAAATAAAGCTGGTCCATGGGCTTTGTTGGGATGTCTCGGTTGCAGTCTGCGCGTATGCAGAATTAATGAAGAAATTCATAAGCTTGCCTTAAGGTGAAGAAAATTGAGTGATTGAGTTTATTCGTTAGTTATATTTTTAGTTGTATTGTCAGTTGCATTAAGAGACTGCTGTTTGGCCTGGGCTGCATAGAAGCCTTCTCTAAAGGCGGCCAATTTACCCTGTTCTACTGCGCTGCGCAAATCTGCCATCAGGCTTTGATAATAATGCAAATTATGGATGGTGTTTAATTGCGCCCCCAGCATTTCCTTGCACTTATCCATATGATGTAGATAAGACCGGGAAAAGTTTTTACAAGTATAACAGTCGCAATTATTATCCAGAGGGGCCAAATCATCCCGAAATCTTGCATTTCTGAGTTTTAACACCCCTTCAGATGTAAATATATGTGCATTTCTGGCATTTCGCGTAGGCATCACACAATCAAACATATCAATGCCGCGACTTACCGACTCAACCAGATCAGCCGGTGTTCCCACTCCCATCAGATAGCGCGGTTTATCTGCCGGCAACTGTTCGGCAATGGCATCCAGTACCAGCATCATTTCATCTTTGGGTTCACCCACAGACAGACCGCCGATGGCATAGCCATCAAAGCCAATCTCGCAAAGTGCATTCAGTGACTCCTTCCGCAGGGCCGGATACATACCACCTTGTACAATCCCAAACAGAGCTGCCTGACTATCGGCATGAGCAAGCTTACAACGTTTAGCCCAGCGCATGGACAAGAGCATGGAATCCCGGGCCTCTGCTTCGGTTGCCGGATAGGGAGTGCATTCATCAAAGGCCATGACAATATCAGCCCCCAGGTCACGCTGTACCTGGATTGCCTTTTCGGGACTCAGAAAAACTTTATCTCCATCCACGGGCGAACGGAACTCGACACCTTCTTCTGAAATTTTGCGCAGCTTGCCCAGGCTGAACACCTGGAAGCCTCCTGAATCAGTAAGAATCGGTTTATCCCAGGCCATAAAATCATGCAGATCACCATGTTGTTTAATGATCTCAGTACCGGGACGTAACATCAGGTGAAAGGTATTACCCAGCAGTATCTCGGCTCCGCTGTCGGCAATCTGTGTCGGCAACATGCCTTTAACTGAACCGTAGGTGCCAACAGGCATAAATGCCGGAGTCTGGACCTCTCCTCTGGAAAAGCTCATGGTGCCGCGCCGGGCTGCACCATCGGTTGTCGAGACTTTAAATTCCAAAGCAACTATTCCATATAAGAAAAAAGGAAGTGCTTTCACTTCCTTTTTTATGCGTTTTATTTTCTAAACCGCGCTTCCACAAGCTGCTTTGAAAGACGCCGTAAACCCATCCATGGGGGCTTGGCTTCGACATCCCCGCCTCAGACACTTTCAAAGCAGCATTTTAGAATCGCTGCTCAAATTCCTGACTATCTTGAAACTACTAGCGTTTAGTTGGTTTGTTCTCAGGCGAGGCATTTGTGCACGGAAGGCGGGAGCGTATATAACAATACGTGACCAACTGAGTACACAAATAACGACGCATGGGAGCAAACCAACAAACGCCCTGGTAAATTACGGAAGCAAGTGAGAGACACCTTCTCTCTCTTCGCTCAGCTCTGTTTCAGATTTCTTCATCAGATCCCGACTAAACTCGTTGATCTCAAGGCCCTGTACAATCTTGTATTCGCCATTTTCACAAGTCACCGGAAAAGAATAAACCAGTCCATCTGAAATGCCGTAACTGCCATCACTGGTGATTGCCATGCTGACAACCTTGCCATTGGTACCCAGAGCCCAGTCGCGCATGTGTTCTATGGCTGCATTAGCCGCAGAAGCCGCACTGGAAAGACCGCGAGCTTTAATAATTGCTGCTCCGCGCTGTTGCACCGTAGGGATAAAATCATTTACTACCCAGTCTTTATCGACCAGATCAGTCGCTGCTTTACCGGCGACTGTGCAATGGTGAATATCCGGATACTGCGTGGCACTGTGATTGCCCCAGATAATCATGCTTTCGACATCAGTACTGTGCTTACCGGTTTTTTGGGCCAGTTGCGACATGGCTCGATTATGATCAAGACGGGTCATGGCAGTGAACTGACCTCGGTCCAGATCCGGGGCATTGCGATAAGCAATCAGTGCATTGGTATTAGCCGGGTTACCTACCACAATGACTTTCACATCACGGCTGGCATTATCATTAATGGCTTTACCCTGTACCGAAAAGATTGCCGCATTAGCTTCCAGCAGATCTTTACGTTCCATGCCCGGACCACGAGGACGTGCACCAACCAGCAGACAGTAATCGGCATCTTTGAATGCAACATTTGGGTCATCAGTCTGGACGATGCCCTGCACCAGAGGGAAGGCACAGTCATCTATTTCCATAGCCGTACCTTTAAGCGCTTCCAGTGCCGGGGTAATTTCCAGTAACTGCAGAATAACCGGTTGATCCGGGCCTAACATGGCGCCAGACGCAATTCTGAATAAAAGTGAATAGCTGATTTGTCCCGCAGCACCAGTGACTGCAACCCGAACAGGTGATTTCATTGATTGGATCCCTTTAGCGTTAGTGTTTATCTTTCTTGTTAGACAATACCGAAAACTGAAGCGCCTTCGACGTGAGCGCGCGATTATAGCAAACTTTATTGGTACCGACAGTAATGCTTGGACGACGATAGTGCTTTAGATTGAAATTTTCCAGGATTGTGAAAGTTTAGGCATGCAGGCGAGCTTGTCTATTCGGAGACCGTCTGACGACAGGGATGTCGTCAGCCGAGCCTGTACAGGGAAGTATGCTTTTTGGCGTGTCGACGCAAAGACAAGCTCAGCTTCATGACTATTGAGTAAGTAGAAAAGGCCCATACCCACTAACTTAAAAGTCTAATATTTGTTAGAATCCGCCTTAAGCATCACTCCTATCTGACTTTAATTTACGGACCCTTTAATGCGCAAAACCAAAATCATTTGTACGCTTGGTCCAGTCACCAGCAATTACGAAACGCTTAAAGAAATGCATGATGCCGGTATGGACATCATTCGTCTCAATATGTCACATGCCACTCATAAATGGGTCGACCGCATGATCGAAAATGTGGTAGAGCTGAATAAGCATTCGGATTTCCCGGTGGGTATTTTGCTCGACACACAGGGCCCTGAAATCAGAACCGGGGTGCTGGAAAATGACCTGGATCTGAAAGCCGGTGACGAGATATCCATTACCGTGCGGGATGGTGTCGATGTTGAAGAATCGTCTATTCGTATCAATTATGACGAGTTAATCGATGCCGTTAAAGTCGGCGACAAAATTACTGTCGATAATGGTCTTATCAACCTGCAGGTGCTGGAAAAAAACAATCCGGTGCTGCGCTGCAAGATTCTCGATGGCGGCAAACTCGGCAGTAAGAAGCATGTTAATTTACCGGGTATCCGGGTTAATTTGCCGGCCATTACCGCCAAAGATAAAGAGGACATCCTTTATGGCCTCAAACATGAACTCGATTACATAGCCCTGTCTTTTGTCCGCGAAGCAGATGATGTATTGCAGTTGCGCAAATTAATTGACGATCATTACCCCGAAAAATCATCAAATATCAAAATCATTTCCAAGATTGAAGATCAGCAAGGCGTCAATAACCTGGAAGAAATCATTCAGGTTTCCGATGGCATCATGGTCGCCCGTGGTGACCTCGGCGTCGAAATTGATCTGGCCTTGCTGCCAACCGTACAACGACAGATTATTCGACTCTGTGCGAAACATGGCAAACGTGTCATCGTTGCCACTCACTTGTTGGAATCCATGATAGAAAACCCTATCCCGACGCGTGCCGAAGTTACCGATGTAGCCAATGCGGTTTATGAAGGTGCGGATGCCATTATGCTGTCCGGCGAAACCACGGTGGGCAAGTATCCGGTGCGTTGCGTCAAGCAACTGGACGCTATCGCCCGAGCCACTGAAACCCAGCCCGGCCTCAGGTTAACGGATGAACTAATCAAGACTTCGGACAAAGAGCATCTTGCTGCTACCGCTGTGGAACTGGCTGAAAGCCTGAATGCTAAGGGCATCGTCGTGGTCACCAGGCACGGGATCATGGCCAATTATGTAACCAATTGCCATCCCGAAACTTCGCCGATTTTCGCCTTCACCAACATAGGCATTACAAGGCGACTGATGACACTGAATCGTTATGTCTACCCTTTCAAAATAGAATTCAGTAACAAGCCAGAAGAAACCCTGCTGCGGGCTTTTAATGAATTAAAAGCCAAAGCCGGCTTTGTTTCCAATGACAAGGTCGTGGTGATATCTGATTTGCTGATTGATCAGGATGACCAGGACAGTATCGGCATTCAGATCAGGCATTTACCTTAAGATTGCTTTTTGTAAGGCTTTAGTGAGCGTAAAAATTCAATCTCTATATTGAAAACGTCACGAGCGCAGTCAAGGCGAAGCAAAAACTAAATTTAATGAAGGAATTTACAGTTTAGTAAATGACTGAATAAAATTTAGATTTTAACGAAGTATTGGCAAGCACAGTAGTTTTCAACTGATAAACATCGCATCGCCATAACTATAAAACCTATACCTTTCTTTAATTGCCTCATGATAAGCCGCAAGAATATGTTCACGCCCGGCAAAGGCGCTGACCAACATGATTAATGTCGATTCCGGCAAATGGAAATTGGTCAGCAGAGCATCGACACTTTTAAATTCATAGCCCGGGTAAATAAAAATATTAGTATCCCCCTGATAGGGCATTATTTCACCTGTACTGCTCGCCGTTTCCAGACAGCGTACCGTCGTGGTGCCGACTGCAATTACCCGCCCCCCTCTGGCGCGACAAGCTCTGACTTTTTCACAGACATCTTCATCCAGTTCCAGATATTCAGAATGCATCAGATGATCTTCAATTTTTTCTGTACGTACCGGCTGGAATGTTCCGGCACCTACGTGCAAGGTTACTTTTGCGGTAGCAATACCTCTGGCTTCTATCTCTGCCAGTATCTGTTTATCGAAGTGCAGGCCTGCAGTTGGCGCAGCAACCGCACCCTGCCTTTCACTGTAAACCGTTTGATAACGCTCCTTATCAAGCAACTCATCTTCACGCTTGATATAAGGCGGCAAGGGCATATGGCCGATTTCTTCAAGCAGGCTCATCAGATTAATATCAGCAGCAAAAGCCAGGATAAAGAACTCGCCCTCACGGCCTGCTACCTCTGCCGTGGCCTTGTCTGCAAAATGAATCACTGTGCCTGTTTTGGGGGTTTTACTGGCACGCACTTGCGCCAGCAAGTGATTATTTGGCATCACACGTTCCAACATGACTTCGACCTGACCGCCGGTTTCCTTTTGTCCGAACATACGCGCAGGAATAACCCGTGTATTGTTAAACACCAGTAAATCCTCGGGATTCAGCAAATTTGGGAAATCCGTGAACTGCTGATGTCTGATCTGGCCACTCTTGCGAGCCAGAGAGAGTAAACGGCTATCCGTTCTCTTGACGGGGGGATAATGAGCAATCAGCTCATCGGGGAGGTCAAAATGAAATTCGCTGCGCTTCATGGGGGCGCAAGATTACCGTTTTTCTCGAGCTTTTCATAGGCAGCAAGCGCAACAGCCTGTATAATTCGCGCTCGTCTGTCCTGCTGGACTCCTGTGCCGGAGTGGTGAAATTGGTAGACACGCCGGATTCAAAATCCGGTGCCCTTAAAAGCGTGCCGGTTCAAGTCCGGCCTCCGGTACCACTTTCTTCCTTATTCATTCTTCCTTATTCATTCTTCCTTATTCATTCTTCCTTGCGCCGAAATCAGCTTTTATAGCTGCACGCTATCTATAAAAGTTATCTTCGTCTGTATGTAACAACTCGTTGACTTCGTTTTCATATCTTTATCTGTGTTTGGAAGTTTTGTTAATTACTACGACATAATAAATAATTGAAGGGCGATGCCCCTAGTGAGGCAAGAGAAAAATTCAACATTATTATCAGCCCCAACGCAGGATTTTTTATCAGACTTTGGTGAAATATATTGCGATTCCATATATTAAATTGCGTAATTTAATTCGCCGGTACGGCAATTAACTCACGATAAAGATGATTGCCTTCAACAGTCCAGTTGCCATCCCAACCTTCTGGCACAACAAAAAAGTCTCCGGTATAAAAGGTCTGTGGTTCGCCACCAAGCTGAGTCAGGGTAGCTGAGCCGTTTAAAACGTAAACAAACTCTTCAGACATATCAGTGAAATCACCTGAGTTAGAGATCACATCCATTATAGTGATTTCCAACTCTGAACCATCCCAAATTGTTTTTCTGTTGGATTCAGCATCTTCCCCAGCAGGTGGAAATGAGGATACATCCAGGCCTAATCCGGACATGTAGGTAGGGTTGACCATGGTGGGAAATGCCCCCGGTATGGCTTCACCGCGTTCATCGCTTATGACGAGTAATACCTGATATAAACTGTTCCCTTGCGTAATCATGGTGCCGCCCCAGCCTAAGGGGATGATAAAAAAGTCCCCGGTATTAAAAGTCGCTGTTTGGCCATCTTTACCAATAAATGTTGCGGAGCCATTAATGAGATAGCAGAACTCCTGAACAGGAAAGCTCTCAACTTCAATGACTTCAATATTGTCAGGGCCGTTACCTGCGGCAACAGAAACATTAAACTTGTCTCCGTCATATAAGGTTTTTCCATAGCGCATGATGCCCTCTGCATTGGGGCCTCCTTCCAAACCCAAACCGGATAATGTTGCTTTATCCAGGCGAACGATATCTTGAGCATATAAGGGGGAACTTAAGGCCAAACTGCACAGGCAAGTAACAAGAACTTTTATAGCTTTCATGGAAGTTTCCTTAATGTATTAAAGTTAAAATGTATTCTATAGAGATACAGTTGGCATAGACATTATTATCTTTTGCTGTACTTTAAGTTTAAGAACGAACTGTAATAGCGGACAGGAACTTTCCATTTTGAAAAAAACTTTTTCGCCTTAACTTCTTGATTGCTCCATATATAATCTAGTCCTATTTTCAAGGCATCAGCAATAACCTGTTTATTGCTTCCTAACGTGTTTGAGAAGAGCCTTTTGTAGTAAATTATGACTTCGATCACAGGGAGCCTTAAGATGACTTGGCAATATTTATTGAAGGAACGAAAAGGGCTTGATATCTCGTTTTGGATAATACACGTCACCCTTATAATAGATTTTATATTCTATCCAAGTGAAGAGTCCTTTATCTTTAAAGCAACTTTAGTGTTTTGGTTTTTACTTGCCTGCTGCTATATCACATCACTGTACTACTATATTCGGCAGTTTAGAGCCAGATGGCTAGTTGGTTGGATCACATGGAGTATTTTGCTAAGCCCTATAAGCTGGTGGATTACTTATTACTTGAGTTTCAAAAACCTAGCTCAGCCCCTTTCATGGCGTGATTGGCTTAAGGCCCTACTATTGGTAGCAATTATTCTCGTAAGTGTGACATTCATAGAATCATTTTTTTACACTTAGGAGTATTTTAAGAACAGCAGTTATCTTGGCTCCATATTGCGAATTCCCGCAATTTTCCATGCGCCATTTTCCAAAACAAGAATGATCGTCGTGTTGTAATGCCGATCGGGACCGTCTCTTCGATTCACAATATTATAAGGTCCGTCTGCAATTGCCGTATCCGATGTAAGAAAACGGATACGTTCAACTGTGATTGAGCGCTCGCCACCGGTTCTGTCTGAGGTCGCCAGGGTACCTTGCGTAACAGCTTCACGGCCAGCCCGTAATTCACCGGCAGACGTTAGCTGATCGACATCTTCTGTAAATAATGCGCTCAGGGCCGAGGCATCATCCTGCCTTCGTGTTTCGAGATACTGAAATATAAGCTCTCGTATAGCAGATTCATGTTCAGCCCTGTTGTCTGGCGCCTGGCCAAGTCCAAGACCTGGAAGCAAGGCCAACACCAGAAAACAGCTTGTTAATATCCATTTCATGGGCATTTCTCTGTTTATTTTTTTAAGTGGATAATTAAGTGTTTTAGCTTGTACTTAACCAACCTTACGCATTCTGATTAAAGTCGCAACCCCCATCCCACCACCGACACATAATGAAGCCAAGCCATGGGTAAGTCCTTGTTTTTGCATTTCGTGTATCAGGGTCACCAGTATTCTGGCGCCACTGGCACCTATCGGATGCCCAAGGGCAATGGCTCCACCGTTCACATTAACTATGGCCTGATTCAGTTTTAATTCCTTACAAACAGCCAGTGACTGCGCGGCAAAAGCTTCATTCAGTTCAATTAATTCAATCTGATCGAGTGTCAGTTTAGCCTTGTCCAGACAGCGCAGTATTGCAGAGATCGGGCCTATCCCCATAATCGCAGGATCTACACCCGTGGATGCTGTTGCAATGATTTCCGCCATCGGTGTAATGCCAAGTTCTTTAGCTTTACTGTCAGACATCAGCAATACCGCAGCGGCCCCATCATTAATGCCGGAAGCATTGGCAGCCGTCACCGTCCCATTCGAATCAAAAGCCGGTTTCATGTCTGCAATACTTTGCGCTGTGACATCCTTACGAGGATATTCATCCCTTTGTATTTCAATCGCTTCCTTACCTCTCTGCGGAATAGTCACTGGCACAATTTCATCCGCAAAACGCTGATTTTCCTGTGCCCCTTGCGCCTTCTGCTGACTACGAGCCGCGAACTCGTCCTGTTCCTGCCTGCTGATCTGATAACGTTCGGCAATACGCTCAGCGGTTATGCCCATATGACAGCCATCAAAGGCATCAAGCAGACCATCACAAAGTACGCTGTCTGTTAACTCCCCATTGCCCAAACGGTAGCCCCAACGGGCTTTATCCAGAAGGAAGGGAGCTGCACTCATATTTTCCATGCCACCTGCAATAACAACATCCGCCTGCCCGCTTTCGATCATGGCTACAGCCAGATTGACAGCCTTCAATCCGGAACCACAAAGATTATTGATACTCATGGCCGGAATGGACACAGACAATCCTGCCTTGATGGCCGCCTGCCTGGCAGGCCCCTGCCCCAGGCCAGCTTGCAGTACATTTCCCATAATGACTTCATCTACTGCATCTGCAGGGTAGCCACTTCTTTCCAACAAGGCCTTGATGACGATGCTGCCGAGATCGGGCGCTGAAATACCGGCCAATGCGCCGCCGAATTTGCCTACCGGCGTTCTGAGTGCTGAAACAATTGCTACCATTCGTACCTGCTCATTAATTTTGGGTTGTAATTTTCGGTTTTATTTTTTTAAGATTTCTTGTCTTTTTATCGCCTGGCTTTTTAGTTTTACCATGCTGCACTTGAAACTAAAATATTTCCATTCTCATCAGCTTTGTAAGGCTTGCATATTTTTATACAAATCCAGACTCTCCGGATTTGCCAGCGACTCAGTATTTTTTATTGCTATACCGTGAATAATATCGCGTACGGCAAGCTCTGAAATTTTTCCGGAGCGGGTTCTGGGAATTGCCGTAACCTGAATTATTTTTGCCGGCACATGTCGCGGTGTTGCACCCTCCCGAATCTGCCTTTTTATTTTTGTGACAAGCGTATTATCGAGTTTAAGGCCCTCCTGTAATATCACAAACAGTATGACTCGCTGATCACCCTGCCAGCTCTGTCCAACAGCGAGACTTTCCTCAACTTCATCAATAATTTCAACCTGTCGATAAATTTCTGCTGTGCCAATGCGAACTCCGCCAGGATTGAGTGTCGTATCAGAGCGGCCATTTATAACGAAGCCACCAGATGAACAACGTTCTACAAAATCCCCGTGCGCCCAAATTCCGGGGAAGCGTTTAAAATAGGCAGCCTCATAAAGGGTTCCATCTTCGTCACCCCAGAATCCCAGGGGCATGCTCAAGTGCGCATTGCGGCAGACCATTTCTCCGGGGCAGCCAGTAACAGGATTAGCATTGTCATCAACTACGTCGACATCCATGCCAAGCATGCTGCACTGTAATTCACCACGATACACCGGCAGCAAAGGGTTACCACCCAGAAAACAGGCGCAAATATCTGTCCCACCAGAGATAGAAGCAAGCTGTACATCTGCCTTCCAGTCCTGATAAATATAATCGAAACTCGCCGGCATCAGCGGTGATCCCGTCGAAAGAATCAGGCGTAATGCTTTAAGCTTGTGACTGGTTAAGGGTTTAAGTTTGAAATTATGGCAGGCATCAATGTATTTGGCTGAAGTACCAAACAGCGCAATATTTTCCTCATCAATGATATTCAACAAGCGATTTGGTTTGGCGTAAAAGGGATTGCCATCATAAGTAACCAATGTGGCTTCTGAAGCCAGGCCTGACACTTGCCAATTCCACATCATCCAGCCGCAGGTTGTGAAATAAAAAAAGCGCTCACCCTTTTTAAGATCACAGTGCAGTCGATGTTCTTTTTTATGCTGGATCAACAAACCCATGGCCGAGTGAACAATACATTTTGGTTTGCCGGTTGTCCCCGACGAAAACATAATAAGCAGAGGAGCCTCATATGGCAGGCGCTTAAACTCAATCTGCTCAGACTGGAAAGGCTGTAGCCATTTTTGAAAAGTGACACATGGCATGCCTTGCAGTTCCTCTGGCTCTTGTTCGCTGAGCAGTATGATTTTTGTTAAATCACAGCCCTCAGCAACAGCCTTAATAGCAGGAAGCGTCGAGAAAAGTTTACCCGCGTAGGAATACTCAGCTACAGCTAATAAAACTTTTGGCGCAATCTGGCATAAACGATCACTGGCGGCAGCGGGTCCAAAATCCGGAGAACATGAAGACCAGATAGCACCAATGCTGGCTGCCGCAAGATGACCCACAATGGCCTCAATATCATTAGTGACTATAGCCGCAACACGATCACCCTCGGCGACGCCTTCAGCTCTCAAAGCCTGAACCATGCGTGATACCTGCTCATACAATTGCTTACGGCTGATTTCGCGACGCGTCCTGTCATCGCGATGCGCGATTATCGCAAGGCTGTCATCAGGATTTTGCAGCAGGTTCTCAGCGTAATTCAGGCGGGCTTGCGGATAAAACTGTACTTTTCTTATTTCATTATCTGCGCTAAAGGATTGCTGGCCTTTATCGCCAATGATCCCCAGGCTGTCCCAGAGTGCCGCATAAAACTCGGCTGGCGATGTGACTGACCAGTTATGTAAAGCAGTATAATCGTCTGCTGCACTGCCATGAAATTCGCGGGTAGCTTCTGCAAAGTCCCACATGGCTGTTGTGTGTTTCTTTTGTTCAGGCAAGCTCCATAAAAGCTTATGTTCAGATAATTCAGTTTGCATAATAGTTAAGCTATTTTATTCGTTGAATTTTTACAGAACGACTAATTAAGGTGCTGACTTTTCAGGAGCACTCTCATCAGTTAATAAATACACAGTTCCATCTGAACTTATTCGTATAGGTAATGCTTGTAAGGATTCGCCAAGACAAGGACCGCTTAGACACAAACCACTTTCAATATCGAACCGAGCACCATGACTATAGCAAATGATGTGCTTTTTATCAGTGGCCAGGTATTCATGCTTGCGCCAGGCCATCGGGGATCCGGGCCAGTGAGGGCAATCATTCTGATAGGCTCTTATGGTTTCACCTTGTCGTACTACGAACAGGGTATCCCGGCCTTCTTTGAATGGATCAAGACCCAGGGAAGCGCCATCGGCCAATTGATCCAGACTGCATAAATTCACAGCTTTATCAGGCATGTATATTAAGCTTCTTAATAGGTTTATTACGCTACACTTATTGCGCTCAGTGAGAGTTTATTTTTTCTGTGGCGGAGGGCCACTGGGAAACCATTTTTCCTTAGCCTGGAATAGAAACAATTGTGTTGTATCGGCGCCAATATGTGCTTCTCTTGCACTCCAGTTTTCATCCAGAATATCCATATCTGCATCATATTCAATATGGCAACCAAAGGGACTATTAAAATACCAGAACCAGTTCGAACCAAAAATATGTCGGCCCGGCCCCCAGAATGACTCGTAGCCTTTTTCTACAAAACGTGTTCCTGCCTGCATTAATTCTGTTGGTCCGCCGACATGAAAGGTGAAATGTTCACAGCCCTGCAAGAAAGGCGGCGTCTTGATCAGAAACAGGCAATGGTGATCCTCACTACCTGCAGGTCGCAGGAATGGCCCTAGTTCGGTGAAACGATCTGTACAGCTAAAGCCTAAACGCTCCACGTAAAAGGCTTCTGCTTTATCCACGTCAGGTACAAAATAGACAACATGGGACAAGGTTCTTGGCAACGGATTACTTTTAGGATCAGCCCCAATAACATTAAAGGGCCTCTGTGCGGGAGCACCCGGTGAATTTATCGATTCACCCGGCAGACTTAAGGGTTTGCGAATGCTTATCTGAAAGCCCAGATAAAAGCCAAGGTCATCATGCGTCTCCAGTGAACCATCTGCCAACACCTTCACTTCACGGTCACTGCTAAGCTCTTCTCTGATAGCATCAAGTGTCGTCTGGTCTTTCACACCATAAATGGTTTTTCGTAACATGGAGCCGGATTCGAGGGCTGGCGGCAAAGAAGAGTCTGCTTTAGGCAGGACAATAACCGAGGTGCCATCCAGGGCTTCGAATACTCCATTCCCAACTCCTGTCAGTCCATAGTCTTTTAAATACTGCTCACAATCACTAACATTATCAACGCCAAAAACCAGGGCGTCAGGTCCTATAATATTCATACTGCTTCTCTCTTTCTTTATATAAATTTGGGTGGAATAAAAGCCAGTCCTTCTGCTTCGAGTTCAGCCTGAGCTTCTGCTTCTCTTGCCAGCGCTTTTTGTACTGCAGGTCGTTCCAGCATACGTACATGATGATCTTTATAGCCGACAAAAGAATCTACCGGATATTCAGCACCTTCCACGCGGCTAAATACCCAGAATAAATAGGCATCCATAGCGCTCCACTGTTCGCCATACCACCATGGCCCTTCAGTCAGACGTCTGCTAATAAGCTCAAAATACTCATCCATAGCCTTGCAGCCCAGCTCCCACACTGATCTGGCGGCTTCCTTGGCTGCAAAAAAATGTGGCATTCGGATTCGGGTGACGATGGGATGTAGTGTGGAAGAACAAAAGCACAGATCGGCAAGTTGCTGTGCTTGTTCCAGGGGCCTGGAATTGTGAGGCATTAATTCAGCATCAGGAAATAGATCATTGAGATAAGTAATGATAGCGACATTTTCGGTGAGTATTTCACCATCTATAATCAATGTCGGCACCTTCCCTTTTGGGTTCAGTTTTTTATAGGCTGGCGCTTTATGTTCGCCTTTCATAAAACGCACGACTTGCGTTTCAAAATCCACCCCGACTTCTTCCAGCAGAATGGAAGGAACTCTGGCGCAGGTCCCGGGGGCCATATACAGTTTGATATCAGTCATCAGTTTGTCTCAGTTTCTTTGAGTGCCAGCAGCAATGCGAATGGTGTAATAATGCAGGATAGTAATGCACCATATAAGGATTTATAAACCAAGCTGGTTTGAAATGCCAATTGTCCGATTTGCATGCCGGTAAACAGCAAAAAATGTAACAAGCTGCCCGCTAAACCAAGCAATAAAGCCAGCAAAATGGCGCTTAAAAATGCATCACCTGGTAATAAAGCTTTGCTGTAAGGCAGTATGTCTGGGGTGTAGGATCTGATTTTACGGCGGGTAATGACATCACTAAATGCCGTATTGATCAATGCATTGTTAATAGTCGCTCGGATGCTAAGTGACCTGTCCATATTGGCTTGCCTGTATTTACTAAGCTGTTATTCAATCAAATGCTTCATATTTAGCTTATAACTGATAACAACATTCCTATTGCCATAAATCCAATTGTTTGTTTTTATAATAACGTAATTATTTTATTGATAGGTCATTTCATGAGATTAAAAGGTCTGGATCTAAATTTACTGGTGGCGCTGGATATTTTGCTGGATGAACGCAGTGTCTCCCGCACGGCTGAGCGTTTACACCTAAGCCAACCGGCAGCCAGTGCTGCGCTTGGCAGATTGCGCACCTATTTTAAGGACGACCTGCTGGTCCTGCATGGCAAGCGTTTGATTCCCACTTCCTATGCCGAAAGCATGGCTCCGGAAGTTAAACGCATACTCTCCCAGGTCGACAACCTGATTTCCATGCCTTCTGATTTCGATCCGGCACAGGCCGAGAGATTATTTAGCCTGATGGCCTCTGACTACATGCTCAATGTCTTGATTACTCCGGTTATTGCTTCTATCCAAGCCATAGCACCCAAGGTCAGGCTGAATATCCGGCTTTCCGAAGTTTCGGTGCGGACCGAATTTGATCGGGGCAAAATTGACCTTATGATCGTCCCCGATGAATTTTTATCCACACAGCACCCCTCTGAATTACTGTTTGAGGAACGCCATGTGGTTGTCGGCTGGAAGGAAAACCCTTATATGAAAAAAAATATGATGCCCAAAGCTTTTTTTGAAGCCGGTCATATTGTTGTTGCCTTGGGACCGGAAGGCAACCCGCCCTTCACCGAACGACATCTGGATAAACTGGGCTATCACCGCCATATTGATATCTATGCACCACATTATTCTGCCGTACCCTGGTTAATACTGGATACCAATCGTTTGGCTGTTATGCCAGAGCGCCTGGCCTTGAAGTTTTCGAAGGTCTTTCCTTTAAAGCTCGCACCCTTGCCATTTGAGTTCCCCTTAATGCGGATGATGGCTCAATATCACAGTGCACGCAGCGGCGACCAGGGGCTGCTTTGGTTAAGGTACTGCCTGCATAATGCTGCAAATAAAAATGTCCCGTAATTTTTAAGCCCGGTTGTATCATTGCAGCTTCAATAGGTGAACAGGCACAATTTAAATCATCTGTTTTGTTAATAGAAAATAATAAGATTAATCAATTTTATTAATAAAATTAGCTGCTATAAGCTTAGGACAACGACATCAGCACTATTTCCTATAGGGGTTATTCGCTATGCAAAATCTATCTATTCTCATCATTGGCGGCGGAATAGGCGGACTTACATCTGCTATTGCACTGGGCCAAAAGGGTTTTAAGGTTGAAATCATTGAAAAGGACCCGGAATGGTCTGTGTATGGCGTGGGCATCATTCAACAATCCAATGTTATCCGGGCGGTTGCAGAACTCGGCATCATAGATGACTATCTGGAGGCTGGCTTCCCCTTTGATGGTCTGGAAATTTACCTGCCAAACGGCGATCTGGCGGCCAAAATTCCAGCCCCTAGGCTTACTGAAAAATACCCGGCTCAACTGGGTATTAGTCGACGTGCCTTACAGAAGGTTCTGGTCGACCGAGCCAAGGCAGAAGGTGCAACTGTTCGACTGGGTCTAGTAGCTGAACAGATTCACACAGATACCGAAGCTGTGTCAGTAGAATTTTCAGATGGTTCTAGCGGACGCTATGACCTGGTCATTGGCGCAGACGGTGTTTATTCACAAGTGCGCGATATGCTTTTCCCGGAGCTTCCAAAACCGCAGTTTGCCGGTCAGAGTGTCTGGCGGTATAACTTCAAACGACCCAGCGATATGCAAGCGCTTTGTGTTTATGAAGGACAGATCGGCTGTGGCCTTGTGCCCTTATCCCAGGAGCTGATGTATATGTACGTGACGACACCTGAACCCGGCAACCCTCATTACCCCAGACAAGGTATTGCCAAGTCTATGCGAGACAAGCTTAAGGCTGCCTCCCCGCGAATTGCTGAGCTGGCCGAGCAAATTACTGATGATAATGGCGTTGTCTACAAACCACTCGAATGGATTATGATCGAAGGCGACTGGTACAAAGACCGAGTCATCTTGATAGGCGATGCAGCCCATGCCACTACTCCACATCTTGGTCAGGGAGCCGGCATGGCGATTGAAGATAGCCTGGTCTTAGCTGATGAATTGAACCGCGCTAAATCTATTGCTGAAGCCTTTGCAGGCTTTCAAAAGCGGCGCTATGAACGCTGCCGATACATTGTTGAATCTTCAGTGGCTATCAGTAAAGGACAAATCGGTGAAGGACCACTGCTGAACAATGCTGAGGAATCAGCAAAAATGTTTCAGGTCATTGCTGAGCCAATTTAAAGAGCAACTTTTAGTACAACTGATTTCGCTTAGCCGGTATCTTGAATAAGAAAAGTAGATAATTTTAGAGGTGTAAATACACATGGCATTGTTTGAATATTTTCCTAATTATGTATGGAACCTGTCTATTGCTATAGCGATGGAAAATGGCGGCAGAATTGGTGAAATTGTTGATATGTGTGAGCCTATTAAGAAAGCTGCAGATAATGGCGAGGATGCTGGTACTCAGGAATTCCATAGGGAATGGGTCAGGATGGCAGACAAACTGGTTGAACTTGCAGCAGAAGATGAAGCTGCAGGTCGACTTTTTTCTGCCGGCGCAAAACTAAAACGCGCCAGTATCTATTTTGTCACGGCTGAACGTATGCAGGGGCATGGTTATCCGGGCAGAATGGAAACTTACAAAAAAGGTCTGGATAGTTTTGCCAAGGGAACTGCTTATCTAAAAGACAATGTGAAGCGCGTCGAAATTCCTTACGGTGAGGGCCAAAGCTTGTCTGCTTATTTAAGTCTGGCTGAAGGCGACGGGCCCAAACCTGTAGTGATTTTCTGCAATGGCCTGGATAGCTGCAAAGAGATGCTTTGGCTCGGAGGCTTCCCTATGGCACTTGCCAAACGCGGTGTTAGCTGTCTTTGTGTTGATCAACCCGGCACCGGTGAAGCCTTACGTTTGCAGGATATTCCCGCCACCTATGCCAGTGAAGAATGGGCCTCTGCGTGGGTAGACTGGTTGGAACAACAGCCTTTCGTTAATCCAAAAAGTATCGGCATGACAGGTATCTCTCTGGGCGGACATTATGCGCCCCGAGCCGTTGCCTTTGAGCCTCGTTTCGCCTCGGGCGCAGTATGGGGGGCTAATCATAACTGGGCTGAAGTGCAGCGCAAACGCATCAACCGTGAAGGTGAAAACCCTATACCCCATTACTGGAATCACGTGTTCTGGGTATTTGGCTGTAAGGATATGGAAGAGTTTTTGGAAAAAACCAAAGGCATGACACTCGAAGGTGTTATGGAACGCATCAAGGTTCCTTTTTTAGTGACACATGGCGCTGAAGACCGACAAATAAGTGTGGATTATGCTCAACAGAGTTTTGATCAATTAATTAATTCACCTAATCGTCAACTGAAAATATTCACTTCCCGTGAAGGCGGTGTTGAACATGTTGGCGCAGATAACATGTCTTTTGGTAGCGATTATATTGCCGACTGGTTTGCCGAGACACTTGGCGGCCATACCAAGTAACAGCTTAAGTCAGGAGAAGCATCATAATGAGTCGTAAATTTGTTGATCTTTCTATCTATCTTGAAAATGACGTAATCTCGGATCCACCTTTTATGAGGCCAGAGATTACTTATCAGAGTCATCAGGAAACTGTTTCAGAAGCCAATATATTTTTCCCTGGCGTGGCAGCAGATGAGTTCCCCGGTGGAGAAGGTTTTGCTGCAGCAGAGACCGTAAAACTTACCACACATAACGGCACTCATTTAGATGCCCCATGGCACTTTCATCCAACAATGGATGGAGGCAAACCTGCCATGACTATTGATGAGGTTCCATTGGATTGGTGTTTCCGTCCGGGTGTTAAGCTGGATTTCAGACATATGCCGGATGGTCATGTAGTGACCGCCGCTGAAGTTGAAGCTGAATTGGAACGAGTCGGCGTAGAGTTGCAGCCACTGGATATTGTGATGATAAATACCGCAGCGGGCAAAGCCCTGGGGGATCCAAATTTCGTTAATATCGGTTGTGGCATGGGTTATGAAGCCACCATGTATCTACTGGAAAGAGGCATAAAGCTGACGGGCACTGATGCCTGGTCCTGGGATGCGCCTTTTTCCCATACGGCAAAAAAAGTAAAGGAAACAGGAGATACCTCATTAATCTGGGAAGGCCATAAGGCCGGTCGCGACATCGGTTATTGTCATCTGGAAAAATTACACAATCTCGAAGTACTGCCAGCCAGTGGTTTTATGGTGAGCTGTTTTCCCCACAAAATAAAAGGAGCATCTGCTGGCTGGACCAGGGCTGTGGCAATCTTTGAAGAATAAACCGACACCAGCTGGTTGAATTCTGAACAGAGCAGGCGCAGCACAAACTTTTATAGATCAGCTAAGGCAAGCAGAAAGAAACGCTTATGAAGTTAGCAACAATAAAAAATGCAAGTCCGGACGGAAGGCTGATTTTAGTATCGGCTGATGGTAATCGTTATCTTCTCGCTCCATCATTTAAAACTCTGCAAGAGGCCATTGAGAACTGGACAGTGGCTCTGGAATTTTTTGAAGATGCAGCTCAACGCATGGCTAAAGGTGAAGGTGAGTCTACTGCGGGACTGAATTTTGCGGCTCCCCTGCCCCGCGCCTGGCAATGGCTGGATGGTTCGGCATTTACAAGTCACGGTAAATTAATGCAACAAGCATTTAATCTTGATCCGATTGAAACCGACAAACCGCTTATGTACCAGGGCATGTCCCATCGTTTTTATGGACCCTATGATGATATCCCCTTCATAAGCGAAGAAGATGGTATCGACTTTGAAGGAGAGTTTGGCGTTATTGTCGATCACGTACCCATGGGCACGAAAGCTGAGGATGCCCATCAACATATTAAATTACTTGTTCAAATAAACGACTGGTCTTTAAGAACCCTGGCTCCTGCCGAGATGAAAACCGGCTTCGGCTGGATACAGGCCAAACCAGCCTGCTCCATGGCTGCATTTGCCGTTACTCCCGACGAAGCAGGAGCTGCGTGGAAAGATGGCCGTATACACTTAAACCTGGAAGTGTCATGGAATCACACTGACTTTGGTCACCCTCATGGTGGTGAAATGTCGGTCGGTTTCCATGAATTAATTGCGCATGCAGCAGCTACTCGTGAACTCTGTGCCGGAACCATCATCGGATCCGGGACAGTATCGAATGATAATTTTCGTGCAACAGGGTCTAGTTGTATCGCAGAACGACGCGGCATGGAAATCGTCTATACTGGTTCCCCAAAAACACCTTATATGCATTTTGGTGATCAGGTGGATATGCAAGTTAATTATCCCGAAGGCAATTTATTGTTTGGTGTTATTCATCAGCGAGTGGTGAAATTAAATGCATAAAAACCTGGGCTTATCGGCATTGTTCGCGCTGGTTCTGGCGCATGTCGTAGGAATGATTGATCTCGTTGCTTTACCCGTTTGGGTAGGCGCGCTGGTGGCAAGGTATTCCTTCAGTCCACAGGCCGCTGGCGGGCTGGCCACTTTGTTTCTGATTGGAGCTACCATTGCCAGTGTAACAGTGGCACCAAAATTCCCGCAAATGAACCAGCGTTTGACTGCCACGGTTGGTTTTTCGATAGCCTCTGCTGCCTTTTTCTTTTCGGCTACTCAGTCATCATATCTAGTACTTGCAGGATTACATTTGCTGGGTGGCATTTCATTAGGAGCAGCATTGTCAATGGTACACGGGACTATAGCCCACAGTAGCAACCCTCACAGGCTATATGCCATTGCCAGTATTGCCCTGGGTTTTTTCGGCATTGCTTTCCTTGGCGGCGTTCCTCAAATACTGATAGCCTACGGAGGTTCAGCGCTTTTCATTGTTTTTGGTGTGTTGATGGCAATTGCCGCCCTGGCCTGTGCCGTTTTTTTCCGCAATCCTGACGCAATCATTCATCAAATAGCCTTACCTAAATTTAGTAGCGCAGTGTGGCTGATTATTTTTGGTGTAAGTTTTATGACCTTCAATCAATCAATGGTCTTTGCTTTCGTTGAAGTTATAGGAGGCACCCGAGGTTTCTCCCAAGCACAGGTTCAGGGCGTTTTGATTGGACTTGGCGTCGTTAATTTCCTTTTGCCGGCCCCGCTGGCAGCTCTGCTGCAAAATAAGTTCAATGCACATCGCGTTACGCAAATAGGTCCTGTATTGCAGGGCATACTGGCATTGGTTGTCACAACGGCTGCCAGCTTTCAATTTTGGGCCCCTGCTGCAGCACTGTATGTAGCGGTATTAATTTTCACACATACTTTCGCATTTGGACTTCTCGCAGGTTTGGACCAAACTGGCCGTGCAGCTTCTGCAACACCGGCAATGGCAATGTTTGGTGCCGCACTTGGACCCGTCATTGGCGGGGCTCTTGGTCAGAATTTTGGCTATGGGGCGATTGGCCTAGCGGCAATCGTTATGGCAACTATAGCAATCGTTCTTTTTACAAAGGCAAAAATGTACGCAGATCAAAACTCTGCAGTTACATAAATTTTCCAGGGATTATAAAACGAATATCGATAGCTGATTATTAAAATCAACCCTTAGCCGAGATAAGCAAATGAATGATAAACATAGCCCTCCCATTCGTCGGGTGGTTACCGGCCATGATAAAGCTGGTCATGCCATTATTCGTTCCGACGACAGCTTTGAATGTAATGTTATTCCCAGTGGTGATGCCGCATTTTCACTGCTTTGGACGACAGCTCAGGTTCCTGCCGATAATAATGATGAAATTGATGGCCGGGAACGCGATGCGGGTCTAACCATACAGAAAGGTTCTGTTATTCGGGCCGTTGACATGTTGCCAGGCGGAGAATCTCCTATGCATCGTTCCAACAGCATTGATTACGGCATTGTGCTTTGGGGGTCTGTGGAGCTGGAACTTGATCATAAAGAGAAGGTGATTCTGCATGCGGGAGATGTCTGCGTGCAAAGAGGCACCATACACCTGTGGCGAACAATTGGTGATAAACCCTGCCGCATCATTTTTGTTTTGACTCAGGCAAATCCCTATATCCAGAATGGCAAGGCCTTACCGGAAATAGGACCTTAGCCAAATATTTCAAAAAAATTTATCAGCCACAAAAAATCCTGCTTTATATATTTTGCTTAATACAAGCCATAGCATAGACAGCCAAATGTAGTTAATTGATTGAGGATAACCATGAGCATTAAAAGAATTCCCGGTAAAATGTATCGCATGCCGATGTCTTTTGGCCCAAGTCTGGGACCCAGACAGTTGCCTGAAGGTCGGCAACTGGATTATGCACAAGCACCGGATTCAAGAACACTGAGCATTTCATTCCGATCCAATCCGGAACAACTTGCAGCACTGTTGCCTGAATGTTTTATGCTCGGGCAGGAACCCATTGTCACCATATTCTGCAGTGAAATGACGAATGTTGACTGGTTGGCGGGTCGTGGTTACTCAATGGTCGGTGTTACCTTTCCTGCCAGATTTTCCGGCAAACAGGATCAGCTTGAAGGGTCCTTCCTTTGTGTTCTGTTTGAGAATATGTGTGAACCCATCATTACGGGCAGAGAGGAATTAGGCTTTTCAAAAGTCTATGCTGAAATAAACGGCCCAACAGTTTCCGATAACGGAGCGCTGGTTAATGTCAGTTGGCATGGCTTTGATTTTCTTGAAATAAAAGCCCGCAAATTGCATGAAAACCCGACGCCAAACCAGACCTTAGGTGGCCTCAGAAATGATGGCCTGATGCACTACAAATACATACCCAAAACCGGAGACTGGGGTAGTGCAGATATAGAATACCCGACTTTCTATCCCTCATCCTGTGATAAGGGGAAAGTGACAAAGCTTTTAATAGGCGATGGGCACTTTTCCTGGAATAAAGCTCGCTGGGAAGACCTCCCAACCTTATACAATATCGTTAATACCCTTGCTAATCTGGAAATTATTGAATATTTGGGCACATCACTCAGCTATTCAACTGGCACCAAAGATCTTCGTGAGCAACGTATATTACGTTAAACAATCAACTATAATGTGGCATTTAAGGCTCCAAGTACTGGATTTACCAGGCAATTGAAGCCAAAGCTATACAAACACAGGCTTAATCTCTATTTACAGATCAAGTCATTAATCGTCGATAAATCCAGTCAAAAATGAAACATTTCACTTTATTCAGGCTCTAATTGGGTATAGGGTAAGCAAATCACATTGGAGTTTGCGCAGTGGCAGCTTCAATTCAAGAAACCATAAGGACTGCCCTGCTCTAACATTGAACACTCAAGACCCTACCCTGAACAGAGGGTTGATTCGATGACTAAAATGAGGCATTTAAACCGACTAATCCAATTAGTGCAGTTGACTATACTGTCCACACTCTTCTGCTCGCTTGTTGCTTGCACAAGTGGCAACTTAGTTGAGGTCGAGTCAAATCCCAATATTCCTGAATTTCCGGATATCTTCTCTTCAAAACCCGAGATTGTGTCGCTATCTGATATTCATCTATTGACACCTCAACAGGAACAAGATTTCTTTGACTATTTCAACGACCCTGCTCTCCGGAATGTTGAACAGCATGTGCGCCTGGCAAATTATTTATTTAGCAGCACTACCAACTTTCGTTATGAAAGCAAGACTTACACTGCATCTGAAGCCCTGGCTTTGGGTCAGGGAAATTGCATGTCGCTTGCTGTAGCGACCAGCGCTTTGGCAAAACTGGCAAATATTCAAATCGAATATCAGTTGATCGACTCGACTCCTGTCTACCAATTATCCGGGTCCGTAGCTAACAAAGGGCTGCATATCAGAAGCCTGATTTATAAAACTGAAAAGGAAGGTGCTGTTGACGCTTTCAGCAGTAATTCGAAATCATTAATTAACCGCACCAAAGGCCTGATCATTGATTATTTCCCGGCTGAGGATGGCCGGTTTATTGGGAATGTGAGCTACGATGAATACATTGCTGTCTATTATCGCAATATGGCTGCTGAAGCACTGAGTAAAAATGATTATGCAAGCAGCTACTGGTACACACTGGAATCGATGAAATACGACCCTTTGAGTTCTGATGCTTTAAATATGTTAGCTATTATTTACAAACGATCTGGAGACCTGGACAAAGCTGAAGAAATCTACCTTTACGGCATTGCACAGGCAGATGACAAACTCACTTTGTTGAAAAATTACCACGTCCTTTTAACAACTCAGGGGCGCACTGAAGCAGCACAAGCCGTAAATAACACGCTTATCACCATGCGCGATCCAAGTCCGATACATTGGTTTAACGTTGCCAGACATTCTTATGACAGCAATGATTATGCAAACGCGATACGCTTTTATCGCCGTGCGATAGACATCGCCCCCTATCTGCATGAGGCACACCTGGGTATTGCATTGAGTTTTTTCCAGCTCGGTCAGTACAATAATGCAGAACAATCTTTAAATCAGGCCATAGACAATGTTAACGACTTTACTACCCGCGACCTCTATGAGTCCAAATTAAATGCCCTGAGAAATCTTTAAAAAAAGGCAAACTTTCACTTTGTCCAGGCCGTCCCAGAACACACTGTTTAATGTATCTATCGGCGATTTACAGTGCTTCACTGCACAGATTATTTAGGTTAAAGTGACCATTAACAATTACATGATCAGGAATATTTAAGCACTATGGTTGACCGCAGAACTACCTTAAAGCTAAGTGCAATAGGCATGACCGGCATGATGAGTAGCTTGTCGAGTATGCCCGGACAAGCACATGCCAAGCACACTCAGCACGCTGCATTATCTAATGCTCTTGGGCTTTTCAACAGTCGCTATTCCGAAAGCCAGATATTCTCGGATACTCTGGCACAATTTGGCACCCAGGCTACTGATATTCACGGTGATCTTGCTTCTTATTGGTATGGACACCTGCGCAGTGCACTTATCGATGAGCGCAGACCCTTATTCGGTTTGACGGATCGTCGCGATTTTTTCTGCCTTGAGGAACTTGCCCGCGATCTGAACATGAAAGTAAGTCTACGCTTAGACCACTTGACCGATAAAAACGGTTATACCAAACATCAATTAACTGGTGTATCGACATTAAGCTCAAATTTGCAGCGGCTTGGACATGATAGAGGATTCGGAAAGACCATGGCCGAACTAAGTGAGATTTTCCTGAGTGATACACGTCCAGATAAAGCAGTACAGAAACTGACCGGGCCTTATGCTCCGGCAAATCAAACTGCTCTGGTCACCTGGGTGATTAGCTAAACAAATAAAAGAGGAATTTGAAAATGGCACTACCTCCAAATCTAAGCCAGGCAGAATTTAATCGAGCCCTTGGCGAATTCGAAGCAGTCGTTGGTTCAGACTGGGTCTTCAGCTCAGATGCTGACGTGGCTCTTTACCGCGATTCTTATTCACCCTTTTGGGGCGAAGAAGAAGAAAGAATAGCTTCCGCAGCAGTCGCTCCTGACAACGTAGAAGAAGTCCAGACAATTGTCCGCATCGCTAATCGCTATAGAATACCTTTGTATCCTATCTCCACTGGCAGAAATCTGACTTATGGAGGAGCCGCTCCTACTTTGTCAGGAAGTGTAGTATTAGACCTTAAACGCATGAACCGCATCATTGAAGTCAATGATAAAAGGAATTATGCCTTGGTTGAACCGGGTGTTTCCTATTTTGATTTATTTAAATACATTCGCGAAAACAATCTAAATGTCATGCTGGATGTTCCTGATCCCGGTTGGGGAAGCCCAATGGGGAACAGTCTTGATCATGGTGTTGGCTATACGGTAGGTCCCTATCGTGACCATTTTGGATCGCATATAGGCCTTGAAATTGTAAGTGCTGAAGGTGAGCTGATTCGCACAGGCGCTGGAGCGATCCCTGGCTCTGATGCCTGGCAGGATTTCCATTATGGTATTGGTCCTTCAATTGATGGTCTGTTTGCCCAATCTAATTTTGGCATTGTCACCAAAATGGGTGTGAAACTCATGCCTATGCCTGAAACTTTTATGAATTGCACGGTTACAGTTCCTCGCTATCAGGATCTGCAAGCAATGGTTGAAGAAGTCAATTATCTGGAAGACTCTCTGTTAGTTGGCATGCCATTCTGGGGAAGCCCCGTTGGTGGTGGTCTGTTTGATCCGACGCCTATTGCTGAACTAATGCAAAATGGCTGGCCGACAGTTGAACAATTGGAGGAGTTTGTCACTACTCAGAATAAACCTGCATGGTCCGTCTCTTTTCACTTATACGGGCCGGAGGAAATCGTACAAGCGACCTGGGCAGCTATACAACGGCGCTTTCGGGACAAAATTGCCGGCGCTGCTTTCCAACAGGAAGACTTACACAGTTTGCCCATACCTGAAGAAGATATTGCCGCCTTACCGGATAAAGCACTTTTGGGCATCCCTAACCTGGAAATTTTCCATATTGTAGCCCGTAATCCTTTTACCGATAATGATCCATCTGATGGTCACGCTGATATGTTTACCATGACACCAAGAACCGCTGAAGGTGTACACACAGCGGCTCGGGTAATAGCAGAAACTTTTGTAGAACTGGGATTCCCTCCTGCAACTCATCCCTTCACTACACCAGTTTCTTTTTATTCCAGGGCCTTTGTAGTGGCTATATTAGTACCAACCTGGAGAGATCCTGCTAAAAATGCTGCAACACGGGCGTTGTACGAAAGATGCCTGGACAGGATTGCCGAAGTTGGCATGGGCACTTACAGAACCAATCCTGCTTTTCAGGATCTCGCTGTCAGTAAATACAGCTTTAATGATGGTTCCTTGCTGAAATTTCAGGAGAAACTTAAAGACAGCATTGACCCTAATGGCATTATTTCACCGGGACGCTATGGTATCTGGCCTGCAAACATGAGGAATAATCGAGGATGAGTAAATTAGCTATTTTAGGTTTCTTTCTGGTCTCATTCGCAGGGACAGTACAAGCTCAGGAGCTCAGCCCTTCGCAGGCAAGCGGAAAAGTTGTGTTTGATAAATGGTGCGAACCCTGTCATGGCAGAGTAGCAGGTGGACTCTTTGGCGGCTTTGGTGCCAATGCCTTACCCGGCACTTCTGCATTGGGAGTAAAATACAAAGGAGATTTACCAGCAGTACTGGAAGATCGGACTGACCTGGCTCCCATTTATATTCGCACCATAGTCAGAAACGGCCTTTATGGCATGCCTATTTCACGCAAAACTGAAATTAGCGATGAAGACCTGGAAAATATCATCTCGTATTTGACCAGACCACGTTAACCCGGATAAAGAAACGATGAGTTAAAAAAGGCGCCCAGGCGCCTTTTTTACTTTTATTATTTCCCATCTTCCACTTTCATCGCTACAAACTAGAATCTAATAGCATCTTCCTGACCTCTTGGATTTTATTTTATGTCCTGCAAACTCAATCCGTATTCAACGTTTACTGCTTTTTGATCTATCATCGACTTTATCTATCGCTGGTATCGTAATTATGAGTTTGTCTATTCAAAGCGGACTAGCGTAGCTTAGGGGGTACCAGGAATAAATCCGAGTCACTACATAGCTAGGAGCAAAATAATCATGTCTAACGAAACCAAGTGTCCAATGGGGCACGGCGCAGGCGGTGGAACATCAAACCGAGACTGGTGGCCTAATCAATTACGGCTGGAAATTCTTCGCCAGCATTCATCGAAATCTGATCCTATGGGAGAGGAATTCAATTACAGAGAAGAATTCAAGACTCTCGACCTGAAGGCCCTGAAAAATGATCTACATAACCTGATGACAGATTCTCAGGACTGGTGGCCAGCAGACTTTGGTCACTACGGCCCCTTTTTCATTCGTATGGCCTGGCACAGTGCCGGAACCTATCGCAGTGGTGACGGACGAGGCGGCGGTGGAAGTGGCAGCCAGCGTTTCGCACCTTTGAACAGTTGGCCTGATAACGTAAATCTGGACAAAGCCCGCAGGTTGTTGTGGCCAATCAAACAGAAATACGGGAAAAAGATTTCCTGGGCCGATCTGATGATTCTGACAGGCAATGTAGCTCTCGAATCCATGGGCTTTAAGACCTTTGGTTTTGCGGGTGGTCGTGCAGACATATGGGAACCGGAACAAGATATCTATTGGGGCGCCGAAGCGAACTGGCTGGAAGATAAGCGATATTCAGGTGAGCGCGATCTTGAAGATCCACTCGCAGCAGTGCAAATGGGCTTGATATACGTGAATCCTGAAGGTCCCAACGGTAATCCCGACCCACTGGAGGCTGCCAAAGATATCCGCGAAACCTTTGCACGTATGGCAATGAATGATGAAGAAACCGTTGCCCTGATCGCCGGCGGGCATACCTTCGGCAAAGCCCACGGCGCTGGAGATCCGGCTTTGGTTGGAGCTGAGCCTGAAGCAGCCAGTATCGTGGAACAGGGGCTTGGCTGGAAAAGCAGTTTTGGATCAGGCATGGGAGATGACACGATAGGCGGCGGGCCTGAGGTAACCTGGACCACCACCCCTACCAGCTGGAGTAACAACTTTTTTGAGAATCTGTTTGGCTATGAATGGGAACTGACAAAAAGCCCGGCAGGTGCGCAACAATGGGTTGCCAAGGATGCTGAAGAAATTATTCCTTATGCTCAGGACAGCACCAAAAAACGCAAACCAAGCATGTTGACCACCGATCTGTCTTTGCGCTTTGACCCTGCCTACGAAAAAATATCCAGACGTTTTTTCGAAAACCCGGATCAGTTTGCGGATGCCTTTGCCCGCGCCTGGTTCAAGCTGACACATCGTGATATGGGGCCTGTAACACGTTATCTGGGAGCAGAAGTCCCAACAGAAGAGCTCATCTGGCAAGACCCTATACCTGAGCTCGACCATAAATTGATAGATGAAAAGGATGCTACTGAGCTAAAGAACAGAATTTTAGCCACTGGCCTATCGGTCTCTGATCTGGTTTCCACTGCCTGGGCCTCAGCTTCGACTTTTAGAGCTTCTGACATGCGCGGCGGTGCGAATGGTGCACGCATTCGTCTGTCTCCTCAAAAAGACTGGGAAGTTAATCAGCCAAAGCAATTGGCAAAAATACTGAAAGTACTGGAAGATATTAAAGTCAATTTCAACAAGCCGGTTTCCATGGCTGATTTAATCGTCCTGGCAGGTTGCGCGGGCGTTGAACAGGCTGCAAAGTATGCCGGTCATGAAATTAAGGTGCCGTTTACTGCAGGTCGCATGGACGCTTCCCGGGAGCAAACAGATATCGAAGCAATCAACTTCCTGGAACCCGTTGCTGATGGCTTCCGTAACTATCAGAAGGCCAGATACAGCGTATCTGCCGAGGAATTGCTGATCGACAAAGCACAATTGCTGACACTAACAGCGCCTGAAATGACGGTTCTTATTGGCGGCATGCGTGTTTTAGAGACCAACTTTGACAAGTCTCAACATGGGGTCTTCACGGACCGGCCGGGAGCCCTAAGCAATGACTTCTTCGTCAATCTGCTGGACATGAGTACCAGCTGGAAGGCGACCTCAAAGGATGAGGAGCAGTTTGTCGGCAGCGATCGTATAGAGGGCAATTCCAAATGGACAGCTAGCCGGGTCGACCTGATCTTTGGTTCAAATTCAGAGCTGCGATCCCTGGCTGAAGTCTATGCATCAGCAGATGCAGAAGAAAAATTTGTGCGAGACTTTGTAGCCGCATGGACTAAAGTGATGAATCTGGATCGCTTTGATCTGCTCTGACATGCTCAGGTTGTCATAGAATTGGATCATGTTTTCTGAGCCGGATTAAACCGAATTAGCGGGGATAACATTGATACACCTTTGACAAGCCTTTCGAAACAGAGGCCATGCGGCACCTTAAAAAAAGCGATGTTACAGAGATTAACTGTAACATCGCTTTTTTTATGCTTTAACATCTCCTATATCCACAGGCATAGTCCGGGATAGCTTAAATGCCTGCAACAGCTACATGACTTTACCCTAAAAGCATGACCCTCTAAAATCTATTGAAAAATCAAGGTACAGAGCTATACAAGGCCAGATTGATGCAGCATGAATAATTATGTGCCAGCCATTCGCTTCAGCCTCCCCCTTTTATTAACAATTGGAATGAGTGCCTGTGGTGGTGGAGGTGGAAGCAACACTGCTACGCAAATTAATGCCGCCTCTGTTAATCCGCTTTTTTCTATAGAGGGCAATATTGAAGTAAGCCCCGGCTCTCTGGTCGACAGTGATATTAATAACAGTGAACACGCTAATATCTCCAATAACAGTCCATCTGAAGCTCAGGACTTACCAAGTTTTGCTGTTCTGGGGGGATATGTTAATCAGGCCATGCAAGGTGCCGATGGCCCTCTATTCCAGCTCGGCGATCCATCTGATTATTACAAAATTCACCTCTATGAAGGGCAATCCATTGTATTGGATATCTATGATACTGCTAATGCCGATCTGGACTTATATTTACTAGATAGTACTGGCCTGACGGTCTTTGACTCATCGCTTTCAACCAGCTCCAGCGAATCCCTGATAGCCCCTTTTGAAGGTGATTTTCAACTTTTGGTTGAGGCCTTCAGCGGTGCTTCAAACTACAATTTGCGTACTGAGCAGACTCTGAATATCAGCAGCACAGGTTTTCGTCTGAGTGATGCATTTGTTCCAAATGAATTGATTGTATCCTTCCATCATTCCGACATGTTTATAAAACAGCAAAATAACCCCCTTTCTCATATACAGCGCCTGGGACTCAGCCATCTGGCAGGACATGCAGACCGTCCGATGCGTCTGGGTATTCGTAACAGCGCCTTGCCTCAACGCCGTACGCAGCAAAGCACGGGAAGTCTGGATACAACAAGCATAGACAAGCGACATCAATTTTACTCTGCCGAGGTAAAAGCCAAGTATGCAACCCTGCTTGCCGTTAAAGTCATGGCCCTGGACCCCGACGTGCAGTTTGCAGAACCTAATTTAATTATCGAGGGTACGGCTGTACCCAACGACTCACGCTATGCAGAACAATGGAACTACCCCTTTATTGATTTACCCGCAGCCTGGGATACAAGCACGGGATCAAGTGATGTCATTGTGGCCGTGATCGATTCAGGCGCTCTATACCAGCACCCTGATTTAGCCGCCAATCTGATTGCCGGCTATGACTTTATCAGTGATGTTAGCAATGCTGCGGATGGTGATGGTATTGATGCCGATGCAGAAGATAAAGGCTCCTCTTTTCATGGCTCGCATGTCGCTGGCATTATTGCTGGCCGCAGCAATAATGGCATAGGAACCAGTGGCGCTAGCTGGCAAACCAGCATAATGCCCCTACGAGTGCTGGGGGTATCGGGTGGTAATCTTTATGATGCCGCTCAGGCCATACGTTATGCAGCAGGATTGGCAAATGATTCCGGCACTTTACCAAACAGAACAGCGAATATTATTAACCTTAGTATTGGTGGCACCGGTTATTGTCCTGACAGCTACCGCGAATTACTTGGTGAGGTCAGAAAAAAGAATATTCTGGTGGTAACCGCTGCCGGAAATGGCGGCAGCAATTCCAACCAGTTTATTCCGGCAAACTGTAACGATGTTATTAATGTCAGTGCAGTGGATCAAAATCGGCTGCTTGCGCCATATTCAAATTACGGCAGCTCTATAGATATAGCCGCTCCGGGTGGTCGGAACGATCAAGATGCTGATAATAATGGCATAGTCGATGGCATCCTAAGCACCTCGGCAAGTTTAGACAGCGGCAATCTTAGCTACGATTACGCTTATCGTTACGGCACCTCTATGGCTACCCCTCATGTGAGTGCTGTTTTTGCACTGATGTTAGCTGTTAATCCAGGACTCAGTGCTGATGAAATTGAACAAATGCTGGTTTCCGGGTTGTTGACCGATGACATAGGTATCAGCGGAGCGGATAGCTCCTTCGGCTACGGTCTTATTAATGCCAGTAAAGCAGTATCCACAGCACTGGATAGTCTGATTAGTTCACCAGTCCTTGATTCCTACCTGAGTTCTTCGATTTCCAGTTTTGAATTCAGACCGGCAGTTATTGATACAACTTTTGAAACCAGGACCATTGGCGATGATGCCGTTACCATCAATAACATCAGCTACAATGCGGACTGGCTCAGTCTGCTTTCTCTGGGCCAGCAGGACGGCGTCGAAAACTGGCGCTTGAACATCAGCCGCTCCGGCCTGAGTGCGGGCTTGTACCGTGATACCATCAGTTTCGATACCAGCGCCAACACTCTCAACATTGATGTGATTCTGCAGGTCAATCCCGCTGCCCAGCCTTATAGCTTGGGGCCGGTTATTGTCGATCTGCTCAATACTCAATCTGGCACTCGTGTGCAGAGCAATGCCAGGTTTGTAAATGGTGTATATACCTTTAAACTTGATAATCTGCCGCAGGCTAATTACAGATTCAGCGCCAGCAGTGATTTGAATGGCAGTGGTCTTGCAGATGCTGGTGAGGCATTTATCGAAACGGCAAGCTTTACGCTTACTGGAGATACCGTCTTGCCAAACCTTAGGCTGGAATGGAGCGGCCTGCTTATTCCTAATCCTGCGAATTAATTCAGGCACTCTACCAAGCTAAATTGACTGATTTCAGCTAAAAACCCTTTTTAAACAATAGGTTATATGCTTTCTGCCGGTCCGAATTTCAACTTATTGCGAACGGGCAGAAGTCACTCTTACATTCATCTGATCAGCGTTACCCGAAACGCCGGCGGGGTATCGCAATCCGGAATTAACATCCAGAGTCTGGTTTGCGGCAAGATTATTCAACACTCTCACTACCTGGTTAGTCTCTCCATTGATAAAGGCAGTAAAGCTTAACTGGATAGTCTGTAAAGCAATACCCGAACGGTTGCTGACCCGTGCCAGAACCCTTCCATCACCGTCAGTATAAATCTGCGCCTGTACATAGGCAGCGGGGTTATCTTCGAGATCCAGTCTGGTGAATGCAATAGCAGCCTCGTTGGCTACCGAGCCTCCTCCCCCCGCTGCGGCCTGGAAATATTGCTTGGCAGTACCGCGATCATTGTTATTTAAGGAAATTTTGCCTAATTCATTCATAGCTGTAGCCGTGGGAAGCAGGGCTGCACTTCGTTCCAGATCAACTTGCGCACGACTTGTTTCGCCGGTTCTGGCATAGGCAACGCCTCTGCCCAGATAATAATCAAAATAATTATCGTCCTTGTTTATCGCCTCATCATAAGAACTGATCGCTTCGCGATAGCGACGCTGGTAGAGCAGAATATCTGCCTTCAAACCGGAAAATCTTGCTTCATTAGGAACCAGTGAAATCGCTTCGTCGAGATTCAACATGGCAATTTCAAGATCATCTTCTGCAATGGCACGTTCTGCCTCATCAAACAGCGCGTAAGCTTCCTGATTGTTTTTTAGACCACTGATCGCCTGCTGGTAACGTGCCTCACCCAGTTCCAAATCACGCCCCTGCATGGCGGGCAGTAATTCATTAACAAGCGCACGGTTATTATCAACACGTTCCTGCGATGGCGGATGACTGGCAAATAGGCCATCCAGCCAGCTGGAGTCCCGTCCCTGTGACAATCGTACAAAGGTTTCCTGCAAACTAATTGCTGCACGGGGGTCATAACCTGCTTCAAGCATGTAACGGATACCATAATAATCCGAGTCACGCTCTGCATCACGACCATAACGTTGGGAAATCAACTGCGCACCCAACTGACCGGCACCAACCAGATAATCTGAATAGGCACTGTCCTGACTGGTAATTGCTCCGACTACCAGAGCTCCTTGTAACAGAGTCCCTCGAGTCATCGCTGCAGCTCCATGTCGCGCAGCCGCATGGACTACTTCATGACCCAGTACAGCAGCAAGTTCCGCTTCATTATTTAATTCCAGCAATAAACCTCGATTTACAGCAATTTTGCCACCAGGTAAGGCCCAGGCATTTGGAACCCCGTTATTGAGTACCACAAATTCGTAAGGTAAATCATAGTCACGTCGTGCAATAGTCGCCAGGCGCTGGCCCACCTGATTAACGTAAGCACTTAATTCGTGATCAACCTTATATTCCCCGCCCTGGCTCTGCTGAGACGGGCCATATTGTTCATTGCCAATTGCAATTTCATCCTGACGCGACAACAGGGACAACTCACTTTGGCCGGTGACCGGATTAACGGCACAGGACACTATCAAAAAATTTAGCAGTATTAAGATGAAAGATGAGAATAATCGAAACATAGTAGTAAGCCAGAGTGTTTGCATTTTTCTATATGAAATAGCGAATAATTAACCAGCTACCCGCCAGGGCAGTACATACTAGAATAATACGGGTGAACCAAAGTTGCGACACCCATTCCAGAAACTTTCTGCCAAACAAAGCACCTATATAGACCAGTGGTGCTGTCAGTGCAATGGAAGGCAAATAAGCTGTCGTAAATAGTTCCTGATAATAAAAAATTGGTAATTTGGTCGTGTTGACGGTTAAGAAGAAAATACTGCTGGTGCCAACAAAAGTCTTTTTATCCAGTTTCAGTAACAAAAAATATAATGACATGATCGGTCCAGCTGCATTGCCAATCGTTGTTGATATGCCTGCCAGAACACCGGAACTGCTTCTTACGCTATGTGGATGAAGCTTTGCCCACTCAGTCAGTGTGGGCCGGAACGGTTCCAGTGCAACCAGAAAAACGACCATCAAGCCAATCACCAGACCCAAATTATTATCATCCAGAAAATTGAGCATGAAACCGCCTGCCACGATACCAAGCAATACTGGCACTATCATTTTTTTCAGCTCGTTTAAATGGGCCAGCCGCCAGTAAAAACTGACTGCAATAACATCGCCGACCAGGAGGTATATCAAACAAATACCAAGGGCTTCACGCGGCGTAAAAGCTAATGCCACGACAGCAGACATAAGGGCACCAAGAGAAGGAACCCCGGCTTTTACAAAACCGGTAAAGAGTGCAACCAGAGCCAGTAGTACTAGAAATTCAGGTGGGAGCAGATACAAAAAAAGGCCTTTGAATTCAAAAACTTCAAAGGCCTTATGTTAACAAAATATTAACCCGCTCGGGTATAAATCTATCTGTTTTAAGCACCAGCCCCCTTGAGGGTCAGGTTTAAACAGTGTGATATTTAATGTCTTATATCAGCCTTAATAACATATTCGTCTTCATTCGGTATGCCGGCTTTCACGGGTTTTCTGCCTGTTAATGCACCGACGTTATCCATGGGATCAAAAGCTTCAACGGCTTCCAGAGCTTCACGCCCGCGGCGGACATGTAAGCTTATATCAACTGTTTCTCCGGCACTAATTGCCGAATCAAGCGAACCAAGCTTTATGTGCATTCCGCCAGGCCTCATTGCCAGGCGTTCCCCAGGAAGGACTTCGAAATATTCAACGGGTTGATTATTAGCGTCAAAGAACTCGGCATTTTCAAAAATCTCACTACTGGTGCCTAACAAACGAAGTGGTTCATAGTGCAGGTTTACTATAGTGAGATAGGCATTGGTTGACGTTGTATCATTCTCCGGAGCTTCAATGTAGGAGCTTTCTATGCCAAAAAAACCAGGAATCATTACCGGCTGGGCAAAAGCACTTGTTTGCAAGAACAATAATGCCATAGCTAAAGCAAATAGATGACTTACGCTTAGTTTAGTGAATTTCATGATTACCCCCTCAACTTTAATTTCATTCAGAAAATATATTAACAGCAAATTCAGGTCCTGGCCCAAGCATTTACATCCTGACTAAGCATGCAAATCATGCAGAAACTATCCGTCACTATTTTTAGTGTTTAACCGGAACTTTGACTGCATATTCATCTTCATTGGGGATGCCCGCAGGTCGGGGCGACGGTCCACCTGAAAACAAGCCTACGGCTACAATCTCTTCCTGGAATGGAAGTGCTTCACGTCCTCGGCGAACCTTTAGCTTGAATTCAAAAGAATCGCCAGCCGCAATCCCGGAATCAATGTCATTCAGTTGCATATGTAATCCGCCTGGAATCATCGCTATACGCTGGCCAGGTAGAATTTCCACAAATTCAAGTTGCTGGTTATTCGCATCAAGAAACACAGCATTTTCAAATATTTCGCTGCTGGCACTTAAAAGACGGAGCGGTTCATAATGCAGGTTTACAATGGTGAAATAAGCATTTGTTGAATCTTCATCTGACGCCGGCGCTTCAATATAGGAACTCTCAATTCCCATAAAACCGGGAATCATCACTGGCTGAGCAAAGACAGTTGTCTGACAAAACAACATCAATGCGATGATACTAAAAAACTGACCTAATTTTAATTTAGTGAAATTCATGACCTTCCTCTGAGCTGTCTTAGGTTAAAAATACAGTAAAAAATTTATCTTGATAAGCAACAGGTATCTGTTCTTAACTTTTGACCCAATCGATTGGGCTTATATTACCATTAATTCACAGATTTCTTTCACTAAACATTATGCAGCAAATGTTGAAGTTGCACCTAGAAGCGCCCCTGTCTGCGGGTAATTTTACCCTCCAATTCTGCAAGTACTTCTTCACTGCCTACAAATAAATCTTGTGGATAAGCTATGCCCCTGTTCAGCATATTGTTATAAATTTCAGCATTTTCATAAAGATTCAAGCCCATGCCAGCCAGATATTGCAGGCGCATATTCTTATCCCTGTTAATTTCAGCCTCCTCCAGCCAAAAAGCAAGGTCTTCAGCTTGCCCTGCAAAGGTGCTGAGTAAATCACTGACACTGTTTAAACCAACTTCAGTCAGGGAAGCCCGGACCCGACCATAGCGAGGGTGATTAAAGCGCTCTATCATCCGGTCCACATTAATACGGTCATCATCCGCCATACCAAGCAGTACCAGATCATAACCTCTGCCTGCCTGCGTATTCCCAAATACAGCTCCGTTCGGAAACACTTCCATAAAAGTAGCGATTTCGCTTTTTACGGCAGCTTCAGTACTCTCATAAAGCTGTACAAAGACGGTAACCACTCCACCGGGATTTAATTTTGATTTTGCTAGTTCCCAGAATTCCTCTGTGTAAAGTGCAGCCGCGCCTTTAACCCAGGGGTCGAGAGGGTCTGAAGTAATGCCATCAAAGGTCATATCGGTTGTCTGTAAAAAATGTCTGCCATCATCAACATGGATATCCACTACCGGGTTGTTCACCACGTCAAAATTATGTTCACTGAAATACCTTGAGATAACTTCTGGTACTAAAGGCTCCAGTTCTGCAATTCTTACCTTCCCGACATTAGGATCTATGGCTACTGCACCCGCAGTAACTCCCGCCCCCAGGCCTATGACTAAAAAATTGTCCTGATTCTCGGGTATCAGTGTTGTCAGGTGGCCCAGCATACGTTGCAAACGCATATCCTGAGGGTAGCTGGAAGCCTGGACCTTACCTGAATTGTGATAATTGAGTATTCCATCCCTCTCTCTGGTAACCGCAATTGAAGCAGTCAGTCCTTCTCCCGCATAAATCACATTCACGCCACGACCATAAGCGGGCAAATATCGGCCATAGGCAATTACTTCATCCAGAACAGGAGGTACGGTTATGATTGAAACAAAAGCAACAACAATTACCAGTGCCGAACTTAATATTTTTCTGCCAGAATTTTGCAGTTGTCCCGATGCCGATATGAACATCAAGAATGCAGAAAGCGCCGATACCAGAATAATTATCTGCTGCGCCAGCTGACTCCCTATCCAGGGCACCAGAATAAATCCCCCTGCCAGTGAACCGATAATAGCCCCAAAAGTATTGGCAGCATATAAACCACCAACCAGATGCGCACTATCCTGCTTATCGTTAGCAGCGGCAGCCAAGGCCAGGGGAAAGCTTGCACCCCACAACAAAGCAGCAGGAAACATAGCCAGCAGGCAACGCCAGAAATCCAGCTGCAATCTTAACCAGGGCGAATTGCCATCTATGTTGACTTCCCAGTAAGGTAAATTCTGGGTAACCAGATACACAGCCCAGGCCATAAACAGACACAAGGATAATTGACAGAGGCCCAGAGCAAATTTAGGGTTCTTCAAATGTGGAGCACGCTTCGCCGCAATGGTACTACCCAGTCCCAAGCCTATCAGGAACACTGAAAGAATGAGCGCAAAACCATAGACAGTGGCTCCGATAAACAAAGACAGATGCCGGGTCCAAAGGACTTCGGCAGCCAGTGCTGTCGCACCGGATAGCATGGTCGTTATATAGACCGGCCAGGCTTCTCTTGGAATAATATTTAGCGTCTTGCTACCAGTTCTGTCTTTGCCTGCAAAAGCTGTATCAGCAGAGTTATTGATATATTCAGCCTGGCGGATAATGGCCATGGCAGTCACGGCAACAGACAGGTTAATCAGCACCGCCACAAAAGTAGCGATTCCAATGTCAAAGACACGCAGCAGATAAAAACCTGCCAACATCGTGCCGAATACTGCCCCGGCAATATTGCCACCATAAAACAGGCCCAGCCATGATACACCTGCCGGTGTTGACTTCACCCAGCGTGCTATAGCCGGCAGAGTTGCTCCCATTAAAATTGTCGGTGGTAGTAAACAGATACCCGCAAATAAGCCTCGCAACACATAATCCAGGAAGCCTTCAGTTGCGGTACCAAAATATAAGTTACGCAATAGTGGCATTCCGTACAGCAGCAAGACCCCGCTGATGGCGATCCCCAGTTCCAGACAAGCGTAGATTTTCAGCGGATGATGTTTAGCACTGATTAGCCTGGGCAATAATAAACTGCCGATACACATGCCTCCCATAAAAACGGCCAGCAATATACCCAGGGAAATGGAAGATACACCAATGACCAGGCCGATTAACTGATACCAGACCAGCTCATAGATCAAGGCTGAAGCACCGGAACCAATAAACAACAATATCAGGAAGAAATACACCGGCCGGTTTATGACCGCATCAGCGCTTGCTTCATTCATCCAAAACTCCAAGAGTTAACTACCAAATTGGGCCTTAAAGGGGCCTATAAAAGGTGCCGGGTACAAACAACCTACAGGCCAACTTTAAGTCTGCAGAATTCCTGATCTTTGGCTATGCCAGCCGGGTGCCAAACTGGCAAAAAATACCTGTTCAATTCCCTGAAAGCAACCGCATTCCCACTATGGAACTTGCTTGGCATAATTTTCCACATTGCTTACTTATTCAAAGATTACACTAATTTGCAAATTTGCTTAGCATTGATGGCCCCGTATAATGCCGAAGCGTTCTAGAAACTCCTTATCAGTATGGGTACGGCTACATCGTGTTAAAAGTAAAACTTCATTTTTATTCCCTTTGCCTGCTGTTGTTGCTTGCTTCTCCAGCTTCTGTATACGCCTGGGAATGGCGCGAACTATGGTCCAATGACAATCAACTTGCCAGTCGGTCTTTTGACAACAACGAGTACCAGAACGCTTCCATTTTGTTTGAAGATATAGCCTGGCGTGCTGCAGCCAATTACCGCCAGGGAAACTATGAAGCAGCCTTGATAGACCTGGATCTCCTGAATGACGTAGGCTCCATGTACAATCGTGGCAATGCCCTGGCACAACTTTATCGGCTAAATGAAGCCATTGATATGTATCGTCGTGTGCTGAATCTGGAGCCCCAACATGAAGCTGCCGCAGCCAACCTCGAATTAGTGTCAGCGCTAAAGGCCAGGCTTACCGATGACCCTGGTAGTGAGGAAAAAATGGAACGTGAAGAAGGTGAAGAAGCTGAACCTTTAAACCCTAACGATAGCCAGGAAATTACAGCCGAAACTAATGGCCAGGAAAACGAACAAAACCAGGAAGATAACTCCCAGAGAATCAGTCAGCAGGAAAGCCAGGATGCTGACGGGAATACTGGAAACAGTCATCTTGATGATCCTGAAACTGCTGAAGAACAGGAATTTAGTGCCGCTCTGGAGAAAGAATTATCTCTGCAACAATGGCTGGGCCGTATCAAAGACGAACCTGGCATACTGATGAAAAACAAGTTTGAGATACAGCAAAAAGCAGAAAACGCGGGCAGGATGGATTTACTGGCCATCGAAAGCAATCAACAGCTATGGTAAAGTCCAGGTTATATTCAGGCCGTCAAAGCCTGTTTTATTTTTTGCTCGCCCTTTGCATCCAACTGTTCTTTCCCGCTTCAGCCTGGGCCCAAATAGCTGCTGAAAACCAAAGCATTTCTGAATTGAGCCATGCCACAGAAAATAATGAAGTCTTTCTGCTAACTACGCTCGATAAAAGTCAGGCCTATGTACAGGAAGCGCTGATCTTCAGTATAAAACTTTATTACACACTGTCCTTTGAGCGGGGAGCGACTTTTTCGAGTCTGGAGCTATCTCCTGCTGCCTTCAACAAACTCGGTGAAGACCTGAATTACACGGAAACCGTAAATGATATTCTTTACACCGTGAACGAAAGTCGATTCGTGATTTTCCCGCAAAACAGCGGTGATTTTACCATTGAGCCAATTCGCTTTCGTGCCTTTACTCAAACCCGTGCCACCAGAAACAACCCAAATCTGAAAACCACCGATCAGCGTCAGCGTATTGAACTGCAAAGCGAGTCACATCAAATTCCGATATTGCCTGTACCCGACAACTTTCCAAGTCCATACTGGCTGCCTAGCAGCAATATCAGCATTTCCGAAAACTGGAGTCGTTCACTTGACGACATGCGTATTGGAGATTCAGTGGTACGCAGCATACAACTGAATGCAGACGACCTTTATGCATCCATGCTTATCAATCTGGATTTCACAGCCAATTCCAGTTTGCGTTCATACCCGGCTGAAGCACAGCAGGTTGATATTACCGAAAGCGGCGGCGTCAGTTCCGGACATAGCCAAAACATCACCCTGGTTGCTACCGAGGCCGGTCGTTTCGAGTTACCTGCGATCGAAATTCCCTGGTGGAATACGCGAAATGACAGCCTTGAATTTGCCTCCTTACCAGCCCTGACACTTGATATCCTTACCGTCGATGGTCGGCGTCTGGAACCGGAAACCAGGACAGCTGACGAAACCACTCAGACAGAAAGTATCTGGGCGGCAATAAATCTGAACCTCTTACTTGTCATTGGCATCCTGCTTGCCGTATCAGTTTTATTTTTTGGCCCTGCCCTGGTCTTGATCTGGCAAAAACTACAGAAACTGATCAGGAATAAAAGGACAGATGGTAAAAAAAGCAGCACGGTACGCAAGATTCAAGATATCAATGTAACTTACAACAAATTGAAACAGGCCTGTGAAAATGAGGATATCAAGGCCACCGGTGAGCAATTGTTGAACTGGGGGCAGGCTTATTTCAAAAACACTGCTTTATACAATCTCGATAAAATAGATGCAGCGTTTGGCATGGAGGATATGAGCTTTTATGTTCGCAGCTTGCAAAACCGGCTGTATAGCAGGCAAAACACAACCGGAAATTTTGACTTCATGGCTTTTCTGCAACTTGTCAACAAGCTTCATTACGCGAACCGGCCAAAAGCTACTAAAAGCTCAGGCTATATCCTGCCGCCGCTTTACAGAAATTAGCCTGAGCGTTGAAAGCATATTTCACAACTAAAATAATAGAAGCCTTAATTTTGAATGGAGGCTTGCAGCCAAAGCCTGCGTAGTTCTTCAACTCTTCTTCTGTTCACGCCCTGATCCGAAAAGCCAACTCTGGATACCGATCGGACCTGTAATTGTTCGCCATCTCTTAAAATTTCAAGGTCGTCAACAAAACCAAAAATCGCACTGCTATATATGGCATGCAAATAATCATCATTCACTTCTATAATTTCAGCTCGGGGCATAGTCATAATTACAGCAGCCATGGCCGCTACAGGTTCTGTCATCGAGTCAGGCACTGCGAAAGCCGCGATAGCATGTTGTTCAAGATCGGAAAGACTGTTAACGCAGCTAGGCCGGTCCGGACAGTCCTGTAACATATTATTTTGCAGGCCTGCATTGACTATCGTTTCAGACTGCCTGGCCAGGTTATAAAACATCACAAGAAAGGCTGCTATTGCCAAGGTGAGCACAATCGCTAAGCCGTAAAATATTTTCGTTAACATATCCCCTCACTACCTTGCATCCTTAGTCTGGAAAACCAATCATACAAGAACTTTCTGAATTTATTATTAAACACTATGTTTTTATGGCTTTAAAATTTGAGCCCTGAACAGGAAATAATACAAAGCCCACGCCTATAGGCTAAGTTCAAGTTCACTTAGCAGACCCCGGTGATCTGACATATCACGCCAGCCATTTCCGGAAAGCAGACGACTATCTTTCACCTGAAAGCCGCGCTGATAAATTCTGTCCATTTTGAGCACCGGGAAACGAGCCGGGTAGGTTTTTGCAAGGACTCCGTGGGTTTCCAGATGGACTTCTGACAGGGATAAATTTTCAAGTAAATAACGATGACTCTGAAAGCGCCAGTCGTTGAAATCTCCGGCAAGAATCAAGGGCTCATCGTCCGGGATATTACTCTGCACATATTCAACCAATTGGCGGGTTTGCATGCGTCGCTCTTTTTCAAACAGCCCCATATGTACACAAAGCAAGTTAACTCCTTCCTTGGTAAAACCGTGCAAAACTCCGCGTTGTGAGAAGGACATGCAGGAGAGATCTATGTTCTGCCATTCCTGAAAAGGTATCTCACTCAGAATCGCATTTCCATGATGCCCATTTTGATAAATCGCATTTTTACCGTAAGCGAAATGATCCCAGACAGAATCTGCCAGATATTCCAGTTGATTGCTTTCCGGCCAATTTGCAATTTTTTCGCGGTGCTTTATATTTTCACCTACTACTTCCTGTAAAAAAACCACATTCGCTCCGGACTCACGCATGCAGGCACGTATTTTATCCAGCGTAAAATTCCAGTTACTCATGGAGAAACCTTTGTGGATATTAAGCGTCAGGATTCTGTAGCTAGACATTGTGCTTCGTAAACATCGTAGATAACTTTGCTATATTAATCCGATTTGTCTGATTCATTTTTCTCAAAAAACCTTGGGTTTTTCTCAATAAACTCATCTATCCAGCGTTCGAGAAATGAATCTGTTTCACGGGTTTTTAAAAAGCCCCAGCCGAGGGCCGAGATAATAAGCGCACCGATCACATCAACAATAAGATCCCACATTGTGTCAACCAGCCCGCTTTTTTGCATATTCATTCCGAATAACTGATCAGCTGCAAATTCTATTATTTCCCATAATACGCCAATTCCAACTGCGAACATAAAGGCAAACAGAGCTATAAAATTTGGATTTAAATCCAGGTCAACACCATTCGTTTCGTTCAACACATAGACTAAAAGAAAGCCGATAATTCCTAAAAGAAATGCCGACCCGCTATGCAAAACGATGTCCCACCACCAATAAATAGTGTAATAACTATATATCTCGCCTAGAAAGAGTGACATAAACACAAACACAACTGCCAGTGTTTCAAAGCTGTGGGGAATTTTGACATCAAATCTTTTCCCCAAAAATACCGGCAGCAAAGTAATGACCAGAATAACCAGAATTTCTACAACTGTCTGATATTGACCCTGCCAGAACATTGAAATGGCACCAACAACCAGCGTGGCTTTAAGGACAAAAGAAAGCCTGGCATTTACATAATCTGCAAAATTTGCGGCATTTATTTTTTTGTGTGATAAGTGAAACAATTTAAATCCTCAGCCTGTTTCTCCACCTGTCTTAATCATCTAGCGAATGCAGCTAAAGAGTACTCTCTTCAATCCACAATGCTAGAATACACGAAAAGCAGGAGTATTGAAGAAGATCAAATCTGGTGATTAATTTTTTAACATCGTTAAATATAAGCAGTGACATGGTGTTTTTCTTCACTCTGCTGTCTTTGCTGACATTTGTAAGCAGCCTGATATTGCTGCCCTGGTTGGTGCTGGCAATCCCAAAAGATTACTTTGTCGATAAACGCAGGCATCGTATGCGCTGGAAAGGCAGCTTCTACCCGCTCAGGATGCTCGTGCTGATGCTGAAAAATCTGCTGGGTCTTGTGCTGGTATGTATCGGCATGTTGCTGCTGGTGCTTCCTGGACAGGGCATTTTAACCATACTGGCAGGATTGGTACTACTCGACTTTCCAGGAAAATTTCGATTTTTGCGCTGGTTAGCCCGCAAGGAACATGTGCTTTTATCCTTGAACTGGATCCGCAGAAAAGGTAATAAGGAACCATTTCTTAGTTGAAATCCCTGATTATTCACGAGACCAGGCGCCAAAAACTTTGTTGCACACATAAAAAAGCCGGCCCTGAATTTTCCAGAACCGGCTTTAACCTGACTGTTACTTACATAAACTAATTTTTACTGTGTTCGCTTGCTCTCAGGCAGCTGAAGATTCCTTTTTAGGCGTTAGCAGATCAAGCATTGCCTGACGCTGATTTTCCATTTCGACTGGGAGACTATCCCCAATTTCATTGAATAAATTTGCCTGATCCTCAAACTCGCGAATACTGTTCTGAGTATCAATTGCCATAAGACTGTCGAATGTGGCTTCATCATAGACCAGCCCATTCCAGTTGATATCCTCATATTTCGGAACCTTGCCAAAGACTGTTTCATTACCCGATACACGTCCTTTAACGCGGTTAACCACCCATTGCAACACACGCATATTCTGTCCGAAACCCGGCCACAACCAAGAACCATCCTCGGCTTTACGGAACCAGTTAACCCGGAAAATTTTCGGCAAATGTTCTACTTTATTTTCCATGCTCAACCAGTGTGCCCAGTAGTCACCCATGTTGTAACCGCAGAATGGCAACATAGCCATCGGATCGCGGCGTATCGCAGCCTGATTTTCAGCTGCTGCAGTGGCTTCAGAACCAAGTGTTGCAGCCATGTATACCCCATGTTCCCAACTACGACTCTGATACACCAGCGGGAAAGTGGTACTTAAACGTCCGCCGAAAATAAAAGCATCAATCGGTACGCCATTGGGGTTTTCCCAGTCCGGGTCCACACTCGGGCATTGGCCAGCAGGCGCAGTAAAACGGGCATTAGGATGTGCTGCTGGTGTCTCGCTATCAGGAGTCCAGTCATTACCCAACCAGTCAATCAAATGCGCAGGAGCTTGCTTGGTCATTCCTTCCCACCAGATATCGCCTTCGTCGGTCATCGCCACATTAGTGAAAATTGTATTTCTTCTGATGGTGTCCATTGCTGAAGGATTTGAATCATATGAAGTGCCTGGCGCCACACCAAAATAACCGGCTTCAGGATTTATGGCATGCATGCGTCCATCACTACCTGGTTTAATCCAGGCAATATCGTCACCTACTGTCCATACCTTCCAGCCTTCAAAGCCTTCTGGCGGGATTACCATTGCCAGATTGGTCTTGCCACAGGCGCTTGGAAAGGCCCCGGCTATATAGGTCTTTTCACCTTCAGGAGATTCAACACCGACAATAAGCATATGTTCTGCCAGCCAGCCTTCATCACGCGCCATTACCGAGGCGATTCGCAGAGCTACACATTTTTTGCCAAGCAGAGCATTACCACCATAGCCAGATCCAAATGAAGCAATTTCACGCGTTTCCGGATAATGCACAATATAGCGATTCTCAATGTTGCAAGGCCAGGTAACATCCGCCTCACCCTCAGCCAGGGGCGAACCAACCGAATGCAGACATTTGATAAATGGTTTGTTACCCAGTATGTCGAGCACCTTCTGCCCGATACGCGCCATGATTCGCATACTCACAACCACATATGGGCTGTCCGTAACCTGCACGCCTATCTGGGCAATATCAGAGCCCAGCGGCCCCATGCTGAAAGGGATCACATACATGGTTCTGCCCTGCATACAGCCTTTGAATAAGCCGGCTAGAGTTTTGCGCATTTTTGCAGGCTCTACCCAGTTATTAGTGACACCTGCATCTTTTTCATTTTGAGAGCAAATAAAGGTACGATCTTCAACACGCGCTACATCACGGGGATCTGAACGGCACAGAAAGGAACCAGGTCGCAGCTCTTCATTGAGTTTAATAAATGTGCCCTGATCCACCAGTTGCTGGCATAATCGATCGTATTCTTCCTGTGAACCATCACACAGATGAACCTGTTCGGGCTGGCATAACTCTTCAATTTCATTAATCCAATCAATGAGTTGCGTATTAGACGTGTGCTCCTGGTAAGAGGCCATATTTAGCTCCGTTGTTAAGGTAGTTTTCTTACAAAATAGCCAGAATTGGGTAAATACTGACTAAAATTTTCGGTAGGTAATTTTATAATTTTCAGGCCTTAATGAGTACCGCTGATGTCTTAAAATATTCCCGATTTGAAAAGAAAAGTTAGTTTTTTTTAGAAAAATTGTTAAATTTTTTTCATAAAATTCCTGAATTGCAGATTTTTGGCAAGATTTAACAATTTACTCACTTTTGCTGAAATGCTAAATTAGCCGCCCTTTGTAGTATTACTCCATAATCAAAAAATAAGGTACATCATGAGCTCTTACAAAATAGCCCTGCTCGACGGTGACGGTATTGGCCCGGAAATCATGGCCGAAGCCGTTAAAATTCTGGACCTGGTAGCCGAGCGTAATAAGATTAACTTTGAATTAACTCACGCACCGTTCGGAGCCAATGCCTATTTTGAGAGTGGTCACCCCTTTCCCGAAGGCACCAAGGCTATCTGTGATGCAGCAGATGCTATTCTCAAAGGCCCTATCGGCTTAAGCCATGAAGAATCCCAGAAAATTCCTGTCGATATGCAGCCTGAACGTGGCGCCTTATTGCCCTTACGCAGACGATATAACACCTTTGCAAATTTTCGCCCGGTATTTCTCCCTAAAGGACTGGCCCACTTCTCTCCCTTAAAACCTGAAATCATCGGTGAAGGTATCGATATCATGATGATTCGTGAACTCGTTGGCGGCCTGTATTTTGGCAAGAAAGAAACCGGCCTTAATGAAGATGGCAAACGTTATGTGAATGAATCCCTGGAATATAACGAAGACCAGATCAAACGCATCATGCTGGTGGCCTTCCAGACGGCCCAGAAGCGGAAGAAAGTACTGCATAACATTCATAAAAGTAATGTGCTGAAATCTTCCGTACTCTGGAATGAAATCTGTGACGAGGTCGCGCAGGATTTTCCAGATGTAAAGGTTATTAATATTCTGGTTGATGCCGCTGCAACTTATCTATGCCTGAACCCCGGACAGTTTGATGTCATGGTGATGGAAAACATGTTCGGTGACATCCTCTCTGATCAGGGTGGCGGGATACTCGGTTCACTGGGTCTGATGCCTTCTGCCTGTATGGGGCCCGATAAAGCCTATTACGAACCTTCACATGGTTCGGCTCCTGATATAGCCGGCAAGAATATTGCCAACCCATACTCAATGATCGGTTCAGTCGCCATGATGCTGGAAATGAGTTTCAATATGGACGCTGAAGCCAGAAACCTATGGGATGCCATGCAAAGTGTTTTTGCAGAGGGCTATTCAACCTCGGATCTTTCCAAAGCAGATTCCGGTGTCAAGATGGTATCGACCAGCGAGTTCGGTGACATGGTTGCGAAGAAACTGGCAGAAATGCCAATAGTTAAAACCTGAAGTAGCCAAGTCGACAGTCAACTCTTCCCAAAATGAAAATCGCTGACTGTCGGCTACATTGAAAACCCTTGGGTTTATTTATTTCACCGCAAGCTTATCTGTAATTATTCAGGTAAAGTTTCGCCTGCATCAAGAGCCGCCTGCTTAGACATATAGCCCTTAGCCATCCAGTCTTGCCAGGCATCGAAATTTGGACCACAACCACCATCATTAGGTGTGTACCAGACATCATCTTTAATAACGATTCCGACTGCGCCACCATGACGGCCATCACGCAATGGGCATACTACCAGTTTGACCTGATGACCCGGCTGAAAAGTAAAACCATCCATCGGTGGAGTATCGGTAACCAGTCCGGGAGGCGCGCCACCTTCAAAAGCCCAGATATCGCCTTCATTATTGCGTATATAAAGAGCAACATGCGGACTATTAAATGCCCATCGAACCACCTCACCTTCCATTACCACTTCTGTGTCTCTGTCGAACATGGCAAAACTGTGATGCGCTGAAACAACACCTGCTGCACCAAGCCCCAGCACTGCCAGTATGATTCCTGTCATTGTTACTTTCATGCTTTCCCCCTTCAGGATTCCACTTTGCCTGTTATTATTTAGCTTCATTGAAATACAATTCGGCCGCTTCAAATCTCTGTATATGCAAAGATGGCAATTCAACATTACTATATTTTCTGCTTTTTAACAGCATTGCAATGCAAAACCGGGAAACTTTGCAGATATTACTTTTTTTCATCATTTATGATTCAGCTCTTGCGCTTTCACTAAGCCACAAATACTGATTCAAACGTAGTCTTTTTTACAAGCGGTGCTTACAATGCGCCCTTTCCTTTTAGCCCTGCATACAAATTTAACGATGAACCTGAAAGACTGGCAATACAGCTCCACAGCACTCTCGACATTGTTAAGAATGTCAGGGCCTATGGTCGTATCCCAGGGTGCCTTTGCGATCATGATCTTCACCGATCGTTATTTCCTCGCCCAGTTAGGCCCGATACATATGGCGGCGGCTTTAGGTGGGGGTGTTGCCTGGTATTTTTCGATTTCCTTACTCAATGGCATTCTGGCTTATGCCACCGCCTTGGTGGCCCAGTATCTGGGTGCCAATGAGTTAGCCAAATGCTCCCGGGTAATTACTCAGGGCCTCATTCTGGCACTTGCCAGCACCCCCCTGCTGATTCTGGTCGGCCTTGTCATGCGCAATATCTTTGCCGGTATGGGGCATGCTCCTGAGCAGGTAGAGCTGGAAATCACTTACTACAGTATTTTAATGTTCTGTAGTGTCACCACGCTTATCAAAGTCTGTTTGTCGACATTTTTCTCCGGTATTGGCAGGACAAAAGTTGTCATGACCTCAGAAGTACTCGGGATTCTTTTCAATATTCCGCTCACCTGGTGCCTGATTTTCGGCAAGGCCGGCTTGCCCGCTTTCGGCATTGCCGGCGCTGCCTACGGCACTGTAATAAGTACCGTGTTTACCATTAGCATTTATTTACTGTTTTACCTTGCCAAACAAAACCGTGAGCGTTTTAGTATTGCCGCCTCACTGATCTTTGATAGGGGAATTACCAAACGCTATTTGCGATTGGGCTTCCCTTCCGGGCTGGAAATGTTTCTCAACGTCGCGGCTTTTAACCTGTTTTTGCTCATGTTCCAATCCTATGGCATCCCTGAAGCAGCCTCGGCAACCATCGTCTTCAACTGGGATATGCTGTCCTTCGTTCCCTTGCTGGGTTTGAATATTGCGGTAATGAGCATGATAGGCCGCTTTGTAGGTGCCAACGATATGCACAAAGCAAATGAAGTCACCACTGCCGGCTACATTCTGGGTATAGGCTACTCTTTGCTGCTTGCACTGGTTTTTCTGTTATTTCGCGATCAACTGGTGGAAGTGTTTATTTTTTATGAGCAAGGAGCGGCTGAAATTCGTAGCCTGAGTCACTTCATGATGGTGGGACTGAGCTGCTATGTGCTGTGTGAAGGCATGCTGCAGGTTGCATCCGGTGTGCTAAGAGGTGCCGGAGATACACGCTGGGCAATGTGGGCATCAACCTCCTTACACTGGACTATGTTAGTGGTGCAGTTTTTCATTATAAAAGTGTTTGCACTTGGTCCGCGTATCTCGTGGATAGCCTTCGTTATAATGATCCTCGGTATCGCCTGTGTCTTTATTGCCCGTCTGGCCAGCAACCGCTGGCGTGATCCAGACAAGTTAATTGCCATCATGGCGGAATAAGCTTGGCTGAAATCCTTTAGCTAAAATTCTTATTTATAAAAGCTCTTAAAGGCTTCAATTGTTTTCTGTATATCGTCCGCACTGACATCCAGGTGACAAACCAGCCGTGCCGTATAACGAGCATCGATCAGAATATCCCGTTCTTCAAGATAGTTTGAGAGCTTGATAAAATCGCCTTTCCCCGGCTTTAGAAAAACCATATTGGTATGCAGGTATTCCAGATCAACATCGAGCTCTGGCAGTTTCGCCAGTTCCTGTCCCAGGTAAGCCGCATTATCATGATCTTCCTGTAAGCGCTGAATATTATTTTCCAGCGCATAAATCCCCGCTGCGGCAATAATGCCGGCCTGACGCATCCCGCCACCCAGCATTTTACGCCAGCGACGGGCTTCTTTTATCAGCTCGCTGCTTCCGCACAGCACCGAGCCAACGGGTGCCCCCAGGCCTTTCGACAGGCAAACTGAAACTGAGTCGAAATAAGCGGCTATGGCCTGCACATCAACACCAAGCTTTACAGCTGCATTAAAGATTCTGGCACCATCAAGGTGATTGTTTAAACCATGTTCTGCTGCCAGAGCTGTAGCTGCCTGAAGATAATCCATAGGCAGAACCTTGCCACCGGTTGTATTTTCAAGTGATAGCAAGCGTGATTTAGCAAAGTGAATATCGTCCGGCTTAATGGCTGCAAGGATATTTTCCAGTGCAATGGTACCGTCGACTTCATTGTTAATTGGCTGCGGTTGAATGCTGCCAAGTACTGCCGCACCACCACCTTCATATTTATAGGTATGCGCAGTCTGCCCGACCAGGTATTCATCACCACGCTGACAATGACTCATTAATGCAATCAGGTTCGACTGAGTACCGCTGGCTACAAAAATGGCTGTTTCTGTTCCCAGCATTTCGGCTGCCAGCTCTTCGAGCTGTTTCACTGTAGGGTCGTCACCCCAGACATCATCCCCTACTGGCGCAGAAGCCATCGCTTCTCGCATGGCAGGACTGGGTCTGGTCACCGTATCACTTCGTAGATCTATCATTTTTAAGAGACTCTTTTTACTGGTTAAGCTTTTGGCGTGTGATTTAACTGTAGTTCGCTCGCTTTCGCTCCTCAGCTACAGATTAACACCCACTTATTGAAGCGTAGCCTTTTTATTAAAACAAAACCTGAGTAAAGTTTAATTTATTTCTGAATTTTTTAAAGCAATTAAAGATAAGGCTTTCAGACGAGGCAAAATTCCGCACAAGGAGGGAGCATACAAATAGTATGTGACCGACTAAGCAGAATTTTAACGAGGTATGGGAGCCTTGGATTAATTGCTCTGACTATGTAATCGAGTGTTAACCATTCTTAAAGTAGCCAGCACCGCAGCATAAACCTGATTGGCATGCACACCACGGGTACGAAGTTTGCGACCTCGGGAACCGGCGACATCCCAGGTGATGGTACATTCAGTTAACGCACCAACCTTGCCCCCTTTAGGTATTCGAATCGCATAATCCAGCAGCTCGGGTAACTCAAGATTTATACCATCCAGAATTTTTCTGAGTGCATCCATAAAGGCTGAAAAGCCACCATTGCCATAACCGACAGCTTCGTATTCCTGACCATTAATCTCCAGTCCCAGCCTGACTTCTGATTCCTCTCCAAAGGCACTGTTGATCTGACAGTTCAGCAAGCGGATATGATGATAATCACTGCTCTCCAGCACATCAGCAATAATAAAAGGTAAATCATCAACCGTGATGACTTCCTTGGAGTCGCCAAGTTTAACGACTCTTTGCAACACTTTTTTCAGATTTTCATCTGATAAGGTAATACCCAGTTCTTCGATATTTTTTAATACAGATGCTTTGCCACTGAGCTTGCCAAGCGCATAGGTGCGTTTTCGATCAAAACGTTCAGGACTGAGGCGGGTTTCATACAAGCCCCCCTTCACATCACCATCTGCATGCACACCTGAAGTTTGGGTAAACACATCTTCTCCGACGATGGGCATATTTGCAGCGAGCCATTTGCCGGAAAAACGCTCAACCAGCTTGCTGACATCGGCCAGATGAGTCTCATCTACAGCCGTTGCAATCCCCATTTTATCTTTCAGGACTACAGCCAATTCCGCCAGCGAAACATTGCCGGCTCTTTCGCCCAGACAGTTCACCGTACAATGCAAATTGCTGATACCGCTTTCCACTGCAGCCATGCAATTGGCTACTGCCAGGCCATAATCATTGTGAGGATGAAAATCAAAAACCTGTGCAGGAAACCTTGCCTGCATATCCCGTAAAGCAGTACTGACTTCTGAGGGGCTCATGACACCCAGTGTATCGGGCAACATAAAATGTTCGATGCCGCTGTCCTTGATCCTTTCCATCAGGCCAAACACATAGTCTTTATTGTCCTTGTAACCATTAGACCAGTCTTCCAGATAAGCATTAACCTGCAGGCCTTTCTCAAGCGCGTATGCCACAGTTTTATTGATATCCGCAGCATGTTCTTCGAGACTTTTACCCAATTGGTTGCGACAATGATTTTCGCTGCCCTTGGTTAACAGGTTTAAAACCCGCCCACCAGTCTCGAGGATCCAGTCCACACTGAGATTAAGGTCGACAAAGCCCAACACTTCCACTCTGTCCAAAAACCCATGCTCAGCCGCCCAGTTATTGATATTGCGAACTGCTTCTTTTTCACCTTCTGACACGCGTGCTGAAGCAATCTCTATGCGATCAATCTTCAAGGCTTCCAGTAAGGCCTTAGCAATGTTAAGTTTTTCGCCGGCAGAAAAAGAAACACCCTGAGTCTGTTCTCCATCTCTCAGGGTGGTGTCCATCAGCGCAACGTACTGGGGTAACTTCGTCATAATCCTCTTTCCCTAAAATGCAAAAACCCGCCTGGTGGCGGGTTCTCTGAAAATTTAAAAACAAATGCTATCAGCTTCAACCCACCTGGAGGTGTCGAATAATAATAATGCCTTTGTTTGTAATGATTCTGTTCATGGAGCGCGATAATCGGGAATATCGACCTAAATGTCAAGTTTTGCCAATACTCTGTAGCGCAAATGCTTGAATTTTATTGTGCTACGTATTGGTAAAAAGCGGCCTCTTCTGCACTTGTTCACCCTTCGATCTTTCCTTCCCATTTTCCCGGCGCTGCGGAACTCGTCGCTTTGCTCCTCAGACAGTCCTCGCGCTTAATCGGGAAAATACTCAGGAAAAAGACATCTCAATGGGTTCACATATGCAGAAGTGACCGCTTAATTAACAATATCGCAGTTTTCACAGAGGCTAAACGCACAGTTTTGATAGCGAGCTATCAAGTTGGCGACCGTCTGACGACAGGGATGTCGTCAGCCGAGCCTGTACAGGGATGTACGCTTTTTGGCGTGTCGACAAAAGGATAGCTCGCTATCAAGACTGAGAATAAGCTAAAAACTTTCAAACAGTTGCACTACCGATATTTCAACAATGCTTTATATTGAAATTAGCATGCACTTTGTGACCTTCGGTTTGCTCAATTTTTAGCGAGTAGTTTTTCCAGACTGGCAAGATAATCAGCAAATGCCTTTTGACCTTTTTTGGTTATGCTCACAAAAGTATTAGGTTTACGCTCAATGAAAGATTTACTCACAACGATATAATCTGCTTCCTGCAGACGACGAAGATGACCGCTCAAATTGCCATCGCTTATTTCCAGAGCATCTCGTAAGGTAGTAAAACTGGCGCCCTCAATTCCGTTCAGAAAAGCCATTATCGCCAGTCTTGCCTGAGGATGTATGATTTCATCAAGAGGACCATTTGCTATTTTCGGCATTGCTCAGGCCCGTCTGCCTGAACGTGTCATAACGAGTCCAGGCCCTGCCATCAAAAACAGATAGGCAAATATAAAAATATATTCAAGGTAAGACGAGTTACTGAATACAGCAGATGCTATTGCCGTCAGCCACCAGCAAAGTGCAATCCAGCGTAGCCAGCCCATTCCAATAATGGATGCCGTAACAAAAAAAGCCAGGCCTGTCATAGCCGGTGCAACTACCGATAGACTGAATAAAATTTCCTGGTGACCCGCAACCGCGAGCACAAATAACAGACACATAGTCAAACAAAACCCAATCCAGACTGATGAATATAAACGCACTGCCAGGTTCACGGGACGCTGTGAATACTTGTATCCGAGTATGGCTGAGCCCACGATGCCTGCTCCCAGCAATACAAACCAGATTAGTATTGTTCTGCCAGCATCCCCCGCCTGACCTATGTTCAACAAGACCAATGCCTGGGCGAACCCTAAAATACTCCCCCACAACACCAGATGACGCCCGTCTATTGCAGCTGAACTTTGGGCTTCCAGCATCATTTTTCGGATCAGGGCCAGATCCTCTTCGGCAGTTGATTTCTGTTCTACTACATTTTCAGTGCTTGATTTGCTCATATTTCTATCCTGTTAAACCGATCCACCAACCTTAGTGGACAGCCAGACTTTTTTGTTTATAGTTTCGATAGGTTCTGCTTACAAAAAACAGCCACCACAGCATAAAAATAAACAAGACGGCCATTTGCAGCATCCCAAAGATCGCCCCATTGGCGCCGTACATTGGGGAAATTTCCCGTAATACAGGCAGACGCAGGAAGGCTTCATTTATCAGACCACCATAAAGCATGTAGTAGCTCCAGATCATGCAAGACAAATGTGTGATGGCCCACGACATACTGCGCTGACGTGGCGCTGCATACCAGCCAAGTAAAAGTACAGCCAGTGTCCCGACTGCCATCCAGTGAAAGATATTAAATTGCCCGCTGGCATAAATAAGTAATGCCGACACATTGGTTACCAGCATGGTATAGATAAACCAATGGCCCCAACGTTTATGATCAACCGAACCTTTCACTGCAAACAGTGCAATAGCGCCGCTTATCATGGCAAATATGCATGTAAGTGTATGTATCCAGCCAATTATAGAGAGTGAAAACATCCCGGCCTCCTTTGTTGTATCTGATGATTTAGATGACAATCCCTGTTTAATTGATAAATAAAAGTACTCTGTTTAACAAAGTACTTCCATAAAATTCTAAAGTCAAGCAAATTTGCATACGTTTATTAAGTCAGCAATAGATTAAATATTTCGGAAAAGCTTAATTGATGCTGAAATCTGAAAATGCAGTACAATGCCGCCCTTATGAACGAAAGCACCCAAGCACCAAATCTTGAACCTGCTACTCTGTGGCGCCGCCTGGCGGCAATACTCTATGACAGCATCATTATTATCGCCATCTGGATAGTGGTCGGCTTTGTGGTACTTTCCGCATTCGGCATTGACCAGGCTCAGGTAGTACAAAATGAGCGGGTGCAAATGGATCCTTTGTATCGACTGACCCTTTTTTGCTCGATGATACTTAGCGCCTACCTCTTTTTTGCCTGGTTCTGGACTCATAGTGGCCAGACCCTGGGCATGCAAGCATGGAAACTCCGCGTACAAAATGCTGATGCCTCGGCTATTTCGTATAAACAAAGTTTAATTCGTTTTGTATTAGCCCCCTGCTCATTTTTACTACTGGGTGCGGGTTATTTTTATGTTTTTTTTAATCCGCAAAAACAAACTTTTCATGACAAGATGTCGCATTCCATAGTGACAAAAATTTCCTGGGAAACTAAACCGCTTTCCTGAGCAGATACAGCCCTAGCAATCCACACAGCATTATGGGAATCAGTACCGCTATAAACGGATTGAACTGGTAAACCAGACCAAGCGTCCTGAACAACTTTTGCAAAACAATAAACAAGAGTCCGAAACAGATAGCACTGAACACCCTTGAGCCCATGGTGGCTTCCCTTAAGGGCCCAAAAATAAAGGAAATCGCTACCAGCACCAAAACGGCGGTCGTTAATGGTTGCAGTATTTTTTCCCAGAAAGCCATTAAATAAGCACTGGCATCCTGCCCCTGACTGACAAAGCGTTGTGCGTAGCGATATAGATCCGAAATGGCCAGGGAATATGAATCCACTATCATGAGCTGCAGTATTTCAGGCGAAATATCCACATCCCAGGGCAGCTCGTCGAAAACCTCCACCTCACTGCGCAAGCCATTTTCAGTCTGGCTGAAAGTTGTTCTGCGTACGTTTTCCAGTAACCAGTAAGTTGTTTTGTAGTGCGCACTTTCAGCAACTGTATTACTCATCAATTGCTGGTCATCATTAAAACTGTAGATATTGACACCGTAGAGAATACCTTCCGGTTCAATGGCATTAAAGTGCAAAAAGTCATCCCCATCTCTTTGCCAGTTACCAAAACTGGATAATACATCTGCATCACTATTGGCAAGATTTTTATTCAACTCGGCTTTGATATCCAAAGGCGGTGATATGTATTCTCCGATCACTAAACCACACAGCATTATCAACATTGCCGGCTTCATCACAGCCCAGACGATACGCCCGACAGTAACCCCGGCAGCCTGCATCACGACCAGCTCATTGTTGGAAGCAAGAATGCCCAGCCCAATCAGGGAACCCATTAAAGCTGTCATCGGCAGCAGTTCGTAAAGGTGGCGGGGAAAAGTTAGCAAGACATATAGCAAGGCATCCATGGCCTGATAACGCTCATTGGTGCCGCCCATCTCATCAAAGACAGTAAATAAAAAATCCAGACCAGCCAGTACCAGCAAGACCAGGGCCATTGCCATGAGAACAGTATTGCGAATATAGGCATCTATTTTTGGCATGGAATTGTTAGCGGCTAAAATTTGTGAGGCTGGGCAGTTTTTCCTGAACCATCAGGATACCAATCACCAGGAACAAGACATGCACCCACCACAGGCCAATCATTGTTGGCAGAAGACCGTCTGCGAGCCAATCTCTGCTCGCCAGCAATAAGCCAAAATAAACAATATAAAGTAAGACAGCCGGTACCAGTTTGGCAAACCGACCCTGTCGTGGATTCACTTTGCTTAATGGAACTGCCAGCAGACACAAAACAGGAATCAGTATAATAAGCGAAATTCGCCATTGCAGTTCTGCTATATGAGATTTATCAGCAGATGAAAACAACTCATTTGTATTCATCGCTTTCTCTTCCAGAACCAGATCGAAATTAATATTTCTTTGCGGAATCTTGATGGCCATTTCACTAAAATTTGTCACTGAAAATGCCCTTGTTGATCCCATGCCTTCGGTCAGGGAACCATCGGTAAAAACCACCAGCCTTTCTTCATTTTCATCCTGTATCAGTGTTGCCGTCTCTGCCACCGTCAGTCTGTCAGCTGTGCTTTCGTGCATAAAAACATCCTGCACGATATTGGCTTCGATACTTTCTGCGTATGTGGTACGCGCGCCGTTTGAAATATCCTGAAATATGCCTGGCGCCATGACATCGAACTCATTCAGATCTTTTTGTTGTTCCAGTAAAGTGCTGCTGTTCCTAAGACCCCATGGTGTCAGAGACATACTCAGATAAGCAATCAGAATGGCGATACCGGCAGCTGTCAGTAATGTGTAAGTCAGTAAGCGCAACTTACTGAGACCCGAAGCAATTAACACGGTCATTTCATTGTCAGCGTACATTCTTCCGTAGGCCAGCAAAATGCCAAGCAAAAGCGCCAGGGGTAATATCAGTTGCAAAAATTCAGGCAAACGAAAGGACATTAATAGCAACAAGACTGCCGGATCAATCGCGCCCTCACTGGCATCACCCAGATAATTCAGCAAGCGGATCAAAACAGCTACTGCCAGCAGCACAAACGTTAATGCCGCAGTCAGAAGAAGAACTTGTTTAGCAAGATAACGTGCAATGATCATGAGAGGATTCTATTGTATTAGAGCTTGAACAGCTATTCCCGGTTTATTAGCCGCATTTCTCTAGCGGTTTTGTATTCTGTCCAACCGGGTATCCGTGCTCCGGTAGTCAGGACATTAAAGCTGCACCTAATTTCATCAAAAAGTCCCGCTCTTGTATCAATAGAGCGCTGCAGAAATTGGCTGTGGATTTTTTAGTTGTAAATCTCTACATTAGCTCGCTATCAATCGGGTTTTAAATGATCTCAATTGGCTGGGAGTGTAATATAACTGTCAGTTAGACACCGGAAAACAGATAAGCAAAGCAGCACAACTGGTGTAAGTAAGCGCTTAGACAATGACACAAATAATCGCCACCTGACCAAAAAATTAAATTTCACAAAGGAACACTATGCAATTTTCAACAAAAACCACCACCCTGGCTAATACACCAACTTCCTGCCTGGTACTCGGCGTTTATAGTAACGGCATCCTGCCCGAGGCCAGCACAGAAATTGATAAAGCCAGCAGTAAAGCCATCACTAAACTGCTTAAAGCCGGAGACATGAGCGGGAAAATCAATGAAGCCGTACTTTTGCATAATATTACCGGTATCAAGGCACAGCGCATATTATTGGTCGGCTGTGGTAAAAAAACCGAATTTACCCTGAAAAAATTCACCGAGACGCTGCGTTTTACGGCCAGCCAGTTGCAGCGCTATGCGCTTGAGGATGCCGTACTTGGCATAAGCAGCCTGCCAGTGGAAAAGCACAGTATGGAGTGTAAAGCCAAGCAGATTGCTAAAGTCTTCACCAGCTCTGAATATCGTTATAAGGAAACCCTGTCCAAACCCAAAGCGGCTGCTAAATTAAAGCGGCTGGCCATTGCCTGCAACATCAAGGAACGCCCCCAGGCCAAAAAGGGACTGGACACTGGAGCCGCCATTGCAACGGGTATGAATGAGGCCAGAAACTTGGGTAATTTACCCGCCAATATCTGCACCCCAACTTATTTGGCAGAACAGGCTGTAAGTCTGGCCAAAAAAAATAATAAGCTGCTGAAAACAAAAGTTTTATCTGAGGCCCAGATGAAAAGACTGGGTATGCACTCGCTCTTGTCTGTTGGCCACGGCAGTGATCAGCCCTCCGTCCTGATTGTCATGGAATACCAGGGTGGCAGTGCTGCCAGTAAACCCAATGTACTGGTAGGTAAAGGCATTACTTTTGATACCGGCGGTATCAGCCTCAAACCTGGAGCCGCCATGGATGAAATGAAATTTGATATGTGTGGTGCGGCCAGCGTTCTGGGGACCATGCATGCGCTGTGTCAGTTAAAACCGAAAATCAATGTTGTCGCAATTATTGCCAGTGCAGAAAATATGCCCAGTGGCCGTGCAACCAAGCCAGGTGATGTGGTAACCAGCATGTCCGGGCAGACTATCGAAGTGTTGAATACTGATGCCGAGGGTCGTCTGGTTCTTTGTGATGCGTTGACTTACGCAAAACGTTTCAAACCCAAAACAGTTATTGATATAGCCACATTGACCGGAGCCTGCGTAGCAACCTTTGGCGATGTGGTAAGCGGCTTATTAAGTAATGACGATGACCTGGCAAACGCTCTTTATCAGTGCGGCCTGGACTCACTAGACCCGGTCTGGCGTTTACCGTTGTGGGATGAATACCAGAAGCAAATACGCAGTAATTTTGCTGACCTCGCCAATATTGGCGGCCCCAGAGCAGGCACTATAACGGCTGGATGCTTCCTGTCGCGGTTCACCAAGGAATATAAATGGGCCCATCTTGATATCGCAGGTACTGCCTGGAAGCAGGGTGAGCACAAAGGCGCAACCGGAAGGCCGGTACCCTTATTAATGGAATACCTGCTAAACGCCTGATGTCTAAAGTCAACTTTTACCTGCTGGGTCAGGATCAGCCGACAGCGCAACATGTCTTTGCCTGTCGGCTTTGTGAAAAGATACTTTCTCAAAAGCTGAAAGCTTATATCCATACTGATACAGAAGAACAGGCTCAGTACATGGATGATTTGTTGTGGAGTTACAGACCTGAGAGCTTTCTCCCGCATTGTCTTGTCGACACAGAGGTCGACGAAGATGTCAGTATAGTGATCGGCTATGCTGACAAATATCTGCAAGGCTTCGACGTGCTGATTAATCTCAGTCAGGAGATTCCGGTTTTTCACTCAGAATTTGAGCGCATCGTCGAAATAATCAATGCTTCTGAAACAGATAAGGCTCAGGGACGTGAGCGTTGGAGATACTACAAGGAGGCTGGTCACGAGCTGGAAAAACATGAGGCATAAAGTCAGCTAGGTGTTTAGCCCCATGCATTCGTTGATCAGCTCACCAACCTGCAGAAACTCTGGTTGACGTGGAGAACGATTACGCCACATCAAACCGATTGAACGACGCACCTGCTTATCCGTAAAGGCATGCGATTGCACTGAAGTTCCCCGTAAAATTTTTGCATCAATGGCCATTTTGGGCAGTATGCTCACTCCGATATCATTGGCCACCATTTGTATCACCGTATTGAGACTGGTTGCGTGATATGGGACAGAGATATCACTGCTTTTCAATTTGCAGGCATCCAGCACATGGTCACGCAGACAATGCCCTTCTTCCAGCAACAATAAATCCGTATTACGCAGGTCCCTGGTACTGGTTTTATTATTCCCGCCAAGAGGGTTTCCTTTATTGCTGGCTAACAGCAGCTCATCATAAAAAAGATGTTGTGCCTTAACGCCCTCTGCCGGATATGGCAAAGCCAGCAGTAAGACATCCAGTTCACCGGCATGCAGTTCATTCACCAGATTACCACTGAGATCTTCACGGATATACAGCTTGAACTTGGGATAACGCTTGCGCACGATTTTCAGGATTTTTGGTAACAGGAAAGGTGCTATGGTCGGAATCACGCCCAGGCGCATTTCTGTTGAAAACGGCTCATGGGCAGCCTCGGCCACGCCGACCAGATCTTCAACTTCTGTCAGAATACCGATTGCTCTTTCTCTAACCTCACGCCCGACTGCAGTAAGACTGACATGTTTCTTACTGCGATCTATCAAGGTGACACCCAGGATCTGTTCCAGCTCACTGATTCCTGCACTCAGTGTTGATTGCGAAACGTAACAGGCATCTGCTGCACGGCTAAAATGCTTGAGCTCAGCAACTGCACAGAGGTATTTCAATTGTTTCAGTGTTGGCGGATGACTCATCGTTAAAATCGATTAAAAATAAAAATATTATCAATTGGACAGATGATAAAGCCATCATGGATAATCATGCAAGTTTTTGGCTTTAGCACTAATGCGTCATTTTGAACTTTTAAGTCCGGGATGTGAAAATGGATACCCTATCAACCCTGAAGAACGATTCAGGAAAGCAACGACGAATAGCCGCGCTATACGTATATGAGGCAAATCCTCAATAAAACGCTTTATTTGTCTAGCCAAGGACTGATGAGGAGTTTCCAGCTCCATTATCATTAATAAATTGCAATAAATAGAGGACAAAACTATGTCACTGAAAGGAAGTAAAACAGAACAGAACCTGAAAGACGCTTTTTCGGGAGAATCCCAGGCCAACCGTCGATATCTCTATTTCGCCTCCAAAGCTGATGTAGAAGGTTATAACGATGTGGCAGCAGTCTTTCGCTCTACTGCGGAAGGAGAAACGGGGCATGCTCATGGTCATCTGGAGTATCTGGAAGAAGTTGGCGACCCTGCTACCGGCCTGCCTATTGGCGGCACATCGGATAACCTGAAAGCTGCCATTGCGGGTGAAACTCACGAGTACACGGATATGTACCCTGGCATGGCCAAATCTGCCAGAGACGAAGGGCATGACGAGATTGCTGACTGGTTCGAAACGCTGGCAAAAGCTGAAAGAAGCCATGCCAATCGTTTCCAGAAGGCACTGGATACCCTGGACGCCTGATCACGGCTTGCTGAACCTTGGGAGCCTTGGTGCTCTCAAGCTTCAGACCCGCTGCCAGCAAAGTACTCAATATCAACTAACTTTGACAATATGAACGATCTAAAGAACAGTAAAGAAGGTAGCCTGGAGGCCCCGACTCGTCATCCTGTTGACTGGAAATCAGAGAATTTCTGGAATACAGAAGCTCTCAATCAGGAGCTAGAGCGGGTCTTTGATATATGTCATGGCTGTCGACGTTGTGTAAGCCTTTGTAATGCTTTCCCGACCTTATTCGATCTGGTTGACGAATCCGAGACCATGGAAGTTGATGGTGTTGATAAGGCCGAGTACAACAAGGTTGTAGATCAGTGCTATTTGTGTGACATGTGTTACATGTCTAAATGCCCTTACGTTCCTCCCCATGAATGGAATGTGGATTTCCCGCATTTAATGCTGCGTGCCAAGGCCGTTAACTTTAAGAAGGATGGGACATCCTTTCGTAACAAGATGCTTTCTGACACAGACCGGGTTGGCAAAATGGCGAGCATCCCCCTGGTGGATATCACGGTTAATGGCTTAAATAGCAACAAGACTTTCCGAAAAGTACTGGAGAAAACTGCCGGTGTACATCATCAGGCTCCCGTACCAAGGTACCATTCGAAAACATTGCGTAAACGTGTTGCCGGCATAGAAATAAAAAACCTGCAACCAAAACCTGTTGGTAAAACCACTGGCAAGGTTGCCTTGTATGCGACCTGCTATGGCAATTACAACAGCCCGGAACTTGGTGAAGATATCTTTACGGTATTTCAGCACAACGACATTTCCATAGAGATCGTACCTAAAGAACAATGTTGCGGTATGCCAAAACTGGAACTTGGCGATCTGGAGTCTGTTGCCAGAGCCAAAGAAGTCAATATCCCTGTGCTCGCCAAACTCGTCGACGCCGGTTATGACCTGATCGCACCTGTGCCCTCTTGTGTGCTCATGTATAAGCAGGAATTACCCCTGTTGTTCCCCGATGACCCTGAGGTTGCTAAAGTTCAAAAGGCTTTCTATGACCCTTTTGAATATTTATTTCTGCGCCATAAAGAGGGGGCCTTAAACACAGAATTCACACACGAACTTGGCGATGTCAGTTATCACGTTGCCTGCCACCTGCGCGTCCAAAACATAGGCATCAAAGCCCGGGATATCCTAAACCTGGTACCTGGTACCACAATTAATACAGAAGAGCGCTGCTCGGGACATGACGGCACTTATGCCGTCAAAGTCGAATCACACAAGCATGCCGTAAAAATTGCCCGTCCGGTGGTGAAAAAAGTCGATGCAAGAAACCCCGATCACTTTATTTCGGACTGCCCAATGGCAGCCAGTCACATCGCCAGCTTATCTGAAACTGTCAGTAAGCCCGAGCATCCTATCAGCCTGTTGCGAATGGCATACGGAATTTAAAAACTTTTTTTAAAAAGATTCAGGAACATATAATGGCACTATCACGCTCAGATTTACTATCACTGGAAGAATATTCAAACAGACGCCAGGAATTCAAGTCCAAGGTCATCGCCCATAAAAGAGACCGACAAGTCAGCCTGAGTCCGAACGCCCGCCTCTATTTTGAAGATGAGGTAACTGTTCGATATCAAATTCAGGAAATGCTGCGCATTGAAAAAGTATTTGAGGCACAGGGCATACAGGATGAACTGGACGCCTATAACCCGTTGATACCGGATGGCACGAACTGGAAAGCAACTTTCATGCTGGAATATGATGATGCCGATATCCGGAAAATTGAGTTAGGAAAGCTGATTGGTGTCGAAGATCAGGTTTGGGTACAGATAGAAGGCTTTAAAAAAGTCTATGCTATTGCAGACGAAGACCTGGAAAGATCAAACGAGGAGAAAACCTCCAGTGTGCATTTCCTGCGTTTTGAACTTGATCCAGATATGATTGCTGCTTTTAAACAAACACAAGTCCTTTACGCAGGATGTGACCACCCAAATATGAGAGTTGAAGGTATCAAGATATCTTCTGAAACTGCCGCATCCCTCTGCGAAGATTTAAGCATATAACCGCGACTTTTTTGAATAAATAAACCCGGAACCATACTTGCTACTTCAATTTATGTTCCGCATTCGCTGCCTGTACCTATTTCAAATTATCAAGTAAGGCCTTGGCCTAATCAAAATATAGCCACTGGAACTTTGCCCTCAGCAAAGGCACTGAGACTCCAGGCATATCCATCACTGCAATCAGCCCAATAAAATTGGTGAATACCATTGTCCATGATTCAATATGAAAACTGTTGGTCCAAAACCGGCTTATTTGTATACTTTCAGCTGAACAGACTGCTAAAATATAGACCTGACAGTAAGTTAACTCCCCTAAAATTAAAAATGAATTTTCCTAATTCGAGACTAATAACCAAGCGTATCTATTTTCAGTTCAAAACAATTGATTAGCCACCAGGAGTTAAAATATGGAATTCTCACTAAGTCCTAAAAAGCAGGCAAACCTTTCATTCCTTCGTTTCATGTCTCTCTGCACGCTTGCCTGCGCACTCATTTTGGGAATGCTTGCTCCCGCATCTGCACAACCGCCGAGGATGCCTCCCTTATCAATAGGAGAAGGTCCTTACCTCTACGACACTGCCCAGGCAGGACCCATCCGTGTGGACGTTATTACCAATGACCTGTCGCATCCATGGGGCATGGCCTTTCTGCCGAACGGCGATATCCTTGTCACGGAAAGACCAGGTAAATTAAGACTTATCCGAAATGGCGAACTGGATCCTCAGTCCATTTCAGGCGTTCCTGACGTTTTAATAGGTGGCATTGCCGGTGAAAGTCTGCAGGAAGTCACTCTCCACCCTGACTTCGAAGAAAATAATCTAATCTACCTTACCTATATGAAACCGCTTGAAGGCAGGGATTTTACGCCTTCAATTGTACGTGCTCGTCTAGACATAGATAATATGGCCCTGCTTGATGTTGAAGATATCTTCCTGGCAAAAACCATAGAGGGAGGCTTGGTGGCTGGAGCCCCAATGATCTTCGCCCCCGATGGCACCATCATTATGGGCGTTGGTAATGGTACCGAAACTGCACAGGATCCAGGCATTCACAACGGTAAATTCATTCGAATTAATGATGATGGTTCAATTCCATCTGACAATCCCTTCGTCAACGAGCCTGGCTACCTTCCTGAAATTTATACCATGGGCAATCGCAACATGCTTGGTCTGGCCGTCCACCCTGAAACGGGTGAGATTTGGGAGAGTGAAAATGGGCCACAGGGTGGAGATGAAATTAACATCCTTGAGGCCGGTGCAAATTATGGCTGGCCGCTTGTCAGTTTTGGCCGAGAATACACAGGGCCTCGCGTTTCAGAGCGCACCTATATGGAAGGTATGAAAGGCCCTGAAGTAATCTGGATTCCATCAATTGCCGTCTCAGGGATAACATTCTATACAGGCGATCGCTTCCCCTCATGGCAGGGTAACTTGTTAGCTGGCGGCCTGATCTACGGACGTATCCCCGGCACAGGCGTCCTCGACCGTGTCGCCTTTAACCAGGATTGGGATGAAATGCTTCGTGAAACAATGCTGTCTGAACTTAGACAGCGAGTCCGAAACGTAGAGCAGGGTCCCGACGGACTGATCTATGTTTTAATAGATGAGGATGAAGGCGCTCTGTTACGGATTTCACCTGCTCAATAATACTTAATACTGGAAACTTCGACCGGTCTGCTTCATTGCGACCGGTCCTCCTTTTCCCTGCCAATCTTATTTAAAAAGTTCAAGAGATATCATCCAGGCTCCTGCATTTAATTTCAGGTCACAATAAAAAATTGAATTCATATTTTTACAGCTAACTGTTTTGTAGTGGTTTAGTTTGAAATTTTTTCAGATTGCGTTCAGCCCTGATGGTGGGCAGCCTTTCGTCGACACGCCAAAAGACGTACGTCCATGTACAGGCTCGGCTGACGACATCCCTGTCGTCAGACGGTCACCGAAAGGCTAGCTCAACATCAGGGCTGTGCGTTTAACAATGTTGAAATTTTCAATAATGCTATGCAAGCCACTGTTCCTGTCATGGGAGCCCATTGAGATGTCTTTTTCCTGAATATTTTTCCGATCAAGCGCGAGGACTGTCTGAGGAGCGAAGTGACGAGTTCCGCAGCGCCGGAAAAATATTCAGGAAAGATCGAAGGGTGAGCAGGATTGGAACGGTGGCTTCTAAAGTACAAAAAATTTCAAACTAAAGCACTAGCAACTGTTTTGTTTGCTTGGGGTCGACTATGCAACACGCTATAATGCCCGGCTTTGTCATCTCTCGTACGCAATAATGGAAAAGACCTACCAACCACGGCAAATCGAAGCTTCCTGGTACAAAATCTGGGAAGAACGCGGATACTTCACTCCTTCCGGTACCGGCGATGCTTACTGCATTATGATTCCTCCGCCAAATGTCACAGGCAGCCTGCACATGGGGCATGGTTTCCAGCAATCCATCATGGATGCCCTGACCCGTTATCAGCGCATGCAGGGTAAAAATACCCTCTGGCAGGTGGGTACCGACCATGCAGGCATAGCTACTCAAATGGTTGTGGAAAGACAGTTGCAAGCCGAAGGTCTCACCAAGCACGACCTGGGCCGGGAAAAATTTGTCGAAAAAGTCTGGGAATGGAAAGAGCAATCAGGTAATACCATTACCCGTCAAATGCGCCGGCTTGGTGTATCCGTAGACTGGCATCGAGAACGCTTCACCATGGACGAAGGACTCTCTGCAGCGGTTGAGGAAGTGTTTATCCGTCTTTATGACGAAGGCTTGATTTATCGCGGTAATCGTCTGGTTAACTGGGATCCAAAACTGCATACCGCTATTTCAGATCTGGAAGTGATCAGCGAGGAGGAAAACGGTTCCTTCTGGTATTTCCGCTACCCACTGGCAGACGGCGTCTTAACTGCCGACGGTAAAGACCATATCGTTATTGCTACAACGCGACCGGAAACCATGCTCGGTGATACCGCTCTGGCCGTTCATCCTGAAGATGAACGATTTAAAAATTTGATTGGCAAGTCGGTCGAATTGCCCCTATGTGGGCGACAGATTCCCATCATTGCCGATGAATATGTTGACCCCGAATTTGGTACCGGTTGCGTAAAAATCACACCAGCACATGACTATAACGACTATGAAGTCGGTAAGCGTCATGAACTGGCTATCATCAATATACTCACCAAAGATGCTGCTATTAATGATAATGCGCCCGCTGCCTATCGGGGCATGGATCGTTTTGAAGCCCGCAAACGTATCGTTACCGATATGGAGACTGCGGGACTGCTGGAAAAAATAGAACCGCATAAATTAAAAGTGCCACGTGGTGATCGCAGCGGTGTAGTGATTGAGCCTTACCTGACTGATCAGTGGTATGTAGCCATAGAAGAGTTAGCCAAGCCTGCCATCGCCGCCGTAGAAAATGGTGATATCGAATTCGTTCCCAAGAACTGGGAAAACACCTATTTCGCCTGGATGCGGGATATCCAGGACTGGTGTATCTCTCGCCAGCTCTGGTGGGGACACCGCATTCCGGCCTGGTACGACAAGGACAGCAATATCTATGTCGGGCATGATGAACCTGCCGTGCGCGAAAAATATAAACTGTCGCCTGAGCTTGAGCTGACCCGCGACCCGGATGTACTCGATACCTGGTTCTCTTCGGCCTTGTGGACTTTTTCCACCCTTGGCTGGCCTGAAGATACAGAAGAACTCCGAACTTTCCATCCCACTGATGTACTGGTCACCGGTTTCGATATTATTTTCTTCTGGGTCGCACGCATGATCATGATGACCCTCAAATTTACCGGTCAGATACCCTTTCGCAAGATTTATATCACCGGGCTGATACGCGACAGCGAAGGTCAGAAAATGTCCAAGTCCAAGGGTAATATCCTGGACCCGATAGACCTGATCGACGGCATTGAACTGGACGCCCTGCTGGCCAAGCAAACCGACAGCATGATGCAGCCACAGCTGGCCAGGAAGATTGAAAAATCAACGCGCAAAAACTTTCCCGATGGTATTGCTGCACATGGTACCGACGCACTGCGCTATACCTTTTATTCCCTTGCCAGCACTGGTCGAGATATTAATTTTGATATGGGTCGCATGGAAGGCTTCCGCAACTTTTGCAATAAAATCTGGAATGCTTCCCGTTATGTGCTTATGAACACTGAAGAACAGGTGCCAGGCAGACCCGAAAATATTGAAGATTATTCCCAGGCCGATTTATGGATTCAGTCCTGCTTTCAAAAAACACTGCAGAAAGTTGAGCAAGGTATGGAGAGTTATCGTTTCGATCTGGTTAGTCAGGCTATTTATGATTTCTTCTGGAATGAATACTGTGACTGGTACCTGGAATTGTCCAAACCAGTACTCTGGGATGAAAGTGCCTCACCAGCCCAGCTAAATGCGACACGTTATACCCTGTTATCCGTTCTCGAACAGAGCTTGCGACTCGCCCACCCATTCCTGCCATTTATTACTGAAGAAATCTGGCAAAAGCTAGCCCCGATGCTGGGTATTCAGGGTGAATCCATCATGTTACAGCCCTACCCTGCCCAAAATGCTTCAATCATCGACCCCAAGGTCGATAATGAAATCGACTGGGTAAAAGGGGTTGTCGAAGCCGTCAGGAATATTCGCGGGGAAATGGCTATTTCACCGGCCAAAGCCATTCCGGTATTGCTGAGCAAAGGCAGCAAGCAGGATAAACTCTATCTCGAGGCCAATTCCCAGTTCCTCAGCAAGCTTGCCAAACTGGAGTCCCTGAGTTGGCTCGATAAAGCGGAAGACGCTCCACTGTCATCAACACAACTGGTCGGAACTATGGAAGTTCTGGTCCCCATGGCTGGCTTGATTGATCTGGATGCCGAATTGTCACGTCTGAATAAAGAAGTCGACAAACTGGATAAAGAAATCAGCAAGCTGTCAGGCAAACTCGGCAATGAAAAATTTGTTGCCAATGCGCCTGCCGAAGTTGTGGAAAAGGAAAAACAAAAACTTGCCGCTGCCGAGGCTTCCCAGGCTCAACTTAAAGAGCAACTGGAGAAAATCCAAGCACTCTAGTTTGATCACGCCTTTTAAAAAAGAGCAAACTTCCTTCTGAACCCATTGAGATGCTTTCTCTATTTGCGTTAGTCCGGGATTAAGCGAGGACTGTCTGAGCGCAGCGAGTTCCGCAGCGCCGGACTTAAGCAAATAGAAGATCGAAGGGTGAGGAAGGAAACTTGCTCTTGAATCAGATAACTAAATCAAACTCATTTCAATAAAGGATGAGCAAACGCAGTAGCTCAGCTTACTTAACGTTGCGAGCGACGTTAAGACGAGGCAAAAGTTAAATTTGATGCAGG
>CAXBFG010000006.1:0-154657 GCA_963975155.1 uncultured Gammaproteobacteria bacterium | reverse complement strand
ACTGGGCGATGCGAATATTGGTTCCACCTAAATCTGCAACGATATATGTTTTCAATTTGGTCATTAAATAGTAATCAAAGAGGGAGGGTCCCTAGTGTACCTGATTTTGTATGATGCCTTTGTGTGTGAAACTTGGAAAGAACACTTGACTGTGACTTACACATACCTTTTAAACTTGTGCGAAGATTCTGAGAATTGATTTGCGTCAAGCTAAATTTGCCATTAGAGAGTGTATTTTACCATCATAAAAAGATAAAAAAATAAAAAGAATCTATGTTCCCTTGTGAGCAGGGGGTGATCTATGTCAAGTAGGGGAGTGGTAATCAGATTATAGTCAGATAAGTATTTAACTTATCTAACTAATTATTATCATTTGGGTGTAATCACTAAGTAAAAACACGTAATTTTGGAAGCTGGAGTCAATGCAGCATTTCTCTCAAAGTAAGGAAATGGAGGTAATGTGGTATGGAACATAGAATTGGACCAAGAAGCCCGATTAGTCTAAATGTTGATTTGTGTCAGGGTGGGAATGATTTGGGATGCTTTCTTACCAAGGATATAGGGCCTGGCGGTTTGTCATTGAAAGGTAAAATACGGGGTCTCAATAATAACAGTTTGCTTACAGTACAGGTTGAGCAGACAGCTAAAGGTGATACTCAATATATCGAACTCAAAGCATTTGTAATACATCAGGGTAATAATACGATAGGTTTGATGTGGGTTGAACATCACGCTGGTTTTGCTAAGGCTACCCAGCGAATGCCTTCCTTGTCCGTATAACTAAAAAACCAGTGATGTTTGTTAATAGATGGAGATGGAAGGGAGTTTTGATGTGTTTTTTATCCGACTTAGGTTAACACTGATTGTCATGTCAATCTCCATTCCCGAGTTAAAAGCTCAACTTGTATGCTAAGCAGCAAGAATGCAAATGCCTAGCGAAGGTGGGGATGGTTCATTACATTAATACCCTAGAGAAAAATAAATGACCAATAATAAACTATCATGTCTATTCAATCTTATTGAGCTAAAGCAGTCGATCTTCAAGGAATCTCAATAAATTTAGTTCAGTCAAATATTCGCTCCTGCAATCACATCGAACATCTCCTCATCAATACTGGCTTGACGTTTGCGATGGTAGTCTCGGTTTAATGTATCCAGTAATTCTTCAATATTTTTATCTGCCCTCTGCATGGCGGCGAGTCGGCTGGCGTTTTCGCTGGCCAGTGATTCGGCGCTGGCTCTGAATAAAGAGACAAATAAATACTCGCGAATCAATGCGCCTAAGGTCTCGGTTTTATCGCCCAGCAGTTCAGGGAGCTTATTAGTGGGCCAGATTTTTTGGGCGAGTTGCGTGCACCAGATATGATCGAGAGGTAGCAGGCGTTGAGTAAATGGAGAGTACACCGGACTATTGCCCGGTCGGTGATAAAACAGATGCAGTTCAGACATCACGGTGATGGGGTGATGGGTTTCAATACTCAATAGGATTTTCCCGATTAACGGGGTGATGGCTTTGACAGAGTCCGGGACGTCAAAACGTTCTTGCGTGACAATTCCGGCATCGTTGAGCCGTTCATTCAGGCGTTCACCCACAGCCCATACTAAAGGTTTATATAAAGCTTGCTGAGCAGTTGATGATGCTTCCAGAAAGTTTATGGTGAATTCTGCGATGTTGTCATTAAATTGCCCGACCAATCCCTGATCCGTACCAAAGACAACCATGCAAGGCGGGCTTTGGGTATTAAACGAAGCCGTAATAGTGGGTTGTAAATCGAGATCGCGAAAACACGCGCCCAGGCCACGCTCAACCGTTGCAAAATAATCCCCGAGTGACATTACTGCGCGTTCATAGTCGCCGATACTGGCGGCGGCTACGGCTTTCATCGTTCGCACGACAGATTGCAGGTCGTCGGCACTGTTGATTTTATGTTTTAAGTTCGCAGTAGTGTCGATCAGTGTTGCTCCGTTTTTGTTTTGGGTTCGTCTTTGTTTTCTGTTTCTGTTTCGACAAACTCTTCCAATGCCTCGTTAGCAACCTTAAGAATTGTCTGGCTATCATTGTCGCTGATACCTTCCGTGCTTTCAATTTTTGCTCGTATGGCTTCGGGTATTAGGGTTAACGCTTTCAGCAAGTGTTGTTCAGCGATCGGCATACTGGCTAAAGGGATGGAATCAAAAAGACCTTCTTTAACGGCAAGTAATAATAATATTTGCTCGGCAACGGATACCGGCGAACATTCCGCCTGTTTAAGGCTCATGCGTACGCGCTGGCCATGCTCAATTATTTTTTGTGTGGCCGGATCAACACGGGCGCCAAAGCGCGAAAAACTTTCCAGTTCTTCAAATTGGGCGTAGGTCAATTTCAAATTACTGGCCACGACACGATAGGCGGCGCGTTGTGCTTTGCCGCCGACCCGCGATACGGATTTGCCTACATCCACTGCCGGCAAAATACCCAGCTCAAAAAAGGACGGAGAGAGATAAATTTGCCCGTCAGTAATAGAAATGAGATTGGTGGGTATATAGGCGGATATGTCCTGGGCTTCGGTTTCAATAATGGGAAGCGCGGTGAGCGAGCCACCACCAAGTTCTTCACTTAAATGCGTGGCCCGTTCCAACAGGCGTGAATGGAGATAGAAAATATCGCCTGGAAAGGCTTCGCGCCCCGGTGGGCGCTTGAGTAACAGTGAAAGCTCACGGTAAGAGCGGGCATGCTGGGTTAAATCGTCATAGACGATTAACACCTCGTGTCCCGCTTCCATAAATGCTTCTGCAATGCTGGTCGCCGCGTAAGGGGCAATATAACTGAGTCCGGGAGTGGCATTGCCTTCGGCAACCACGACCACGGTATAGTCCATTGCGCCATGTTGACGAAGTGTGGCAATGACCTTGGCCACCGATGAGCCGCGCTGACCAATCGCACAATAGACACACAGTACGTTTTTGCCACGCTGATTCACAATCGTATCAATGGCGAGTGCGGTTTTACCGGTTTGCCGGTCGCCGAGAATTAATTCCCTTTGTCCGCGGCCTATGGGGATCAGGGCATCAATCACTTTAATACAGGTTTGCAACGGGGTGGTTACGGGGGCGCGGTCCATAATCGCAGGAACAGGGCGTTCAATTGGCAGGCGCTTTTCGATTTCGAGCGGGCCGCCATTATCGAGCGGGACTCCCAATGGGTTTATCACGCGACCCAGTAAATTTTCACCGACCGGCACGTCCATCACGCGTCCTGTGCGTTGCACCTCGTCACCGGCTTGCAGGTGCCAGTATTCTCCGAGCAGGACAATGCCCACAGAATCTTCATCAAGATTAAATGCAATTCCCAGCAGGTCATCGCGGAACAGCACCAACTCTTCATAACCGACATTCGGCAGGCCGGAAACAATCGCAATACCGTTGGCATTATGGATAATTTTTCCCACTTCCCGAGGCTTAAGCTGCATTTTAAAATCTTTGCTGGCCTCACCAAGATTAGTGAATGCTTGTTCTAAAGCTTTGTCCAAGTTTTCTAAATCCATCTCAGCCGTATTCTGATCTGAGTCCTGGGATGGCGATGTCATTCTGTGTTGCTCATGATTTGGTGCTACTGATTTTCTGCTCAGGCTCGGGAGCTAACTTGGATTCTATTGTTGCGGTATCAGTAGCTGGAGTATCTGCGCTAGAAGTCAGAGGAGTTTGTTTATTCACAGCTTGTGTATTGATGTGGTTTTTAATATTTTCGGCTAGCGAAGCTTCCAGAGACTGTAAATATTCAGCAACGCTCCAACCTATCTTGAAACCGTTTGCCGTAAGTTCGATACCGCCAATCAAGTCAGTGGATTGCTCAAACTGCAGCTGAATATCCTTGCCTGTAATTTCTTGTAGTGTTTTCTCAATGCTGCCTCGCTGCTCTGTTGACAGAGCGTTGCTCGACAGTACACAGATCTGTTGCCCTATTAGTGCAGACTGCAATGCATTTTGTTGTTCGTTATTCATTGCACTCAGCTGTTTTAAAAAAACGGCGACCATTTGCGTTTCAATATCAACTTCTGCAAGATCGCGTAAGGCATTTTTCGCCATGCTGAACAGCTCTTTTTGTGTTGAAGTGAGAATCGAATGATGCAGATTCTGCATCTTGTTTTGCAGAGCTTTCTGCTGTTTATCCTCAAGCTGCTTTACCGTTTGCCTGGCTTCTTCCAGCAGTCGCTGGCGTTCTGAACTAGCCGCTTCCTTGGCAGCCAGCATCAATTGATTACGTTGCTCATCGAATTCGAGGTTTTTGCTTTCAAAGCTGGCTTTTGCCTGATTGGCCTCCTGGCTAATTTTGTCAGCACGAGCCAGTTCGTCGGCAATTCTTTTCTCACGTGCATCGATAGCATTGAGAATGGGCTGGTAAAGAAAACGCTTCATCAACCAAACCAAAATAATAAAGTTTAGTGTTTGAGCGCCAACGGTGAACCAATCGATCAGCATTTTAAATTCCAGCTGGCAGGGCGTTTAAGTGCAACAAGTGACACTACAGATTCGCCGCTTGTGTCAATGCGAAATTCCAGAATGGATTGGCGAAAAGTAGGATCATTGACACCACAAAACAGTAAATCGCGGTGGATTCAATCATCGCCAGACCCACAAACAAGGTGCGAGTGATGGTCGCCGAAGCATCGGGTTGTTGCGCGAGAGAGCTTAAGGCTGTCGCTACGGCCCGGCCTTCTGCCAAGGCTGGAGCCATGGTGCCAAAGCCTGTGGTTAAACCGGCCATCACAATGGAGACAGCGGCGATAATAGTCATACTATCCATATTATTTCCTCAGGTTGCTGTTAATGCTTAGGGTCGTCGTTATTAGTTGTGGCAGGTCGGTTTGCCGAGCGCGTTGCTGCGGCGATATAAACGGCTGCCAGAATACTAAAAATATAGGCTTGTACCATGCCGGTGAGCAGTCCCAACAATGTCATCACAATAGGAAAAATAAACGGTGTGATGGTGAGTAGGATCGCGATAATCATGGCGCCGCTCATCATGTTACCAAACAAGCGCACTGCCAGCGCCAGGGTACGCGAAAATTCACTGATCAGATTAAACGGCAACATAATAAACGTGGGCCTGATGTACAATTTTAAATACTGTCCAAGCCCTTGTTCCTGAATGCCGAAAAACGGCACCACGACAAACACACACAAGGCCAGCGCGGTAGTGGTAGACAGTGATCCGGTTGGGGGTTCAAAGCCGGGGATAATGCTACTCAATGCCGACGCTGCAACAAATAAAAATATGGTGCCCAAAAATCCCACATAGTGTTGTGGGTTGTTCAGCCCTACTTCTTTAATCTGCTTCAACATGCCGGTCACTATAATTTCAAGCAGGTTTTGCCAGCGCGTGCGCTCCAGTGTGGTCGATAAGCGGCGTGTAATCAGCATAGAACCGAGCGTCAGACCGAACATTAATACCCAGGTAAATACGATCGTAGCGTTAATCTCAAACCAACCCAGTTGCCAGAAAATGATCTCGTCGGGGCTAAGGTGCATAGTGTGTGTCTTTGTTTGAATCAGAAAATTGGGAGGCTGTTTTTATCGGTCGCTTTTTTAATAGCCGACGGCGTATTTTTCCAAACCCTAACGACAAGGCCTGCCACCACAAAACCTACTAAACCAGCGAGTATCCGTTGCCAATAACCATCGCTAATAAAATACAATCCCGTCACGACCAAACTGATGCGTAGCAAGAAACTGCTTAAAAACCACAGGGCAGGGTGTGGCGAACTCAGGCCGCGGATAACGGTAAAGTAAAGGCCGACATAAAAAAATGTACCCAGACCAAGCCCTGCAACTGCTGCCAATACTAAGGGCCAGTAGTTACTCATGATTTGTTTCCTCGGGTGGTTCTTGCATTTCACGCTGTTCTTTCCCGACCCAATGCCATGCATTGAAGCAGCCAATACATAACCCGGCAATGAGTAAGGCCAGGGTAAATGAGCGCCCTTCCGGGTAATGTCCATCCAGCCAAATACCCAGTGCTGTCCCTAATAGGGTCGGTATTGCTATCGACCAGCCAATCAAGCCCATCATGCCAAGACCAAACCAGACGCCTGGCGAATCGATTTTTTGTGCCTTGAGTTTGCGTGCCGCTTTGCTTCCCACAATCTCGGATAAAGGTTTTCTACTAGTCATGATGAAAGACCGTTAATCGACGCATAAAATCACTTTCCATTTTCTGAAATACTGAATGAACTTGTTTGTCTTGTATGCTCTGTTGCTCAAACTCTTGTGCTACGGTGTTATGTAGTTGGTTCAGGTCAGTGCCCGTAATGGCGTTTCTCACGGAAATGATCACCTCTGCTCCTGTTTTAACGAGCACTCCTGCATCAACAGCGACATAAATTTCTTTTTCTCTTTTGCCATCTTTTACGAGAACCTGATAAAGCAGGATGCCTGGCACTATGGCGGCAACACAGTCCAGCCGTTGTGGTAACAGCCCAAAACTGCCCTGGCTCGTTTCCACCACAATCCGTTGCACATTTATTACGTTCTTAAATACCCCAAAGGGTAATAATAATTTAAGTTTCATCATGTGCAATAGTGCCTTGTCCGATTTTGATGTCCTCGTTTTGGGAATTGTCTGGGTCAGGTGTTGCCTGCTCATTTTTGTCGTCCAATTTGGCTTTGTCAATGGCCCCGATCATGTACAGGGCCTGTTCGGGGAATTCATTAAACTCATCGTTCAGGATGCGCTCGCAACCTGATAAGGCATCCTCAAGAGCTACCTGCTTTCCAGACATATTCGTAAATTGTTCAGTGGTGAAAAAAGGCTGGGTAAAAAATCGTTCGAGCCTTCTGGCACGACCTACCACTTTACGGTCTTCCGCCGACAGTTGCTCCAGGCCGAGCATGGAAATGATGTCTTTCAATTCGGCGTATTGTGCCAGGGTGCTGCGAATTTCCTGTGCTAATCGGTAGTGACGCTCACCCAGGATGGCTGGCGTTGCCATTTTGGAATTGGATAACAAGGGGTCAATTGCGGGGTAAAAGCCTTCGCTGGCACGTTTACGCGATAACACGATGGAGGCACTTAGGTGCGAGAAAGTATGCACCGCAGCGGGATCGGTAAAATCGTCGGCGGGTACATACACCGCCTGAATCGACGTGATGGCCCCGGCCTGGGTATTGGCGATGCGCTCTTCGAGACTTGCCAGTTCCGTCGCCAGGGTTGGCTGGTAGCCGAGGCGCGATGGCATTTGCCCCATTAATGCTGAAATTTCGGCACCGGCTTGAATAAATCGAAAGATATTGTCGAGCAACAACAATACATCGCGGTGTTCTTCATCACGAAAATACTCTGCCATGGTCAGCGCTGCCTGTCCGACCCGAAAGCGACTGCCCGGTGGCTCATTCATTTGGCCAAATACCATCACCATATTGGGCAACACGCCAGCGGCGCTCATTTCGCGGTATAGCTCCTCGCCTTCACGGGAACGTTCACCAATGCCACAAAACAGGCTGACACCTTCATGATGTTCCACCATGTTGTGGATCATTTCCGCCAGCAAAACCGTTTTACCTACACCCGCACCTCCAAACAAACCTGCTTTACCACCTTTTTCGAGTGGTACCAGCACGTCAATGACCTTTATTCCGGTAAGAAAGATTTGATTCTGTATGGAGCGGCTTTCCAGAGCAGGCGGAGCCTTGTGCACCGATTGCCACTTAATATTTTGCAAGTCTGGACCGCGATCAATGGTATTGCCAAAAACATCAAACATGCGCGAGCGAATTGATTTCCCAACAGGCGCCAACAGCGGTCCGCCGCTATCATCCACAGTCATGCCGCGGGCCAAGCCTTGAGTAGGTGTCAGGGCAATGCCACGAACCTTGTGCGCGTCAAGATGGGTGAGTACTTCAATGGTTATGCTGTCGTTGATGGCATGCAGCAAGGAATAAATAGGGGGTAAATAGTCATTGAATCGTATATCCACCACACTGCCAGCCACTGACACAACTGTGCCTTGGTTTAACGAAGTGGTATTAGCGTTCATTCGGTAATTCCTTTGCCGGTGTGGGGACTGACAAGTTAACTCCCTAATAGTTGATAATTCAACTCATGAATACATCAAATCGACTATATAAGTGACATCATTTCTCATTCGAAATTATTCAATATGCCGTCTGGTTTTACAATAAACTTAATTTGAGTCATCGAGATATAGAAGATTTATTCGCTGAACGTGTCATACAAGTCAGCTATGAAGCAATTCGATTGTGGTGCAATAAGTTTGGTCCCAAATACGCAAAGAGGTTAAGAAGGAAACACCAAGGTTACGGTGATACTTTTCTACTTAGATGAAGTCTTTATAAGAATTAATGAAAAGCAATATTATCTTTGGCGAGCCGTAGATCAAGATGGTGAAGTTGTAGATATATTTCTTCAGAAACGTCGAGATGGTAAGGCTGCAAAGCTATTCATTAAGCGGCTATTAAAGAAAAAAAGAGGTGAGCCTAGGAGAATTGTTACGGATAAGTTTAAATCAATCGATCAAGCATAGAGGTTTTTGGAAGCTCATGGTGCAGTTTATAATTTATTCAATTGAGGAGGTCATATAGTTTCGGCAAAGAATTATCGATATTTCAGATTGCGAGCCTTTGCGTCTTGGGAAAAGACATTGGTAGTTTGAAAGGAGAAAGTGATAGTGTTTTTCGATTTTAGAAGTTAATTTGTGAATACCCAAACTTGTCTGCGGATCCTTTACCTGTTCAATCATATATAAAAAGTAGAAAGTGCATTGAAAAAAAATAGTGACACACAACCAATACAAATTCTCGGCGCAGGAGTTTCAGGGCTGTCGGCGGCAATTACATTGGCAAAAGCAGGGTGCCGAGTAGAGGTTCATGAAGCGAAATCCAAAGTGGGGCAGCGATTCGACGGTGATCTTCAGGGATTGGAGAACTGGAGCACCAAGCAAAATGTGCTTGCGTTTTTCAATGAACTGGGCCTGACGACAAAGTTTGCCTGCCTGCCCTGCAATAACGGGCACGCCTTTGATGCCTGGGGAAAGCATTATCCGGTCAGCGCCCGGAAAACGCTTTTTTACATGATAGAAAGGGGCAGCAGTCCCGATACTCTTGATTCAGCCTTGCTCAAGCAGGCGCAGTCACTGGGCGTGGAAGTAATATTCAACAGTCGCCTGGAAAAGCTTGACGGTACGGGTGTGCTTGCCGCTGGTCCCAAAATGGCAGACGCCATAGCCGTTGGTTACCATTTTCAAACAACTATGAAATCCGGTTACTGGGTACTTCTGGATGATGAAATAGCACCACAGGGTTATGCCTATTTGTTGGTCATGAAAGGTAAAGGGACTGTCAAAAGCTGCACGTTTTCCGATTTTAAGAGGGAACAGGAGTTTGTTTCACGCACAGTTGAAGCTTTTCAAAAGCTGGCAGGGCTGGAAATGGTCAACCCCCGACCTCATGGTGGTGCCGGGAATTTCAGGATGCCTGAACGTGCAGTCAGTGGTACCCATCCGATTGTTGGGGAACAGGCAGGATTTCAGGATTTTTTGTGGGGATTTGGTATGCGTTACGCCATTCTTTCCGGCGTTTTGGCGGCACGCTGTCTGCTGGACAACAGAGATTATGAAAAGGAATGGAGAAAGACAATCAGGCCACTTGTGCGAAGTTCTCTCATTAACAGGGTGTTTTTCAGCAAACTGGGTAATCGCGGATACCGATGGTTTCTGGAACGCAGCAGGAATCAGCAATGGGATACGCGGCGTGCACTATACCATCTTTATAAGCCGAGGCTGCTTAAAGGGTTGCTCTACCCCTGGGCAAGTCGGCAATATCATTCACAAAGACAGGACGTGAGTTGTCAACATATAAACTGTAATTGTGTCTGGTGTCGGCATGGTAATTTCCCACATTGAAAATAGATTCTGGACATTGGTTTGAGCGGGGATTTCCAGATGGTAGACAAATATAGTCGGGTTCTATTATATAAAGTTTTAACAAATCACCTGATTTGGGGGTGTGTGAAACTTGGAAAGAGCACTTGACTGTGACTAACACACATCTTTTAGACTTATGGAAAAGTTCTGAAAGTTAATTTTCATCAAGATATATTTGCCATTAAAGAAGTATGTTTTATCATCATAAAAAATAGAAAGAATTTATGTTCCCCTGTGAGCAGCGGGTGATCTTGTGAGTATTGGAAGTTAACCTATAAAAATACTTTTCGAAATGTGGTGTGCCGTACAGACTAATTGCTGACTGAGGCATATTACGAACTATCTCTAGGAGCTTACACTGAATGGAAAGTCAGAATGAAAAAAACTACGCAGTTGATACCCAGGAATTTTCTCTAAAGGAAAATCAACTTAGGGTGGATGATAAAACGCTGGATACGTGCAGGCTTTTGTTGCATATCGTCTTTAAAGATTACAAAGGCCCGGTTGCGATCCGCTTGTGGAACAACGAGATTGTCATTGGCGATAAAAATGCTGTGTGCACCCTCGTATTCCAGCAGTCATACCCTTTACGGGAGTTATGTTTAAGCAGGGATATGACCAGTCTGGTCGATGCCCATCTGTGCGGGGATGTCGATGGGGAAGGTGATTTGGAAGCGTTATTCAGCCTGGTGGATTATTTGCAAAACAAGAAGTTAATGCTGGCCGAGCGCATCCGATTTTTTCAATTAGCTGCCAGGATGCCGAACAACAAGCCCAAAAATATTGCTAGCGCAAGCAAGACCGGGGCGGCAAGAGACAGTAATTCAAAGCACAGCATCGCCCACCATTATGATATCCATAATAACTTCTATCGTTTGTTTCTGGACCCGGAGATGGTCTATTCCTGCGCCTATTTTTCCACCCCTGAACAATCATTGACAGATGCCCAGCGGGATAAGCTGGATTATATCTGCCGCAAACTTCGATTACTTCCGGGACAAAAACTGTTGGATATCGGTTGCGGTTGGGGAGGTCTGGCTTTTTGGGCGGCGCAAAACTACGGTGTTGAAGTCCACGGCATTACGCTGAGTCAGGAGCAATACGATTATGGCGTTGCCAGAGCACACGCATTAAAATTGAATGACAAGGTCAGTTTCGAGTTGCGTGATTATCGAGAACTGCCAGCTGATACCCATTATGATCGCATTGTCAGTGTCGGGATGTTTGAGCATATCGGCATAGATAATTTCCCGACTTACTTCAGAATCATAAGGGGCTTACTGGAACCGGGAGGTATATTTTTGAACCATGGCATTACGAATGACTCGGGCTGGCAACGTACTCCAATTACACGCTTTATCAATGAATATATATTTCCAGACGGCGAATTGGCGCGTGTCAGTGAAGTCACTACTGCGATGGAAAAGGCAGGCTTTGAAATTTTGGATACGGAAGCACTGCGACCCCATTATGCAATGACCCTGCGCAGGTGGGTCAGCGCGCTTGAGGAAAACAGTGAGAAGGCAGCAAACATTGCCGGCGAAGCGACGTATCGGTTATGGCGTCTGTATATGGCCGGTTCAGCTTTTTATTTTAACCAGGGTGCAACAGGTATCTACCAGATAGTTGCCAGCAAAAACCGGCAACCCTGGCCACTCCCGTTGCGCCGGGACGGCTTATACCGGGACTGAAAAGCATAAAAACACTGATTCATTAAACAGGTAAAATATTATGAGTACATTGGTGGCAATTATTTTCAAACATGATGAAAACGGTGCCGAAAAAGCACTGCATAAATTGCGTAGTCTGGAGAAGGAATATTTGATTGATTTAAACGATGCTGTTATTGCTCATCGTTTGGAAAATGGCAAAGTGAAACTTACTCAATCCGTTAACCTGGTAAGTTCAGGAGCTTGGTATGGTGCGTTTTGGGGCTTACTGATTGGCTTTATATTTGCTGGCCCGCTTGGCTGGATCGTGGTTGGTAGTATTGGAGCCGGATTTGGTGCGTTGTTTGGGTATTCAACTGATTATGGGATAAATGATGACTTTATCAAGCAATTGAGCAAGGAACTTGAACCCTGCTGTTCGGCATTGTTTATTTTAATCCGTCAAATGACAGAAGACAAAGTGTTGGAAGAATTGCAAGGTGTAGGTGGGACAATTATCAAATCATCCCTGTCTAAGGATGCGGAAGAGAAGTTACAGAGCGCAATGAATAAAAAACTATCAGAGCAACATTAATTTGCTTTTTTTAAGCAAAATTAATCTATGGTTTTAAGCAGGGAAGAAAAAATCGCAAGTCCAAGTTTGAAAATAAGTAAGGTAATGCAAAATATAAAAGTAGGCATATGATGTCAAATCCACTACTTATACTTGAGTCTTTCGGCCAGAGCGTCTGGCTGGACTATCTCAGCCGTGATTTGATCGAGTCAGGTGTATTGCAGCAGATGATCAAAGAGGATGGTGTTTCGGGTGTGACATCAAACCCTGCTATATTTGAAAAAGCCATTAATGGCAGCACTGTCTATGATAAGGCTATAGCAATATTGGTGAAGGAAGGCAGGGATGTTGCTGCAATTTACCAGGAGCTCACAGTGAGAGATGTCGCGAATGCTGCCGATCAGCTCTATCCGGTATATACCGCAACTGAAGGGACCGACGGTTTTGTCAGTCTTGAGGTATCGCCTCATTTTGCCCATGACAGTGATGCCACAATTCAAGAAGCTCGTGAGCTATGGACTTTGCTTGATCGAGTAAATGTCATGATTAAAGTGCCAGCAACACAAGCAGGCTTGATCGCGATCCGGCAACTGATCACTGAAGGGATTAACGTCAACGTCACATTATTGTTTGGTCTTTCACGTTATAAAGAGGTTTGCGATGCCTATTTAGGCGGGCTTGAACGCCGTTTACAGATGGGCCAATCCATTCATAGTGTGGCATCGGTAGCGAGTTTCTTCTTAAGCCGTATTGATTCCCTAGTAGACTCTCTTCTTACACAAGCTAGTAACCATGAGAAGGCCTTGCAATATCAAGGAAAGATTGCAATTGGCAGCGCCAATCTTGCCTATCAGCATTACCAGGACATTTTTTCCAGCCAACGTTTCCAGTTGCTGGTTGATCATGGCGCCCGTCCGCAGCGTCTGCTTTGGGCGAGTACCAGCACCAAGAATCCTGCCTATTCAGACACCAAATATGTTGAATCGCTGATCGGTGCAAACACGATCAATACGATGCCTATGGAAACCCTCGCTGCCTACAGCGATCATGGTCAACCTGCTGCCAGGCTTGCGACACAATTAGGAGAAGCGCAGTCTGTAATGGAAGGAATACACCAAGTGGGAATCAATATGGACTCTATCGCGCAACAACTGGAGGAGGAAGGATTGCAGAAGTTTATCGACCCTTATGACAAACTTTTTGCATCACTGAAACAAAAAACTGGGAAAACATTAAATGAATAACCCGGAAAACCAGGCTTCCCTCTCCTCTACGAATGCTCCTCTTTCTGCGGAGGAGCTAAACAAAATACATGCTTACTGGCGGGCAGCTAATTATCTCTCAGTTGGGCAGATTTACTTGATGGATAACCCTCTACTTAAGAAACCGTTGGCAATAGAGCATATCAAGCCTCGCCTGCTTGGCCATTGGGGGACAACACCGGGGCTTAATTTTATCTATGTCCATTTAAACAGGGTAATCAAGGCGCTCGATCTCAATATGATCTATATAGCCGGGCCTGGTCATGGGGGTCCGGGCTTGGTTGCCAACACCTGGCTGGAAGGAAGCTATAGCGAGTTTTACCCCAACATTGGTAATGACGCCGAGGGCATGAAAAATCTGTTCAGACAATTTTCCTTTCCAGGCGGTGTGCCCAGTCACGTTGCTCCGCATACGCCAGGCTCAATTCATGAGGGAGGCGAGCTGGGCTACTCATTATCCCATGCTTTTGGAGCCGTCTTCGATAATCCAGATTTGATCGCCGCCTGTGTGGTTGGTGATGGCGAGGCAGAGGCCGGGCCACTGGCCACTGCCTGGCATTCCAACAAGTTTCTCAACCCGGCAAGAGATGGCGCTATCTTGCCTATTCTGCACCTGAACGGCTACAAGATCGCCAACCCGACCATCCTGGCGCGTATCAGCCATGAAGAGTTGGAGAGTTTATTTATTGGTTATGGCTATCAACCTTATTTTGTCGAAGGCTCGGAACCCGAAGTAATGCACCAAATAATGGCCGCCACTCTGGACAAAGTTATGGCCGACATCAACACCATCCAGAAAGAGGCCAGAAGCAAGGGTATCACCAAACGCCCCCGTTGGCCGATGATCATCCTGCGTACACCAAAAGGCTGGACCGGCCCCAAAGAGGTGGACGGTTTGAAGACTGAGGGATCCTGGCGCTCCCACCAGGTCCCGCTTGCAGAGCTGGCGACCAAGCCTGGACATGTGAAATTACTTGAAGATTGGTTGAAGGGATATAAAGCAGAGGAACTGTTCGATGAGAACGGGAGCCTGCGCGCGGAATTGTCCGCGCTTGCACCCCAGGGTGAACGGCGCATGGGCTCCAATCCTCACGCTAATGGCGGGCTGTTGCTCAAGGATCTGAAGCTGCCGGATTTTCAAGAATATGCGCTGGAGGTGCCAGAACCAGGTCATGTTATAGGAGAATCAATCCGGGAGATGGGCAAGCTGTTACGTGATGTCATGAAATTAAACAAGAAGACAGGCAATTTCCGTGTGTTCGGTCCGGATGAAACAGCCTCTAACCGTCTTGGCGCATTGTTCGACGTCACAGACCGGGCCTGGCAGGCTGAGCTCTTGCCAGAAGACGACCATCTGGCAACAGATGGTCGAGTGATGGAAATCCTCAGCGAACACACTTGCCAGGGCTGGCTTGAGGGCTATCTGCTCACTGGTCGCCATGGTTTGTTCTCCTGCTATGAGGCCTTTATTCATATTGTTGATTCAATGTTTAATCAACATGCAAAGTGGCTCAAAGTCACCAGCAAAGAGATTTCTTGGCGGCGCCCCATTGCTTCCTTAAACTACTTGTTAACTTCTCATGTCTGGCGGCAGGACCACAATGGCTTTTCGCATCAGGATCCCGGTTTCATTGATCATGTAGTGAACAAAAAAGCGGATGTAATTCGTGTCTATTTGCCGCCCGATGCCAATACCTTGTTATATGTGACAGACAAGTGTTTGCGTTCAAAAAATTTAATCAATGTCATCGTTGCAGGTAAACAGCCTCAATTACAATTCCTGAATATGGATGCGGCCATTAAACATTGCAGCGAAGGCATCGGCATATGGGAATGGGCCAGTAATGACAAGTGCAGTGAACCGGATGTGATTATGGCTTGTGCCGGAGATGTGCCCACGCTTGAGATACTGGCTGCCGTGGCGTTGTTACGCCAACACTTGCCTGAACTGAAAATCAGAGTAATCAATGTTGTGGACCTGATGAGTCTGCAGCCTCAAACTGAGCACCCTCATGGTTTATCGGATAAGGACTTTGACAGCCTGTTTCCAGGGGATATTCCGATCATATTCGCCTATCACGGCTATCCCTCGCTGATCCACCGACTGACGTATCGCCGTTTGTGCCATCCACATCTGCATGTGCGTGGTTACAAGGAGGAGGGAACGACGACTACGCCGTTTGACATGGTAGTGAGCAACGACATGGATCGCTTCCATCTGGTGGAGGATGTTATTGACCGGGTATCACAGTTGGGGGGCAGTGCGGCCTACGTCAAGCAACTCATGCGCGACAAACTGATTGAACATAAACAGTACATTCTCCGGCACGGTCAGGACATGCAGGAGGTGCGGGAATGGCAGTGGCCGTATTGAAAACACCTAGCAATATTTATCCAAAGGCCGAGTGACTTAGAAATTGAATTCATATTACATCCTATAACGATTGGAGATTAAAAATGAATGAAGAAATTGCCCATACCGGGGCGTGGGCGCTTGCGGTAATCGTTATCGTGTTTTTATCCTGGTTACTTTACCGTTATCTGGCGCCGAAAACCTGGCGAGAATGGGCAAGTGCAGGTGTCATACAGGCATTTATTATAGCTTTGTATGCAGAGATGTATGGCTTCCCGCTCACTATATATTTGCTTTCACGATTTTTTGGACTAGATCGTACTGGCCTCAATGCCAGCCTCTGGTCTAGCCTGCTGGGTATGGGTGAGATGGGCATGTTTATTTCAATGATATTCGGTTATCTACTGCTTTTTCTTGGCATTGGTATTTTCTTTCAGGGTTGGCGGCAACTTCACAAAGCGCGTCAGGAAAATCGTTTAGTCACCGATGGCCTTTATAGCTTAGTGCGGCATCCTCAATACACAGGGCTGTTCATAGGCATATTTGGGGAAGGAGTCGTGCATTGGCCAACACTGTTCTCGGTAGGGCTTTTCCCTGTTATCGTATTCGCTTATGTCATGCTGGCGCGAAGTGAGGAAAAAAAGGTACTAGAGGAATTTGGTGAAGAATACCGCGCTTATCAGCAGCGAGTGCCTATGTTCATCCCTCGAAAAAGGCAATGGAAGCAGTTCGTAAAAAGTTCCAGTCTTGATTCAAGCAAGGCCGATTAAGCCATGACAATCAGACTTTAGTGTTATGTTCAGGTTAACGAACATAAAAATGTATGTAGTTTTTTGATAACTGAAATTTGGAGGATTTATGACAAACCGCAAGCAGAAATCCAAGAATGAGGAAAAAAAAATGGCTGCATTGGCCAAGAAAAAACCAAAGGCAAAGGCAAAGACCGTTTCAAAAGGCAGGCCCCCAACTTTAAGTAAAAAAAAGTGTGCACCAGAGCAACGCCATCAGATGATTGCAGAAGCGGCCTATTGTCTTGCAGAGAAGCATGGGTTTCAGAGTGAAAGAACTTTAGATGACTGGCTGCAGGCAGAAGCTGAAGTTGACTCCCTGATATCGATAATACGTTAAGACGCCGAATATATTTCAGTACGGTGTAATGATGGGTCTGAAACAAGGTGGCATATTGGGCATATAAATGATGATGTGTTCTTCTTATGGTTTCGCTGTAACAGCTCTGGTTTTTTACAGACGTCGAAGGAAAAAAGTTCTAGCAATTATTAAATTAAAAAGAGATGAGAGGAACGTGTTTATGGAATGGTTAGGGCAAAATTGGTTGTGGGTACTGTTTGGCATAGCCTTCGTGGCTATGCATATGTTTGGTCATGGAGGTCATGGAGGTCATGGAGGTCATGGAGGTCATGGAGGTCATGGCGGGGACAGTCATGATAGCGAGGATACGCCGGGTGCCTCGGGCGCTGGTTCAGATAAAGCAAGCCCGAAGAAATCTTCCGGGCACCAACACTGATGGAGGCGTTATGCTTAATACTAAAATAGTTTCCTGGGCTCTTGGGCTGTCTGCTTTGGTCATGTTTATTACTTGCGTCGTGTACGGTCTGGTAACTCCTCAAAGCCTGCATATGCATGAGTTTCTCGAACAGGTGTTGCCTGCTTTCAAGTGGTTGACCTGGTGGGGCTTCCTGCTTGGGCTAGTGGAGAGCTTCCTCTATGGAGCGTATGGAGGAATGGTTTTCTGTCTGATTTACAATTGGCTCAAACGGAAGTTCGGATAGGAGTCAGGGTGCGGGGCTAATCTCAATGCCATGAACACATCTTGGAGTCGCAACCCTGAGCAATTTTTCCTTTGGCCGCGCCTTCCAGGAGCCAGTGCTCAATGCTTGACGTGGTGAGCTGGAGAATAAGTCGACTGCTCAGCAAGCTCTGTACCAGCGCACTGGGTTAAATAGCGCTACATGCCTTGGTAAATATAATGCGGGGATGGAGAACGAATAATTAATCCAAGGCCCTAATGAGAGGCACTCTTACGTGGAGGAAAATTGAGATGAAACTAAGCACAGGGACCCTAAAAATGAAAGCCGTTGAAAACCCACATTGAACAGTAACCGCCTTGACTAAAAATTGGGATGTAATAACAAACGACGATAAGTTGATGTGTCTATTTTTTATAAGTAGCGATAGTTCAGATTTATTTCTTAACTCAGATTAAGGAGAGTAAAGATGAATAATCATTCCGTCAGAATGCTTATCGGTTGTCTGGTACCCCTGGCACTGATTTTTATCCTGCCGCTATTTGGAGTAAGCGAAGGGGTCACCCTGTTTGTTTTTATTGTTCTCATGCTTGGCTGCCACCTGATGATGATGGGCGGGCATGGTGGACACGGTCACGAACACGGTGAGGGCGATAAGGAGGCAGACCATGAATCACATTGATATTAAGCGGTTTGCGCTGGCAGTGGGCACAACTCTGGCTTTTTTATATTTGGGCTGCATGTTCGTTATGGCAACGACCGGGACAGATACGACCATTCTGTTTTTCAACAGCCTGCTTCACGGTATTGATGTTACTAATATAATTCGCAGAGATATGCCAATGTGGGAGGCCTTGATGGGTCTTGTTGAAATTTTTGTGTTGGGTTGGTTAACAGGCGCGACAGTGGCAGCCATTTACAATGTGTCTTTTAAGAAATGACAGGTTCCATTGAAGAAAAGTAATCGCAATTCTGGTTTAACTAATGATCACGACAGACCGGATATTGTGTGGGCAGTTGGTAAACAGTGGTATAGGTCACAAGCTTTGCTGCAGGCCATTGGCTAAAGAACATCGAAAAGAGGTGAATATGACCCTGGAAGCCAAAGTACCGCCACGATGGGAGACTGCTGAAGGCCTTCCTTTCCCCCTGGGTCCGACCAGGCTGGAAGAAGAGCAGGCCTTCAACTTCGCGCTTTACTCGAAGCATGCGTATAGCGTCACTTTGCTGCTCTATGCCGAGAACGACATCGTCAATCCTGTATTCGAATACCGGTTCGATTATCTCAAGAATAAAACAGGCAGGATCTGGCATTGCCGTATTCCGCTTACGTCAATGAAGGACGTAGCCTACTACGCGTACCACGTCGAGGGGCCCAAACTCGATGGCCGCTTCGAATGGCACGCGTTCGATCACGACAAAATCCTGCTCGACCCCTATGCCAAGTCCGTGTTCTTTCCCCCGGCTTTCGACCGGATCAAAGCCGCCCGGCCTGGTTCAAACGCGGGCAAGGCGCCCCTGGGCGTCCTTGGGGGCGACAGCGAGGGTTTCGACTGGCAAGGCGATAATTATCCCCGGCATGAGTCCGATGCCATCATCTATGAATTGCATGTCGGCGGTTTTACCAGGAATCCCAACTCCGGCGTCCGGGACGAGGCGCGCGGCACGTTTGCAGGCCTGGTCGAGAAAATCCCGTATTTGAAGGACCTTGGCGTTACTGTCGTAGAACTGATGCCGGTGTTCCAGTACGACCCTGACGACGGCAACTACTGGGGCTATATGCCGCTGAACTTCTTCTCCCCTCACCGTGGCTATCTCAGCGACCACACGGTCAAGGCGCAACACAACGAGGTGCGCGACATGATCAAGGCGCTGCACCGGGCGAATATGGAGGTGGTGCTTGACGTGGTCTACAATCACACGGGCGAGGGCGACCACATGGGTCCGGTCTACAGTTACAAGGGGATCGACAACAGCACCTACTATCTGATGGCGGACCGGCCGGACGCGCCCTATGAAAACTTCTCCGGCACCGGCAACACGCTCAATACTGCGAACCGCTACGTTCGCAAAATGATTATTGACAGCGTGCGCCATTGGGCGAATGAGATGCATGTTGATGGATTTCGCTTCGACCTCGCTTCGCTCTTTACCCGCAAAGCGGACGGCTCGGTCAACGCCAACGATGTGCCGCTGCTCAGCGACATGGCCTCCGACCCGGATCTGGAGCACCTGCGTCTGATTGCCGAGCCCTGGGATGCCGCCGGGGTGTATCAACTGGGCCGGGCGTTTCCGGGGATCATGGCGTGCCAGTGGAACGGCAAATACCGGGATGATCTGCGGCGCTTCGTCAAAGGCGAGCCGGGCATGGTGCCGGCCCTGATGCGCCGCCTGTATGGCAGCGACGATCTGTTCCCCGATGACCGGATGAACGCCTATCACCCTCATCAGAGCGTCAATCATATCGACTCACACGACGGCTTCACCCTCTATGATCTGGTCGCCTACAACGAGAAACATAACCAGGCGAACGGCCACAACAACACCGATGGCGCCGAGGAAAACCACAGCTGGAACTGCGGCTGGGAAGGCGACAAGGGCGCGCCGCCGGAGGTCATGAAGTTGCGCAAGCAACAGATCAAGAATTTCTGCTGTCTGTTATTCCTGTCGAACGGCACGCCTATGTTTCGCGCCGGAGACGAGTTCATGCACACACAGGGTGGAAACAACAATCCTTACAACCAGGATAATGAGACAAGCTGGATCGATTGGGACCGGCTGGATGCCAACCCGGACATGTTCCGCTTCTTCAAGCGGATGATCGCGTTTCGCAAGGCACATCCCTCATTGGCACGGAGCCGATTCTGGCGCGAGGATATCAGTTGGTACGGAGTTGGCTCCGATACTGATCTGGGACACGATTCACGCAGCCTCGCCTTTGCCCTGCATGGGGAATCGCAGCAGGATATCGACCTCTATGTGATGATCAACGCCTACTGGGAAGAACTGACATTTCAGATTCAGGAGGGTGCAGCAAACGAGTGGCAACGCGTGATTGATACCAGCCTTGAAGCCCCATTTGATTTTCTTGAACTCGGAAACGACAGCCCTTTGCAGTCATTACATTATCAGGTTTCGCCCCGGTCTGTGGTTGTTCTGACCGGCGGCAAGGACAGGGATTCAGCATAATGGGAATACATCCTATGGCGGGGAAACAGGCATCACCAGCAATGCTGGCCAATATCCCAAAGCTGGTGACAACCTATTTTAGCAACATACCCGACGCCTCAGTGCCCGCACAACGAGTCTCATTTGGCACCTCAGGGCATCGTGGTTGTGCCTTCAAAAATAGCTTCAACGAATGGCATATCCTCGCCATCAGCCAGGCCATTTGTCAATACCGCAAGCAGCAGGGTATTGATGGCCCTTTGTTCCTGGGTATCGACACTCACGCGCTGTCCGAACCGGCGTTTTCCAGCGCGCTCGAAGTGCTGGTGGCCAATGGTGTGGACGTCATGCTCGCGGATAAGGATGAGTACACCCCCACACCAGTGATTTCTCACGCCATACTTGTATACAACCGTAGCCGCCAGAGTGGACTGGCGGACGGCATTGTCATCACGCCCTCGCACAACCCGCCAGATAACGGGGGAATCAAATATAATCCTCCCAATGGCGGACCGGCAGATAAGGTCGTTACAGCCTGGATAGAAGACAGGGCCAATGCATTAATGGAAGGTGGTCTGAAGGACGTGAAAAGAATGTCTTTTGAGAAGGCAATGCGCTCCAGCATGACACATCGCCATGACTATCTTAATTCATATGTGGATGATCTTTCCAATGTAGTGGATATGGAAGCGATTCACGGCGCTAACGTCAGTATGGGTGTCGATCCTCTTGGGGGTGCCGGCGTTCATTATTGGGCCGTAATTGCCGAACGCTATGCCTTGAATCTCACGGTGGTGAACGATGTTGTCGATCCAAGCTTCCGCTTTATGACACTCGACTGGGACGGGCAGATTCGCATGGATCCATCTTCGCCTTATGCCATGCAAAGCTTGATTGATCTCAAGGATAGTTTCGATATTGCCTTCGCCTGTGACACTGACCATGATCGGCACGGCATCGTTACCCGTAGCACGGGTCTGCTGCCGCCCAATCATTATCTTTGTGTCGCCATCCACTTCATGTTCCAGCATCGGCCTGAATGGAGTAAGGCAGCGGCGGTCGGCAAAACTGTAGTGAGTAGCCAGATGATTGATAGAGTGAGCGCGAAACTGGGAAGGAAACTGTACGAGGTGCCAGTCGGCTTCAAATGGTTCGTGGATGGCCTGCTTGACACTTCGCTTGGCTTTGCTGGCGAAGAGAGCGCAGGAGCCTCCTTTGCCCGCATCAATGGCAGTGTCTGGACGACGGACAAGGACGGCATCGTCCCGGCTTTGCTGGCGGCGGAGATTACTGCGCGGATGAACCGAGATCCGGGAGAAATTTACCAGGCGCTTGTGCGCGAATTCGGCGAGCCGGTTTACGATCGTGTTGAGGCAGCAGCCACTCCTGTGCAAAAAAAGATGCTGTCAAAACTCTCGGCTGAACACATGCAGATTACAGAACTGGGCGGGGAGAGGGTTGAGTTAATACTCGACCGTGCTCCCGGTAATGATGCGCCGATCGGCGGTATCAAGGTGGTTGCCGCCAACGGTTGGTTCGCCGCGCGGCCGTCCGGCACTGAGAACATTTACAAAATCTACGCAGAGAGCTTCCAGGGAAGAGAACATCTGCGACGAATTTTGGAGGAGGCACAAGCAATGGTCGATGATGCCCTTGCTGTAGAAAGTTCGCCGGACATAGTGGGAAGCAAGGCATGATTGAGCTGAGTAAGTGTAGAAAGTACAAGGGAGCTTATTGAGAAATACATTAAGTAATGCTATTGGATGTTGCGCATGTGCGCAGCATCCTAAGAAACATTTTATGAAACATTCAGCAAACCTGTGAAAGACGATGTAGCAACAAACTGAAGGTGTTTTACCCGGAAATATTTTTATTCAACATTCTGGAAAGGAGAAAGACCATGCAAACTGAAATTTTGAAAATAGCAGGCATGACCTGCGGCGGCTGCACCAGCAAGGTGGCACTGGCGCTTGAAGCAATCACTGGGGTTAATGAGGTGAAAGTATCTCTCTCGGATGGCAAAGCGGCGGTGAAATACGACGAGGGAATGACGTCATATGAGCAGCTTAAAGTGGTGGTCAGGGAGGCAGGCTATAGTGTGGATGGAGCTGGTGCTGCCCAGAAGCGGCAAGGAAAAGGTGGTTGTTGTAGCTGATTTTATTAGTCCCTAGTAATAACAATGGATTCAGTATCTAGCTTTGCTTGAGAGTAATGATTACTGCTCTGGTTACAATATTTCCATTGCCATCGGAGGATTTTTTGAGTATTCAGCCGGCAGGGCCTTTATTTTAAGGAAAGTATTTTGTTTGAAAAATTGAAGGAAAAATCATGGGTGATATAACTGATGCTAGACATGCGCTGTACGGCCTGCTCCATACAGATATCGAGGGTTTTGATTCACTGGCCGAATTGGCACTGAATATACGTTCAGCATGGAACCATGCCTCTGACCAGGTGTGGCGGCAGCTTGATCCCGAGCTTTGGGAGTTGACCCAAAACCCCTGGGTTGTCCTGCAGACCGTGTCACGGGAGAAATTACAGCATGTTTTAGCCGACCCGACTTTTCGTAAAAACGTTGACGACCTGATTCTAGCCTGGCGGGATGTGGAGAAGGCCCCGGCCTGGTTTCAGCAGGCCCATTCGCAATCACAGCTCGGCTGTGTTGCCTATTTTAGTATGGAATTCATGTTGAGTGAAGCCTTGCCGATATATTCGGGCGGGTTGGGTAACGTGGCGGGAGATCAACTCAAGGCGGCCAGTGATTTGGGTGTGCCTGTAATTGGGGTGAGCTTGCTCTATCAGCAGGGCTATTTTCGTCAGATGATCGACCAGGACGGGGCTCAACAGGCTCTCTATCCTTATAATGATCCTGGACAACTGCCGATCACACCATTGCGTAAAGACAATGGGGAATGGTTACGAATGAAACTCGACCTGCCCGGTCATCCGATCTGGCTGCGTACCTGGCAAGTTAAGGTGGGCCGGGTGAAGCTTTACCTTCTGGACAGTAATGATGCAGCAAACTACCCTCCCTATAGAGGGATCACTGGCGAGTTGTATGGCGGTGGTTCGGAGATGCGTCTGATGCAGGAACTGGTCCTTGGCATTGGTGGATGGCGCTTGCTTAACACGCTCGGTATAGAACCTGATATCTGCCACTTGAATGAAGGACATGCGGCGCTCGCAGTTCTGGAACGGGCACGGAAGTTTATGCAGGCCAGCGGGCAATCTTTTGCTGCTGCACTGGCAGTCACCAGAGCGGGTAATCTCTTTACTACTCATACTGCTGTGCCTGCAGGCTTTGATCGATTTACACACGCCCAAATAGAACATTGTCTTGGCTGCTATGCACAGACACAACTTGGTATCACCTGCCATGATCTGCTGGCTTTGGGGCGTCAGAATCCAGATGATGACTCTGAACTATTCAATATGGCTTTTCTGGCAATTCGTGGCAGTGGGGCGGTAAATGGTGTGAGCAGCCTGCACGGTGAAGTGAGCAGGCAGCTGTTTAGCCCTTTATTTTCGCGTTGGCCCAGGAATGAAATACCAGTCGGGCATGTGACAAATGGCGTGCATATGCCGACCTGGGATTCAGCGGCAGCCGATGAACTCTGGACAGAAGCCTGTGGCAAGGATCGCTGGCTGGTGCCGACGGAAGCTATGGGTAAGGCTATTCACCTTATTTCGGATGTACGCCTTTGGCAATTTCGCATGGCAGCTTCCAATTCATTGCTTGACTACGCTCGCGAACGCTTTTCCCGACAACTGGCCGCTTCCGGCTCGCCGCAGGAACGTGTAGAAGGGGCAAAGCATTGCTGTGATTGTGATACGCTGACACTGGGTTTCGCACGCCGCTTTGCCACTTACAAACGACCAAATCTCCTACTCCATGACCCGGAACGCCTGTTGCGTTTGCTGAGCAACCCTCACCGACCGGTACAAATAATAATGGCCGGAAAGGCGCATCCGGCCGACAAGGCAGGGCAGGCATTGATTCAGCAATGGATGAGCTTCATTCAGAGATCCGAAGTACGTAATCACGTGATTTTTCTAAGTGATTATGACATGCATCTGGCAGAACAATTAGTGCAAGGGGTGGATGTCTGGCTAAATACGCCTCGTCGGCCTTGGGAAGCAAGTGGCACCAGCGGTATGAAGGTACTGGTTAATGGCGGCATTAACCTATCGGAGCTGGATGGCTGGTGGGCGGAGGCTTATAGCCCTGATGTTGGGTGGGCCTTAGGAGACGGTCATGAGCATGATGACGACCCTGTCTGGGATGCGGTCGAAGCAGAAGCACTCTATGACTTGCTTGAAAGTCAGGTGGTACCAGAATTCTATAACCGAGATGAACAAGGTATCCCTACAGCCTGGGTAGCTAAAATGCGGGTAAGCATGGCCCGCTTGGCGCCACATTATTCCAGTAACCGTTCGGTGCGCGAATACACTGAGCAATATTATCTCCCGGCGGCTGCGGCCTTCCGAGAGCGGAGCGTCAACAAGGGTGCAATAGGTTTACAAATAGTGGATTGGCGGAATGCCCTGGAACAAAAATGGGAAGCGTTGCGCTTTGGTGAAATGCAAGTGAAAACTGATGACAAAAGACATGTTTTTGAGGTTCAGGTGCATCTTGACGGTCTTGACCCAGAAGCTGTACGGGTTGAGCTTTATGCTGATGGTGTTGCGGGCAGTACTCCCATCCGCCAGAAAATGAAACGTGAGCGGCCCTTGGAGGGCTCTGCCAATGGCTTTGTCTATAGCGTGCAGGCACCTGCTGATCGCCTGGCAACGGATTACACGGCGCGGCTGGTGCCATATTACTCAGGTCTGGCTCTTCCTTTGGAAGAGACTCATATCCTGTGGCAGCGGTGACCCTGGAATATAGTGTTTGTCGATTCGTTAAATTGGTAAGTTCAAGATAAATAAAAGCGTCAATAAATCATATAAATTTGGAGAAAGGAAAAAAAGATGACTACTACATTAGTAATTATTTTAGTGCTTATTGCGATTGCTGGTTTTTATGTAATCGGGATATTTAATAAACTCGTTTCATTAAAGAATCGCTACACAAATGCCTTTGCGCAGATCGAGGTGCAATTAAAACGCCGTTACGACTTGATACCCAATCTACTTGAGACCGCGAAAGCCTATATAAAGCATGAGCGTGATACTTTTGAGGCCGTGGTACAGGCCAGGAATGGAGCACAAAACATGTTGTCAAAGGCCGCTGCCGACCCTGGCAATGCCGATGCAATAAAGGAACTAGGTGTTGCCGAAAGTAAATTGTCAGGTGCCATGATGAATTTTAATATGGTGGTGGAGGCTTATCCTGACCTCAAGGCCAATCAGAACATGATGCAGTTCAGTGAAGAGCTTATTTCTACAGAAAACAAGGTAGCCTTTTCCCGGCAGTCCTTCAACGAGCAGGTGATGGCCTACAATACGTACAAGCAGACATTTCCTCCAGTTTTCTTTGCGCAACGCTTCGGTCATGCGCAAGATGCAGCTTTGCTGGAGTTTGAAGATACTGTTGCTATACAGGCTGCACCAAAAGTTTCATTTTAGGCGAGGTTTTTTCCAGGTATTTACAATGAATTTTTTTGAATCTCAGGACCACGTTCGAAAAAACACCTTTCAGCTTGTTGTTCTGTTCGGTTTTGCAGTAATCAGCCTGATTATTCTGGTTAATCTGCTAGTGATGCTAACGTTTGGTTTTATAAACAGTGAGCAAATACAAGGCGGTGAGTCATTACTGCAACTATTAGACTGGCAGATTTTTGCTGCAGTCAGTGTGGGTGTTGCGGTCGTGGTGCTAGCAGGCAGTCTTTACAAGATCATGGCCTTGTCGGCCGGTGGCAAGGTGGTTGCCGAAGGCCTGGGCGGACAATTGATTCCTCGAAATACCACGGATCCTAATCAACGCAAATTATTAAATGTAGTGGAAGAAATGGCCATAGCCTCCGGGACCCCGGCCCCGCCAGTTTATCTGCTTGCAGATGAGTCGGGTATTAATGCCTTTGCAGCGGGGTTTTCCTCTCGTGATGCCGTCATCGGGGTGACTCAGGGAGCCATCGACCAGTTAAGTCGTGAGCAGTTGCAAGGTGTCATTGCTCATGAGTTTAGCCATATTTTTAACGGAGATATGCGGCTCAATATCCGCTTGATAGGGGTGCTGAATGGTATCCTGATTCTCGGCATTATTGGCTACTATTTACTCTATTCTGCTTCTTTCTCGAGACGCGGACGCAGCAATGATAAAGGCGCGGCCGGAATACTGGCACTGGCTATTGGTCTGATGGTTATTGGTTTTGCCGGCACATTTTTCGGAGGGCTGATTAAGGCCGCAGTGAGTCGGCAGCGGGAATACCTGGCAGATGCCTCAGCAGTACAGTTTACCCGTAACCCCGATGGCATTGCAGGTGCATTAAAGAGAATCGGCGGGCTTGAGTCTGGTTCCATAGTGGAAAACCCCGGCGCATCTGAAGTCAGTCATGCCTTCTTTGCTCAAGGGGTTTCGGGTTTCGTCCAGTCCCTGTCAGCCACGCACCCGCCATTACCTAAGCGAATACTTCGTATTGATCCCCATTGGGATGGAAAATATGATGTAAGCGTCAACACCACATCAGTTGAGGATGAGGGGCTTACTAAGAAAGAATCCAAAATGAGTGGAGGTATTTCACAAAAAAATATTACTGCAATACTTTCCGGCGCTGCAATGATTGATGTTGCGAATACAATTGATCAAATTGGTAACCCAAAAATTGAAACTATTAAGTATGCCGGTTCACTAATTGAAGAAATACCAGAATTCATTAAAGTGGAGGCGCGTGAGCCTCATGGCGCTCGTGCCCTTATATACTCCTTATTGCTGGATCAGGGTAATGAGGTTCGAGATAAACAAATAAAGTATTTACAGGTTCATGCCGATCCTGATGTGTTTGTATTAACCAGCAAATTATTGTCAGAAATAAATCAATTGGAAATTGGTTTTCGATTACCCTTGATTGATATTGCTATACCGACACTAAAACAGTTATCTCAAGATCAGTATCAGGTCTTCAGGAATAATTTGGATGCACTGATCAACATGGATTCAAGAGTTAATTTAATGGAATGGACATTACAGAAAATTCTAATTAAGCATCTTGATGCTCACTTCTCCAAGCCGGCACAGACGCAAACAGGCCATTTTCAAATTCTGGAACTTAAGCAAGAAGTTGAGTTGCTTCTTTCAGTAATGGTCTATGCTGGCCAAAAAACTCCAAGTGACATTGAAGCAGCCTTTGGTGCCGCAACAAAAATACTGGATGTCGGTGATCTGCAATTAGTGAAACATAATGAAATTAGTTTCACGGATTTAGATCTTGCTCTGGGTGAACTGGAAAAACTGAGGCCCCAAGCCAAACAGCAACTGTTGAAAGGCTGTGCAGCCAGTGCACTGAGTGATCATAAGATTCTCCCTGTTGAAGTCGAATTGTTGAGAGCTTTCTCGGATATTCTCGGCTGCCCCATACCGCCAGTTATTTTGTAATTTACATATGAAAAATACAGACAGAAGACAAAGAGAGGTTCGGTCAACCGCTGATAGATCAATGGTGCATTAGGCGGTTTCTGGATATTAATGGAGTATTTGGTAATGAGGGATGAACATGTGCACTTTTGTTCCGGGGTTGTGATCATGGCTAATAGCGATTAACTGCAAGTAACTAGATTCGAGGGAATAAACGATGAAAACCAGTACTATTGAAATAACAGGATTGTTGTCGGCACTAAGTGCCCGAGGTGTAGAGAAGCAGCTTCTGAAAATGAAGGGGCTAAAAAAAGCGGAAGTCAATTATGTGGCTGGCAGTGCCACGGTGGTTTATGACGAAAGTGTGCTTGCACTCGTTGCTATTGAGGCCGGGGTGAGGGAGTGCGGCTACCACTGTAGCGGTGAGCAGTTGCCAAAACATGTTTGTGCTCCCGCAGATGCCGCCGCTGCGGAGATCTCTTCCAGCAAGGTTCACGCTGCACATGGAAAGCACGAACCATCTCCGCACCACTCGGAACAAACTCCACCTGAAAAAATGGACGCCATGACTCATGAGATGGGTCATGGTGAAGGAATGAACATGGAAGAAATGGCGCGCGACATGCGCAACCGCTTCTGGGTCTGCCTGCTCTTTACCATTCCGGTTTTTATCTATTCACCCATGGGGGGACTGTTCACACCACCGCCACCACCCTTTGGTCTGGCCCTCAATCAGTGGCTGTTTGTCCTCGCCTCGGTAGCGATCATTTGGCCTAGCTGGCCGTTTTTCGTGGCAGCCTGGCGCGCGCTGAAAAACGGCGTACTCAACATGGCGGTACTGGTGGTGCTGTCGGTGGGTACCGGTTATCTGTTTAGTCTTGGTGCGACCTTTCTCTACGAAGGTGTGCAGTTCTTCGAGGCGGTGGCAGTGCTGTTGGTGTTTATTCTCCTCGGCCACTGGCTGGAGATGCGTGCCCGTGCCGGTGCATCAGACGCTATCCGATCGCTGATGGATCTCGCCCCGCCCAAAGCTACAGTGCTACGTGACGGACAGGAACTGGAGGTGTCAACGGCTGAGGTGCTGAAAGATGACGTGGTGGTGATCCGCCCCGGCAACAAGATTCCAGTGGACGGCGAGGTGCTGGAGGGCGAGTCGCAGGTAGACGAGTCCATGCTCACCGGCGAATCCATGCCGGTTGCGAAAAAGCCAGGGGATGCCGTGATCGGCGCGACTATTAACAAGAGTGGCAGTTTCAAATATCGCGCCACCAAGGTGGGTGCGGACACCGCACTCGCCCAGATCGTCCAACTGGTGCAACAGGCACAAAATTCCAAGGCCCCGGCGCAACTGCTGGCGGACAAGGCTTCGCAATGGCTGGTGGTGATTGCCATTGTCATCGGCCTAGCTACTTTCGCGGTATGGTTCTGGGGGGTCGGCGCAACACTATTGTTCGCTGTGACTCTCACCATCACCGTATTTGTCATCGCCTGCCCGGATGCCCTTGGGCTCGCTACGCCCATGGCGGTGATGGTGGGTACGGGCCTGGGTGCGAAGAACGGCATATTGTTTAAAAATGCCTCGGCCCTGGAAGACGCCACCAGGCTTGATATTGTTGTTTTTGATAAGACTGGCACCCTGACCATGGGAGAACCCCAGGTGGTGGAAGTGGTGGTAGCATCAACTTTGGATCAGGATGCTGTACTAATTCTGGCGGCTACGGTAGAACAGGGTTCTGATCATCCCCTTGCCCAGGCAATTCTGCGTCGCGCCGAGGGGTTGAAGCTGGAACCTTTGAACGGCTTTACCAACATTGAGGGCAAGGGCGCCCGTGCCGAGGTGGCTGGGAAAACATTGCTGCTGGGTAATCGTCGCCTGATGGATGAAGAAAAAGTTGATATGGCAGGGCTTGAGGAGGAGGCCGCCCGGCTGCAGGCTACAGGCCAGACCGTAGTGCATATCGCCCATGGAGGGATGCTGAACGGTTTGATCGCTATTGCAGATGCACCGCGGCCCACTGCTGCAGCAATGGTGAAGAAGATGCGGAAACGCGGTGTCGAGGTCGCAATGCTTACCGGCGACAATCAGGCCACAGCTGAGCGCATTGCCAAGGAACTAGGAATTAGTACTGTGATCGCCGATGTATTGCCGGGCCAGAAAGCGGAAAAAATCAAGGAGCTTCAGGAACAAGGCAAGAAAGTCGGCATGGTGGGTGATGGCGTTAATGATGCGCCTGCACTTACCCAGGCCGATGTTGGTTTCGCCATCGGAGCCGGCACGGATGTGGCGATTGAAAGTGCCGATGTGGTGCTGATGAAGAGTGATCCCTATGACGTGCTGGGGGCCATTGAGCTGTCGCGCGCTACGTTACGTAAAATGCACCAGAACCTTTTCTGGGCTGTCGCCTATAACGTTATTGCCTTTCCAATGGCAGCTGGGGTGTTCTATCCTTTGGTGGTTAGCCCGGAGGTGGCGGCACTGGCCATGTCTGGTAGTTCGGCACTGGTGGCGGTCAATGCATTGTTACTAAAGCGTACGCGTCTGGAAGGTATTCATTCGGCGCGTGGCTAATTCAGTCCATTAGGACCAATGGAGAAATCTGCGAAATTTCGTAATCGTAATGAAGTGAGAACAACATGTGCATCAAGTCTGCACAGTATTAAGGGTTGCTGGTATGAATGCGAATAAATCAACAGAATAATATCTGAACAGGAACTACTTGGCATGAACTGGATAAAAAACTTTTCTGAAATTCATTTAAAAGATATTGCACTTGTTGGTGGTAAAAACGCTTCACTCGGTGAAATGTTTTCCGAACTGTCTTCCAAAGGCATCATGGTACCGGACGGCTTTGCCGTAACCAGCGAGGGATATTGGAATTTCCTAAGTGGTGATGAAATGGTTCCAAAACTCACGGAACTGCTTGCACAGCTTGACCTCAACACATTTGGCAACTTATCTGAAATTGGCGCAAAAACCAGACAGCTGTTTCTTGATGCCTCATTCCCAAAAGAGTTAAGTGATGAGATTAATTCCGCATATAGCCAATTGGAGGGCCGGTCAGGAAAAACTGTTTCATTAGCGGTTCGCAGCAGTGCGACAGCAGAAGATTTGCCAACCGCAAGTTTTGCAGGACAGCAGGAGTCGTATTTGAATGTACAAGGCGAAGAGAACCTGATAATGGCCTGCCACCGTTGTTATGCATCACTCTTTACTGACAGAGCAATAAAATACCGGGCGGACAACGGCTTCGATCATATGAAAGTCGCTTTATCCATCGGTATACAAATCATGGTTCGATCAGACGAAGCCTGTGCTGGCGTAATGTTTACACTGGATCCAGACACCGGATTTGATAAAGTGGCTCTAATTGCAGGATCCTGGGGACTAGGCGAAAATGTGGTGCAGGGGAATGTCAATACAGATGAATTTTTAGTGTATAAATCAGCCATCGGCAAGGTAAAACAACCCATTATTTCAAGAAAATTGGGCAGTAAAGAACAAACCATGATCTATGCTGAGAAGGAGCTTTCCGAAATAGTAAAACCCGAAGATGCAATCGTAAACCTTGAAACTCCACTGGAACGCCAGCAGCAATATATCCTCGATGATGAGGAAGTAGTGCAATTGACAAAGTGGGCGGTAATTATTCAGGAGCATTACAAAGGGCATATGGATATCGAATGGGCAAAGGACGGTATTAGTAATCAAATATTCATTGTTCAGGCACGTCCGGAAACAGTTCATAGTCAGCGGAAAAGCAAAGGCATATTTAAGGAATATCAAATTAAGGAAAAAGGCAAATTACTCTGTCAGGGAATTGGCCTGGGTAACAGCATAACCTCTGGAATCGCAAGGCTGCTCAGTTCTCCCAAAGAAATTGATAAATTGAACAAAGGTGAAATACTGGTCACAAGACGAACCGACCCGGACTGGGATCCGATTCTGAAGAAAGCTGCTGGCATTGTCACCGACCAGGGGGGAAGAACCTCCCACGCAGCAATCGTGGCCCGGGAAGTCGGTGCTGTGGGCATCGTTGGAACCGGTAATGCCACAAAAGTTATTCAGGACGGGCAAGTAATTACCATTTCTACCGCCGAGGGCGATACCGGCTACATTTATGAGGGTAAGGGAAGCTGGGACGAGCAGGAAATCGACATCAGTAAAATCGAATTACCTCAGACTCAGATCATGCTGATCCTCGCCCATCCTGACAAAGCCTTTAGATATTCCGTGCTTCCAAATAGCGGTGTTGGGCTGATGCGCATGGAATTTATCATCAATAACGTGATCAGGATTCACCCGATGGCTCTGCATCACTTCGATAAGTTGGCTGATGCCGGTGTGAAGAATGAGATTGAAGAGCTGACTCATCATTATCCCGATAAAAAGGACTATTTCATTCAAAAGCTGGCAGAAGCAACTGCAACTATTGCGGCGGCGTTTTCTCCCAAAGACGTAATTGTGAGAATGAGTGACTTCAAATCCAATGAGTACGCAAACCTCATTGGTGGAAAAAGCTTTGAACCGGAAGAGCAAAATCCGATGATCGGTTTCAGGGGGGCGTCGAGATATTACCATCCATTGTATAAAGAAGCCTTTGAAATGGAGTGCCAGGCTATGAAGATGGTGCGCGATGATATGGGTTTTACCAACGTGAAACTGACGGTGCCATTTGTGCGAACCGTTAATGAAGCAACGAGTGTTATTGCACTCATGAACGAACAGGGCCTGGCAAGAGGAGAAAATGACTTACAGTTATATATGATGGTAGAAATTCCTAGCAACGCCTTGCTCGCCGAAGAATTCGCCAAACATTTCGATGGGTTCTCTATTGGTTCAAACGATTTAACGCAACTGACACTGGGTGCTGATCGGGATTCGGAATTACTCAGTGAAATATTCTCTCCATTCGATCCCGCTGTCATGCAGCTTATTCGAATGTCCATCGAGAAAGCCAAATCTGCCGGTATAAAAATTGGTTTATGCGGCCAGGCGCCGAGCGACTATCCAGAATATTCCCGTTTTCTAGTTGAGTGCGGTATCGACAGCATCTCTTTTAACCCGGATGCATTACTAAATGGGATAAAAAATATTAATGCTGCAGAGATGGAAAACTCTGGTAAAGTGAAACCTATATTGTGAAAACAGTCGTCTATAGCTTCCACAAATTTGAGAAATCCTACTTCGAAAGCGCTAACGCCGGCAAACACGAAATAAAATATCTCGACGTGAAATTGTCTGCACATACAGCACCTTTGAGTAGAGGCTTCGATGCAGCAAGTCTATTTGTGAGTGATGATGCGTCTGCAGAGGTTCTTGAAATATTGCATCAAAATGGAGTTCGATTTATTGCTCTGCGCTCTGCCGGATTCAACAATGTTGATCTGAAAAAAGCCAAGCAGCTTGGCATTCGAGTGGCAAGAGTTCCAGCCTATTCTCCCTATTCGGTTGCGGAGTATACCGTTGCCTTAATACTTGCCTTGAACAGAAAGCTGATACGCGCACATTATCGTGTCATGGAACAAAATTTTTCGCTAGATGGGCTAACCGGTTTCGATATGAACGGCAAAACTGCGGGAATAATCGGTACTGGTAAAATTGGTGCCATTGTGGCGCGTATTTTGCACGGATTCGGTTGCCGGCTTTTGGGACTTGACGCGATTGAAAATGAAGAATTGAAAGAGAAGTATCATGTTCAATATACAGATTGTAAATCGCTGTGCCAGCAATCCGATATTATCACATTGCATGTCCCGCTCACTGATCAAACAAAATACCTTATCGACAATTCCTGTATGGAATTGATGCAGGAAGGTGTAATGCTTATAAATACCAGCCGGGGCGCGCTGGTGAACACCAAAGATGTAATCCGGAATTTAAAAAGCGGAAAGATAGGTTATCTTGGATTGGACGTATATGAAGAAGAAGCGGGCCTTTTTTTTGAAGACCATTCGGAAGACATTCTTCAGGACGACACTATCACTCGCCTCATGACATTTCCCAATGTTCTAATAACAAGTCATCAGGCATTCCTTACCGAAACATCCTTGCAAAATATTGCGACTACAACCATCTTGAATTTGGATGGCTTTGAAGAAAACCGTATTCTCGAAAATGAAATCGTACAATAGTTAAAATATTGACAAGCTAACTGAATATTTTTGATGTATTCATGAGTTGAATTATCAACTATGGAGAGTTAATTTGTCATTATCTGGTGAAGGCACAGTCCGACATGCTGGTGGTGGTCTCGTCACTTGCCATGCTACTTGTTTTCGCTGGTACAAAATATCTCTTGCGGGCAAAGGCAAAGGAAGATGGTCATTCATCTTATTGAAAAAAACCACAGGCGCTGCGCATGCTGATCACTCTGAGCGTCACCCTGATGCTGATTATTTTCTGCGTCATTCTGCACTACGAGGCCATGCGGGTCATGCGACGCGCAGGCGACTGGTTGCATCGACACGATGCCTGGCATCGCTGGCATTTGTCGATCCTGATATGTGGTTTATTGTTTGCGCACGTGCTAGAGGTGATGATGTTCGGTTTGGTCTATTACTGGTTGATTGCTGGCGCTGAATATGGCGCGATTATTGGCAGTCAATCTCCCAGCTTTGCTGAATGTATCTACTTCTCTTTTTCCAACTATAGCTCGCTGGGCTATGGTGACTTGGTGCCATCGGGGCCGTTGCGTTTTATGGCCGGAATGGAGGCGCTGACCGGGCTGGTATTGATTGGCTGGACGGCATCATTCATGTATTTACAGATGCGTGGCATCTGGGAACGCGAGTGATCATGACCCCAGTGGCCGTGACACGATCTTATTTTCCACGCAAAGGATTAACAATAATGCGTTACACGTTTGGTGGGTATGATGAAAAGTAATCTGTGCGAGTCTAATCAAGGAGAAACAAGATGCAGACTAGCATGGTGGGCTTGGGACATATGGGCAGCAATATGGTGCCCCGATTGATGCGGGGGAGGGCACGAGTGTGTGGTGTACAACCGTAGTGTTGATGATGTCAATGCACTCCACAACGAAGGCGCTATCGTGGAGAGTTCGGCGCGCCGGTTTACGATCGGGTTGAGGTGCCCGCGACTCCGGAACAAAAACGATTGCTAGCGCAGCTATCACCACAGCAGATAACGTCAACAGAACTGGCCAGTTAAAATATACGGAGCACTCTCACCCAGGCACCTGGCAATGGCGTACCCATCGGTGGGTTGAAGGTGTTGACGGAGTGCGGCTGGTTTGCGGCGCATTTTAGCGAAGGCACAGATCATCGTCGATGCTGCGCTGGTGGCGCTCACACAGTAACCAGGAAATGCGTGAAGTATCGAGACTGCAAGTGCAGGCCGGTCCGATCCGGGTTAAAAGGAGACAGGTTCTATGTGTTTTTCAGCAACGGCAAGTTTTATCGCTGGAGGTTCGTTATCCGCACTCGGTATTGTAACGATGAAGAAGGCGAAGCGAAAGGCGGAGATTCCACTAGCGATGTTCCCGGTTTTGTTCGGGGTTCAGCAACTCCTCGAAGGAATGTTATGGCTCTCATTTCGATTTGAGGCTCCGGTGCTCAATGTGAGCATGACATATGCATTTTCGCTGTTCTCGCACGTGCTGTGGCCGATATTTGTGCCATTCTCCATCGGATTAGTGGAACAAGTAGGCTGGCGCAAAAAGGCGATATTGGCATTCCTTTTCATCGGAATTGCGGTCGGTTTGTACCTGCTATACATGATTGTAAAATTTCCTGTCTGGTCTGAAGTCGATGACCATATTGTGTATGTTTCACCCCATTTTTATCAGATTCCGGTGATGATGCTCTATCTTGCAGCCACAACTATCGCCCCCCTCTTTTCGAGCCACAAGATAATCAATCTTTTCGGCGTTCTGGCGTTGCTGCTTTCCATAGTAGCGTACTGGATTCAAGCCACTGCCTTTTTCTCTATATGGTGTTTTTTTGCGGCGATATTAAGTTCAGTTATTTATCTGCACTTCAAGTTGAAGAAATAGCGTACCCTGCACTTGAAGGGGATTGACGAGTTAAAGTGTTAATTGGTATTGACAAGTTTACGTCTTAAATCGATATACAATATTAAATTTTATATCTATATTGCTACTGACTTTTCCCAAGATGCAAAGCCGCGCAATCTAAAATATCAATAATTCTTTGCAGAAACCAAATGACGTCCCAAGTTAAATAAATTGTAAACAGCAGCATATGTTTCCAAAAACCTCTGTGCTTGATCGATTGATTTAAACTTTCTCATTCCAGGTTCTCTTACCTTAGTTGGTTGATGTGAGAGTTCAGAACGATTATTGGCATATTGTGAAGTATCGTAGATTGCTTATGGAATTAGATATCTGTGTGCAACACCGTAACTTCGCAATTTATCCGTTACAATCTTTCTAGGCACCCCTTTGTTTTTCTTTAAAAGCCGTTAAAAGAATCTCTTCGCAGCGGGGCCATCACGGCGTTTTTGAAGAAATTTATCAACAACTTCACCATCCTGATCAATGTCTCGCCAAAGATAGTTTTGTTGACCATTGATTCTTATAAACACTTCATCCAGATAGAAGGTATCTCCGTAGCCTTGATGTCTTCTTCTTAATTTCTTATCGTATTTAGGGCTGAATTTATTACACAAAAGCCTGATAGCTTCATAGGATACTTGGATTCTGTGTTCAGTAAGTAGATCCTCTATATCTCGGAGGCTTAGATTGAATTTAAAATAAAGCCAAACGGCATATTGCATGATTTCAGAAGAGAAGCGATGGCTCTTATATAGTCTATGTGATGTATTCATTAGTTTAATATATCAAATTTATGAAGTTAACTTGTCAGTATCATTTTTGGGGTTCTGACTATGAAAAATTTCTATTTTATAGATATCATGAAAATATCTTCAGTGGTCCTCATTTTTTCTGGCTGCGCTAATACCTATAACCCTTTGGATGATTATGCCCAACTGGAAAGGGCCACTATTTTGGAAACTCCAAACCCTGACCCGGCAATGAGCTTTCCTGATGAAATCGTCGCCAATGGCAAGTATATGGTGGGGTTATTGGGCTGTGGTAGTTGCCATACCAACGGAGCCCTGGTGGGCGTTCCCGAATCGAGCCAGCTGTTGGCTGGATCAGATGTTGGGATAGCTTATTCAAACCCCCTGGCTATACGTAACCCGGGAATTGTGTATCCAGGCAATCTGACTCCTGATATGGAAACAGGTATTGGCAGTTGGAGTATTGGGCAGATTGTGACCATGGTAAAAAGCGGTTTGGATAATCATAATTCCCAGACTGTCCCGGTAATGCCGTGGCCCAGCTATGCAGATATTAAAAATGATGATGCTTATGCCATTGCGGTTTACCTTAAAAGTTTGACGCCAGTTAGACATCGCGTGCCTGACAATGTCAGACCAGGACAACGGGGTATAGCGCCATTTGTCCATTTTGGTGTTTATCAGAGTAATCAACAACTGCGATAAGAAAACATTGATAACTTAGCTCTATCTGAATAATTCCCTGTTTTTCCCTGTTAATTTTAAGGGGATAGAGTTGAGAATTGTGTAACATATTGAAACTGTTGGATAGTTTTAAATTAGTTAGTGAGAGCAGTACATTTAGTTATTAAAATCCCTGTTTTTTACCCTGTTATTAGGGAAATACCGAGCAGGTTTCGCTACAGACTCCACACGCCGCCAAATCTAAATTAAGTCTTTTATATTTGTCCTCGTGGTTTCGGCGTCAGCACTAGTTGAACGGTATCGACATGTTAACTATTTGAACCGAAATAATACTTCTTCAGAGAAGCGATGGCACTATAGACTCGCTTCGATATGCTGATTAACCTATATGCCAAATTTGTCAAGTTACTTGTCGATCCCGTTAGTATAATTGTAGCTAGATATTTCAGACTTTCTTCATTATTAACAAACTATTTATACTTCACATTTTTTTCATAATCTTTTCATAATGCCACAATTAGTCGAGTCACCTTTCATCTTTATAGCTTTTTAAATATTGGATTTAACCCGTCTTCAGCACGAACTATTTGATGGGCTGCTTTTGTGCATAAAGGATTATTTTCAACAGGGGAGTCGATCAAAATCTAAAGTAATTAGATCAGTTCTTTCGATATGCAATTGAACTTTTAAAGCTAAATATGCGTGTTATTTCTGTCTGGCATTGCTTGGCCCTATGTATAAAAAGGAGGGAACTTTCTGGTAAATTATCTCATTAATAAATCAAATTCCGCTTCAAACATCAAGAGAATTCAGAGCCTAATCCACATAGTAGATACTATACAAATGATTGCCTGGAACTAAGCATATAAAGTCGCATCTGGCAAATGTGCACGTCCATATTTCTGACACAAAAATACCTGACAATTAATTCCTTATTTTCATGGTAAAATCACTTGTCACACAATAAATTACAGTTGAATATGCCCGCGCATTTTATTAATTACCCAAAATATTTAGCTAAAAGCTAAGGGCCAGGATAATTGATAATCTGTTTTAAATTGCAATTCCATTAGAGAAATAAGGGGAAAATATAAGTGTATTTATCAAAGAACCATAAAAGACATACTCTAAGCTCATCAATAGCTGCGGCTGTTGCTGTTGCTCTAATAGTACCAACTGGCGCCTTTGCACAAAGAGCTATTGAAGAAGTGGTTGTGACGGCTGAGCGACGTGACGCTACAGAACAAACAACTTCCATTTCCATGGAAGTTTTCACTGGTGAACAACTACGCTCAAGTGGAATAAGTGAGATTCGTGATCTGCAAAATGCAATGCCCGGCATCCAGATTCAGGATAACGGTCTTGGTAGTGATGTAAATATCAGGGGTGTTGGTAGCAGTGTTTTCTCACCTGATGTGCAAATGGGTGTACAAATTGTAAACGATGGATTGGTACACGGCGAGCCGATGGGACTTAATGGCGCATTCTTCGACGTTGGCGCAATTGAGGTTTTACGAGGACCACAGGGTACTTTCATTGGGCAATCTGCAGCTGGTGGAGCGATTCTGATTAACTCAGCCAATCCAGACTTTGATGGTATTCATGGGCACGTTGATGGCAAGCTGGGTAACTATCGATCCAATAGTTTGGAAGCTGCTCTTAACTTACCCATCTCTGATACTTGGGCAGCTCGTATAGCTGTTCTTAGTGAACAACGTCAAAGCTACTATCAAAACCTCGGTGGCGCGGTAATAGCCAATAATCAAGAAGCGTTTCAACCAGGCAGTCTGGATAACCGCTCAGTACGTTTAAGTTTATTGTGGGAACCTAGCGATAGCTTCTCAGCCACGTTTAAAGTAATGCAAAATGCTGTAGACCATGATGGTGATGTTCGGGTGCCACAATATAAACCTACAACAGGTTACCAGGTGGATCCGGTTACTGGACTCCCGGTTGAAGTAGTGACTTATTCCCGGTGGAGAGAGTACACACCTGGTCCTGCCAACCCTTTTCAAGTCTACCAAATGTGGCCAAATACTGACGCACAGGAAAATGAGCAGTGGTCAATGGCATTGAATTGGGAATTAGCCAATGGCATGACTGTCAATACGAATACTGGCTACAACAAACTTTATGTACGCTCGACTGCATCAAATGGAACTGGCAATTCAAGTACTCGCGTGCCCATTATACCTGACACATACCAGCTGGGTCCTGATAACCGTTCATGGACCAATGAAATAACGCTGACATCTGCAGATGATGGCAGCAGAGGTAACTGGATTGTTGGTGCATTCAGACAACAAAGAACCACACCTGTTCTGTTCAGCAACCCAAGTTCTCCTAATGAACAATGCGGATGGCAATCAGATGGTACTCATGTAGCCTGTGGCGATCTTACCGTACCAAGTACTACCGACTTTGTCCTGACTCCGGCGAACGTAGTTAACCAGGCGGTATTCGGGCAGTACACCTTTGATATAAATGATGAACTCGAACTGGCGGTAGGTGCTCGCTGGAATGTGGATGACAGCTGGCGTGATACCCTGGTTATTCGCCGTCAACCACTGGCAGCTGCTCCAACCGGTTCTTATGAGACTTGTCTGCAATACGGATTAACAGGTCAGGAATTTCTGAGTCCCCAAACCAGTTCCGGTACTGCAGGAGTTGTTGGTACTGCACCAAACTATGGTTGCAGGGTAGTTGTTGCGAGCACTTCCGATATTCAGAACAAGAATGTTGATACCGAAGTGCCTACCTACAAGATTGGCTTGAACTGGTCACCGACTGACACCGATTTCTTATACGTTTTCTATGCGAAAGGGTATAAAGCCGGTACTCACCAGGGTACCGGTGTTCAGCCTGAAGATATCGACGATATCGAGTTTGGCTGGAAAGGCAGCCTGTTTGATGGACTCTTTACCGGAGACCTGAACTTCTATTTCATGGATTACTCTGATCTTCAGGGTAGTGCGTTCAATACTGGTGACCCCACTGGTGCAGATACTACTAACTCCAATATAGGGGATGCGACAATCAATGGTATTGAAGCTTCGGGCAACGTCTTTTTAGGCGACTTTGGTATTTCTTTCTCAGTAGCTTATTCTGATTCAGAAGTTGAAGGTATCAGAACAATCAATGAGGATGCATTACCTGCCTGGGCTGAAAATGACCTGGGTGGCGCATTGGACTGGCTACCCCAGTGTGGTTTAGGCACTGTTGCTACCTACGGTGATAACAACCCAGCTACAGTATCTACTGCACGAGTCGCGGATCCATCCAATCCAGGCAATACCATCCCGAATGGCAACTGTTTTGATTATGATCCTTACTGGGTTAGCTTTAGTGGTCAACCACAAATCCAAGCCCCTGAACTCTCATATAATCTTGCTATAGATTATGAGATTCCATTTGCTGGTGGAATGTTGACGCCACGCCTGGCTTTCTCACATACCGATGAGAGCTATTCAAACGTGATTCAAACCGATTACTACCGTAATGATGCAAGGAATTTAACTGATTTCACTCTGGACTTTGATAAAGATGACTGGACTCTTCAGTTATATATCCGTAATTTAACTGATAATGTATATATCACATCAGCTAGAGATGGTTGGATAGGTTATGGTGCACCTAGAACTTATGGTCTGCGTGCCAGAATGAACTTCTAATTTTTACGAATTAGATAGTTTGATGTTCAAACGAGAGCCATCGGTGTAAAGCCGATGGCTTTCTTATTTATAAGGGGACAGTTTTTGTTGAAGACTCCCTACACCACTAAAGCCTTTTTCAAATATTGCAATTTAGATAAGTACTTTGGTCCTCGTGGCCTTGGAGGCGGCCAGTAGCATGCAACCCCTCATGACAGTAGCATGCAAACTCCCATGAAAAGTGTGTATACCTGAAGGTAGCGAGGGCTCAAATCCCATATTTCCCTCCATTAATTGCGCCTATAGCTGGTATTCAGTTTCTCTTCTTATAACCTGTCTATAATTCTCAACTATCTGATTTATATAGATATTATTTAAAATAAATCAAGAGCCAGAATTCTCAAAAGTCATTTTTTACAATAATTGTCACCTTCATTTACCTTGAGATTCGGTAATACCTTGCTTCATGGTAAAAACAGTATTAAACCTGTAATCCAGGTCAGTTTTTTAAGAAAATTCAGACAATTTTTATGATGAATCACTTTCAGACATAGAAAAGCTATTGTTGGTTTGCTAGGCCCCTAATTGTACTGAAAAGTTGTGATACTACTGTTGAAATCTCAGGTTTTGAATAATTAGGAAAGTCAACTAGGCGCCACCTCTTCCTTGTTTAAATCATAATTTCTTGTTTCTTTAGAAAAGAAGTAGTAAGGTCAACAGGCTATCCATAATTCTTGCAATATATTTGCATGTTATAGGTAGTGCAAAACCCTAAAAATAAGAAAGTAAGAATAACAATCAAAAACTAAGGGGATCCCAGATGTATCTATCAAAAATGCATAAAAAACATAAGTTAAGCTCATCAATAGCTGCGGCTGTTGCTGTTGCGTTAATAGTGCCAACCGGTGCTTTTGCGCAAAGGACTATCGAAGAGGTGGTGGTAACGGCTGAACGTCGCGATGCCACAGAGCAAACAACTTCTATTTCCATGGAAGTTTTCACTGGACAACAACTGCGCGAAAACGGCATAAGAGAAGTTCGAGACCTGCAAAATGCCATGCCTGGTATCCAGATTCAGGATAACGGGGTGGGTAGTGATGTGAATATCAGGGGTGTTGGTACCAGTGTATTCTCACCTGATGTGCAAATGGGTGTACAGATTGTAAACGATGGCTTGGTACATGGTGAGCCAATGGGGCTTAACGGTGCTTTCTTTGACGTTGGTACTATTGAGGTTCTACGTGGACCACAGGGTACGTTCATCGGACAATCCGCAGCTGGTGGTGCGATTCTGATTAATTCAGCCAATCCAGACTTTGATGGCGTTCATGGGCACGTTGATGGTAGTTTTGGCAACTATCGCATGAATAGTGTGGAAGCCGCCCTTAATTTACCGATCAGTGATACCTGGGCAGCTCGTATAGCTGTTCTCACAGAACAACGCGGAAGTTATTATCAAAACTTGGGTGGCGCTATATTGGCCAATAACCAAGAGGCCTTTCAGGTAGGCAACCTGGACAACCGCTCAGTACGCTTAAGCTTATTGTGGGAACCCAGTGATACTTTCTCAGCTACTTTTAAAGTAATGCAAAATGCTGTGAATCATGATGGTGACGTTCGCGTACCTCAGTATAAGCCAACGACAGGTTTCACAATAGATCCTGTTAGTGGACTACCGGTTGAGGTAACCACTTATGCACAGTGGAGAGAGTATACGCCTGGTCCTGCGAACCCCTATCAAGTCTATCAAATGTTTCCAAATACTGACGCACAGGAAAATGAGCAGTGGTCCATGTTTCTGGACTGGGAATTGCCCAATGGCATGACCTTGAATACCAATACAGGTTACAACAAGCTTTATGTAAACTCGACGTCATCCGGTGCCGGAAACCTAAGCACTCGAGTACCTATCATACCTGATACGTTCCAGTTGGGACCTGATAACCGCTCCTGGACCAATGAGATTTCGCTGACTTCTGCCGATGACGGTAGCAGAGGCAACTGGATTGTTGGTGCGTTCAGACAACAACGAACTACGCCAGTTCTGTTCAGCAACCATGCTTCCGCTAATGAGCAATGTGGATGGCAGCCTGATGGCACTCATGTTCCCTGTGGAGATCTTGCCGTGCCAACCACTACTGACTTTGTTTTGACCCCTGCGAACGTGGTTAACCAGGCTGTATTTGGACAATATACCTTTGATATCAATGATGAACTTGAGTTGGCAGTGGGTGCACGCTGGAATGTCGATGATAGCTGGCGTGATACCGAAGTGATTCGTCGTCAACCACTCGCATCTGCTCCAACTGGTTCTTATGACACTTGTCTGCGCTATGGTCTGACAGGTCAGGAATTCCTGAATCCGCAAACGACTGGCGGAACAGCAGGAGTCGTTGGTACTGCACCAAATTACGGTTGTAGGGTGGTTGTTGCTAACACATCAGACATTCAGCTAAAAAATGTTGATACTGAAGTGCCTACCTACAAGATTGGTTTGAACTGGTCGCCGACTGACACCGACTTCTTATACGTTTTCTATGCGAAAGGGTATAAAGCAGGTACTCATCAGGGTACTGGTGTACAACCAGAGGATATCAATGATATCGAGTTTGGCTGGAAAGGTTCCTTGTTTGATGGACTCTTTACCGGAGATCTGAATTTCTATTTCATGGATTACTCTGATCTTCAGGGTAGTGCGTTCAACATCGGTGATCCTACTGGTGCAGATACGACTAACTCCAATATCGGTGATGCAACCATCAATGGTATTGAAGCCTCTGGTCAGGTCTTCTTAGGCAATTTTGGTATTAATTTCTCAGTAGCATTTAATGACTCAGAAGTTGAGGGCATCAGAACTATCAATGAAGATGCAATACCACGCTTTGCTGAAAATGACCTGGGTGGCGCATTGGACTGGTTGCCACAGTGTGGCATTGGCACAGTGACCACCTATGGTGATAATAATCCTGCTACAGCAGCTACAGCTCGAGTAGCGGATCCAAGCAATCCAGGCAATACCATCCCGAACGGTAACTGTTTTGATTATGATCCGTACTGGGTTAGCTTTAGTGGTCAGCCACAAGTTCAAGCCCCGGATCTTTCTTATAATATTGCAATAGATTATGAGATTCCATTCGCTGGTGGTACGTTGACTCCACGCTTGGCTTTCTCTCATACTGATGAGAGCTGGTCAAACGTAATTCAAACGGATTACTATCGTAATGATGCAAGGGATCTCACTGATTTCACTTTAGCCTATGATAAAAATGACTGGACTCTTCAGTTTTATATCCGCAACTTGACTGATGATGTGTATATCGCTTCAGCCAGAGCAGGTTGGATCGGCTATGGTGCACCCAGAACTTATGGGGTACGTGCAAGAATGACTTTCTAATTCTTACGAATTAGTCAGTTTATTTTAAGCAGTAAAAGAAGGCCGCCGGTGAACAGCCGGCGGCTTTTTTATTTTTAAGAGAATGGGTTTCGCAAGAGATACTTTGAATCCACAGTCCAATAAACATTTCAACGCAAGACCAGGGCTTAAAGTATTATCACCCTCAAAATGTTGTTCCAATCTGAAAAACTATGTGTTTTGTAACTACTTTCTGATCCATGCATTAGTTAGTTAACAGGTGGATTATATTTTCCTAAAATAGTTAACTTGTTGACAACATCAACAGATTATTCTGAAATCTAGAGCGTCATATGAAATTCTTTTCGACTAAAGAGTTAATAAATGAAGCATTAGAGCCTGTCTGGGGTCTGCTCTCGGAAGTGATTCCTGTCACGCATGAAATATCACATGAAATGGTGCATGAGGTCCGGGTAAGCATTAAAAGGTCACTTGCCCGTGTAAAGTTAATTGATGCCCTGGTGGGATTGCCACTGGATAAAGTCAAATTAGTGCCTTACCTGAAGTTATTAAGTCACCTGTTATCTGCACGAAGAGATCGGGATGTGCTGCTGCCGCTGCTGGATAGTATTATGCAGGATAATAGTAATAACGATATAAAATTGTTATTAATGCATACGGTAAAATTAATTACAGCACGGTCAGAACAACAGAAGCTTGACATCAATGCAATAAAAAAGATTTGTCATAATATTCAGAATGACTATCAGCAACTGCCGGATAAAGACATAGCAGTGAAGAGTATACATGTCTATGTAAAGGATAAACTGGCGAAAATATGCAAACAAGGCACCAGGGTATTTAAGAAAAATGATCTGGAAAAACTGCATAAATGGCGTAAAAAAGTGAAATATTTATATTTCCAGAATGAAATTATAAGTGGAGCTGATAATAAGTCTCTGTTGCCCGCTAATATATTTGAAAAGCTGGGTAAAACCCTTGGCGAAGTTAATGACATGCATGTATTGAAACAATGGGTCCAGCAACAAGCCGGAACTGATCAGGCTTCAGAAAATACAAAGACATACGATGAGATTTATAGATTATTTGACAATAAAATAAAACATTTACTTAAACATTGCAGGGAATTGTGGCTGCATGCCTGCCTGGAATGATATGCGAATTATAAAAAGCTATACGAAGGTAAACAGTTGAAAAAAGATCGATCAGATTACAAAAAAACATTGCGCGCTTTACAGGTGGAACTGGTAAAAGTGCAACGACATATCATCGATACTAATTATCGCGTGCTTATATTGTTTGAGGGGCGAGATGCAAGCGGAAAAGACGGCCTTATAAAACGTATCACGGCGCATTTAAGCCCTCGAGAAACAAGAGTCGTTGCCCTGGGCAAACCGACCGAGCGTGAAGACAGAGCATGGTACTTTCAGCGTTATGTACAGCACCTTCCTGTTGATGCAGAGATGGTGCTGTTTAATCGCAGCTGGTATAACCGGGCGGGAGTCGAAAGGGTCATGGATTATTGCACGGATAGTCAGTACGAAACATTTATGAATACGGTAAATGAATTTGAGGATTTGTTAATTCGCTCAGGCATCATACTATTTAAATACTACCTGGATATCAGCCTTAAGGAACAGAAAAAACGGCTGCAGGAGCGCAGTGAAGATCCACTGACGCAATGGAAAATAAGCCCGATCGATCAGTCTGCAATCAAACATTGGAAAGACTATAGTGCGGCACGAAATGAGATGCTAAGTCGAACTCACAGTAACGTCTCGCCATGGAATATTGTAAAGGCAGACAATAAAAAAATGGCAAGACTAAACGTGATCAGGGATATTATAAAAAGAATTGATTGTCCCGAAAAAAATGGGCGTCTATGCCAGCCAGATTCAGATGTGGTATTTCCATTTAATGAAAGCTTTCTGTCAGATGGTAAGCTTTATCCCTGAGGTCATCAGTAATTTCACGACAGGAAAGAAGGAAAGAAAGAAGGAATGAAGGGATGAAGGAAAGAAAACGGTGCATTTAATATTACTTTTTTTGAAAGTAAAGGCAGTCTTCACTTACGTTATTTCTGACAAACTGTATCCAGTTTGAATATCTGTTCGCCAGCTCTGTATCTGTTGCGGGTTTGAAAATCGAATAACTCACTGGCCATTCTCCGTTACAGTCTGTGAGGAGGTAGGCCAGTCCGCGTGCGGTTCCTTCTGTTTCATCGTTACGCTGTACTTTCAAACCGCTTATATCAGCCAGCTTTTGACAAAATCCCTTTAGATTCGCCAGCCCTCCGCTAACACTGATACCTTGAGCCTTGGGAAGAATTTCATGCATGACTTCCATGTTTAAGATCAATAAAAAAATAATACTCTCCAGCACTGCCACAGCTTGCTCTGGCAAGTTTGCGTCTTGATCGAATCTGGAATTTTCATGCGCACACCATAAGGGTGAACCAAGCCCTGATACAGCATTTAAAAACAGGGGAGGAGTCTGTACCTCTTCAAGCCATTGCTCCACTTGCTGGAAAAATTTACTCTCAGTAATGCCATGTTGTTCTACCAACCAGCTAATAGCACTACCAGCTCCATTTACGGTGCCTTCAAGACTGTAAAATTCCTTATCCTCAGAGCTCCAGAGTACTCCATCAAGCAAGGGAGAATGTGAACCAGGTTGGTTGATAATTCGTTGCACAAAGGCGCCCGTTCCAAGAGTGACATATGCCGTATTATCAAGTGGAGTCCCATTCAAAAATGCAGCGGCGGATAAATCGCCGGCAACAACTTGTAGTGGTATCTCATGCTTGCCCAATGATAAAAATCCGAATCCGTAATCAGATGTAACACAGTTAGGAAGATATGATTTATCTATTCCGAAGAGTTTGCATAAATCATCATCCCAGCTCTTGTTATGTATATTCCATAACAGGGTACGAGAGGCGTTAACGGGATCAGCCAGTGCTTCACTGTTTGTTAAGCGACTCGCCAGATAACTGGCCATGGGCCCTATACAAAGATCATGCATCTCAGCTGCATTTTTAACTTCCTGAATATGTTCAAGGCACCATGCCATCTTGCTTGCTCCATAGTGAGCATTAGCAAATAAGCCTGTTTTACTTTGTATAAGCGGATAATCGATATCCTTTAATTTGTCTTCTGCGCGACGATCCTGCCAGCTTAAAACCGGACTTAATGCAAGGTAATCACTTCTTCGCCAGCACACAATATTTGAACGTTGCGTAGCAAGGCCGGCTATTTTTAAATGGCTTCGATCAGTGCCAATTTGTTCATAAACGTCCAAAGCGACTGTTTTTAGACTGTCAAGAAGCTGGCTGGCATCCAGTTCGACTCTGTCTGCTTGCCTGAAAGTCTGAATTTCTGAGCTCGACTCGGCTATTTTCTCTGCTCGTGCATTGAATACAATAGCCCGACTGGCATGACTACCCTGATCCAGAACCAGATATAAAGACTTATTTTCCATATTTGTTACAGGCAAATTGAATTAAGAACATTCACACTCTTTGGAGCTGCTCATGTGTCATGGCCCTGTTTTAAAAAAGCATCGAATTGTTCTTCCACATCTTGTGGATTTGTAACGATGTGATGCATCAGGTTAAACAAAGGATAGACGGCTCTATCAATCAAATGGTATTTTTCGACCATATTCAAGGTGTTAATACCTTCACCTTCTATTCCTTGCAATTCACCTCTTGCCAATTTTCGACCTAAGCCATAGTGGTGCGAAGTCTTACTCGTACCTGTAGTGACCAGATCACCTAAGCCTGCTAAATGATAAGGACTGCCACTAGCACCTCCCATTTTGGAAATAATTTGATCCAGCTCTCTGATAGCTGAAACGGTAAGAAACCCTCTTACGTTATCGCCTAGCTGTAATTCGTCAGCCATCCCAAAGGCCAGGGCATAAACATTTTTAAGAATTACTGACCAGGTGATTCCGCTGATATCCTCGCTGGATTCTATGAGTAAATTTGAATGCTCAAACAGGTTTTTTACCCGTGCAAAATCATCTTTCTTGCTGCAGGCTACCTGTGCAAAGGCATAATGCCCATTGAGGATTTCCTCTGAAATCATTGGTCCATAGATAAGACCAAAAGCTTGTTTATTGGCAAATTCGTCTGTGAATATTTGTGCAGCCGTAAGGCCTGCCTGATTCAGGCCTTTGGCAATGCTCAGGCACAGGCAATGAGGTTTGAGTAAGGGGCTTATGTGTTCCGCTATTTCCTGATGAGGATTTACAGGTAGGCAAAACAGGACTATATCAGCCTTTGGGGCTGCATCTTCGAGAGAGACAGAATTAAAATCATTTTGCGGGTATTTATCCCATATATAAAGTTGATGTCGGTTTCGCAAAAGGTACTCCATGGCATGGCCCATTTCACCGTAACCCAGTATCAATACCTTGTATTGCTTCGTCATGCGCTATACCTTTGAGATTCTTTTTTACAACATCAACCCGATAAGTCTTATACCATAAAATGAATTTGAATCTACAGCCTGTCTAATGTGACTCATGCAAAAGCGCCGGATTATATTTGTACCCGGGAAAAACCCGAAACCACCCGCAGATCAACAGCGTGAGCTGTTATGGCGTACTATGCTTGAAGGAGTACGTCGCGCCGAACCCGAATGTTTCAAAGAAATGCTTCGGCACAGTGATGATTTTAAACTGATTGCATGGACTTATCTTTACTATAAAGAGATCAAGGATATCAGTCGGGATTTACCCTGGATTGATGCATTAATAAATACTCATATGGCATCGACAGAAGACATTCGGGAAGCTAATTCCTGGAACCGGAAATTCTATAGTCTGTTACTTACGCTGGCAGATATTTTCCCTTTTATTATCCCCTTACTCCCCAAGCCGATGAGCTCTTCGGCCAAGGAAACCAATCGATATTTTACTAACAAAGATGATACAGCCTGCGATATACGCGATATGTTAAAAGATGAATTACGGAAATGTCTGGCTAACAACGAAAAAATATTGCTGATTGGTCATAGCCTGGGTTCTGTCATTGCTTACGATACATTATGGGAGCTTTCTCATCTGGAACACCTGCCAGGTAAAATCGATTTATTTATGACATTAGGCAGTCCGCTGGGAATGAAATACATACAACACAGATTAATGGGCTATGGGAGACACAATAAAAAGCAATACCCAACAAATATCCGCCGCTGGACAAATGTTTCTGCAGAAGGCGACCTGGTGGCATTGGGTAAAGATTTTTCTAAAAGTTTCGAGTCCATGCTTGCTCTGAATTTGCTTGAATCGATTGATAATCATAGCGAGGGCATTTATAACTTTTTTCGGAATGAAGAAGGCCTTAATAGTCATCGATCTTACGGTTATCTGGTCAATCCTGCCGTAGGGAAAATCATTGCTGATTGGTGGAAGGAGGATGACTAAAATGGGTTGAAGCATCACAAGATGATTTTAAGCAATACTCCGATAGCAATGTAGACAGGCAAGAGCCCGGAATACTCTGCAGATGCTATAAGAGTGGTTCTTGATCTAGCTCAATGGGACTACGCTGTATTCTGAATATTATCTGATCCTGTACCTTGGTATACATTCCAAAACAATATTAAGTATACCAGCCTGAAGCTTTCGAAATTTGTTGGGTCAGGGCGAAAGTATTAAGCCTGGTTTTGAACCGTTATGCAGTGAGAGATCTATTATGAAGCATCCCGTTGATTTAGGGGCTCCGATAGCCGAACTGAAAAACTCTCCAATCATCCTCGATATTAATGATGAGCGTGACCTTATTGAAAGCGAAATTCCTGAAGAGCGTATATGTTATTTCAATGGAAAAAGTTACCCGCATGGAACTTATATAAAAAGCAGCAACATTATATTGGAGTGTGATCGCGGTGCCTGGGTAGAAGCTGATAACTAGTGTGTTTAATGTGTGTAGCCACCTAAAATCAGGCTTGAGAATTTAGTAATAGGGGTTGCAGGCCAGTGTTTTTCTAATGAACGATTTTCTGAAAGTGCCAGACTCTTAATGGGGTTGGCCTTACAAATGGATAAATGAGAGAGTAACTGATGCTATCTTATCTTTTTTACACACAGTGATATAACTTAATCACAATTCCGGATCTTAACCAAAAGTCTCAAGGACAATATTTATGGCCAATAAGCAAAAAATACATCCCGTAGAAGAACTGGAAACCCAGTTTCACGCGCTGCACCATAAAATCGTCAAATCCAAAGATAAGTATCTTGCTGCTCATCAGAAGGATTTTGATAAGGCCGCCAAATCGGTGAAATCTGCACAGTCCAAACTCGGCAAAGCAAAACAGCAGCTAATTAAATATGCCCTGGCTGCCAAAAAATCAGGGTCTAAGAAAGCACATAACGAACTAAAAAAAGCCAAAGCTGCAACTGAGTTGCTGGGTAACTCCCTGCATGAAGCAAAAGCGATTATGACAACCAGCCAAAGTAGATTAAAAGTCGCCAAACCTTTTCAGAAGAAACTGGCGGCCAGAGCTAAAGTGCTTGAGGCATTTGAAAAAGACTGGGAGAAAAAACAAAAAGCTGAAGCCCTGGCTGCTGCCAAGCGAGCGGCTGCAGCCCGTAAGAAGAGAGCAGCTGCACGCAGGCAAAAAACCGCCTAGTCTCACAGGATCAGGATTAATCGGCTTTTATATGAAGGCTGAAGGGAATGATGAGAAAGGTAGCTTAGTCGACAACAGCCAGGCTGGGTTTTATTGAGAAAAGCATTAAACCTTCTGTCTTCGGGCCTTGGTCTGAATTATTTTTCAGCTGCAGCGATATGCTGTTTTACTGCCATAAAACTATCCGGACTCACGGATATTGAGTCGATACCACTTTGAACAAGGAAGGATGCAAATTCAGGGTGGTCGCTGGGAGCTTGTCCGCACAGGCCGATTTTAGCCCCTCCTGCATGTGCTTCCTTAATCGCATGAGTAATCATCCATTTAACAGCTTTATCCTGTTCACTAAACAGATTTGCCAGTTCGCTGGAGTCACGGTCTACACCAAGTGTTAATTGCGTCAAGTCATTGCTCCCGATTGAAAAGCCGTCAAAGTAACTAGCAAATTCTTTTGCCAGGATGACATTGGAAGGGATTTCACACATGACATAAATCTGTAAGGCATTTTCTCCACGTTTGAGTCCATATGTAGCCATCACCTGTAATACTTTCTCTGCTTCCTGAACAGTACGGCAGAAAGGAATCATGACAATGACATTGTCAAAGCCCATAGTCTCCCGCAATTTTTTTATCGCCTTGCATTCCAGCGCAAAGGCGTCCTGGTAAGCTTCGGAGTAGTAGCGTGAGGCTCCACGAAAGCCCAGCATCGGGTTTTCTTCCTCAGGTTCAAAATCACTGCCACCTAATAGATGGGCGTATTCATTGGTTTTGAAATCACTCATGCGAATAATGCATGCTTTTGGATAAGTCAGGGCGGCAAAACGCGCTAGTCCTAATGCTAATGTATCCACAAAGTATTCAGTCTTATCTTCATATGCATGCGTTAGCTGGCGGATACTTTCCTTTACATTGCTTTCTTCAAGTTCGCCAAAATGCACTAAAGCCATGGGGTGAGCTTTTACATAATTGTTAATAACGAACTCCATACGAACCAGCCCTATACCATCGGCTGGCAAGCGCCACCATTGCAGTGCCGAAGCAGGGTTGGCCAGGTTAAGCATCACTTCTGTACTTGTCTCGGGAATTTCCTGCAGATCAATTTCCTGAAACGTGAAATCCACTTTACCCTCATAAACGATTCCGACATCCCCCTCAGCACAGGACACAGATACCAGCTCTTTGTTTTGCAAAATCTTGGTAGCGTTCATTGTTCCCAATATAGCCGGCAATCCTAATTCACGGCTGACGATGGCGGCATGGGAAGTTCGTCCACCGTGGTCAGTAATTATGGCAACAGCGCGTTTCATGATGGGTACCCAGTCGGGGTCAGTGTTTTCTGTGACCAGAATGCTGCCATCTATAAATTTTTCTATGTCGGCAGCCTTACGAATAACGCAGACAGGAGCACTGATAATAGCTTGCCCAATGGCCTGACCACTTAGAATTTTTTTGTTACGGGATTTGATCTGGTATGACCTCAGACTGTTAAAGGCACGCTGGCTCTGGACCGTTTCAGGGCGTGCCTGAACAATGAACAAGTCGCCATTTTCGCCATCTCTGGCCCACTCAATATCCATAGGACAGCCGTAATGTTGTTCAATGATGAGAGCCCAGCGCGCCAGCTTTAGTACTGCCTCATCTTCCAGAGTAAAGGTTTTACGTTCTACTTCTGTGGTTGGCACATTGCGAGTAGTAGTTGCAGCATCCTGCTGGTAAATCATTTTTTTTGCCTTATCCCCGAGCTGGCGATTGATAATGGGTATGTTATGTTTATTGTCGAGCAGGGGCTTAAACACCATATACTCATCAGGGGCCACAGTCCCTTGCACAATATTCTCTCCCAGTCCCCAGGCTCCGGTAATATTGATTACTTTCTTAAATCCTGTTTCTGTATCAAGCGTAAATATTACTCCGGCACAGCCGAGGTCCGCGCGCACCATCCTCTGTACACCAATTGATAGTGAAACGGTAAGGTGATCTATATTATGCATATCACGATAACTGATGGCCCGGTCAGTAAAGAGAGATGCATAACAACGACGACAAGCATCAAGAAGGGACTCTTCTCCCCGAATATTGAGGTAGCTTTCCTGCTGGCCGGCGAAACTGGCTTCGGGTAAATCCTCTGCAGTTGCGCTGGAGCGGACTGCGACAGCCATATCTTGCGCACTATTACGTTTATTTAATTCAGAATAAGCTGTTTTGAGTTCGTTTTTAGCAGCAGTGGTCCATTCTCCTTGCAAAAAAGCTTCGCGGATATTCTTGCCAGCCTCATGTAGATTCAGTTGTTGGGCTTTAATTGCCTGCATGCTGGATTCTATAAGGCCTGCCAGAGAGTTAAGTTCGACATAATCCCTGAACATGCTGGTATTGGTAGCAAAGCCATCAGGCACCGCTATGCCTTTTTTATTGAGATGGAATACGAGCTCACCAAGCGATGCATTTTTTCCACCGACCTTGCTTATGTCGCGGCAATTTTCATCGTCAAACCAGATGATCAGGTCACTTCCTTTTTTCATGTCGATTCCCAATAAATAAATGGCTGTATAAAAGGTACCAAAAGTCAGGATAAATCAGGGTATACAAGTAGCTGGTCGATACGGTTGACCTGAATCAATACATCAATGGCTAGGCTTTCTTAAGCTGGCAGCTGGATTAGGAGATAAAAATAATAGTTAAGTGATTAAACAAAGGGGGTCGAAAATGGGAAAAATAACATTTGATTATGCAGGAAAGGTGGTTCTTGTCACGGGTGCAGGCTCAGGTATTGGTGCAGAAACCGCACTCAAGTTTGCCGCTAATAATGCAAAGGTCATCGTGTCGGACCTGGACCTTGCTTCCGGTGAGGCTGTTGTCAGACAGATTAAGAAAAGTGGCGGGGATGCTGTATATATTCGGTGCGATGTTTCACAGTCACAGCAAGTTGAAGCCTTGATTGCTCATAGCATAGATCACTATGGGCAATTGAATATTGCTTGTAATAATGCAGGTATTGAGGGCATTCAGGGTATTACTACGGAATGTAGCGAAGAAAATTTTGAACGGGTTTATAACACTAATATCAAGGGTGTCTGGCTCTGTATGAAACATGAAATTCCCCAAATGGTCGAAGCAGGGGGAGGTGCCATTGTCAATCTTTCGTCTATTGCAGGGCTGATCGGCTTTCCCGGCTTGCCTGCCTATGTTGCCAGCAAGCACGCTGTAGCAGGCCTCACCAAGACTGCGGCACTGGAATATGCGGTGTCTAATGTGCGCGTAAATGCTGTCTGCCCCGGACCAATTATGACCCCTATGCTGGAACGACTTATGGCTACTACACCTGGTTTTGAAGAGCAGATTCTTGCCGGAGTTCCCGAGCATCGAATCGGACAACCTGCTGATATTGCTGATACCATACTTTACCTTTGCTCTGATCAGGCCAGTTATATTACCGGGCAGTGTCTGGCCATTGATGGAGGTTGGGTAGCCCAGTAAACCAGGGTAAACAAAATAACCAGAGGGCTGAATCAGCGTCAGACATGCAGCATAATTACCGGCATACTTGAGTGAGTGATTAGATATTCAGTCACACCACCCAGTATGATTTCACGCATACGCCCACGGCTGTAGGCGCCGCAAAATAACAAGCCTGCTTTTTCATCCTGGACCACCTTCTCGATGGCCTTGCCAGCATTATTACCTTTAATTGTAATTGCGGAGGCCTTAATACCATGAGAGGAAAGATATTTCGTCATATCATTTGCCGAAGGTCCTTTCCCGGTTTGCTTACCAACGGTAAGCAAAGTAACTTTACTGGCAAGCTGTAGCAAATTTAAGGTCTGATGGATTAGCACGGACTCTGCTTGCCCTCCGTTCCAGGCGATAATGACCCTTTCACCACTTACCTTGACTTTCTCCTGCGGTAAAAGAAGCACGGGAGTTGAAGCATCGAGCAGGGCTGACACCATGATGGCATGAGCTGTTAGTCCCCCCTTTTTACTGGGCCGGGAAACTACGATCAAATCATGCAAGGGTCCTACAGAGGCAAATAATTTTTCTGGAGCGCCTTCCCGGATATTGAATATTGCATGAGGGTTTTCAGGGCTGCCATGTTTATCAGAAAGAGGATAGTTGTGAACGCTGGCCAAACGCTCAAACAAGCCCTGAGCATTTATTTCTGCTTTTTTGATGGCCTCATCGCCCCCGGTCCAAACCGGGAAAGCCATCGCAGCTCCTGCCCATAACTCACCACGATTTAGTTGAAGTGTCATTTCCTTGCTTGGTTTCACATGGTAACCAATGATATCGGCACCTTGTGACCGGCCTAGTTTAAATGCGGCATTTAAAGCCGCCTCGCATTCTTTTGTATCGGCAATTGCTAAGGCGATTGATCTCATTTAATGAAACTCCCAATAATAAAAGTTATAGAATTAAAAAATTCTTCTTTTGAGTTAATTTTCAGAATTTTACATAATTAAAGAATAGTGAAAGAGTTTATATTGTTCTACCTCTTTCATGATAGGATTTTCCTTGCAGACAATGCCACTCGATCAATGCCCATTTAAAAAATTTGTTACTGAGAACATTCAGGCTGGTTTGCTGAGGCGAGGGCTTCTATACTTTCCCTGTTTCTCCTTGAGGTTAAGAGCATGAAAAAAAACCGAAATTTACATCTTCTATTTGTTTTTTCAGTTAGCCTTGTTTTTGCTGGTTGCGCCAATTCCTATAATCCTCTGGATGATTACAAACAACTGGAACGGGTCACGGTTCTGGAAACTCCTGATCCAGACCCGGCAATGAGTTTTCCTGAAGAAATTGTCGCCAATGGCAAATACATGGTGGGCTTGCTGGGCTGCGCCAGCTGTCACACCAACGGAGCCTTGGTGGGTGCTCCTGATCCAGACCAGCTTTTAGCTGGTTCAGATGTTGGTATTGCCTATTCAAACCCGCTGGCTGTTCGTAACCCGGGAATTGTGTATCCCGGTAATTTGACGCCGGATATGGAGACAGGTATTGGCAGCTGGAGTATCGAGCAGATTATAGGCATGATACAAAGCGGGTTGGACAATCATAATTCCCGGACTATCCCCGTTATGCCCTGGCCAAGCTATGCAGATATTACAAATGATGATGCCTACGCAATTGCTCTATATTTGAAAAGCCTGACGCCGGTTATGCACCTTGTGCCTGAAAATGTCTCACCAGGGCAGCGTGCCACAGCCCCCTTTGTACATTTTGGTGTTTATCAGAGTAATGACCAGATTCGATAGACGAATATGCCTACACCAAAAAATTAAAAGGTATGGAAGACATTAAATTGCATCTGCCCCTTGCCAAAATTTTTAGTTTCCTGATGCATATAGCCAAACTGTAGTCTTACTCTCTCGGTCAGACTGTAGCCCAGCGCGAGGTAGATCCTGTTGCGGTCGAAATTGTCTACTTGCTGATTATTGCCAATGTTTTTTTCCAGATTCAGGAAAAGCTCATTATAAAATGACAGGTATAGGCTACCCTGACTAAGATCTTCCTTGTTTAAAGGGTAATTTGCTGAGAGGAAGTAGCGCAATCGATTTCGGAAATCCTGATTATCTACCCAACGTTGTTCCAGTCGAAAGCGGTGGCTGATAAAGATTTTTTCATGCCATCGCTGTGGAATTAAAATTTCCTGGTAAAGTCTGTTTTCTTCCGCTGTGTTACTGGAAGCGCCAAAAGTGCCGGATGTGATATGAGCGTATCCAAGCGTATATTTAATGTCGCTGGTCCGGGGTGACCAAGTGATGCCTCCCCTGATGAGCAGTTGTTCGAGATCTCCGCCCATATCCCAGTTACGATGCTGAATATCACCCTGCAGGCCAAATTGGCTATCCTGAAAAGTCGTGTTCCAGAGATACATGTACCATGCCCCGGTCTGGCCTTCGTCAATCTGGGCGTAACTGAGGTTGGTGAGAAAGAAACCAAATATTAAGCTCAGAATAAATCTGATCATCTAAACATAAACTCCAGACTGTTTTTTTCACGACAGTGACATATTTAAGGGGCGTAATTATGTTTTATTCAGAGCAGGAAATGCTACAAATTTTATGGAAGGGTTTTCCTATCACCATACAGAATTAACGCTTACGTCAATTTCCGGGAATTGTTACGCGAAAGCGGGAAGAGGCAGGGCGAGTGATGCTGGGATGCAGCGTTGAGTTGATCCATTGAGAAGATTAGTCATAGTGCAGTTCAAGACTGGAGATTTTCCATTCGGAATCAACCTGGGTAAATTCAAAGTCATAATAGCCTATGGAGTTTATCGTCGGTGATGCAGCGCCGGGAGCTAGATTGGTAGACATGGCCATCACCGTAGCTGACATTTTTTCTGCGCTGGGCATTTCTATAACTATATTGGTAATAAAGTGACGGCTTTGGCCGGTACCGTTTTGTATTCTTCTCGCTACTCGTTCTGTAAATTCGATGTACCTCTGTTCTGAACCTTCTCTGTTGCCCAACTGTTCGCCGCCTGAAAAAACTCTGAATACACCGTCTTCTGTAAACAGGGTCATAAGCAAAGCAGTATCATAAGTATCAACTCCGAAACTGTATTTATTGATTAAATCCAATACATCCTGTCGGTCTTCATAAGTTATTTCAGCAGCACTCACCTTGCAGACAACAAGGGTTAAAAAAATGCAGCTAATACAAAATTTTATTTTATTAATCATTACTCGCTCAGGCCTTAAAAAGATCATATTTATAATGTTGCTGATACTACAGAAAATTAATTGTTTTAGCGATTAAAACACTGAAGCTTGAACGGGCCTTATCCAGACTGCAGGTTTGTATTCTTCATCAGTTGTATTATCAGATATTGAGAGTTAACGTGTCCGTAATCAGCGTAAGGAAGACAGAAAATGATGAATAAATTTCTCAATATCAGCCTGCTGGTCGTGGGCCTAATAGCAGGGGTTTTGGGTAGCCAGTATTTGTTACCGGAAACAGAGAAAATGTCAGCATCTTTAGTAGCGCCTGCTACATTCAGTGCGGTGCCGAATGCTATTGGTAGCCAGGATATATCGGGCCCTTATGAGGTGCATGAAGGCTGGCCGCAGGATCTGGCGACACTGCCCGGACATGAGCAATGGACCTATGGCGGCGCCAGGGGAATTTTTGCAGAAAGCCCGGATCGTGTGTACCTGCTTGGTGGAGGGGAACTGCCCAACCTGCAACGACCTCAAAGCAGGTTTTTAACAGATATCGGGCCGAATGTGTTATTTCCTGTCGGTGGTTTGCCATGGCGTAATGCCAATCAGGCTACACCGCCAGGCAATGGAGGTTCACGACAGGACCCGGCTCTGGGCATGGAGGTCTGGAGAGGCTCGGAGCCTCCCTTCCGGGAACTTGGTGTTGACGCCCGCTGGCATCATTCAATCATTGTTGTTAACCGCAATGGCGAGATCATAGAAGACTGGACGCAATGGGACGACCTGTTTAAGCGTCCACACTCTATCTATATCAGCCCCTATGATGCCCGGAAGCGTGTCTGGGTTGTCGATGATCATTCACACGCGATCTATATATTCTCAAACGACGGGCAGCAACTTTTACAGACCATCGGAACACCAAACGAGTCAGGTGCCGATGCAACTCATTTTAATCGGCCGACCTTTATCGCCTGGGCAGCGGACGGAAGTTTTTATGTCGCTGATGGTTATAACGGCACCCGGGTTGCGAAATTCGATGTAGACGGAAATTTCCTCCTGGATTTCGGCCAGTCAGGTAATCCGGGCACTGAAACAAGACCAGGCTATATGAACAATGTTCATGGCGTAGCCGTCGATGTTAATACAGGGCGTGTGTTCGTCAATGATCGTGATAACCATCGCATCCAGATTTTTGATGCGGATGGCAATTATTTATCGGAATGGAAGATCAATGTCAGCCCCTCGAGTCTTCATTTCATACAGATTGGCGCTGACGGTCATGCAGTAGTCTTCGATCGTAATACGCACAAGATGCTGAAATATGACCTGGAAGGCAGGCTGATTTACTCATGGGGTACGATTGGTAATTTTCCGGGAACACTTTGGGGTGTACATGGCATTGCTACGGATCAGGAAGGAAATCTTTACGTCGCGGAAGTTGATTCTGGTCGTTTTCAGAAATTCATTCCACGAGAGGGTGCCAACCCCGCGACATTAATCGGCAAGCCGGTCTACGCAGCCTGGGAATAGAGAAAGTAGCTTTTCCTGTTAAGCAAAGTGATGATACTGAAAGCCTGCTGACGACTTATTGATTAAAACCTAGGCCGCGATTTACCAGCTTCAGTATATTTTGCATATTATCCTCATGTTCAATTTGCTCGACCATTTTTTGTAGGCTGTGAGCATTTTCTGGTTCAAGCCCTTGAACACATGCATCAATAAAACGCTGTCTGACTTGTTCTGTTGAAGCGGGAATAAGGTCTTCCTGTGCGGCAGAAAGTTTCTTGTTATTACGTAAAACAAGTTCAATGGTTGCGCCTTGTTTAGCAGGGTAGGCAGCAGTGTAGGACTTGTCAGGAATTAACTCTGTTTTCTTAATTAATGCAGAAATATTTTCATTAACAGGAAAATGGAAATTGCTTTCAGTTATTCTTGAGTGAACAAGGATGCCAGCGATGCTAAAGGGGATGCTCATTTTGGCATGCAGACTCGTTAAAAAAGGTCCGGTGCCGCTGCATCCAGGGTAAGCGATTGCTGCATCAGTGCAATATACCTTGATGGCTTCAATTTCTTTAAAATCAAAACCATCCTGTTCTGTTAAAGATAAGGCAAGCTGGCAAGGTGTCTGTGTGTAATTGCAGGAAGGGGAGGGCTTAAAAAAGACCTGCATAACTTCGTAATTATTATTCTGGAAAAAATGAATATTCTCAATTTTCCGTGATACAGACAGAGCAGCAAAAAGACCGGCTTCCCCGTCCAGGGCTGTCTGTGAAGCTGATAGTCCAGCTTTGGCAAGGCACATTGAGCTAACCGAATTCCGAGCAGCAAAGCCTGCATGCAGGTACATATCGTCTGCGCCAAATTCAGCCCACTCATTAAATCCACTGCAGGTATTTGTGGCAATTCCAACTGCACTTACTGTTTCTTCCTGGTTTAAATTAAAGCCTTTACTTAAAGCGCTTGTAGCAGCAATAGGCCCCATGATCCCGGTAGGTCTGTGGATACTGGTTATATTGCCTTCAATAACTCTTTTACCGATGATGGCCCCGGCTTCATAACCGCATGCCGCAGCCAGTAAAAAGTCCCTGCCGCTGATATTTTGTTTTTGCGCCATTGCCATTAAAGCAGGGAAAATGACAACGCCAAGATGACTGACCGAGGCCGTATGCATATCTTCACGCACCAGGCTGTGGGCATGTACTCCGTAGATAAAAGCAAGTGAGTCAGCCTCTTGCTGCTCTGAAAAAGTGGTGAATGTCTTCCGGCAATGAGGCAGATTCCTGCCTTCAAATATACAACATAAAACTTCCATAAAGCAGAGCTTCAGTTTGTCGATAACTTCTTTCGGCAGGGAATGGTAGTTTTGTTGTTGTATTGATTGCGCGAGTTTTTTAGCTAACATGGATCAACCGGCGAACCAGCCCCCATCGACACTTTCACATGCGCCAGTAACAAAAGAAGATGCATCAGAGGCAAGATATAAGGCGACAGTTGCAACTTCTTCGGGAGTGCCCATTCTTCCGAGGGGTTGGCTGGCATCCATATCCGCTCGAATCGCCTCCGGATCAGGATATTCATTAATCCGATCAACCATGAATGGTGTGGCAATGCGGCCAGGGCAGATACAGTTGATGCGAATATTGTCTTTGGCATGATCCATAGCCATGCTTTTGGTCATACCTATAATTGCAAACTTGCTCATGCAGTAGGCAAAACGGTCAGGCACTCCTACCAGGCCACAAATGCTGGCCATGTTGACTATAACACCTTGCTTGCGGTCCAGAAACCGGGGCATGAGAGCTTTAGTCATGTTGTAGGTTCCCCTTACATTGGTCTGATATAAGCGGTCAAAGTCTTCAGCTGAGGTTTCAGAAATGGTCCCGACGAAACCTACACCTGCATTATTGACTAGCACGTCAATTTTTTTGTCTTTACAGGCTTTGGTTACAAAATTATTTACGCTTTCGGTGTCTGAGATATCGCAATGATGAATTTCAATGGAGCTTGCATAGTCAGAATTCGAATGTTGTTGCTGTGTAGCTTCAAGATTAATGTCTCCGACAATCACTGTTGCTCCGGCTGCAGCAAACAATTCAGTAATTGCAGCACCAATACCTGAGCCTCCGCCAGTCACAATCACATGTTTAGCACTTAAGTCAAACTTGTTGGCAGGCATTACAGGCACTGGCATTACTCCCATTTAGCATGTGTTTGTTGCAAAAAAAAAGTGTATTATCCTTGGACAATATTTAGTATTGATTGCGTTGCTGAATGATAAAGAATAGCGGGTAATAGTCAATTTCTCATTTAGCTAAGCACTACATCCTAAGAATAAGAAAAATAAATCAACCCTAAACTTCAACACTCTGATTCATTAAACAACAGGAGAAAGTGACATGTCAGAAGATTCCAGAGAGGCATTAAGAGAGGTAGGCCTAAAAATTCGACGAGAAGTTCTTGGCGAAGAACATGTAGACAAATCGATAGCTAACGCCAATGATTTCAATAGACCTATGCAAGATTTGCTGGCCGAATACTGCTGGGGTTATGGCTGGAGCGGGGAAGGATTAAGCAGAAGAGAACGCAGTATTCTTAATCTCGGCATGCTGACTGCTTTAGGCCGTAGTCATGAAGTAGCTGTGCATACTCGTGGTGCAAGAAATAACGGCTTAAGCAATGAAGAAATCAGCGCCATATTTATTCAGGCAGCTATTTATTGTGGAGTTCCTGCAGCCGTTGACAGTTTCAGGGAAGCAACCAAGGTGCTGGAAGATTATGACAAATAAAATTGTGCCACCGGCAGAAATAGGGTTTGTTGGTCTGGGTAATATGGGTTACCCAATGGCCCGTTGTCTGGTTAATGCAGGTTATCAATTAACGGTTGCTGATCTAAATACAGAAGCTGTTGAGAAGTTTTGCCAGGAAACAGGAAGCAAGGCAGCAGAAAACCTACAGTCTCTTGGTGCCAGCAGTGATGTCGTTATTACGATGCTGCCGGAAGGTAATGCTGTAAGACAGGTTCTGATGAGTGAAGATGGTGTGGTCAGTGGTTTACAGCAAGGAACAATATTGGTTGATATGAGTTCCTGTTCACCAGTTGGGACTCGTCAATTAGCCGGCGAACTGGAGGCATTAGGTTTTGCACTGATAGATGCACCAGTGTCCGGCGGAGTTTATAAAGCCGCTGATGGGGCATTATCCATCATGGTTGGCGGCGAAAAAAGCGTTGTTGAAAGATGCCTGCCCTTATTGGAAGTAATGGGAAAACCCTTTCAGACTGGGGGGCCGGCCAGCGGTCATGCCATGAAGGCGATGAATAATTATTTATCAGCGGCATCTTTAGCCATTGCTTCTGAAGCGGTAATTCTTGGATCAAAATTTGGATTGGACCCGGAAATTATGGTCGATGTTCTAAATGCCTCCACTGGCAGAAGCAACAGTACTGAACACAAGTTTCCTGCTTTCATTTTGCCGCGTACTTTTAATTCCGGTTTTTTTATTGGCCTGATGGCCAAAGACCTCAGACTTGCCAGAGAACTGGCTGAATCCGAAGGAACTTCAGCAGATCTTTTGATGCTGGTCAGTAGTATGTGGGATAAGGCAGAAGCCAAGTTAGGTTTTAAAGCGGATAACACAGAAGTTTATAAATACCTTGAGTCGAATGTTAAAGAACAAAGCTAACGAAGTTGAATGATAATGAACAGAGAAGCCTATGAAGTTTATGCAATCCGCTATGCGACGGTTGAACGTCGAGCAGCGGAAAACTTTCTTGGAGGTGATCCCCATGATTCAGGTATGCCAATGGATTATTTTATGTGGGTTGTACGAAATGCACGTAAAACTTGGGTGATTGATACAGGTTTTAATGCTGAAGCAGCGCTGCGACGTAAGCGTCAATTTTTACGTTCGCCGATAGAGGGTCTCGAACTGCTGGGTATAAAAGCTGAAGCTGTGGAAGATATCATTATTACTCATCTGCATTATGATCATGTCGGGAATTTTGATCTGTTTCCGAATGCACGTTTTCATATTCAGGATAGTGAAATGGCCTTTGCTACCGGGCGTTATATGGGCAAACCTTTTTTCTCGCATGCTTTTGAAGTCGATGAAGTAGTGGGGATGGTGCGAAATGTATTTGCCGGCAGGGTGGAGTTTTATGATGGTGATGCAGAACTTGAACCGGGCTTGTCACTGCATCATGTCGGGGGACACACTAAAGGTTTGCAGGTGGTTCGTGTCTGGACAGAAAAAGGCTGGCTGGTTCTTGCTTCGGATGCCAGTCACTATGCCGTTAACATGAATGAAAACAGACCTTTTCCGATTGTTGTGGATTTAGCAGAGATGTTTGATGGCTGGGAACTTATTCGCACCCTGGTTGACGATCCTAACAGGATAATTCCGGGACATGATCCTGAAGTCATGAGACTTTATAAATCTCCTAGTAAAGAAATGGAAGGGATAGTTGTTCGACTAGATAACTGATTATTGTTAAGAACCTAAACCAACAATAAAAACTAAAGGGTTTATGGATATTGCACAAGCGATCGAAAACCTGCTTCAGTCACTGGTAGCAGGTCTGTTAACAGGTTCTACCTATGGCTTGATGTGCGTAGGTTTGACCATCATCTTCGGCGTCATGCGAGTGATAAATTTTGCCCAGGGCGAATTTATGATGCTTGGCATGTACTTTACCTATTTTTGTGTTCGTTTTCTGGCTGCGCAGTTTGGTCTGGAAGGAATCTATCTGCCTTTTTTTGTTGCCATGCTGGCTGGCCCGGTAATTTATGCATTCGGCAATTTATTGCACCGAAGCCTGCTGAACAAAGTGAGTGGGCAGCAAGGCCATAAACTTGAAGCAGGGGGACATTACGCGCAGTTAGTTCTCACGCTTGGGCTGGCTTTAATTTTGCAAAATGGAGGCTTGTATTTTTTCGGTTCAACGCCGGTCTCTGTATCAACCAGTCTTTCCTACACTGCATGGGAGCTCGGTTCTCCACAAGGTATCAGTGTTTTTATTAATCAGGCACAAAGTCTGGCAGCCGTACTTGCCATTGCTGTGGTACTGATATTTGGTTTTATTATAGCCAGTTCCCGATTGGGAAAGTCGCTTCGGGCTGCCGCTGATAATCCCGACGCAGCCATTTATATGGGTATTGATGTGGAACGTGCTCATCGGATTGCTTTTGGCTTTGGTGTCGGGATAACCGCTATCGGTGGTGGACTGCTGGCATCCTATGCACCTTTTCAACCCTATATTGGCACTGAATATGTGATCATCATGTATGCAGGAGTGGTGCTGGGCGGCTTGGGCAGCATTCGGGGAGCATTCCTAGGCGGTTTAAGTATTGGTGTTCTGCAACAGCTATCGGCAAGCTTGCTGCCCAATCAATTACAAAATACCGTTATCTTTTTATGCTTTCTCATTGTCATACTGATTCGACCCAATGGCTTTTTCGGCAAAAGCGTCAGGGCTGCCTGATGAATGTAAAACATGACTTAGTCAGGATAGCGCTGTTTTGTTTCTTGTATAGCGTATTGACTCTGTTTATCAACAATAGCTATTACCTCCTGCTTATGACCATCGTCCCGATCTGGGCCATGATGGGTATATCGTGGAACCTGTTTAGTGGATACAGCGGTCTGATCTCATTTGGGCATGCGGCTTTCTTTGGCCTGGGCGCCTATCTGGTTGCCATTTTATTGAGTAACTGGGATATAAGCCCCTGGATTGGCGTTCCGCTGGCAGGCGTGTTGGGTGCACTTTCTGCTGTTATTGTCGGGATTCCTACCTTTCGTTTGCGTGGACATTATTTTGCCCTGGCCATGCTTGCCTACCCCCTGGCGCTGCTCTATATATTCGAATGGCTGGGTTTTCAGGAACTTGCCTTACCCATGAAGAGAGAAGCGCCAGCTCTCTATATGCAATTTGAAAACCAACATATTTATGTGTTTATTGCCTTGCTCCTTTTAGCGATGGCCATGCTGGTGACCGCATTCTTGTCCCGTTCCCGCTTTGGCATGTCTTTGCTGGCCCTAAAACAGGATGAGGAAGCGGCGGAAGCATCCGGCATAAATACACTGGCATGGAAAATATTTGCGATCACCGTCAGCGGAGCACTTGCCGGTGTGGCTGGCGGTTTCTATGCAGTGGTTTTACTGGTGGTAACACCGCTGGCTGTATTCGGCATGATAGTTTCTGCCCAGGCCTTGGTGATAGCGATGTTTGGCGGAGTCGGAACCTTGTGGGGACCGATTATAGGAGCCTTTATTCTGGTGCCGCTGAGTGAAATCCTATATGCCCAGTATGCGGCGGATTTTCCTGGAATACAGGGTGTCATTTATGGATTGGCAATTGTCACAGTGATCCTTGTTGCACCAGAAGGAGTCATATGGAAGATTCGGGGCTGGCTAAAACCTCAACAAGTAAAACTGATCGGTGCAACGTCCAGCCACTTAAACAAATTAGTTAAGGAAACTATTTTGTCTGTACCGCAAAGTAGGACAGACATAAAAGATATTTTAATCGTTGAACATCTTTCCAAAGCGTTTGGCGGTTTAAAAGCCATTCAGGATTTATCCTTCAAGGTACATCAAGGGGAACTGCTTGGCATTATCGGTCCGAATGGAGCAGGCAAGACCACCCTGTTTAATCTGCTGAACGGCTTTCAAAAGCAGGATACAGGAAGCGTTATTTTTCAGGGTAAGTCATTGGAAAATTTTCGGCCGAATAAAATATGCCAGTTAGGTATGGCAAGAACATTCCAGGTGCCAAAGCCCTTTGCGAGAATATCAGTTTTCGACAATGTGGTTATTGGTGCTTATGTGCGCAGTCGTAATAACCATGAAGCAAGTGAACTTGCCTCTGCCGCTTTGAAATTAGTTGGGCTGCAGGACTTAGCTAATACTCCGGCAGCGAATTTAACCAATCGGCAATTACGCTTGATGGAACTGGCGCGGGCGCTGGCTTCAAAACCAGCATTGATTCTGGTTGATGAAATTCTTGCAGGCCTGGATTCTGAAGCTACCAAAGTTGTTGTTCAGGTGCTTAGGAAAATTACCGAGCTGGGAATTACGATCGTCATTATCGAACACAGCATGAGAACCATGGTAGAGCTTGTAGACCGTTTTATAGTTCTGGACCATGGCGCCTTACTGGCAAATGACAGTCCTGAGAATATTGTAAAAGATGAAAAAGTAATCGAAGCATATCTGGGGAAAAAATGGCTGGAAGCAAATGCTGACTTTAACTAATGTTCATGCCGGTTACGGCGGTGTAGATGTTTTGCATGAGCTTAGCCTGGAAGTACAGGCTGGTGAATTTGTTGCGGTCGTTGGTCCAAATGGTGCCGGTAAATCAACCTTGTTTAAGACAATCTCCGGCATAATCACTCCGTCAAGCGGAAGCATTATGTTTCTGGGGCAAAATTTACTTGAAATTCCTGCGGATACGCGCGCTCATCTTGGGATTGCCCATGTACCCGAAGGTCGGCAGGTTTTCGCTGCCATGACAATTTACGAAAATCTTGAGATGGGAGCCTATACGCAAGAAGGTCAGCTGCATTGGCAGGATAACCTGGAGAAAATCTATAACTGGTTCCCAATTTTAAAAGAGCGGCATTCACAACTGGCCGGAACGCTTTCCGGGGGCCAACAACAAATGCTTGCGATAGCCAGAGGCCTGGCAGCTCATCCCAAAATTCTCTTGCTTGACGAACCTTCCATGGGTTTGTCGCCGGCCATCGCAGATGAAATATTTGAGAGGCTTATTGATATTCATAAAAATACCAAACTTAGTCTTATGCTGGTGGAACAGCGAGTGGCAGAAGCGCTGCATTTTGCAAGCAGGGCATATGTGCTGGAAGCAGGGAACATTATTCTCAGTGGTGACCAGGAAACTTTGCAAGATGATGACCGGATTCGGAAGGCCTACCTGGGTATGTAGCCTCATATGTATATGGTTTTGTAGTCGGGATAAATATCTGGCTATATTGAGTCTAAACTGATGCCAGACCTACAAGTTGATAATTATGTTTAAACAAAAGCAATTTATTCCCTATTTTTACACAGCCTGTTTGACGCTGTTATTTAGTTTCATGTCTTCTGGGGCTGCAGCACAATCTGAACCTGTAAAGGTCGGCCTAATAGTGCCCTTGTCAGGTCCATGGGCCCGGCCCGGTCAGGTAATGCGCGTAGCCGCCGAGTTGGCTGTTAAGGAAATAAATGAACAGGGAGGGATTACTGCTTTAGGTGGTGCTACTTTAGAACTGGTTGTCTACGATGCTGGCGACAGTGTTGAAAGAGCTAAAAATGCGGCACAGCGTATGGTAGCAGAAAATCCTGCTTTAATAGGAGCGGTTGGCAGTTATTTAAGCTCATTTACTTTAGCCGTGACTGAAGTAACTGAACGGGCAGAAATTCCTATTTTGACTTTGTCCTATTCAGATCTTATTACTTCGCGCGGCTTTAATTATGTCTTTCAGACCTCAGCATCGGGAGCGGTTCAATCCAGTGGAGCCTTGCCGGTATTAATCGATATGGCCGAGTCTGCTTCCGGGCGCAAGCCTGAAACGATCGCGATAATTATGGACAACACAGCGGCCTCGGTGGCCTTTGTTAAGCCTTTTTTTGAAACAAATATTTTGCAGGAGAATGAACTCGAACTTGTTGTGTATGAGGTGTTTACACCGCCCTTATCGAATGCTACAGCATTAATTCAGCGTATACGCGCCGCGCACCCCGACTTATTATTGCTATTACCTACCGCCATATCAGATACTAAATTATTACTGGAAAAAATGAATGAGTTCAGACTCGGGCGTGGTCTGATTCCAACTATTTCAAACGGAGCTGCGATGGGAGATCCGGATTTAAGTGCTAATATGCCGGCTTTTTTATTGGAGGGAGTGATGTCGATCGTTGCAAACTGGTCGACACAGGGACAGCAAGAGCTTATAGAAAAATTCATGGATATCTCTGGCGAACCCTGGATGACGCAACATCCACTAAGCACTTACGGACATGTATGGTTATTTAAAGAGGCATTGGAGAGAAGTAACAGCAAAGACAGTAATGCTGTTGCCAATACGTTAAGAGATATGACACTCACCGATGGCGCCGTGAATTACTTTCCTGGTGATTCATTAAGTTTTGATGCAACTGGCAAGCGCATTGATGCAGGTATTTTAGTCATACAATGGCAGGGTGGAGTACCTGTTACAGTCTTCCCGGAACGTGAAGCCATGAGCAGAATACTATGGCCGGGCGAATAAAAAATTCGCTAGCATGCTTTTAGTTTAATCATCGCCGAAGAGAATGAGGCAGAGTAATGACGTCGGTGAGGAGTGATTTAGCAAGCGAGAGAAATTTTATTCCGCTAAGCAAGTCATAGCTTCAATATTTTCCTGGGTACATGGGTAACTATTGCAGCATACCCCAGCGGCGAATTGTGCGATCCTCAATGGTTTTAAATACCAGATTCTCTATCAGCAAACCGAAAATAATTATTGTCAGTAACCCTGCAAAGACCTCTGTAATCAGTAATTCATTTTTCTTTTGAAACAGGTACCAGCCTAGCCCCCCTGAGCCTGAACTTGATCCAAACACCAGTTCTGCAGCAATTAAAGTACGCCAGGCAAAAGCCCAGCCAACTTTCAGACCAGTCAAAATACTCGCGAAAGCACCGGGTATCAATATCTTGAAAATATAAACAGGTCCGGTCAGCCCATAGTTTTGACCGACCAGTTTGAGGGTCTGACTCACTGCTTTAAAACCACTAAAGGTATTTAAGGCAACTGCCCAGAGTACGGCATGCACGAGAACAAAAATGACACTGCCATCGCCCAGTCCGAACCACACCATTGCCAGTGGCAGCATGGCGATAGAGGGCAGTGGATTAAACATGGCGGTTAATGTCTCCAGTAAATCTGCACCGATCCTGGTGACGCTGGCAAAGGTTGTGAGTAATGCGGCTAATACCAGACCAAGACCATAGCCTTTCAAGAGTAACCAAATTGTAGCAGCACCGGCTCGTAATAATTCACCTGAAATAAAGCCGTTAAGTAATGCCATGCTAGTTGCTGTGAAAGTGGGGAAGATCAAGGGGTTGTTGAGGACAAGGGCATAAATCTCCCAGGCAAGAACCAGCATGATTAATATGATAATTTTTCTTAAGGCGCCAAAGGCATATAAGCGCTTCAGGACGCCTTGCGGTGCTGCCTGAATTTCCGCAACCTTTTGCAGCTGTTCGTTAAAAATCTCCGGTCGTGCCTGATTGGAGCCAGTGATGGTAGATTCAGTCATGATGTTTCGGTTCCGGGTTTGACGATTCGTTAAACAGGGTTTGATGAATGCGCTCACTGAGCATGCAGCCGTCGTTGCCAATCAGGTCTGTGCCCTCAGAATTAATTTCGGCTTTGACTTGTCCGGGGTGTGGGCTGAGCAACAAAATGCGGTTTCCGATACGGATGGCTTCGGGAATGGAATGCGTCACAAAAATAACCGTGAACCTTGTGTCTTCCCATAGCTGTATGAGTTCATCCTGCATTTGCTGACGTGTTAAGGCATCCAATGCGGCAAAGGGTTCATCCATAAGCAGCACGGCTGGCTCCATGGCCATCGCGCGAGCGATAGCGACACGCTGTTTCATTCCGCCTGACAAGGTATGTGGGTAAGCATCCAGGAAGCGATTAAGGCCCACTTTATCAATGTAATGCCGGGCACGCTCCAGTGCCTGTGGACGTTTTAGTGTACCGCTATTGGTGAGAGCGAAAACAATATTCTCCAGCACTGTTTTCCATGGCAGGAGCTGGTCAAATTCCTGGAACACAAAGGCACGTTCGGGCCCAGGGGAATTAACGGCGATTCCATTGAGTGTAATTTCGCCCTCGCTGGGTTTTATGTAGCCACCGATGGCCTTTAACAGTGTTGATTTACCACAGCCTGAGGGCCCAAGAATCACAAAGCGATCACTTTTGAGTACATCGAAATTTACGCGATAAGCGGCAGTTATAATGTTCTGATCATTTCTGTATTGGAGTGTAACGTTTTTGACGGAGAGAGTGGGCATGTCAATCTCGGTCAAAGGACTCAATTACCGTCAGCCGCATGGATTTCGGGGAAGAACATGTCTGTCCATGCTACGGGTTCATTGCGCAGTGAGCCTACTTGATACATAAAGCGGGCATAGCGCATGGTGTTCTGCGGGGTGCTGGTAAACATGATAGCCGGGTCCAGCAGAACATCTGTGAGTTGCTCGGCCGACAAACCGCCGCCCTGACCACTGGCCATCAGCACATCGACGGCTGCAGCGGGATTCTCGCGAATCAGCTGTTGGGCTTCTTCAAGCGCGTCAAGCACAGCCTGATAGGCCAGCGGATTGGCATCATGATAGGCCTGCGTAGTTGATAACATCGTGAAAGTAGCGGCACCGCCCAGAATATCATCAGTACTCATAATGGTGCGAATCTGCGGGTCTGCAATTTCCCTTTGATGAAAGGGAGGAGAGGTGAAATGACTGCTCACTTCAGTAGAGCCAGATAACATGTTTACTACTCCGTCCGGGTGCGTCATTGTCACAGTGTAATCGTCATATTGATCGAAAGCTTCTATGCCATAAGTTTCCAGCGCATATATTTGCATAACAATAGATGGGATAGAAACCTTGATAGCAGTCACCGCAATACGATCATTGTCAGCAAGATCCTCCAGTCGATTCAGATGCGGAGCCCGGGTATTCAAGTACATGGGCAATGCGGCGATAGCTGCAACGCCTTTTACGTCGACTGAACCGCGGGTTCGATCCCATAGTGTGATAAAGGCTGGTGGCCCGGCGGCTATAAAATCTACAGAACCTGCCAGTAAGGCATCATTCATAATAGCGGGCCCACCCAGTTCTAGCCATTCCACAGTGAGCTCGTTCAGGCCAGCTGCCTGCGCGTGCTTTTCAATAAGCCCGTATTCACGCATCATCTGTAAGGGTAAAAAACCGACTCCACCGGCACCCAGGGGAATTCTGATGTGATTGGCTTGTGTTCCACCACCACATGCTGCCAATAAAAAGCTTGTGCAGCCAAGGAATAAACATAAACGGAGTAAACGCATTGCTTATTTTTCCTTATGGACGGCTAAAGAGACGATTGATCCGACGTCATCACAGGACCCTATTGCCCAGGTAGCGGCAAGCAATTCTTCAACCTGGGCTTGAGCCAGAACCAGGGTCGCCTGATCGATAAACTTTTCATCAAGCTGAACATTGCTCAAAGGGCGCTCGATATTGCCAAGCGAGGCTTCAAGAAAGAAATGGATAGGTTCACCTGATTTTAGCTCGACCGTGACATCGGCCTGATCTTCGGTGATGCGATCATCAGCTACAGCATGTGTACGTGAACGTAAATTACTCAGGACAGGATCAGCGATGGCTTCGTCAGTAAATTCACGCAAACCGCCTTTGCCACGAGCAAGACCAATAGCTGCGGCATGATAAATTGAATATTTCGATTGCAGCGCACGCTGTAAATCTTTCTTGTTACAAAGATCCAGAACCAGTGGCGCTACGCGTACTTCAATTTTCTCAATTGTTAGCGGATCAATATTATGTGCTTCACGAATCTGACTGCAGGCATCAATAGTTGGGTGTACGACAAGCCCGCAGGCATAAGGTTTATAGGCATTATCATGTAATTCAAAATGTTTACCAAGCTGGTCGATGGCTTTATCCAGATCGTATTCAAGGGCAGTGACTGCTGCAAAACCTCGTGGACCTTCAAGTACCTGTTCACCGGCTGTAAAGTTGTTTTGTGCCAGTAATGCTGCCGTGTAACCGTTTTGGGCGGCGCGCCCTGGTTGAAAGGATTTAGCCATGGAGCCGAACATTTCACGAATACCTGCAGCCTGAGTTGCCGCCAGACCAAAAGCCCATATCATTTGTTGTGTATCGAGTTTCAGCAATTTACCGATGGCTGCTGCTGCACCAAAGACGCCAGTCGTCGATGTGATGTGCCAACCGGCTTCATAATGCGATGGATAAACAGCATTGCCGATACGTGACTCGATATCGAAACCCAGTATAAAGGCCTGCAGAAATTCCTGACCACTGACGGCCTGTGCAGTGCCACGATTAGCGCTCGCATAGGCAAATAAAGCGGAAGCCACCGGAATGCTTGGATGAATGTAGTTTTTCGGTAAGGTGTCGTCATATTCATGAACATGTGAGCCAATACCGTTAAACAGGGAAGCATAAAGCGGGTCGCAGGTTTCGCTACGCCCAAGTACCTGAGCTGTTGCTTTGCCTGTGAAGGGCAACAGGACAGCAAGGGCATTTTCAAGCGCTGGCTCCTTAGCACCGCCAATGGCGCAGCCCATATAGTTAACCAGTGCACGTCTGGCTTCATCATAGGTAAGAGTGGGAATGTCTTGTGGGCGGCTTTCTACTACAAAACTGGCAAGGGTTTCAGTAACGGACATAGACTTAGGGCTCATTATTATTATTGATATTCAGTCAGGAATTATAGAAGCCTTATCTGGTATAGGCCACCTTAAACTTTGCAGCAGTTCCTGGATCTACAGATCCAGCAGAGAAAGAGTGGTAAAAAGATGCTACTTTGTCTTATATTTAGCCATAAAACTAAAAAGGTGAACGCTGATGTTGGTGATAAAACAATTTGGTACTACTCTGGCACTCATTCTAGGTTTAGCGTTCAGTGCTGGCAGCATGGCACAAACTTCCGGCTCTTCGAACGGTCAAGATCAGCCTGTTAAACTTTATGTGCTGGATGGCGGGGAACTGGAATCTGATCCGGCAAGTTACAATTTATCGGAAGCAGAAGTAGAGACCACATTATTGTCGCTTGCTTCGTTCCTGATTGTGCATCCGGATGGCGTCCTGCTCTGGGATGCTGGTGCTGTGATGGAGAACGAGAGGGCTGGCGGACCCGGAACCAGGCAGTTGATTACTCGTTCTGATATGAGAGAACGCCCGGTTACTCTTGGCCGCCCCATGCTGGAACTGTTGGCAGAAATCGGCTATGTCCCCGACGATATTACTCACCTGGCTTTATCTCATTACCACTGGGATCACTCTGCTAATGCCAACCTTTTTGCACAAGCACTTTGGTTTGTACGGCCTGAAGAACATGAAGCAATGTTTGGTCCTCTACCTCCCGGCGGAAATAGTTCACGTCCAGAAACCTATACTGAGCTCAGAAATAGTGAAACGATTTTGGTAAACGAAGAAGAATATGATGTATTCGGCGATGGTCTGATAGTGCTCAAGGCAGCACGAGGGCATACGCCTGGGCATCAGGTACTTTATGTAAATCTGGCCAACACGGGTGGAGTAGTCCTGGCAGGAGATTTATATCATTACGGCGAAGAGCGAACGCTTAATCGCTTTCCGCTATCCGATTTCAGCCTTGAACAGACCCGCGCTGCACGCGAAGAACTTGAAGAGTTTCTGTTGCGTAAAAATGCAAACTTATGGATTCAACATGATTTGCCGGCGCATCGCTTACTCAAAAAATCACCCGAATATTACGATTAAAATTCAACTCAGGCGGTTAACTAAAACCCTCATTGCCAGACTATATTGAATTATCGATAAATGATTTCATTGAGGCCAGAGCAGCATCGTCTATCACCGTGAATAATAAACCGGAAATATAATACCCATCTACAAAAATAGAGTGCTGAACTTTCGCATATACGGTACTTTTTTCCACACCAAAAATTGATGAGCTTACTTTAAGTGCAATCTCACTCAAGGGCTCTAATTTATTAATGGATTTAAATTTTAATCCCTTATAACTGACATCAATGGTTTGTCCTTCATAAATCTCAGGTAATATTTTCGCCTTATCAATAAGGTGATAATTGATAGGCATATCAACATTAATTCGAGGTTCGCTTCTGCTGTTCTCTATATTCAGTTTAAGTTTTTCAGGCTCCAGCAGTTCTAGTAATTCATAAATTTTCAAGGGACGAATAGTGCCTTTTGGTTGCACATCATAACTGCTACCCACCACCACCTTGGTTTTACAAATATCAAAGGAATTATCACTTAACAATACTTGCCCGCGCATACTGTAAGCTTCCACTCTGGCCGCCAGATTTACCTCATTGCCTATGGCGGTATATTTAAAATGCGATTTATTACCAATATAACCGGTGGCGACCTCTCCGGTGTTAATACCTATGCCCATATAAATACTGGAAATACCAAGCTCGCGATTCGTGCTGTTCACTTGTTGCATGGCATTTTGCATGTCTATAGCACAGGCAAGCACATTATTAATGTTATTAGTTTTGAATTTAAATATCGCTAAAATTGAATCGCCCGTTAGCTTATCTACAACACCGTCGTGTTTCGTAATGATCGGAATCATGATGCTGAAATAACGATCGAGAAGATTCGCAACGTCAAGCGCAGAATGCTTTTCCGAAAAATAAGTAAACCCTCTCAAATCAGAGATAAGAATGCTGGCTTTATCTAATTTGAATTTGCCAAGTCTGTCGCTGCTCATTCTTTAGTGAATTCCATCTGCTTACTCAGAATCATATATGGCGCTTGAAGCCCGGGCTCAGGTGAGTGCCTGATTGTAACAAGCTAATGTCAGAATGGATGTATTTTAACATCAATAGTAATGAATAGAGTTTGTCTGATTTGTGTACAAAGGGGTATTGAAGTAAACAGTATCATTAAAGCGTTTGCACACAAAGATAAAGCAAGAACTCAGGTTAGTGCGCATGTGATAAGGTGAATAAAATCTGAATGCCTGTCCAAGGAGTTGTTTTAATTGATCTGGCATGTCAGTCCTGTCGATTTAAAAATCTTGCATCGCGTAACTGCGGGAACAGCCATGCCCATCCTGCAGCCGTAGCAATAGCTGCAACTCCACCGAAAACTACCGCTGGGACAACCCCGACCCAGGCAGCCATAAAGCCGGCACGAAACTCTCCAAGCTCATTTGAAGCACCTAAAAACACCATATTGACGGCGTTGACACGTCCACGAAGATCATCGGGGGTCCAGAGTTGCAGCAGGGTCTCACGGATAACTACACTCACCATATCGGCTGCGCCTATAAAAGCTAAAGCGATGATCGATACCCAGGTAATAGTGGACAATCCAAACACGGCGGTAAAAAAACCAAACAGGGCAACGAAAATTAAAAGTATGCGTCCGGCATGGTCCCGTATCGGAAAAGTTGCCAGGCAGACTGCCATCGTAATTGCACCGACACCAGGAGCAGCGCGCAGAAATCCCAGCCCCCAGGGTCCAAGTTCAAGAATATCCCGAGCGTAAACCGGTAGCAGAGCCACCGCACCGCCAAGCAGTACCGCAAACAAATCCAGAGAGATAGCACCAAGTACCACTTTTTCTTTCCGAATATATCGCAAACCTTCGAAGACAGAACTGAATGTGATTTTACTGACTGTGCTGCGTTGTACCGGGGCAGGTATTAAAATGATAAGCACAAGCGCCAAAGCCAGCATTATCACAACAACTGTATAGGCCAGGTTCGGACTAATGCCATAAAGCAAGCCGCCAGCTACCGGGCCAACAATACTGGAAACCTGCCATGAAGACGCATTCCACGAGATAGCATTGGCAAAAACGTTGACAGGGACCAGATTCACGACCAGGGACTGTGAGGCCGGACCAAAAAAAGCGCGGGCAATTCCCATACCTGTCAATGCAGCAAATATTGGAACGGGTGAAGTTAAACCGCGCAGGGAGAAATATAAAATCGCTCCCGCACAGATGCATTCCAGTGCTACGGCTATCCCCATAACGCGCCGACGCCCGAAACGGTCGGCGACTGAACCGGTAACCAATACCAGCAAGAGCAGGGGTAAAAACTGGACCAGGCCAATAATGCCCAGGTCCAAGGGGTCACGTGTCAAATCGTAAATTTGCCAGCCAACAGCAACCGACACGATCTGAACCGCAAAGGTAGAACAGAATCTTGCCGCCCAGTAGCGAACAAACGCAGGGTATACAAATGCGGCGAAACGGGTATGACTGACACTACTTGGGATTTCTTCTGTCATGATCTCGCGTTATGTTCGACAAATTCAGGGTGTGTTTTTTATATTATTAGCAGGGCAAAAGAAAAAGAGCGCCATAATACGCTAAGTCAGCAAGTTGAAGCTATAAGCAGTGCAAAGCCCATGAACTTGTTTAATCAGGTTTATACCTTTGATCACTATAAAGCGTCAGACCATTTTTGGTGGTTTTTATTGTGACTTACCCCAAGTGGGCTTAACTCTTCAATGGCAGGCCACATACTGAGCCGGTTTAAGATTCTCGAAATGCGATGTTTAAGGAGCCTTTATATTCAGGTATCTGAAGCCATTTCTTTAAGGTTTATCTTTCAGATTTTTCATGGTGCGCTATCCCCTGGGTCTTTTTCACAAGCATCCCCTTAAGTGATAACATGGTTGTTCTTTACATTTTCCAGGTCTAGAATCCGGGAAATATCTATTTTTTAGGGGTATATAAAACTCCAGAGGTCGCGATATGAAAAATAAAGATAAAAGCAAAAATATAGAGCGTCGTTCGCTGGTAAAAGTCATAGGTAGTGCGGCAATCGCGGGCTTGGCCATGAATGCATCAACGACGAATGCACAAGTTTCTGAAAGAACCCAGGCTTTTCAGCCGAGTCGCCATAACCTGGATTCATGGATGGGCGAATTACCTGGCAGTCATCGTGTATTTATCGATACCTCAACTACACAGGGCGGGATTGATGCTATGCGATACGCGGCTAATATTCTCAATGCCCATAAAAATGCCTATTCAGGCAGAGACTCAGATTATGCAATGATTGCATGTTACCGTCACGGCTCCACACCCTTTGCCTTTAGTGAAGCCAATTGGGAGAAGTATGGCGAAATTTTTGCCGAAATCATGCAATTAAATGAACCCGATGCTGGCGCAGCGCCAAGAGTAAACCCACTGCGAGTGCCAAATCCTGTCTTTACAGGAACCACGATAGACGACCTGGCAAACAGGGGTGTGCAATTTGCCATTTGTTCTTCAGCCACTCGTTTTTTCTCGGGCATGATAGCGGCAAGGACCGGCTCTACAGCCGAAGCTGTGTTCGACGAACTGACCACTAATGCAATTCCAAACAGTCGTTTCGTACCGGCAGGTGTCATGGCAATGACTCGTGCACAGGAATACGGATACAGTCTTTTATACTCTGCTGGATGACTTTAATGCCAAGCCCCTGGAGATGATGTGGCAGGATTTTCGAAAGCAAATAGCACGCCCCAAACATCGTTTTCAGGATCAGTTTTTAGAATATGACAGCCATATTTTTTGCAGCAGCTGAAGTAGTAGCCAAGATTGAGGCAGAAGCCAAAGCTGGTGCAGAGTTCAAGACCGAGGAAAGCAACATTGCACAATCATCATAAAAGTTATGAATTCAACTCTAAAGTAGTTTCATTTGTTTTTGCCGGGGTTTTGATATTAGCCGGCTCTGTAGTGTTTACAAAAGACGGACATTCTCAGTCGTTTGCAGACCCGGAACTGGCTAGTGCTGAATATGGCAAAAGACTGATCAGGGAAACGCGAAGTCTACTCGGGCCTGATCAGGCTGACCAATCTAAACAATATAGCGGCAATCGTCTGGACTGCTCTTCTTGCCACCTTGATAGCGGCTCGGCAACGGGCGCTTTGTCCTTACTTCAGACAGCAACTCGATATCCCAGACCCTCAGGACGGGACGGCGGTGTGCGCGATCTGAAAGACCGTATCAACGGTTGTATGCAACGCAGTATGAATGGTCGACCGTTTGCAAGAGATAGCCTGGAATTAGCAGCCATGGAAAACTATATTCTGAGCCTCAATGTACAATTTTCCGCAATGAGTGACATTGAAAAAGAAGTGCATGACCCGGCGGACTTTGTAGAGCCCGCTCGTAGTGCCAGTGTCGAAGCAGGGCAGAGCGTTTATGAGACCCGTTGCTTAATTTGTCATCAAGAAAACGGCGGAGGACTCCAGAAAACTGCAGACATCAAGGATGGATACGTGTTCCCTCCCTTGTGGGGGGATGACAGTTATAACAATGGAGCCGGGATGAATCGAGTATTAACAGCAGCCCGTTTTATAAAAGCAAAAATGCCCTTTGGTGCGCCTACTTTAACGGACGACGAAGCTTATGATGTTTCTGCTTATATTAATTCCAAACCAAGACCGCAGAAGGCTGATCTTGAACTGGATTTCCCCGATTTGACCCAGAAGCCAGTCGACAGTCCTTATCCTCCTTATGCCGACCCGTTCTCTCAAGAACAACATCGCCTGGGACCATTCGCGCCGATTCGGGAATTTTATGAATCCTTAAGTAAGGATGAAAGCTCACCTTAAAATAGCTCAATATCTATATCCTTGGCCTGTTGGCATTCAAAGCGCTTAGACAGCTATAGAAGGCAAAATCGAAAAAGAATTTTTAAAAGAGAGTTGTATACAGATGAAAAATTCACGCCATTTAACTAAAACTATTAAAACAGTAATCATATCCATGTGTCTCTTTTTAGCTGCATGTGCGGGAACAGGAGCAGGAGCAGGAACGGGAACAGCAGCAAGTGTTTCAGAGCCTGTGTGGATAGATGTACGAACTATAGAAGAGTATAGCGAGGATCATATCGATGGGGATTTAAATCTACCCCTGGTATCTTTAGATGTTGAAGAGGTATCCAGCCTGTTTAGCAAAGATGAAGCAATTAATCTGTATTGCCGCTCGGGTAACAGAGCAGGCCAGGCAAAGCTGATTCTGGAAGCGGCTGGTTTTACCAATGTGAATAATATGGGAGGCATCGATCAGGTTAGGGAAATTCGCAATCTACCCAAATAAACCCGATCGACACACAGTTAACACATTAAAAAGTAAAATTCTCGTTGCTATTGCCTGGCACTGTAAGAGCAGGCAATACTAAACTTACTGTAAATTGCCCAGTACTGCTTCCAATGCGCTCAGGCAATAGAGCACATTACCCTGATTGGCAGAATACCCCATCAAACCAATACGCCAGAGTTTGCCCGCACTGTCACCAAGGCCTGGTCCGATCTCAAGGTTATATTGATGCAGTAGTTGATTACGAACAGCGGCATCTTCCACGCCTTTTGGGATGCTCACCGCGTTGAGCTGGGGCAGGCGTTCGCTTTCCGGTACTGTAAGTTCCAGTCCCAGTTTCTCCAGTCCGCTTTTCAGGCTTTCATGGTGCAGGCGATGGCGCTGCCAGGCATTTTCGAGTCCTTCCTCATGCAAGAGGCAGAGGGCTTCATGCAAACCGTATAGTGGGTTAATCGGAGCGGTATGATGATAGGCGCGTTTGCCTTCGCCATCCCAGTAACCAAGCATGAGTTTTAAATCCAGAAACCAGGACTGGGTTTTGGATTTGCGGTTTTTAATATGCTCCATGGCTCGACTGTTAAAAGTGACTGGAGAAAGTCCGGGGATACAGGAAAGACATTTTTGTGTGCCCGAATACACTGCATCGAGTTCCCATTCATCAACCTTTAAGGGAACACCACCGAGCGAGGTGACCGCATCGACGATAGTCAGGCAATCGTACTGATGTGCAAGTTTAGTCAGCGTTAACGCATCAGACATAGCACCTGTCGACGTTTCTGCATGTACGAAAGCGAGAATTTTTGCATCCGGATTTGCCTTTAGTGCCGCTTCTACTTTTTCTGGATCAACGGCTCGTCCCCAGGGGTCTTCTACAATGATGGCTTCACCACCACAGCGGATGACGTTTTCCTTCATCCTGCCGCCGAACACACCATTACAGCACACGATGACTTTATCGCCGGGTTCAACCATGTTGACAAAGCAACATTCCATCCCTGCAGAACCGGGAGCCGAAATAGGTATTGTGACTTCATTTTCAGTTTGAAAAGCAAAGCGTAACAGTTCTTTTAACTCATCCATCATGCCAATAAAAAGCGGATCAAGATGACCGATAGTTGGTCGTGAAATTGCTTCCAGGATGCGTGGGTTGACATCTGAAGGTCCGGGCCCCATCAATGTTCGTTGCGGCGGATGAAATGAGCTAAATTTACTTTGCTTCATATAAATACCTTACTAATATTTTAATTACGCCTTGCTTATGCTCTTGTTTTCATAATCAGGAGAACTTCGTCGTGTTTCTAAAACTTATTTAGTGAGTATTGCAATCAAAACACTGCAATTTAGAGTCAGGCCTTACACTATAATCGTCTTTTACTGATTCTTGCAATCAGGAAACACAGCATTAATAATGTCAGTCGCTCTGCTTAGCTGAATTGGCAGTATGCGATTGATACAGGAGTAGGATTATAAATGTTTATGCGCCTGAAGGATGCCAGAAATATTTCCGATTTTCGCAGGCTGGCAAAACAGCGTTTGCCTGGGCCCATCTTTCATTACATTGATGGCGCTGCAGATGATGAAGTTACCTATCGTCGAAATACAGCAGCCTTTAATGATGTAGACCTGGTGCCAAATGTGCTGGCAGGCGTGGAAGAAATCGATTTGTCGACAACAGTGATGGGGCAAAAAATTGATATGCCTTTGTTTTTGTCGCCAACTGCCTTGCAACGACTTTTTCATCATGACGGAGAATTGGCAGTCGCCAGGGCCGCAGAAAAATATAATACTATTTTTGGCGTTTCTTCCCTGGGTACCGTGAGTGTTGAGGAAATTGGCAGGTCCATAAAAACACCAAAGTTATTCCAGCTTTATTATCATAAAGATAAAGAATTAACCCGCAACATGATCGATCGTTGCAAAGAAGCAAATTTTGATGCGCTGGCATTAACCGTCGATACAATTGTTGGCGGCAATCGGGAAAGAGATCTATATACAGGTTTTACCACACCGCCCAGATTAAGCTTAAAGAGTCTGCTTAGCTTTGCCATGCATCCGGCCTGGGCCTTCAATTATTTCACGCATGAAAAATTCGAGTTGGCACAGTTAAAGGATTATGTGAAAGAAGGCTCCAATGTTTCGATTACCATCGCTGATTATTTTAATGTCATGATGGATCAATCCATGGACTGGAAGGCGGCTGAAGAAATCAGTCAGTACTGGGGTAAGGCTTTTGTTTTAAAAGGCGTCATGTCTGTTGAAGATGCCCGGCGAGCCGTCGACATAGGTGCCAGTGCGATTATGGTTTCCAATCATGGTGGCAGGCAGCTGGACGGATCACGCAGCCCCTTTGATCAGCTGGCTGAAATTGTCGATGCAGTGGGTGATAAAATTGATGTTATCTGTGATGGTGGAATTACGCGAGGGACACATATTCTCAAGGCGCTTTCCCTTGGTGCCAAGGCATGTTCAGGTGGTCGTTTATATCTTTATGCGCTTGCAGCCGCCGGTCAGCCCGGTGTTGAAAGAGCATTGTCCTTGCTGCATGCAGAACTTGTCAGGGATATGAAATTAATGGGCTGTAAATCCATCAAGGACCTGCAACGCGGTAATCTTCGCTTTCGCTGAAAGTTCGCAGTGTGAAGAATTTATCAGAGCGTCGAACATGCAAATTCAAAGGTGTGACTTAGTCTAATCAGCTTACGCAATCTCCGGGTTTAGTGCCACTGAAGAAGGCTTTGAGGTTTTCCAGTACTCGCATACCCATTGCGATTCGGGTATCCAGTGTGGCACTACCCATATGAGGGAGCAGCACTACATTGTCCATGTGTAACAAGGCCTCGGGTACTTCCGGTTCATTTTCATAAACATCAAGGCCTGCCCCGGCAATGGTTTTGCCTTGCAGAGCCTGCACGAGAGCCTTTTCGTCAACTACATCACCTCTGGCGGTGTTAATAAGGAAAGCATGCTGTGGCAAAAGAGCAAGAGTCTGTTGATTCATTATTTGGTAAGTCGCTGTACTGGCAGGGCAATGCAGGCTAAGAAAATCACATTTTGGAAGCATGTTTTCCAGATCCCGGCAGTAGATTGCTTGCAACCCATCCAATTCTTCCTGCTTTAGCTGACGGCGATTGTGATAAAGAATTTTCATGCCAAAACCATAAGAGGCCTTTCGTGCCACGGCTTTGCCAATCCTGCCCATACCGATAAGGCCTAATGTTTTTCCGCTTAGCATAGTCCCCATCATGTGAGTCGGATACCAGCCTTGCCAGTCGCCGTTCCTGAGCAATCGTTCTCCCTCGCGGGTGCGACGAGCCAGCATCAGCATAAGTGTCAGGGCCAGGTCCGCAGTGGCTTCAGTCAGGACATCAGGTGTGTTGGTGACGGTAATGTTCTTATTTGCAGCGGCCTGTACGTCGATATGGTTATAGCCCACACCATAGTTTGCAATGATACGCGTTCTGATATCTGGCTCCAGAAACAGTTCAGCCGTGATCTTGTCCGTAACTGTCGGGCAAAGAGCGTCGTAAATCTGCATAGCATCACGCAACTGGTTTTCCGAAAAGGGGATATCCGATGTATTAAAGGTCACATCAAAATATTTGCCGAATTCACTTTCAACCTGTTGAGGCCAGCGACGCGTTAATAATACTTTTATGTCTGACAAAATGGTCTCCGACTTTACTTTTCATATGGGGGAAATGTACAGCTAAAAGGAGTGGATAGGAATATCTACTTCCTGGATAAGCTCTATTTTCTATTTATATCTGTTTGTAAGGGGCAGCATTTATAATCAGTCAAATTGCCTTCAGGAATCTATTGGTTTATGTTTAAAAAAGCCTCCCACAGATAAAAAGGAAAATGTCATGGTGGTTCCGGGAGGAAAGCCCAGCAAGTTTTTTACGATTATGATGTTTGGTGAACCGGGAGCCGAAATTATGTATCCGAAAATTAATTGCAGATTAGCTCTGGATATTTCATCGATAAACTTATAGCTTCAATCAGTCTGATTACTAACGGCTATTAATTTTTTTAAAAATAATCAGAAAATAACACAACAAATAATAAAAAAAATAAAGGAGCCGCTGTATGTGGGAGCAGGAATATATACCACTTGGGGATAGTCTGTTCTTGTCAGCATTCGCAGCGGCCGTACCGATTTTTGTGTTGCTGATACTCATCGGTGTTTTACGTAAACCGTCCTGGGTGGCCGGACTCTCAGGACTGATGGCGGCAATTCTGATGTCAATTATTGTATATGGCATGCCTTTGCCCCAGATAGTCAGTTCGGTCAGCATGGGAGCCGCTTTTGGCCTTTTCCCCATAGGCTGGATAGTATTCTGGGCAGTAACGCTTTACCGAATCACAGTGGATACCGGTAATTTTGCGATCATCAAGGATTCTATCGGTGGCCTGACTACTGACCGCAGAATTCAGGCGATGTTGATCGCCTTTGCCCTGGGTGCCTTTATAGAAGGGGCTGCAGGGTTTGGAACGCCGGTTGCAGTAGCTGCTGCCATGTTAACAGGGCTGGGTTTTTCACCGTTTTTTGCTGCGGCTATTTGTCTGCTTGCCAATACCGCACCAGTTGCCTTTGGCTCGATCGGTATACCCGTCATAACTCTGGCGGGGATAACGGGTATACCTGATATGGAATTAAGTGCCTGGGTAGGGCGCTTGTGTGCTCCGGTGGCATTATTTATTCCTGCTTATCTGGTGTTGGTGATGGGAGGCTGGAAGGGACTGAGAGGCGTCCTGCCTGCTGCACTGGTTTGTGGTATCAGTTTTGCTGGTATGCAGTTTTTTATGTCTAATTACGTTGGTGTGGAACTGGTCGACATTGCGGCATCGCTCTCGGCCATCGCAGGTCTGGTTATTCTGCTTAAGCTTTGGCAACCTTCTGATAATTTTGTCTGGGCTGGAGAAACGCAGCAAACGACAATGATCATCAGTTCGCATGGCTTTGGGCGTACGTTGCTGGCCTGGTCTCCCTATCTGTTTCTGGTTTTCTTTGTCTTGTTGTGGGGCAGTGGTGTGATTAGTGAACTGCTGAATAGCGCCACTGTAGTCATTCAATGGCCTGGTTTGCATAACCAGATTATCCAGTCAGCGCCGGTAGTTGCCAATCCAACGCCTTATGCTGCCAACTACACCCTTAACTGGATTTCCGCAGGGGGGTCTGCCTGCGGATTTGCGACAGTAGCAGCAGCGCTGATATTCAGAATGTCCGTTAGGGATTACTTTATTTTACTCGCATCAGTATTCAGGCAACTCGCTTTTAGTCTGCTCACCATCGCGTCTGTACTGGGGCTGGCATTTCTGATGAATTACAGTGGTGCAACTGTAACGCTGGGGCTGGCCTTTGCAGCAACTGGTACCTTGTTTCCGTTTTTCAGTGCCTTGCTGGGATGGCTCGGCGTATTCCTGACCGGAAGCGATACTTCAGCCAATGCACTGTTTGGTAATCTGCAGGTAATCACTGCAAACTCACTTGGCCTTGATCCGGTGTTGATGGCCTCGGCCAATTCAGCGGGAGGGGTGATGGGCAAAATGATCAGCCTGCAAAGTCTGGCAGTTGCGGTGGCTGCGACGGGTATGTCGCGCTCCGAAGAAGGTAAGTTATTCCGTTTTACCTTTAAACATAGTGTGTTTCTGGCTGTTGTTATAGGCTTATTAACCATGCTGTATGCATATGTGTTTTGAACAAACATAATAACTATAAGCCTGTTTAGGACTCAGTCTGCTTCTTATATATTTATCAGAGATTCCATCGTTGGCTTGAGATTAAGTTTTTAAAAATATATAAAACCAGGATGGTCGATAGTTCCAATAATCCGTTACAGCGTGGCCTGGAAAATATTCAGGCGCCATTTTCCAAATTTATCCGTGCGCAGACTAGCAGCAGCATATTTATGCTGGTAGCGGCTATAGCGGCGCTTTGGTGGGCAAACTCAGCCTATTCCTCTTTTTATCAGAATCTTTTAGCCACGCATCTGGGTATTTTTTTTGAAGAAATCAAACTAGAAGCCTCATTGAAGCACATTGTTAATGACGGCCTGATGGTGTTGTTTTTCTTCCTCATAGGTCTGGAAATAAAACGGGAATTACTGAGTGGAGATTTAGCAAAGCCTGCAAGCAGATATATGCTGATTCTATGCGCACTAGGCGGCATGCTTTGTCCGGCCGCAATTTATCTGGTGATTAACTGGTCGCTGGATTCAAAAATGGGCTGGGGAATTCCAATGGCAACCGATGCCGCATTTGCACTAGGTGCACTAGCCTTAATGAAAAAGCGACTGCCTGCCAGTTTATTTGCATTTGTTGTGGGCCTGGCAATTGTCGATGATATTGGTGCAATTCTGGTTATTGCTTTTTTTTATACGCAGGAAATAAATTTATTTTATTTAATGTTTTCACTTGTTCTGATTATGAGTCTTGGGCTGGCTAACTATGCAAATATACAGCACCCCCTGGTTTATATAATTATCGGCATTCCGGCAAGCTGGTTAATGTATCAATCAGGTGTTCATCCAACTTTTGCAGGTATTCTGATTGCCATGACTGTTCCTGCCAGTCCCAAAAAATCTGCAATGAAAATGTTGGCGAAAGCGAAAGAAAAAATAGATGAAATACAGAAAAGTGATGAAGCTATTGATCCACTTGGCAGCCGCCAGCATCATAAAAAACTAGTCGCTGTACGTGATTATTCCGAATCTGCCAGTGTGCCACTTCGACGCTGGGAAGATGCATTGGATCTGCCAATATCATTACTGGTCCTGCCATTATTTGCATTGCTCAACGCTGGTTTACCGTTAAGTCTGGATACGCTTGCTGAAAGCGTAAAGAGTCCGATAGGCATGGGGATATTGGGCGGACTCATTTTCGGTAAAGTCCTTGGTGTTTCAGGTGCATGCTGGATAGCCTTACACTTTAAGATAGGGGAGTTGCCAGAGGGTTTGAATTTCAAATATGTCCTGGGCGCTTCATTTATCACAGGCATTGGCTTTACGATGTCGACGTTTATATCCACACTTGGTTTTGATGCTCAGCCGGCCTACCTGCAACTTGCTAAAACAGCCATTATTGTGGCTTCAATAATAGCGGCGTTTATGGGGCTAATGATTTTATGGTTTATTTCAAGGAATGAGAAAGATACTGAAACGCATTAATTGGTAATAAAACTATAACTGGATGATGCATGCGGAATCGAATCCTTTTCAGAAATTTGCCCAGGCCTATGCTGAGGGCTAATTAAAAATTATGCTGCAAAATATTGCTAAAGTAGATTAAATTTCGTTAAGAATATTTTTTTTATCTTTATCCATGTCTGGTCTGAATCTGTAAGAAATTCTCCCTGTAAATAAGGGCTGTTTCTCTTGATGGGCATTTCAGTAGGCCAATATTATCCGTCCGCTTTGTCATATAGAGTCGGGTTTACGCGGAATCAGTTAAACAGCTGTTAAGTATGTAAAGAATATGGAAATATCACAGTGTTTTATTGTTAATTAAGAACTTTACTTTACACTTAGCGGCTTGAATTATTCCGGCGAATCTTTGACTATTCTATTGTTTTCATTGGTCTCTCACTCGTAGAACTGTATTTATGAATAAACTCGTCCTTTACTGTTTGCTTCTGTGCCTGCCATTACAAGCCTGGGCTCAGCAAACTGCTTATCTTGATTCAAAGCGCTTTGAGATGATCAGGCTGGCTGAAGAGCCGGTAATTGATGGGGTGGTTGATGAGGCAGTCTGGGACCAGGCAGCAGTCATTACTGATCTTCACCAGATGCTGCCGTTCGAATATACCGATCCCAGCCAGCAAACAGAGATTCGTATTTTTTATACCGAAGACGCTGTTTATGTGGCTGCCCGGCTGCTGGAAGAGCAGCCGGGAGGTATCACGGCAAATATTCTTAAACAATATGATGCCAATTTATCCGCTGATGACTGGTTTATGGTGCAACTTGATACCTATAGAGACAGGCGCAGCGGTTATCGCTTTGCCACCAATGCCAATGGTGTGCGCTGGGATGCGATCTTCAAGAGTCCGACAGATATGCAGGCAGACTGGCAGGGTATCTGGCAGGGAGAAAGCGCCTTTGATGAAAATGGCTGGACCACCGAAATTCGCATTCCTTTCCAGACCCTTTCTTTCGATCCCGAAAATTCAGATTGGGGTATCAATTTTATTCGCAATATTCAGCGTAACGGTGAAAGAATTGCCTGGTATTCGCGTGACCGCCAGTTTAATGCAGGCGATACGGGAATAGCACAAGGGATGACAGGCATAAGACAAGGCATGGGTCTGGATGTTGTGCCGAGTCTTACATTAAGAAGAGAGCATGTTTACGGTAATGGAGCAAGGGCGGGCGTAGAAGAAAATTTCGAGCCATCTGTGGATATTTTTTACAAGGTGACATCGGCCCTCAATGCCTCGCTGACCATTAATACAGATTTTTCGGCTACCGAGGTTGATAACCGACAAGTAAACCTGACGCGATTTTCGCTGTTTTTTCCGGAAAAAAGGGATTTCTTTTTACGTGATTCTGATATTTTTGAATTTGGCCAGATCGGCACTTATGGTTTTAGTAATCGAGATGGTACTGGTAATTCCTCAATAACGGGTTCAATTCAACAAAACGCCAGACCTTTTTTCTCACGCCAGATTGGTTTGAGTGGCAGTGGTGCCCCGGTAGATCTTGCAGTCGGCGGTAAATTAAGCGGTAGAGTCGGTAATTTTACCGTGGGTTCATTGCTGATCTCGCAGGATGAAGATGTTTTAAATGGCGTCGAGGCGAGCGAAATTTTTGTCGGTCGTGCCGTCAGAAATGTGCTATCGGAATCGCAGCTGGGCATCATAATGACGGATGGCGACTCCCAGTCCAATCTGGACAGTAACCTGTTCGGTGCTGATTTTCGCTATCGAAATTCCCGGCTTCCCAATAATAAGACCGTCGAAGCCAATGCCTGGGTTCAGAAAACCGATACAGAAGGCAAACAGGGCGATGACCTGGCCTATAGTTTTAGTCTGAGTTCACCAAACAGCACAGGTTGGCAGGGTGCGGCAGTTTATAGTCGGGTGGAACAGAATTTTGATCCGGCGGTCGGCTTTGTCAGTCGCACAGGCATCGAGGATCTTGCCGTAAACGGCGGCTATATGCATCGTCTGGAGAGTGGCAGTTACTTGCGAAATATTTACGTAACTGCCGAAGGATACAGGGCGAATCTGCTTTCCAGCGGGCAATTAAGTTCAGAAGATTTAGCGATCAGAATTGCTTTATTCAACCAGACTAATGACAAACTGTTTACTAAGATATCAAGAAAGCGTGAAGTGCTGTTAAATGATTTCACCATCTTCAGGGCCTCGGATGGCAGCCGTTCGGTTGTTATACCGGCTGGAGAATATGAGTTTTACGAATGGTTGCTTTTTCCTAATTTTGCCACTCAGCGTCCACTTTCCGGCAGTCTTAACATTCAGCTAGGTGAGTATTATAACGGTGACCGCGTGCAACTGGGTTTTAACTCAACCTGGCGACCGACCCGCCAATATGAACTGGGATTAAGTTTCAGTGAAAATTCCATCAAGCTGCCCGGCGGGGATTTCAAGGTGCGTTTGACCAGCATAAATGCGAACCTGGCTTTTAATTCACGCTGGTCCTGGTCCAACTTTTTGCAGTATGACAATGTATCGGAGAATATGGGTTTTAACAGTCGTTTGAACTGGGTGCCTGCATCAGGCCAGCAGGCCTTTCTGGTATTTAATTACGGCGCCCAGGATATCGATAAGGACAACAACTTCACGACGACAAATTCAGATATATCCATGAAGTTCAGTTATACCTTTCGTTATTGAGATTCAGTCCGAAGCAGGTTACTTTCTAGCCTGCTTAAATACAGTTAACCCCCTGGATTAAGTATTGGAGTCTTAGGCAAATAATGCTTAAGCTGTTAACACATTAATTCGATATTCAATACAAAAAGGTAATTCACTATGCGAATAATAGTTTCGATGATCATCCTGGTGTTTGTTTTTGTCGGACAGGCTCAGGCCCAAGCCATTGCAGAGGGTCCCTCAGGTAGCGCTTTCTGGGATTCCCTTCCGCGCAGTGTTCCCGATGCCATGCAGAGGGGAGATATCTACTGGATGCATGAGCGTAGCGATGCCCCACCATCGGCAAGAGGCTGGAATGTTATTTATGTCAGTGAAGGTGCAAACGGCGAGCGGGAATTTGTTTCCGGTGAAATATATGTGCCACGACGACCGGCACTTACCGAACGGAAAATGATGATCTGGGCTACAGGAACTACCGGCACCCAGGATTCCTGTGCTCCGTCCAGAAATGAATTATTCAGGCTGGATGGGCGATCTTCCAGGGTGCCGAGTATAGAGGTGCTGCTGGCGCGAGGTTATGTTGTGGTTATGAGTGATTACCAGGGCTCCGGCACACCCGGCCCAACGGCCTATTTGCAGGGAGAATTACAGGCCAAAGCCTCCTTTGATATAGCCCGCGCGGCCAGGTCTTTGCCTGCTGCACGAGCCGGTGTTGATGTCGGAATCTATGGATTTTCGCAGGGCGGACAGACTGCGCTGTGGGCTGCACATATCGTCGAGGACTATGCACCGGAGTTTAATCTGGTAGGGGCCGTGCCTTTGGCGCCGGCGTCAAGACATGTGGATTTATCCTTTTATGATCTCGGCATTCCTGTCAATAACGGTTATTTCATAATGCGTATGGCTGGCCTGCAGGTTGGTCACCCGGAACTGCGCTTAAGTGATATTTTGACAGAAACCGGATTATCCATGCTGACGGCCCAGTCCTGGGGTTGTTATGAAATATTTGAGGCGGCCGCGCAGTTAACTGAACCCTATGCCAAACCGGAAGCACTTGAATCCGGCACAGCCTGGCGGGCGTGGTTAGAAGAAAACGATGAATTTTTACCCATAGACGAGAATATACCGTTCCTGATTGTTCAGGGCGTCGAGGATGTAGATGTGCCGGTTGAACTGAGCAGAGAGGTGGTCGATGATCTTTGTGAACAAAATAGCCAGGTTCAGTATATTGAAATGGCAGGGGCAGATCATTTTGGTGTGTTCTATCCTGGTGGCGCATTGGTAGCTGACTGGTTTGATGAGCGATTTGCGGGTCGGGCTGTGCAAAATAATGTTTGCGACTAATAAAATCCCCAAAAACTTTGCGAAAATAAGACAAGGGAAAAGTAAAATGACACTACAAAAACTGCCTTTCAGAAAAATTTCAAGCATCAGCATCTGCTTATTGATACTTAGTTTGAGTTTCAAGGGCTTTGCACAGCAGCCACCATCACCACCGGAACTGAGCTTTGCCTTCGAGGTGCTGGTCGAAGTGGCTGACCCTACCGTTATAGGTGTCTTGCCAAACGGGACACGACGTATCGTTGATATTCTGGGTGGCAGTTTTGAAGGCTCAGGCATTAAAGGCAGAGTTGTGCCAGGTGGAGCCGACTGGCAAATTATCCGTGCCGACGGTTTTACCGACATTGATGCCCGCTACACACTGGAAACCGAAGACGGCGACCTAATTTACGTATCAAATATCGGCATCAGACATGCGCCACCGGAGATCATCAGCCGGCTCAATGCCGGCGAAGTTGTCGATCAGTCGCAGATTTATTTTCGCGCCATACCCAGGTTTGAAGCGAGTGCGCCGGAACTCGAGTGGTTAATGAAATCCATCTTTGTTGCGACAGGGGAGCGCTATCCTAATGGCGTTGTGATACGTTTCTGGCAGGTACATTAAGCAGATCAGCTTAAACATCCTTTTCAAGCTGAGACATAATAAATTTCAAACTGAAGCACTAGCCCGTATTCTAAAAAGTGGCTTTCTGGGCAAATCAGAATTATCATCTCTACAAAAATAACTCATTGAAAAACATGATAAAACGCAGAGAGTTGATGAAAGGGTCGCTTGCCGGTGTTATTGCACTAAGCCAGAGCCTGCCTGCCTTTTCACAAAGCAGATTAAGTTCATCTGAATTATCCCGCGGTGTGCATCTGATTGAAGGTGGCGGCGCTAATGTGCTGCTTGCCGATCTGGGCGATGAGTTGCTGGTCATTGATGGCGGCTTGCCTGCACATGCCGACAACCTGCTAGAGGAGATTCAAAGTCTCGCTCCGGGTAAGAGCATCACCAGCATGTTTAACACCAACTGGCGCGCTGAACATTGCGGCCTCAACTATGAGTTGGGAAACGCTTGCAGGATCATGGCGCATGAAAATACCCGCCTCTGGCAAGGTGCCGACCCTTATGTGGAATGGGAAGACAAGCATTACCAGCCGATGCCTTCAGCTGCGCAGGCCAACCAGGGTTTTTATACGGGCAGCACACTCGAACTTGGTAATGAAACGCTTGCCTACCAGCATTTGCCTAAAGCACATACCGACGGCGATATCTGTCTGTATTTCAGGCAGGCTGATATCCTGATGGTCAGCGATTTACTGGCCGTTAACAGTTTTCCCCTGATAGATTATTCGACCGGGGGCTGGATACGAGGACTGCGTGATGCAACTCAGACTTTGCTTGAACTGGCCGGAGAAAATACGCTTATTGTTCCTGCTTATGGGCCGGTTCAGGATCGCGCAGCACTGGAAATACAGTTTACGCTCCTGGCCGAGACCTGGGATGCTGTTGTTGCGGCTTTTCAAAATGGTCGCAGTCTGGATGAATTTCATGCTGCAGACCCGATGGCTGCTTACAGGGCGGAGCGGGGTGATCCATCTTTATTCCTGCAGCAGGTCTATCGCAGCACCTGGTACCATGTGACCGAGCGAACGGTTCCTAATGTTATTTAGTAAAGTCATGAACGGCATAATGCTAAAAAAATCAATAGTCTGTGCGGGCCTGGGTCTCTGGTCGGCATGCGCGTTTGCGGCAGATAGCAGTCCCGCTGCGCTGGATGCGCTAACAGAAAACTGGCAGACAATAGAAAGATACTGCATGGACTGCCATAACTTTCAGGATTATTCCGGTGGAATAGATTTCACGCTCTTTGATCCGGCGGATGTGGTGCCGGAAGCTGAGACCTTCGAACTGGCACTGACCAAACTCAGAACCAATGTCATGCCGCCGCCAAATCAGCCACAACCAGATGAAGCAAGCCGCTGGGAATTGATTGCGAGCCTGGAGCGGGCACTGGATGAGCATGCGGCAACAAATTCAAATCCTGGTCGTGTTGGCCTGCACCGCCTTAATCGCAGTGAATACATCAATGCTATCTATGATCTCACCGGTGTTGAGCTGGCTGCAGATGTATTGCCACAGGATGACAGTAGTGGCAGCTTCGACAATATCGCCAATGTACTGAAAGTGTCTCCTTCCTTTCTGGATCAGTTTATTTCCGCAGCACGACTGGTGAGTTCGACCGCTATAGGTGATCCAGAACCGCGCGTTGAAATCAGCACTTATGCTATGGATAGCTCGGATCAGACCAGCCATATACATGGTCTGCCTCTGGGAACGCGTGGTGGCGTGCTGGTTGAGCATGTTTTTCCGGTCGATGCAGAGTATGCCTTCAGTGTCGGGGGCTTGATCACCCGCTTGTATCATCTGGGCTTCGAGTATAAAGACGATCTCATTATTACGGTGGATGGTGTTGAAGTGTTCAGGCGTAATATTGGTGGTGAAGAAGACCTGAAATATCTTGACCAGCAGCAGGCGACAGCAATCGCCGATATCAATTCCCGCTTTAGTGATATACGTATTCCGATAAGTTCGGGTAAACATGCCATCGGTCTTGCTTTTATCGAGCACAGTTTCGCTGAGTCGGATGAGCCCCTGCATCATACCGGTGTGAATGTCGGCATGAAGCGTATCAGCGTTGCCGAGACCTTGAGTATTGCCGGGCCTTATGAGCCTACTGGTGTTATCAAGACAGCCAGCAGGCAGAAAATCATGATTTGTGAGCCGGCAAGCCCTGCTGAGGAACTGGACTGCGCAAGAAGAATATTCACTAATCTGGCGACCCAGGCATTTCGCCGTCCGCTCACAGGCACCGACCTTACAGCGCCGATGCAGTTTTATGCAGAAGCTCGTGAAAATGGAAATTTTGATGCCGGCATCAAAAATGGCATGGTTTCAATTCTCACCAGTCCCAAGTTCCTTTATCGCAGCGAGCTGGCTCCAGGCGATGTGCAGGTAGGTGAGGCTTTTGTACTCAGCGATCTGGAACTTGCCTCCAGGCTGGCGTTCTTTTTATGGAGTTCCGTGCCCGATACGCAATTGATCGATTTAGCGGCCCGGCAGGTACTTTCCAGCCCGGAAGTACTGGAATCAGAGATCGAGCGCATGCTGGCAGATTCCCGTGCTACAGCCCTGATAGATAATTTTGCCTTTCAGTGGTTAAAGTTACGCGCCCTGAATGAGGCTGATCCGGATGATGAGAGTTATCCTAAATATGATCCAGGCTTGCGTGATGACATGATTCAGGAAATGCGACTCTTTATTGGCAGTATCATGCAGGAAGATCGCAGCGTCGTTGACCTGCTCTCTGCCGATTACAGTTTCATCAATGAGCGTCTGGCCTTAAATTATGGCATTGCAGACATACGTGGTGATCAATTTCGTCGAGTGCAACTTGAAGATGAGGTGCGCCATGGTCTGCTGGGTAAAGGCGCTGTACTGATGGTGACTTCCTATGCGAACAGAACCTCCCCGGTACTTCGCGGTGCCTATATTATGGAAAACCTGATCGGTGTTGAGCCTGCTTCACCACCGCCTAATGTAGAGGCCTTCCCGGAAACGCCGGAAGGCGCTGATATTGCTCTGACTGTCAGAGAGAGATTGGAATCCCATCGGGCAAATCCCTCCTGTGCCGGTTGTCACGATGTGATGGACCCTTTGGGCTTGGCCCTGGAGAATTTCGATGGTATTGGCGCCTGGAGAGAGCGAGACAGCGATGCCGGTAATGAACTAATCGATGCCTCCGGACGGCTGGCCAGTGGAGAGCCCATTAATGGTGTGGTTGATATGCGCGAAGCTTTATTAAGAAGGCCGGAACAGTTTGTGCAAACTTTTACGCGTAAATTATTAAGCTATGCCCTGGGCAGAACAGTTGAGTATCATGATATGCCGACTGTTCGTTCTATTACGCGAGCTGCGGGCGAAGACGATTTTAAATTTTCAGCCATTGTAAAAGGTATTATCAACAGCGATCAGTTCAGGATGTCGACTGTTCCTGAAACAGAGTTAACGATAGTTGCACAATAAAGGAGCAATTCATGTTTATAACAAAAAAACATCTGGCTCGCAGAACATTTTTACGCAATGTGGGAGTCAGTATTTCGCTGCCTTTGCTGGATGCCATGATTCCGGCGGCTACTGCTCTGGCGCAAACTGCTGCGGTGGCTCCGCCACGTATGGGCTTTTTCTATTTTCCGCATGGCGCTGTGATGGCTAACTGGACGCCCGAACGAAGTGGCTCTGATTTTGAATTGAAATCCATATTAGAGCCACTTGCCCCATTTAAGGATAAATTAACAATCGTCAGCGGTCTGGAAAATAAACGTGCCAATGGCCCCGTACATGCAATTACACCTGGCACCTGGCTCAGCGGTGAAGTACCACGCGTAAGCCATGATCCTTTTGGCGGTATTACCATTGACCAGATAGCTGCTCAGCATATCAGCCAGGACACGCCCATGCCTTCGATTGAAGTAGCCACTGAAGCAGTAGGCCCCTGTGACCGGGATTATGGTTGTTCCTATGGATCAACCATTTCTTTCAGAACGCCTAACACGCCATTACCAATGGAAAACAATCCCAGAAAACTGTTTCAAAGTCTGTTCGGTGTAGGCGACAGTCCGGAGGAGCGTGCTGCAATGTCTGCACAGACAGGCTCTATTCTTGATCTTGTGATGGCTGAAACAACTCAGTTGCAAAATCAATTGGGTGCTGCTGACCGACAGGCTTTAAGTGATTACCTTGAGAGTGTGCGTGAAATTGAACGCAGAATACAAAAAACTGCTGAACATGATATGTCAGCCGTAGTTCTGCCAGATGCACCACAAGGTATCCCGGATGCTTTCGATGAGCATATGAATTTGCAAATGGATCTGATTGCACTGGCCTGGCAGGCCAATATGACCCGCGTGGCCTCCATGATGCTGGCGGCTGAAGTCAGTAACAAAACGTATAATCATATTGGAGTATCAGATGCTTTTCATCCGCTCTCACATCATCAGAATAATCCAGCAAAAATGGCACGCCTGGTACGAGTGCAGGAATACCACAGCAGAGTATTTGCACGCTTTGTTCAGAAACTGGCTGATACGCAGGATGGTGATGGCTCGATGCTTGATAATGCCATACTTCTGTATGGCAGTAATATGAGCAACAGTAATGCGCATGATCATTTTCCCTTGCCATCGGCGATTGTCGGTACCGGAGGTGGAAGGATCAAGGGCGGCCAGCATCTTGTTTATCCGGATTACACGCCTGTTTCCAATCTGATGCTTACCTTGATGGACCGCATTGGTGTCGAACTCGAAAGTTTCGGTGATAGCACCGGCCGGTTTGCCGAGGTCTAGTTGATGTTGCGCAGGCTCACTTTTCTTTTGTTTGCCTTGCTGGCTAACCCAGGCCTGATTCCTGCTGCCAGTGCACAGCAGGAGATGCTGGAGCTGGCCAGCAGGGGAGAAACGCAAACTGTTCTGGATGCATTGACTGATCAGACACTGGTTGGTGCCATGCAGGCGGACGGTACCAGCCTGCTGCACTGGGCCGTTTATTATGATGACCTGACACTGGCAAAGCGCCTGCTTGAGCTGGGCGCTGATGCGCAGTTACAGAATAATTATGGTGCCAGTCCCATGGCACAGGCGGCCATAGTCGGCAATCCGGATATGCTGGAGGCTTTGCTGGAAGCCGGTGTGGATCCAAATGAACGATATGCCGATGGACAGACAGCTCTGATGATTCTGGCCCGGACCAATAACCTGAGAGCTGCAGAGTTGCTGCTTGAGGCCGGTGCTGATGTAAATATGGTGGAACAATTTCGTGGACAAACAGCCCTGATGTGGGCTGCTGCACAAAAGCAGGCCGAGATGTTGAAACTGCTGTTGGAACATGGTGCAGATCCAAACGCACGTTCAAGCCTGAATAACTGGCAACGCCAGGTGACAGCAGAGCCACGACTGAAAGTTATGCCGGTGGGAGGACTGACACCACTGCTGTACGCAGCCAGGGAAGGCTGCACACTTTGTACGCTCTATCTGATAGAGGCCGGAGCTGACATTCAGATGACCGACCCTGAAGGCATCAGTCCATTAATTATGGCCTGTTTAAATGCCCATTGGGATTCTGCCCGTTTACTGTTGGAGGCAGGTGCCTACATTGATAAGTGGGATATATACGGGCGCTCTCCGCTTTATGCTACTGTCGATTACAACACTATTCCTCACGGTGGCCGTGTGGATAAGGTATCCAGTGATTTAACAAGCAGTTTTGAATTCCTGACGATGTTATTGGAAGCCGGAGCCAATCCAAATCTGCAGTTAAAATTACTGCCTCCCTTTCGTGAACTCAGTCTGGACCGGGCTGCTAGAGGTGATCGTCTTTTGCTTATTGCCGGTACAAGTTCCCTGATACGGGCTGCCAGAGGAGCCGATGTTGAGGCAATTGAAATTCTCCTGGAGCATGGCGCCTTAATAGACCTTCCCAACGATAACGATGTCACAGCACTCATAGCTGCTGCCGGTTACGGACAGGAACCGGGTGCCACTCGCGGACGATTCAGAACCCAGGCAGAGGCCTTGCTCGCCACCCGGGCTTTGCTGGCAAACGGGGCTGCGGATATCAATCACCAGGACAATACGGGCATCACCGCGCTACATGCTGCTGCGGATCAGGGTTGGGCTGACATCGTCGCACTACTGCTCGAATATGGCGCTGATCCCGCTATCGAAGATAGTTTCGGCACCACAGCGCTGGATTATGCGCTGGGCAGAGGTGGTCGTTTTAATGGTGGAGGCGGTGGCAATGTCTCTCCGGAAACTGCTGCTTTGCTGGACCCTTCAGTCTCTGTTCCCGGTTCCCGCTAATCACAAAGAAACCCATCAGAATCTTGCTGATTTGCTGTTTACTTACAGGCAGACTTGAGTGCATATTGTTATTGCAGTGACAAACTAAATCTCACTGGCGGGAATTAAATCCATTACTTTATATCGAAGTATTGCCGGCGCTTAAAGGTGGGCCTGATCCTGGATTTCCTGATGCACAAGTTTGATTGAGGTATTTTGGATAAGTATGGAATCGCAATTTGTTGATGTAATGATTTGGGCAGGGATCCTGTTTTGTCTGAGCCAGTCTGCCATGTTTTCCGGATTGAATCTGGCATTATTAAGTATTAGCCGCTTACGTCTTGAAGTATTAGCGACTACGGGCAATAAAGACGCTCAAAAAATTCTGACATTGCGGCAGGATTTTAATTTTCTGCTTACTACAATTTTGTGGGGCAATGTCGCAATCAATGTATTGTTAACCCTGCTATCCAATTCGGTTATGGCAGGCATGCTGGCCTTTTTCTTTTCAACCTTTGTCATTACATTCTTTGGCGAAATAACACCGCAGGCCTATTTTTCAAGACATGCCATGCGCATGGGTTCCATGCTTGCACCCGTTCTGCGTTTTTATCAATTTCTGCTTTACCCTTTCGCAAAGCCCTGTGCATTGATTCTGGATTGGTGGCTTGGTAAGGAAGGTATTAATTATTTCAGGGAAAGTGATCTTCGTGAAGTCATTAACAGGCATATTGAAGCCGTCGATTCAGAAGTAGATATGCTGGAAGGGGTTGGGGCTTTAAACTTTTTGGCTCTTGATGATAGTTCTGTCGTGGATGTCGGTGAAGTAGTTGATGCTGATAGCATCATCAGGCTACCCTTTGAGAATGAGAAACCCTTGTTCCCGGTCTTTGAGCGTTCTGTAAAAGACCCGTTTCTGCAGAAGTTAAATCAGTCTGGTAAGAAGTGGATCATAATCCTGAATATGGAGAACAGGCCACAAATGGTCATGAACGCCAATGAGTTTCTCAGGGTCGCTTTATTTGGAGACGGACAGATTGATCCTGCTGACTATTGCCATAAACCGGTGCTTGCTACCGAGTTAAATGTATTGCTGGGTAAAGTGCTCTCGGAATTAACCAGGAATTCGATTTCCCAGTCAGGTAGCGTTATCAAGAATGATCTTATATTGATCTGGTCCGGGCAAAAACGCGTTATTACCGGTTCCGATATTCTTGGCAGATTGTTAAAAGGAGTTGTGCATCCAGCAGGATTTGATGGCAACTTTAAAGCCAATATTAAATTGTAATTATAAAGTGATCTGAATAAACCGGTTAATTAATGAATAAAGCAAAAGACAAGATGCATGACAGTGCGCCTGCAGATAAGACTCACACACAAGCTCCTCATGCACTCGAAAATTCGGCAGTATTTGAGACATTTGACACCTCTGAAGATGGACTGTCGTCTGCTGAAGTAGCCGCCAGACTGGCTAAATATGGCGCAAATAAATTACCGGTAGCAGCAGCAGTTCCGGCCTGGAAGCGGTTTCTCCTGCAGTTTCATAACGTGCTTATTTATATTCTTTTCGCAAGTGCCTGTATCAGTTTTTTACTGGAGCACTTTGTTGATGGTGGCGTCATACTTGCTGTTGTCATCATTAATGCCATAGTTGGTTTTATACAGGAAGGTAAAGCAGAGCAGGCTTTGTTATCTATCATGACGATGACCAAGACCCAGTGTATGGCTGTTCGTGATGGAGCATTGATTAGTCTGGATAGTGCTGAGCTTGTTCCTGGTGATATCGTCACGGTACAGGCGGGTGATCGGGTGCCGGCTGATATACGCCTGTATTTTTGTAAGGATTTACAGTGTGATGAATCTGCCCTCACCGGTGAATCACAGCCGGTAGAAAAGCATAATCGACCCATTGAGATATCTGCACCGCTGGCAGAGCGAATGAATATGGCTTTTATGGGCTCAATGGTTACCTTCGGCCTGGCCAGAGGCGTTGTTTGCAATACTGGTCTTAATACTGAAATAGGCGCCATCAGTGAACTGGTACAAACTGCGCAACTATCTGAAACTCCGCTGCAAAAACAGCTAAAGCAATTTGCACAGCAATTAAGCTTCCTGATATTAATTATTTCATTAGTCAGTATGGGTTTTGGTGTGCTGTTTCGCGAGTACACTTTTAGTGAGATGTTTCAGGCGGCAATCGGGATTGCAGTTGCTTCAATCCCTGAGGGCTTGCCAGCAATTGTAACAATCGCCCTGGCGATAGGTGTGCAGCGCATGGTTAAAAAGAATGCCCTGGTCAGGCGTTTACCGAGCGTGGAAGTGCTGGGTTCAGTTGACGTCATCTGTTCGGATAAAACCGGCACGCTGACCACAAATGAAATGACAGGCAGGGAAATAATAAATGCCGCAGGTCATTATAAGGTGAGTGGAGAAGGCTACCGTCCCGAAGGTGCCATTACTGACATAAATTCGCAAAAAAATATTCCGCTTGGCCATGACGAGCTGATTAACCAGGCCTGCCTGCTGGCAGTTCTGTGCAACGATGCAAATCTGACAGAAGCAAATAAGCATTGGGAATTACACGGCGATCCGACAGAAGGAGCCTTGCTGGTACTGGCAATCAAGCATGGTTTTACCCGGAGTAATATTAACCATGACTGGCCGCGTATTGATGAGCTGCCTTTTGAAACTGATCGCCGCTATATGGCGACTATGCATCATAATGCAGAAAACCAGAAAATTTTGGCGGTGAAGGGGGCGCCGGATCGCATACTGGAATATTGTGATACGCAACTGGGTATTCAGGGTGTAGAAGCACTTGATTACGAGCACTGGAAAGAAAGCATGACCAGTCTTGCGGAAAAAGGCATGAGAGTGATGGCACTGGCACAAAAGAATATGCCGCCAGATTCTTCGACACTTGGGCATTCAGAGGTTGAAAATAACCTGACTCTGGTTGCACTGGTCGGAATATCTGACCCTCCACGACCCGAAGCCATATCCAGTATCCAGGTCTGCCATAACGCAGGTATTACAGTAAAAATGATTACCGGAGATAACCCTGTTACTGCCATGGCTATTGGCAGTGAGATGGGACTGAATACAAAAAGGGTCCTCACCGGAGCTGAACTGGATAAAATGGATATTCCGGCCCTTTCCCGGGCCGCTGAGGAAGTAGATGTATTTGCCAGAACAAGCCCGGCCAACAAACTGCAGTTGGTAAAGGCTTTAAGAAACAGCGGTCATGTGGTTGCCATGACGGGTGACGGAGTCAATGATGCTCCGGCTCTGAGGCAGGCAGATATTGGCGTTGCCATGGGAAGAAAGGGTACAGATGCTGCCAAGGAGGCATCGGATATTGTACTCACTGATGACAAATTCAGCACGATAGCGATAGCTGTAGAGGAAGGGCGTACAGTATATGACAATATTGTAAAATCCATTTTATTTATCCTGCCTACCAGTCTGGCGGAAGCCGGTGTCATTATTGTTTCAATATTTGCCGGCAAGGTCTTGCCCATAACACCGGCACAGATTCTCTGGATAAATCTGGTTACCACGGTAACACTTGCGCTGGCTCTGGCCTTTGAAGCCCCGGAGCCTGGAATAATGGATCGGCCACCCCGCACTGCGGGTAAAGGTTTAATTTCAAAAGCCTTGCTAAGCAGAATAGTGCTTGTGGGTTTCTACTCTGCTGCGGTTATTTTCTGGTTGTTTTCTTACTACAGAAATCAGGGAGCCAGTATCGAATATTCACGGACTATTGCCATCAATGCACTGGTGATGATTGAAGCAATATATCTGATAAATTGCCGCTTTCTTTATAAAAGTATTTTTATGCTGAGGATTTTCAAAGGCTTTTTCCCGACAGCCTTGGCTATAATCTGTGTGCTTCTGTTGCAAATTATTTTTACCTATCTTCCGCTTTCACAGCAAATTTTTGGTTTACAGTCGATCGTTATACAAGACTGGATTTTTATGGCATGTGCTACCTTGCCAATTCTGCTGCTGGTCGAGGCTGAAAAATATCTCTGGCGAAGTCTGTCATCCAATACAGAACGGCCAATAAACAAAAAAGCATATGGATAAATCGATAAGAAATTCTATTGATAGTCAGCGGTAATTTTTTTCAGGATATCGATATAGCATTGTTGAGCCTGAGTGGCTTGCCAGTCCTTACGAAGCGTCAAGCCGATTGGTCGGCGACTCTCGGGTAACAATACCGGCAGTGTCGCCAGCAAACCTGCTTCAATTTCAGGCAGGAGCTGGCGTCTGGATAATAATGCTACGCGATCAGTGTTTAACAATAATCCTCTTGTAGCGACCGTGGAACTACACTCAATAATATGTTCCGGCTCCGGCAGATTTTTATGTTTAAAAATATTTTGGAAACGATGACGTGAAGGTGTGCCAACGCGAGGAGCAATCCAGTCCAGTTCGGCCAGGTCAGCCAGTTGCAGAGTCTTATGCTCCAGCATGGGGTGATCGGCTCTGACCAGCACAGACAATTCATCTTCAAACAGTGGCTGCTGTCTGATTTCTTTTAAAGGACTAGGTTCGCGTAATGCGCCGAGAATAATATCGATACGACTGTGCAGCAGTGCATGTATCAACTCGTCATAAGGGCCATCAATAATACTCAGTTGCAGTTCAGGGAAGCGTTTGATCAGTTCATTAACGGAGGCGGGGACTAAAGCCGTGCGTGCTAATGGCAGAGCACCAATCGACAGCTTTCCTGTCATCCTGCCCTGTATCTCGTTGACTGCATCAATACCTGCCTGAATCTCGGATAATCCGAGACTGGCAAAACGGGCCAGACTTCTGGCCAGAGGGGTAGGTTCGACACCGGTAGCAGAACGAACAAATAAGCTTTGGCCGAGGTTTTTTTCAAGATCCCGTGCTGACCTTTGTACTGTTGGTTGCGCCAGGCCCAGGGAGTTTGCAGCGAAACTGATATTCTTGTGTTCAACAATAGCAATGACGGCCCTGAGCTGGGCATTACTGGCGTTTAAGTGTATTTGCCAGTTTGCTCTGAAACCGGAGGCGCGGGAATATGCTTTAAGGCTTTTTTCAAAATTATGGAAATACTGTAAGGCTCGTTTACTTCGCTGTATTAACTTGCGGCCGGTGACGGTGGCATACATGCCGGTGGATGAGCGATCGAAGAGGGCAGTGCCCAGTTCAGCTTCCATATTGCTAAGACCCTGAGTCAGAGCTGACTGGCTCAGATATACTGCTTCTGCCGCTTTATTAATACTCCCTAAGGCATCAATCTCTATCAATGCTGCTAAATGACGTAAATTCGGCGTATAAAACATGGGGATGTACCGAAGAAAAAATACAAATATAGCAAAAACTTATATCAATAAACAGCTATCGCAGCTGTGCTGGGCAAGCCTTTGTGAAATACTCTAGGCATACTTATTTCCCATGAGGAAGAGCCATGTCAGTGGTCGTAACAAAAATTGATCGAGTCGATGCAAAAACCTGCGCAGCATACCAATCGCTGGGCGTTGCCACTGTGCATGAAGCACTGTCACGCAAAGGTTTGATGGCATCCTACATGCGTCCGATTTATCGTCCTGCACACATAGCGGGTCCAGCCGTGACCTGTGAAGTGGCGCCGGGCGATAACTGGATGATTCATGTCGCCGTTGAGCAGTGCCAGCCAGGTGATGTGCTGGTGGTTACGCCGACCAGTCCCTGTGAAGATGGTTATTTTGGTGACTTGCTGGCGACATCCCTGAAAGCCAGAGGGGTATTGGCCCTAATTATCAATGCCGGTGTACGTGATATTGCTACTTTAACCGACATGCAGTTTCCGGTGTGGTCGAAAGCCGTTTATTCGCAGGGAACCGTCAAGGAAACTATTGCCAATGTGAATGTCCCCATTGTCTGTGCCAATGCGCTGGTTAATCCGGGTGATTTGATTATTGCAGATGATGATGGCGTAGTGGTTGTGCCCAGATTGGAAACAGCGGCAACGCTGAAGAAAGCCCAGGCCCGCGAAGCAAATGAAGAATCCAAGAGGCAACGCTTTGAAGCAGGAGAGTTAGGTCTGGATGTCTACAATATGCGCGAACGCCTTGCAGAAAAAGGGCTTGTCTATGTGGAACGCTTCGAAGACCTTAACAAATAGTATCTTAGTGCAATTTCTTAAGCAGGAGACAAGCTGAAAATGCAACGCGCCATCAATTGCACAGTCATGCGTGGAGGGACCTCCAAAGGCTTGTATTTTTTAGCGACAGATCTGCCTGAGGATCAAAGCACGCGCGATAGAATACTCCTCGCCGTGATGGGTTCACCCGATATACGCCAAATAGATGGTATGGGCGGGGCTCACCCATTGACCAGTAAGGTCGCCATCGTGTCCAGATCGGAACATGCCCAGGCCGATGTTGATTATCTTTTTTTACAGGTTTCGGTTGATCAGGCTCAAGTCAGTGATTCACAAAACTGCGGCAACTTACTTGCCGGTGTCGGTCCCTTTGCTCTCGAACAGGGCTTGCTGGAAATTACTGGGGCTACGACTGATGTTCGTATTCACATGCTAAACACGGACAGCTTTGTGGTAGCAAAAATACAGACTCCGGAGAGGGAGGTGGAATACCAGGGAGATGCCAGAATTGATGGCGTTCCAGGCACTGCTGCACCAGTCCTGTTGGATTTTCTGGATGTGGCCGGTTCCAGCTGTGGAGCCTTATTACCCAGTGGCTCTAATGTGGATGTGATTGATGGCATCGAAGTGAGTTGTATCGACAATGGCATGCCTGTCGTGATTTTGGATGCCAGGGATTTTGGTTTAAGTGGATATGAAGACCCCGAAGTGCTGGAACAAGATACAGACTTAAAGCAGAAAATTGAAAGCATACGATTACAGGCAGGTGAATTGATGAACCTTGCCGATGTGACTCATAAGACAGTGCCTAAAATGACACTGGTTGCACCCGCAAGGGATGGGGGAATTATTTCTACTCGAACTTTCATACCCCATAGAGTGCATGAGGCCATTGGTGTGCTGGGTGCCGTGAGTGTAGCGACTGCTTGTGTCGTTTCCGGTTCTGTAGCGCATAAGGTCAGTGAACAGAATTATAAACCCGGCACGCACAAGTTGACGGTAGAACATCCCACAGGTGCTTTTGTTGTTGAAATTGAATTTGATCAAGAACAGGAGCAGATCAGAGTGTTACGTTCGGCCTTGTTAAGAACAGCCCGTAAATTAATGCAGGGTCAGGTTTTTGTTGCAACTGATAATTATGAAAAGCCATGACTTCATGAATCGAAAAACTGATAGTTTTAAAAATTATGCTCAAAAGGAAAGCAAATGATAATTGATTGTCATGGTCACTACACCACAGCACCGGAACCACATCAGAGATTTCGGGAACAACAACTTGCGCACTTTGAAGATCCAGGCCTGCCTGAACCAACAGCTGCAGTTATTTCTGATGATCAGATTCGAGAAACCATTGAACAAAATCAGCTGAAGTTATTAAGTGATCGCGGTCTGGATATGACGATTTTTTCACCGCGGGCATCTGCCATGGCTCATCATATTGGTAATGAACAGGTATCACTGCAATGGACCAGAGCCTGTAATGATTTGATAAAGCGGGTGGTTGATTTATACCCGCAGACCTTTATTGGTGTTTGCCAGTTGCCGCAGAGCCAGGGCGTGCCAATTGCTCACTCAATCGCTGAACTTGAGCGCTGTGTTCTTGAGCTGGGCTTTGTTGGCTGTAATTTGAATCCGGATCCATCCGGAGGACATTGGACTTCAGCACCACTCACCGATAAGAGCTGGTATCCATTCTATGAAAAAATGGTAGAGCTGGACGTACCTGCAATGATTCATGTTTCGGGATCCTGCAACCATAATTTTCATGCCACCGGTGCACATTATATTAATGCTGATACGACGGCTTTTATGCAGTTTTTAGAGGGTAATCTGTTTAAGGATTTTCCGGATTTACGTTTCATTATTCCTCACGGCGGCGGTGCAGTGCCTTATCACTGGGGCCGCTATCGTGGCCTGGCCGATATGCTTAAACAGCCACCATTGCATGAGCATGTCATGAAGAATGTGTTCTTCGATACCTGTGTCTATCATCAACCCGGAATTGATTTGCTCTTCAAAGTCATTGATATTGACAATATTTTATTCGGTTCAGAAATGGTCGGGGCCGTACGCGGCCTGGATCCCGAAACAGGATTCTACTTTGATGATACAAAACGCTATGTCGATGCCCTTAAGCTCAGTGATGAAGATCGATATAAAGTGTATGAAGGAAATGCCCGCAGAGTTTATCCTCGCCTGGACAAAATCTTGGCGGCATGGGCGGTAAATAAACATGAATAGTAAATTCACGATGGATGAGGACTGGTTGATCTGGCATCAGAATCCCAGCAAACCGATATTCAAGGTACCTCCGGGTGCAGTTGATGCACACTGTCATGTGTTCGGTCCAGGGGATAAATTTCCCTTTGCAGCGCAGCGAAAATACACGCCATGTGATGCATCCCGGCAGCAGTTATTTGCCTTGCGTGATTTTTTGGGCTTTACACGCAATGTGATTGTACAGGCAACCTGTCATGGCGCCGATAACCGTGCACTGGTTGATGCACTGCTTCATTCGAAAGGAAGGGCGCGAGGTGTGGCGACAGTTAAAGCCGATATCAAGACTGAAGAGCTGCTCGAACTTCACACCGCAGGCGTGCGTGGTGTTCGTTTTAATTTTGTTAAAAGATTAGTGGATGCGTTGCCTTTGGATGAACTGGTAGAGATAGCTGCCAAAATCAAAGCTCTTGGCTGGCATATCGTTATTTATTTTGAGGGACAGGAACTTCCTGAACTTTATGATTTTTTCACCTCTCTGGACGCCACCCTGGTTGTTGATCATATGGGCAGACCTGATGTCAGCAGAGCCGTCGATGGTGAAGAATTTAATTTGTTTATGAGAATGTTGGCTGAGCATGACAATATCTGGTCAAAAGTCAGTTGTCCGGAGCGTTTATCCCTGACTGGAGAACCTGAGTATAAGGATGTCATCCCTTTTGCCCGTCGGGTCGTTGAGACCTTTCCTGATCGTGTATTATGGGGTACTGACTGGCCGCATCCCAATATGAAAACACATATGCCTGATGACGGTAATCTGGTGAATTTTATTCCCCATATTGCAACTACAGCTGAATTACAGCAAAAACTCTTGGTAGATAATCCAATGCGTTTGTATTGGCCTGAGGAGATAACTGATGGCGCTAAGTAAACCCTATGCCGATGTTCCCGGCACGACAATATTTGATGCTGACATGTCACGCAAAGGCTTTCATTTAAATCAGTTCTGCATGTCACTGATGAAAGCAGAAAACAGAGCGAAATTTAAAGCCGGAGAACGAGACTACCTGGATGAATGGAAAATGACAGAAGATCAAAAGCAGGCAGTGCTGGATCGCGATTACAATCGCATGATTTCCCTGGGTGGAAATATTTATTTCCTGGCAAAAATATTTTCGTCAGACGGCATAAGTTTCCAGGATGCTGCTTCAACGATGACGGGAATGAGTGTGGAAGAATATAAACAAATGATGATTGATGGCGGGCGTTCAGTTGAAGGCAATCGCTATAAAAATGAAAGTGGTGAACAGTAATGGCCCGAATCACAGCAGGCGTAGCAACTTCACATGTACCAGCCATCGGTGCTGCCATTGATAATGGTAAAACCCAGGATGCTTACTGGAAACCGCTGTTTGCGGGTTATGATTTCTCCAAGCAGTGGATCGCGAAGGAAAAGCCTGACGTTATCTTTCTGATTTACAATGATCACGCCAGCGCCTTTAGTCTGGACATGATTCCAACCTTTGCGATTGGAGTGGGTGAAAGTTACGCACCAGCTGATGAAGGCTGGGGGCCACGTCCGGTACCACGAGTAGAAGGACATCCAGATCTTGCCTGGCATATGGCTCAGTCAATTATTCAGGATGATTTCGATCTGACCATGGTGAACACCATGGATGTGGATCATGGTCTGACTGTTCCGCTCTCATTAATGTTCGGACAAGCAGAACAATGGCCCTGTAAAGTCATCCCATTTGCCGTTAATGTAGTGCAATACCCGGTACCCAGTGGTCAGCGTTGTTATATGCTGGGTAAAGCGATTCGTAAGGCCGTTGAATTATTTGACGAAGATTTGAATGTACAAATCTGGGGAACAGGCGGCATGAGTCATCAATTGCAAGGCCCACGCGCCGGACTGATTAACAAGGATTTTGATAACAGGTTTCTTGATCTGATTATTGATGATCCTGAAACCTTATCCCATGTGCCTCATATAGATTACATCCGGGAAGCAGGTTCGGAAGGCATCGAATTGGTGATGTGGTTGATTATGCGCGGTGCTCTGCATGATAAGGTAAATTGCTTACATCGTTTTTATCATGTGCCGGCATCCAATACGGCCGTTGGTCACCTGATACTGGAAAATACATAACAGAAATTTAAGTAATAAGAGGACGTGATATGAAAGTTTTACTTGTTGGGGCAGGAGCCTTTGGTATTAAACATCTCGACGGGATCAAAAATATCGATGATGTTGAAGTGGTTTCTGTGGTCGGACGGCAATTGGAAAAAACTCAGGAAATCGCAGATAAATACCATATTTCACATGTCACCACTGAGTTGACTGAAGCCTTGCAACAGCCAGGCATTGATGCGGCTATTCTTTGCACGCCAACCCAGCTACATGCTGCCCAGGCCATCCAGTGCATGGAAGCAGGGGTCAATGTTCAGGTCGAAATTCCATTGGCAGATAGCTGGGCAGATGCGCAGGCTGTTGCCGCTAAACAAAAGCAGACGGGTTTGGTCTGTATGGTAGGACATACCCGCCGTTTCAACCCATCTCACCAATGGGTGCATAATAAAATAACCGCAGGAGACCTAAAGATTCAGCAAATGGATGTGCAGACCTATTTCTTTCGTCGTACCAATATGAATGCGCTAGGTCAGCCCCGTTCCTGGACTGATCATCTGTTATGGCATCATGCGGCTCATACTGTCGACTTGTTTCAATACCAGACCGGCGAAGAAGTTGTTACCGCTAATGCTATTCAGGGGGCTATTCATCCGGAGCTGGGGATAGCTATGGACATGTCTATACAATTAAAAACGACATCTGGCGCTATCTGCACGCTGTCTTTATCATTTAATAATGACGGGCCACTGGGGACTTTCTTCCGCTACATTTGTGATAATGGTACTTATCTGGCACGTTACGATGATTTGTTTAATGGTAAGGATGAGCAAATCGATGTCAGCAAAGTTGATGTTTCGATGAATGGTATTGAATTACAGGACCGGGAGTTTTTTGCAGCCATCAAAGAAGGGCGTGAGCCTAATTCAAGTGTCGGCAAAGTGTTAGCCTGTTATAAAGTGCTTGATCAGCTAGAATCAACTATGGGCTGAATAATCGGCACTGAAGGCATCAGGCTCAGGTCTTACTGTTTTCCTGACGCTGCTCGCCATCGAGTTCCGACCATGGATGTGGAATTGTTTGCTGCTCAATATTTTTGAGTAATTCACAATTGTTGGTGCTTACAAAATCGTTTACTCGTTGCAGCCTATAGCGCTGCCTTTCAATTGCCGGCAGATTCCTCAGTACCCGCTTACTCCTGACTTTCTCCATAAGTAACTCGGCTTGCAGAGCTGCAACAGCCTGGATGTCTTCACTTGCCTCAGAGGCAGCAAAGACTGTAGCAAGTATGGATACCAGATATTCAATGCGCCTGCCAAAGATCAGCAAAGGTAACTGAGTTCTTGCCAGTCTCAACTGATAAAAGACATTCAGCCCGAGATAGCTCCATTTTTGTGCGCGCAGACAGGATTCTGCATAACGGGCATAGCTTTTAAGTGGTGTTGGCAAGAGTGCATATCGTGGCCGCCAACGCACTGGTACAAGACGTTTAGGCAAGGCAAATAAATCGGATAATGCATGCTTCAGAATCCACAACAACAGGCGCCAGGAGTCTTTTGCTGTCAGCAGTTTCAGTATTGCCTTTGTGCAACGGACAGGATGCTTGATAAAATTTCCGGGACCAAGATTTAATATACGTTGTTCCGGAGGCAGTGGATTTCCCTCAGCATTTTGATTAACTGAATCCAGCACACCCAATAAACCTGCCATATAAGTTGCAACGAAGTCAGATGTGAGCTCCCTGACCATGCCCAGAATAATCAGATCATTCTGACCTTCCACTATGCTAAAGGCATGCGCCGTAGTCCGCGTTGAGCTGATTCGCGATTCTTGATTAAAGCTGCGACCACCAACAACACTTTCTGCGCAGATCAGCGATTCAAGCAGGGAGCCTGCTGCTGCAGATTTGGTGATATCACGCAAGCCTGACAAATTGACACGTTGCTGGTTTTGCTGCAAAGACAAATGACACAATGAGCGCGACTGCAGGGCGCCGCCCAGAATTCTGCCGATTGCCATTTGTGGAAGTTCATGACTGGCTACGCTGCCACCGACACCATCGCGTTGCTGTGCATAATTAACTGCATCGCGGGCATACATACGCTGGAAACCAGCCGACATGGATGAAAGCATGCAACGCCCCATGGCCAGACTATAGAACAATACCTCCAGACCGTCTGCTTCGATGTATTGACTACGGGGAATGGGGAAATTGTCAAAACTCAGTCGTGAGTTGATATTACTCTGAAAGGCTTCAGTACCGGATGCCATACAGCTAAAGCTATAGTCATTGTGGGCATCTTTTTGGATGTCGGTTTCAGGAAGCTCAATAACAAAAAGCCCAAGCTGTCGAGATTCCTTGCCAAGTCTGGCCACTACTGCCAACAGGCCGCCATGCACGGCGCTGGTTATATAGAGTTTATTGCTGTCACCAGCGGCAAATAATCTCCAGCAATCGTTTACTTCATCGAGTTCGGCATAGGCGCTGACTTTTTTAGCATTTACCCCGACTTTGACTTCAGTCAGCGCAAACGCCATCAGGCGTCCTTCTGCCAGCATGGGTAGAAAAAGAGATTTTTGTTCAGCATTACCATAGGCAAGTAAGCCGCCAGCGCCGATAGTCAATTGCCCTGATAATTCAACAGCCAGACCACCGAGACCATTGGCAGCTAAATCTTCTTCCAGTTCGGCCAGGTCCCGGTATGCCGAACCGGCTCCGCCGAATTCCTCAGGAATGGTATAGCCATAAACTTTATATTCGTTGACTGACTTGCGAAGCTCGGCAGACAGTTTTCCGTCGGCAGTGAAGGCCGTACCCTGAGTTAAGCAGGATTTTGCAGCGTCCAGTATCTGCTCTTTAACCTGCTGACTTGCCGGCGTGATAGCAGTCGGGATCATCTCAACACATTCCGGTTGAGGGCCATAGATTAAACGCTGAACCAGACTGCGAGAGGGAGAGCCGTGGTGAGCCTCGGCGGCTTTTTCCGAAGATTCCAGTGCTGCCAGCTCATCCGCATATTCATTGTTGCCCGCAGATCGAAGGGCACGAACACTGATTGAGTCACTGTTATTTTCTGCTGCTTCTTTAGACATATAGAATTTCTCTATGGCAGTTCAGACTGAAAAGTTTTTTTAAATAAGGTCGAGAGAGGCTGCAAAGATAATGATGAAAGCAAGGTAAACAAGTTAACTGATTACTGCAGATGCCATACTTCAGAAAATTTCTGAAGTGTGGCATCCGGTGAAGATCACTGCGCCCTTGTTTAAACTGCAGCAGCCAGTTTTGCCTTTGCCTGATTAAGTCCCAAAACGATCAGGGCAACGGCTGCAATCAGTGAGCCGCAGGCCATAAAGACTGCAACGGTCTGCAAGCCCAGGCCTGCCTGAAACATATAGCCGGCAATAATTGGTGACAAGAATGCACCGCCACGACCCACACCAATGACGAAGCCCGTCGCCGTTGCCCTGACATGGGTAGGGAAAGAAGTTGCCATTAAGGCATACAGACCGACCACACCCGCATTGGTAAAGAAGCCAGCTGATCCGGCTGCAATGGCCAGGGCGCTAAGCTCCGTGTAGCCACTGCCAAATAAAATAATCATGGGTACAGATATGAACATCGCGCCGATTGTCAGCCAGCGCATGCTGTAGCGCATGGCGATCAGACCAAAAATAGCGCCGCCGATGGCACCGCCCATGTTGGCCCAAACCAGTACGCCCCCGGCTGTGCTCGGGTTGTATCCCATATCAACTACGATAACTGGTACCCATTTAAGGATGAAATAGAAGGTCGCAATATGTGCAAAGTAAGCCAGGGTAATCAGGATGGTTTTTTGTACCAAGGCAGGGCTGAAGATATCACTAATTTTGTATGCCTTTTCGGCAGCAGTTTGCACAGGCAGGGAGTCAATTACTGGTCGGCCCATTCTTTTGAAGGTCTTATTAATAGACTCAAGTGCCCCTGGAGGTTGTTTGTCGGTTAAATAGGCTGGCGACTCGGGGATGGAAAACCAGACCAGTGGAATAAAACATGCTGTGATAATGGCTCCAAATTCAAAGACGATGGTCCAGTCATTATCGACCAGTAATCTGGAAGTTATTGCGCCACCTACTGTTGCTCCAACCGGATAACCAATGGCCATTAGTGCAACGCATAAATTTCGTCGTCGTTTATTGGAAAATTCTGCTACGGTTGCATTGGTGGCAGCCAGCATGCCTCCAATACCCAACCCGGTAAGTATTCGCAAGAGAGACAATTCCACAATAGAATTCGCCATTGAAGCCATGCTCATACCAACCACCATCAAACATAGACAAAGCAAAATGGTATGACGGCGTCCGATTTTATCGGCGAGTCCCCCCAGTGTTATGGAACCGATACACATACCCAGAAGTTCCATCGACAGGACTATGCCCAGCGCTCCTGACTGCAGCCCCCAGGCTGCAACGATTCCCGGCGAGGCAAAACTGATGGACAGTACGTCAAAACCATCCAGTGCATTCAATCCGATTGTCATGGCTACAGCTATAATCTGAGCTGCCGACATAGGACTGTTGTTCATTATTTCTCTGGGATCCTGGCTCATCATATCCTCACTCGTTCAGTGTTATTTTTATTATCTTGTATTTAATTCCAGCAAAGCGCTTTTCACGATTTTCCCGTTGGCATTGCGGGGCAAAGCATCAATAAAGCTAACATACTTAGGTAATTTGTAACGTGCAAGCCGTCCGTCCAGACTTTTAATAATCTCATCTGCATCCGGTTTAGCCTTGGGGTCAACAGCCACAAGAAACAGGTGTCCGACTTCTCCCCATTTCTCATCCGGCTGGCCGACGACGGCACATTCCTTGATTGCGGGGTTATGTGCCAATATGGCCTCAATTTCACCTGGATAGACATTTTCACCGCCAGAAATATACATATCTTTGAGGCGGTCAACGATCCAAAAATAGCCATTCTCATCACAGCGGGCTATATCACCGGTACAAAACCACTCATCAGCAGTAAAAATTTTGGCGTTCTCTGTGGGTCGTCGCCAGTAACCTGATGTAATGTTGGGCCCACGTAACTGTAATTCGCCGGATTCACCATTTATGCATGGATTTCCATCAGCATCCATAATGCGTGCTTTAACCCGGGAGGTTGTGATTCCGGTAGAGCCTGGTCTTTGTGCAATTAAATCTATATCAGCGGGCATACCAAAAACAGTACCTGCTTCACTCATACCGAAACCGTTAACTACCGGGACGCCATCTTTAAGCCAGGCTTGAATTTTGGCTTCGGCATAGGGAGCCCCGCCGGTAAATATTGCGGTCAGCCCGCTTAATTTCTCAGGCGAATAGACTGCTTCTGCACGGATCAAATCAGCCATAACGGGGACGCAGAAATAATGGCTGATACCTAGTTCAGGGTCAGCCAGGCGATTGAAGGTTCTTGCAGGCTCGAAACCATCTGAAACAACAAAGGTGCCGCCCTGTAACAAGGCAGGACGGATGGCTGTTATGAGCCCGATGATGTGAAACATCGGCGCATCACTCATCATTACGCTGTGATTTTGTACTCTGCCGAGCAAACTGAAATTAATAGCCGTCTCGGCGATATTGTTTTCACTTAACAGGGCACCTTTAGGGCGTCCGGAAGTCCCGGAGGTATAGAGAATCAAAGAGGGAAGTGAGTCATCGATTAAGCGATAGGGCAATGGCTCATGTGCGCTCAATTGCTCTAAAAAAGTTTCAAGAGCAAGGCCTTCAATTCCCGTCTGCGCCAGTAATTCATCGCCAATAATTAATTTAGGCTCGGCATCGTCAAGCAATGCGCTGATTTCAACAGCGGTAAGACGCCAGTTAAGAGGAACATAAATTGCACCAATACGAGCACAGGCAAGATGCAGGGCTATCAGTTCAACCCGGTTTTTTGCCAGGCACACGACCCGGTCTCCTGCTACTATGCCGTGACTTTCCAGAGCGCTTGCGCATTGACCACAGCACAGGTCCAGTTGGCTATAAGTCCAGTATCGCTCGCGAGGCAGGTCTATAGCCGCCACTCGCTCAGCCTGATACTGTGCATTAAAAGCTAATAGATCTACTGCTCCTCTCACTTAAATTACCCGTGGCTCAAGTTTTTTTTTGTTTGCTGGTGTCATAAGTGCCGAGACCAGGCTTATAGGATTTTTCATCTATAAACTGTCGGATACCTTCCTTGCGGCCTTCATTATCATAGCTGTTTGCCGCTTCCTGGGCGCGAACCAGATAATCTTCGGCGTTGTCATAGGTCATTTCCTTAACGCGACGCACTGCATCTTTGGTAGCCTTCAAGGCGACCGGGTTTTTTTCCAGTAATATATTGCACAGGTCAGTCACACGTTGTTTCAACTGATCTGCTGGCACGGCTTCGTTAATCAGTTTCCACTCTGCGGCTTTTCTGGCATCAATATTTTCACCCGTCATGGCATGGTACATGGCGTCTCGCATAGACATCAGATCAATGGCTACTTTGGTAGCTCCACCGCCCGGCAAAATTCCCCAGTTGATTTCACTCAGGCCAAACTTGGCATCTTCAGAAGCTATGGCGAGGTCGCAGGAGAAAAGTGGTCCGTAGCCGCCGCCAAAACACCAGCCATTAACCATGGCTATAGTAGGCTTCTGATACCAGCGCAGTCGCCGCCACCAGCCATAGGACTCACGCTGAGCTTTACGGGTGCCGCCAAGACCGGTGGCTTCAACTTCACGGAAATATTCCTTAAGGTCCATGCCGGCTGTCCAGGCACTGCCTTCGCCGGTGAGCACCAATACTCCAACATCATCCCTGTATTCGAGTTCATCCAATACTTCCATCATTTTTCGGTTGAGCGCCGGGCTCATGGCATTGCGTTTTTCCGGGCGGTTGAAACTCACCCAGGCTATTCGGTTTTCGATCACATAAGCGACTGGATCACTCATAATAGTTCCTCATAAGACTTGATTGTGGCTTACAGCTTTATTCAGGCTGCTGTTTAAATAGGGAAGTGTCCGGGTTTTGTTTCCAGGGTTATCCAGCGTAGCTCCGTGAAAGAATCGATACCGGCTTTGCCTCCAAAGCGACCATAACCAGAAGCGTTGACACCTCCGAAGGGCATTTGCGCCTCGTCATGGACGGTTGGGCCGTTTATATGGCACATGCCTGATTTAATGCGACGTGCTACCGATAAACCGCGTGCTGTGTCCCGTGTAAATACAGCTGAAGATAGCCCGTATTCTGAATCATTGGCCAGTTCAACGGCATGGTCTTCGTCTTTGGCACGGATGACGGCTACAACAGGCCCAAAACTCTCATCGCGGAATAATTTCATGGATGGTGTCACTTTGTCGATAACAGTAGCCGGCATAAGTACGCCTTTGGATTCTCCGCCATTGGCCTGGACAGCACCTTGCGACAGGGCATCTGCAACCAGCGACTCAACGTGAGACACGGTTTTCAAATCAACCACCGCTCCAAGTGGAGTCTTGCCTTCTCTTGGATCACCAACCTTCATGGTGGCGACTTTCGCAGAGAATTTCTGCATAAATTCATCTGCGATGCTTTCTTCCACAATCAATCGTTCAGTGGACATGCAAATCTGACCCTGGTTCATAAAGGCGCCAAAGGCTGCGGCAGCGACTGCCTCATCGATATCGGCATCTGCCAGCACGATCATCGGTGCTTTGCCGCCCAGTTCGAGCAGTACAGGCTTGAGGTTTTCAGCAGCTCGTTTGGCAATAATTCTGCCTACGGCGGTGGAACCAGTGAAATTAATTCGTCGTACAGCAGGATGATCGATCATGGCGCCGACCACATCGCCGGCATCTTCTGGCGCATTGGATATCATATTGACGATACCATCACCCAGTCCGGCTTCAATCATTGCCTCAATAATCAAAGCATGCGTACGAGGGCAAATTTCTGATGCCTTTAGTACCACGGTATTACCACAGGCGAGAGGAACCGCAATGGCTCTCATGCCGAGAATAATAGGCGCATTCCAGGGTGCTATGCCTAATACCACACCGGCAGGTTCACGAACCGCCATGGAAATACAGCCAGGTTTGTCGGAAGGAATGACTTCACCGTTGATTTGCGTGGTCAAAGCCGCAGCTTCCCGTAACATGGAGGAGGCCAGCATCAGGTTAAAACGTGCCCAGCCTTCAGTTGCGCCGATTTCATTCATCATGGCATCAACAAAATCATCACTGCGGGCATCAAAGGCATCGGCGGCTTTGGAGAGTAGTGCGCGACGGGCATTTGGACCCAGCGCTGACCAGGCCGGCAGGGCTTTGGCTGCGGCTTCTACTGCAGCCTGAGCATCCGCTACTGATGCCGCTGCCGCAAGCGTTGCTTCTTCACCGGTAAGTGGGTTCAATCGGGTAAACTGTTTTTTGGCTTCGCGCGGCGCTCCGCCGATGCTTAAAGAAACTGATGTTGTCGTCATGAATTTGGTCCTTTTTGTTGAAAGTAAATATTATATTTTAAATTAAAGTTGACATTATGAAATGATATGCATAATTCGCAATGTCATACTTATTCGTTTGGTAATTACAACTAGCCAGTTACCCGGAAATATAACCATAAAAGTGCAATCACAGCGAACACCACTATCATCGACAGACTCCATATCCTGAGTACAGGTCCTGGTTGTTCTTCTAGCGGAATGTCTTTTGAAAAAATGATCACATGATTAAAAAGTGCAATGATTGGAGTGATAATAAAACCCGTTGCAGTGACAAAATCTATGAACTCGGTAAAGGAGCTCATCAGGAGGTAATAGACAGCGCCGACCAGAACAAACAAAAGAATAAACAGGATTGAAAACAGATTGCTTTCTTTGTAGTTTTCGCCGATTTTTGGAAAAAGTGATTCAGCAATGTTAATAATCAATCTTGGAAAGGCATCAACCAGAGCCAGCAGGGTAGAGTACATAACGGCAATAATAGTGGCTGCTATAAGCACAAAAACCCAGTTTCCTATGGTGCTGGTAAATAGACCAATGATCTGGACTGAAAATCCAACACTGTCATTGGCAATGGTTTCGCCCTGCCCACTGATGACGATATAGCCAAGCAACACAAAACAAACGGCCAGAAAAATTGAAGCGCCGTAACCTATATGAAAATCAAAGTCGGCTTCCTTTTTAGTGAACTGAATACCATTGTTATTTTCCTTGCGGGCCAGTACCCAGTTGGAGAGCATAATGGCGCCGATAATTCCGGTCGGCATCCAGCCAGCCACACCAACCAGGAAAAAAGTCGTGCTGCGATCAAAAGCTAATTCACTGATCGGTTCTACCCCTGAAAAATCAATACCAAATACCGCAATTACTGTCGCGATTAAAGTAGTAATACAAAAACCTATGACCAGAATTTTGCAAAATGATTCCAGGGCCTGATATTTACCAATCGCCAGAATGACCATGGTTACAAAGACCAGAATCATTGAAAACATGGTGGCATCCATATTCAATCTGAAGACATTTAGAATTATTCCGCTGGATACCAGGGCTGCGGCTGAAGTTGCGACTGTTAATTCAATTAAGACAAGCGCCAATAAAATATAAAGGAACCACTTGCCTCTTTTTGCATAACCATCGACTACAGTTTGACCGGTAATGGCTGCATAACGGGAACTAAAAAGAAAAGCCGGGTACTTGGCCATACAAACCAGTACCACCAGTAGCACCATGGTTAAACCGTAAGTCGCACCTGCTCGAGTAGATTGCACGACATGGGAAGTTCCCACTGCAACTGCGGCATAAATCAAACCTGGGCCCAGATTATTTTTAATAGTATTAAGCATATTTATTCCAGTGTTTATCTTTTTATTATCGGAAGCTATTAGTAGGGCAAATTAGAACATAAAGAACAGAAAATATTCAGCAGTTAAGTGTTTTTTGCTTATTAACTGGCTGAGGTCTTGATGGTATTTGCAGCAAGTCGTCCCGATAGTACGCAGCCTCCTAAAAAAGTTCCTTCCAGGGATCTGAGGCCATGCACGCCACCACCGCCAAATCCCGCAGCTTCACCAACCGCAAAGAGGCCAGGAATCGGGTCACCACTATCAGTCAGAACACGTGAACCCAGATCAGTTTGAATGCCCCCCAGTGTTTTTCTCGACAGAATATGTTCTTTAATTGCAATCAACGGGTAAGCTGCTGGATCGTCAATTTTACGATTAACGCAGGTTCTGAACTTATCCAGGGGGTATTTTCTGATCAGTTTAATGAGTTGTCGTTGTTTGTCGGTAGATTGGATAGGCTCGTCTGCGGAAGCGTCGTAAGCTTTAATGGTTCTTGCAATTTCCTGGCGATCAAGAGGAACATCCTGGTTATGTGCCTGCATTTTTTCCGTCAGTTCGTCGACTGAATTAGCCATGATAAAATCTTCACAGTTCGCCAGCATGTCATCAACCAGACCGCCCGCGCCCATCAGGAAGCCTTTCAGAAAGCGATATACTTTCTTCTCTCTAAGAGCCGGATTGTGTTCGGAGCCGGAAATAGCTAACTCTCTGACAGCAATTTTCCTGTTTAATACCTGCCAGGAATATTTGTGTTCCTGTTTGCATACTGTCTCAATAATACGCCGTGCATCAAAACCGCCCACCAGAGGTTCGGGTCCAAAGCGCCTTCCCTGGCTATCCAGCCATAGCGCTGTTTTCGATGAGATAATACTCAAGCCGTGATTCGGCATTCTTGGCTTGGGATGTCTGACTCCACCTGAATAGAGCCATTGTTTGTTCATATGTGTCAGATTGGCGCCGATATTTTCAGCAGCATCATGCAGGAGTCCATCGGCATAAGGGTGGGAGCCGTTTAGAATAATCTCGGGAGCTTCTCCCCAGGGTTTATACCAGTTGGCCTTGATACGATCGATACTGCCGCAAATTCCACCCGATGCGATAATGGTACTCTCAGCATTGACTAAAAAGTCCTGGCCCTTTTCTTCATCAACACCGCGTAAACCGACTACACGTGCATCATGTTTTTCGATTGTTGTTACTTTGTGTCTGAACATGATGCTCAGATTAGCTACATTTCGATGACTGAGAAGCTTCCCAACCAGAGTGTCTGATAAGCCCTTGCCGGAACCCCACACAATATGAAAGCGGGGCACGGAGTTGCCTGCATATTCGGCGCTTTTTCTCTCTACCCAGTTGACGACGGGCAGGAAACGTATGCCTTGTTTACGCAGCCACTTGTAACCAAGTTCAGTGCAGTTGTTGACGTAGTATTCTGCCCATTGCCTGGGCCAATGGTCCGCTTCATTAAACTCTGCATAGGCTAGCCAGTCCTGCAAGGCCAGAGCAGGGTTGTCACTAATGCCTGTCCAGCGTTGTTGAGCAGTTCCAACAAAGAACATGCCGCCAAAGGATTCCCTGGCCAGGCCGCCAAAATTTTCGCGTATATCCCTATCCAGCAGCAATACCTTCTTGTTGGAATCGAGTAATTCCAGTGCAGCTACAATTCCTGCAAGGCCGCCGCCTGCAATGACAACATCGGTTTTGTAAGTTTGTACTGGATTCAAAATTGTCTTCTCAGGCAGGAGCATCATACATATTTACAAATTCCCAGGCTGATGATTCAGAACCACGGGCACTGTCGATTTCTATCAAAATCGGTTGATCTGCATCGATGGCAGAAGCCAGTACCGGTTTTAATTCGGTGGGTGTCGTAACGCGTACACCTTTGATGCCAAAACTTTCCGCCAGTTTTACAAAATCCGGGTTTTGAAGCTCAGAACCTATATGCCGACCACCAAAGCCGTTATCCTGATCTCGCAATACATTGCCATAAGATTTGTTATTAAAGACCAGAGTGATCAAGCCAATTTTGTATTGAGCAGCGGTCGCAAGTTCCTGCATACCAAACATAAAGCCTCCATCGCCGTTAACGGAGACAACTGCTTTGTCCGGATTGGCAACCTTGACACCTAAAGCGGTTGGAAAGCCAAAGCCCAGCGTGCCCTGAAAGCCTTCTGACACATAGGTTCTGGGCTCATAGATTGGCATTCCGCCAATCCAGCTGGCGAAGCCCATTTGAGAGAGCTCAGGTACAAAGAAACCATCACGTGGCAGCACTTCGCGTATGCTCGCCAGGTAATCCATCTGTGGCTGAACCTTGCTGATTAATTGCGCAGCTTTGGTCTTGGCTTCAGCTATTTCAGCCTGACGATTTTTATCGGGCTTAATCTTGCTTTCCAGTTCAGAGATCAGTGCAAGGGTGCCATCAGCAGAATCGGCTATCAGGGCTATATTGGGAATAAAACGGTTCATTTCAGCCGGGTCAGAATCAATACGAATCAGAGTTCTGTTATCGTTGGGACGATCCATATAGCTTGAGCCGCTTATCCAGCGCATATAAGGCATTTCAAGCCTGGAACCAATGCCCACAAGCAGGTCGCAGTCTTCCCATAGCAGTCTGGCGGCAACCGGAGTAACTCCCAAAGGATGGTCATCCGCGACAATGCCGCGTCCACTACGAAATGACATGACAGGGCAGTTGAGTAATTCAGCTAAAGCGCGTACTTCTTCAGAAGCATGCTGAGCACCTGAACCACACATCAGCATCGGTTTTTTTGCAGCGCTGATTAATTTGGCAGCGGCTTTCAGTTGGTCGGGATCAACTTGCGGGCGCAGGATGGTTTTATTGCCTTCGGTAATGTCGATTTCCTGAGTGTTTGCCATGGTATCCCAGCACATTTCTACCGAGACAGGGCCGGGTCTGCCACTTTGCAGGGTTTGAAAAGCCTGATTGATAATTACGGAACTGCGCCGGACATCATCAATTCTGACAGCATCCTTAATGATGGTTTTCAAAGTACCGGTCTGATTAACGAGTTCATGCAGATGTCCGCGACCACTGCCTACATAGGAAGAGGGGACTTGACCGGTCAGGCAAAGCACTTTTGAGCAATTGCCCATGGCGGTACACAAAGCTGCCGTGGCATTGAGTACACCAGGGCCAGGTACTACTGAAAAAGCTGCCGGTTTGCCGGTGGATTTTGCCTCACCCATGGCCATGTAGGCAGCGGCCTGTTCATGTCTGGGCACAATGGTTTCAAAACCTTCGCGTCCAAAGGCATCAAAGATAGGGTAGATTTGTGCCCCGGGGATTCCATAGACCCGGTTTATGCCGTTTGCCTTTACGGCAAGTGCCATTGCGTCGCCGCCTGTCATAGTTTTTTTCATATTTAAGCTTTCACTCCGGGTAAGCTTTGTTCTTCATCACTTATTTCATACTCGGTCACTGTTAATTTATCTGTAAGCTCTTCCAGTAATTCGTAAAGCAATTCCAGCTTTCCGTAACCAAAGACTTCGGTTATATGTGCATAGCGCGCTTCTGATTGTGGAGCCATCAAATCGACCAGTTTTATACCTGACTTACTCAGGCTTATCATGGAGCGACGCTGATCCTTGTCGGATATTCTCCGCTCCACCAGTTTTCTTTTCTCCAGGTTTTGAATAATTCTGGACAGACTGGGTAACAATAAAAAGCACTGCTCGGATAAAGCTGTCATTTCCACTTCGGGATTGTCTGAATCTATGGCATCAAAGAGTGCTCTTAACACACGCCATTGTTGTGTCGAGATATCGTGCTGGCGAAGATGCGGGGTGAAATTTTTCATCACAGCCTCTCTTGCACGCAAGAGGGACATGGGTAAAGAGCGTCTGAATTCTCTTATTGGCATTTAGATTTGCTCATCCGCCACGCTGTTTTTAAGAATTCCAATACCTTCAACTTCAACTTCAACCGTGTCGCCCGGCTTTAAATATTTGGGTGGATCAAAGCGGGCACCCGCACCATTTGGCGTGCCTGTGGCAATCACATCGCCGGGTTTTAATTCAGTAAAGGTTGAGAGGTATTCGATAATAAAAGCTATCGGGAACATCATGCTTGCAGTTGTATCATCCTGACGGGTTTCACCGTTAACTCGCGTACAAATCCGCATGTTTTCATAATTTTCTGCCGTGAATTCATCGGCACTGACCATCCAGGGGCCTTGTGCGCCGGAATGAAAAAAGTTCTTACCCTGCGTGACATTGAATTTGGCATGTCGCACCCAGTCCCTGATGGTGCCTTCATTCATAATGGTCAGGCCGGCAATATGCTGGTAGGCATTTTGCTTTTTAATACGACGGCCACTCTTGCCAATGATGACGACAATTTCACCTTCATAGTCCAATTGCTCGGATTCTGGCGGGCGTAACAGAGGCTGGTCATGACCTGTAAAGGAATCAGCAAAACGGATAAAAACGCTGGGGTTTGCAGGTGCTTCAGAACCATCTTTATATTCGGCATTGCGGTTGGCGTAATTGACGCCAATACAGAGAATTTTGCCCGGCGCTGTAATCGGAGGGAGCAGGGTAAGCCCTTGCAGGGGTATTGCAGGCGCATTTCCTAACTCAAGGGAGTTTAATAAATCGCCTTCAATGGCGGCTTTCAGGCTTGGAGCAAGGTGGCTCAGGTCTACAACAGCATCTCCAGTCGTTCCTGCAACTACGGCACCCCAACTACTCTTTCCCGAGTTTACATAACTTATAAATCGCATTATCTGCCTCTTGGTATACAATTGGACGATATTTATTGAGAGCTAGAATATAATTAACAAGTTAAATTGTAAACCTTTAAATTCCGCTTAAAAATGCTAATTTAAGCTTTATTTTAGATAAAATTGACATAAAATACTTAACACGTTATGTTTATCGCTTTAGCTATCGGAGAATGCAATGTCTGAATTAGATGCCAACAAGAAGCTAGCCAGTGCCTATTTAGAGCGCTTTGCAGCTAATACTACGACGCATTTTATTAATGGCCAATGGACTTCCGCCCAGGGTATAGAAAGCTTTGATAATTTAAGTCCGATTGATAATGCCAGCCTGGGTAAAATAGCTTCAGGCAATGCTGCCGATGTTGATCTTGCCTGTCTGGCGGCCCAGGCAGCATTTCCGGCCTGGCGTGATACGCCTGGTGCGGAAAGAAAAAAAATTCTTAACCGCTTTGCAGACCTGTTAGTGGAAAGATCAGAAGAAATCGCCCTGGTAGAGAGTAGTGATTGTGGTCAGGCCATCCGCTTTATGAAGCAGGCTGCTGTACGTGGTGCGGCCAATTTTCGCTTTTTTGCGGAAAAGGCCCCGGAAGCAAGCAATGGTCAGTCTTTGTTCCAGCCTGAACACACCAATATTACCCTGCGCACGGCTATTGGCCCGGTTGCCGTTATTACCCCCTGGAATACACCGTTTATGTTGTCAACCTGGAAAATAGCACCGGCCTTGGCAGCAGGATGCACAATTGTGCATAAACCTGCGGAATTTAGTCCGCTGACAGCCAAGATACTGGCCGAAATAAGTAAAGACGCAGGTATTCCGGATGGTGTCTGGAACATGGTCAATGGCTTCGGAGAAACCGTCGGCAAAAGCCTTACCGAACATCCTGCCATTAAAGCTATTGCCTTTGTGGGAGAAACCCAGACGGGCGTGCACATTATGAATCAGGGTGCTGCAAGCTTAAAACGTCTGCATCTGGAATTGGGTGGCAAGAACCCTGTACTTGTCTTTGATGATGCGGATTTTGAAAGAGCCCTGGATGCCGTCGTATTCATGATTTACAGTTTAAATGGGCAGCGTTGTACTTCCAGTAGTCGCTTGCTTGTTCAATCGGGAATTCGCGAGCGCTTTCTTGAGGCGCTCAAAACCCGGGTCAGTAATTTGCGGGTCGGTCATCCACTGGATCCTGATACTGAAGTTGGTCCGCTGATTCATTCCACTCATTGCGAAAAAGTCATGAGTTATATGGATTCAGCTAAAGATGAAGGGGCAACTATTGCAGTGGGTGGCGCACGTTTTACAGATGATAAGGTCAGTCCTGATGGAAACTATGTGCAGCCTACTTTGTTCACCGGCGCCAATAATTCGATGCGCATTGCACAGGAAGAAATCTTTGGGCCCGTATTGACAGAAATTAGTTTCGATACGGAAGAGCAGGCCCTGGCTATTGCCAATGATACACCCTATGGCTTGACTGCCTATGCCTGGACCAGCGATCAATCCCGGTCCATGCGACTGGCGCACAAGATCGAAACGGGTATGTTGTGGATCAATTCTGAAAACAATCGTAATTTACCGAGTCCATTTGGCGGAATTAAATTGAGTGGAATTGGTCGTGACGGCGGCGATTACAGTTTCGAGTTCTATATGGAAACCAAGAATATCTGTATGGCTCATGGTACGCATCGTATCCCGCAACTGGGTAAATAAAACAGCAGCTCAGCGCGACAGGAGTAATAATTCTTATGGCTCATTTTGTATTGGAATATTCAGACAATATTGACAAGGATACGCTTGCCGTACAGACGCTTTTCGCGAATCTTCATCAGGCTGCACTTGATACCGGTTTGTTTCCTTACAAGGGGATACGTAGTCGGGCCTATGCCAGCCACGATTATCGTATGGCCGATGGCAATCCCGAACATATCTTTGTGCACCTGAGTGTACTTTTGGGTGCCGGCCGTAGTCTGCAAGAGCGTGAGTTGGCGGCCAGATCGTTTTTTTCTGTACTGGAAAAACATTTTTCCAGTAGCTTTGAACAAAGAGGTGTAGCTCTGTCATTTGAAATGAAAGAACTCGAACCGATATTAAAGTTCAATAAAAACAATATTCAGGATTTTCTGGAATAGCAAAGTAATAATCGCTTGTATCAATCATTAAAAATTGAATGAAGGACCAGGACAGTGCCGACCCTGACACAAGAACAGATACAGAGCGCAGCAGATAATCTGTTTGCTGCTGAAAAACAGCGCCAACAAATTCCTGCCTTGACGGCAAGCTTTCCTGCTATGGATATGGAAGACGCCTATGCAGTGCAGTCAGCGTGGGTGCAAAAGAAAATAGCCGCCGGTGATAGCATTATCGGATACAAAATAGGCCTGACATCCAGAGTGATGCAAAGGGCGATGAAAATTGATACGCCGGATTTTGGTGTACTGCTGGAATCCATGAGTTTTCAAAATAACTCGGTCATAAAAGCCAGTGATTTTATTGATCCTAGAATTGAAGTTGAACTGGCCTTTGTTCTGAAAAAAAGATTGTTTGGGGAAAACCTCAGTATAGAGGATGTACTCGAAGCAACAGATTATGTCGTTCCATCCCTCGAGCTTATAGCAGCGCGCAGCTATCGGGTTGATCCTGATACAGGTTATGTACGAACGGTTATGGATACCATTGCCGACAATGCAGCGAATGGAGGTATTGTTACCGGTGACAGGCATTTCAATCCTGATGAAATTGACATGCGCTGGAGTGGAGCCATTTTATATAAGAATGGTGTTATTGAGGAAACCGGACTGGCTGCAGCGGTAATGGATCATCCTGCGAATGGTATCTGTTGGGTAGCCAAACGTTTTGCTCCGCACGGCATTGCTCTGGAGGCTGGCCAGATTATATTGTCCGGCTCCTTTACTTCACCAATTGTTGTTAAGGCGGGTGACCTTATACGCTGTGATTTTGGCCCACTGGGTGAGATCAACTGTCGTTTTAACTAACTACTTTTTGCAAAGCACTGTCTTTCAGTACATTTGAAATTTATACAGGTCGACTATGAAAACACCGCTCAACAACTTCAAAAAAAGCCTTAAAGCAGGTAAGCAGCAATACGGTTTCTGGCTGGGTTTATGCAGTCCTCTATCGGCAGAAATCTGTGGTCTCTGTGGATATGACTGGTTACTCATTGATGGTGAGCATGCGCCTAATGATCTGCATAGCATAAAGTCGCAGTTATTAGCGATTGACAATACACCCACGCATCCAGTCGTCAGAATCGTTGAAGGTCAAACTGCCCTGATTAAACAGGTTCTGGATATTGGAGCCCAAACAATACTGGTACCAATGGTAGAGTCGGCACAACAGGCTGAACGTCTTGTAAGCGCCATGCATTATCCGCCACGAGGCAACAGAGGGGTAGGAACTGCCCTGGCACGAGCAGCACGCTGGAACCGGATTGAAAATTATTTTACTGAAGTGGATGAGCAGCTCTGCCTGCTTATCCAGGTAGAGTCAGTTACTGCGTTGGAGAATCTGGACGATATTTTAAAGGTCGAAGGTATCGATGGTGTGTTTATTGGTCCGGCAGATCTGGCTGCTTCAATGGGCCATCTGGGCAATCCATCCCATCCGGAAGTTATCGATGCGGTTACCGATGCAATCGGGAAAATTAAAAAGTCAGGCAGAGCCGCTGGAACCCTGGCAACCACTAAAACAATGGCGTCGACGTATGAAGCTGCCGGTGCACAATTTATCGCACTGGGGGTGGATACACTTGCGCTGGCCGACGCTGCATCGACAATGCTCAAAAATTTTCTGAGCGACGAGAAAGGCAATAACTCTGAACCAGGAAATGGCGCTTATTAAAGTATTGCTAGTGTTTTAGTTTGAATTTTTTTGTGGTTTAGAAGCCACCGTTTCTGTCATGCTCACCCTTCGATCTTTCCTGAATATTTTTCCGGCGCTGCGGAACTCGTCACTTCGCTCCTCAGACAGTCCTCGCGCTTGATCGGAAAAATATTCAGGAAAAAGACATCTCAATGGGCTCCCATGACAGGAACAGTGGCTTGCATAGCATTATTGAAAATTTCAACATTGTTAAACGCACAGCCCTGATGTTGAGCTAGCCTTTCGGTGACCGTCTGACGACAGGGACGTCGTCAGCCGAGCCTGTACATGGATGTACGTATTTTGGCGTGTCGACGAAAGGCTAGGTCACCAGCAGGACTGAACACAATCTGAAAAAAATAAAGCACGAGCAATATTATCGAGAGTGCTGCCGAAAGACCTCAGGCTCTAAAAAATTGTAAAAATAAAATAAAAAGCTGCCGACGTCATTAAGACAGGTAAACAACAAACAATTTTTTATTCAACTTCTTCGTAGGGTAAGCCGACATAGTTTTCAGAAATGACTCTTAAGCCAGCTTCGGTGCTGGTGAAATAATCCAGTTCACTTGCCTGAATTTTTTTCTCAAAATCGTTATCTGATAAATGATGCAGCATGGATGTCATCCACCATGAGAAGCGCTCTGCCTTCCAGATACGTCGCAGGCAAAGTTCCGAGTACTGGTCAATTGCGTCAGGACGATTATCCTTATAAACCTTAAGCATGATCCGGTACAGATAGTTCACGTCGGAGCTTGCAAGGTTTAAGCCTTTTGCACCGGTAGGCGGAACGATATGAGCCGCGTCACCGACCAGAAAGAGACGGCCATATTGCATTGGCTCGGTGACAAAACTTCTTAAAGGCGCGATACTTTTCTCAATAGAAGGACCGGTTACCAGGTCGCCCACCACTTCTTCTGGCAGGCGGCTTTTCAATTCATCCCAGAAGCGCTCATCCGACCAATCCTCAACTTTTTCATCGAGACTGACATCGACATAATAGCGACTGCGGGTATGCGAACGCATGCTGCAAAGCAGGAAGCCTCTTTCACTGGTGCCGTAAATCAGTTCTTCCGAGATTGGCGGGGTGTCCGAAAGCACACCGAGCCAGCCGACGGGATAAATTTTTTCATACTCTTTCCTGATGCTGTCAGGAATAGTGGGGCGTGAAACACCATGGAAGCCATCGCAACCGGCGACATAATCGCAATCGATCCGGTGTTGAGCTCCATCCTTTTCATAGGTGACATAAGGCGTATCTTTTTTAACATCATGAATCTCAACATTCTCGACTTCATAGATGGATTGAGCCTTGGTTTCCAGGCGGGCGTCCATTAAATCCTTGGTCACCTCTGTCTGCCCGTAGACAACAACCTGTTTTCCATTACTGAACTTATGCAGATCGACTCTTCTGATTTCTCCGTTAAAGGCAATCTGGAAACCGCCATGTGGAAGTCCTTCCCGATCCATTCTTTCAGAGACTCCTGCTTCACGCATCATCTGAACAAAACCTTCCTCCAGAACACCTGCGCGGATGCGACCGAGTACATGCTCCGGGGTGGATCTTTCCAGAATAATATTGTCGATGCCGGATTTTGTCAGCAGCTGACCTAATAAGAGGCCTGAAGGGCCGGAACCAATAATGACGATTTGCGTTTTCATATTCTGTTTATAACTCCCGTAATTTTAAAATTTGGGCTTTAGCAGGTACTACCTTTAATCCAAATCCCTGCTTATTAGAGATTGTTCTAGTCGCTAGCAGGCACCAGCCCTGGTTGTCCGACCCGAGTAGGGGATAGAGTTCCATCCTCATTAATAAAATACCATTCATCACCCAGTTTCAGGTGTCGATTATTTTCTGCACAGGCATATTCTGCCCAGATAATATTGTCGAGTTGGCGTTCGTAGACCTGATTTACTGTCCAGGGTCCAGTCAAGGCATCATCAATGGTGGTGATGGTGTTCTGCATAGTCATGGTATCAAGCAGACGTATTTCTTCCAGTACAAGCGTCTGGTCATTGCTATGTAAGGGAACGGCGCGCGAATCAAAGGAGCGGGGTCCTTTTATTGCCCTTGTTTCTACACTCAGCATATCAAAGATGCCATCACCGTCTTCATCATGCCATTCACCAATGGAATAACCATTAAACGCAGGTAGTATGTAATCGGGCCAGCTTCTGCCATCTGTATAAATACGACGGAACTGACTGTTCCATTCAGCATGGATGTACGTGATTTCGGGTGTAACGATAATCTCCATCGGATAAGTCATTTTCATGATGCGGGGCATGCCCTGTGGCAGACAGGTTGACGGAGGATCACCGGCAGGAATGCCGGCTTCCTGCAAGGCAGTGTATCCTTGCCATATCGCCATATATTCATCGGTCAAGGGTGGAGGGCCGGCCTGTTCATAGCCTTCTGATGGCCAGTTTAAACTCCCGGCTGCCCGATTCCATTGTCCATGCCAATCCGGATAAGCCAGGTTCAGATTATTAGAAGGGACATCTGACTCTGTTGGCATCGAATCTTGCTGCGCTGTGCAGGCAGAAAGCCCTGTGAGCAATGTCGCAAAGATAAACGCATGACGTGCTTTGCTATGGTGAGTTCTGGGTTTAGCCTCATAGTTGCTATCCAGCCCACAGGCCCGGTGTCTAAACTGATCGATCATGTTGATTTCCTTAGTTCTGTTCAGGCCTGGCCAGGGTGGGGTCAATCGGAGTGCCGTCATGCCAGCGGATATTGCTGTAATTACCACCCGGAGCCCCGCTGTGCAGGGGGTTAACACTTAACATGATCCTGTCACCGGGCTGCAGACTGTTGGGAGTCCATCCAAGGCGGTAAATAGCACTCGGGCTGCGGCCTTCGAGTGTCCATTCTGTGTCATCACCATTTTCATCGCTGACGATCAGGATAATAAAAGTATGTGGATTACTGTATTGCCATTCCTTGATTGTTCCTGCCAGTTCGATAGGGTTATCTGCATCAAACATGGCTGTTGAATGGTGTGCGTAGACAGGTCTAAAAATTCCTGCTGTCAAAAGCAAAATGGCAGCAGCACATTTTATGAATTGAGGCATAGTTTTTTCTCCGTCTCAGCTGATTTAGCCAGATACAGACAAAAGAGGGCCTTGCTTATCACTTGCTTATCAAAGGGAGTAAGACGGCCATTGGCTAATAATGGCCACATGATAACAATTTAGACCTGATAAAACTCCATACCCATGGCAAAAAGTTTGACATTTAACAAATCAGTGGAGAATTTAAGCTTGCTTTAGTCAAAGCGAAATATATGAAGCTGGTGCTTTTCTATATCTGCCTCTCAATGCTAAAGCATGGTTGCCTAATTCGGATTTATTAGTGTACTCTCGGGCTTATATAACATTTTGTAAAAGGGGTATGACGTTGACACATAAAAATAATAAAAAGCTGATAAACAGACGTTCTTTTCTTGGTTCCACAAGCATCGGTGCCGCGGGTTTATATTTAGGTACGCAGGCACCTTTTGCTTTGGCTCAGGATATGCGCCTGGCAACCGTTGGGTCTACAGTAGCTACCCGCTTTGGTCGTGTCAGAGGCTTGGTACGCGAGGGAGTAGAGCAATTCTGGGGTGTTCCTTATGGTGCTTCGACGGCTGGCGCCAATCGCTTTATGGCTCCACAGGCTCCCGCTTCATGGTCTGGCATCAGAGATGCCTATCAGATTGGCAACCGATGTTATCAGGCACCCGGAGCTGGTGAGCCTGCGCCGGTGGTCCTGGCTATGAATCGACTCGAAACCGAAAGTGAAGATTGTCTTAGCCTGAATGTATTTACACCGGCTGCGGATAACCGGTCCCGGCCAGTCATGGTCTGGATGCACGGTGGTGGACATAGTGCAGGTTCAGGTAATTATCTGATGTATGACGGTACTTTGTTGGCCAAGAAGGAAGATGTGGTCGTTGTATCAGTCACTCACAGACTGAATATTTTTGGCTACATGCATCTGGCAGATATTGGCGGTGAGAAATGGGCGCAATCGACTAATGTGGGCACTCAGGATCTGGTAGCAGCTCTGCAATGGGTGCAGGACAACATTGAAGAATTTGGCGGTGATCCTGATCGTGTCACCATTTTTGGTCAGTCCGGTGGTGGCGGAAAAACGTCTTCCTTAATGGCTGTGCCATCTGCAGCAGGACTTTTTCACCGGGGCATTGCTCAAAGCGGTTCTACAATGAGAGGCGTTCCTGCCGATGTAGCCACTGAAGCTACTGAGCGATATCTGAACAAACTGGGTATCAACAGTAATCAGCTCGATCGTTTGCAACAATTAAGTCCACAACAAATACAGGATGCTTTCTACAGTGATCCGGCTATTCGCGGTTTCGCCAGCGGTCCTGTGATTGATGGCAATTTCATACCAAGACACCCCTGGGATCCTTCGGCACCTTCTTATTCAGCAGACGTCCCCTTTATGGCGGGTTCTGTAGAAACTGAAAATGGCTGGGTGGGGCCACCCGCCTATGACTTGTCGGATGCGGATATGCTGGATTTATTCAGCACCCGTATTACAGGCAATAACCAGCAACAGGCCAGAGATCTCATATCACTTTATCAAGGCAAGTTCCCCGATAAACGAAATCGCATGCTCTGGTTGATTGCCGAGTCTGACAACACACGACGCTGGAATGCCCAGGAAATCAGTCGAATGAAATTCGAGCAGGGTACAGCACCTAGCTACCTTTACTTGTTTAACTGGTATTCACCAGTACATGATAATCGCATGGGTGCTTATCACACGCTGGAAATACCTTTTATTTTTAATAATGTGGATGTTGCGGCTTCGATGACCGGGGCAGACCAGTCTCGTTATGAGCTGGCTCATGTCATGAGTGCAGCCTGGGCTGCATTTGCCAGAACCGGTAATCCGGACCATAGTGATATGCCGCATTGGCCAAGTTTCACCACAGAAAACTACCCAACCATGATCTTTGGTGATGAAGTCACGGCGCAAAATGATCCAAACAGGGAGCAAAGGCTTGCTCTGGCGGCCTTGCGTTAACAACTACGATCATCGCTTGCACTGAGCACAGTGCAATAAAAATACAGACTAGCGGGGCATGGAAGCCTCGCTGTTTTCCCGCTAAATTATCTGCTCATTCCAATTCTGTTAATGTCCTGGGTTATTAACACCGGGAAACAGTCTATTTCCTATAGGTTTGTCGTTTTCGCAAGGGTGCTAATAGCCAATTTTTGGTCTATATTGAGGAAATTTTTTCTGAAAGAGCTGAATTAAGTATCAATAACACATATAAAACAGTTGCTTAGGGCTTGGCATACAGATTGCAGCAGCCCCGGTTTAGTTAGCATAAGAAAATAGCGATTAAAATCGAAGCATCAAGGTAACCAGAAATCAGCACCAAAAGGAAGGGGAAATGAAAAAGCTACTCATCATATCCGGGATAGTCATTGTCGTTGTTGTACTCACGCTTTCCAGAAGTAATTTCTTGTTACAGCGATCCCCTGAAGTTGTTGTTGAGGCTGTCGAAAGCCGCGTCATCCGATCTTCCATTCTGGCCTCCGGTACGCTCACACATGATGAAGAAGTTAATCTTACAACTGAAGTGATTGGCAGGGTCACAGCTGTGTATGTAAAAGAAGCAGATATGGTAAGTCGTGGACAATTACTGCTGCAGATTGATGATGAACAGATTGCTAAAACCGTGGAGCAACGCGAAGCCGCAGTGCGAGTGCAGGAAATTGCTATTGAGAGCCAGAATCTGCGGCTTGAACGGTTACAACAGCAGTGGGAAAGACAACAGAACCTTTTTAATCAGGGTGTTTTGGATGCAGAAAGTTTCGAAAATATCAGCAATCAGCTGGCTTTAGCAGAAGTGGATCTACGTTCCAAAGATGAGTCGCTGCGCCAGTCGGCAGCTTTACTGGCAGAAGCAGAAGACATGTTAAGCAAAACACGTGTTTATTCGCCTATAGATGGCCTGGTCACAACACTGGATATAGAAGTCGGTGAAACGGCAATTTCCAGTACCACCAATATTGCTGGTTCCAGCCTGATGACCATTGCCAATCCAGACAGCATGATGACGGAATTAAATGTCGATGAAGCAGATATCGCCAATATAGCAGTAGGTCAGGAGGCAGAAATCGTAGCCATCGCTTATCCTGACCAGCCGATGCGAGCAGTTGTAGATTTTATCGCGGTGTCTGCGCGACCTCGTCAGACAACGGGAAATCAGTCGCTGAGTTTTATCGTGAAACTGAAATTTACCGACACTAATGGTGTTGTCTTGCGGCCGGGCATGTCAACACGTGCCGAAATTTTTACCAGTACCGATGATGCAGCCCGGCTGGCAGTGCCGATTCAGGCTATTACGCTGGAGGAGAATTTAAGCCTGGATCAGTCAAACTATAGCGTATTCAAATACCAGGAAGGCGTTGCCCGAAAGGTTGAAGTGAGTGTCGGTATTGCGGATGACGAATACCAGGAAATTACTGAAGGCTTGAATGCGGGCGATCAGATTATCGTCAATCCCGACCGGATTCTGCGTAATCTGAATGATGGTGATGCCGTCTCAATAGCCGAAGGCTAGCCCTGATGGAAATTATAAAACTCGAAAAGCTCAGTAAACATTATGTGATGGGGCAGGAACAAATCAAGGCCCTCGATAAGATTAATTTGTCCATAAACAAAAATGAATATGTCGCCTTTATTGGCTCTTCCGGTTCCGGTAAATCCACTATGCTGAATATTCTTGGCTGCCTCGACAGGCCCAGCAGCGGTCAATATCTGCTCAATAATAAAGCTGTTAGCAGCCTTAAAGCTGATGAGTTGGCAGAAATCAGGAATAAGGAAATTGGCTTTATTTTTCAAAGTTTCAATTTGTTGCCGCGCGTCAGTGCCCTGGGAAATGTGATGCAACCCTTGATCTATAGTGGCGTGCCTCTCGATAAACGCAGGATAAGGGCAAAAGAAGCCTTACAACAAGTGGGTCTGGCTGATCGTATGGAGCACATCCCTAACCAGTTGTCGGGTGGGCAGCGTCAACGTGTAGCCATCGCCAGAGCCCTGGTAACCAATCCTTCAATTTTGCTGGCGGATGAGCCGACCGGTAATCTGGATTCCAAAACCACTGCTGAGATTATGCTGTTGTTTGACGAGCTTCATGCCAGAAATCAGACCATCATTATCGTGACGCATGAGCCGGAAATAGCACAACACTGTCAACGCGTGATTCGTCTTGAAGATGGACGGGTAGCCTCTGATATAAAGCAGGAAAGGGCTGCCTGATGTTTATCATTATCGAAAGTGCGCGTTCGGCTTTTGCCTCAATCAGGGCGCACGGTTTTCGATCCATTTTAACAACCATCAGTATTACGATCGGTGTGGCCGCGGTAATTGCCATGGTCTCTATTATTCAGGGAGTGAGCGCTTTTGTTGAGGATCAGCTTTCCGGCCTGGGCGCTAATGGCATTGTCATTCAGTCATTTAACACTCAGGCAAATCGCTTGCAGGGGGTCATTAATCGTCTGACACCTGATGACTATGACTTAATCGCGCAACAGCTTGATGGCATTACATCCATTACGCCAATCCTCACCGGCGCCGGAATCAATGAATTGCAATATCAGGGAGAAACAACAGTTTCGCCAGTAATTGGTTCGACCTATAGCTTCCAAAAAGTTGCTCAGTTTTATACCAGCCATGGACGTTTCATTTCGGACAGCGACAATCAAACCCGGCGACGTGTAGCAGTTATTGGGGAGGATGTCAGGGTGAATCTGGCTATGCCGGAAGATCCCATCGGGGAGTTTATTAAAATTGGGTCGGAATGGTTAAGAGTTATTGGCTTAATAGAAATCAGGGGACAGATCTTTGGTAACAGCCAGGATAATAATGTCGTCATTCCCTTTAGTACCATGCAAAGTCTTATGGGTAATCAGGTGGTGCCTGATATTCAAATCCAGTTGAATATTGATGATGTAAATATGCTGGATGCCACGGTTGAACGTATTACTTTTTTGTTGCGAAATGCGCATAACCTGGGCCTAGAGGAGGATGATGATTTTTTGGTCCAGACTTCCGAACAACTCGCCGATTCTATTAACTCCATACTGACTGTGATCACGATAGGTATGGGAGGAATTATAGGCATCTCATTGCTGGTGGGTGGGATAGGGATTATGAATATCATGCTGGTTTCGGTCACGGAGCGGACCAAAGAGATAGGCATATGCAAGGCCATCGGTGCCACACGTAAGCAGATACTTTTACAATTTTTATTCGAGGCTGTCTTTCAGTGTATGCTGGGAGGGCTTATCGGTTTGATGATCGGCTATGGTTTTGGTGCAATCGCGGTGTTTTATATAGGCATCCTCGATGCTGTTGTGCCGCTTTGGGTGGTCCTGCTTGCGGTAAGTTTTTCTGCCCTGATCGGTGTTGTTTTTGGTTTGATGCCTGCGGCGAAAGCAGCTAACCTTGATCCCATTGATGCGCTTCGTTATGAATAATTGAGTCAGCACTAGCTGCTGTTGTGACTGATAAGAAAAATCACAGCCGAATAACTTAAAACAAGGAAAGGATGGGGAATATGCTCAACAATTTTATCGATATTATTGCTGCTCCCAACCAGGTCTTCACAAGGCTGAAGGAAAAACCAGGCTGGCTGTTGCCATGGCTGGTGATTGCCTTGGTGGCGGCTTCTGTGCAATTTGGTTTCTACAGCGTGGTTGATTCGGAATTCCTGCTCGATCAACTGGTAGAACAAAGTCTGCGACCAGGTGTTTCTGAAAGTGATCTGCGGGCAACTTTAGCCAGCACAGTTGAAAATAAGACCTTACTGGCAGTTGCATCTTCAGTGGGTGTTTTTGTTGCCCTGCTTGTAGTCTTTGCGATTAATGCAACTTATCTGTACCTGATATCCAAGTTCAGCGAAAACGATGTCACATTTAAACAGTGGTATTCACTGATTGCCTGGTGCTCAGTACCTTCTGTTTTCACAGCGCTGGCAGCCTGGGTACTTATTCTCAGTTCAGGTGGCCTGGTGGAGTTAAGCGCCATGAGTCCGCTGAATCTGAATTATCTGTTGTTCAGTAGTGAAGGCGATTACGCTGCCTTACTCAATATTCTGGATCTGATGACATTCTGGGTTCTTGTCCTGACCATCCTGGGTTATAAAAGTTTTATGCAATGTACTATGCCCAAAGCGACACTGATCGTACTGGCTCCCTATGTGATTATCCTGGCCGTTTGGGTTTCAATAATTGCCTTTTGAAATATTACGCAGAAACCTGAACTATAAAGTGCTCTGACGCTATGAATGAACTTGAAGTTTACCGGCTCAATAAAAAATTTGGGGAGCTACACGCTGTAAAAGATGTGTCTTTCACTATTCCCGAAGGCGCCGTATTTGGTTTGATTGGCAGAAATGGGGCCGGTAAAACCACCATAATTCGTATGATGATGAATATCATCGGCCCGGATAGCGGAGCAGTACTATGGAATGGCATGCCGGTTGATCATGAATTCAGGCAACATACTTCCTATTTGCCGGAAGAACGTGGCCTGTATAAGAAAATGAAAGTCATGGATGTATTGAATTTTTTTGTGGAAATAAAAGGCATCAAGCCGCTGAGTATAAAAGCAAGGGCTTTACAATATCTGGACAGGTTCCAACTGCTGGATCGCAAGGATGCAAAAATTGAAGATTTATCCAAGGGCAACCAGCAGAAAATTCAGTTTATAGCCGCCATTCTTTCTGACCCTCAGTTTATCATTCTGGATGAGCCCTTCAGCGGACTGGATCCGGTTAATACCGATTTGCTAAAGGAAATTATTCTCGAACTAAAGCAACAGGGGAAGATGATTATATTCTCCACTCATCTAATGGATTTTGCTGATCGCATGTGTGACCAGATTGCTTTGGTGCATGAGGGAGAACTCAAACTCAACGGTTCTCTACAGGAAATTAAGCAGCAATATGCGCAAAAAAATATCAGCCTTGTTTACGAAGGCGACATAGACTTTTTACGTTCTGATTCAATGGTTGAAGCGATTAATAATTATGGCAATGCCACTGGTATCAGCGTTAAAAATAATGCAGATATTCAAAAGGTACTTAAACTATTGCTGGATAATAATGTAGTCATTAAGAAATTTGATGCGCATGAAATTTCCTTACAGGAAATATTTTTAAAAGTCGCAGGTGCAGATGCAGTTATTTAATTTTCGTACCAGAGCTATTGTCAAGCGCGAAGTCAGACAGCAAATATTCAGCAAACGTTTTATTTTCACTACGCTGGCACTGCCACTTTTCCTGCTGGTGGTGGTCGCTATGCAATTTTTATTTTTCAGTCTTAGCGGTGGTGATAATGGCAGGCTATATATTTTTTCGGATAATCAGAATACTCTGGATATGCTGCAGGCACAGTTTGAGCTTTCAGACAGAACAGCCAGTGCTTCGGGAATCGCGGATTTTGAGAATCAGGAAGACATGGCAACTGAGCAACTGGATCTTCAGTATGAAGTGAGCACCGCAGCAGCTCTTGAACTTTTTATCGAGAATCAGCGCGAGACTATTTTAAGCGGAGAGATCAGTGCTGTTCTCTTTGTGCCGGGCTCCGCCTTGCAGGATAAACAGGTTTTGTTCTATTCCAATAATGCCGGTAATCAGAATTTATTAAATCGCATCAGGTTTGTTGTTAATAATGTTGTCCTTGATGCCTATGTAGACGAACGTAATCTGAATAGTGACATCATTGATTTTGTCAGGCTTGATGTTGATGTACAGAGCATCAGAGTCACCGGATCAGGAAACCAGGTAGGGGGTGCCGGAGCGCAGCAGGCTGTAGCAATATTCTTCACTTTTTTGCTGTATTTCAGTTTGTTGGTTATTGCCGCGCCGGTTATGGGCTCTGTTAATGAAGAAAAGGTCAGCCGGGTGGTTGAAGTTGTGCTGTCTTCAGTCAGCGCCTCTGAATTAATGGCTGGTAAAATTATCGGCAGCGCGATTGCAGGTTTCTGCCAGATGCTGATCTGGTTGATACCTGTTGTGTTGGTGGCTACAGGATCTTTGCCCCTGTTAGTCAGCTTGAGTGATCTGAGTATCCAGTTGGAATTTTCTACCTTTTTATATTTTCTGTTGAACTACCTTATTGGGGTGCTTACCTTTCTGAGTATTTTTTCAGCCTTCGGCGCCATGTTTGATAATCCACAGGATGCTCAATCCGCGATGTTCCCGGTTATGATGCTGATTATTGTTCCTTTCCTGCTGGCCTTTGCGGTGGTCAACAATCCTGCCAGTACGCTGGGTCTGGTAGGTTCCATGTTGCCCTTTGCCGCCATCCTGGTGATGCCCGCACGTATGCTGCTGATCGATGTTCCCATCTGGCAATTTGGCGTGGCAGTTTTGGTAAATGTGCTTACCCTGTATCTGGTCATTTTACTGTGCGGAAAGATTTATCGTTTCACAATACTGATGACAGGCAAACAAGCTAGCTGGAAAGAAATCTATAAATGGTTCAAATATAAAGGCTAATGAACAGGCTGAAAGGGCAGACTAATGAGCAAGTTGCCCGAAATGTTAATTAACATATTTTGTATAAAAAATGAGAGCTTAGCTGGCGGCTTTTGCTGCTGGCTGAGCTGCTTTGGGAGCATTTTTAAAGAGCAGGACAAGTGGCGTTGCAGCAATTACCACCCACATCATAAGTTTAAAATCATCAATGTAGGCAATCGTCAGTGCCTGGCGGGTGATTTCAGCATCCAGCAAGGCCAGAACACCGGCAGCATCTGCTAACACACTGGCAGGGACCTGTTGCCAGGAAATGCCCAATGAAGTAGCGGTAATATATTCAGCTAAATAAGCATGGTTGATTTGCAGATTTCTCGTCAGCATGACCATTACGATAGAAATACCCACACTGCTGCCCAGATTTCTCACCAGACTAAAAAGACTGGCTGCTTCGGCGCGGAGACGGGGCTCTAATGTACTATAGGCAACGGTGCTTAAGGGAACGAAAATAAAGCCCAAACCAAAGCCTTGCAGTACACCGGTCCAGATCAAGGTGGAAGCTGGAACAAAGGTAGAAAAAAAGGTCATCGCATACAATGAAGCCATCGTACATGACATGCCGAAAAAGATTAAAATCCTGGCGTCCATCCGGTCTGTCAATTTACCAACTATAATCATGGATACCATAACCCCCATCCCGCGCGGTGCCATCAGAAGGCCAACATCCAGTACAGGATAGCCCATCAGGTTTTGCATATAAGGAGGTAATAGAGCCATGGAGGCAAGCAGGATGATGCCAACAAAGAATATAAAAAAAAGACTGGTTAACATGTTTCTGTCGAGAAATATCTCAGGGCTTAAAAATGGATGTTTGGTTTGCCAGGTATGTATGCTGTACATCCATAATGAAGAGCCAATCATGGCGACATAAAACAGAATTTCTTTTGAGGCAAACCAGCCGACCTGTTCACCGCGATCGAGAATAAGTTGGATACAGGCAATCATGACGCTCAAGGTGATAAAGCCAAAGCCATCAAATGGTCTATGCTGTCTTTCTGAGTCCGGCATAAAAGCAATTACCCCGATTAATGCCAGCAGACCAATAGGAATGTTGATCAAAAACACCCAGCGCCAGTTATAGAACTCTGTCAGATAACCACCAAGCGTAGGACCAAGAATTGGTCCTATCATAATTCCCATGCCCCATAGCGCCATGGCAGAGCCATGTTTTTCTTTAGGATTGATATCTAACAGGGTCGATTGTGAAAGTGGAATCATGGCGGCACCGCTGCAGCCCTGAATGATTCGGAATACCACCATTTGAGATATAGAACTTGCCATTCCGCATAAGATGGATGCGACGACGAAGCCAATGATGGAAATAACCAGAACTTTTTTGCGTCCGTAGCGGCCACTGAGCCAGCCGACGGGTAAGGTAAGCAGAGCCGAGGCTAGAATATAGGAAGTAAGCACCCAGGAAATCTGATCCTGGGTGGCGGATAAACTACCTTGCATATGGGGCAGGGCGACATTGGCAATAGTGGTATCCAGCACCTGCATAATGGTTGCCAGCATGATAGAAATAGTGATCAGCGGGCGGAAGGGGACATCCATTGAATGTTGGGTGGCCATTTTCTATGCTTCAGTCGGCACTTATCCAGGGCAGACTGCGGCTATGATCGGTTTCAATTTTGACTTCAGCACTCATCCCGGATGACAGTAAGGGTGAAGAACTTAAATCCTCGAACTCGATATTGACCGTAATACGTTGCACGACTTTAACCCAGTTGCCGGAACTGTTTTGTGCCGGCAGTAAGGAAAATTCGGAACCTGTTGCGGGAGTGATACTGGCAACTCTTCCTCGCCATGTCTGGTCTGGATAGGTGTCAATTGTGATTTCTACAGGCTGGCCAATTTCAACGTAAGTTAAATCGGTTTCCTTATAATTGGCTTCGATCCACAGATGCTCGTTATCGACCAGATTGGCAAGAGTGGAGCCCATAATAATATTTTCACCTACGTGCGGCGAAACATTTACCGCAACCCCGTCAACAGGAGCCGTTATTTCAGTGTAACTTAAGTCCAGTTCAACTTTATCCAGTGTTGCCTGAGCTTGTCTGTATAGAGGATGTTCTGTGGTTGGCAGCTCAGGGTCGATAAGCTTCGCTGCAGCAACCAGTAATTCCTGATTGATTTTATCCAGGTCATTTTTACTTCTTTGCCAAGCAAACTGGGCCTGATCATATTGCACGGTGGAAATCGAATTTGTATTAAGCAGTTGCGTCATTCTTTCGAGTTCCTTCTGATAAAAATCCATTTCTATTTTTGCCCGGGCAATTTCAATCTGCTTGGTCTGATATTCAACTTTCTGACTTTCAATATCCCGGTAAATATTTGCCAGTTCGGCTTCGGCTCGGGCTTTTTCTATAATGTAGGGGTATTCAGCCAGGCGGAATAGCACTTCTCCCTTGCTAACAGATTGATTGTCCTCAACCTTGACTTCAGTTACCTTCCCGGAAATTTCGCTGCTGACGGTGCTGATGCTGGCTTTCAGGTAGGCATTATCTGTAGATACAATACGGCCACCATTCAGGTATATCCAGGCGCTGATGCCGGCAATAATGACAGGCCCAAGCAGAAGGAGGGTGAATTTTTTTAGTAAGTTGAAAAAGTTCACTTGCTGCATGCTCCCTTAGTGGTTCTCATGTTCATTAAGATTTTCCCTGATTTTTCTGAGCATTTTCATGAGCTGGTCTTGTTCGTCAACGCTGAGTCCACGCAAGGCATGAGCGCGTATTTTCTTACCGATCCTGGTCAGCGAGTTGATCATGGGCTTGGCTTTGGTGCTGAGAAAGACTCTTTTTGCCCGGCGATCATCCGGGTCATCACGACGCTCGACCCATTCCTGGCGTTCTAAATTATCGAGGTGCCTGGCCAGGGTGATGGGTTTGATATCCATAAAACGGGCCAGCTCTTTTTGTTGTACGCCTTCATAGCGTTTCAGGTGTGCCAGAACTGACCACTGTGCTCTGGTCAGCCCAAGATGTTGGGCCTGACGGTCAAATTCCCAGCGCAGTAAACGTGCAACATCATTTAAGGTGAAGCCAAAGGTTTCAGAAAGTTCGTTTTTCATAGTTTGCATATTATAAGCTTGCTTACTAATAGAAGCAATTTGCGGACATAAGAAAAGTGTTTTATTTGAATGGGTTTATATGGATGGCACTTAGCCATCATTTTCTGAAGAAGCTGCTGGCAATTTTCTTAATTTTTCACAATCCTTAGATGGACAGTCATGATGCCGAGTTATCCTATCTTCGACACGCCAAAAGCGTACATCCCTGTACAGGCTCGGCTGACGACGTCCCTGTCGTCAGGCGGTCGCCGACTGAATAGCCCGGCATCATGACTGAGCATAAGCAGAGCAGCTTCAAACTGAAGCACTAACGAATGCTGAAAAAATAACAAAAAACAGGGCAAAAAAAAGCCGGATTTTTAGTCCGGCTCAAGCATCGCTCTCAAGGATGAAACTTAATTTGTCAGGCTCTTCTTTCCCAGGAAATTATCTGTTGTTCATTCTCCGCCTGTTCGAGCCACCATTCTAAGTTCGGGTTGCTTAACAGATACTGAATGTACACTCTGCTTTGTTCACTTAATTCTGCGCCATAGGCTTTTAGTGCAACTGCCATGGGAGCCAACATGCAGTCTGCAACTGAAAACTGACCGAACAGATAGTCGCCACCATCGCCGTAACTGGTACGACAGCAATACATGATGGCATCCAGTCTGGCGATTTCCCTTTCTATATGCTCGGAAGCTTTCATGCGAGTCCGCAGGCGGCAATTCATGGGCCAGTCCTTTTTAAACTCTTGAAAATCGGCATGCAGTTCATTGGCTATGGAGCGTGCCGTGGCTTTCTTTTTGCTATGTTGAGGCCAGGCTCTGCCCTCCAGGAAGGTTTCATTGATGTACTCACATATCGACAAAGAATCCCAGACCTTAATATCATCATGAATAAGTACCGGTAACTGGAGACTTGGTGAGTACATGGCAATTTTTTCTACAGTGTCACTCTGGAAGAGTTTGATGACACGTTCGTTAAAGGGCACTTCAAATTCATTCAGCAGCAGCCAGACACGCAAGGAACTGGAAGAATAAGTACGGTCACCACTTATAAGCTCGGGTATATTCATCGTTATCTCCAGTTCAGCTCTTGCCTGTTTGGGTTTGCGAAACAACTATTCACTTAAGGTAAACAGTTCATTATTTCTGGCGCGCAGTTCAACTGTAACGCGACGGTCAAAGAAAAATACTTCCGGATTGTTACTTTGACTGAGCGTACGTGTTTCACCGAAGGCGGCGCTTTGAATATTGTCTGCATTTACACCCTGGTCCAGTAAGACCTGTACCACGGCATCTACACGTTGTTCGGACAGTCTTTGATTAGCATTACTGGCACCACGACTATCAGCAAAACCATTAACAATAAGCAGCGGGCTATCCAGGTCAACGGCAATCCGGGCCAGCTCTTCCAGTGCCGATTTGTAATGTTGCTCGATTGCTGTTGAATTGGTGGTGAAATGCAAAGACAGGGCTGTATCTTTGCAACAAGCCAGTTGATTTTGCATATCTGCCATCTGATTGCTCAGGCTGACACGTTGCAGATTGGCGCGCTCAATTTCCTGTGCAGCTGTTTGCTGTAATTCCCGCTGTTGATTCTGCAAAGCAATGACTTCGCGTTGAGAATCTCTATACTGGGACGCCAGCAGGTTTTTCTGCTCATGCTCATTTTTGCTGCTGGTTGAAATGAGACCGATAGTTGCAGCAATTACTGCGCCAGGAGGTCCTGCGACCAGGCCGCCCAGAATAGCGCCACCGAAAAAGCCGACAGCTTCACTTCGATCAGCTTTAAGCTCGAGTGCTGCCATTTCCTCTGCGGGACCAGCAAGCGCCGTGTTTATCGCAGTAAAGAATAAGGATGCCAGTATTAAAGGTAACAGTACGTTTTTATGTGTCATCAGGGTTCTCCTATTAATTTGGTGATGAACTGTATTTCCTGACTGTGCATTTAACGGGCAGTCTAGTACTTTTTAAGGAGAGAAAAGGGGCGCTTCGCTGATCAAATATGGCAAGATTATGGCAATTGAAGTTCGATGTTCAGGGTTGCTGCCTTTAGTAAATAGTTTCGGGTATAGTTCAGGCAAATCAATTAGTTGTGCAGGAATGATATGAGCCGAAGAATTGCTATTGTGGAAGACGAAGCAGCGCTGCGGGAAAATTATACGGATGTGTTACGCAAACAGGGTTATGAGGTTTTTTCCTATCCGAATCGTAAAAAAGCCATGGCGGCTTTCGAAGTACGTTTACCGGATCTTGCCGTCATCGATATTGGACTGGAAGAAGAGATAGATGGCGGATTCAAACTGTGCCAGACCTTGCGTTCCATGTCGGAAACCCTGCCGATAATTTTTTTAACCGCGCGGGACAATGATTTCGATACGGTCAGCGGCCTGCGTATGGGAGCCGATGACTATTTAAGCAAGGATATCAGTCTGCCTCACCTGAGTGCCCGTATTGCGGCACTGTTCAGACGGCTGGATTTACAGGACAAGCCCACAGAGCCGGATAATCTGGTGGAGCGAGGTGACCTGAATATGGATTTAAGCAGGCTCACGGTCAGCTGGAAAGAGCAGAGCATAATCCTGACGATTACCGAGTTCTGGATGTTGCATGCCCTGGTGAAATTTCCGGGACATGTAAAAAGCCGAGATGCACTGATGCAGGAATCAAAAATATTTGTTGATAACAGCACCATCACTTCACATGTGAAAAGAATACGTAAAAAGTTTATCCAGGCTGATCCGGATTTTGATTGCATAGATACGGTTTATGGCATGGGTTATCGCTGGACCTCAGGCCTTAAGGAATAAGCAAAAGAAAATATATCAATGGCCGCCTTTACAAAAAATTTATTTGGCATAAGAAGCAAACTGGTATTTGTTTCCAGCTTTTTGCTGGTCATTCCCTGGCTGGGCTATCTCTATATTCTGGAGATGGAAGAATATTTAAGCCGGGCTCAGGAGCAGACGGTTCTGGGCACGGCCCGGGCTTTGTCAGCGGCCCTGAGCGAACGCCCCGAACTCTTCAATGACAGTAGTTACAGTCGCGCAACTGAAGGCAGGGACTTGTATGTCTATCCGGTGTTTTATCCGCTGGCAATAGATGATGGCAATATTCTCGACTGGCGGGACTATCAGCAATATGAACAACATTATGAGGAAGGTAGTGATAGCCCGAATCCTGCAAATGCCCTGAACAGCTTTCGTACCCGCAATAATGTCGGTGATCCACTCAGTTTCCGATTGATGCTGGGTGAATATAATCGCTCCTTGTATGCCTATCTGCGGGTCATTGACGAGCATGTGGTGCTGCGGGACCAGGAAAGCCTGCGGGTTGATCGCAGCGATAACCTGAGACTTTCACTGGTTAACAGGGAAGGGCTTTTTGAAAGTTATGTTATAGCGCCCTATGACGATGAGTTTATTTACCCTTACAGGATCGGCAGCGATATCAGTGATTTTTCTTCACTGCAATATGAACCGCGTATAACCGGACGCTGGAACCGGACACCGGAAGGTTATGAAATTGAATTACGTCTGCCGCTGGAAATGCTGGGTGATAAGCTGGCTTTATCTATCTTTGATATTGATGACAGTGAGTCCCGACATGTATCGGCAATAGTTTCCACATCGGGGATTAACAGTAAGGAATTACTGGGAACTCTGCGGCGTCCTACCCCGGAAATTGACCGAATCGTTGCCGGCATGGGCTTAAGTAATTCCAGGGTCCAGGTGGTGGATCGCAGTCAGCGTATATTGCTTAGCGATGGTGATATCCAGAGTGCCAGTGGTCTGATGCTGGAAGATGCAATTGATGAGACAGCAGAAGGTGTTGGGGGCTTTATCAAGACTTCATTGTTAAGGCCGCTTTATTATCAGGTGCTCAGCAAACCTATTTCGAATTTTGTGGATGAGCTGTATCAGGACGGCACACTGGAAGGTGAGCATGTTATTTCGGCTTTAAGCGGTGTGCCGAATACAAATTTCCGTACCCTGGAAGATGGTGAGACTCGAATTCTTGAAGCTGCCTTCCCCATCATGGCAAATAATCAGGTCTTAGGTGCCGTGTTGGTCGATCAGAATATGAATGGTATCAGGACTTTCCGGAATCAGGCTCTGGAAACCCTGTTCGATACCATGCTTGCCATCATGCTGCTGGTCATCACCGTGTTGTTTTTGTTTGCGTCCGGTCTGTCTTCACGTATCCGATCCCTGCGTAATCAGGCGGAACAGATTATTGATGACAGCGGGCGCATTCATAATACGATCAGGGCATCCCGCAGCAGCGATGAAATAGGCGACCTCAGCCGCAGTTTTTCCAATATACTGGAGCGCTTGACGCAGTACACACACTATCTTGAAAACATGTCTTCCAGGCTCTCACATGAATTAAGAACGCCGGTAACGGTGGTGCGATCTTCTTTGGAAAATCTGCGTATGGCCGGCAATGAAACAGAAGCCGAAACTTATATTCAACGAGCCGAAGAAGGCATCGCGCGCCTCAACCTGATACTGACGAATATGAGTGAAGCCTCACGTATGGAGCAGATACTGAAGACTTATGACAAGGAAGCCGTCGATCTCTGTAAAATTATTGCGGCCTGTACGGAAAGCTACAGTCAGATCTACCCGCATATCAGGTTCCAAACCAAAATATCTGATACGCCGGTAATGATTATGGGCAATGCTGATTACATTGTGCAATTGATGGATAAGCTGATTGCCAATGCCGTTGAGTTTTCCTACGAGGGAAAAGCGATCACCGTAAAATGTTCGAGTGAAGAAAATGAAGCGGTTATCTCGGTTGCAAATTCAGGACCTTATCTGGCCGAAGAAATGAAAGACAGGATCTTTGATTCCATGGTTTCAGTCCGGCCGGAAAGTAAAAAGCGCCAACCTCATCTGGGTATGGGACTACATATTGCACGTATGATCAGCGATTATCACGGTGGTTATATCTATGCCGACAACCTCCTGGAAGAAGAGGGCGTGATTGTGGTGCTGAGGATTCCCCTGAAAAAGAGCTAAAAACCCCGACTTAAAATTAAGACTATTTTATATGCCGGCAAGTAGCATCATTAAAATATCATATTGATATCAGTATCATTCTGTTTTGTAAATATATTGCTTTTATATGATAGTAAGGCATAGAGTTATACTGGATCTCTAAAGTAATTCTCAATTTCAATTCACTAAGTAATAGGATCTTCAGGAAATAGAATTTAAATTGGCCATTCAAATGCTAATGGTGAGTAAATGAATAGATTCGCTGTATTATTTCAGAACAAAATTTGTCGAGCCGTTTTTTTCTTATTTTCAAGTTCTGTTTTTTTCAATAATCTGAGCAATGCCCAAGTAGCAGACTATACGCGAATTGTCGAAAATATCGCGCCGAGTATAGTGTCGATTGTTGCCATCGTTGATAAAAACTTCGAGCACCCTTCTCAGAGCGGATCGGTTGTGCCGGCCAGTTTTGAGACAAGTCTGTCGCTAGGCAGTAACACAGAAAGCTCTGTGCATACCCATAATGGCACTGGAATTATCCTTACATCTGATGGATTTGTCGTCACAAATCAGCATATTGTTCAAGGCGGAATAAGTTATCTTGTCGTGTTAGAGAATGGCTTTCAATATGTTGCAGATTATATTGGTTCAGATGCAATCTCGGACTTAGCTGTGCTGAAAATTCATGCTGAAAATTTAAGTCCGGGCGTTTTTTCCGACGATGAAAAAGCTATCAAGGCAGGGCAACGGGTCTTGGGATTTGGTTCTCCTTTTTTGCTCTCTGGTTCCGTCACACAAGGGATTATCAGTTACGTAAACAGACCTTTGCCCATTATGGGTAATTATGCCGATTATATTGTTTTTATTCAGACCAATTTATTGATCAATCCTGGAAATTCTGGTGGTCCTGTCGTTAATGAACAAGGTGAGATTATTGGCATCAACTCCAGTCTGCTCTCGTCAACCGTTAATTCTTCAGGTATAGCCATTGCCATACCTGCAACAGTGGTTAAGAACATTTCTAATCAATTAATGAATAACGGACTAGTCGTTCGCAGGTCTATTGGAGTAAACGTGGAGAATATTCCATCCTCACGTGCAATCTCACTCGGTCTGGAGACACCGAAAGGTGCTCTGGTGACCGATGTTGAATTGGGAGGTCCGGCAGAACGAGCAGGCGTGAGAAATCAGGATGTCATCGTGGCAGTTAACCAGCAGGTCATTAATAACCGTTATGAATTAATTTACCGAATCAGTTTGTTAGAGGAAGATGAGCCTGCCCAATTATCGATCATTCGTGATCGAAAATACTTTTCAACCATGGTTCTCAGCAGAGAACTCTTGGATCTATAAGCATTCTCCATGAACTCGCCGTTTTCTCCAACTTGTGCGGTTGTACAATAATAATGACCTGGATTTCTATTGTTTCTATAAATTCAATAAAAATTTTCCAATTAGTACCTTTATCAATCTTAAAGAAATAACGTATAGTCTGTTTAACTCAAAACCTGGCAAAACCAAGTAAGTTTATCGCTCAACCTGAGGAACAATAATGAGACTGATACGATTATTCTATGGCTTTTTTATGCTTTCTCTCCTGTATTGTAGTGTGGCCTTCAGCCAGGCAGTTTTTGCACAAGGCGCTATTGAAGGTAGTTTAATTGACCCGAACGGGGCCAACATTACCGGTTTGAATCAGGATGTCCTGTTAATTAATACTGACACGGGGCAGGAATACAGAGGGCAGACCACCCTGCAGGGGAACTATCAGATCAACGGGCTTCCGGCCGGCTCCTACGATCTGAGTTTTCTGTTTCGCACCGCCATGTATCAGTCTTACACGGAAGAGGGCATCAGCATCACTGATGGACAGACGCTGCAACATGATCTCAATATTGAATGGAGTATTAATTTAGGCACTATCGGTGATGATCCCGGTATGCTCGCCGCCGATATGATGAGACGCACTGGTGAACTTAATGGGCCAGCACCAAGGCTTTTTAACGGACAGGTGGACTTTTCAGGACACTGGGTGGTGCGTCAGACGCCAGATGTGCCAGTTATCCGCCCTCCCTATCAGCCCTGGGCAGCAGAAATGGATGAAGAGTTGCGAGCCCTGAATTTTCAGAATGCAGGCGCCTATTGTTTGCCACAGAGTGCAGTCCTATCGACCATGGGCTACCCATGGCAGATAGTACAAACGCCGAATATTATTATTCAAATTATGGAATTCGTGACACCAGGCTGGCGACAGATTTTTCTGGACGGCAGGGAACCACCTGAATTCTGGAACCCCAGCTGGCAGGGTCGATCCGTTGGTCATTGGGAAGGGGATACTCTGGTAGTGGTTACTGATGGCTTTAATGAGTATACGCCGGGCTTTGGCATACACACGGCCAATATGGTCGTAACTGAACGCTATACACGACCTGAACTGGGCACTATGCGGGTAGAAATAACCGTGGATGATCCTGAGGCATTGACCGACAGCTATACCAATATCCGGGAATTCGGATTAGTGCTTGGTGAAGAGATACTCGAGTTTATATGCGCCGAAGGCAATACAGATCCTTCACATTGGGAGCAGCCGATCTGGCAGGGAAGACCCTAAACTTATCTGCATGATTATTAGAAACATAAATACACGACGGAGTTCAATATGAAAATTAAAAAAATAGCTTTGATAGTTTTAACAGTGACTTCTTTGCTTGGCATCTCTGTACAGGCTTTCTCGCACCACTCCTTTATCGGGCAATATGATCCTGATAAATCAACGGCTCTGGTTGGAACAGTTAGCGGTATCCGATGGGTTAATCCACATGCCTTTTTTGTCATTGATGTGATGCAGGATGATGGTAGTTCAGAAAGCTGGACTTTCGAACTGGGCAGTCCAAATACTCTGGTTCGCTATGGCTGGACCCGCGATACGCTGAAAATGGGCGATCAGATTACGGCTGACGGTTATTTAGCCAGAAGTGGTGAAAAACTCGCCAATGCCAAAATCGTGATTCTGGCAGACGGCACCGTTTTCCAGGCAGCATCTTCTTACGAGTCCGATGCTGAGTAGCTGACTGAACTATGATATAGCCCGTATTCCGCTTATACGGGCTTAAGTCTTGTCATAATACTTCCCGTTAAATATTTTTCTTTCCCCAAAGTCCTCAAATATTTTTTGTAAACTGTGCAAGCTTGTCAGCCTGGCTCAGTTTGCAAAATGTTGTTCTGACCATAACTCCTTAAAAGGTCAACTTGCAAAATGCAGGGTACAGTTATCTAATCACTCTCTATAAGCTGTTTCATCTTCAGGCACTTCCATCCGGGCAGGAAGGCATCAATTCATCAATCAGAAAACACGAACAAAACTATTTAGAGGTAAAGCATGAAAGGAATACGTATTAAGTTACCTGCAGGATTGGACAATCTGCAGTATGTTGATCTTGACGAAGCACAGGCACCCGGTCCTGGTGAAATTCAGGTGAGGATTCAGGCCAGTTCCTTAAACTTTCACGACTATGGTGTTGTGATGGGGGTCATGAAGCCTGCAGAAGGGCGTATTCCAATGTCCGATGGGGCTGGTACCGTCGAAGCCGTTGGTGAAGGTGTTACTGAGTTTAAGGTTGGCGACCATGTTGTCTCGTGTTTTTTTCCGGATTGGCAGGATGGACCGGCAACTATTGGTGATTTCAGGCGAACTCCTGGTGATGGCATTGATGGTTATGCACGTGAAAGAGTGACCAAGCCAGCGACATGGTTTACGCATGCACCGGAAAATTACTCACATGTTGAAGCCGCGACATTAACTACAGCCGGATTGACTGCCTGGAGAGCGCTGGTTGAACTCGGCAGACTAAAGGCAGGCGACACTGTGCTGATACTCGGCACGGGAGGCGTGTCGATATTTGCGTTGCAGTTGGCTATGGCAATGGGCGCCAGAGTATTTGCAACATCTTCTTCTGATGCAAAAATAGAACGGCTCTTGGCTATGGGAGTAGAGCAAGCCGTAAACTATAAAACCCATGAAAACTGGAGCGAGCATGTGCTGGAGTGGACAGACGGCCGTGGTGTCGATCATATTATTGAAGTAGGAGGGCCAGCAACATTGCCACAGTCTATCTCTGCTTGCAGAATAGGGGGACATATGGCGCTGATCGGTGTATTGACCGGCATCAAGGGCGATATACCAACAGCCAACTTTATGCGCAAACAGCAACGCCTGAATGGATTGATTGTCGGCAGTCGTCGTCAGCAGCAAGAAATGGTTCGTGGCATTAATGCGATTGGTTTAAAGCCTGTTATTGATCGCGAATTTCAACTGGCAGATCTGGCTGATGCCTTCCGACATGAAGAATCCGGGAGTCACTTTGGCAAAATAGGCGTTATTATTTAAACAGTTTTTCGATGCAGCTGCGCTTGCTGTATATGCGATAACAAATAATAAAAATAATAACCATAAAACAAGCGATAAACCAGGCTGAAAATATGAGCATGTTATGAACAATAATGCTTTTTTAACCACATTGGGTTGGCTGCCATTTTTTCAGCAACAACTTTCAGAGCAGGAATGGGAATCCGCAGTTCCGGCTAGAATTGTGGAGCAGCATAAAGCCAGCATTGAAGTTGAAAATGCTGCCGGCAGACTGACTATAGCGTTACATCCTGGTATGCCCTTACTGACGGTGGGAGACTGGTTACTGCTTGATGCCAATGGTGCTTTCTTGCGAGCTTTGGAACGAAGAAGCTGTTTTCGCCGAAAAGCAGCCGGAAGCAGACTGACTGAACAACTGATTGCCGCCAATATTGATACGGCATTTATTGTTTGTTCTATGAACGAAGATTTTAATCTCAATCGAATTGAGCGCTATTTAAGTATTGTCAATGAAGCAGGTTCTACTCCTGTTCTGGTGTTAAGCAAGATGGACCTATGCCCAGATCCGGATCATTACCTTGATCAGCTCAGACAACTGGATAATCAGCTCTGCACTGAACTGGTAAATTGTCTGGATAGCCATTGTGTATCAGTGTTGTTGCCCTGGTGTCAGTTGGGAAAAACAGTGGTGATGCTGGGCTCATCAGGTTCCGGCAAGTCCAGTCTGAGTAATACCTTGTTGGGAGCAGAGTCACAAAAGACTGCTGCAATACGGGAGGATGATGCAAAAGGTCGCCATACGACGACAAGGCGAAGTCTCTTAAAATTACCTGGCGGAGCCATGATACTTGACACTCCAGGAATGCGAGAACTGCAACTGGTTGATTGTGAAGAAGGCATAGCGACAACTTTTTCCGATATTGATGAACTGTCTTCAGCATGTCGTTTCAGTGATTGCCAGCATGACAATGAGCCTGGTTGCAGAGTGCAGGCGGCAATAAACTCCGGAGAACTGGAACTACGTCGTTTTAAGAATTACTCCAAACTCTTGAGAGAGCAGGCCCTTAATAAAGCCAGTCTCGCAGAGCGCAGGGCCAGTGACAAAAAATTTGGCAGCTTCTATAAAAAGGTTATCAATGAATCGGTGAAAGCAAAACGCGGTGAATAAAGACAGGGATTGATGCTTTATGCCACTGTAATTTTGGCTAAATTAGCTGACTGCCTATTGAATTCTCATAAAATGTGATTATTAAAGAGTCAGGTAAGAGCCTTGCTTAACGAAAAAGACATAGCTCTCTGAGCTAGCGCAGAATATTGACAAAGCCTGAACATGAGTCTACTTTGTTGTGATCTGCAGGCCTGCAGAGCCTGATCATTTTAATTTTTTTCCGCCAATTTTATAAATAAACAGAGGATTAATTATGTCACTACGAATTAATGACACTGCCCCGAACTTTACAACTGACTCTACTGCGGGGCAGTTAACCTTGCATGACTGGATAGGCGACAGTTACGCGATCCTGTTTTCGCACCCCAAGGATTTCACCCCGGTGTGTACTACCGAGTTCGGGGCTGTTGCACAGCTGGCTCCGGAGTTTGCCAAACGCAATACGAAAGTGATGGGTGTCTCAGTTGATAACGTGGACGAGCATAAAAAATGGCAGCGTGATATCGAGGCCTTTGCCGGCGCGCCAGCCGACTTCCCTATTATTGACGACACCTCGCTGCAGGTAGCCAAGCTTTATGACATGTTGCCAGCCGATGCGTATTTACCAGATGGACGTACCCCTGCACATAGCGCGACAGTGCGTACCGTGTTTATTATTGGCCCCAACAAAAAGGTCAGACTGATGATGACTTACCCTATGTCGGTAGGGCGAAATTTTGCAGAGATTCTACGCGCACTTGATGCAGTTCAGGCTACCGACGGAGTTCCCATAGCGACACCGGCAAACTGGGTTCCAGGTCAGGATGTTATCGTAGCACTTAGCCTCAACGATGACGAAGCTAAAGCAAAATTCGGTGATCTGGATATTAAATTACCGTATCTGCGTTACGCTAAAGCACCTAAATAAGCGCAACATTAATTTACATTCATCATTCCTGTTTGTTCGCAAGTCGCAATAAGCAGGAATGTTCCTTTCCGGAAATTATTTCGGCTTTCGGTAGTGCGTCGGTTTGAAATTTTACTACTTAGTATTCTCAGCCTTAATGCCGAGCTATCCAGTTGACGACACGCCAAAAAGCGTACATCCCTGTACAGGCTCGGCTGACGACTTCCTGTCGTCAGACGGTCGCCGACCTGATAGCTCGTCATCAAGACTGTGCATTAAACATCCTTTAAAAGTCGACAATGCAAGGAAAGCCGCCCTTACTGCCATGTGAACCCATTGAGATGTAGTTTTCCTGAGTGTTTTTCCGATCAAGCGCGAGGACTGTCTGAGGAGCAAAGCGACGAGTTCCGCAGCGCCGGAAAAACAGGAAGGAAAGATCGAAGGGTGAACAAGGCAGAAGCGGCGGTTTCTATAACACCAGCTTTTTCAAACTGACGCACTACCTGGCTTTCATTAAACTTGCCAATAATGTCGCTTAGGATTACGATAACAGCGTAATGAAAGTAGCCAAAACTCAATATCTGTTATTTCTGTTTCTGCTTATTTTTTGTGGGCAAACAGTGGCGATGCCGTTGCTGTCCTGTTGTAGCGCAATGAGCCCGAATTCAGGTCATGGAAATTCCCCGCATGATGGTCATATGTATCAGCATCAACATATGTCTATGAATGCATCTGAGCAACAGATGTCCGATCAAATGGATATGCAGGAGGCTGAAAATACACAATGTGATTTGCATTGTGAATTTTGTGGTGTTGCATCATTGGCATTGCCGTATTCCGAAAATCAACAAAAGATCTTGCTTGCGCAAGTTAATCCTTCCTTCTACACCTTCTTGCTAGGCTCAAGGTTTAGTGAGAATCCATTTAGACCTCCCATATTTGCCTGACACAGGATTAGTACGCCTGCGTTTTAGGAAAACTGCTATTCATTAGTTTATTAATGCCTTTCCCGCAGGTTGTTTTGACCCTTTTGTCATCATGAAAATTTATCTTATTGCGTAATAAATAAACTCTAAGGGAAAGTTAGGCAATGCATAAAACAAAAGACCATCCAGGCAGGCTTGATCAGCATGCCTTTTCCAGACGTAAGTTCGTTACGGGTACTGTTGCTGGAAGCGCCTTACTCGGACTGAATGCCGAATCTTTATGGGCGCAAACTGCACAGGCGCAAGCTCCTGAAACTTTAAGCGGCCGAGAATTTGATTTAAGCATTGGCTATAAAGTCGTGAATTATACCGGCCGGGAAACTATAGCAACGGCGCTTAATGACAGTATTCCGGCGCCCATTTTACACTGGCGTGAAGGTGATGAAATTCGTTTGAAAGTGACCAACAATCTGGCAGAAGACAGTTCAGTTCACTGGCATGGCATTATTTTGCCAAGTGCCATGGACGGTGTGCCAGGACTGAGTTTTGACGGGATTAAACCTGGGCAGAGTTTTGAATACCGCTTTACAGTCAATCAAAGCGGTACTTACTGGTATCACAGTCACTCAGGATTCCAGGAACAAACAGGATTGTATGGCGCTATCGTGGTATCACCAAGAGATGAAGACCCGGTAAGAGTTGATCGCGATTATGTCGTTCAACTATCTGACTGGAGTGATACTTCGCCACACAGGATTTATGCCAGGCTTAAAAAAATGAGCCATTACTACAATTTTAATCAGCGTACGGCAGGTGATCTTTGGCAGGAAATAAAAACCAAAGGTATTACGCAAACCTGGAATGATCGCGCCATGTGGAATCAGATGCGCATGAGTGATCGTGATATAGCCGATGTAACAGGCTATACCTATACCTTCCTGATGAATGGTAATACGCCGGATCAAAACTGGACGGCGCTTTTTCAGCGAGGTGAAAAAATTCGCATACGATTCATCAACAGTGCAGCGATGACCATCTTTGATGTGCGCATGCCGGGTCTGGCAATGACCGTTGTGGCTGCTGATGGTCAGGCGATTGAGCCGGTCACCATTGACGAGTTTAGAATTGGAGTTGCAGAAACCTATGATGTCATTGTTGAACCGCATGCTGATACTGCATATACAATTTTTGCACAAAGCATTGATCGAACCGGATACGCGCTTGGTACCTTAACTCCTGAAGCAGGCCTTAGTGCTAAGGTTCCTGCCATGGATCCAAGACCTGTATTGGGACACGCCGATATGGGAATGGATATGTCAGCTATGGACATGGAAGGCATGGACCACAGTCAAATGGATATGAGCGCTTCCAATATGGAAGGTATGGACCACA
>CAXBFG010000005.1:0-295927 GCA_963975155.1 uncultured Gammaproteobacteria bacterium | reverse complement strand
CAGTAAGTGACTAAATTAAATTTAACTTTTAACGAAGTATTAACTAGCGTAGTAGCTCAGTTTACTTAACGTTGCGAGCGACGTTAAGACGAGGCAAAAGTTAAATTTGATGCAGGAGCTTACCTAACAGTAAGTGACTAAATTAAATTTAACTTTTAACGAAGTATTAACTAGCGTAGTAGTTAAGATCGGGACATAAATTTCCCTGTGCTTGTATTAATTTTAATTATCTCACCCTGCTCCAGATACTCCGGCACCTGCACTTCAATACCCGTAACCAGCGTTGCAGTTTTGGTTCTGGCTGATGCTGATGAGCCCTTGATCGCTGGTGGCGTCTCCATAATTTCCATATTCACCGACTGAGGTAATTCAATGCTGATTAATTTGTCATCCATGAACAAGGCGATCATGCCTTCAAGGCCTTCCGTGATATAACCCAGTTGATCTTCCAGCTCCGCGGTACTGACCTCATATTGCGAATAATCTTCTGAATTCATGAAGATATAGTTCTCCCCGTCTTCATAGGAAAACTGCACTGGCGCCCGCACACAGTCCGCCTCCTGCAGGATGTCATCACCTTTATAGGACTCATCCAGTTTCTGTTTGGTGAGTAAATTGGTAAATCTCACCTTATATATAGTCGAAGCACCACGGGATGAAGGACTTTTGGATTCCAGTTGCTTCACCGCATGCGGTACGCCATTGATATCGATGACCATGCCTTTCTTTAATTCACTGGCTTTTGCCATTTTTTTCTCCTGCAGCTGAACCTGATCTTAGGCTTGTAAGAGTTGGGGTTAGTTAATTTTGCCTGCCTAAGCCTAAGGCCTGTAATGACGCGGCATTCTAGCATAGCGACTGCAGGAAACTTTATCCCTGTGCCAGAATAATGTTATTATCCTCGCGCTAATTCGGTGCACTTTTTCACACTTATCCGCATCGGTTTTTGTTAAATTCACCATCTTTTTTATAAAAAGAGACACGACACCTTATGAATACTAAAATTTTTATCGCTTCTATCATTGTTGCAGCAATACTGAGTTTGCTGGCTTTTTTCATCAATCTGGACATGCTTTTCCCGGCCCCTGTGGCTTATTTTTGTATAGCCCTGATCAGTGGCTGTTTAACCACCTTCTGGATTATTCGCCCCCGTTCAGAACCTTCGGAAAAAAAACCAAAACGCAGCAGAAAAGCAAAAAAGAATCTGGGGCCAACCGAAGTTGGATCCGTCAAATGGTTTAGTGCCAGTAAGGGCTACGGTTTTGTAACGCGTGAAAATGGCGAAGACATCTTTGTCCACTTTCGCTCTATTATGGGCAAGGGCCATCGTATTTTACAACAGGGCCAAAAAGTGGAATTTTCCGTAACCACTGGCGATAAAGGCCTGCAGGCGGAAAATGTAAACGCTATCCAGTAATGCTTTTGGGCGAGTTTTAACTCAATATCGATCGTGACTGTCGCTTAAGTGCCTGCCCCGCTTATTCGACGGTCGCATCCCTCTGTTAGACGAACCCAGGCAAACGAACCCGGCAAGCTAGTAATGCGGAGGCTTTTCGTCCTGCCCTGCATCCGGAGCTGCCCCTTCTACTTCCTTTAATCTGTCCATCAGCATGGCCAACTGTTTTTGCAAACGGTCCAGCTGTTGCTGCTGGCTGATCAGGGCCTCATTCAACTCCGTTATGGTCTGCTCCTGAAAAGCGAGCTGGCTTTGTAATTCAATAAGCTCTTCCTGCATGTTTTACCTTATATTTTTAATGTAATACAGATTAATACAGTTTTACTATCATGCTGATTTTGCTTTAATCACCCATTGATGAATTAAAACATAGCCTGGAATTAATCATGCAGTCTTATTCAAAAAAACCTCCCATTTTATGGACCAATCTGCTGGTCTTGGGTCTGCCTCCAATCGTCGCACTGACTTTGGTTCCCTGGTATGGCTTTACACATGGCTATGATTTATTTGAATGGATCTGGTTTATCGTATTGCTAAGTTTCTGCGAAATGTCGATCACCGCCGGTTATCACCGCCTCTGGTCACATAAAGCCTATCGGGCACACCCCTTGTTACGTATCGTTTATGCCCTGGGTGGGGCCTGCGCCCTGCAAAACCACTGCATAGTCTGGGCTTCTGATCATCGCCGCCATCATTTACATGTAGATGACAATGACAAAGACCCCTATTCAGCCGGTCTGGGATTCTGGTATTCACATTTTGGCTGGATGATCAGGGACTATGAAAGTGTCAAAGACGATCTGAGCAATGTCGATGACCTGTTTAAGGATCCGATTCTGGTGTGGCAGAAAAAATATTATCTGTTACTGACGCTGCTCATGAATCTGGGCCTGCCACTGTTACTTGGCTGGCTGCACGGAGATATCTGGGGCAGCCTTTTCCTGCTGGGCTTCCTGAGACTGGTATTGAGTCAGCATTTTACCTACCTGATCAATTCTGCTGCACATCTGTGGGGTTCACGTAGTTATGATCCCAGCCAGACAGCCCGAGATAATGGGTTTATTGCCCTGCTGACCTTTGGTGAGGGATATCACAATTATCATCACACTTTTGCCTGGGACTATCGTAATGGCATCAAGTGGTATCACTACGACCCGACCAAGTGGTTTATAAAAACCTGCTCATGGTTCAGGCTGACTTCCAATTTAAGAGCCTGCTCAAGCTGGCGTCAGGAACTGACCAGAGTTGATGTGCAGTACAACAGTGCGCTGGCTAAATGTGAAAAATTACTTGAACCCGGCAAGTGGCGCAAACAACTGGAGTCCGAATATAACACCCTGCTGGAGACCCTCCACCACTGGGCAGAATTAAAGCAGCAATGGTATGAAAGCAAGTCACAGACTCTGCAGGACAAACTCCATGAACTGGATGCGGCACATTTGCAGCAACGTTACAACGAACTAAAAGCCCGACTGCGTGAACAACGCAAAAGCTGGAAAATACTGCTCCATACTTTCTCGGCTATTCCTCATCCCGTAACAGCGTGAAGCAAAGATGGACTTTTCACTCAGGCAAAGCAGTGCTCAATCCTGGCTGGATCTTGTACTTGGTAATTTCGACCAATTTCTAGTCGATCATGCCAGTTGTGAGAAAAAAGCCTCCGGCATGGCCATGTCCATGATCTCTCATTACCCTGATAAACCCGTGCTGGTAAAAGCCATGCTCAATCTGGCATTAGAAGAACTTGGCCACTTTCGTGATGTCATGGACATTATGATGGAAAGGAACTTGATAGCCGGTGCTGATCACAAGGACCAGTATGTGAATCAGCTTCATAAAGCGATGAATCAGGGTAAGGAAGCCTATTTAATGGATCGCTTGCTGATAGCCAGTATTGTGGAAGCGCGCGGTGCAGAACGTTTCGGATTGATCGCTGAAGCCTTGCCAAATGGGCAATTAAAGTCATTTTACTGTCTTATTGCGGATTCAGAAAAAAAGCATTATCGGCTTTTTCTGCAACTGGCTGAACAGCATTGTGATAATAACGCTATTAGCAAAAGACTCGATTTCTTGTTGAATCTGGAGGCTGATATCATACGCCAACTGCCTGAGCGACCTGCTTTACACTAACTGCTTTCCTGCTTGAAAATTTGAAGTTACTGTCAACTAGGGTTACCCTTTCGGCGTTCCTGCATCTCTCTTTATACTCAGTTTTTTTCGTGTTGGCATATAAAATGCAGAATGCAAAACCAAAGATCAGAATTGGGGAGTCAAAAGGAACATGCGCAAAATACTTTTACCTATCATCATCCTGATTGGCGCTGTTGCTGGCGCCTTTGCCCTGGTTGCAAACAAGGATCAGCCGGCACAGGAAGAAATCACTGAATCCAGCATATTAGTCGAAGTCATGTTGCCTCAGGCCCGAGACAGTTATATCAGAGTTTCTTCACAAGGCACGGTCGAACCACGCACCCGGACCAATATTGTTTCCGAAGTATCCGGTCGGGTTATTGAGGTATCTCCTGCGTTCGTTGCCGGTGGTTTTTTCAGGACCGGAGATGTCTTATTAAGACTCGATGATCAGAACTACCGGGCTGCAGTCAGTCGCGACGCCGCCGCGCTTGCATCTGCACGCAGCCAGCTTGAGCAGGAACGTGGCCAGGCCGATGTCTCGCAGCGTGAATGGGACAGGATGACAGAACAACAACGCAGCCAGATTCGCGCCAAAGATTTGTACCTGCGGATTCCACAATTACAGGAAGCTGAAGCCCGCCTGATCTCTGCAGAAGCAGATCTGGAAAGATCGCGAACCGACCTGGCAAAGACTACTATTGTGGCTCCCTATGACGGCTTGGTCGCCGCAAAAAATACTGACATTGGTCAGTATGTCAGTACTGGGACCTCCATTGCCGAAACCTTCGCCGTGGATTACGCTGAAGTCAGATTACCCATTCCCGAAAATAAAATTCAGTTCCTGAATCTGCCTTCATCCATACCTGGTTTTGCTGATAACAATGATGATTACTATAGTTCAGGCGCTGAAGTTGAATTGATCAGTGATATCGGGAATCAACGCTTCAGGTGGACGGGTCATCTCACTCGTACCGAAGGCGTACTGGATACCCGAACCAGGGTTCTGTTCAGTGTTGTGCAAGTCAGAGACCCATACAATTTATACAGCAATGAGCATCAGGAACCTCTGCGGATTGGCACTTATATCAATGCCGAAATACAGGGGCAATTACTGGAGAATGTTATCGTGCTGCCCAGGCATACCCTGCAGGCAAACAATCTGGTCTGGGTCGCCGATCAGGAAAACCGGCTACGTTCCAGAACCGTTGAACTTATTACCAGTAATGGCGATGAAGTTTATATCAGGGGAGGTCTGGAACCTGGCGATCAAGTCGTGCTTACACGCATGGAAAATCCCTTGAACAGCATGCTGGTGCAAACACAGCTTAAACCGGAACTTATTAATCCTGTTAATTAGGTATTTTTTGAGAATTCAAACCATTAAATCAATGAGAGTATTCTGATGGGACAAGTTGAAGAACAGAAAGGCTTAATCTCCTGGTTTGCACATAATCACGTAGCCGCTAATCTGCTGATGTTTATCATCATCATTGCCGGTACATTTTCCGTTTACACCATAACCAAGAAGGCCAATCCGGATTTATTTATACCCGTTATCCAAATCAACATGGCGCTTCCCGGCGCATCACCTGCCGATGTCGAAAGTGGCATTATTATTCCGATTGAAAGCGCTCTGGAAAGTGTCAATGGTATAGACCGTATCAGCTCTGTCGCTAATGAAGGCTCCGGGCGCGTTAGTCTTGAAATAGATGAAGCCTATGATATCAATGAAGTTCTCAATGAGGTCAAAGTCAATGTTGATTCAATACTGACTTTTCCGGTACAGGCCGAACCGGCCAGAGTATCAAGAATCATTAATCGACAGAATGCAATCCGTCTTGCAATCTACGGCGACATGGACCCAATGAGCCAAAAAGAATTTGCACAAAGCATCCGCAATGAATTACTGGAACTCCCTGATGTCAACTCAGTCCGTATAGACGGTGTCAGAAATTATGAGATTACTATCGAAGTCTCGGAAGACAGCTTACTTAAATACGGACTAACACTGGATGATATTGCCCAGCGTATCCGCTTTTCATCACTGGATTTACCGGCCGGATCACTGGAAACTGCCGGTGGAGAAATTCTGGTCAGAACCCAGGCGCTTGCCTATAACTACCAGGACTTTAATCGAATCGTTCTGATGACAAGTAGCGATGGAACCATTTTGACCGTCGGGGATATTGCCACGGTTATTGATGGCTTCGAAGATTCCGAAAACTATGCCCGTTTCGATGGCAAGCCCACCGTAGAGCTGGCCATTCAAACCTTAAGCAACCAAAACGTGCTGCAGGTGACCGAAACCATCCGCCAATTTGTAGAAGTTCGTCGTGCCAGCCTGCCGGAGGGAATAAATATTGACCTCTGGGCCGATACCTCTTTCTACCTTGAGGACAGGCTTAACATGATGACTGAAAATATGCTGATGGGCGCCCTGCTGGTCTTCCTCTTACTGACACTGTTTCTGGAAATTCGCCTGGCCTTCTGGGTCATTGTAGGCATACCCATCTGCTTTCTGGGGGCCTTCGCACTGATGCCCAGTATCGGCATCGACATCAATCTGATGAGCCTGTTTGGTTTCATAATGGTACTCGGCATCGTTGTCGATGACGCCATTATTATCGGGGAAAGCGCCCACTACAGCATGACCAAATACGGCCATAGTATAGACAGTGTTGTGCATGGCGCGAATCGGGTCGCCAAACCGGCGACCTTCGGGGTATTAACGACCATTGTCGCCTTCCTCCCCCTGATGATGATCAGCGGCATCATTTCGGCCTTTACTGCTGCCATTGGAGGCGTTGTCATACTCTGTCTTATTTTCTCGCTGGTGGAGTCAAAACTGATTCTTCCATCGCATTTAGTCCACTTTGGTAAATCCAGTAAGCATGGCTTCTTTCATCGCCTGCAAGCAGCCTGTAACAACTGGCTCAATGGCTTGGTCGCTCGCTACTACAGGCCCTTCCTGGAAACCTGTATAAAAAACCGCTATACGACTCTTGCTTCCTTTATCGGCATGCTGATCCTAAGCATTGGACTAATCGGAGGCGGTATCATCAGGGTTGTTTTTCTCCCTGAAATTCCGAGTGATTTTATTGAAGTCAACGTCACAATGGTTGAAGGGAGCCCGGAAGAGCAAACCAGTAATGTTCTCAACAAACTCGAAGCCGCAGCTTTATCCCTGAATGGACGTTTCGAATTTATGGATGCTGAAACCGATGCAGTGTCTACAGATATTCTTGATCATCTTTTGATTATTGCTACGGGTGCCGCTACAGGCACGGCGGTTATTGAGCTGGATAAGGATGTCGCCGGCCAGATTGACCTTGATCTGATCACCGAGTACATGCGTGATTATGTTGGCATTATGCCGGGCATGAAAAACATCGTTTTTAACAGCACCGATAGTTTCGGCGGCAGTCCCATTTCCTATCAACTGGTGAGCACAAATCCGGACGACCTTACCGCCGCAGCCATTGAACTTGAAGCTCAGCTTTACACTTATACCGGCTTGATTAATATCACTAATGGCGCTGTTAGCAGCAAGGATGAGCTACGTCTGCAGATCAAACCCCGTGCAGAGGTAATGGGGCTGACCCTGAACGATATTTCATCCCAGGTACGCAGCGCTTTTTTCGGTGCGCAGGCGCAGCGACTGCAACGTGGTGATGATGAATTACGGGTTATGGTGCGTTACCCGGAGTCAGATCGTGTTTCTATAGGTGACCTGGAAAACCTGTATATCAGAACTGCCCAGGGGGACACGGTTCCCTTTACCTCTGTCTCTGACTTCGATATGGAGCAGGGTTATGCGCGTATCCTGCGGGTAAATGGTCAACGTTCGGTAGCTATTAATGCTGATATTATTCCGAGTCAGGTTGAACCCGCCGAAGTTGTGCAGGATTTAGAAGCAAACTTTTTTCCTCAACTGTTTACGCGTTATCCCGGTGTCAGCTTACAAACGGATGGAGGTCTGTCAGTAACCGGAGACCTGGTAACCGACATGATACGAGGGATGATTTTTGCACTGTTCGGCATTTATGCCCTTCTGGCAGTGCCCTTGCGTTCCTATATGCAGCCCCTGATTATTATGGGCGTTATCCCCTTTGGTGTGGTGGGAGCCATGATCGGTCATATTGTTATCGGTATGCCACTTAATTTTCTGTCCCTGCTGGGTATCATTGCCCTGTCCGGAGTCGTGGTTAACGACAGCATCATTCTGGTCGATTTTATTAACAGCTCGAAAAATAAAATGTCGATTATGGACTCGGTGCTAAATGCGGGAACTGCAAGATTCAGGGCAATTCTGCTGACCTCACTGACAACTTTTATTGGTCTCTTGCCCATCATGCTCGAAACCAGTTTGCAGGCACGCTTCCTGATCCCAATGGCTGCGTCACTGGCCTTCGGGATCCTCTTTGCCACAGTTATAACTTTGCTGCTGATTCCTTGTCTGTATGTCATTCTGGAAGACTTCAAGGGCCTGTTCACCAGCAAGAAGGCCCTTCATAGCCCTGTTGCACAAATGAATTAAGGCAGGCATGTCGATTAAGAAATACCTTCGCGACTATGCCGAAGCAGACATTGAATTCGCCAGGCATCTACAACAAAACTGGCAACATGTTCTTTGTGTACCGGCCTTTGATGAAAAGGATGCTCTACCCAGGTTTCTTGCTTCTGTTTTATCCGAACAAGGGCTGCTCATCATTCTGTTGATAAACAGCCCGCAATCCGCGGAGAATACGGCCGCAGCGGATCGTACCCGCCTCTCTGCAACAACATTAAAACAGCAATATCCCTTATTGAAAATCATCTCAGAGCACTGCAATTTACTGCAATTTAATAGTCGGGGCTCACATCTTCTTGTAGTGGAGCGTTATGCACTTCCTGACAAAGAAGGTGTTGGGCTGGCACGCAAAATTGCCTGTGATTTAGCCTGCAAATTAATTCATGAGAAAAAGGTTCTCTCGCCCTGGATTCATAACACAGATGCCGATGTCATACTGCCCGATAATTATTTCAAAATAAGCCAGCAACTGGAAACTGATATAGCTGCCGCACTGTTTGCTTTTAAACATGAAGCCAATCCTGATGCCGGGCTGCAACATGGTCTGCAACTTTATGAATTTTCACTATACTACTATGTTGAAGCATTGCTTTGGGCGGGTTCTCCTTATGCATTCCACACCGTTGGCAGCACGCTGCTTATTCATCACAACGCTTATGCCCTGTCCAGAGGCTTTCCTAAACGATCTGCCGGGGAAGACTTTTACTTACTTAACAAGTTGGCCAAAATTGGCAAGATACACTCCCTTAAAGAGCCATATATCACTCTTTCTGGCAGAAGCTCGGCACGTGTACCCTTTGGTACCGGCCCCGCGATTACCAAGATCAACGCAATACAACAACCAGAGTTGAATTATCTGTACTATCACCCGCAGTGTTTCTTGCACTTAAAGGAATGGCTTGGTCTTATGCCGACACTGTGGGAAACCGGAGATCTACAGAAAACTCTGGACAGTGGTTTATTACTGGACTGCCTGACTGAGCTGGGCGTTGAAGCTGCAATTGCACATGCCTTGCAGCACAGTAAAAGCCAAGCGAGCTTTGTAAAGCATATGCATAACTGGTTCGATGCCTTTCGCACCTTGAAACTGATTCACTGTTTACGCAACAGAAAGCTGAGATCCATCAATAAGAACAGTTTGCAGGCATTACAAAATGAATTTGTCTTCATCGAGTCCGCCGCACAAGCCTTAAGCGACTAAATGAATCTGGTAGAAGCTAAAATAATACCAGTGGTGCTTCGTCCAGTGCAGAGAGTTGTTCTCTGAGTTCGAGAATATGCCCGGCCCAGTAATTTTCAGTATTAAACCAGGGAAAGCTGATAGGAAAGGCCGGATCATCCCAGCGCCTGGCCAGCCATGCACTATAATGCATCAGGCGTAGTGTCCGGAAAGTTTCTATCAAGGGTAATTCTGCAGGATTAAAATCATAAAACTCATTATAGCCGTCGACAATTTCTGATAATTGCTGCAGACGCTGATCGCGCGGCCCGGATAACAACATCCACAAATCCTGGATGGCCGGCCCCATCATGCAATCATCGAGATCAACAAAATGCGGGGTGTCATCCCTCCATAATACGTTCCCTACGTGGCAATCTCCATGCAGCCTGATGAGTTTGGGCTGCCTGCATTCCTGACTGATCGTATGCATGCGCGCAATTAAATCCTGCGCCAGTGATTCATAAGCTTCACGCAAACTAGCCGGTAAAAAATTTTGCTCCAGCAGAAAGCTTGCACTTTGTTCAGCGAAAAGTTCAATACTCAGGGTGTTTCGAGTCTGAAAATCCCGCAAGGCACCAACCTGGTGTAAGCGTCCCAAAAATCGTCCCATGACCAGTAAATTATCCAGCTTATCCAGTTCCGGTGGGTGACCTCCCTTACGTTCAAACAGCGCAAACCGAAAACCTTCAAATTCCAGCAAGGTCTCCCCCCTGGAATTTTTTATAGGAGGCACCATGGGAATTTCCAGCTCTGCCAGTTCAAGACTGAATGCATGCTCTTCCAGTATCTGTGCCGTACTCCAGCGCAAAGGCCGGTAGAACTTGGCAATTATTGGCTCTGCTTCTTCAATGCCTACCTGATAAACCCTGTTTTCATAAGAGTTCAAGGCCAGTACCCTTGCATCTGAAATCAGGCCACTGCTTTCGACTGCATCAATAACGCGATCCGGACTGAGACGGGCAAAAGCATGATCTGATCTGTTTTCCATGAACCTGTCGTATTAAAAGAGCTACAATGGACGTGATTAGAACAAACTCAACGACTAAAGAGAAATAAAGAGAAGCTGGCAACAATGAAAAACCGGGCAGTACTACTGGCAAACCTTGGATCACCCGATGCACCTGAAATACCGGAAGTCAGATCCTATCTACAGCAGTTCTTAATGGATCCCTATGTTATTCAATTGCCCTGGTTGTTGCGGGCCTTCATAGTCAGGCTTTTTGTGCTGCCGAAACGCCCCTATTATTCAGCTGAGGCCTATCGTTCAGTGTGGACCGATGAGGGCTCTCCGCTGGTAGTGCTATCCTACAAATTACTAGCTGCACTAAAAGCTAAACTGGATATGCCCATTGCATTATCCATGCGCTATGGTAGCCCTTCTATCGAATCACAATTAAACATGCTCGCTGCAATGGACGGTATTGATGAAGTCCTTTTTATACCGCTCTACCCCCACTTTGCCGACAGCACCGTGACGACATCAATTAAAGAAGCCGAACGTGTTATTCGCGATAACAAGTTGTCACTCAAATTACTCACACTAAAGCCCTTTTACGACAATGAGGCCTATATAGATGCCTTGGTCAGCTCTGCACGACCGTGGCTGGAAAAAGATTTTGAACATGTCTTATTCAGCTACCATGGTTTACCCGAATCACATATCACCAAGGCCGATCCCACCGGAGCTCATTGTTTGAAAACCGAAAATTGTTGTTCAGTGCCATCCAGTGCACACGCGACCTGTTATCGCCATCAGGTCTTGAGAACCACTGAATGTTTCGCAGCAAAAGCCGGGTTAAGCAAAACTCAATATACGCTGGCCTATCAGTCCAGACTGGGACGCGCAAAATGGCTGGAACCGAGTACCGAAGCAACATTGTCTGCCCTGGCACAACAAGGAATAAAAAAATTACTGGTTCTCTGCCCGGCCTTTGTAACTGATTGCCTCGAAACTCTCGAAGAAATAGAGATACAGGGACGTGAAACTTTTCTTGCTGCGGGTGGTGAGGAATTAATCTATGTCCCCTGTCTGAACGACCACGAAGAATGGGTAAGTTGCCTCGCCAACTGGGTTAAAGACTACCCCATAGCCAGCTCTACTAACTAAGTCACTAAATTTTCGAGCTATATACCGATATGAAAGCATTTTCTCTTTTAGACTTAGCACCCATCATAGAAGGCGGCAACGCGCGACAGGCTTTGTTAAATGCACGTGACCTGGCTCAACATGCAGAGCAATTGGGATATAAGCGTTTTTGGATGGCTGAGCATCATAATATGAGCGGCATCGCCAGCGCCGCTACTTCTGTAGCTCTGGGCTTTGTAGCTGCCGGAACAACACGTATCCATGTCGGTGCAGCTGGAGTGATGCTGCCAAACCATTCTCCACTCATTATTGCCGAGCAATATGGGACACTCGCTGCTTTATATCCCGGAAGAGTAGATCTTGGTCTAGGTCGAGCACCCGGTACCGATGGCATTACCATGCGTGCACTGCGCAGAGATATTATGCGCGCTGCTAACGATTTTCCTGAAGATGTTATGGAGCTGATGGCCTATTTTGAAGATGGAAATGCCCAGGGCATACAGGCAATTCCGGGGCGAGGTCTGCAAGTGCCTATCTGGCTATTGGGTTCCAGTCTGTTCGGTGCACAACTCGCAGCAGCACTTGGGCAGCCTTATATTTTCGCCTCCCATTTTGCTCCCGACCTGCTGGATCAGGCCTTACAGATATACCGAGAACGCTTCAAAGCTTCCAAACAACATTCCCAACCTTATGCGGCTGCAGCCGTAAATGTTTTTGCGGCGGATTCTGATAGCGAAGGAGAAGAATTAAAGCAATCCATGATTATGCAGTTTGCCGCTCTCCGCAGAGGTAAGCCTGGACCCTTGAAGCCACCGACTGCCAAACTGGATCCAGAACTCAGTGCGGGCGAACTGGCTGAGTCAAAACTGGTATTACGGGAATCTGCCGTAGGTAGTGAAGCAGCTGTAAAGGCCTGGTTCGAACAGTTCCTGGCAAGAACCAGGGTCGATGAACTGGTACTCACCAGCCATGTATACGATCATCAGGCCCGTATAAAAAGTTTCTCAATCGCAGCCAAAGTATTGCAAGAAATTATTCGAGTTAACAATAGTGCATCTCTTTGAATTTAGTACATATCGTTAATAGCGGCAGCTGTTTGTAGGTGAGGAGCGTAAGCGAGCGAACTACAAACTGACTGCCGCAAAGCACAAGAATCTTTCAAACTCATACACTTCCAGGTAGTGACTCAGTTTGAAATTTCTTGTGGTTTGAAAGCATTCCAGCCTGTCCTACTCACCCTTCGATCTTTCCTTCCTATTTTTCCGGCGCTGCGGAACTCGTCGCTATGCGACTCAGACAGTCCTCGCGCTTAATCGAAAAAATACTCAGGAAAAAAGCATCTCAATGGGTTCACATGACAGGCAGGACTGCTTTCGTAGCAACTTCGTAATTTTTCAACGACGTTAAGCACACAGTCATAATGGCAAGCTATCCAGTCGGCGACCGTCTGACGATGGGGTAGAAATTTGCTCCTGCAATTTCTACATTCCCGCCATCCATGGCGGTCAGATGTCGTCAGCCGAGCCTGTATATGGGTGAGGCAAGCGTTTACAAAGCACAGCTTTGTGCGCCGAAGAACGACGCCCATCTATGATGGGTGGCTGGACCGTACGTATTTTGGCGTGTCGACGAAAGGATAGCTTGCCATTATGACTGAACTTAAGCGGGAAAATTTCAAACTGAGTCACTACCCACTTCCAGAATAGATAAACATCTACCATATTCTCGGTTATCATAAAGTCACTATTTAGTTTTCTGGAAGCATGATGGACTCATCTATAGCTGCCCTTGCCGAAGTCATACAATTAGCTGTAGCACCGGTTTTTTTGCTCGCTGGTATAGCCGGTTTCCTTAATGTCATGTCTGGACGACTCGGACGAATAGTCGATCGCGTCCGGGTCATGGAAAGAAAAGTCATCAAATTAAAGAATGAACATGAGCAAAGGCTGGCTCGCAATGAGCTGGAAATTCTTCAACACCGATCCAGACTGATTAACTGGTCTATAGGCATGTGTACAGCCTCCGGATTAATGGTCTGTAGTGTAGTGGTCTCGCTTTTTATTGGTGATTTCTGGAATTTGAATATCGCCTTGCTGATTATCAGCATGTTTGTGCTGGCACTCATCTGGTTGATTCTTGCCCTGTTGTTATTTCTGATAGAAGTGCAACTCGCCACCCAGATTCTTAAAATAAAGCGGGTTAATTTCAGGGAAACTCAAGTCCCGAAAAAGTAAAATAATTTCAATAAGAAACACTATGGAATTAATCAGAAAATTCTTTAGTAGCAGCTTGATCAGATTGCTATGGCCGTCCTTTGATTTTTTTCAGCATTATTCATGGCCACAATTCGGAATGTTGCCAGCTCATCCAGCAATTTCTCATGCGTACGTTTACTGATATCGTTAAATACCAAAATCAGCTGATAATTATGTTGCGATAGCCTGCGGTGTGTGACGACTTGCGTTTTTAATTCAAACATTTTTGAATGGCCGGGCATGTTGAATTTAATCTTGCAGGCATGCGGATAAACATTCTGGGCAAGTATTGCCTGGATCAGAGCATCATCACAGGCAAGTTCGATACCCCGTAATGAGATGTTGATGCTTTCGGTCTTGAAAAGCCTGTTTTCCCCTTGTGAATTAATTTCAAGCTCTACTGTCGTAGCTAAAGGGCAACGAGGTAACACCCTTCTTTCAACTTTACGCTGTAACTTATTCTCGCCGGACATAATTGTTCACCTTTTGATCTCATGTTTAGCGGATAATTGGAATGTGAACATACTAAAACAGCAAAAAGAAAAAAAAGTGAGCTAATTCACAACTTTACAGATAGCAGCCAGGCAAAAGTTATTTACTGTGCTTTTTCAGTGTGCGATATGACTTATTCGGCCTGACAACGGATTTTTTGCGGTTTATCTTCCCGGCTGCAGGGATAAGCTGATTTTCTCCATTGCCTATTAAATCCTTTCTACCCATAGCAGTCAGAGCCTCGCGCAAGATTGGCCAGTTAGCTTCATCGTGATAACGCAAGAAGGCCTTTTGCAGTCGACGCTGTTGCAAATCTTTAGGAATGTTCAGTTTCTCACCTTTATAGCGTAGCTTTTTAAGCGGATTGCGTTCCGAGTAATACATGGCGGTAGCAAGTGCCATAGGCGAAGGATAAAAAGTCTGCACCTGGTCCGGTTTGAATTTATTCTGTTTTAACCACAGTGCCAGTTGCATCATATCTTCATTGCGGGAGCCAGGATGTGCTGCGATAAAGTAGGGAATTAAATATTGCTTCTTTCCCGCTTCAACTGAATATTTCTCAAACAACTCTTTAAAATCTTCATACAGATCAATAGACGGTTTCATCATTTTCTGTAAGGTTTCTTCCTCACTATGTTCAGGTGCAATCTTCAGATAGCCACCAACATGATGTGTAACCAGCTCTTTTATATATTCCTTGTCTTTCAATGCAAGGTCGTAACGTAAGCCCGAAGCAATCAGCACTTTTTTCACGCCTTTTACCTGGCGCACTTCACGATACAGTTCAGTAGTCTGTTTATGATCAGTTTTTAAGTGTTTACAGATGGATGGATATACACAGGATAAGCGGCGACATTTTTTTTCTATTTCTGGACTGGAGCAATTCAGTCCATACATATTAGCCGTAGGCCCACCCAGATCGGAAATAACACCGGTAAAGCCCGGTACTTTTTCTTTTATCTGTTCAATTTCTTTCAGGATGGATTGTTTCGATCGACTTTGAATTACACGTCCTTCATGCTCTGTTATCGAACAAAAAGTACAGCCGCCAAAACAGCCCCGCATGATATTGACTGAGGTTTTTATCATATCGTAAGCCGGAATTTTGGCTTCACCATAAACAGGGTGCGGTCGACGCTGATAACTTAAATCAAATATGCCATCAATTTCTTCGGTGCTTAAGGGTAAGGGAGGACGATTCACCCAGATTTCCTTACTGCCATGTTTTTGTACCAGTACTCTTCCGTTATGGGGACTCGCTTCCTGGTGCAAGACTCTCGAGGCATGTGCATAAAGCACAGGATCATGGGTCACTTTTTCAAATGAAGGCAGTCGCACATAAGTACTTTCAATATCCAGTTCATGCTTTCCCTGCAAAGGTAGTGGAATAATAGTGACCCTTTGCTGTTTGTCCTGTTCCGCAATATCAGCAATGACTGCGCCCTGACCAACATCTGTTTCATTCTGCCCGGCAGCAGACTTTTCGTCTCCAGAGTAATTATAGGGGTTAGGCATCTGCTCTATCTTGCCAGGCCAATCAATGCGGGTGGAATCAATTTCCGTCCAGCCTCCGGGAATACTGTCTTTAATGACAGTGGTGCCCCGTATAGAAGTCATATCGGCAACGCTGACACCTTGTGCCAGACCGTGGGCAACTTCGGCCAAGGCTCTTTCAGCATTACCAAACAGAAGAATATCGGCTCCGGAATCGATCAGAACTGATTTACGGATTTTGTCACTCCAGTAGTCATACTGGGCAATACGCCTGAGACTGGCTTCGATGCCTCCAATGACAAGCGGGACTTCTTTATAGGCTTCACGGCATTTCTGTGAATAGACAATCACAGCCCTGTCGGGGCGCTTGCCGCCTTCATCATTAGGCGTATAGGCGTCATCGCTTCGCATGCGTAAATCCGCAGTATAGCGATTGATCATGGAATCCATATTGCCGCCGGTAATACCAAAAAATAAATTTGGTTTCCCCAGCGCCATGAAGTCTTCAGTTGTCTGCCAGCGAGGTTGTGCAATGATACCGACCCGGAAACCCTGTGCTTCCAGAAAACGACCGATTACCGCCATGCCAAAGCTGGGGTGATCGACATAGGCATCACCGGTGACAATTATAATGTCGCAGGAATCCCAGCCCAGCTCATCCATTTCTGCACGGGACATGGGCAAATAAGGCGCAGTGCCATAGCACTCCGCCCAGTATTTTGGATACGAAAAGAGGGAACCGACCTGATTCGCAGACGCGTCTGCAGATGCTTTAAAATTCATCTGCGGATTCTATCAACATTAGGCCGGTATAAGCGCGACTTTTCCAATGCGCTTTTGATTAACCTACAAACTCGCGTAGTGGTTTGGAAACACCTGCCGATTTATTACCCTTAAGATAAGCCAGCATTGTGTCGGCATCAGAGACTTCGAAAGGATCTGTCGGGCAATTATCACCGAAGTCAGGCTCAATAAATATTTTTTCAATTTTGCCATCATCAACCAGCATGGCATAACGCCAGGAACGCAAGCCAAAGCCTAGATTGCTTTTATCGACCAACATTCCCATCTTACGTGTAAATTCACCATTACCGTCCGGTAACATTTTCACGTTTTTCGCTTCGACATGTTTGGCCCACTGGAACATCACAAATGCATCATTTACTGAGATACAGTAAATATCATCCACACCGGCCTTTTTAAAATCTTCGAACAACTCTTCATATCGTGGCAGATGATTTGACGAACAGGTAGGTGTAAAGGCTCCCGGCAATGAGAACACAACAACTTTTTTACCCGCAAAAATGTCATTGGTGCTGGTGTCTTCCCAGCGATAAGGATTTGGCCCCTCAACACTTTCATCACGCACACGGGTCTTGAATACTACATTAGGGACTGTCTCTCTTACGGGCATATGCTTTTTCCTCTTGATTAAAATTTAATAAATTTTCAGATTTCTTCGGTAACAGACCAATAGCGTTATGAGCGAAGGCTAGTCGAGGCATGTGAAATTTTTAAAAGCGGAGTTTACAAATCTAGTAAATGAGCATTTTAAAAATTTCACATAACGAAGAATAGTCTAGCGCAATAGCTATTTAATGACTTTGTTTTCCTGGCGGCGTTGTAACTAACGTCGGAAACGGAGCAATATTCTCCCCGGTGCTGATTTTTGCTACACCTTCCTTCTCCACCTGATCAATGCGTATGATGGCCTGCATAGGAATAAAACTTCTTTTTACACCAGTAAATTCAGCTTTGAGTTTTTCTTCAGAAGGGTCCACAACGACTTTTGAACGTTCGCCAAAGACAAAATCTTCAATTTCAATGAAGCCCCACAGTTCACTTTGATAAACCTGTTCCGCAAAAATCTCATAGACCTGGCCCTTGTTCAGGAAGGTAATTTTAAAAATTTCTTTGGTTTTGCTCGAATTTGCCATGCATACTCTCAGTCAAATAAGGTTCAGTATACGCTATATATGGGGATAACCATCGCCTTTTCAAGACCTTATCGCTATAATGCCAGCCCCCTTAAAGAGCAAGCCAGAAACAGCAATGTCAAAAAAGGTTTTCATAAAAACGCATGGTTGTCAGATGAATGAATACGACAGCGCGCGTATGTTCGATTTGCTGCATGAGAGTGATGCCATGACTCTGGTTGACAGCCCGGAACAAGCCGATGTCTTGTTATTGAACACCTGCTCAATTCGTGAAAAAGCACAGGAAAAAGTCTTTCATCAGCTGGGACGCTGGCGCAAACTGAAAGATAAAAATCCGCAACTGAAAATAGCCGTTGGCGGCTGTGTTGCCTCCCAGGAAGGTGAACTGATTGGCAAACGCGCTCCTTATGTCGATGTGGTCTTTGGTCCGCAAACCCTGCACCGTTTGCCGGAGATGCTGAAAAGCCAGCGCAGCGGCAGCCCGGTAGTTGATATCAGCTTCCCCGAAATTGAAAAATTTGACCGCCTGCCTAATCCCACCGTAAGTGAATGCCAGGCCTTTCTGACCATTCAGGAAGGTTGCAGCAAATATTGTTCATTCTGCGTCGTACCTTATACGCGTGGCGAGGAAGTCAGTCGCCCCCTGGATGATATATTGGCAGAAGCCGTGCATTTAGCTGCACAGGGCGTCCGCGAAATTAATCTTCTGGGACAGAATGTAAATGCCTATCGCGGTATTAGCCATGAAGGTGATGTGATTGATCTGGCCACTTTGATCACTTATATCTCAGCCATTGATGGTATCGATAGAATTCGCTACACAACCTCCCATCCGATGGAATTTAATCAGAATCTGATAGATGCCTATGCAAGTATTCCACAACTGGTAAATCATCTGCATCTGCCTGTACAAAGTGGCTCTGATCGCATTCTGGCAATGATGAAACGCAATCACACTGTGCTGGAATACAAGTCTACCATCCGCAAACTGCGTGCCATTCGTCCCAACATCAGCATCAGCTCTGATTTTATAATTGGTTTTCCGGGCGAAACTGAAAAGGATTTTGAAGACACCATGAACCTGATTGCTGAAATCGGCTTCGATCATTCTTTCAGTTTTATCTATAGCGCCCGCCCCGGAACGCCGGCAGCCGACCTTAAAGACAACACCGACGAAGAGACAAAAAAACAAAGGCTTAAGATACTTCAGGATCGCATCCTGCAACATGCCGGTTCTATTTCACAGAGCATGATCGGCAGCGTAGAACCTGTTCTGGTTACTGGCCTGTCTAAAAAAGATCCTGGTCAGCTACAGGGTCGGACTGAAAATAATCGAGTGGTTAACTTCAGGGCTGGAACCAGGTTGATTGGTCAGATAGTTCCCGTCAGAATTACCGAAGCACTTCCCAATTCACTACGCGGCGAATCGCTTTGAAACAGCATGCCTGCCAGCTAAAATCCGTGTCAGATATAACTAATTGAATTTACAAAAAATTTTATTCCATTCCAGCATTCCCTTGGTATACTGGCCCGAAGTAGGTAATACAGGAGGCAAAGTCCCCTTTTGACTAGTGAAAATCAAGCTTACAGGCTAAATCTAGAGCCTGAAAATCCTCAACGCCTGGCCAATCTAAGTGGCCGCCTGAATGAGCATATCCAGCAGATAGAACAACGGCTACATATCAAGATTCAGAACCGTGGGTCACAATTTACCATGCTTGGCGATCCTGAAGCAGTTGCTAATGCCTCACAGATACTGGAGGCCTTGTACCACCTGACTGAAAGTAATGACACCCTGATCCCAGCCCAAGTTCATCTTGTCATCCAGGAACACCTGAATGACGACAATACAGCTGCAAAAGCTGCTGTAGATCTGGAAGATCAACCGCAACAGGACGTGCAATTGATCAGAACACCCAAGTGTTCCATCAAGCCCCGCAGTCATCACCAAAATGAATATGTCCGTGCCATCATGCGCAATGACATCAATTTCGGCATCGGGCCGGCCGGTACAGGCAAAACCTACCTTGCGGTGGCTTGCGCCGTTGAAGCACTGGTCAATGACCGGGTGGCACGTATTCTGCTGGTTCGTCCTGCTGTCGAGGCCGGTGAAAAACTCGGCTTCCTGCCGGGTGATCTGGCCCAGAAGGTTGACCCTTATTTGCGTCCCTTGTATGACGCACTTTATGAAATGCTGGGTTTTGAACGTGTCGCCAAACTGATTGAACGTAATATTATTGAAGTGGCTCCTCTAGCCTATATGCGCGGCCGCACACTCAATAATTCTTTTATTATTCTGGATGAAAGCCAGAACACCACTGCTTCACAGATGAAAATGTTTCTGACCCGTATTGGTTTTGGATCGACCGCCGTGATCACCGGTGATGTCACCCAGATTGATCTACCCAAGGGGGAACGCTCCGGCCTGGTACATGTCAGTTCAATTCTGGAAAACATCAAGGGTATCAATTTTTCCTATTTTACTTCCAAGGATGTGGTGCGACACCCCATCGTGCAGCGGGTTGTGGAAGCATACGAAGCCTATGACAAAAGAAATATATCCAGCCTAAATGACAATACAGGCACTGATCAGGAACGCTTGTATGAGCGTGACAGTTGAATTCATGAATGTTTCGGGTGAGAGTGAAGTCCCGATGCAGGAAGATTTTCAGGGCTGGAGTAATGCGGTGCTGCATGCCATGGACTGCAGTGATCAGGCTCTGGAGCTTGGTATCCGTCTCGTGAATGAAGCCGAATCTGCTGAGTTGAATCAGACTTTTCGCCACCATCAAGGTTCAACCAATGTGCTGTCTTTTTCCTACGACGATATACCGGGGGATGCTGAACAGGCCATGCTGGGAGATCTGGTGATATGCAGTCAGGTTGTCATCAGGGAAGCACGGGAACAAGAGAAGTCTGTCCAGGCTCACTGGGCTCACATGACGGTACACGGAATCTTGCATCTGCTGGGCCATGATCATCAGCACGATGCCGAAGCAGAGATCATGGAAAACCTGGAAAGCGTTATTTTAGCCAGGCTGGGGTATGCTAATCCCTACCTATAGGGTATCAGGGCGTAACAGACCTGATTTAAAATTGTAAAGTCCGAAGCATAAAATATTCAAACAAAACAAGCGAAGGGAATAATCAGACAGGCATGGCAGACGATCAATCTAGCAGCGATTCAGGGCGAAAGTCCTGGATCGATAAAATTAAAGCGCTTTTTGGCAAACCGGTCAGGGATAAACAAAGCCTGCTTGAACACCTGCGCATAGCTCAGGATGAGCAAATTATTGATAGTGAAGCCTTGAGTATTATTGAGGGCGCTCTCCAGGTTGGTGATATGCAGGTTCGGGAAATCATGATTCCCCGCTCGCAAATCGCCATGCTCAGCACCAAGGCCTCACTTGAAGATATCCTGCAAATTGTTACCGAAACAGCACATTCCCGCTTTCCGGTCACCGGTGACAACAGTGATGATGTGATCGGCATTCTGCTGGCCAAGGACTTAATTCCCCTGCTGCTGGAAGAAAACGACACCAACCGTTTCAATATCAAGGATCTTGCGCGACAGGCAACGTTTATTCCTGAATCCAAACGTCTGAACGTATTGCTGAAAGAATTCCGGGAAAACCGTAATCATATGGCCATTGTTATTGACGAATATGGAGGCCTGGCCGGCGCTGTCACTATTGAGGACATCCTGGAACAAATCGTTGGTGAAATTGAAGACGAGCACGATATAGATGATGAAGACTATATCAAAACTGCAGATGGTGAACGCTATATCGTCAAGGCCATCACTCCACTGGAAGATTTCAATGATTATTTCCATAGCAGTTTTTCAAGCGATGAAATGGGCACTATCGGTGGCTTACTACTGAATCAGTTTGGACATATTCCTAGCCGGAATGAACGCATAGGTATTGGTCCTTATGTATTTAAAATTCTCAATGCAGATGGCCGTAAAATTCGTTTGATTGAAGTCAGTTCCAGTCTGGCAATGAATCCAAGTGATGAGCCTGAACGCGGATAACATAAAGACGCTTAAAGCTTACTTGCTGGCAGGATTTGCTGGTGCCATCGCCCCGCTTTCATTAAGTCCTGTCGATTTCTGGCCGCTGGCACTGGTCTCGGTTTTTCTGCTCCTGCTGCTACTGGAAAACACCGGTTCCAGGCAGGCTGCCTGGCTTGGCTGGTGCTATGGCCTGGGTTTTTTCGGGCTAGGCGCCTCCTGGGTTTATGTCAGCATCAACGTATATGGCAATGCCTCTGGCATGTTCGCTGCTTTTCTGACGCTGATCTTTGTGGCAGGGCTGGCCTTATTATTTACTCTGCAATGCTGGCTCTACCAACGCTATTTTGCCGGGATATATCGAGCATTCGGTTTTGCGGCCTGTTGGGTATTATTTGAATGGCTGCGTTCCTGGCTCCTGACCGGCTTCCCCTGGCTGTATCTCGGCTATGCCCATAATGACACCTGGCTGGCTGGGTTGGCGCCAGTACTGGGTGTAATGGGCATCAGTTTTGCGGTGGTTCTGATTAGTGGACTCTTGTTTGACCTGTACCAGTTCCGGATACATCAGAAAACCATTAAAGTCCGTCACTTTGCACTCACTCTTTTACTCTTCACCCTGCTCGGGGTGGGGCCTCTCTCTTTACATAATATTGACTGGGTCAGCAGGATTCCAAACCGCGATGCAGAGGTTGCCCTGGTGCAGGCCAATATTGATCAGGACCTTAAATTTGATCCAGCTTATATCAGTGAAGGGCTTAATCTTTATATGGGGCTCAGTGATCCGCTCTGGGATGCTGATATTGTTATCTGGCCCGAAACAGCCATCCCTCTGATTTACCAGCGTGCCGAAGCTGAGCTGGCTTATTTTGATCAACTTGCCAGAGAAAGCAGCAGCAGCCTGGTAAGTGGCATACTGTATCGTGAAGACAGACGCATTTTTAACAGTATCACCGCGCTGGGCAACGGCGAGGGGGTCTATCACAAACAGAAGCTGGTGCCTTTTGGTGAATATGTACCACTGTCTGGCCTGATGGATCCTCTCTTACAAATTTTCAACCTGCCCATGTCGTCATTGAGCGCCGGTCCAGCCAATCAGCCCCTATTACAGGCTTCCGGTTATCAATTGGCTGCCTATATCTGCTACGAAGTGGTTTATCCTGATTTTGTCCGCAAGCAGGCCTACCAGGCAGATTTCCTCGTCACCATCAGTAATGACACCTGGTTCGGCGCCTCGTTTGGTCCCCTACAGCATCTGCAAATGGCAGCCATGCGCGCACTTGAGAACGGGCGTTATATGGTCAGAGCAACCAGCAATGGTGTAACGGCGTTTATCAATGAAAAAGGCCAGATAATCTCGCAAACCGAGCAATTCGAAATTGCAACCTTAAGCAGTATAGTGCCTGCTTTCAGTGGCAGAACACCTTTTTCCTACTGGGGCAGTCTGCCCATCGTGCTTTTTAGCCTGTTCGTGCTAGGCTTGATCAGCTTCATTAAATTCAGAAAGCGAAAGCCTTTCTAAACTGCTTATGTATGATATTTACGACGCCATCCTTTTCTTTATTTTCATATTACTTGTTATGTACTGGTGGCGTATCAGTGAACAAAAAAGTTTTGCCATCAGAAACGCCAAGAACTATTGTAAGGAACGCGCAGTTCAGCTACTGGATCAGACGCTGGTCTTCAAGGGTTTACGAATAGAAAAAGCCGGGAATCAACGACGCAAGTTGTGCCGCGTTTATGAATTTGAATTCTCGAATAATGGCGAAGACCGATTCAAGGGTGAAATTGTCTTAAGTGGTTTTAATTTTATCCGGGTGATACTGACGATGGATGAATTAGAGATTACTGAATATTAAAGGGCTTACTTATGCAAAAATTCCTGACATCGGCTACTATTTTCATTTTACTTGCGTTCGCAACTGCCACAACATTTGCAGCTGATATCCAGACGGAGTTGCTGAAATCTGAAGTAAGGGAGCGTGAAACCGGTTTTGCACAAAGCATGCAGGAAAGGAACTTTGAATCCTTTCTCACGTTTATTTCAAGCGAGGCTATTTTCTTCAACGGCGATCAGTCTCTCATTGGAATTGAAGCTATTGCCCGGAGTTGGTCGGTATTTTTTGAGGGAGATCTGGCACCTTTTTCATGGCAGCCAGAGCTTATCGAAGTGCTGGAATCGGGAAACTTGGCCATCAGTTCAGGACCGGTCTTTGGCCCAACAGGCGAGCCTGCTGGTCGTTTCAATTCGATCTGGAGAAAAGATCCTGATGGTAAGTGGCGCGTTGTGTTTGATAAAGGTTCTTAGTTTTGTGTAATCACCAATTCTGATTTAACTCCCCGGCTCGGTTTGATACTTAGCCGATCTGGTAAAAAATCGGAATCAACCAACTTAAGGAAGCCCACATAATCACAGTCAGTGGAATGCCCACCTTAAGGAAGTCCCTGAATGTGTATCCACCCACCGTCATGACCAGCAGGTTTGTTTTATAAGCCATGGGCGTGGCATAACTCATATTGGCGCCGAACAGAACTGCCAGCACAAAGGGCTCCACCGGCAAGGACAACTGATTCGCTATACCAATCGCAATAGGCGTACCGATGACTGCCGCGGCGTTATTGGAAACAATGTTAGTCAGTATAGCCATCAGTAACATCAGCCCACTGAGCTTAAAGGTTACCGAACTGTCCATGGTAAGATTGACAAAACTTGCTGCCAAAGCATCCGCCGCGCCGGTTTCCAGCAAAGCGGCTCCCAGTGCAAGACTCGCTGCCACAATTAAAATAATCTGTGCATTAAGCGCCTGAGCCATATCTTTCCAGCCCAGACATTTTGTAAGGGCAAGTAACAGGACACCGGCCACTGCACTGACAGCAATTGGCAAAATGCCAAAGGCTGAAGCAGTGACAACCGCTACCATGATGCTAAGAGCCATAGAAGCCTTTTCGCTATGAGGTATTTCCATGGTCGAATCAAGCACCACCACATCGCCGCGTTTTTTCATCTCGGTAATTTGCTCACTTGCACCCTGTACCAGCAGCACATCACCAACCTTCAGGTTTGTATTCGTTATATCGGAGACCATATTGCGACCGTATAAACCGCCACGATGGATGGCCAGCGTAATTAGCTGATAACGATCTGCAAAACGACTACGTGCCAGTGAAGTTGCCTCCAGAGCGGAACCCTGGGTGACGATTAATTCTGCTATTTGTTGATCTTCCGCCATCAGGGGATGATCTTCATCTACCGGCTTATTGCTGGCGTAAAGTACGGTTCCCAATATTTTTTCAAATGACTTAAGATTTTCAGCAGTATCTTTTACCAACAGTTGATCGCCTTCATGAATCAGGGTGCCCGTATGTGGCAGTGATAACAGGTCATCACCGCCTCGACGTATATAGTTCACCTTGATCTGCTGATCGGTTTTTGCCAGTAGATCTTCAATAGTTTTATCTTTGGCAAAACTATCTTCACCAACATACAGGGCAGCCGAGAAAATCCTGGGTGCTGCATCAAATAAATCAGACTGACGTGATGGCAAAATGCGTGGTGCGATCAACCATAAATATAGAATGGCGATACTGCTACTCAGTGCCACTGGCAACAAGAACTCAAACATTGAAAACTCACGCATGCCCATGCTGACGGCGACAGAAACGACCAGGAGATTGGTTGAGGTGCCGATGGTGGTACCCATGCCTCCAATCAGGGTTGCAAAACCCATAGGCATTAATATACCTGACGCAGGAGTCCCTGTTCGTAAAGAAACGCTCATTAAAATAGGCAAGAGCAGGATGACAATGGGCACGTTATTTACAAAAGCGCTGAGTACTGCGCCAACCAGGAGAGTCAGTAAAAATGAAAATGCCGGGGTTATGGTCCAGAGTTTAGCCAGAATTCTGCCTACCGGTTCCAACGCACCTGTTCTAGACAAACCATGCCCGATAATCATCAATGCGGTGACAGCCACCAGGGCTTCATGTCCAAAACCGGAATAGAATTCCAGTGGATCTAATACAGCGCCATCATGAGAGTAAGGAAATAAATAGAAACCAACCGTCAGCACTACCAGAATAAATAAACTGGAGGTTTCCATCGGAATTTTATTATTAGTGAACATGATCAGGGCGACGGCCGTCAAAACCATGACGGCGATCGCATGAGCGTTCAATGTAATCTCAGCGACTTCCATAATATCTTCAATCAGTCAGATTCGTTGTTGCTTTTTTTCAACCACTGTACTTTATATAAATCCCGTCTTCTATCCAGATAATTTCTGACCGAGCCTTCATTCTGCAATACTTTTAACTTCTCAAAATCAAGGTCAACGATTAAGGTCATTTCTGTGTTAGGCGTGGTTTCTGAAACGATCGCATCATGAGGGAAGGCAAAGTCGGAAGGCGAGAAAACCGCAGACTGTGCATATTGAATATCGACATTATCCACTTTTGGCAAATTACCGATACTGCCTGTTATAGCCACATAACATTCGTTTTCTATCGCTCTGGCCTGGGCGCAGCGGCGAACACGCAGATAGCCGTTTTTGGTATCTGTCCAGAATGGCACGAATAAAATCTGAATTTCCTGTTCAGACAGCAAGCGTGCCAGCTCAGGAAATTCCACGTCATAGCAGATGAGTATGCCAATGCGACCGAAGTCAGTATCAAAGGACTTTAATTCATCTCCGCCCTGCATAATCAAACCCTTTTTTTCCCAGGGCGTCGGGTGTAACTTATATTGGGAATCAATTGTGCCATCACGACGACATAGATAGGCAACATTATAAAGTTCATTATTTTCTATAATAGGCAAAGAACCTGCAATAATATTGATGTTATAGCTCACTGAAAGTTCGGACATGGCAGAAAGAATTTCCGGACTGAGCTTGGCCAGATCCCACATGGCATCAATAGTCGTTTTACCTTGTGAAAGGCCCATCAAGGGCACATTAAAAAACTCCGGAAAGACGGCCATATCACAATTATAATCAGACAGGGAATCAACAAAATCCTCCACTTGCTGGAGCAATTCCTGTACAGATTCGAAGTAACGCATTTGCCATTGCACACAGCCGATACGGGCGCTGTTTCTATGTCCGCCAATTAACTTCGATTCATCCGGATCATATTGATAGTTATGCCACTGCAGTAGCGTTGCATACCCTTTTGATTCCTTGTCTTCCGGCAAGTACGCTTTTAGCACTTGCTTGACTTCAAAACCATTGGCCAGCTGAAAACTCAGTATTGGGTCAAAAATGTCCTTACTTTTTACCTGTTCAATGTATTCGTAGGGAGTCATATCCTTGGCGTGCTGGCTGAAATTCGGAATTCGTCCACCAGCCATAATAGCTTTTAGATTTAAGTTGATACAAAGCTCTTTGCGGGCCTCATATAACCTTCGGCCTAATCTCAGGCCGCGATACTTTTCCGATACAAAAATTTCAACGCCATACAGTACATCGCCATTCGGGTCATGAGTGGTGAGATAGGCGTCGCCGGTAATCTCATCATAAGTGTGTTTGTCACCAAACTTTTCATAATCAACAATTACGGAAAATGCCGCTGCAACCACTTCACCCTTATCAACAATGCAAAACTGCCCTTCCGGAAAAGCCAACAGCTGCGCAAGGTATTTTTTCTTGGATATCCCGCCTCCAAAAGCCGCATAGATTTCATCCATAATCGCTTTAATGGCGGGGTAATCTTCCGGTTTCAGACTCCTTAATTCCAGATGATGCGTTTCCAGGTCCTGTATATCAGTATCTTCTTGTTCGGATTGTTTCGACATCTAACAGTTTCCAGCTTCCCAGGATTATTGAAGTGATCAGCATACAAGTTCAGAATGTACTTAGCCATTCTAAATATCGTGTAAAACCACTCTGCCGGGGGCTGTAGTCGATGCACAGAGCTGGCTCTTGCAAAAAATGCAAGTATTGTGGAAGTAACTGTCACAGAGTTAAATAGGTTTCTAGTGCAATCCAGCCCATGCTATCTTTTACCAGGTAAAGTCCACATCCAAGAATAAGAAAGTTAAGGATTAGCATATGCGCCCTTCAATCAGACAAATTATCGGTTTTATAACTTTGGGTATTCTTACAGCAAGTACTGCTCAGGCAGCAGATATCTACGGGCACTGGAATCCCATCATGCATGAAGATCAGCTGGAGCGTGGTCCCGGCCCGATGGCTGGAGATTATGCCGGCTTACCCATCAATGATGCTGCCCGCATGCGAGGCGATGCCTGGACGGCCAGTCTCCTCACCGTACCCGAACATCAATGTAAACCCCACCCTGCAACCTATGGATTCAGAGGCGTTGGTAATCTTCGCATATGGCAGGTAATTGACGAACAGACCCAGGAATTAACGGCAATACGTACACATATTTCATGGCAGGCTCAAAAGCGAACAATCTGGATGGATGGACGCGAGCATCCCGATGAAATGGCTCCACATAGCTGGGGCGGTTTTTCAACAGGCCATTTTGAAGGGGACACCCTTGTCGTCGAAACAACCCATATAAAAAACAGCTGGATGCGAAGAAACGGCCTGGCTTTCAGTGATGAGGCAACCATGTATGAGCAGTTCATTCCCCATGGCGATACTATTACACATGTAATGATGGTCTCTGATCCGGCCTATCTGGATGATGTGTTCGTGAAAACCAATGGTTTCTCAGCCCGGGCACAAAGTACCATGGACCCCTATCCATGCCGCAAAGCCATTGAAATAGAACGTCCTGACGGGGCTGTACCGCATTACCTGCCTGGCCAGAACTCAGCCCCGGTAGAGTTTGCAGAAGCCAACGGCATACCTTACGAAGCAGGCCGCGGTGGTGGTATCACCATGCTGCCTGAGTACATGGAAGTGGTTGCACAATGGCGCATGGAAAACATGAGCTATGAAGAACGGATGGGAGATGGTATTCCAGCAGGAAACCGACGCTAGGCACTAAATGAAGATCAAATTTTTTATCTATTGAACCTGAAGCACTGCCTGCTGCCCTGTTTAACAGGGCCACAGGCATCTTCTGCTTCAAACAGGATGATTAACTTGAATAAGTTAAATTGAGCTGTCTATAATCCGCAGCTTATTTCTTTCGACACAATGATCAGGAGATCAACAATGAATAAACTTATCACTCTCTTTTTACTAGGATGTTTTAGCACGGTAGCTTTAGCTCAAGTACCAGTAGAGGTAATTCCTGCCAATGAGCAGGCTGCCTGGTTACAATCTGATAATCCACAGAATGCCGCAGACAAGAAACTGGTTTATGATTTCTGGCGTAAAGCTCTTGTTGCACGCGATATGGATGCCGCCCGAATGATGTTGGCAGAAGACTATATACAGCACAATCCGAATGTTCCTACCGGCCGTGCTCCATTTATTCAGTTTTTTGGTATGGCACCACAACAGGAAGAACTGCCTTATATCGCTGATTTAGTATCCATCATTGCTGAAAATGGCTATGTAACAATGGGCTTAAAGCGTGAGATGCCTAACCCCAATATGCCGGGTCAAAACTACACCACTACCTGGTTCGACATGTTTCGTGTTGAGAATGGCGTAATTGCTGAACACTGGGATTATGGAACAATCCAGGCCAGATAAGTGAATTATATGAACTTTCAAAAAAGGGCTGATTTATCAGCCCTTTTTTTTGGAAATAGGTAAGTGATCAGAAAGCTAAAAAGGCGTCTTCGTCTGTTTCACTCAGACAGGCTATTCCACTGGAATTTCTAACATAGGGCTCATACTGGCGACTATAGGCCGGCAGGCTGGCAATATAGTCTCTCGCTCTGCTCACTCCGCTAAAATCGCCATGGATAACCAGCCATTGGGCTGGCCTTCGGGAGGTTTCAGAGATCAGGCAAAGATAGGTTTCATCCAGTAATGCAGTTAAAGACAACAACTGCAGGAACTCCTCCAGCATCAACTGATCAGAAACCGGGAAAGATGCCATCTGCACGGTATAGCTATTTCTCTCTGCAATGCTTTTTAACCAGCCTGAACTGGCTCTGGCCCTGCTCCCCGTCAAACCCTGCAACCCTGAAAATGCTGATACTTCAGGAGCTTGCACGAGAACATCTTGTACTGACTGGAGTTCCGGAGCCTCTGTTGGTTCTTTAATTTCATTTAAGTCAGGTGCTTCCATGTTGATCGGAATTGCCTCTGCCATTGCCGAATTTACACTTGTTTCATCACCGAAGCTTGAAGCTGCAAACACTTCATCCAGAGAATCCGCCTCAGTTGCAGTATCTTGCCTTTGCACTATTTCCATAGGAAAGGCATCGTCCGTAGCCAAGTCTGGGCTTACTTCTGTTTGCAAGGTTTCTTGTGAGGTTTCAGCAATTGCCAGCTCTGCAACGACGAGCTCGGGAGCTGCTTCGTCGGAAGTCACTTGTTCAGAATCGGTTTCAGGAAAATTACTGACCTCGGTCTCTGCCTGGATATTATTGGCATCAGCCACATCATCTATGACGCTGATATTGGCTGTATCCTCTGAGCTGCTGTTTATTGATTCTGCTGTTGTGCCTGAGTTTAAACTTAATACAGCACTCTCTTCAGTTCCTGATCGACCGCTTATGCCCGGTACTGGAAGTGTAGCCTGGTAGTTACTGAATCCAATGTAAAAAACCACAACGAGAGCAACAATGCCTATACTGGAAAACACTCCTGCCCAGGGCACCAGATGACGCTTGCCATAGCCACTATCCCTGATCGCAGCCTTCACATGTACCGGTAATATTTTCTGTTGTACAGCTCCATATTGATGTCCGGGCTGAATGGAAGAGGAGGCATAAGCTGCCATTAGCGATTTATCGGCCAATATATTCGCCCGACGTGTCAGCCCTTCCGATGCCTTACTAAGGAGTTTTTCGGCCTTCGCGGTAAATACCTTGGGCCATGGACAACCCGCAGCCTGCATTCTGTAATGCAGATAATCGCTGATTTGTTCCAGCGTCATAGGCTCCAGATAGAAACTGTGAGTAATTCGCTCGCGTAGCTGGCGTATAGACTTACCCTGTAAATTCTTATCCAGCTCGGGCTGGCCAAACAAAATGATTTGCATCAGCTTATGGCGATGCGTCTCCAGATTGCTCAACAAGCGGATTTCTTCAAGTGTTTCGATTGGCATGCCCTGCGCTTCTTCAATAAAAACAACGACAGAACCGCCTTCACTGTGTTTTTTTACCAGGTAGTCCTGAAGTTTATGCATCACCAGGAGGCGTTCCGTGCTCGCATCAACATCCAGATCCAGTTCAAATGCTATGGCATAAATAATGTCACGAGCAGACAGGCTGGGATTAGCCAGATAAACAATTTCGACCGAGTCAGGCAGGCGCTCTTCAAGCATTCGGCAAAGCATGGTCTTACCGCTGCCAACCTCTCCTACTACTTTTACAATACCCTCTCCCGAGGTGACTGCGTACACCAGTGCATTCAATACAACGCCAGGGCCGTTAGTCCCACCAGGAAAAAACATGGAAGGATCCGGAGTAATACGAAACGGGAATTTCTTTAATGAAAAGAAATCAAGATACATTTAGGTTCAACTTTGTGTAATTAATCTTGGTTGTTATCAACTTTTGTATTATCTGATGTTTTATCAAATGTTGTTATCAACGATGAAATGCAGCAAAAAATCGGGTATTCGGACGACACTATCACCACGCCTGTATATCGTCAAGCAAGGGATTTACTAGACTTAATCGACTCCGACAGTTATTCTTTCCCGAATATTTACACATTTGTATTGTGTCAATAATTTTTAGACTGGTCGACGGCAAAAAGTTACCCCAGACACTAAATCAAAGTCCAGTTAAGGGCGCAAAAAGGTTGATTTAAAATATGTTTGATGAAAGCAATTCAGCCCCAACGAATGAGCTTCTGTTGAGCTTCAAGTCGCTTGGCAACGCCAACATCATGATACAGAAAATTTTCAACATGATGGGCCAGTCAAAGTTTTTTGAGGACTTTACAGTAGACGATGTTGAGAAACTGACTTCCTTCATGCAGGCCTATGAGGTCGAAGCAGGTACAACCATTATCAGGGAAGGTGATGTCGATGATTACATGCTGTTTATTATCGAGGGTCGGGTCAATATCCTGAAGACTGATTCCAATGGAGAACGGCGCCCCATGACAATTGCGGGTCCAGGCACGACGCTGGGTGAGATGTCGATGATTGATGGTGAACCACGATTTGCCACCTGTATAGCTTTGGATGCAACCACCTTTGCTGTTTTATCCAGAGAAAGCATGGTGCAAATTATTATGGCCGAGCCCAGTTTCGGATCAAAGATCCTGATTAAGCTGATTACCATGCTCTCACAACGGTTACGCTCAACCAGTTCTGAGCTTGTGCATTATCTTGAACATTCACAAACCTCGACTGTATGAGTAAAAAGAATGCCTGATTGGGAACTAATTCAAGGAAAAATAAAGCATTTTCGCGTAAGTTTCTTGCAATTTGACCCTAAAGCCCTTTAAATCTACATATTATTTTAAGAGAATCGCCTAACATGCTGAGAAAGAAGAAAATATTGCTTCCTGGAGCTTTCCACTTAGCTCCCCGGAATCTTGCTCTTTCTGCATCCCTGTCGGCGGTTTTCCTCCTCCTTAGCGCATGCTCAAGCAATCAGCTCCAGAACAGCCTGCCCGAATCGGCTGCTACAGGTCGTCATTTGGAGGCGCCTGAAGTATTGGATGTCGAATCTGAAGATGACAATAGTGCAATCCCGGATGTTGTTAATAATCTGCCACTATTAAGCATGCCAGAACCCGTCACTGAGCCAGACCTTTATTCGGTCTCGGTGATGAATGTGCCAGTCAGGGATTTATTATTTACCATAGCCCGTGATGCCTCTATCAATATTGACATTCACCCCGCCATAACCGGGCAGGTCAGCCTGAATGCTATTGACCAGACTATCCCCCAGATTCTTGAACGCCTGGCACAACAAATCAATATACGCTGGACTTTCGATCAGAATGATAATGTTCTGGTGGAACCTGACTCCGCTTTCTGGCGCACCTATGAAGTAGATTACGTAAATGTTGCACGAACTGCAGAAACGTCGACGGATATCGCTACCTCAATCACTACCTCTGGCGGCAACAATAATTCCGTAGCCAACCTGACGCAAACGTCAAACTACGATTTCTGGCAATCCCTGGCTGATAATGTCGAGGCATTATTATTGGATATAAGTTCTGAAGAAACAGATTCTGAAACAATCAGTAACTCTGTCGTTGCCAGTTCAGAGAGCGGTTTACTTAATGTAAGAGCAACCTCTAAACAGCATAATGAAATACAAACGTTTATTGATCTGGTACTAAATCGCTCTTTAACCCAGGTTCTCATAGAAGCCACCGTGGTTGAAGTCAACCTCAGTGACTCATATCAATCGGGGGTCGACTGGAGTGCTGTTATCAATAATAGTGATTTGGATATCTCTTTTGACCAACTGGTCACTGGTGCAAATCTTGGTAACTCACCCACCAATGTATTAAATATTTCTGGAAATGATCAAACGGGTGAAGCAGTCTCGGCTACCATAAGACTCTTATCTCAGTTTGGCGATCTCAAAGTACTATCCAGCCCACGTATTATGGCCCTTAACAACCAACCCGCTATGCTGCGGGTGGTTGATAACCGTATTTATTTTACGATTGATGTTACGCCGCCGGTCATTACCGGAACCAATACTACTCCAGCCGTTTATACCAGCAACGTTGAAACTGTGCCGGTAGGTTTTGTGATGACTGTCACACCACAAATTAGTAATGATGACCAGGTTACCTTAAATGTACGGCCAACAATTTCCAGGATTGTACGCTTTGTAAATGATCCTAATCCTGTTCTAGCCGATGCCGGAGTCATTAATGCCATTCCTGAAATACAGGTCAGAGAGATGGAGTCGGTGATGAAAGTCTACAGTGGTGATATTGCTGTATTGGGCGGGCTTATGCAGGATACTCTTGATAACAATAATTCTGGCGTACCTGGCCTATCTCGTTTACCAGGAATTGGCGGCCTCTTTAGCTTAAGAGATGACACGTCAACCAAAACAGAGCTTATTATATTTATCCGCCCGGTTGTGGTTCGTCAAGCCTCACTGGAAGGCGATTTGGAAAGGTATCGAGATTATCTCCCTGAAAATGGGCTAAACATTAACAATTCATAACCGGGCAAGATGCTAGTGCTTATGTTAAAAGTCTCAAGCGCCGACAGGTAATGCCATATGAGTTTATTAATGGAAGCTTTGCGCAAAGCAGAGGCCGCAAAAAACAAAGCAGACGGCAAAGATGTCGACAAAAAAAATAAAGAAACGCTTGAGCCTGCTGAAGCTGAAGTTAGTCACTCCCCTGCCCAGAAAACTACCACTGACCAACAGGCAAAAGAAGTTCCGCCTACAGATCATATAGAAAGTTTTCAATTCGAACTTGAGCCTAAAGCTCCCAATGAACGATCCCTGCAATCAGACCCTGCACCGGAAGCAACGCCGGCTGATGGTTCAACTGATAGTGACAATGCAGATCTGGGTAATTTCCTGGAGCCTGATAAAGAGACTGATAATTCCGATGCTGTGTCTTTGGAAGGTCCAGATGAATTCGACTCAGCCATTCCTTCGCTTGATTATAATGAATCTTATGACGAGGAATTGGCAAAAGCACGTAATGAAATTCTTGACACTCTGGATAACCAGGCTGGTGCCGATGAACTATACGGTTTTATACCCGATGAGGATGCGGCTGCAGGACTAACTACAGAGCAAACAACAGAACAGTTATCAGAAAAATTAGATAATGATGATGCCAATGAGGCACTTGAAGTCGCAGAAGAATATAACCAATACGAACGCAGTAAACATCAGGGTGCCGGATCGAATCGTGGTATGGACCAGGCAGTGTTGGACAGACAAACTGCAAATTCATTGTTTCAGGCCAAACAGAATTCCCGTATTACCAAACGCAATAAATTGATCATGCTGGGTTTGTTGCTTGCATTACTACCCATCGGTGGTGGCGGCTTTTACTGGTATTACAGCACAAGCCTGAATAACAGTTCTTTATTCCCTATAAGTGCAGAATTCCCACAGCGTCCTGAGGGTTTTCTGGGCGAAGTGACACCTGCCACAACACTCGCAGATGTTGAAACTGCAGTGGAAACAGTCGTAGAAACCGATGAGCCAGTACTGCCTGAATCAAACAGCCCGGATATTATTGACACCAGTATTGCAAGTAATACGGAACCCACAGAAGTCCCGGAGGCAGTACAGCCGCTGCCTGCCAGCCCCACGCCTATAGAGCCGGTCATCGCAGGCAATGCTGCTCCTGTAGCTCCACCACAGGCCACGAATCCTTCCGGAGCGCTTATAAACAGTGACTTTCCTGGACAGGCAGTGCCGGAAATAAAACTGACCCGCACTCTGGCGCGACGCGAGGTAAACCCTGATTTACTAGCAGCCTATGAAAGTTATCAGCAAAGCGACTTTGCTCAGGCCAGACGTTTGTATTCCCAGGTACTCAATACCCAGCCAAACAATAGGGATGCTCTGCTGGGGCTGGCCTTAATCAATCGCCAGGAAGGTAATATTACGCAAGCACAGTCACTATATTCCAGATTACTGCAGTTAAACCCAAGAGACCCTCTGGCTCGGGCAGGACTGCTGCAAAGCTCGCAGGGCGCAAACACTAGTCAGCAGGAATCTGAGCTCAGGGCGCTGCAAAGGGAATTCCCAAATGTGGCGCCACTGGCTTTCGCACTTGGGAATCTCTACGCTTCGCAGGCACGCTGGAATGAAGCACAGAATGCCTATTTTGATGCCCTTCGTATCGCCAGCGAAGTTGACTCGGATTCTGTTAGCCCCGATTATGCCTTTAATCTGGCTGTTTCCCTGGAAAGACTGAATCAGCTTGCTTTAGCGTATGATTATTATCAGCAGGCATTGGAGCTCAGTTCCACTGCGCCTAGCGGATTTAGTATGGAGAACCTCAACCAAAGACTGAATTATTTGGAACGGGCATTACAATGACGGCCTCTATGACAAACAAGGAAGCACAAAAAACTTCTGCACCGGCAAAGAAACCGACACAAAAACTCGGTAAATTGTTACTGGATCAGGGGGCAATTACCAAAGACCAACTGATGATTGCCCTGCGTGAACAACAAAATTCCAATAAATTACTTGGTGCGATCCTGATCGATCTGGGTTTTGTCACCGATTCAATTGTGCGCGATGCGCTAAGCCAATATACCGGGCAACGCAGTGTCGATTTGTCATTGGCAGTTCTCGATTCTGAATCCGTTAAAATTATCGATCAGGATCTGGCTCGGCGTCACTCAATTCTGCCACTTTCCTATGACAAATCTGAACATCATTTGACTCTCGCTATGGCGGACACTTTCAATATTGTTGCTCTCGATCAGGTGCGCGCTCAGCATGGCGGTAATTTGAAAATTACCCCCATCCTGGCTTCACAAGAAGAAATTGTGCGCAGTATTGAGCAGTTTTACGGCTTTGATTTGTCCATTGATGGCATTCTGCATGAAATTGAAACTGGTGAGTTGGATTTTGATAGCCTGCAGGAAGATGAAAAAGGTTACAGCCACCCTATGGTACGTCTGGTTAATGCCCTGCTTGCCGACGCCGTGCAACAAAGTGCCTCAGATATTCACTTTGAACCTGAAGAAGCTTTTTTGCGCATCCGATACCGTGTTGATGGTGTACTCCGTCAGGTAAGATCTCTGCACAAGAGCTACTGGCCTGCCATGGTGGTTCGACTCAAAATCATGAGTGAAATGGATATCGCCGAAACCCGGGTGCCTCAGGACGGAAGAATCTCTCTCTCCCTGGTCGGCAGACAGATTGATTTCAGGGTTGCCTCACAACCGACTACTCATGGTGAAAATATCGTCCTCCGTATTCTGGACAAGAAAAAAGGTATCGTGCCGATGGACAAGCTGGGCTTGACTGCGGACAACCTGACCTTGTTACAACTTATGCTGGCTCGCCCTGAAGGTGTAATCCTGGTAACCGGCCCGACTGGCAGCGGTAAAACAACCACACTTTATTCAGTCCTGAATCACCTGAATACCGAAGGCGTTAACATCATGACCATGGAAGATCCGGTGGAATACCCGCTGCCGATGATTCGCCAATCCTCGGTCAATGAAGCCATACAAATGGGTTTTGGAGAAGGTATTCGATCCATGATGCGCCAGGACCCTGATATTATTCTGATAGGGGAGATTCGTGACAGTATCACTGCTGAAATGGCGATGCGCGCGGCCATGACCGGACACCAGGTATTTTCAACACTGCACACTAATTCAGCTATCGGAGCCGTCCCGCGTTTGCTGGATATCGGCATCGTTCCGGAATTATTAGCCAGTAATCTGATCGGGATTATTTCGCAACGCCTGATCAGACGACTTTGCGGAGATTGTAAACAGGAAGCAGAACCTACCGAAGTTGAGTACAAATTACTCGGTCTAAACAAGCACAGAAAATCCGTCAAAATATATCACCCTCAAGGCTGTGCCTCTTGTGATTACCACGGCTACCGGGGGCGTACATCCATTGTCGAAATTTTAAAAATCAGTGGCGATATGGATGACTTGATTTCCCGAAAAGCCAGCACCAGAGAAATGCTCGTGCTGGCCAAGCAGGAGGGCTTCACCCCACTTGCCGAAGATGCATGTCGCAGAGTACTGGACGGCGTGACCAGTCTTGATGAAATATCCCGTGTAGTTGATTTAACCGATCGCTTAACGGCGGGTGAATAAGATGCCTCTGTATAAATATCGCTCAATGTCCCGTGATGGCAAAATCCTGATAGGAAATCTGGATGCTGCCAATGAGGCTGATCTGGAGAATCGACTGGCAAATATGCGTCTGGATTTAATCCGCGCAGATATCACTCAGGAAAAAAGAAGTACCTTTGGTCAGAAAAAAGTCGAGAAAAAGGATCTGATCGGATTTTGCATCCATATGAATCAGCTGACATTGGCTGGCATCCCTATGTTGTCGGGCTTAACAGATATGCGCGACAGCCTGGATCACCCTCGTTTCAAGGAAGTTATCGCCAACGTCATTGAGAGTATCGAGGGTGGTAAAAACCTTTCCGAAGCACTCGAGGAATATCCGAAAATTTTTGACACTCTCTTCATCAATCTGATCCGTGCAGGCGAATTAAGTGGGCGCATGGCTGATGTATTTCAATCTCTATCCGAGATGCTGAAATGGCAGGATGAACTTAACGAAAGCACCAAAAAACTGTTTATGAGCCCGCTGATTGTCGGCGGTGTTGTTATTGGCGTGACCATTTTTCTGATGGTCTACCTGGTGCCGCAATTGGTAGAATTTATTGTCAATATGGGAGAGGCCTTACCGATACATACCAGAGCCTTGATTGCCACATCTGGTTTTATGACAGCGTACTGGTATCTGCTCCTGCCCGCTCCTATTGTTATTTACGTTCTACTGAAGATTTTAGTAAGCACGAATGAAAATGCGCGTTATAAATTTGATGCCTTCAAGCTTAAACTGCCCAAAATTGGCCCGGTATTACAAAAAATCATACTCTCAAGGTTCGCCACTTTCTTTTCCTTAATGTATGGTTCTGGTATTCCCATCCTGCAAAGCCTGCAAATATCTGAAGGCGTAATCGATAATATCGTCATCCGTAAAGCGCTGAGTCAGGCTAGGGAAGATATCGAGCAGGGTTCACCAATTTCAAAAAGTTTTGAAATTACTGGTATTTTCCCACCACTGGTAATTCGCATGTTAAAAATTGGTGAAACCACAGGAGGCCTTGATAAGGCCTTGATGAATGTGACCTATTTTTATGACAGGGAAATTAAAGATTCCATCGATAAATTACAGGCTATGATACAGCCGGCCATGACTGTCATTGTAGGGAGCTTGCTTGGCTGGGTTATGATTTCAGTGCTCGGCCCGGTATACGGTGCTCTTGGAAATATACAGGTATAGACCTAACAATATGTTGAATTTTTTTCATCAGCCTAATGCACAGCTCCTGATTGTCAATAATCGGGAATTGCAGTTCTTTGTCTGGGAAAATAAAAACCTGAAATTTATCTCTGAGTTTGATGGCAGCCAGCAGTCTCTTGAAGCCTTCAAACAATTACAAAACTCTTATAAACAGTATCCGGCTATTTTTGTTACTAATTTCCTCGAAGAGAGCTTCCGCAGCGAAACCATAGCTCCGGTATCTGGCGGCGACAGAAAGGCCTTGCTCGCTAGAAAACTGGATTACGCATTCCGAAAGACTCCCTATCGTACAGCGAATATTCTCGATAAGGAAAAAGATGGACGAAAAGATAATAAGGTACTGCTTAGCGGCTTAACCAAACCGGAGCTTTTGACTCCCTGGATAAAAATTCTGCTGGCTAATCGCACCCCGATTCAAAGCATTGGTTCTGCTGCTTACTTGTCTGAAGCTTTTGTACAAAATACCGGATTATATAATGACAGCTATCTGCTGATAGCCAGCCTCGAAAATAACTTTGAACTTCGACAAACTTTCATGCTCAGAGGCAAGGTATTGTTCAGTCGATTAACTTCGCTGTCTTCAAGAGACAGACTTGAAATAGGCAAGGAAATTTATAAAGAGTCAGTGCAAATTCGCAGTTATCTGGAACGTGTCAAATTATTACCCTATGAAGAAACCCTCAAAATTAATATTTATTCAGTCTATAGTGATGCCGATCTTCAGCTGAATCAGAAATCAAGTCATCTGAACAGTTTCGAGAATATCAATATTCAACAGGAAATTACCCGCTATCAGACTTCACTGACAAATAATCAGCTTGGCTCCATGATCTTTTTTCTGTGTGTACTGCTGCAGAAGAAAAAAATTAAAAATACCTATGCTCCACCGGCAGTTCGGAAATACTTTTTATTACAAAACCTTGGCGATGCATTGAGTTATGGCGCCCTGCTGCTAATTGCCTTGAGTCTCGTGATAAGCACACCACTGTTGCTGGAATCCTGGGATTTTTCCAAACAGCAAACTGCTCTGCAGGCTCAAACCCAACCTCTGGTAGTCGAATACGATATATTATCTCAACGCTTTCCTGCCACTCCAATTCCTTCTCAGGAGATGGCACTGGTTGTAGAGTCTACGGAGCAAATCATTAACCAAAGTTTTAGTCCCACCGATGCCATGGCCTTTATCAGTAGTAAATTGGTTTCATCACCAGCTCTCCAATTAACCGAGATTACCTGGTCACTTGAAAGTACAACTGTAGACCCCTTTGATCTGGAAGCAGCACAAATGCGTTATCTGGGCTTGCAAAATGATACGAATAATTCCTTTAAAGCCGCCATTCTTGATCAAAGGACTGCCCTTAAGGTCAGCATCAGCGGCATGGCCTATTCTTCTGGAAGTTACCGGGAAGCACAGCAGCAGGTGCAACTTTTTGCAGACGCCCTGGAACAAAACTCAGGTGTAACGGTAACGCCTGTCATTATGCCAACCAATGTCAGAGTAGATACAGAAGTTACAACGACAATTGATAACAATGAACTTCGTGCCCCATTTGTTTTGCAACTGGATATTGAGTACCTGTAATGAAAAGTTTATTTAACAAACAGGATTACTTTGCACTGAAATGGAAAATTCTGACGGCATTGCTTTGCTTATCTATTGCCGTGGCAATTTACTTGATTGCCAACTTCATAAATGAAGACATGAACAGAGCCGTCAATATTGCTCGATCCGAATTACAAAATGCCCGCACCTCGGTCGACCAGATCGAACTGGAAGAAGCCACCATCATTGAATACATCGAACGTTACCAGGATCTCGAAATTGAAGGTATTGTAAATGATGAAGATCGCCTGCTTTTCCTCGAACTGATCACAGAAATTCGGGAAAACTATGATCTGTTCCCCATTTCTATCAATATAGGTGAACAAAGCACTTTAAGACTACTGTATGATCCTGCAGAACGGGAGCCAGGTGGGCCAATTAACCTGAATGCCACTGAACTGGAAATCAGTTTGCCCCTGTTACATGAAAATGATTTGACACGATTACTTGATGCATTACTGAGCAGTCCTGGTTTATTTCTTACCCGTGAATGCTCTATAAAATTATTAAATCCGGCGATTACAAATTTTATTGTACTTGGACAACATCAGACCGCTACCTGTGATCTATTATGGTTCACCTTTGATATTGATCCACCAGCGGATACAACAGGTTTTTTTTAGTTGATACATCATGAAAAATAAACTTTTTTATATTTTCTTTTTACTTAGCCTGTTTTTGTTTTTGGCGCGGCCTGCATTTGCTCAGGAAGTCAGCACTCTGTTTACGACACCGGAAGAGCGCGAATATCTGGATTTTTTACGTCAGCAATTCCTGATCGAAAACCAGGAAGACGATTTCAATATTGATGAAGTGGTTCCTGCTATTCCTGTTATCGTTGACGATAATGAAGATACGACCCCTTCTATAAACTACTACACACTTGGTGGCATTATCCGCCAGAATAATACGCGTACAGTATGGCTTAACGAGCTTAGTATTAATGAAAGCAACCTGCCTGCGAATATGCGCCTGGTTATGGCTGATTCATCGCTTTTGCTGAGAATTCAAACTGAACTGGGCAGCTTTGATCTGAAGTCCGGACAGACACTGGATGTTGAAAATGGGCAAATACTTGAGTCCTGGCAATTTCCAGCTCTTGGAATGAACAATGAAGCAGCACAAAATAATTCCGGCAATACTACTCAAATTCAGCCTGCAAACACACTCCCAGAAAATTCAGCTGTTGCAGCAAGTCTCGCAGATACATCCTCGCCTGACGTAAATTCCGAAAATTTAACCATCACCGCTGACGAAATAGGTTCGCTTATCGGTAACGATGACCCCATCGCGGTAACAGAACTATTGCAAATATTGCAAATACAGGAAGCTCTGTCCGATGAAAGCATACAATAAAATAATTAAGAAGCAGCGAGGTGCCGCTCTGCTTTTAATTATTATGGTGCTGTTTGTCTCAATCAGCACCATGATTCTGGCAACGGCTAATAATGAAGCTCCCCAGTTACAAAGACAGGCTGAAGTCCGTAATCAACTGAACCTTGCCAAAGAAATGCTGCTGGCTTATGCCATGCAGTATCCGGATATCTCGGGCAGCAGCAATGGACCAGGCCGTTTACCCTGCCCTGACGTCGACAACAATGCTTTTCCGGATGCCAGTTGCAGCTCTACTGTTGCTACCTTTCAGGGTCGCTTACCGCAAAGCCTGGATCCTGCCGGAGCTGTCAAGCTGACCTTCAACAATACCTATGTCAACCTAGATCAGCAATTCTGGTATGCAGTCGATCCAAATTTTCACTGGTCAGCCAGTGCTCCAATTAACAGTAATTCTCCAGGCTCAGGCAGCTTTAGCCTGGATGGAGCCGGCGATATTGTTGCCGTGCTGATAGCTCCCGGAGAAGCTGTAGCTGACCAGGATAGAAGCAGCTCTACAGTCGCAGACAGTAACTACCTGGATGGCAGCAATCCACTTGGCAGCACCTATTATTCAAATTACGCAGGCGACCCCGCATCACCTGATAAAGAAGACTTTAATGACCAATTCGTTACTATCAGTCATAGCGAATTAATGACCATGGCAAGCTATCGTGTTACACAGGAAATTAAGAAAGAACTCGATTCTTATTACTCAAGCAGCCGATATTACAGAAACTCTATACCTTCCAATCCCTTTGCGACGTGTAATTCTCCGTATTATTGGGGGAAAACCTATCCGCGCAATTATACTTACAGAGGCGATTATTATTATGCATGGAGTGGTTCATCATGGTCTCCCGTTTGCACCTGGGAAACAGAAGATGTCATGTTTGATGACGCAATGTCTGACGCTGTTGCATGGTATGCGACTGATGACTGGGATTTAATTACGACATATACCAACATTAGTAATACCCAGGCAACGGTTGTGTTTAGCGGCTGCGATATTACCTTCACATTTAGTTATGATACTTCAGCCGGTGAAAGCAATATTACGCGGACTGACCCAAACCTGCCGGGATGTTGACCTAGCGTGTACCAAAAACTAAACAAGCAACGCATTGCACAGGCTGGATTCACACTGGTCGAAATGGCTATGGTGCTGATGATCCTGGGACTTTTATTAGGCGGTATCCTGGCAGCTGTTGGGGACAGTACCAACTCCATACGCATTTCAAATGCTCAGGCCCAGCTACTGCAAATTGAAGAAGCGCTTTATGGCTATGCCCAGGCTAATGGCCGACTGCCTTGTCCCGCTGATCAATCCGGCACAGGATTGTCGAACCCTGAGACAGACACTGGCTGCAATATAACTCACGGTTTTGTTCCGATAGCCACTTTAGGTCTAAATGGCAGCATTAATTCAGACAACCTCTTACTTGACCCCTGGCAGAACCCGTATCGCTACTCGATATCACAAGACGTAACTGATTATTTTACGACAACGGCAGGAATGGATACGCTTTTTGCCAATGCTGCAGGCATCCTGGGCGCAGGGACCAATATGCTTAGGGTTTGTGATAACTCTGCCTGCAGTGGCGTGATTGCTACTGATAATGCTCCGGCTGTAGTCTTTTCGATGGGTGCAAACTGGGCAGAAATATCTGCCAGCTCGTCTGCAAATGAGCAAAAAAATGCTTTTGGTGCCACTCTCACAGGTGCAACAAGTGGTCTTGTCTATAACATGCCTGCTGCCACCAACAAAGATTTTGTCGATACAGGCTACAGTGAAGCCAACTACGATGATCAGATCGTCTGGTTGTCTCCGTACATTCTGATTTCCCGTCTGGTCAAGGCCGGTAAACTACCATGAAATCAAAAGCTGCTACCCTGGAACAGGAAAATACTGACAGCGAAAATGAGGGCAAGATTTTACTGGTCGAAGATGATCTTGTACTACGTAAAATGCTCTTTAATGCTCTTGAAATGCAAGGCTATAGCATAGTTGAAGCCGACAGTCGTCAAAGTGCAATTAAAATCCTCAAGGCCAATCCCGATGTCAGTGTGCTCATACTGGATTTAGGCTTGCCGCCCATGGAACATACAACTGATGAAGGATTAGCCATCATTCGAGAGATAAGCGCGGAATTTTCGCCGGTAAAAATTATTGTGCTCACTGGTCAGGATGAAGAAAGTTCTGCCCTGGATGCCATTCGCGAAGGCGCTTTTGACTTTCTTTCCAAACCCACCGGCTTTGAGGATATTCTGCTCTCTGTGCATCGTGCGTTCCTGTTTCACGAAAAGGAAATGGTTATGTCCGCTAGTGGTATGACCCGCCTGCAATTGAACACAAAAACTTCAGATGGCCTGAAAGCCATTCGTGAAGAAGCTGAGGAAAAACTCGTCAGACAAGTGTTAAAGGACACCGGCTTCAATGTCTACCAGAGTGCGGCAAAGCTGGGCATTAAACGTGAAAGCATATATTATTTTATGAAGAAATTTGGCATAAGCCGCGACGATGACTGAAATTTATCCTTATCTCATTATCATCGGCAGTTCTATTCTGATTGCCGCCGGTTGGTTGCTATACAGCTACCGGACCCAGATTCTGCTAAGTCAAAAACTGATTCGCCTGAATGAAGAATTGAACTATGACTTGCCTGATTTTCTGCGCCAGTGCTGGCCTTCCCTTAAAGAAAGCGGCTTTGCCGGACTAAGCTGGTCACTCAACTGGTTCGGGACTTTTGTTAACGGCAGCAATGGCAAACATGAAGGACATCTGATCGAAAAGCGTTTTGACGTTCAGGAAATTTCCCTCACGGTACGTTTATATTTACATAAACGCAGCTGGGAATACCGATTTATCAGCAGCGCCCTGGCCGATAATTTTTTCTTACTGGTAAGAATGAACCTATGGGTGAAACTGGGAGCCGTTAAATCTACTTTTGAGCAAACAGCAAAAATGACTGTTTTCCTGCAGCATGATGTGAAAAATATGGCACAGCTCATGAAGCTGACAGCCGACCAGCTAAACAACCCCGTACCTGGACAGGAAGACAAACTGCTGGACAGCATGCGTGAAGTTATACCAGCGGTTCGGGATCGCGCTGAGCATATGCTGAATACGCTGACCAATAAAACCCCGGACAGCCTGGAAGCCCGCCATCAACTGGATAAATTACTTGAGCAAACCACTAATATGTATGAACTACCTTCTACAATTACTGGCAGCGCAATGGTAAATCTGCCAAAAAGCACACTCCAGAGCATTCTCGACAATATCCTGGGTAACTTTTCCAGACAGGCTAACAAAAGTTCAGCACAGCAACCGGATGTACAGATCAAACTCGAAAACGAAGGCGGCTTCGTAAACATCAGTATTACCGATACCAATGGTGAACCCTGTTTATGGCCCGAGCGTCTGTTTGAGCCCTTCTGGAGTGAATTTGGGACTGGCCGGGGTATAGGCCTGTATCAGGCCAGGCAACAGGCTTTTGCAGTAGGCGGGTCTTTAACGGCCGAATCCATGGCTAATACTCCTCTTATATTTATTCTGAGGTTACCCACCTAAGTGTAAAATTTATCTACATATTATCTGTAAAAAAAACCTACATATTGCACACTTTGCAGGAATCATTAAGATGCACGCTATGTAGGAGTATTTTGTTGATATTTACTTAATTACTAAGTTTAAAAATCGTTATATTCAAAATATATCCAAAAAGATTAAAAACTCAGGAGTTCAATATGAACAACCTTAAGATGGCTGGAAAGAACAAGATTAAAGGCTCAAGATCTCAGAGTGGTTTCACTCTGATTGAAATTGCTATCGTACTGGTCATCATTGGCCTGTTACTTGGTGGTGTCCTGCAGGGACAACAGCTTATTGAAAATTCAAGGGTCCGCTCTGCTACCAATACCCTAAACGGTATAGCCGCAGCTGCTTTTTCATATCAGGACCGCTATGGCCGTATGCCAGGTGATGACGGCCCTGCACTGGCCAATCTGACCGCCCGTGGCGGAGCCTGGGGATCCATTCCCGCAACAGCTTTCGGTAATTCAGATGGTATTCTGACAGCTACTGCTGCCAACACCTTCACTGGTGCAGCTGCAGAGGGTGCTTACTTCTTTACACATTTAAGGGCTGCCGGTTTTATTACTGGTGATGCAACAACTGCAGCGGGTTCGGCTGCAATATTGCCCAGCAACCCCTTTGGTGGTGTAGTTGGCATTACCGGCGCAACAATATTTACCAATATGAACGGCAATAAACTCTGCATGAGCAATGTGCCCGGTTCAGCTGGTATTGCTCTGGATACTCAGCTTGACGATGGTGCCGCGAATACCGGCCGTTTCCGTGGTCAGGTCGATACAACTGGCGCTGATGCGCCAACTGGTACTGTTGCAACTGCCTATGATGAAAACAATAACTACGTTGTTTGTTATCGCATGTAAGTGCTTAAAACAGTGTTAGAATAAAAAGGCTCCTTGGGAGCCTTTTTTTGTTGTTTTGAGACTTGAAATGAAATTACCCAATATTAACGTTGTTCAGTCCTCAATAAGAAATGAATGGATTCATATCTTTATTTTAGTTGCGCTGGTCATAATATTTTCCCTGAATATCCTCGGCCTGCTCGAATTCGGCAGAGGTGCCTTTCCCACATTCCAGTTAACTCTTTCCAGATTCCAGTTTGGAGGCACCGCTTTTGTTTTACCGGAAATAGCAAGTTCCATAGAATTTTACCTGCTTGTAGTATTTTCTTTCATTCTAGCCTTCCTGTTGCCTATATTGCGTCCTATCGCCGCTTCAATGGTAATTATTCTTGTTTCTATACCGTTTTTGTTTCTCGGCTTTAATGACTCCTATAACAATACCAGTCTTCCGATGGAGTACAGCCTGCTTGTTTTGTTAATGCTCTTTGGCATGAATGTACTGCTGACTTACTATTCAGAAACCCAGAAAAAACAGAAACTGATCAACCTGTTTAGTCGTTATGTTCCACCTGATATTGTTAATGAGGTTAGCAGACACCCGGAATTGATCAATCTGGATGGAGAGCTGAAACCACTTACAATTATTTTCTGTGATTTAAAGGATTTTACCGGCATTTCAGAACACTTAAATCCGAAGCAGGTAGTCAGTATGTTAAATGAATACTTCACAACACTATCTGCTGTTCTGCACCATTATGGCGCCACTATCGATAAATACATAGGCGACTCTGTAATGGCCTTCTGGGGAGCCCCCCTGCCACATGAAGATCATGCTCGCCGGGCAGTTCTGGCCGCCATGGACATGCATAAGGCCCTTGCCGGGCTGAAAAGTCAGTTAAGCGGCAAAGGATTACCTGCCACTGATATGGGCATCGGTATAAATACCGGCATGGTAAATGTTGGCAATATGGGTTCTTTATACCGCCTGAACTATACGGTGATCGGGGATGCAGTAAATTTAGCATCTCGACTCGAACGTCTGACCCGAGTCTATCAGGTACCCTGTATCGTTGGTGAGGAGACCAAGCAGGAAACCAGTGACATCATCTACAGGGAACTGGACACACTGGTGGTAAAGGGTCGCAGTACCAATGTAAGGATCTATCAGCCTATATGTATGGAAAATGAACTGACTGAATCCCAGTCCACCATTCTGGAAACGCATGGTCAAGCAATGCAAAGTTATTACGCCAAGAATTATGAAAAAGCAGAACAACTTTTTAAACAGCTAGCTACCGAGTCTGGTGAGCAAGCCTATTACCGTTATATGCTGGAAAAAGTATCCTTTTCAAAAAACAACTAAGAAGATTCTTAATGGGGACTCATGTTTAACATACTGAAAAAATTCGTCGTATTCAGTTTCTAACCTGCACTTGTCTTTGCACAAGCTCCCATACCGGAATAACCATGCGAGATACCAACAATGATGGGATAGCCGATCACATAGAGAGCTTCAGCACGATTAACGGAACAAGCCTGAAATTCTATAATGGGATGCTATATGACTCCGATAATACTGCAGTTTAGCGCTTTCATTTTGAAGGCAAAGAGCTGATTCCATCTTCAGAACCGAAATCGTAGTGAGTGGATTTAGCATGAAGCAACAACATGCTGATAAAGCTTTTAGCTTTGATGGCTCACTGTATATCTCAGATTTTTTGCAGGGAAAAATCTGGAAAATAAGCTACAACGATAATTTTGGGGAATAGGATAATCGGCTAATCACACTTCACTCTTGTCTTGCTGGACCGAAGATAAGGGGGAAGGCAGGCTGAAATGCAATATCAGAAAACCCAGCAAAGCAGAAATCACTGAACCAATAATTATCCCCAGTCTGTCTCCGGTAAAAAATTCAGAACTGTTATGTTCAAATGCCAGTCCCGCTATAAACAAGCTCATGGTGAAGCCGATCCCGCACACGAAGGCCACTCCGCAAAGCTGATACCAGTTCACTCCTTTGGGTAATTTCGCCAATCCAATTAGCAGTGCCAGTCCGACAAACACAATTATTCCCAGGGGTTTACCAACAACAAGACCTGCGATCACACCCAGAGTAATCGGGTGCAGTAAATCGTTTAGCGAAGTGCCAGCAAACGATAGTCCGGCGTTTGCAAATGCAAACATGGGCAAAATGGCATATGCCACCGGGATATGTAAATTATGCTCCAGTTCCTTGATTGGCGAATGGCCGTGCTCATCGCGCATTGGAATACAGAAGGCGATCAGGACTCCTGCCAGTGTCGCATGAACCCCTGATTTCAACACGGCTATCCACAGGGCAATCCCCAACAATATATAGGCTGCCGTGTTCGTCACCTTAAACCTGTTCATAGTAATGGCGATAATCAAAGCCAGGACTGCGCTTATTAATGCTGTTCCTGATAAATCACCCGAATAAAAAATGGCAATGATGACAATTGCTGCAAGATCATCAAAAATTGCCAAGGTCAGCAGGAATACTTTCAGACTGATTGGCACTCGCGCTCCAAATACTCCCAGTAATGCCAGAGCGAAAGCTATATCAGTCGCCACTGGTATGGCCCAACCATCCAGTGCACTAGCATCACCCATATTCAGGTATACATAAATCAGAGCCGGTACAATAATTCCACCCAGGGCTCCGATGCCCGGCAATATCACCTGTGAAAGGGAAGAAAGTTCACCCTCAACAATTTCTCTTTTTATTTCCAGGCCGATCAGAAAAAAGAACACGGCCATCAGGCCATCATTGATCCACAGCAATAATGGCTTGGAAATATCCAGTGCGCCGACCTGTATCGCAACTGTCGTATTCAGGAAGGAGCCATATATAACTTCCAGCGGAGAATTGGCCACCAGTATGGCCAGCACGGTAGCGACCAAAAGTAGAATTCCACCAGCCGACTCAAGCTTTATGAAATCCCGTAAATAGTCTCTAACCCCCGGTGTTTTATTTATTTCTTGCATAAGCTAAAAATCCACCCCTTTTTGAGCCTTTATACCTAAGGCATAAGCATGCTTTATATTTTTGACTTCTGCCACTGTATCGGCGATTTTCCTCAATTCAGCACCCCCTCCCCGACCGGTAATGATAACGCTCTGTTGTAATGGCCTGTCAGATATAGCCTTTAATACTGCTGCTTTCTCCAGATAGGCAAAGGCAAACATATAGGTTAATTCATCCAGCACGACCAGATCGATTTCGCTATCCTGCAGTAGTCTTTCGGCTTCTTTCCAGGTCTGCTGTGCTGCTGCAATGTCGACTTCCCTGTCCTGCGTGTCCCATGTAAAGCCTGTGCCCATCTGATAAAACGGCATATCCGGATAGTTTTCCCTGAGAAACACTTCTTCTCCAGATAGCTGCTCCCCCTTGATAAACTGCACGATGCCCACCCTGTGTCCGTAACCAAGACTTCGCATGACCATACCAAAAGCAGAAGTACTCTTCCCCTTGCCATCCCCGGTCAGAAATATACACACACCGCGTTCTGTTGAAGCAGCAGCAATGCCTTGATCAACTTGTTGCTTCAAGTTCTGCATCCGGCTTTTATGTTTACTGTTTTGCTCTGTACTCATATTAAAATTTCAATCGCAGTCCACCGTATAATGCGCTACCGGCTACATTGTAATTAACTACTTCTACGTATTGCTTATCCAGAAGGTTTTCAATTCTGGAAAATATTTCAATATTTTCAGAAAGATCATAAGCAAGGGTAATGTTCATTAGCGCATAGTCATCGAGTGCAAGTCGAACTGTATCGAAGATAGATGGGTCGTAAATTTCATCGATGGATTCGGAAACATATCTGGCATTTAAATTTATATGTAATCTGTCGTCGTCACTGCGATAGTTAAATGCAATGTTTGCAGTATGATCAGGCCTGCGAATGCGCTGTTCCCCAGCGTTGTTTTTGGTATTGGTATAAGTGTAATTGACACTGATGCCGAGATTGTCAGTAAGTGTTTGACGCATCGATAATTCCAGCCCTCTGGCCTTGCTCTTGCCACTTCTCTGTATGTACCCGGAGTAGGTAGCGAGATCAAACTCAATAGCATTTTCCATATCTTGAGAAAAATAAATTGCCTCAACTTCGAAGCCATTGTTACTTAAATATTCAAAGCCAAAATCCATGCCCTGACTTTGCTCTTCATCCAGGGCAAGCAGTGTAGCCGGAGCTGAGGCAAAGGCACTTTGATTGTAGGCGACTTCGTATAGACTCGGAGCCCGGAAACCATTCCCAAAACTGGCTTTTAATTTCAATAAACCATTATTTAAATCAACAAGATAAGCCGTACTTAGCCGAACGCTATTGTGCTCACCAAAATCATCATTATCATCTCGCCGCAAACCCAAAGTGTAAAAGAACCTATCGGCCTTATTACCCTGCCATTCCCCAAAAACTCCTAATTGATTCCGGCTATGTGGATTATTTCCGTCCTCCAGATCAGCGGCCTGATGATCCATGCCAAATAAAAAGGCATGCTGTTCTGAGACAGCATAAGTTCCTACATATAACAACTGGTCTAATTCCCCTTCAATAGCGAGACCCAGATTATTATCACTGTAATTAAGACGTTGCGTGGCAGAGCTGTGCCAGGAGAGTTGTTGGGAGAACCTTTCATTCTTAAAGCCCAGTGCCAGCCGGTAATTTTGTTGTTTAAAATTGGCAAGACAGTCATGGCTAGTACCACTCAGACCAAAACAGGCATCAAACTCTGTATCCGCTTGCAACTGCCGCAGATCGGACTCAAGCCGCCACTGTGTATTGATATCCATGCCAAATCTGGCGGCCAGACTTGTATTGTCATAGCCATCTTTATCCTGGCCAGGATCATCTGATCTGCTGTTAAACCCTTCTGTATCCAGATCGGTCAGATTAAAAGCAAAATCCAGCTTATCGACCTTGGCACTGATATGGGCAGCAAGTTGGCGACTCTGATAGCTTCCGTATTCCGTACTTAAAGTACCATTAAAGCCATCTTCACTCCGGCGTGTAACAATATTTATCACGCCTCCGGCATCTGCCCCATACATCATACCTTGCGGGCCTCTTAGCACTTCAATGCGCTCAACATCAGCTGCCAGATAATGCTCCAGCTGAGTTTGAATTTGGGTAGAACTACTGTCGGAAACTTCAATACCATCCAGCAATATTTTGGTACGAAAACCTTCTTCGCCCCTGATACGCAAGGTGCTCTGCTTGCCTGCCCCTCCGCTGTTGCTTACCGCGAGACCAGGCAGGTTTCGCAAGATCTCGGTGATCGAAACACTGCCCAGTGCCTCGATAGCTTCTCTGTCCAGTACTGAAACCGAAACCCCGACTTGCCTGACGGGCATCTCTACCCTGTGGGCGCTTACTATGATGGTTTCGAGTTCGGGAGCCGATTCTGTCTGTGCCTGAACCACAGAGCTACAGGCACTTAGTGCTATAGCCAGGCCGTATCGTATTACTTTCATTTTAATCCTCATCGCTTAAAAGAGTTGGCGTATGAGGGAGGGAAAAGCAGGCAGGAGGCCACATTAAGCCTTATCCTAACCCTGACGACGCCCTCCGCATCATCTTGTTGGTTTCTGTGCCAGGCTGGTATCGGACTTGAGTGTAAATCACTCTTACCGTTGCGGGGGCAGTGCCGGACTCTCACCGGTTTCCCATTCAAGCAGATGAACTCACGTTCAACTGCACCTGTAACACGGCATGAAGTATAGATTAATTCGTCATGCACAACATAATTAAAAATAATGCCGATACCTTAAGCCTTGCTTATAGGATCCCGATCTTCAAGCGAGCTGATTTTGCTGGCCTTCTTTTTTTTGGCTTTTATTCTGATAGATATTATTGAAGCTCTACTTATGCCCTAGCTCACCCTTCAATCTTCCCGTTTACTTAAGTCGGCGCTGCGGAACTCGCCGCTACGCGTCTCAGACAGTCCTCGCTTGTTCCCGACTTAAGCTAACGGGATAAAGCATTTCAAAAGGTTCGCCAGGGCATAGGCAGAGCTTCCTTAGCATCTCCTGAAAATTCAAGTGTTGTAGAAGGTACAAATGAGTTGGCGTTAAGCTTGTAGTGACCGTCTGGCGACAGGACGTCGCCAGCCGAGCCTGCACATGGACGTGCGTAGTTTGGCGTGTCACAACAAGCTTAACGCCAACTCATTTGAACTTAATAAAAAACCAAAAAAAAGAAGACCCGCAAAATCTAAAAGCCGCTACCCCTGTAATGCCTTCTAAGGTATCCTAGGCAGTCTTTTTTTAAGCCCTGAAAACAGACCGAAAACACCATGGCAGTAACGAATAAAACAGCGACAAATCTGCAATTAAGCGAAGAGTACTCGCATCGACAGGTAGAACAGGAAGCCCAACTCTACTGGAGCGAAAAGCAAAGTTTTAAAGTTGTTGAAGATCCTGACAAAGAAAAATTCTACTGCCTTTCCATGTTTCCCTATCCCAGTGGTCGCCTGCATATGGGGCATGTTCGTAATTACACCATTGGCGATGTGATCAGCCGCTTCCAGCGCATGCAGGGAAAAAATGTCCTGCAGCCCATGGGATGGGATGCCTTTGGACTGCCAGCCGAAAATGCCGCCATGAAAAACAATGTTGCACCGGCGAAGTGGACTTATGAAAACATAGACTACATGCGCAAGCAGTTACAGCAGCTGGGCTACGCCTATGATTGGGACCGTGAAATTGCTACCTGTCATCCCGACTACTATCGTTGGGAACAATGGTTTTTCATCAGGCTGTTTGAAAAGGGTCTGGTCTATAAAAAAGAAGCCGAAGTAAACTGGGATCCAATTGATCAAACCGTACTGGCCAATGAACAGGTGATCGATGGTCGCGGCTGGCGCTCTGGTGCCCTGGTAGAACGTCGTAAGATTCCCCAATGGTTTATTAAAATCACCGCCTATGCGGATGAATTACTGTCTGATCTGGACAAGCTTGATGAATGGCCTGAACGAGTCCGGGTCATGCAGCAAAACTGGATAGGCCGATCCGAAGGTCTTGAGTTCAGCTTTGATGTGCCTGGCAACGAGCCCCTGAGTGTCTACACGACACGCCCGGATACCATCATGGGGGTCACCTATGTTGCCGTTGCAGCACAGCATCCTTTGGCTCTGGCAGCGGCTGAAAAAAATCCGCAGCTGGCCGACTATATAAAAGCTCAGGAAAATATAAAAGTCGCGGAAGCCGAGCTGGCCACCATGGAAAAAACCGGCATGGATACCGGGTTTAAGGCAATTCACCCCATAACAGGCGAAGCTCTTCCTGTCTGGATTGGCAATTTTGTGCTGATGTCCTATGGTTCTGGTGCGGTTATGTCGGTACCAGCCCATGACCAGCGTGATTTTGAATTTGCCCTGCGTTATGGACTCCCGATCAAGCAAGTTATTCAGCCCGAAGATGATGCTGAGTGTGATATCAGCAAAGCGGCATTTACGGAAAAAGGCCGGCTGATTAATTCCGGCAACTACAATGGTCTGAATTTTGAGCAGGTTTTTGAAGAGCTGGTGACTTTCTTTACCAGCAAGGGCAGTGGCCGGAAAACTGTAAACTTTCGACTGCGTGACTGGGGCGTAAGCCGTCAAAGATACTGGGGCACCCCGATCCCGATGATTTCATGTCAACAATGCGGTTCAGTGCCCGTGCCGGAATCAGAATTGCCCATCGTGCTGCCGACAGATGTTGAATTTGATGGCAGCGGGTCTCCCCTGAAAAAAATGCCCGAGTTCTATCTGACAACCTGCCCCGCCTGTGGTGGCGAGGCAGAACGTGAAACTGATACCTTCGATACTTTTATGGAGTCCTCCTGGTATTACGCTCGCTTTGCCTGTCGTGATGAAAACAATAGCATGCTGAATCCACAAGCTGATTACTGGCTTCCCGTGGATCAGTACATAGGCGGCATAGAACATGCCATTCTGCATCTGCTGTATGCCCGTTTCTTCCATAAACTGATGCGCGATGAAGGGCTGGTCAGTTCAGACGAACCTTTCAAGCGATTGTTAACTCAGGGTATGGTATTAAAAGACGGCAGCAAGATGTCTAAATCCCAGGGCAATACCGTCGATCCGGAAGGGCTGATTGAGCAGTATGGCGCGGATACAGTACGCCTGTTTATGATGTTTGCCTCACCTCCGGATCAGAGTCTGGAGTGGTCGGACAGTGGCGTGGAGGGAGCCTATCGTTTTTTAAAACGAATATGGAAACTGATTGCTGCATTCAAGCCTGTAGCTACCAAGCTGACTCCGGCTACGCTCAATGAAGCTCAACAGGCCCTGCGACTGAAAACTCACAGCACCATCAAAAAAGTCACCGACGATTATGCACGCAGGCAGATTTTTAATACCGCGATAGCTGCGGTGATGGAACTGTCCAATGCTGTAAGTAAATTCAGTGAACAGAGCAGCCAAAATCCACAGCAGAATGATCAGGATCAGACTCTTATTCAGGAAGCACTGGAAACTATGGTCTTGCTGCTGGCTCCTATAGTGCCTCATTTATGCCATGTACTATGGCAACACCTGGGGCATACTGAAAGTTCTATTATTGATGCAGGCTGGCCTGCCTTTGAAGAAGCCGCTTTACAGCAATCAACTGTCACTATCGTTGCTCAGGTCAACGGCAAGCTACGCGCCAAACTTGAACTGCCTGCCGATATCGGTAAAGCAGAAATCGAGGCAGCAGCATTGGCTGATGAAAGTGTACAAAAGCATATAGCTGGCCTGACCGTTCGCAAAGTCATTGTCGTGCCCGGAAGACTGGTCAATATAGTCGCCAACTAGTTATGAAAAAGACAATCCTTATAAGCCTGTTTTCACTACTGTTTCTGACCGCATGCGGTTTCTCCATGCGCGGTACCGATACACAGGCACTGGACGCTTCATTACAACAATTGCAGTTAAATTACAGCAGCGGTAATGAATTGGGTCAGGTCCTGCAAGGTCGGCTAGCCGCTTTTGAAATAGAACTGCTGGATGACGCTGAAGTCCATCAACTCTCTCTGGGTGATGAACAGGTTCGTGAACGAATTCTTAGTGTGAATCGTAATGTCAGGGCCGGTGAATATGAAATTACGCTTTCCGCTTCTTTCCAGTTAAGCAAACAGGGTCAGAGCATATTCAATCCGGAGATCATAACTGTGAATCAGATTTATGAAGCAGACCCTGCTAATGCGGCAGCTAAAACCAATGAGGCAGAACTGGTAAAAACCGAATTACGGCAGGAACTGGTAGAACAGATCATAAGGCGTCTTGAGACTGTCCGCTAGACCAGCTTTGTCGATGCAGCATGTTGGAATTTGTACACTCGATGTTAAGGTTGAGTTCTTTCAGTACTGTCATCGCAGCGGAGCGATGCAGCGAGCGAACAAGGATTTACTCAAGCAGGAAAGTCAAATCTTCTGCAAGACGCATTACTCGAAATTATAGCTATTGCCCAACGCTGACGGCCTTGCAATAATCAGTTTTCTTGTCCCATTCATGATCCAGGAGCCAATATGTTGAAAAACCCTATCTCTTTGTTTTTATTTGTTATTTTATCCTCACTCAGCATGCCTTCCTGGGCTGACTGGCAACTTGATAATACTGAGTCCTCTCTGCATTATGTCACCAGCAAAGCTTCCGCAGTCTCTGAAGTCAATTCCTTTTCCGGTCTGAGCGGACAAATCAGCGAACAAGGACGTGCTACTTTGCAGATTGGTCTTGGCAGCGTCGATACTGCTATAGAAATCCGTAATCAAAGAGTCCGTGATATGTTGTTTGAGGTCGGACAGTATCCGAGTGCTTCAATTGTCATTGATGTGAATATGACAGAACTAGCAGCCCTGCCTGTTGGAAGCTCCCTGACTGCACCATACAACTACAATCTTAGCCTGCACGGCATCAGCAGGGATCTCTCTGCGAATCTGCGCCTGACTAAAATCACAGCAAACCGGATTGAAATTCAACCTGCCCAACCGCTTATTATTTCGGCCGATACTTTTGGCATGACTGAGGGCGTCGAGGCTCTAAGGGAAATTGCCGGCTTGCCCAGCATAAACCACAATGTAGTCGTGGACTTTTCTCTTGTCTATGATGACAGGATGTAAAAGCAGACTGCTGTGCAAATAAAACCAGATCAATTAGCCAGACAGCTAAAGAGCCAGATCCCCCCGGTAATCTGGGTTGCCGGCGACGAAACTTTACTGGTGCAGGAAACATGTGACCTGGTCAGAAACTTCGCCAGAGAAGCAGGCTTTAGTGAACGTGAAGTCTATTCTGCACAAAATAATTTTGACTGGAACAGCTTGCTTGAAGCTGGTAACAGCATGTCATTATTTGCAGAAAAAAAACTGATTGATTTGCGTTTAAGCTCTTCCAGACTCGATGATCAGGCAAAAAAAGCCCTGCACGCCTATCTTGAGAATCCATCCGAGGATAATCTGTTACTGATCTCCAGCCCTAAAGTAGAAAAAGCTGCAAGCAATACCAAATGGTTCAAACAGATTGAAACTCACGCTTACTTTGTAACAGTCTGGCCTATAACTGCACAGCAGTTACCTGCATGGGTTCGTCAACGATTACAGCAAAAAGGGCTGAGTGCGGATGATCAGGCGATACAGGTGCTTTGCCAGCGCACTGAGGGAAATCTGCTGGCTTGTGCACAGGAAATCGACAAGCTCAGTATACTCAACGGAACTGGCACACTCGATGCGCAGACTGTTGCCCGGGCAGTTGCAGACAGTTCACGCTTTAATGTTTTTGCCCTGATAGATACAGCGCTCGAAGCCAACGCCGGCAGAGCTCTAAATATTCTTTACCACCTCAAGGCCGAAGGTGAAGATGCATTGAAAATTCTGAATTTTATGTGCCGGGAAATTCGTAACCTTAGTGTCATGGCAAATTTAATGGAAGCAGGACATTCAGTGGACAGCGCCATGCAAAGCGAACGTGTCTGGCGTAATCGGATGGGCATTATCTCAATAGCCTTAAACAATCACAGTCTGTCTTCCCTGCAGGCAATGCTGGATCACGCCAGTATAATTGACCGTTCAGTAAAAGGATTGAATACTCGTAATACCTGGGATGAACTTTCAGAATTAACCCTGCAACTGGCTAACAGAGCTTTGCCAATCAGCGCCTGAGTAAAGACTTCTGTGCAGCCCTTCCCGACTATAATCGCCAATCGCTGTCCTGTGCCCTAATAACGAAAGGTATAAGTAGCCTTCACCGACAGGTCAGAACTTGTCGATGTGAAACTGTTGTCTTTATCCCTGTCTTGCGCCCCATAATTCAACACCAGCAAGACTTGCTGACCAGCTTCCGGTATCCAGTTTAATCGGCTGTTGAAACCCGCTGATTCGGATATATTGTCATATTGCAGATAATTCGACCAGGACCAGCGTGAATTAAAAGCGACATTACCCTGCAAGGTAATGAGACGAACATTAAAATCTCCCGCAGGTAATTTGATGGCGTTCTCTGTGTAACTGACACCGAATTCCAGTTGCTTGACAGGGCGCCAGGTGTTATCAACTTTATACTGTACATGATCACCGTTGTAATATTCCCCTGCCAGCAAATTCAGTGTTGTTGAGAATTTTCGATACCCTGCTGTAATGAGGAAGAACCTGATTTCATCAAATTCATAACTGCCTTGCGGGATGACGACAGACCGGGAACCGTCAGAGGCAGTAAAAATTGTAAAATTATTTTGCAGCACCTCGGTTGCACGCACGAATCTTGTGAAAAATTTATCACCGGTTTTGTTAAACAGCGCCAGTCTCAGCCCAAGATCCTGAGAACTTAACTGGCCCGTTGATAACAGATCTGCGCGATAGCCATCAGCCGTAAAATTGGCGCTGCTGATATAACTGCCGGCCGGCATCAAAAAGGTATAGCCGGCTTCCAGTGCGTAATCTTCAATCCCGGTACGATTGACAAAGCCGACTGCAGGATCAAAATTCTTTTCAACTCGTGTATATATACCTGTGCCACGCCAGCCATTTCTGTTAGGTGCTGTAAGAGCCAGACTATAGGCCATATCGTCACCCAGCTTGCCATCCGTTTCAGTTTTTTGAAGCCAGGCATTAAGCTCCACACTTTTGTTATTAGGCAGCTGCGAATTGCGATAACGAAAGTCTGCGCCGTACAGTGTACTGTCCAGGTTCGACTGGGGATCTCCATCAGTCATAATGACACCAACTTGCGACTCGGATAAGACGTTCATGACTGCACGGCCAACAAAGATATCAGTTGAATCAACACCCGTACTGATATCTTCAGCCTGCGAAATCAACAGGGAACCAACATTGAAATTGCCGATTCTTCCGCTTAACTTGCCTCCCACATTAAGATCTACTGGTTCGCCATTGGCACTCAGACCAATGGTACGTGAAAAGAAGGGTCTGGCGTTCTGCTGACTGGCATTCGGTATAGCCCCGAATCCTGTACCATAATTATTATCAAATCCGTAGTTGGCGATCTGGCCGAAATCAAAAATATCCGAATCCCGTAAGAAGAAATCCCGCTTTTCGGGAAAGAACAAAGAGAAGCGTGTTAAATTGACCTGGCGATCGTCAACTTCTGCCGCAGAAAAATCGGTATTTACTGTCAACGAAGCATTAAGTGAAGGTGTGACTTTATAAAACACATCCAGACTGGGCTCGAAATTTTCTTCTATTCCTGACTGTGGTGATGTCCCATATATTTTATCCCTGCGGAGGGTAAGGCTGGGCACGATATCCAGGCCTCTTCCCTGTTGTATGCCTGCCATATTGGTAGCGGTTCCTGAAGCTCCAGGGTTAACCTGTCGATCACGCGAATACCATGAAATTCGTTCATTGTTACGCCTGATAATGCGTTGGAAATTTATGCCCCATTCAGAATTGGCAGGATCAAAAGACAAAGTCTGGAAAGGTATACGCATCTCAGCAGTCCAGCCTTCATCATCTATACTGCTTTTACCCTGCCAGATACCCTGCCAGTTACCATCTGTATCAGTCGGACTTTTAAATATGGCATCCCACCAGACACCATTCGGATTCATGGCAAAGCGATAACCGCTGCGACGATCCTGAAATGGAGCCAGCGTTATATGGAAAACATCATCTTGATTGACACCACCATATTGTTCAAGCGCCTGTGCCGCTATCTGGCTAGCATCTTCTTCCCACATCCTGGCACCGACAAAAAGAGCATTTTCAGTATAAAAAATTCTCACTTCTGTTCGCTGTGATGGTGCAGCAAATTCGGTAGGCGTGGTCTGGTAGAAATCAGCAATAAGTTTGGCCTGCTGCCATACCCCTTCATTCAAAATACCATCAATAACCGGTTCTTCAGTCATTCTGACCATTTCAACAGTCTTGGATTCCAGGCTGGCACCTGAGGTACTTTGCTGAGACCAGGCAAGCTCCGGGATGATAAAAACAAAGCAAAGTAATACAAAATTTTTCATATAAAAGACGCCACCTAAAATGGTTTTATTTAAACGGTTACAAATGAAATCTAGTCTAGATGTGCTTGCTTATCAGCGTGATAAGAAGACCTTACGAGCGGCCCGCTGGCAACGTGTCTGAAACCCATATCTTTGCCCAGGCTCGCATATTCTGCGAATTCATCAGGATGTACAAAACGTTCAACAGCCAGATGATCCCGGCTGGGTTGTAAATATTGACCCAGTGTCACCATATCAATATTGTGAGCAGCCATATCTTCCATAACCTGTATGACTTCTTCCCTGCTCTCTCCCAGGCCCAGCATAATGCCCGATTTAGTCAGCACCTGCGGAGCCATGGCTTTATATTTTTTCAACAGATCCAGAGACCATTGATAATCAGAGCCAGGCCTCACTTTTTTATACAGCCTGGGAATAGTCTCCAGATTATGATTAAAGACATCCGGGGTTGTGCCTGTCAGTATTGCCAGAGCCACATCCATACGACCTCTGAAATCGGGTACCAGGACTTCTATTTTGATTCCCGGATTCAAACGTCGGGTTTCAGCGATACAGTGCGAAAAATGTTCGGCTCCACCATCACGCAGATCATCACGATCCACGGAAGTAACGACGACATAGTTGAGCCCCATCTCGGCGATGGCTTCGGCCAGTTCCCGCGGTTCATTTTGCATTGGGGGATTCGGACGACCATGGGCAACGTCACAGAATGGACAGCGTCTGGTGCAGATATCGCCAAGAATCATAAAGGTTGCAGTTCCACCACTGAAGCACTCCCCCAGATTGGGACAGGAAGCCTCTTCGCAAACAGAGCTTAGTTTGTGTTTTCTTAGCGTATCCTTGATATGTTCAACTTTTGCGGAACTGCCCATACGGACACGTATCCAGGAAGGCTTCCGCAAGAGATCAGTTGTAGGTATGACTTTGACAGGAATTCTTGCGACCTTCTCGGCACCGCGCAATTTCTCACCCTGCACAACTTTTTTAGGAATAGTGGCCATGAATAAATGATTAATCCTGGTCCTCAGGAAATTCTGAGGCTTGAGTGCCGGTTTTTAATTCACAAGCAGACTCGAACAATAAGGTGCTGATGATTATAGCAAACTTTCCGCTATATTTTTTACTAATCTTTGCTGGGTTTCCGTAAATAGTTTGTCACTGGGTTGTGCAAGTAAATCTTTTAGCTGTGTGACTTCCAGCCCGGCATAGCCACAAGGATTAATATAACTAAATGGGGTTAAATCCATATCAATATTGAAACTAAGTCCATGGTAGGAACAACCTTTTTTGATTCGCAGACCAAGCGCTGCAATTTTCCTGTCAGCCACATAAACCCCTGGAGCCCGTGCTTTTGTTTCACCCTTCACGCCATACTGGTCTAATACAGAAATAATTGAGCTCTCAATCAGATCTACCAGGTGACGAACTCCAAAATTATTACGCCGCACATCTATCATCAGATAAATCACTAACTGACCAGGGCCATGGTAGGTCACCTGGCCACCACGATCAGACTTCAGAACAGGGATGCTGTGAGCGTTAAGAATATGTTCACTTAAGCCAGCCTGCCCCAGAGTAAACACCGGTTCATGTTGCAGTATCCACAACTCGTCTTTACTATTCTCAGTTCTGCTTAAGGTAAATGTCTGCATTTGCCGCCACACAGTCTCATAGTCCTGCGTACCCATATGACGGATTACAAGGTGTTCAGTATTGATTTCCGGCTGAGAGTCAGGCACGGCTGTTACAGAACAAGGGAGACTCGACCACTGGCTTTAAGATCATCAAACAGAGCCTGTAATTGTTCGACACCGGTAGCATAGATAATGACATTGACTGCCAGATAGTTATTATTTTTACTGGACCTGAAGTTTATGTTTTCATCTCGCAAATCGGGCGCATGACGGTAGATAATCTCCAGTATATTTTCACTAAAATTATCGACATCCGGGCCCATCACTTTGATGGGGTATTCGCAGGGAAACTCGATTTTTATCGAGTCTTCATCTATTTCCATGATCTGTCTGCTAGCTAAACAAGTTCATAAAGAACAATGTCAGCCAGTCCATAATACGCTTGATCAGACTGCCTCGTTCAATAGTCTGTAAGGCAATAACTTCACCCTGGTAGTAAATCTGATCGTCCAGACTGATAGTCACCTGTCCAAGTATTTCGCCGGCAGTAATTGGTGCTTTCAAATTTTCATTAATCTGTAAATCAGTCACCAGATCGTCATCTGAACCTCGCGGGATAGAAATAAAGACCGGGTCCTGTATACCTATATCTATCGAGTTACTTTTACCCGACCAGACCTGATTACTTGCCAGCACTTCATTGCCGGTGAAAAGTTCGAGAGTTTCATAAAAACGAAAACCATAGGTTAATAATTTTTGTGCTTCTATGGCCCGGGCATTTTCACTTGCTGTTCCCATCACCACAGCAATCAGCCGCATATCGTCACGTGTGGCTGAGGCCACCAGACAATAACCAGCCGCATCGGTAAAGCCGGTTTTCATGCCATCTACATTCCTGTCCTGAAATAACAGACTATTTCTATTTGGCTGGCGGATTCCGTTATAGGTAAATTCAGGGGTACTGTATATTTTGTAATTTTCCGGAAAACGACTGATTAGAGCCTGTGACAGGGTTGCCAGATCTCGTGCAGACATGACATGCTGGTCAGCTGGCAAACCATGAGCATTCACAAAATAGGAACTGGTGAGGCCAAGCAATTCAGCATGCTGATTCATCATATCAGCAAAGGCCTCCTCGCTACCGGCAATATGCTCAGCCAGAGCTACGCTGGCGTCATTTCCTGATTGAACGACCATGCCATAAATAAGGTCCTCAAGACGTACCGTGGTGCCTTCCTGAATAAACATTTTCGAACCATCCATCTGCCAGGCTTTCACACTGATAAAAACATCATCATTCATACTGATATTGCCGCTGCTTAGTTCTGAAGCGACGACATAGTCTGTCATGATTTTTGTCAGACTGGCAGGAGGCAGCGGGATATCTGCATTTGATTCAACCAGAATATCCCCGGTTGTAGCATCCATCAAAACATAAGAGGTGGCTGCGATATCAGGTGCACGCGGGATGATTCTGGCTTGCTGTGCGTTTACAGTCGTTGAACTCAAGGCTAATGCCAACAGCAGCAGCACTGCCCAGCAAATATAAATATTGCTAATTGACCTGCCGATATGTGCGCTTGCTACAGCGTTTGTGTTTGATTCTTGCATTTGATACTGAATTTGTTCCTGCATCTGGTTTGGCCTTTCTTGCTGCATGATCATCCTCGAGTTTGGCATGGTAATCTGGCTTTTTTATGACCTAAGCGGGTCTTTTTACTGTCTTACCCGGAAAGGGCTTCCCAGACCCGCGTCCCTGATCAAGCTAATCAAGGAGTCGAGTTCAATTGTCTCATTTAGTGGCCCCAAACGCACACGATGCAGCATATTATTGGAACTATTATTCATTTCACTTCTAATAAATGCTGGCACCTGGGTTAGAGCAACCAGCGCATCCAGAACATTTTCGGCACTGTCCAGATTACTGAATGCGCCAACCTGCAGATACTCCTGGCCTTCGTCAGCTTCTATCAACTGACGTTCTGCCGCGATATCTACCTGATCAAGGGCAGGCGCCGGATCATTTGCAGCCAGGATATCAAAGGCCTCCTGCTCCGGCGTTAATGCTTCAACAATCACACGGGCTGTGCCAACATCGGCATAGTCCAGCCAGCTTGCAGCGGCATAGGATAAATCAATAATCCGGTCATCATGGAAAGGTCCACGGTCATTGACTCGTACTACGATACTCTTGCCGTTATCCAGATTGGTCACTCTTGCAAAACTTGGGATAGGCAGGCTTTTGTGAGCGGCGGAAAATTTAAACATATCGTAAATTTCACCATTGGACGTCAGGTGCCCATGAAATTTTCGACCATACCAGGATGCCATTCCCGTTTCCTGGTAACCATTTTCGGTTTCCAGTACCCGATATGATTTTCCGTTAACCCGATAGGGACTCATATTACCGGCCATGGTTCTCTTGACCGCTTGCGGGACAACTTCAGGTATTGCCTGCAAATCAATTGGCTCCAACACGGCAACATCGTTCTCCAACGCGTAACGACCTGAATTTGCAGAATCGCTGTTGCTGGCAGGAGGTGAAGTTACACAAGCCGTCAGAAAGAGGCTCAGAGTAAGTAAGCAAGTAAGCTTGATCTGCATCTTGTATGGATTGTTTTTTGGCATTTGTTTTTTTAATTCATCTCAAGGTCTTTAATCAACATAACGAAAAGTACTTTTGCCATGACTGTGAATCGACATAAGAATGCCAAAACCCAGCATCAGTGTGACAATAGAAGTACCACCAAGGCTAACCATTGGTAGCGGTACGCCAACCACCGGTAATATGCCGCTCACCATACCAATATTTACAAAAATATAAACGAAAAATGTCAGTGTAATACTGCCTGCCAAAAGACGGGTGAACATGTCGCTGGATACGGCGGCAATATAGATTCCTCTGGCAATAATCGTCAGATAAAGCAGCAATAAAAACAGCACACCAGTCATGCCGAATTCTTCGGCCAGAACAGCAAGGATAAAATCTGTCTGCCCTTCCGGCAGGAAATCCAGTCGTGACTGTACGCCATTTAACCAACCCTTTCCGTAAAGCCCCCCAGATCCTATTGCTGTTTTGGACTGGATAATATTCCAGCCGGTTCCCAGCGGATCATTTTCAGGATTTAAAAAGGTCAGGATGCGCTGCTTTTGATATTCCTGCAGATAAAATATCCACAGCCCTGGAATCGACAGGACCGCCACGCCAATGGCTGAACCTACCAGCTTCCAGCTTATGCCGGCTAACAACAAAACAAAAATCCCCGAAACTGCAATTAACAGGGCGGTACCAAGGTCGGGTTGCATCGCAATAAGGACAGCCGGCAGTCCTAACAGAATCAGGGACCAGAAAATATGCTTGAAACGCGGCGGTATGGCCCGCCTCGAAAAATAGGCAGCCAGAGTAAGCGGCAAAACAATTTTCATTATTTCTGAAGGTTGAAAACGGGGTAAACCGGGCAAGTCCAGCCAGCGTTGTGCGCCGTTCGTTGTAGAACCAAAAAACAAAACCGCAACCAGCAAACTTAGACTACCTATATACATGAATGGTGCCCAGCGTCGCATAACACGAACATCCACCTGAGCAACCACAAACATGACAACGAAGGCCAGTGTGATAAAGACAATCTGCCTTTGCATATCCGCACGGTTGGCATCCGTTGCACTGTAAAGCACCATCAGGCCAAAGCCGGCCAGTACAGCCAGGGCAAATAATAAAGGTAAATCAAGGTTCAGTTTTTCCCAGATACTGCGGCGTCGCTCCAGACCAAAATCACCGCTAAGCTGTCTGATAAAAGCTGATGAACTCACAGCTGCTCCTGACTTACCTCGTTGAGGCTTTGACGTGAGCTAAGCTGTTGAAGTTCTGCGTCTGGTAAAAACTCGGGCTTTAAAGCACCGAATTCATCGAGTAAATAGGCATCCAGAATTTTTTTGGCAATTGGTCCGGCAACCCCGCTGCCACCTACACCATGCTCAAGAAACACCGCCAGGGCAATTTTTGGATTTTCCACCGGAGCAAAAGCGATAAACAAGGCATGATCGCGGAATTGCTCCGGGACCTCAGCATCATTGTCAAAATCTGCGGCCATTCCCACCACCTGGGCAGTCCCTGATTTACCTGCCATGTGATAGGGCATCTTTTCCAGCATGGCGATATAGGAATAAGCAGTGCCATTGTTGCGATAGCCGCCATCACCTTTATGAACCACATCCTGCATGGCTTTATGAATAAAGTTCCAGTCATCCGGATTGCGAAGCTGTATATCAGGAATCGTGCTGACATGCTGAATATCAGGATTTTGCAGCCCGGCTCTTTTCAGTAAGATCGGCTGACGCCATTGGCCTTTATTTGCCATAAGCATACTTGCCGTCGCCAACTGTAAGGCACTGGCTTCTGTATAACCCTGTCCAATCGCAGAATTCAGGGTTTCACCAGGATACCAGGGTTGACCCCGGGTTTGCATTTTCCAGTCTCTGGAAGGCAGAATTCCCTTGCTGGCCTGAGGTATATCAACGCTGGTATTTTCACCAAAACCAAAACGACCCAGAAATGCGGACATGCGGTCAATACCCAGATCTGTCGCCATATCCCAGAAATAAATATCACATGACTGATAAATGGCTTTTGCCAGATTCACCGTGTCATGACCACTTTCCGTTAACCACCAGGTCCAGTCATGATAGACATGGCTGTCTCCCTTAAGGTGATAATATCCGGGATCATGCACCTCATATTCCCGGGTACGCACCCCGGAGTCCAGGCCAGCCAGACCAATAAAGGGCTTCATGGTAGAGCCAGGTGAATATCTCGCCAGTGCACGATTAAACAGGGGAGTCTCTATCGGGTCATTCAAGGCGTTATATTGTCCCTGACTAATGCCCCCTACGAAGAGATTCGGATCAAAGGACGGCTTGCTGACCATGCTTAGTACGCCACCGGTTTCAACATCCAGTGCAACGACTCCGCCGCGGTAATCTCCAATCGCTTCCCAGGCAGCCAGTTGCAATTTACTGTCGAGATGTAAAACAAGATCTTCTCCCGGTACCGGATCACTGCGATCCAGTACATTCATGATCTGTCCACGTGCATTTTTTTCTACGGTTTCGTATCCCACCTGTCCGTGTAAGATTGACTCGTAATATCTTTCAATGCCGGTCTTGCCCATCTGATGGGTGCCCCGGTAGTTTTCCGCATTCAGTGTGCGAAGTTCTTCTTCGGTAATGCTGCTTAGATAACCGACTGCGTGGGCAACAGGTTCGCCCAGTGGATAATGCCTGACCAGCTGTGCTTCAACCTGAAAGCCAGGCAGGCGAAACTGATTTACCGCAAGTCTGGCAATTTCAACTTCACTCAAGGCATAAGTCACTGGCACAGAAGAAAAAGGCACTCCGCGCCTGCTCAGGCGCTGCCGGAATTTCTCTACTTCTTCCTCTGGCAGGTCAATCAGATTCTGAATCAGGCTTATGCTGGCATTCAAATCAGGGACATTTTCCTTGACCATGGTCAGGTTATAACTGGGTTTGTTATCCGCCAGCAAAATACCGTTGCGATCGTAAATCAATCCACGGGTTGGGGCGATAGCCTGACTATAGATGCGGTTTTTATCGGAAACTGTTGAATAATATTCGTGCTGATAAATTTGCAGATAAACTAAACGGGAAACCAGAAGGGCAATAAGCAGACTTGCAATTATGCCACCGATAAGTAGACGGGACAGAAAAATCCGCCTTTCTTGGTTGTGATCTTTGAGGGTGATATCGTCAATCATGATGTGATAACACCTAACGCCAGGGAAAAATTAAGCTTTAACAAAATTTATTTAAAAACATTGTGAAGAATATACGCCAAAGGAAGCAATGTCCAAATTTAGAACACAAAAACACCTAAAAATTCCATCAATTAAGGGAACTTACAGGCAAAACACAAATAAAGTATGAATAAACGCTTCTAACTAACCTTATTCACTCGCAATCGCCATGGTTGACTCATCATCTGCATCCCAGCCACCACCTAAGGCCTGATAAAAACCAACCATCGAGTTCAGTTGCTGAATTTTGTTGTTGAGCAGGGCTGTGCGTTGGAAAAAGAGAGTATTCTGGGTCGTCAAAACTGTTTGATAATCCGTTACACCTTCGGCATAACGCACCTCAGCCAGTCTGAAAGATTCTTCCGCTTGTGCCAGCTGTTGTTCTGCCACTACACCCAGTTCCTGTAATAATTGAATATTACTCAGCAACACTTCAATTTCATTAAAAGCACTGAGCACTGCCCGGCGATACAAATTAAGGCTGTTCTCCAGCGTGAGTCTGTTTTGATCCAGGTTACGGCTGCGGGCGCCGTTATCCAGAATAAGCTGACTCAGATCAGCGCCCAGATTGAGGATTGCGTCTGGAGAACTCACCAATTCAGTCAGCGAAGTACTGGAAGCATTGATCCCTCCAGTCAATGAAATGGATGGAAAGAAGTCCAGCCTGGCCAGTTCAGCCTGAGCGGTAGTTCGCATCAGGTCTGCCTCCGCCTGCACAAGATCAGGCCTTCTGCGTAAAAGCTCGGAAGGAATGCCGGGGCGTAATGTCGGAATCATAATATTCTGCAGCGTGGAACCTGAAATATTGAAGTCCTGTACCGAACGTCCAAGCAGTAAAGCCAGCGAAGCAAGAGCCGACAATTCATTTTGACGCAAACTTTGCAGGTTGGTGCGTTGTTGCTGAATGGCTATTTGCTGTTGCAGGGCATTAATAGGCACTGCCACACCCGCATCAACTCGAGCCTGGGTAATGTTGCCTATGGCTTCGGCATTGAGCAGATTCTGTTGAGCCGCATCTATCTGGTCCCTGATCAGTAATACCTGGAAATAGGTGGACGCTGCCGTACCCAGCGTGTTCAGGGCCGTGTTGGCTATCTGGGCGCGCCGGGCCTGAAAATCGGCCAGTGCACTATCAAAAATTGCCGGTCTGCTGAGGATATCGTTGTAATTTAGGGCGCCGGATAAAGCAAAGGGATTGCCTGGACTGTTTTCCGCTTCTGACCCGCCCAGATTTTCGGAATAGCTGGCTCCGGTTCCTATTCTCACAGTGGGGATCGGCAGCAGATTAAATCCGGCTTCCTGTAGGGAAATCTGTGCAGCTTCAAGATTGCGACGGTTATTCTGTAGATCCAGATTACTGACTTTCACGTCCTGAACAATTTCATTCAGTTCAGCATCCCTGAAATTTTCCCACCAGCTCAGTCTGGGCCAGATTTCGGCATCTTCAGTTTGAGGACCGACCCAGGCAAGCGGCACATCCGAATCAGGTAGCTCTGGCACTTCGATAGACACGCATGAAGCCAGCCCTAAAACTGTCGTCATTGTGAAAAATGAAAATAGTAAATTTCTCATATCTGATTTTTTTCCTGCTCTGTTAGGAACTGGCATTTTAGTTTCTGGACATCTGTGCATTATTCATTTGCCAGTGCGACTACCGGATCGAGTCGGGAGGCTTTTCTTGCCGGTGCGAAACCGAATATCAGACCGGTAGTAACTGAACAGGTAAAAGCCAGCAACATCGGAGTACTTGAAAAATAAATGGCAACGTCAAATCGTTCCAGAACCAGCCCCACACCGACACCTAATGCAACGCCGATTATTCCGCCAAAGCAGGAAACAACAATCGCCTCAGACAGAAACTGCGAAAGAATATCGCTCTGCCTTGCACCTGTTGCCATGCGAACACCGATTTCGCGGGTACGCTCAGTGACTGATACCAGCATAATATTCATCACACCTATGCCTCCTACCAACAGAGAGATCGCAGCTACTGAACCCAGCAACAGAGTAAAGGTTTCCTGGGATTGCGATGCAGATTCGAGCATGGAAGTATTCTGGTCAATGCGCATATCCTGTGTGCCATGCAGGGCGCTCAAAAACTCCAGTACATTTTGCTCAGTCTGATCGATTACATCCACATCATCGACGAGTATTCGAATCTCGTCGGCTTCCTCCTGACCGAAGACCCTGACTGCTCCTGTTCTGAAAGGGATATAGATTGAATCATCAGGGTTATTGAATCCCTGCGCGCCTTTTGCCGTGAGTATCCCGATTACCTGAAATGGAATATTTCTGATTAATATATATTGTCCCAGAGGATCCTGACCATCGGGGAAAAGGTCTGCTCTGGCTTCAGAACCAAGCACAGCGACGCTGGCGATGTCTGCACTATCCTGATCCGAAAAAAAGACACCCTGGGCTAGTGGCCAGGATTCAACTTCCGGCATTGACCCGGTTGTCGCCACAACCGAAGTTTGCGTATCGTTTCTGCCAAAACGAACCGGCGTGTTGCGGCTTTGCATTTGCGGAATGGCCGCGATGATATTAGGGATATTATTCTGTACCGATTCAGCATCTTCCAGTGTCAAGGTGGAGGGCATGCTTCGAAATGAACCGGGTAAACGTTCCGGCCGCACCGTCATTACATTGGTACCCAGCTGATTCATGATCTGAATAATTTCCTGTTGCGCCCCTTCTCCGATGGCGAGCATCGCTACTACCGAAGAAACACCAATAACAATACCCAAGAGGGTCAGCATGGTACGGAATATATTTGCCTTCAGGGATCGAAATGCCATCCTGATTGCTTCAGCGGTTCCCGCCATTGATGAGCTGGCTTTGCGACTCATAAACAGCTCACGTAGCCTGGCATTGTTTTTCGAATCGACATGCTGCGGTTTTGGTCCTGAATCACTGACGACTTCGCCGTCACGGAATTCAATAATGCGTTCAGCATGAGCTGCAACTTCCTGGTCATGTGTAATAAGAATGACGGTATGACCCTTATGAGCCAGATCTTCCAGCAGCTCCATCACTTCAATGCCACTTTGCGTATCGAGCGCGCCGGTAGGCTCATCAGCGAGTATGACATTGCCACCATTCATCATGGCCCGGGCTATGGAAACTCTTTGCTGTTGACCACCTGAAAGTTGAGTGGGCCGGTGATCCATGCGATCCCCAAGGCCCAGCGAACTTAGCAGTGATTCTGCCCTGATCTCACGTTCATGGGCGGAGAGACCGGCATAGACTGCAGGAATCTGAACATTTTCCAGGGCTGATTCTGTGCCCAGCAAATTATAACTTTGAAACACAAAACCAAAAGCTTCGCGCCTCAACCAGGCCAGACCATCGGCATCAAAGCTCTTGATATCCCTGCCGGCAAACAGATATTTGCCGGAGCTTGGACGATCCAGACAACCCAGAATATTCATCAGGGTAGACTTGCCGGAACCCGATTGACCAACAATGGCCAGAAACTCGCCCGGATAAATTTTTAAATCTATACCCTTCAGGGCATGCACTTCGACGCCTCCACCGGTCCTGAAGGTCCGCGTGACTTGTTGCAGCTCGATTAAGGGAATTGCTCTGCCTGTGGACTGTGCAGTTGCAATGGCTGCGGGGCCGGCAGTTGCATCCGGGCCAGCAGTATTATCCAGCAGATAAGTGCTCATTAGCGGCCTCTGCCAGGTATCCCCAAGGCACTTCTTAACTGGTCACGATCTATGCCTCCGACACTGCCCTGCACTACTCCGGAAACCACCTGGCTGCCTGGCTGCAGTCCCGAAATCACTTCGGCAGCAACACGACTCGTCAATCCAACAATAACTTCTCTGCTTTCCAGCGCTCCGCTTTCAGTTTGAACCTGAACAGTCGCAAGCCGGGTGGCAGCTCCTCGTCCGTTTGCCAAGGCATTAACCGCAAGAGCTCCGCCCCGATCTCCAGCCTGTTGTCGTCCGGCTGGAGTGGCGTCATCCGGAAAACCCCCGCCCTGCCCTCTGCCTCCGGCTGGGAAACCACCTGCGAAGTCACCACCTCTCCCGGCAGCACCCTGACGGGCAGTGTTATTAGCCATCACTTCATTGAATCCTCCTCCCGCACTGGCTGGCCCTCCATCCAGAAAAGTCAGGGCACCATAGGGGACAGTCAACACATTTCTGGCTGCTGAGGTTACAAAGTAAATTTGCGCGGTCATTTCCGGCAGTAATGCTGAATCCTCATTCTTCACATCGAACAGACCGGTATACAGGACAACATTATTGGTTATCGTAGGCTGCGGTAAAATCTGTCGCAGTGTGCTGTTCCAGCGACGATTGCCGCCACCCAGCGTCGTAAAGTAAACCTCCATGCCATTTCTCAGGTTGCTGATATCAGCCTCAGAAATTTCTGCCTGCACTGTCATGGTAGTCAGATCAGCAATAGTGAGAATGGTGGGTGCCTGTTGAGTTGCATTCAAGGTGCGCCCCTCAGTCATATTTACTGAAACAACAGTTCCGGAAATCGGCGCCACAATGCTGGTGAAACTCAGTTCCTGTTCTTCAATGGCGAGACTCGCCCGGCTCTGATCTATCTGCCGCTGGGTTTGAATCAAACCGGCCTGCGCGGCTGCCAACTGATTCATTGCTGTATCGAAGTCCTGTTGACTGGTTGCATCCTCAGCCATCAGACGGCGTTGCCGGTCGGCATTAGCCTGTGCCAGCGCCAGCGCCGACTCCCTTGATTCAAGCTGAGCCTCCTGTCCGGCCAGGTTCGCTCGGCTGGATTCGACCCTTTGGCGCTGTTGCCGGGCATCAATTTCGGCAATCAGTTGTCCCATTTCTACCTGATCACCCGCTTCAACATATAGTCTCAGTAACTGGCCGGAAACCTGGGCACCAACTTCTACTGTTTCAAAGGGTTTCAAACTACCGGTAGCAGCAATGGTGTTTTCAATATCGCCGATTTGAGCCGGCGTGATGAGCGGCTGACTTTCAACAACAGCTTCATCATTCTGCATCCAGTAATACGATCCGCCGCCACCGGCAAGCAGCAAAAGGACTATGGCTATAAGTCCTTTCTTGCCCTTCTTCCTGCGTTGTGGAACAAAGTTTTCATCGGAATTGTTTATTTGTTCACTGGTCATACGCTTCCTTAATGTATACAAAACCGTAAAATTTTCTGCATCAGGCAAAGTCTAGTGCCTAAGCCCATAAGAATATAGAGCAAATAATGGAATAAAAGAGAATCCAAATCTCTCTTATAATGATGGGTTAACGCCTGACATCTGGAAACGTTTACATCTTTTTACGAAATGGGAAAAAATACAGTCCTGGAATCAGGCCTGACTGATGGCGATCAGTTTTTGCAGAGTCTGCATGGCACTGCCATCATCAAGTACGGTAGCGGCCATACTCACTCCACTCGGCAGTTCCTGTACTTTCCCAGCTATCAGCAAGGCGGCAGCAGCACCAAAGAGCACTATGTCACGATAAGCATCTTTTTCGCCTGCCAACAAGGCCTGCAGCCGTTGTGCATTATAAGCAGCATCTCCACCCTTGAGCTGTTCAAACGATGCAAGCGGTAATCCCGCAGCGTCCGGGCTGATAGTAAATTCCCTTATCTCAGTCCCGATAACTTCACAGACATAATTTTCTCCGGTCGTACTTAATTCATCCATGCCATCTGCACCGTGTACTACCCAGGCTTTCTCGCAGCCCAGCCTTGCCAGCACTTCGGCCATGGGTTTTACCCAGTCCTTGCTGTAAACCCCCAGCAAATAGTGCTTAACTCCAGCCGGATTACACAGCGGACCGAGTATGTTAAACATGGTACGTATACCAAGCTCTACTCGAACCGGGCCAACATACTTAAAGGAAGTGTGATGACGTGGTGCGAGCATAAAACCGATATTAGCCTCGGTAATAGCCTGCTCGATCTGCGCCATGGGCGCATCCAGATTGACACCCAATTGAGACAGGACATCCGATGCACCGGATTTGGAAGACAGTGCACGATTACCATGTTTCGCCACCGGTACACCACAGGCGGCGACGACAATAGCCGTGGCAGTGGAAATATTTAAACTTCCGGAACCATCACCACCCGTGCCGACGATATCCATGGCCATGGCAGGTGCTTTAATCGGAATCGCCTTGGCGCGGATAATTTTTACCGCCGCTGATAGTTCATCGACATTTTCGCCACGCATGCGCAGCGCCACCAGGAACCCGGCTATTTGAGCCGGAGTTGCGCCGCCACTCATAATGATTTCAAAAGCTTCGCAGGCCTCATCGAAACTCAAGACTTCATGCTCGGTAACTTTAGCGATAAAGGGCTTTAAGGCGTTTAGAGTCTCTGTCATTTTTATTTCCTAAACTGGGTTATTCAAAAACATGCCTGAACAAATATGATATACGAGCATTTCATTTGTATTTTCGTGACACGCCAAAAGACGTACATCCTTGTACAGGCTCGGCTGGCGACGTCTGACCTCCATGGATGGAGGGAATGTCGAAATTGCAGGAGCATATTTCGACCTGTCGCCAGACGGTCACAAAAATACAAATGAATTACTCGAAGCTGCACAGTCAGCTATGATTTTTACGTTCCACCGCCAGCAAGGTATTCTGCATTAACGAGGCAATGGTCATCGGACCAACGCCCCCTGGCACCGGTGTGATAAAACTGCACTTATCTTTAACGTTTTCAAAATCAACGTCACCCTTCAGAGCAAAACCTTTTGCCTTACTTGCATCAGGCACTCTGGTGGTACCGACGTCTATCACTATGGCACCCTGTTTCACCATATCGGCTTTGACAAATTCCGGCTTGCCAATGGCAACGATTAATATATCGGCACTGGCACATATTTCCCGCATATTCCTGGTACGACTGTGAACCAGCGTAACCGTACAATTTCCCGGTTCAGCATTACGTGACATTAAAATCGACATCGGTGTACCCACAATATTGCTGCGGCCGATCACGACACAATGCAGACCAGAGGTAAGAATATTATTACGTTTTAATAATTCCAGAATACCGTTCGGTGTAGCTGAAATATAGGTGGGCAATCCCAACATCATGCGACCGAGATTTTCAGGATGAAAACCGTCAACGTCTTTTTCAGGATCAATCGCTTCGGTTACTTTGTCTTCATTAATATGCGCGGGTAAAGGTACCTGTACGATAAAACCATCCACATCGTTATTTGCATTCAGATCTTCGACCACTTGCAGCAGCTCTGCTTCGGTAGTTGTTTCAGGGAGAGTGATCAGGGTGGAGTCAAAACCAAGCTGTTTGCAGGTCAGCACTTTATTATTTACATAGGTATGGCTTCCGCCGTCATTACCGACAATCACTGCTGCCAGATGCGGCACCTTCGCTCCGGCTGCTTTTAAGGCTGCAACTTTCCCGGTTATTTCTGCTTTTAATTGTTCCGAAGTTGCCTTGCCATCCAGTAACTGCATATTACCCTCATGCTTCTCTGCAAAGAGCGCATTCTACCCGATCAACCAGGGTGATCACAGGAAAAAACCGGGCGCTGTGCTGTTGACGATGTCCAGAATCGCAGCACGTGTTGCTGCATCAAGATGGGCATATTCAGCCGGATCAGAATCCGCGCTGAGTATCTCGTGGAGACGCTCCTGCAGATAGCTGTGCAGTTCATCCGGCAAAGCGGCAAAGGCATCCGAATAAACCAGATAACTTAAGGGATAAGTGAAAACCCGTTGATTTAAATCCAGCTCACGCAGGGAGCGTCCCTGCTCATCAAAGGGTCCCAGATTCTGAAAATACTCCGTATAACCCGAGACCCCCTGTATCTCATCTGTTATTGGAGCTTCATTTGCCATGAGCAGTGCATCAAGAACCGGTTTAGCCAGTTCGGCCAGTTTTTCGGCACTTGGCGAACCCGCTTCTGCCAGCGACTGACGATAATCCCAACTTGCCCTGGTCATGGCATTCTGCACTTCTATCTGGTGTTGCATCACCAATAAGGCAACTATATCGCTATAAGCAGTCAGATAAGGTCGAGTATCGACCAGATCATCCAGCGTAGTTTTATTGCCATTTGTCAGTAAATCCTGGTCCTTGATGGAAGCGCCTCCCCGGTAAATCAAATTCGCCATGGTCGGCTGCTGTCCATGCAGACCGGTAACATACCAGCCACCCCAGCGACGATTCAAAGGCGTACTGTCCCTGGTAATAATACTGACTTCGTGCGACACGATTGTTCCGTTACTGTCAGCCAGCACAGAACTCATCATGAAACGTGGCGTCCCCCCGCCGGTATTGGTCATGCTGTCGTGACAACGCAGACAGCGGCTGGTTTCCCGGTTGAGCGCAAGTTCTGATTCTGCATCCTGTGGGATATCGAAAAATACCGGCCCTAATTGCGGATCCATTGATGCAATTTCCAGCGTATTCGTATCCGGTACATAACCGACATAAACCTCATCATTAAAATACAAGGCACGAGGACTTTCCGGCGTCACAAAACGGCTTTTTCGTGCAGTCTTGGAAAACACCAGTAATTGCGAGGAAGGGTCAATATTTAAAAGCGCCAACAAGGATTCCAGATATCCGCGTTCAGTACGATGCTCTAGTCTCACCCGACCTGCCGCGATGTCAGCAAATAAGGCAGTGGCTGCATCTCTGGTTTCAGTATCGGCATAGGCAATAGCCGGATAGTCCCGTTCATAGGCGGTTTGCGCATAAAGAATTGCTGGCACTAACAATGCACAAATGACTAAGGTAAGTTTTCTAAAACTATTCATGAGTTCCACCTGTTAGATATACCTGCAGATTATACAAAAACTGCTAAGGATTAGATGCCCCCCGCAATTCTTTAGTGCTTCAGTTTGAATTTTTTCTGCTTATTCTCAGTCATGATGCTGAGCTATCCTTTCGTCGACACGCCAAACTACGTACGTCCCTGTACAGGCTCGGCTGACGACATCCCTGTCGTCAGACGGTCGCCGTCAGGATAGCTCAGCAACATGCCTGTGCTTTTAACATCAATAAAAATACAAAATCGCAACGAAAGCTGCCGATCCTGTCGTGTGAACCCATTGAGATGCCTTTTTCCTGATGATTTTTCCGATAAAGCGCGAGGACTGTTTGAGGCGCGAAGCGACGAGTTCCGCAGCGCCGAAAAATAGGAAGGAAAGATCGAAGGGTGAGCAAGACAGAAGCGGCGGCTTCTATACCTCATGAAATTTGAAAATGAACCACTACTGGCAATTCTTTTAACTTAAATTAAACAGCTAAAACTGCTAGAATCGCGGGCTTCGTCAGTTCCGGACCGGCAGTGGCCAACAGCAGTCATCGACTTAGCTGCTTAGGCATATTTTCCAGTCCTTAATGTGCGTATCGCAGCAGGGAAGTTTCACTGACATAATTCGCTAAGACCTTATTGTCGAGATTTGATTTTGAAAGCAAGAAATATACTTGTCACCAATGCGCTTCCCTATGCCAATGGCCCCATACATCTGGGACATTTGCTGGGTTATATTCAGGCCGACATCTGGGTTCGCTTTCAGCGCATGCGCGGCAACAAATGCAGCTATGTCTGTGCCGACGACGCACATGGCACAGGCATAATGCTCAGTGCTGAAAAAGCCGGCATCAGCGCTGAGGAATTTATAGCTGCCATCAATCTGGAACATCAGCGGGACTTTAGTGATTTCCTGGTGGATTTCGATATTTACTATAGTACTCATTCGGAAGAAAACCGGGAACTTTCATCGCTTATTTATGAACGTTGCAAAAGCAGCGGCCATATCAGTCAGCGTAAGATCACCCAGCTCTATGACCCTGAGAAAGGCCTGTTTTTATCTGATCGCTTTATAAAAGGCCAGTGTCCGAAATGTAAAGCTGAAGATCAATACGGCGACAACTGTGAAGTCTGTAGTTCCACCTACAACGCCACTGACCTGATTAATCCCCGTTCAACCATTTCCGGCGCCACACCAGTTGAAAAAGAATCCACGCATTTTTTCTTTAAACTGCAGGACTTCGAAGATTTCCTGAAAGCCTGGCTGCATCTGGACAAACATACACACCCGGATGTAGATAGCCTGGCTGCTCCTCCCCTTGAGCCGCAGGTTGCCAATAAACTGGCTGAATGGCTGAACAGTGGTCTGCAGGAATGGGATATAAGTCGTGACGCACCCTACTTCGGCTTTGAAATTCCGGGCGAAACGGGGAAATATTTTTATGTCTGGCTGGACGCACCTATAGGCTATATGGCGAGCTTCAAAAAGCTTTGTGAAGAACGCGCCGATCTGGAATTTGATGATTATTGGCGCTCCGGTTCCGAGACAGAACTCTGGCATTTCATCGGCAAGGACATTATCAATTTTCACGCTCTGTTCTGGCCGGCCATGTTAAAGACTGCCGGCTTCAGAACCCCGACCGCTGTTTCAGTGAATGGCTTTCTCACCGTCAACGGCCAGAAAATGTCCAAGTCCCGCGGCACCTTTATAATGGCGGAGACTTATAAGCAATTTCTTAACCCCGAATACCTGCGCTACTACTTTGCTTCCAAACTTGGGCGTGCACCTACCGATCTGGATCTTAATCTTGAAGATTTCGTTCTCAAGGTAAACTCTGATCTGGTTGGGAAACTCGTCAATATCGCCAGTCGCTGTGCCGGCTTTATCAACAAAGGATTTGATGGCAAGTTATCCGCAGCTACATCAGAACATGAATTAATTGGCGAATTTCAGAATTGCTCAGCTGAAATTGCCGATTGGTATGAGAGCAGAGACTATTCGGCGGCGATTCGACTGATTATGGAGCTGGCCGACAAAGCCAATCAGTACATTGCCAACAAGCAACCCTGGGTATTGGCAAAAGAAAAACCTCAATCAGAAGAAGTGCAAAATATTTGCTCAACCGGCATAAATCTGTTCCGCATACTGGTGATTTACCTGAAACCCGTATTACCTAAACTGGCCGTGCAAGTAGAAGAATTTTTAAACGTTCAAGCTCTGCAATGGCAGGATGCAGAACACTTGTTACTCGAACACCGGATCAATCCCTTCCAGCCCTTAATGACGCGTGTGGAAAGCACGAAGGTTGAAGCCATGGTAGATGCCAGCAAAGAAAGTTTAAGCGAACAGGAAAATAACCAGGCTGCAGATGTGGATAGCCCCTTGTCCAGAGAACCGCTTGCTGCAGAAATTGAATTCCCTGATTTCGCCAAAGTCGACTTGCGTATTGCAAAAATCATCAATGCCGAGCATGTCGAAGGCGCAGACAAACTGCTCAAGCTGATTCTTGACCTGGGCCTGGATAGCAAGGGAATTCAACAGACCCGTACGGTATTTTCCGGCATCAAATCAGCCTATGAGCCTGAACAACTGATTGGCATGCATACCGTAGTGGTTGCCAATCTCAAGGCTCGAAAAATGAAATTCGGTCTTTCCGAAGGCATGATACTGGCGGCCGGTGAAGGCAAGGAAATTTATCTGCTGGAACCTCACGCAGGTGCAGTGGCGGGATTACGCATAAACTAGACAAGCGCTGTTTAAGTGCTTATCTCCGGAGTCTGCTTCGCGTAGTATTAACTGCATATGACTACTTCGCCCATCAATAAAAAAATCCAGCGCTTCTACAATGCTAACACCGGCCTCTTCCTGAAACTGGGCCATTCCTCAGGCGGCAGTATCCATCGCGCGATCTGGGGCTATGGTGTCAGTAATCGTGAAGAAGCGCTGCACTATGTCGATGAGCTGATTTGCAGACATATCCTCAAACATCAATCAGGCAACACCACCCAGCATATTGTCGACCTCGGTTGTGGCGTGGCAGCCAGCCTTTGCTATATAGCCGCGCAAGTTCCGATAACCGGTTTGGGAATTACCCTAAGCAAACAGCAAAGCCTGCTCGGGCGCGAGCGTATTGCCAAACACAAATTGCAGCAAAAACTACACTGCATGCAGGGAAATTTTTGCAAGCTGCCTGAGAATCTGGAAAAGGCAGACCTCGCCTTTGCCATTGAATCATTTGTCCATGCAGAAAGTGCTGAAACTTTTTTTCAACAGGCCTCCGGTTTACTAAAACCCGGCGGACAACTGATTATCTGCGATGATTTTTTAAAGGACCTTACAGTTCGACAGAATAAAAAAGCCTTAAAGTGGATAAAAAGGTTCAGGCGTGGCTGGCTGATTCCTTCTCTGCTAACACCGGATCAGGTCGACAAATATGCCGAGCAGCATGGTCTTAAAAGAACAGAGACAAAGGATCTTACCGAATTCGTTAAATTAAACCGCCCGCGGGATTTTCTGATAGCAATTCTGATGAGGATTTTAAACACTCTGGCATTAAAAAATCGTTATCTGCAAATGCTCTATGGTGGACACGCCCTGCAGATTTGTTTAAAAAAACGCTGGATCTGTCATCAATTTATAGTTCTGGAAAAGATCTGAATGTCGAAACAACTGTTTTTAGTGCGGCATGCAAAATCAGACTGGTCTGTATCGCTGCCTGATTTTGAACGGCCGCTAAACAGCAGGGGTGAAAGGCAAAGTCTGCAAATAGGTGAATGGATGCAGACTAACAAGCTTATTCCGGATTGTATTATCAGTTCGCCCGCGACACGGGCACGTGACACCATCATGAATATCTGCACTGGGCTGGACTTCGATCCTCACCAAATTTGCTGGCAGGCAGAGTTGTACCATGCCAGCTGGAAAACACTATTGAATGCAGCATTAAAAAAGCTGGAAAACCATAATACCGTCATGCTCGTCGCGCATAATCCGGGGCTTGATGAGCTCGTAGAACGGCTCTGTCCGGCTCAGGAATTACCAGTCGAAAATGATGCCAAACTCATGACCACAGCAAGCTTTGCTCAGTTCGAGTTAGCTGATAACCTGCATGAACATACTTATCAGTCCGGGCATCTTATACAGTTAATTCGCCCTGTGGATATTATCTAACAGAAGTCCGTGCACCTGGCAGAAACTGGTATATAAGCTGACTGAGAACATGAACAAGGGTTGAAGGAGCGTACATCATGGCTTTATTTCCGGGAACAGGTAAAAACAAACAAAGCGACCCGATTAATACAGGTGAGCTTGAGGCTGCAAAATTCAAAATCACCCAGCTTGAACAAAAATTAAATGAGCTTTCACTCAACATGGATGCACTCTGGCACTTACTGAAAGAGCACAATCAGTTCGATGAAAATGCACTGGCAGAAAGAGTCGCCGCCGCAAAAGCCGAGATTGAATCGCGCAATCTGGAAACCACTATTTGTTCCTCCTGCAACAGAACTGTACCCGCCAACAAGGATTCCTGTTATTACTGTGGCGCCAAACTCAGCTAAGGACATGACTGCTTAACTTCTCAGGAGCCACGATGCGCTTATGCTACAAACATGAAAACAGGGGGCTGGTTTATTCGGTAAAAAATATCCTCTCCATGCAAGGTATCGACTGTTATGTAAACAATGATTTTGGTAATACCATGGGTGCCGAATTCGGTATTGGTAATACTCTACTGGAACTCTGGGTCAAGGAAGATGCCGATTACGACAAAGCTCGGGAAATTATCAGCCAACAAATCGATGTCTCAAAAGAGCAACATGCAGCCTGGATATGTCCTAACTGTGGTGAAGAAAATGCAGGACAATTTGCTATCTGCTGGAATTGCCAAACTGAAGCTCAGTCTTAAAAAACCGCTTTTCAGAATTAGTTCATTTGCAAATTTTTACAGATTGTTTATTGCAGCAGCAGTTTGTAGCTGAGGAGTGAAAGCGAGCGAATTACAAACTGCCTGGTGCTAAATAATTATTATTTTCCATACGCGGCACTACCACTTCACTAAAGACTTTTATTGGTTAACAAGACTTCTTTTTCAGTAAAACTGCCTAATGGAATACCCGACCAGATGATAATATTTTTATTTGCTCTGTTGTTTTCTTCTTTGAGTGCCAGTGCTATCTGAAATTGATGATTATGAAGAAATTGCCAGAAGCGCCAGTGCTCGGGATTATCTTCACGCTCCTCGGCAAAACTGATTTCAATCCCCTCGCTCTTGAATATAAAACTGAAATCCCGCAAGGGTATTGCCAGTCCCATCCCACAGGCCTTGATATAGGCTTCTTTCAAGGTCCACAACTCAATAAAACGCTGGTTGAACTTATCAACACCCAGCTGCTTTAAATCGCTTGCTTCCTGAGCTGAAAAATATCGCTCAGCCAGCTTTAGAATATCCACTTTACGGGTGATGTATTCGACGTCGACGCCGATTTCGCCCCCCTGAGTTACTGCCAACACCGTCATATCATTGGTATGGGAGAGATTAAAAGCCAGAGGTAATGGCATTTCAAAACTGGCAATTCGTGGTTTCCCGTAGGCATTTCTCGCGAACACCAAGCCGGACGGGGGCTGGTCAAGGTAATCGGCCAAGACCGTCCGTAGCAAGGCTCTGCTAGCCAGAAATTGCAATTTATGTTTTGGGAATACAAAACGCTGAAAGCGTTTTTCTTCTTCGTTATTCAATAATCCCCGATATGCTTCGAGCAAATCTGTATCGGTAATTTGCTGATGCTCTACGAACCAAAGGTGTATTTCGTTGTCCGGGATATCTAGCATGGTGAAAGTCTCTCATTATTGGCATAATTCCACCAGGAACTCATTCACACTACAGCTTGAAAAGAGGCTCAAATGCGCATTCTCCACACCATGCTCCGGGTTACTGACCTGGCAAAATCCATCGATTTTTACACTAATATATTTGGTATGACTTTACTTCGCAAAAAAGATTTTCCGGAAGGCAAATTCACGCTGGCTTTTATCGGGTATGGCGACGAAAGTGAAAACTCCGTCATAGAGCTGACCCATAACTGGGATACTGACTCTTATGAACTAGGCAATGCCTACGGCCATATCGCTATTGCTGTCGATAATGCCTATCAAGCCTGTGAGGAAATTTCAGCCAAAGGCGGTGCTGTAGTCCGACCCGCCGGGCCCATGAAACATGGTGGTACGGTCATAGCCTTTGTCAAAGACCCGGACGGTTATATGATCGAACTGATAGAAACTAAATGAGCTCAAGTAAATCCGGCTGCTGATATGAGTGAAATTATCATCCTCCTGATCAGCGCAATTCTGGTAAACAATTTCGTTCTTGTGCAGTTTCTGGGTCTTTGTCCTTTCATGGGCTCATCCAATAAAATCGAAACCGCCATTGGCATGTCCGCCGCCACAACCTTTGTACTGACCTTGGCCTCTATGGTTTCCTATCTGGTTTATCAGTACCTGCTGCTTCCCCTGAATGTAAGCTGGTTAAGAACCATCGCCTTTATTGTGGTTATTGCAGCCCTGGTCAATTTCACTGAAATTCTGATGCTGAAAACTTCTCCGCTATTACACAAGGTGCTGGGCATTTTTCTGCCACTGATTACCACCAACTGTGCTGTCCTTGGCGTCGCTCTGTTAAACATTAATGCAGGCAATAACTTTATAGAATCGACATTTTATGGCTTTGGTGCGGCACTTGGATTTTCACTGGTGCTGGTCCTGTTTGCGGCACTGCGAGAAAAGATGCTACTGGCCGATATTCCTGCTCCTTTTAAGGGCTCCGCCATCGCCATGATTACAGCGGGCTTAATGTCTCTTGCCTTCATGGGTTTTACCGGCCTGGTATAGCATGATTGCCTTTCTGTCCCCACTACTTGTTCTACTGGTTCTGGCTATCTTAAGTGGCGCTCTGCTTGGTTATGCTGCACAAAAATTTAAAGTCCCACCCAACCGGCTTGTTGACAGGATTAATACCCTGCTGCCACAAACACAATGTGCACAATGTGGCTATCCCGGTTGCAAACCCTATGCAGCAGCTATCGCTGCAGGTGCAGCGATCAATCTTTGTCCGCCCGGCGGCGATGCCACCATTATTGAACTGGCTAAGTTGCTGGACACAGCTGTCCTGCCCTTAAAGCTTACAGGCACCGAGGATAAACAGCCAGAGCCAGCTCTTAGCAAAAAAGTAGCCAGGATTCGTGAAGATGAATGTATCGGCTGTACTTTTTGCATTCAGGCCTGTCCGGTCGATGCCATAGCCGGAGCGGCGCAGCAAATGCATACGGTCATCAGTAAAGAATGCACCGGCTGCGAACTGTGTATTGCACCCTGCCCTGTTGATTGCATAGATCTTCTGACGCTTCCGCAAACAACAGCCAAAGCCATGCCGGCTAAAAGTCTTAGTGAGCAGGCCTGTATACGTTGTGGGCTCTGTGTAGAAGTCTGTCCGGTCAATTTATTGCCACAGCAATTGTTCTGGTTTGCGCAGGGCAAAGCCTACGACAAAGCCAAACAGCATCGCCTGATGGATTGTATCGAATGCGGTCTTTGCCATGCCGTCTGTCCCAGTCATATCCCGCTTGTGCAATATTACCAGGTAGCCAAGTCACACATTCATGAACAGGACGCAGCTTTTCAGCTGGCACAATATACCAAGGCTCGCTTTGATAATCGTGAACTGCGTCTGGCTGAAGAAGAAGCCCTGGCCGAACAACGTAGACAGCAACGCGCAAAACTCGCAGCAGCCAAAAGCAGACAGGAAGATCTGATACATAATGCTCTGCAGCGTGCCAGGGCAAAACAAAAACCTTTAAGAGATACACCCTGATGGCAGTAAAAAAAATAAAACTGCCCAAGAGCCATCAACTGCTTTCAAGTTCCACCATCATGTTATGGGTACTGGCTGCCTGTGTGCCTGGCTTACTGGCACTAAGCATATTTTTTGGCTGGGGAGTGCTGTTCAATATAGTCTGGCTGAGTCTCTGGGCCCTGATCTTTGAAGCTCTGGCGCTGGCCTTGCGGAAGCGCGACATCATTTTCTACCTGAAAGATTATAGTGCAATAGTCAGCGCCGTTTTATTGGGTCTCTGCATCCCACCAACAGCCCCCTGGTGGCTGGGACTGACCGGTATCTTTTTTGCCATTGTTATCGCCAAGCATTTATACGGCGGGTTGGGGCAAAATCTGTTTAATCCGGCCATGGTTGGCTACGTGGTTCTGTTAATTGCCTTTCCGCTTGAGATGACTGCCTGGTCACTCCCGGAAACTTTGCAGGCAGGTATTAATGGTAGTGAAGGCATCGATGCCTTTACCGGTGCCACGGCTCTCGACCAGTTTCGAAATGAACGGGGCGGCATGCTGGTCAGCGAATTCTGGTCGCAAAACCCTGCCTTTGGCACCGTCTCTGGTATTGGCTGGGAATGGGTTAATTTTGCTTTTCTGCTGGGCGGCCTGGTACTTTTATATAAACGCATTATTGGCTGGCAGATTCCTCTCGCCATGCTGGTCAGCATGACCCTTCTCGCGGCACTGTTTTATGATGGAGGCAGTTCCGCCAGCGGCGGTTCCCCTCTCATGCATCTCTTCGGTGGCGGCACCATGCTGGGGGCGTTTTTTATTGCAACAGATCCGGTCACCGCATCCACCACACCGAAAGGTCGCATTATTTATGGAGCCTTAATCGGGATTCTGACCTATGTGATACGTGTTTGGGGAGCTTACCCGGATGGCATAGCTTTTGCCGTGTTACTGGCAAATTTTGCCGCGCCATTTATTGACTACTATACGCAACCGAGAGCACTTCAGGATGACTAGTGAGATCCGGCATTCCATACTGGAGAACAGTCTCAAGCTGGCAGGTTTTGCTGTTATTGCCGCACTGCTGCTCGGCACTGTTTATACCGTCAGTGAAGACAGGATAATTGAACAAAGGATCAAGGCCGAACGTCTGGCACTCAATGCCATCCTGCCTCCGAGTCGCCATGATAATGATCTGATCAATGACACTTTCATGCTTGACTTAGAAGGCAATGAATTCAGGCGTATCGACTTGCTGGGTTTACGAGAAAACAGCAGGGCCTATATAGCCCGCCAGAATAGTCGTGTCAGTGCCTTGATATTCCCACTCATAGCCCGCGATGGTTACAATGGCGATATTAATTTACTGCTTGCCGTAAATACCGATGGCACGGTGGATGGAGTGAGAGTAACAGCTCATCGGGAAACCCCTGGCCTGGGAGATAAAATTGACCTGCGCTTATCCGACTGGATTCTGGCTTTTAATGGCCGCTCCCTGACTAACCCGAACCCTGAGGGCTGGACAGTGGTAAAAAACAAGGGTGACTTTGATCAGTTTACCGGTGCTACCATTACCCCCCGCGCAGTCACTATCGCCATAGCCAATGGCCTGGAATTTTTTCAGGCCAATAAAGCCTTATTATTAAGTTTATGAATACAGATCTGAGTTACTTAAGTAAACAGGGACTCTGGCATAATAATCCGGCTCTGGTTCAATTGCTGGGTCTTTGCCCACTGCTGGCCGTAAGCTCATCAGTGGTCACAGCGGCGGGACTCGGACTGATCACCATTCTGGTCTTGCTATGCTCCAACCTTGTGGTCGCTCTGATTCGTCATCAAATCACCGATGCCATTCGTTTACCTGTCTTCGTGTTAATCATTGCCAGTTTTGTCACTTGCGCAGAACTCCTGATGCAGGCCTTTGCTTATTCCCTGTACCTGAGCATTGGTATTTTTATTCCCTTGATCGTGACGAATTGCGCGATTCTTGGCAGAGCGGTGAGCTTTGCCTCCAAAAATTCGCCTTTAATCTCAGCCTTTGATGGCCTGATGATGGGGCTGGGTTTTGCCCTCACCCTGATAGCTTTGGGTGCCTTAAGAGAAGTCATCGGCAGCGGAACTTTGTTTGCCAATATGGATCTACTTTTTCCCTTCGCGCAAAGCTGGGAGCTGACTATTTTACCGGCTTATCCCGGTTTCCTGCTGGCAGTGTTGCCGCCCGGTGCCTTTTTGTTTATGGGTTTATTACTGGCGACAAAGAATTGGATAGATCAAACATCCACTAAAACAAACTATATAGAAATTCGCGACGGACAATCATCAGAAAACTTAATTCGAGACACGCCGTAAAGCCATCCATGGCGACTCGGCTTCGGCATCCATGCCTCAGACGGTCTCTCATCAAGTTTTCTGATAATTATCCGTAATATCTACCAACACTGACTAAAATGAATAAAGCAAAACGCACAGAAATTTTTAGACGCTTACGCGCAGAAAATCCTAATCCGACCACGGAATTAAAATTTTCATCACCTTTTGAATTGTTGGTTGCTGTGACCCTGTCGGCTCAATCAACAGATGTTGGTGTCAATAAAGCAACGGCCAAACTTTTCCCAGTGGCGAATACACCGGAGCAAATTTATGCCCTTGGCGTAGAAGGATTAAAGAAATATATCAAAACCATCGGCCTGTTCAACAACAAAGCAAAAAATATTATTGCAGCCTGCAAAATACTGATTGATGAACATGCTTCCATCGTACCCGATAATCGTGAAGCACTGGAAGCCTTACCCGGTGTTGGCAGAAAAACAGCCAACGTTATTCTTAATACTGCCTTCAGGCATGCAACTATGGCTGTCGATACACATATCTTCAGGGTATCGAACAGAACCGGCATAGCACCCGGTAAAAACGTAGTGGAAGTGGAAAAAAAATTAATGAAATTCGTGCCCGAAGAGTTTCTGCTGGACGCACATCACTGGCTTATTCTGCACGGCAGATATACCTGTGTTGCCAGAAAGCCTCGCTGCGGATCCTGTGTTATAGAGGACCTGTGCGAGTTCAAACACAAGGTGTATGAATAAATGCCAGCGACTCAGTTTGAAACTGATCCGGAGATTTTATGCAGGAGTATGTCGTAGGTGAGGAGCATCTTCGCGAGCGAACTACGACATACTCCGGGCCAGGCTCAAAATTTCAAACTGAGTCACTACTGAATAAATCCAGGCTGTAACTCTGCGCCCCATGCAGGGCGCTTTTTTTATAATTTCGTATTAATTTTTTGAACTGCCTAGTCTTCCATCCAGGACCAGACAAAGCCATCCCTATTAGGCATTTCCACTTGAGGTAATGTATCTGCATTCATCACCGCATCTTCATCAATAATGCCGTTGATCTGCAGTAGATAAGCCGTCAATGCATAGACCTGTTCATTGCTTAAAGTCCCGGGCTGCTGATAAGGCATGGCGCGTCGAACATAGTCAAAAATGGTCGTCGCATAGGGCCAGAAACTACCCACGGTCATAATTGCAGAACCGGAATCCAGAGTGCCGTGCCCACCTGACAGTCTGTCATTGGTGCCGCCCTCTCCATTTACGCCATGGCAGGCTATACATTGAGTCGCATAAAGGGCTGCACCTTGTGCAACTGTACCTGAACCGGCAGGCAGTGTTTCTCCCTCAGGTCCAACGCTGATATCCCAGCCGGCTATTTGTTCCGCAGTTGCCGGAACGCCCAGACCTGGACCTTCCTGAGCCGAAGCCAGTGAACATGTCCATAATAGTGTTAAAGCCAATAAATTACGCATAGACATTGTGCACCTCCCCATTCTCATTCACCTGCCAGGACTGGATTGCATGATAGTGATAGCCATGCTGTGGCCCCCGGTCATTCATCAAAGCGACCCGGGTAGGTTGCACCGCTCCGGTCTCATCAATGGCACGGCTTTGCAAAATCGCAGGCCCTCCATTCCAGCGCCAGGGCATACGGAAGCGGGTAAGCGCTTTGGAAAGTACCACGCCATCCAGTTCAGCTTCACCCCAGGTTCTGCCTCCGTCAGCGGAGACTTCAACGCGGCGAATTCTTCCGGCACCGGTCCAGGCTATACCGGAAATCTGATAGAGGCCTGGTCCACGCATGCTTTGTTCGCCGGAAGGTGAAGTAATTACAGATTTTACATCCATCGGAAAGGTAAAAATTTTGGCGCTGCCATCGCGCTGTAAGTCCGTGTAATGAGAAGTTTCATCACGCGTGAAAGTCGGGGCAGTTGTCACTTTTAGTCGACGCAACCACTTAACGCTCATATTGCCTTCCCAGCCTGGTAAAAACAGGCGCATGGGATAGCCGTTACCAGGGCGCAGCCTTTCTCCATTCTGATAGATGGCAACAATGGCATCATCCATTATTTTGCTCAGTGGAATACTACGGGTCATCAGTGCCGAATCGGCTCCTTCTGCCAGCACCCAGCGTCCTTGTGTCTGCACGCCGGCCTCATCCAATAATATTGACAGCGGCACCCCGGTCCATTCGCTGCAACTGACCAGACCATGCAGGCCTTGTACGGTAGCCGTTGTTGCGGCCTGCGGCGCGTTCAGTGCGGCGCTGTTACCGGAGCATTCGAGGAACTGGATTCTTGATACCTGCGGATAGCGACTCAGACTCTCCAGGTCGAATATCAGTGGTCTGTCAACCAGACCATGAATCAACAGTCTATGTTCAGAAGGATTGATCGTTGGGATACCGTTATGGTGCCTTTCGAAATGCAAGGCTCCCGGAGTAATAATGCCTTCCAGGTCTGCCAAAGGGGTGCGAGATGCACCAGCCCCGGTTGCTACCGGATTAAAACCCGCGGCACGCACGACGCCGGATTCAAAATCCGATCGCTCGCCATAGGCTTCCGGTGAGCGTCCTGGCACCAGGCTCCAGCTGTCCACTTCAGGGGGTGCAGCCTGCGCACTCATAAAGGTGCCAGCACTTGCAAGGACAGCTCCGGTTTTCAGGAAGGCCCGTCTGTGTAAGAGGCCGTTATCGGCAACTGATTCGATTTGATCGATAGCGGGGGTGGGTTTTTTCATTGTTATTTTCCCTTGATCTGACTGTGTAATCTTGACTAAGCATTGTAGCCTCTCATTATCTGTATGCAATCAAAACCTGTTGCAGGCTATGGTAGTGAATCAGTTTGAAAATTCTGGCGGTATAAGCCGCCGCTTCTGCCTTGTTCACCCTTCGATCTTTCCTTCCTGTTTTTCCGGCGCTGCGGAACTCGTCGCTATGCGACTCAGACAGTCCTCGCGCTTGATCGGAAAATCACTCTGGAAAACTACATCTCAATGGGTTCACATGGCAGTAATGGCGGCTTTCTTAACCATGTTGCAGTATTCTAAGAGCTTAAACGCACCGTCTTGATGGTGACTATCCAGACTGTTATCTGGATTGTATTATCATTCTCAGTTACTAAGTTCTACTCAATATATAGTTTGCTATGTGCACTTCGCTTATATACTGGGCACTACTTCTCTGGCGACAACTGCAGTCCTTACTAATAGAGGAATCAAAAACCAATAACAATATTTACTATTCATATGAAGAATGAAAATCATACTACCTATAAAAACGGAAGCGGATTTTGAATATCCGAGTCATGCAACAACAGGATTTGCGGCAAGCTGCAAAAGTACATGAACTGGCTTTTAGCAGACAGCGCCATTCACACTCCTGGTTAGAATCTTCTTTAAACGCCCATCCTCGTTTGCTGTGTTACGTCGCCGAAGTAGATAAAGCTGTTGTCGCCTATATTATTTGGGCACAAAAAAGTGGCTTTCGGCCTGAAAGCGTTCTTGAACTGGACCAGATTGCCGTGCATCCTGATTTTCACAAACAGGGTATTGGCACAGCCTTAATCACAGAATCCCTGCCGCTCGTCAAAACCCAGCTCACAAAACAGAATTCGACTTTGAAGCATATTATTGTAAGCACGAGAACGGATAATCAGGCTCAAAAACTGTATAAAAAAACTATCGGTGCAGAAGTAGAGACTGTAATTGAAAATTTATATTCTGCCGATGAAGTCCTTATGATCGCCAGAAACATTAAGTAATGAAAAAGTTGAAATTGTCGAATAGAGGTAAGCAGATTTTACTTTTTTAGGATGAGCTATTTGAAATAACGTCACGAGCGAAGGCTAGTCGAGGCAAAAGCTAAGTTCAGAGACGGGAGTTTACTAAAAGTAAATGACCGTTTTGAACTTAGCTTTTAACGATGAATAGTCGAGCGCAGTAGTTATTTGTTATTTTTTGCGTTTCGAAGCAGCCGTCCGCAAGCGCAAGGCATTCAGTTTAATAAAGCCCGCCGCATCAGCCTGATTATAAGCTCCGGCATCATCTTCAAAGGTCGCAATGTTTTCATCGAACAGAGAGTCTGATGATTCTCTGCCAACAACAATCACATTACCTTTATACAGCTTCAGACGCACTGTCCCGTTAACGTAGCGCTGCGTATTGTCGATCAGGGCCTGCAGGGCTTCACGTTCGGGTGACCACCAGTAGCCGTTATAGATCAGTGACGCATAACGTGGCATCAGCTCATCTTTAAGATGCGCTGCCTCCCGGTCAAGGGTGATGGATTCTATGGCGCGGTGAGCTTTTAACAGGATCGTGCCGCCGGGTGTTTCATAACAACCACGTGCTTTCATGCCGACATAACGATTCTCCACGATATCGACACGACCGATACCATTAGCACCGCCGACCTGATTCAGGGTTTCCAGAATGGTAGCGGCGGACAATTTTTTACCATTTAGCCCTACCGCATCACCTTTTTCGAATTCAATATCGATATAGCTTGCTGCATCGGGTGCGTTTTCAGGCGATACCGACCACAACCACATGGCTTCTTCGGGCTCTGATGCCGGATCCTCAAGAATGCCGCCTTCATAGGAAATATGCAGCAGATTGGCATCCATGGAATAAGGTGATTTCTTGCCCTTATCATGATCCACCGCAATTTTATGCTGGGCACAATAGGCCATCAGTTTTTCACGGGATGTCAGATCCCACTCCCGCCAGGGTGCAATGATCTTGATGCCGGGTGCTAAGGCATAAGCGCCCATTTCAAAGCGCACCTGGTCATTACCCTTCCCGGTAGCGCCATGTGAAATCGCATCCGCACCGGTTCTGGCAGCAACGTCAACCAGGCGTTTGGCAATCAAAGGACGGGCAATGGAAGTGCCCAGCAGGTATTCGCCTTCATAAATGGTATTGGCGCGAAACATTGGAAACACAAAATCACGTACAAATTCTTCCCGAATATCCTCAATAAATATTTCTTTAACACCCAGGGCTTCCGCTTTGGCGCGGGCAGGCTCAACTTCTTTACCCTGACCAAGGTCGGCCGTATAGGTAACCACCTCGCAGTGGTAAGTGTCCTGCAACCATTTGACAATAACAGAGGTGTCCAGACCGCCTGAATAGGCCAGTACCACTTTATTGATATCCGCCATGAATAACTCCTGAACTGCTTGCTTGAAAAGGGGCGTTATTGTACCTACAGAGATCAGGCATACCAAGGAAAAACTGTTATACTTCAAGCCAATACAGAAGTGGATAATTAAGATGCAGGAACTCACCATTACCCGGCCCGATGACTGGCATGTACATTTACGTGATGGTCTTGCATTAAAGAATACTGTCAGCTATACGGCCCGCTATAATGGCAGGGCTATAGTAATGCCCAATCTCCTACCCCCCGTGACCAGCACTGAAGCGGCACTAGCCTACCGTGAGCGTATTCTGAAGCAGATTCCTGAGACTTCAGGTTTTCAGCCGCTGATGACGCTTTATCTGACCGACAATACTTCTGTTGAAGAAATTTCCCGGGCCAAAGCCAGCGCTCAGATATTTGGTATCAAATTATATCCTGCGGGTGCAACAACGAATTCGGACTCCGGTGTTACCGATATTGAAAAAGTATATGACTGCCTGGAACTGATGAGTGAGCTCAACTTACCGCTCTTGTTGCATGGAGAAGTAACCAGTGCTTCTGTCGATATTTTTGATCGTGAAAAAGTTTTTATCGACAATATTTTAAGCAAAGTGCACGCACGTTTCCCAACCCTGAAAGTAGTACTGGAACATATTACCACCAGACAAGCCGTCGATTTTGTCAGTACCGCTACTGCCAATGTGGCTGCGACCATAACACCTCAACACCTGCTGTATAACCGAAATCACATGCTGGTTGGTGGTGTTCGCCCTCATTATTACTGTTTACCCATACTGAAACGAAATGAACATCAGCAGGCCTTGCTGGATATTGTGGCCAGTGGCAACAACAAGTTTTTTCTCGGCACCGACTCTGCTCCACATTCTACCCAAAGCAAAGAAAATGCCTGTGGTTGCGCCGGATGCTTTAGTGCCCATGCGGCACTGGAGCTATATGCCGAAGTCTTTGATAGCTTAAATGCCCTGGATAAACTTGAGGGCTTCGCCTCATTCAATGGTGCAGATTTTTATGGTCTGCCTCGTAACAGCGATACTATTACCTTGCGCAAAAAAGCCTGGCGAGTTCCGGACACATACTCTTTTGGGGACCAACAGGTAACTCCACTGCGCAGTAGTGAAGATATGCAGTGGACAGTATTGAGTGACTGACAAGAGCAAATCAAAAGTTATCACTCCACTTGCAGCGCGTTTTCGTGGTTACCTGCCCGTCGTACTTGATATCGAAACCGGGGGCTTCAATGCCCAGACAGATGCCATTCTGGAAATCACTGCGGTTATTCTGGGCATGGATGAGAAGCAACAACTGGTTCCTGAAGTCGCTCACGCTTATCACGTTCAACCTTTCGACGGGGCTAATCTTGATGAAGCCTCATTAAAGTTTACCGGAATTAATCCACATCATCCTCTGAGAATCGCATACCCGGAGAAAGATGTTTTTGCGGACATGTTTAAACATATTCGAAAAAAAATGAAAAGCGAGTCTTGTTCGCGTGCCATTCTGGTAGCCCATAATGCGCATTTTGATCATGGCTTTATTCGTGCCGCAGCAGAACGACATAAGCTGAAACGTAATCCTTTTCACCCATTTTCCAGTATCGATACTGTTTCCCTGTCGGCCTTGTGTTTTGGTCAGACAGTTCTTGCACGGGCCTGTGAAGCAGCAGGACTGGAATTTGATAATGAACAAGCTCACTCGGCAAGGTATGATGCTGAAAAAACAGCAGATCTGTTTTGCTATATTGTTAATCGCTGGAAATCTTTAGGAGGCTGGGCTTGAAAACAGGCGAACGAGTTCTTGTGGAAAGCACCAGCGAAACCCCGGATGCAGAGCAGGTAGAAAAATTACCACTTAGCTCAAAGGGTGACTGTATTGGTGAGCGCTGGATAGACAGTGCTAAAAATCCTCGATTTGTTAAAGATAAACTGATCATCGACACTCTGGGTTCCGAATTTACACCAATTCGCGCATTGACTGGCAGTATCATATTAGCCCGGCACATCACAAAAATGAGTCCCGAACAGAATGTTGCCACCCTGCTACCAACCAGTGCCGGATCAATGCTTTGCAATATGGCTATTTTATTAGCGGGCAAAACGCTGGTAAATCTGAATTACACTGCCAGTGAAGAGTCCATTAAATCATCTATCCAGCAAGCCGGAATTCTTACCATTTATACATCTTCAAGGTTTTTACAAAAACTCGAAGCCCGAGGCATGGATACCAGTTGGCTGGAACAGACCGCAAAGATTGTTATTCTTGAAAATCTCAGTGCTTCAACATCATTTTTCGAGAAATTTTCCACACTTCTCGCTTGCAAGTTTTTATCTGCTAATAGTCTGAAAAATCGCTATCTACACAAGGTTGATCCGGAAAGTCCCGCGGTTATTTTGTTTTCCAGCGGCAGTGAAGCCGATCCTAAGGGGGTTTTGCTCAGTCACCGGAATATTCTTACCAATATCGATCAGATTATGAAAATTCTGGACATCCAGGAAGGCGATGTGGTGCTGGCAAACTTACCTTTGTTCCATGCTATGGGCTTAACGGTAACCGAGTTTTTACCCTTGCTGGAAGGCATTCCATTGGTCTGTCACCCTGACCCCACTGATGTTATTGGAACCGTTAATGCAATTCAAAAACATAATGTCAGTATCATGTTTGGTACTTCCACTTTTTTCCGGCTTTATATCCGCAATGCGAAAATCCAGCCTGCAATGTTGTCCGGTTTGCGCCTGGTTGTTGCCGGCGCAGAAAAACTTCAAACCGAAGTCAGAGAAGAGTTTTCCAACAAATTCGGGAAAACTATTTATGAAGGCTATGGTGCAACAGAAACGGCACCTGTCGCGAGTGTTAATTTACCCGATAAAATTGATGATGACGGCAATATAATCATCAATCACAAACCAGGTTCTGTAGGCCTGCCGATACCCCAGACTGAAGTAAAAATTATTGATCCGGAAACTCAGGAAGAGCTGCCTGCAGGCAAATCCGGCATGATATTGATCAGTGGCGGACAAGTCATGCTGGGCTATTTAGGCCAGCCTGAAAATTCAGAACAAAGCCTGACTACACGGCAGGAAAAAATCTGGTATGTATCAGGAGATAAAGGTTATCTGGACGAAGACGGTTTCCTTCACATACAGGATCGTTTCTCTCGCTTTGCAAAAATTGGCGGCGAGATGATCTCTCTGGGACAGGTTGAAGCAAGCATTCGTAAGGTGGTTGCCGATATTGATCTGGAAGTGGTTGCGGTAAATATTCCTGACCGCAGGAAAGGTGAAAGCATTATTGTGCTGAGTAATCAGAATCTGGAGAAGAAAGAACTCAGGGAGAAACTCCTGAATGCCGGCTTGAACTCTCTGGCCCTGCCCAGCGCCTATTTTCTGGTCGATGAAATTCCCAGTTTAGGTTCAGGGAAGACCGATTTTGGCACGGCCAAAAAGCTGGCACTGCGGGTCAGTGAAATCGGCACTAAATACGACAAATAAGCGTTTTTATTTGTTGACAATGATTCTCATTTAGCTTAGCATTCTCATCTATTACTACTGTCGATGAGTTAGCAATATGTACGTTTGTCTTTGCAAAGCTGTAACCGATCGCCAAATCAAGGAATCCATCAGTGGTGGTGCCAGCACTTTTGCTGATGTACGTAGGACCCTTGGTGTCTCTACCCAATGCGGTAAATGCATGCAGCAGGCCAAGTCTATTGTTGAGACCGCCGTCAAGAAAGCCTCCTTCCACCCCGCCTGATTTAAAACAATTGAGTTCCCTCAGCAGGCTTTAATATTTTTCAGCGCTTAACCAGCTTATTGCGAAACGTAGCAATAAGCATTCTTATTTATACTTTTTCCTTATAAATTAATAGCTTAGATATAGACTTTTAGTACTCTCTTGGTCAGAATGGCCATCGAATTCATCATAAAAGCAGTAATGGAGATTGATCATGAAAGGCGATAAGCAGGTAGTAGCCCATTTAAACAAAGTGCTTGGTAATGAACTGGTAGCCATCAATCAGTACTTTCTACATGCCAAGATGCTTCAGGACTGGGGTTTAAAAGAACTGGCAGATTACACTCATCATGAATCCATAGATGAAATGAAACATGCTGATCAGCTGATTGAACGAATTCTGTTTCTGGAAGGACTGCCCAATCTGCAGGATCTTGGCAAACTTCATATCGGTGAAGATACTGAAGAAATGCTGAAAAGTGATTTAGGCCTGGAAATGCGGGCAATCCCTGATTTACGGGAAGCCATTGTGCATTGTGAAAGTGTAAAGGATTTCGTATCCCGTGATCTGTTTCAGGAAATTCTCGATGCCGAGGAAGAACATGTGGACTGGCTGGAAACACAGCTGGGACTTATCGAAAAAATGGGTATCCAGAATTATCTTTCTGAGAAAATGAGCAGTTAGGCAGTTAGAGAACAGCCAGGAACAGCTCAGACGAAAAAAAATCCCTGCAGTTTATTGTGAAAACCTGCAGGGATTTTGTTGTTTTTACAGTGGCTGGAATGGCTTATTCCATTTCAATCGCAAGATTGATAATCACCTCAGCTACTTCCCCATTATTAGTATCAGCCATCATAAAATGTCCGTTACCATCTATTCCCAAATCAGGGAGATAGGTAAAGCTGGCATCAACACCAGCCTGTCGTAAAGTTTTAGCACCACAACCAAGCCCCAGCGCCTGTGTTAAACCTAGTGGCGCACCCACCAGTACTACAGGAGCATTAGACAGGTTTGGTAAACGACTCACCGAACCAGCCGATTGCAACATGCAGCCTTCCGCATCGGCAGTTAAATTACCCGACAAGGCCGGACTAAAGGTAATCCCAGGACGCACATCTTCGCCCAGAATATTGCTGCCGACTGCTTCAATAGCAATTAAACCCGCAACATTTTCGGGGTTATCATCCATTGCCCACCAACCGGTCATACCACCAGCAGAATGAGTAATGACAATCGCCGGACCAATACGATCCAGCAATAAAGACAGGTCAGTTGCCGCTATTTCATTACCGGCATAAGGTCCTGGTGGAGAACTGGCCAGCCAGTTCAGAAGGCTTTGATCTCTTGGGTTATCCAGATCGCCTGGCCAAAGGTCAGAAGTTGACAGAAACTTGATCAGGCCTGAAGTAGCGCCACCAGCCAATTCACCATAGGCAGTATTGGTTGGCGAACGACCATAGCCAGGTCGGTCTATCCAGTAAACATCAAAGCCTGCGGCAAGAAAATAATCTCTCCAGCCATCACGATCATCCGGCGTACTGAACCAGTCTGATGCCTGACCGCCACCACCGTGAACGAGCACCAATGGATAGGGATGCTGTGGTTCAGCTACCAGCTGATAGCCCACATACATCTGGTTTTTCATGCCCAACCCGGGGGCGCCAAAGGGTCCTGCAGCTGGATTTCCAGGAACATCATAGGTTTCCCCGCCAACAAAAAAATGTCCCTGACCGCGTAATGAAATAATCCCGGCTTCGCCTTCCGCATACGCTGCTACACTGCCCAAGCAAGCGCTAAAAAGAGCGACACCGGTTAACAATGTGCTAAACCGTTTAAAAATTAACATGATTCTCTCCAGAGCAATTAACAATGAACGCGAAGAATAACGTCTATTATCCTCAGGGTCTATGCCATGACGGCTTATTTATGGAGCTATAACAGACTGTATTCCTTAGCTGTATTCTGCGCTTTGCTGAGCAGAAAAGACTTTCGCCAACTGATGTATCCACCTGCAACGATCACCAGGTAGGCTAAAAACAGCAGAGCTGTGAGATACAAAGCCCGATCCACATACAAATATACAGATATGCCATCAATTACAAACCAGTACAACCAATTCTCCAGATACTTATAAATCACCATAAAAGTAGTAATAACACTGGCCCAGGTAGTAAAAGAATCCACAAAGGGCCAGACCGCTGAGGTATAAGTTTGCATAAACCAGCCATTTAACAGCGCCAGCACTAACATCGTGCTGATAATGAGCAGATGCTGCCAGGGCTTACAGGTTCTGATGGCTAAACTGTTTGCGCCAACTGCCTTATTCTGTCCAGCTTCAGGCACTTCCCCAACATGCTGGCCTCCGCCACTGCGCCAATGCAGCCAGCCCGCGCAGGCCATCAGGACATAAAAGATATTCAGCATGGACTCCATCAACAGGCCAACCTGCCAAAATAAATAGACATAGATACCGGAACTGAAAAATGCACAAAACCAGCAGAAAATATTCTCTCTGGCAGCCAGTAAAAGATAGGCAATGGCCAAAATGACGGCGCAAATTTCAAGTGCCTGAAAACTCATTCAGAGCCATAACCCGGAATAAATTTAGCCACAAAAACAGCCCGCCCATGTTCTTTATAACTCCAGGCCAGCATCTCGGTGAGCACCTGCATAAGATGCTGGTATTCACCCTGGATATTGGTTGAAGTCGCACTCGTCGATATTTCCAGATCAGCATAGGTATTGATCCTGTCGATAAAACTCCTGATCAGGGTAAGGTAACCCTCATTAAAGGGGTACATTGAAATTTCCAGCATTAAATTCATAAATCTGTTTCCAGTTTTAATTGTCGTTCACTGTGATTTTTATACATCACGTTGATAATAACACCGCTACACACCAGTGCCATCCCGAGATAAGTCATACTGTTAAAGGTCTCGCCAAAAATAAAAAACCCCAAGGCAATGGTATAAATAATACTCGTATAATTAACGATGGATACGGTGGCAATTTCAGCAATTTGATAGGCCCGGGTCAGATAATACTGAGCCGCCTGACTGGTCAGACCTACCATGCCCAGATAAAACCATTCCCAGCCTTGCGGCGTCGTCCAGTCAAAGACGATCCACAAACCGGTAACCGGCAGACATAACAATGGAAAATAAAACATGATCACCAAAGGGTGCTCTGTAGTGCTGAGTTTTCGCACACAGTTATAAGCCAGGCCCATGATCAGGGAAGTAGTGATGCCAATCAGCAGATGAAAGATGGAAATGCGACTATCAAAACCCTGAATGACCAGGATGCCACTGAAACTGAGGGCAAAAAAAACAAACTGCAGGGGACTGACCTTCTCTTTGACAATGAATATGCCGAGAATCGTGGTAAAAATTGGAGCCAGATAAGTCAGCGTGGAAGCCGCTGCCAGTGGTACGGTTTGTATCAGGTAATAATTCAGGGACAGTGCCGTCACACCGGCCAATCCACGCAAGATTAAAACCGGCCTGTTATTACCAAAAACCGGAACCCTGTGTTTGAGTAGACTGTATAAACAAATGACGACTGAAAAAATGGCCCTGAAGAAAATAATTTCCAGCACCGGCAGTTCCGCAACCAGTTTGACAAACACCATCATTAAAGCGAACACAAATGTCGCCAGCAGCATGTAACAAACGCCACGCAATGAGTCAGTCATGGATCAACTGGATAAGGAGAGTCTGCCGACTCTGGAAGCTGTGTTATTCGCTTTCGTCGTTCCCGGCTGTGTCCGAGCCCGATACACTTGCCAGCAAAGTTTTGAGTTCACCACTTTGATACAACTCAGTCATGATGTCACAGCCACCAACCAGCTCACCGTTAACGAAGAGTTGTGGAAAGGTTGGCCAATCAGAGATTTTGGGCAGATTCGCACGAATTTCCGGGTTGGAAAGAATGTCCACATAGGCAAAACGTTCGCCACAAGCCATCAGAATCTGCGTAGCCTGAGATGAAAATCCACACTGTGGATGATTGGGATCTCCCTTCATAAAAAGAATAATTGGATTGTTGTTAATTTGCTCTTTAATGGTTTCTTCAATACTCATGTGTTTTCCCGAAATAAACTGGTTGCTGTTCAATGTGAAAATTTATTCTTTATGGCGTCGATACACAGTGATACCTGCGACTTCACTGCTTACCCCTGTGCGACTGTTAACACGGAGCCTTCTGCTTGAATCCCGGCAGACCTCCATAAATTTTGCTTGCCTATTTTAGCTGAATTCAGCCGCCGAAGATATTAGCTTTCCCCAGCCACCTCCTCCCGGGGTATGGATTGTCAGGCGTTGTCCGGCTTCGACAGTACGCGAACATTTGCCAGGTAATTTGTTGGCATCGAGAATATTCTCGCCCCCTAAAGCTGCCTCACCACCCGCCAGCCCCCAGGGCACATGAGTTCTGCGTTCACTCAAAATACTCAGTTGTGTGGGGCTTAAAAATTCATAGACACGGGTCAGGCCATCACCTCCGACGTGCAATCCTCTGCCTCCACTGTTAGTCCTGATGGCATAGGCCAGTATTCGCAGCGGGTAATGTAATTCCAGGCTTTCTACCGGGGTATTTAAGGTATTCGTCATATGCGTGTGTACGGCACTCAAACCTTTTCCATGAGGCCCGGCACCCATGCCACCAGCCAGTGTTTCATAATAATCCCAGCTGCTTTCACCTGCTTCAGTTGCGTAATGCCCCATCGCTATATTATTCATACTGCCCTGGCTTGCTGCCGGTATCTGATCTGGCAATGCCTGCTGTAAGGCCCCCAGGACCACATCCACAATACGACTCGAAGTTTCAACATTTCCCGCCACCACGGCCGCAGGATATTGTGCATTTATCAGACAGGCTTCCGGGGCAAGAATGCTTATGCGTCGAAAAATACCTGCACAGGCCGGTGTATGTTCCGGCATCAGGCAGCGAAACACATAGAAAACGGCGGCAGCTGTTACCGATAAGGGGCAGTTCACATTACCCCGCGCCTGTGCAGCCGTACCCTGAAAATCCGCAATAATAGTTTTTCCGTCAATCTTCAAGCTAAGATTGATGAGTAAATCTTTATTCCCCAAGCCATCATCATCCATCACATCATTAAATCTGTATGAACCCGCAGGTATTTTCTCCAATGCAGCTGCCGCCAGTTTTTCCCCATACTGATTAAGTTCCACCAGGGCAGTTTGAAACGCGGAATAACCAAGCCTGCCAATTAAATTCTTAAGGCGCTGCTTGCCTGTGTGTAAGGCGCTTAACTGTGCAGCTATATCGCCCCCAAAATCAGCTGCGCGAATTTGCCTGTCATCCTGCAAACTTTCCGGCCTGGGGAACTGCCCACATAGAGACTGCAATAGAGTGGCGAGTTTCTGATTCAGCTTGCCCTGTCTGTAGAGAAATTGCGGGGCAATGATCAGGCCTTCTTCATGCAGGGAACTGGAATTAGGCATGGATCCCGGCGTATCTGCACCGATATTGGCATGATGAGCACGATTTACCACAAAAGCAGCCAGCTGCTGCTCACTGAATACCGGCTGCAGTACTGTGACATCGGGCAGGTGCGTGCCACCAAGAAACGGATCGTTGAGGATGACAATATCCCCTTCCTGCCATTCAAAACGATTAATAATATCGACCATGGCAAAAGCCATACTGCCAAGATGCACGGGAATGTGTGCGGCCTGTGCGCAGAGCTCACCCTGCGCATCAAACAGGGCGCAGGAAAAATCCAGCCGGTCCTTGATGTTGGGGGAAAATGCTGTTCGTTTCAGCACTGCCCCCATCTCTTCACAGACTGATTCCATACGGCTGACAAAGAGGCTTAGTTCTATAGCATTCATATAAGGCAAATCTTATTTGGCAAGCAATCAAAATAGGGTAATAATTCAGCATTTAGAGTCGATACAACAAAATTGCAGAGCGCAAAATGAGTGATCTTGTTTTTTATACCAACCCGATGTCTCGTGGTCGTATCATACGCTGGATGCTAGAAGAAATCGGCTGCGAATACCAGACTCAGCTTATTGAGCACGGCCCCGCCATGAAAGCTGCCAGCTTTTTGTCCATCAACCCGATGGGAAAAGTGCCCGCCCTTTCGCATCGGGGCAGGGTCGTCACCGAAACACCTGCCATTCTTGCTTATCTGGCTGATGCTTTCCCTGACGCGAATCTTGCGCCTGCTCCTGAGCAACGTCAGGCCTATTACCGCTGGTTGTTTTTTGCTGCAGGCCCCCTGGAAGCCGCCCTGTCTAATAAACATATGGGCTTTGAAATACCCGATGACCCAAGGATGCGCGGCACGTCCGGTTATGGTAGCTATGAGCTGGTGGTGGAAGTACTGGCTAAGGCCGTAGCAGACGTAAACTATATAGCCGGAGAGCAATTTTCTGCAGCAGACATTTACCTGGGCTCTCATATTCGCTGGGGCGTGGATGTAGGCACCTTGCCAAAACTACCGGAATTTGAACGCTATATCGCCAGGGTATCCGACCGGGACGCCTTTCACAGGGCTATGGAAATAGACAATGCCCTCATGCCGCCAGTTAATGACGACACATAATCTGGCCCTTGGACCTTGGACCCTGTATCCCGAAGCAAAAATGCACCAGGAATCCGAGATCAGACTGTAAATTTACTCTGACTTGCAGCTGCTCAAGCCAAGCACCTTATATAAGGGACAAAAACTGATCGCCCCGGTGACTACGGCTATCAAGCCAAGCACGAGAATGACCGCACCCCACAATGAAGTGATGCCTACACTCAGGCCTATTATCATAAAAAACAGGCCAATTGTTAGCCTTAGCACCCTATCCTGCATACCTACATTATTGATCATGTTAACTCCCTGTTTCCGGACTTTATGTATTTTTGTTTAAACCGATCTATTGATACTGCTGAATGCTCCGGATATCAATAGATTTTTATCAATAACTGCAGCTGACACGATCAGAATCAAATCGGCTTAAGCTAAATAAGTAAACCAGGTAACTGAACCCAAAATCAAAGCTTGCCGGTATGCTTAACCTTGAGCCTGAGCCCTCTTGAAATTCTGGCAGGGCTGCAGTTTGAAATTTCTGATGCATAGAAGCCGCCGTTTCCTAAGTAATATCCTTAGTTTCAAGGCTGTTAAATGCACAGTCATGATGGCGAGTTGTCCAGTCGGCGACCGTCTGACGACAGGGATGTCGTCAGCCGAGCCTGTACAGGGATGTACGTCTTTTGGCGTGTCGACGAAAGGACAGCTCGCCATCATGTCTGAAAATAAACGGGAAAATTTCAAACTGCAGCCCTGCCAGAATTTTGATTTTTGATGGAACCAGGGCATTTTTCTGGTAGAATCACGGTTTACTAAGGGTAGCTTGCGCTGCCCTTTTGCGTTTAACGAGTCGGACTAATTAAGCTGCTTAAGATGGCGAAACTAGCTGAGTAAGCATGTTGAACTTATTTTAGCAGTATCGGGTGGCCGGCGGGCCTACCGAAATGTAAATTAATGACTCATTTATAATAAAGCCATATTAATGAAAAAAAGTAATCATCTGATGCCAACTTATAATAGATCCCCTGTCGCTTTTGCCTATGGTGAAGGTGCCTGGTTGTTCGATACCGAAGGCAAAAAATATCTTGATGCTATCAGCAGTATAGCTGTGTGCCCGCTCGGCCATGCTCACCCTGCATTTACCAAAGCCCTGACAGAGCAATGCAGCAAGCTGATTCATACTACTAATTTGTACCAGATTCCCTTGCAGGATGAACTGGCCGAACGTCTTTGCCAGGATTCCGGCATGCAAGAAGTTTTCTTCGCCAACTCGGGAACAGAGGCGAATGAAGCAGCAATTAAGATATCCAGAATGTATGGCCACAAAAAAGGGTTTAGCATCCCGCAGATTATTGTTATGGAAGGGGCCTTTCATGGCCGCTCCATGGGCTCTCTAAGCGCCACGTACAACACAAAGCATCAGGAAGGCTTTGGGCCCTTACTGGAAGGTTTTGTACGAGTGCCCTTGAATGACGTAAGGGCAGTCGAAAAAACCATCGCAGCTAATCCGGAAGTTGTGGCCATTATGCTGGAACCCATACAAGGTGAAAGCGGTATAAATCCTTGTTCATCGGATTATCTTGAAAGCTTGCAAAAGCTTTGTGACGAGCATGAACTGTTGTTGATACTGGATGAAGTACAGACCGGCAATGGCCGCACAGGTACATATTTCAGCTTCCAGCACAGTTCTGTGCAACCCGATGTGCTGACGACAGCCAAGGGCCTTGGTAACGGCTTCCCGATGGGAGCATGCCTAGTTGGCGGCAGGGCCTTGAATGTATTAGAGGCCGGTCATCATGGCAGTACTTTCGGGGGCAGCCCACTCGCCTGTGCCGCAGGCATCGCCGTGAATCGAGCCATCCATGAAGAGAAGTTAATGGAAAATGCGCAAGTTAAGGGCGCAAGGATTCTTGCCGGACTGCGCACAGAACTAGCAGATATTCCACAATTTAAAGAAGTCCGAGGCCTGGGGTTAATGCTTGGCATTGAGCTGAGCATCCCCTGCACCGCACTGGTCGGACTGGCGCGGGCAAACGGTTTATTGATTACTGTCCAGATGGATAAGGTTATACGTTTGTTACCTCCTTTGAATATTACTGATGCTGAAGCAGACTTTATTGTTACTACACTGGCACGCGTCATCAGGGAGTTTTGTGATGAGTCCTAGACATTTCAGAAACCTGCACGATTTAAGCTCTCAGGAATTACTGCAGATTATTTCCCGAGCCAGCGAACTGAAGCTTATGCTTTCCAAAGGTGTTGCCCATGAATACCTGAAAAATAAATCCCTGGCGATGATTTTTGAAAAGTCGTCGACTCGTACCCGGGTATCTTTCGAAGCTGGCATGACACAGCTGGGCGGCTCGGCTATTTTCTTGTCACCGACCGATACACAATTAGGTCGTGGTGAACCTGTGGCAGACACTGCAAAAGTATTGTCACGCATGGTAGACGCAATCATGGTGAGAACTTTTTCCCAGGCTACCGTAGATACTTTGGCTGAACATTCTTTGGTGCCGGTCATCAACGGCTTAACTGACGCCTATCATCCCTGTCAGTTACTGGCAGATATGCAGACCTTCTTCGAACTGCGCGGCAATATACAGGGTAAAAAAGTGAGCTGGATCGGAGATGGCAATAACATGTGCAACTCTTATATCAATGCGGCAAAGCTACTGGATTTTGAGCTTGTCGTTGCCTGTCCTGAAGGTTATGAACCTATGCAGAGTCTGCTGGATGCCAATACCGACAGAGTCCAGGTGGTAAGAGACCCGATATTGGCTGTAAAGGGAAGCTCCCTGGTCACTACAGATGTCTGGACATCCATGGGACAGGAAGAAGAAATGCAGAAACGGCGTGCCGATTTAGCAAAATTTGAAGTCACTGCCGAGTTGATGAATCATGCTAAAAGTGATGCGCTGTTTTTACATTGCCTGCCTGCCCATCGCGGCGAAGAAGTCAGTGCAGAGGTAATCGATGCCCCTGATTCTGCGGTCTGGGAGCAAGCCGAGAATCGGCTGCATGCGCAGAAAGCACTGCTGGAATTTTTATTATGTGCCTGACTTTTGCATCAGGCATATCAAAGTTTGCGGTTAACCTGTGAACGATCTATTAAAAGTTGCGCAGATTTCCTGCCGCTATGATGACAAGATCATCATCCCGGAACTGAGCTTTAGTGTTAAGCAAGGCCAAATTGCCTGCCTGCTGGGACCCAGCGGTTGTGGCAAAACCACAGCCTTGCGTGCAATAGCCGGCTTTGAACCTGTATACAGCGGCAGTATAGAATTAGCAGGTAATATCATCAGCAAACCCGGAGAAACCCTGGTACCGGAAAAAAGAAAAGTCGGCATGGTGTTTCAGGATTATGCGCTTTTCCCACATCTCACCGTTCACGACAACATCGCCTTTGGCATCCAGGACAAAGACCGCACTGAACGGGATAAAATAATCACCGATTTACTGCAGACGATTAAACTGGCAGATCATGCCACTTATTACCCTCACCAGTTATCCGGCGGACAACAGCAGCGTGTCGCTCTGGCCCGGGCACTGGCCCCCAGCCCGACAATCTTGTTACTCGACGAGCCCTTTTCCAACCTGGATACTGAATTACGCCGTTCGCTCAGCCTGGAAGTAAGGGACATTCTTAAACAAAATAACATTACGGCAATACTGGTAACGCATGATCAGACTGAAGCCTTCACCGTTGCCGATGAAATAGGGCTTTTACAAAATGGGGTTCTGCAGCAGTGGGGTGAACCACAGAGCTTGCGGCAGCATCCGGCTAATGATTTTGTAGCAGGCTTTATGGGCAACTAAACTACGGCCTGAAAAACTTCCCACAAGCACGCAAACAGGCGCGAGCACATTCGACTTCAGTTCTGCCCAGCTAATTTTCCCGTTTTGCGTATTTTCTTACACCACTAGATGTAGTGTTGGTGTTTTTTTAATAAATAATCGGGCAACATCATTCCCTTGTAGTCACAGGTTCTTCATACTGCCCGAATAAGCGCAATCATGCCCCTGGCAACTGACTATCTCATGTTTATCTAATTTATATACCAGTCCTGGTGTTTAATCGCTCCTTTTGAGCTTACTTTTCAGGCAGTTTTTTTTAGACCTTTAATATTATCTATTAACACTTTCCATATCCCTTGCTTCGTACTGTTGCCTGCTGTCCCGGCCTGCAGGAGCAAGGATTATTCTATAAACTGTTTGTCAGCAGCAAAAACCACTTTTGCGGTCAAAACAGCTTGCCTGAAGCAGTTTAATACATCATAAATGCAATGATTGCAGCACTCAGGGCATAATTTGCTTAAATGTTAACTGCACACAAGATATCCACATAAAATACACAGCATTTTTACTTGCCAAAAAGAAAAAATCCCTGATATAGTGGCCCATGTCGGTTTGTATCCACTATATCTTGTGATTTATATGATTGAAGCCCAAAACAAGTTCCCCATTTGGCAAAAAAATCTGGCGGAACGCCCTTTATCAACAGGATTTCGGTAATTCAATCAGGATTGAGCCAAAGCTGCTCAATTGAGATATAGCGTGTGACATGCAGACTGATAGGCAATTGATCGCTGTTTAATAGCCAATTACCACTTAATTGATGGACTTTAATAAGCAGTTAAAAATCAGTTAAGCGGCAGGTAGACAAGCTGTAACAATCAAAATTAAAAGAGAGTTCGGGGAAGAGTAACTGGACGCATCTGAAAGTAACTGCAAGAGAACAAGCAACACCAAAATCGCCAGTAAACAAATAAAGTTGATGCCTGGCAAGAAAGCGTAACAACACTACATATAGTGTTTACCTCCCCAGCCCTTAAAGCTGCGGATTAAAACCGGATAAATTTTTCTTAAGAAAGATTTCAAAAAACAAGAATAATCGAAAAGCAAATTATGGAGTTTTACAGCAATGCAAACCGAAACTGAGACCTCACAACCTGCATCCAAATCTTCCTCGGCACCTGTTACTGATAACCGGGATTCCAGTCTGGAAGCCACAGCCCCAGGGCAGCTACGCGTTATCAAACGTAATGGTTCTGTTGTGAGTTATGACGAAAGCAAAATCGGTATTGCTATTACCAAAGCCTATTTGGCCGTCGAAGGCGGTAATGCTGCTGCATCCTCCCGTGTTCATGAAACAGTTGCCAGGCTCTCCAAGGATATCAGCGATACATTCAGGCGTCGCATGCCTTCCGGAGGCAGCATTTCCATTGAAGAGATTCAGGATCAGGTGGAACTCATGCTAATGCGTTCCGGTGAGCATAAAGTGGCAAGAAGCTATGTCATCTACCGTGCAGAGCATGCCAAACAACGTGCCCAGCAGGAACCCCCGGCGCAGGCTAGATCTTCTGACATCATTGTCACCATGGATGACGGCTCCAGTCAGCCACTGGATACGGCGCGACTACAGACCGTGATCAATGAAGCATGCGAAGGCCTGAGTGATGTCACTGGTGAGGCCATCTATACCGAAACCCTGAAGAACCTTTATTCCGGCGTCAATATTAATGATGTTCGTGTATCTCTGGTCATGACGGCCCGCACGCTGGTTGAACAGGAGCCCAATTACAGCTATGTCGCAGCACGTTTGCTGCTGGACAGTTTGCGCAGTGAAGCGCTGCGTTTTCTCGGTGTTGCCGACAGCGCCACACAATCTGAAATGCACTATCGCTATGCAGCTGTACTAAAACCTTATCTGGAAAAAGGCGCGGAACTGGAATTGTTATCCCCGGAGCTTCTGAACTTTGATCTTGGCCGACTGGGTGAAGCCCTGCAGGCAGATCGGGATGATCAATTCACTTACCTTGGCCTGCAGACACTCTATGACCGCTATTTTATTCAAAGTGAAGGTACCCGTTTTGAACTGCCGCAGATTTTCTTTATGCGGGTTGCCATGGGACTTGCCATTAATGAAGAGGATCGTGAAGGCAAAGCCATCGAATTCTACAACCTGATTTCCAGCTTCGATTACATGACCTCTACACCACAGCTCTTTAATGCAGGTACGTTACGGCCTCAGCTTTCCTCATGCTTCCTGACAACCGTTCCAGACGATTTAAGTGGTATCTATGGTGCCATTCATGACAATGCCATGCTGTCCAAATGGGCTGGCGGCCTTGGTAATGACTGGACACCGGTACGTGCACTGGGCGCCTATATTAAAGGTACTAATGGTAAATCTCAGGGCGTGGTTCCTTTCCTGAAGGTCGTTAATGACACTGCCGTTGCCGTCAACCAGGGTGGCAAACGCAAAGGGGCTGTGTGTGCCTATCTGGAGACCTGGCATCTGGATATTGAAGAATTTCTGGAACTGCGTAAAAACACCGGTGACGACCGTCGCCGGGCACATGACATGAACAGTGCCAACTGGATTCCTGATCTGTTTATGAAACGCGTTTTCGATGATGGCGACTGGACCCTGTTTTCACCCAATGAAGTGCCAGACCTGCATGACCTATATGGCAAGGCCTTTGAAGAACGCTACGAGCAATATGAACAACTGGCCCGCGATGGCCTTATGTATGTGCATAAAAAACTCAAAGCCAAGGATCTGTGGCGCAAAATGTTATCCATGCTGTTTGAAACCGGACATCCCTGGATCACCTTCAAGGACGCCTGTAATATCCGTTCACCACAGCAACATATCGGCACCGTTCATTCGTCTAACCTGTGTACCGAGATTACCCTGAACACCAGCAAGGATGAAATTGCCGTTTGTAATCTGGGTTCTATCAATCTGGTCAACCATGTTACGGAACGCGGCCTGGATCGAGCCAAACTGAAAAACACTATCCATACGGCGATTCGCATGCTGGATAATGTTATAGATATCAATTATTACTCAGTGCCGCAGGCGAAAACTTCCAATATGAAGCATCGCCCGGTAGGCATGGGTATCATGGGCTTCCAGGATGCACTGTATATCCAGAAAATCCCCTACAGCTCCGAAAAAGCCCTTAGTTTTGCTGACAATGCCATGGAAGTCATCAGTTACCATGCCATTGAGGCATCCTCACTGCTGGCGGAAGAACGTGGCACCTATGAAAGTTACGAGGGCTCACTATGGAGTAAAGGCGTGCTGCCCATCGACTCCCTCAAGAAGCTTCAGGAAGAACGCGGCGATCAATATATGGAAGTAGACATGAGCAGCACTCTGGACTGGGACTCCTTGCGTAATCGGGTGCTCGCGAAAGGAATGCGCAACTCCAATGTCATGGCTATTGCGCCCACGGCAACCATTGCTAACATCACCGGCGTATCACAGTCCATTGAGCCGACCTATCAGAACCTGTACGTTAAATCGAACCTCTCTGGTGAATTTACCGTGGTAAACCCTTTTCTGATTAATGACCTTAAGGCGGCTGGCCTCTGGGACAGTGTCATGATCAATGACCTGAAATATTATGAAGGCAGTGTGCAAAAAATTGATCGCGTACCCGCAGCCTTAAAGACACTTTACGCAACCGCTTTTGAAATCAATCCACGCTGGTTGGTCGATGCCGCCAGCCGACGCCAGAAATGGATTGATCAGGCACAGTCCCTGAATCTTTACATTTCGGAAGCAAACGGCAAAAAACTGGACGTGACTTATCGCATGGCCTGGTATCGTGGTTTGAAAACCACTTATTATCTGCGTGCCATGGCCGCCACCAGCACCGAGAAATCAACGGTTAATAGCGGCACCCTGAACGCGGTCTCTGCCAATTCGGAATCTACCGGCCCGGTCACAGCTGCTGACGTACCACAGGCCTGTTCGATCGATGATCCGGATTGTGAAGCCTGTCAGTAAGCAAACAATACGAACAATACGAACAATAAACACAATAGATGAAGAATTATTTCCAAAGGTTTAATTATTAAGTTACACGAATAATTAATAAATAAAATAAAGTAGATCAAGAATAAAGAGGTATATGCCATGTTGTCCTGGGATGAATTTAACATTGAAGAGAATGCATCAAGTGCTTCTGCTGCAAATAATTCAGCGGCAGACAACTTTGCCAAATCTGAATCAAAAAAAGAATCGATAAAGCAGTCGGCACAGGACTTTGCTGCGCCTGCAAGCGGCATGGCAGGAAGTCCTGTTGCTGCCGAAGAAGACAGTTCACAGGACAGTGCTCGCGATAATGGGCAGGAAGAGCAGCCCACGGCAGAGCAGCTACACGCCATTGAGTTAGCTAAAGCTGCGGTCGAAAAACTTGACATCGAAGCAGCGGAAAAAGAACTGTCAGCCTCAGCCGAACGTGTAAAAGTTGATGACAAGCGCATGATCAATTGCCGCGCTGACCTCAATCAGTTGGTGCCCTTCAAATATGACTGGGCCTGGCAAAAATACCTGGATGGCTGTGCCAATCACTGGATGCCACAGGAAATCAATATGAATGCAGATGTGGCCCTCTGGAAAAGGCCCGATGGCCTGACTGCCGATGAGCGCATGATAGTGCAACGTAATCTGGGTTTTTTCGCCACTGCAGACTCCCTCGTAGCCAATAATCTTGTCCTGGCCATCTATCGGCTGATTACCAACCCCGAATGCCGCCAGTACATTCTGCGTCAGGCTTTCGAAGAAGCGATACACACCCACGCCTATCAATACTGCATAGAATCACTGGGTATGGACGAAGGTGAAATTTTCAATATGTACCATGAAGTACCTTCAGTGGCCAAAAAGGCTTCCTGGGGGCTGAAATATACCAAAGAGATATGTGATCCAAGCTTCACAACCGGCACACCGGAAACGGATAAAGCATTGCTGAAAAACCTGATAGCTTTTTATTGCTGCCTGGAAGGAATCTTCTTTTATTGTGGTTTTACGCAGATTCTTTCCATGGGGCGCCGTAATAAAATGACCGGCACTTCCGAACAGTTTCAGTACATTCTGCGGGATGAATCCATGCATCTGAATTTTGGTATCGACATGATCAATCAGATCAAACTGGAAAATCCGCATCTTTGGGATGCCAGCATGAAAGAACAATCTACCCAGATGATTCTCGAAGCTACACAACTGGAAATTGAATATGCACGCGACACCATGCCCCGTGGCGTACTTGGCATGAATGCAGCGATGATGGAAGACTATCTGAAATTTATCGCCAACCGTCGCCTCAATCAGCTAGGTCTGAAAGAACAATTTGTAGGTGCTCAAAACCCTTTTCCATGGATGTCGGAAATTATGGATTTGCGCAAAGAAAAGAACTTTTTTGAGACTCGTGTTATCGAGTATCAAACTGGTGGTGCACTTAACTGGGACTAATCTTCTTGGCCTGAGCTTAGCAAAAGGAGCGCAACAATGAGCGACAAATCTGATGTAGAGTTAAATTCCGAGCAAACGCTCATCACGCTGGAGCAATTGAGCCAGACTCTGGAAGTCATGACGCATGTGGTTGACCGACTCAAACTACACTTGAATCGACAAATGTCATTGAATGCTGAACTTTTCCAGGATGAAGAAAAACTGCGTAAGGCTGAAGCTGAAGAGCGCGCTGAAGCCAGCAAAAAGCTGCAGGAAAAAAGCTTTGTTGTTGAAATTACGCAACAGGAACTGGATGAAGGATCAGACTCAAAGGTAGTACACTAGTTGCATGTTAGTTGGATGTTAGCTGTTTAGCCGCACTCTGGTTTTACAGTATAAGTCTGTCCATAGACGCCAAACTTGTAAATGGGACTGTGTCTGTCGTATGTTAGGCGCCTAAAAAGCCGAAGATACTGAATTTACAGGAACTGGACGCAGGAACACCATATGAAACATCTTATCAGACGCGGGCTGCTGGCCTGCTTGTTTGTCTCTCAATTAAGCATTTCCCTGATAGCCAACTCCCAGACAGATTCTCTGGACCTCGCATCCCTGCGAGAAAGCCCTAACAACCCTCTGGTTGAAATACAGACCTCAATGGGCTCAATGATACTGGAATTGTTTCCGGACGAAGCCCCCGAAACGGTCGCCAATTTTCTTGATCTGGCCGAAGGCAGAAAACCCTTTCGTGATCCTGAAAGTGGCTTAATGGTAAGCCGCCCTTTTTATGATGGCCTGATTTTTCACCGTGTCATTGACGGGTTCATGATTCAGGGGGGCAGCATCACAGGCCTGGGAAACGGCACACCTGGTTTCACATTCAAAGACGAAATTAATGCCCGCAGTCTTGGCCTCGACAGAATGCAGGCCATCGACGAGGAAGGCATACCTCACCCCTTTCTGCGCATCGGCTCTCAATCACAATTCCAGGCGATAATTCTGCAACCCCTATTCACCGTCATGAATATACAATCGCAGGAAGATCTGGAATCCAGGGCAGCAGAGGTCGAAACAAGAATTCAAAATTTAAGCATAAAAGAAGTTTATGAAAACCAGGGTTATCAATATACCGAAACCCTGGTATCAAGAATGCCTATACGTGGTGTTATTGCCATGGCGAATGCCGGCCCTGCAAGTAACGGCTCCCAGTTCTTTATCAATCTGGCCGACACTGAATGGTTAGCCGGTAAACATACCGTATTTGGGAAAGTTCGTCAGGGCCTGGATGTGCTCGATGCAATTGGCAGCACGGCGGTAGATGCCCAGGATCGTCCCCTGCAGGATGTCACCATTATCCAGATACGGGAACTCCCTTAAATGAACCAGGATTCCGGGCCCAAGAGCACCAATATTGTCTGGCATGAAGGTAGAGTCAGCCGACAAATTCGCCATGAAATATTTGCCCAGCAAGGAGCTACATTGTGGTTTACCGGCTTGAGCGGTTCGGGTAAAAGCACACTCGCATTCACTCTGGAGCATATGCTGGTTAAAGCTGGTTTTAAAAGTTATGTACTGGATGGCGATAATATCCGCCATGGTCTTAACAATAATCTGGGCTTTACTGATGAGGATCGTGAAGAAAATATCCGTCGGGTCGGGGAAGTCTCGAAACTCTTTGCCGATGCCGGCATGATTGTACTCTCGAGTTTTATTTCACCCTTTAAAAATGATCGTGATCTGGTCAGAAAGATTCATGATGACTCTGACTTGCCATTCATCGAAATCTTTATTGATACACCTCTGGCTGTTTGTGAGGCACGTGATCCCAAGCAGTTATATGCCAAAGCCAGACGCGGTGATATCGCCAACTTTACCGGCATCAGTTCACCTTACGAAGTTCCTGAAGACGCAGAAATTGTTATACCGGTTGCCAATACTCCGGATCAAAGCGCCGATCAAATTTTTAGCTACCTGAAACAGCACAAAATCATTATCTGATAAAGTATTCACGACTGTACGGGGGTAAGGAATTCAGAATGGATTCTCCATAACGCCGGCTCACAAGACGTTCATCCAGTATGGTAATTTTTCCTCTATCAGTTTCGCTTCTTAACAAGCGACCACTGGCTTGTACCAGTTTCATGGCGGTTTCGGGTACTGTGATTTCAGTAAACGGGTTTTTCCCCTGATCTTTCAGCCATTGTCCCAAGGTCACATCCACAGGCTCATCCGGCACAGAAAATGGTAATTTGGCAATAACCACATGGGTACAATAAGCATCCGGTAAATCAATGCCTTCACTCATACTGGCCAGTCCGAAGATAATGCTTTTATCTCCTCTATCAACACTTTTTTTATGCAGCTCGATCAACTGCTGTTTAGGATGATCGTCCTGGGACAGGATTGTAGCTCTAAAACCGGCATCCAATCCGGCCAGCACTTCCTGCATTTGTCTTCTGGAACTAAATAAGACAAGTGCCCCGCTGTCCTGTTCCAGCAGCTCCGGCAGGCAGCTGATAATAGCCTGTGTATGTGACACGCTATCACCGGCATCAAAACCCTTTTCCGGAATGCGTAACAAACCTGCTTCGGCAAAATTGAAAGGACTGCCAATACGACAGAAATTACTCTCCACAGGTATTCCAGTGCGCATGCTCAGGAAATCAAAACTGTTCAGTGCACTCAAGGTTGCAGAAGTCAGTACCGCGGCAAAGCATTCATTCCATAGCTTTTCAGTCAAGGCTTCGGCAGCCAGAATAGGGCTGCAGGACAGGGTTATTTCCAGCTCATCCTGCACTTTGCTAAAAGTCAGCCAACGCGCCTGCGGAACATCGGATTTCTCATCCTCATTGGCAAAATGGAACCAAAGCATCAGACTTGCTTCACAACGCGCCTGCATACTTCCCAGGGTGGGATACCATGACTCTGCCTGTTTGGAGTCCAGTTCACCTCCTTCGTTCTCCATACACTGCCGGACCCTGTCGAGTATTTTATTCAGCTCCTGGGCAAGCTGTGAAAAGCATAAATATAAAATTCCACAATGCTCCCGTAATTCAGGTGCCACCTGGCCTCTGTCGAAAGTATGCTGACTCTGTTTTAAATCCTGCCCTTCCTGAAAGTTTGCAAATTGCTCAAACAGCAGAAATGCCTCGTTCAATTTATGACGCGCTTCCAGAGCCGCTGCATCAGCCTTCTCAAATATTGCCTTAAGCTCCGATCCGGCCTGTGTTTGTAAGCGTGCAAAAAGTTTCTTGCTTTGATCCAGCCAGTTAAGCGCAGAGCGGATTTGAATAAAATGAGAAAAATGCGAGACCCCCTTGGCCGCCAGATGATGTGCTTCATCGAAAATATAAATAGTCTCTGAAGGATCTGGTAATATGGCGCCGCCACCCAGGCTCAAATCTGCCAATACCAGATCCTGATTAGCAATAATACAGTCGCTCTTCTGCAGTAACTGGCGACTTCGAAAAAAATAGCAATTATTAAAATTCGAACAGCGGCTGCCCGAACACTGGCCATGCTCTACTGAAACTGCACGCCATTGTTGATTATCAAGGTTTTCCGGCCAATCATCCCGATCACCCTGCCAGCGCTTTTCACCCAATGCATCCAGCATATCTTCATAGAGCTTCCTATCGACTTGAGTCGGGTCCTCAAGCTCCAGACCGTAGAGTTCCTGCATGGCATCCTGGCTGCTGTTGTTTCTCAGGACATTGTCCAGCTTGGAAAGGCAGAGATAACGACCTCTGCCTTTGGCTAATAAAAAGGAAAAATCCATATCCGTATTGGCCTGTAAATCCGGAATATCCTTAAACATAATCTGTTCTTGCAAGGCTACAGTTGCTGTTGCAATAACAACCTGTTTTCCCAGAGCCTTGGCTATGGGTAATACAGCTATCAAATAAGCGATGGTTTTTCCGGTGCCCGTTCCTGCTTCCACAACACAAATTGGCGGCTCTTCTGAAAGGCGTTTACCCTCCTCATCGATATCAATCGCTGCCAGCGTTTTGGCAATTTCGGCAATCATTAGCTTTTGCCCAAAACGAGGCTTAAGTTTGCGGTTTTGAAGAAATTGCGAATAGTAGGACTGGATATCCTGTTTTACCTGGTCTGAAAGCATAAATTACTCAATCAGGCCGGGAATAATTGGCGGGGAAGTCATCAGAGCGATTTGGCAATAACAGGATTCGCATACATTGCCAGCACATAAGGCCGCAATTTTACCGGTATGGCAGAAAGGCGTGCATTAAAATTTATTTTCAGTTGTTCGATTTCCGATTCTGTCTTATTAAAAATATCCGCCAAATTGAGCCCGGCTTCCTGTCCTGGTTTTAATTCAAAATAGGCAAAATAATTACTTGGATGCAAATGATAATTTTTAATTATTTGGGCATCAATAAGAGCTGCAACTTCTTCTTCTGTGACATCATTTTCCAATAGCAGCGGTTTTCCAAAAGCCACATGAATATCGCCTTTATTGCCAATCATTCCGGCCAATATACTCTGTATATCGGAGTTTTCATTTTTTTCAAATTTTCCGCTGGCATCGATTGCAAATAATTCTTCAGCTTTATATTCATCACAGGGATCCAGGCCATAAGAAATGGCTACAGGAACTATATGCAAGGCATTGATACTCTGCGCCAGACTTCTTGGCTCGGCTTTATCCCGTTCTGCAAGATGCAACATTTTTATGATGGCTGATTCAGTTTGATCCAGACCACTCTTGGCTCGCCCCTCACGTTGAGCTATCCACACATTCTCACCATGCTCAACACAATAATGAATGTAGGCAGATAAACGTTTACTGGCTTTCAGTTTTTCGCGGCCCTGTAGTCCACGTTTCACCAGAAAACTTTTGTTGAGTCGCATCAAATCTGATAAGAAAGGGCGTTTCAGGAGATTGTCACCAATGGCAATCTGTAAAGTTGAGAACCCCTGATGATAAAGCATGTAATTTACCAGCGCCGGGTCCATGGTAATATCCCGGTGATTACTCACAAACAGATAGCTTTTGCCAGAATCAAGCTCGGCAAGCCCATCATGGGTTAAACTGGTGGTGGTTTTTTCTATTAACTTATCCAGATAATGTTCAATGATGATCTGAACATCATGAATGCTCTGAACATGAGCCGTTTCTTTTTTCAGAAAACTCTGTACCAACTTGCTTACTACGCCTGGAAACCAGGCATACCAGCGTGGATACCGATATCTTGCGATAGCATTGCTAAATTCAGGGTCAGTAAGTAAAGAATCAACGACCTGACGCACCTCATGATCGAGATAAGGTCTGATGTCTTCAAAATCTTGCATAGGGTGAAAGCCTCTGATCCACGAACAAAATACAAGCGCATTCTAAAGCACTGGTATACGAAATGGAAAAAACCTTGAGTTAATTACACAAGCTAAACTGGCATCCGGGAATACTTCCGAAGAAAACTATCTGCATCCATGCGGAAACCACTTTAATTTAGCCGCCAGGGATAGTATTGATACCGGCATTACCGGGGCATGTGCCGACACATGGCAAGGGTATCACATCTGTTATTTTATATGGTTTTAGTTTAACCAGCCTGTATATCAAGTAAAAAATTGTTGCTGAATTTCAATAACCACAAGAGTACTGAAAAGTAACAGGCAGATGATCAATAATACTTTGGTATACCAGCGATTAATATAGTTCCCAAGCCAACGTCTTTTGCTGTTCATATAGAGCAGGAGCGCGGCGACCAGGGGCATAAAGAATGATCCCGTTACAGCATACAAAATAATCACCCAGAACGGCCTGCCCCACAACAGCAATAACATGGGTACAAAGGTTAAATAAACCAGATACCAACGATAGGCCGGAGTTTTACTTATACTTTCAGGAGTTTCCAGGAGTGTTTTCTGATCTCGCAGATGATAGAAAAAATTTGCAAACAGATAGGGAACGCCATGCCAAACCCCAATAATGGAGCTCAGTGCTGCACCCCAGAATCCTATCAGGAAAAGCCATTTTCCCGGTTCTCCCAATACGGGGATCAATTGATCGGCTACAGCCAGTGCCATACCGTTGCCGGAAATTGCTTCCACATCAATCCCTGCTGCGACCAGCACAATGGCGATACCAAACAGTCCGGTCAGGCCATAGGCAATAGATAAATCGGTTCGCATTGAGTTCATATCGGCTGTGCTTGTCCAACCGGCTTCCTTCATCCAGTACGAATAACTCAGAATAGTGACACTGCCGCCAACACCGCCGATCACACCAAAGACAAAGACCAAACTACCGCCTGGCAGTGTAGGTAGAAAAATTCCCGCCAGAATTTCCGGCATGGGCGGCATGACCATCACTGCACAATAAATTATGCATAGAAACATAATGCCTATAAAAACTTTCATGATATTTTCGAGCAGGAAATATCCCCCACACCAGACCAGAATCAAGGCCAGTACAGCCTGTATCATGCTCCATACCGTAACTGAGAAAACCGGGAAAATTGCATAGGCTACCAGGCCTGCTGCCGACATCATCGCCGCTGCCACCATCACAGTCCAAAAAAGCAGGTATGCGGTAAAATACCAGGTCAATAACCTGGGTAATTCATCTAGCCAGCCCTCCAGCAAAGTCCTGCCGGTAACAAGCTGCCAGCGGCCAATTCCTTCGTTCAGACAAAACTTTAACAAGCTGCCGATTATCACTGCCCACAATAATGCGGTGCCATAATTCGCCCCGGCTGCTGAAGCTGCAATGATGTCACCACCGCCCAGCCCTGTAGCCGCGACCACCAGACCAGGACCTGATTTATGGTAAATTTCCTTCAACTTCATTATGGCGAAACTCCCAATTCCAGACGAAGCTGCTCAATATACTGACTTAGCTCTTTTAACAGAAGGTTTTGTTCCTCATTTACCACTGAATGTTTTTCACGAATAATCTTCTCTGCTGTATCAGCTTTGGATACGCCATCTGCATTGGCAGCAAACAACTGCTCTTTACAATATAAGTACCATCGTTGCCGTTCATCTTCAGTCAGAGACTCCGGATAATTCCTGCATCGATACCTGAACAGCATCTCTGGCAAACGGCTATCATGAAAGTCGAAGTTCTGAGCCGCTAAGGACTCAGCATCCAGATTGCGAATTTTTGCAAACAGACCTTTATCATGATTATCAAAAAAACCACCGCTATAAAGCATCAGGTCTGGATCATGTTCTTCCTTGTAGTTTGGCGTAAAGACAACGCTTAATTTTTCTCTCAAAACAGTATTGGCCAATAACTGCTGTTTATGCTGTTCGCAAAGCTCAAGGTCCAGCTTAAATCTGTCCAAAACTGTATCAGTCAGTACACTTAAAGGAGCCAATGCCGGACACTTGTTTAAGTGCACTGTTTTTAAGGCGACTCTTTCAAGGCCTTCTGGGAGTTCATCAGTTGCCGTGAACAAGCGCTCTTTGATTGATTCTGCACTTGCATTAATCCAGGCTGAAGGATCTTTGCTTAAATCATAGACAATGATGCCGTTGGAATTTACTGGATCCTGTAAAAGGGGGAGCACTATCGCCATGCAACCTTTACTGGCCGGATACATGGAAGAAATATGTACCATAGCCTGCGGATCATGAAGTTTAAACAGGGACAGAACTTTATTTTTATTTCGATGATTGTAGTAAAAATCATAGAGCCTGGGCTGCTTCTCTTTAATAATCTTTGCAGTGGCGATAGTGGCATAGACATCTGATAATGCATCATGTGCCCCTTCATGTTTTATGTCATTGGCCTGGGTAAAGTCTTCCAGTTTAAAGCTTGGACTACCATCGTCCTTGCTTGGCCAGTTCAAGCCTTCCGGTCTTAATGCATAGGTCATTCTCAGTAAATCGATGATATCCCAACGTGAATTCCCATTTTTCCACTCCCTCTCATACGGATCGTAAAAGCATCTATATAAAAGGTGCCGGGTCACCTCATCATCAAAACGTAAATTGTTGAAACCAGCTACGCAGGTTTGAGGCTCTGAAAATTCGGCAATAATCTGTGCTGCAAATTCTCTTTCTGACAGGCCTTTTGCTTCGGCTTCCTGAGGGCTTATCCCCGTGATGAGACAAGCTTCAGGATGAGGTATTACTTCGATTGAAGGTCGGCAATAAATAACCAGCGCTTCGTCTACAATATTCAAGTCTTCATCAGTTCTAACACCTGCAAACTGACAGGCACGGTCAAGTCGTGGATCACTACCGAACGTTTCATAATCATGCCAATAAATTGATTTTCTACTTTCCAAACTTACCCTTCCTCAGGCACTTGGGATATCATGTGTGATACGGGTAACATTTTGCTTTATCCTATGCTTGTCATTATATGGCCTCAGTATACGAAAATGCAGTAGACTTGAACGCATATGACCAAGATAAAAATCAACCTGATTCTCAGGAAATTAGCAGCAATATTAACATGTTGGAGTACGTCGTGGCACGGAGATCGGAGCATAGCACGGATCAGATAAAAGAATTGGCTATTGCTAGCGCATGTAAGCTTATTATTGAAAACGGTAATGATGGATTTAAGGCACGTAGTGTTGCCAAGGAGATGGGCTATACAGTAGGCACCCTATATTATACATTCGGTAATATGGAGCAGCTTCGCTACCATGTCTGTGGATCGATTCTTGATAATTTCTTCACTTTTACCAATGAACAACTCGATAAAAAAAAGGACAGACTTACATTTATGCTTATTCAGTACGTCAAATTTTCACAAAATCATCAAAACTTATGGACTTTCCTGTTTTCCTACGACACTCCTCCCAAAGAAAAACTCCCGGATTGGTATTCACAGAAATTAAAGACATTATTTTCCCAGCTACAAGCTTCCTTTTACCCGTATACCAATGGGAAAGCAGCTGCCGTAAGAGCGCTTAGAGTACTTTGGGCAGGAGTCCACGGCATATGTGTATTTTCTCTGAATGGTCGCTTGGCCCTGTATGGCGATAATAACCCTGAGACCTTGGCTAAACATTTGCTGAAAACCTATCTGGACGGATTAAAAAAATCCCAGCAGTAAAATTACTATTGAATCTGAATTTCTCTTTGCTTTATCGAGTCATCTACCTTTAAGAACCGTGCTGCCGGGAAATTGCCTGTTGTTTCTATAACATGCTATCGCAGTCCATGTACTGAACAAAACTCCTTTTGTGGCCATTGCCGTAAATTGATTAATTTCTTTTATATCTGGTTAGTAGTAATATCTGCATTCAATATGTCCATGACTGTTGAATCTTTTACTGGCCTGACTGCATGAATTTTCTAGGCGCCCACATACTTTCAATCAATCAGTTTGATACCCAGGATGTCGAGGCCTTGTTTGCCGTTGCCGATCAAATGCAACCCTATGCGCGCCGAGAATTAAAAACCCGAGTCCTGGAAGGCGCCATACTTGGTTCCCTGTTTTTTGAACCCAGCACTCGCACCAGAATCAGTTTTGGCTGCGCCTTCAATCTGTTGGGCGGTCAGGTTCGTGAAACTACCGATATCAAAGCTTCCGCCCTGGCCAAAGGCGAGTCACTTTACGATACTGCGAGGGTCATCAGCGGTTACAGTGATATTATCGCCATGCGTCACCCGATGGATGGTTCCGTTGATGAGTTTTCCAAGGCCAGCCGTGTCCCGGTTATCAATGCTGGTGACGGAACTGCCGAGCACCCATCCCAGGCATTACTGGATCTGTACACAATCAAAAAAGAATTGAAAATTAGCGGCGAAATTAATGGCCTTAATATAGCCATGGTGGGTGATCTCAAATACGGACGCACCGTACACTCATTGTGTAAATTGTTAAAACTTTACAAAAACATATCATTTACGCTGATTTCGCCCCATGAATTAAAAATGCCCGAAGATATTGTTGCAGAGTTACGCCAGGCCGGACACAAAGTCACTGAGACCGAAGACATGCAGACCGGTTTGCATGACAAACATACTGTCTATTTGACCAGAATCCAGGAAGAACGTTTCAGCTCACAAGACGAAGCTAATGTCTACCGCGGCCGTTTCAGGCTTAACCAGTCAATTTATACCGCCCACTGTGAACCCAATACCGTTATCATGCATCCCCTGCCCAGAGATTCACGCGCAGAGGCAAATGAGCTCGATAACGATTTGAATCAACACCCAAGTCTGGCAATATTCCGACAGGCCGATAATGGTGTTTTGATTCGCATGGCCATTTTTGCCTTAACATTAGGTGTGGAAAAAGATATTCACCTCAGCAGTAGCAAAGTTCAATGGTACACCGACAAAAGGTTTTAAGCAGGAGTCACGAATGGAATTAAAAGATTTACTGAGAATCATGATCCAAAAGGAAGGATCCGACCTCTTCCTGACCACTGGCGCCCCGCCCAGCATGAAAGCTCATGGCAAACTTACTCCCATGACGGATAAGGTCTTACCGGAAGGCTATACCAGGAAAATAGCCAATCAGATCATGAATCAGGATCAGCGCAAGGAATTTGAAGAAAAGCTGGAGATGAATCTGGCTCTGATGGAAGAAGGCATCGGTCGATTTCGTGTAAATATTTTTGTTCAGCGCAATGAGGTCGGTCTGGTCTGCCGAAATATCGTATCGGATATTCCTAATTATAAGGATCTGGGACTGCCGGAAATACTGCCCAAACTGATGCTTCACAAAAACGGGCTTATTTTGTTCGTTGGTGGCACCGGTTCCGGTAAATCAACGTCACTGGCATCGCTGATTGATTATCGTAACCAAAACCAGGACGGTCATATAATTACCATTGAGGACCCGGTAGAGTTTGTTCATTCGCATAAAAAATCTATTGTGAATCAGCGTGAAGTAGGTGTGGACACCTTATCCTACGAGGAGGCGCTGAAAAATACCTTGCGTCAGGCTCCGGATGTAATTCTGATCGGCGAAATTCGTACGGCAGAGACCATGGAGCATGCCCTGGCTTTTGCGGAAACCGGTCACTTATGTATTTCAACACTACACGCCAATAATGCCAACCAGGCTTTGGACAGAATTATCAACTTCTTCCCGGAAGAGCGTCACAAGCAGCTTTATCTTGATCTGGCACTGAATCTGCGTGGCTTTGTATCCCAGCGTCTGGTCAAAACAAAAGATGGCAAACGGGCCGCGGCGATTGAAATCCTGTTAGGTACACCGCGTGTGGCAGATTTGATTAAAAATGGAAAAGTAGAAGAAATTAAGGAAGTCATGGAAAAATCCGAAAACATCGGCATGCGTACTTTCGATTCTGCACTATTCCAGCTTTATCGTGATGGCAAGATCTCACTGGAAGAAGCCTTAAAAAATGCCGATTCTGAAAACAACCTGCGCCTGAAAATTTCGCTGGCAGAAAGTGAACGTGGTCAGGGTGTCAGCGATGAAGAAGCAACCGGTGGCCTGAGCTTAACCCCAAAACTGGATGATGATTAAGCAGTCAAACAAACCTTAAGAAAGGTAGTGCTTCAGTCTGAAATTTCATGCGTACTAGATGCTGCCGCTCCTGTCTTGCTCACCCTTCGATCTTTCCTTCCTATTTTTCCGGCGCTGCGGAACTCGTCGCTTTGCGACTCAAACAGTCCTCGCGCTTGATCGGAAAAATACTCAGGAAAAAAGCATCTCAATGGGTTCACACGACAGGAAAGGCAGCTTTAGTAGCGATGTAGTATTTTCAATGATGTTAAACGTACAGGCGTGATAATAAGCTGAAAAAATTTCAAACTGAAGCACTAGCTTAATTGAAGGTATCTTCATTTTCTGTAAATCAGGACTCTGGACTAAGATTTAATAGATATCGAACCCAGTAGCTAGCTATTAGTGTTCACGCGTGGCATGAAACTGAATATCGGGCCAGCGCTCTTCCATCAAACTCAGATTAACCCGGGTAGGCGCCAGATAAGTCAGATGACCACCTCCGTCCACAGCGATATTTTCAGCAGCCTTACGCTTAAATTCTTCCAGCTTGCTGGTATTTTCTGAACTCACCCAACGCGCAGTATAAATACTGATAGGCTCATAGGAACAATCCACCTTGTATTCATCCTTCAGACGATATGCCACCACTTCAAATTGCAAGACGCCTACGGCTCCGACAATCAGATCATTATTTTTCATCGGCATAAATACCTGGGTAGAGCCTTCTTCGGAAAGCTGAGTCAGACCTTTTTGCAGCTGCTTAAGCTTGAGAGGATCCTTTAACCTGATGCGCTTGTATAACTCTGGCGCAAAATGAGGGATACCGGTAAATTGCAAATCTTCACCACTGGTGAAGGTATCACCGATCTGGATGGTGCCATGGTTATGTAAGCCCAGAATATCGCCGGACACGGCATATTCAGCCTGCTCACGCTCACCAGCCAGAAAAGTCACAGCATCACTGATTCTGATTTCCTTGCCGCTTCGGACATGTTTCATTTTCATACCCTTGCTGTACTCACCAGAACAGACACGCAGAAAGGCAATGCGGTCCCTGTGTTTGGGATCCATATTCGCCTGTATCTTGAATACGAAGCCGCTAAAAGCCGTATCGAAGGCATCCACCGGATGAGTCTGTGTTTCCCGTTTCTGTGGAAACGGTGCCCATTCGACAAAATCATTTAACATTTCTTCAACACCAAAATTTGCCAGAGCTGAACCAAAGAAAACCGGTGTCTGCTTACCTGACATACAGTCTTCGAGGTTAAAGACATGGCTGGCACCGCGTACCAGTTCTATCTGGGCCTTGAAGTCCTCGGCATAGACGCCTAGATACTTTGTTGCTTCGGCACTATCCAGGCCCTGTATTTTTTTAACATCCCTGATTTCGCTGTCCTGACCATGCTCATAGGTATGCACGGTATCCGTGTAGAGGTTATAGATGCCTTTAAATTCTTTACCCATACCCAGGGGCCAATAGATAGGAGCACATTCAATCTGGAGTATGTTTTCAACTTCATCCAGCAGATCTATCGGATCTTTAATATCGCGATCGAGCTTATTGATAAAAGTAAATATAGGCGTATCACGTAAGCGGCAGACATCCATTAACTTTATTGTACGCTGTTCAACGCCTTTGGCACCATCTATAACCATCAGAACCGAATCAACGGCGGTCAGGGTACGGTAGGTATCTTCTGAAAAGTCTTCGTGTCCTGGTGTATCCAGCAAGTTGACAATTCTGTCCCGGTAAGGAAACTGCATCACTGAAGAAGTCACCGAGATACCTCTCTCCTTTTCCATACTCATCCAGTCAGATGTCGCATGGCGATCAGATTTTTTGCTTTTGACCGTTCCGGCTTTCTGAATAATCCGACCATAGAGCAACAGCTTTTCGGTAATAGTCGTTTTACCGGCATCGGGGTGAGAAATAATGGCGAAAGTGCGCCGTTTAGCAACTGCGGCTGTAAAAGCTGTCATAGAAAATCCAGAAACTGGTTAAAATAAAGGTGACATTGTTTGTCGGGGATTGCTAATGCAGCACATCCAGTCCGCTTGGCGTTTCGCTGGAATACATGGGGTGTAGTATCTGATAGCGTTTGACCATAAGCAGGTCATAGGGACATATTTCGATAAATTCACCATCTACCCGTACAGTGATTTCATCCATCACGACGCAAACCACGTCTTCTTCTTCAGCATCAACAATAATGCCACGCTTGTAGCCTTTCAGCGTTTTCAGACTGACCTTGGTGCCAAGTTCAAGATTTGGAAAAAGCTGTTCTGTTCCCGTTGTTTGCGCAAGAATCTGATCCGCAGACTGCACAACGCCGAAGCCTGCAGCGGCAACTATCTGTACAATTTCTATGGTTTCCGGATCATTTAAATCTACCCGTACAGTTTCACCAGCCGGTAGCTCTCCGGTACTGCTCTGATTGCTTATCAGTTTCAGGAAAAGACTAATGTCCTCTTCATTCCATTCAAGTATTTCTTCACTCTGGGCATTTTCAATATCGCTGGCAAAACTCAGTACATCGGTCTCAATGATATGTTCCAGACGCTCCTCGCCCTGATTGAATGGAACAACCATGGTAACCATGCAGAAGCCGTCTCCATTGTCGGAGCTCAGTCGCCAAAGAAATGGAATATTGTGATTTATATCTATCATTTAACTACTTTTGGGGTGCCTGCACTGCTAGATACGCTTTTAGTAAGCGGTGCTGCCAAGTATAGCACTGGAAAATTATCAAGCTCTACGCTTTCCGGCACTTATTGTGCATTGCGCTGCACTCTGTGTGAGCAAAGTGAAGAGAAAACTGAGCGAGTCTTTACCTGATCTTTTTTTTCCACAGCTTTTGTGGATAACTTTGTGAATAAGATTGAAAGGCATGCTCTATATTGCGTAAAAACCGTAGTCATATACAAATTGGTTAAAATTCGACCATATATTTTTTGTATACTTTTCAACAAGATACGATTAGCTTTAAGTTTTTTTAGATAAAATCCCTTTTTTTATAGGGTTTTCCTTCAGGCGTCAGGATTTGTGCATAAAAAACCGGGCTAAAACCAATATGAATATTGGATAAAGTTTTTTATACCGTTAATTAAAGGATTTTTCTGGACGGAACTGGAAATTATTCAGCAATAATTCTCAACAATTGCTCATAATCAGTCAGACCCATAAAGATCTTTTCAATGCCATCCTGTTTCAGCGTCCGCATACCATCCTTGATGGCCTGTATCCGAAGGTCATCAAGACTGGCTTTTTTATAAATCATGCTTTGTAACTCATGGGTACCAACCAATAATTCATGGACGCCGGTACGACCTCGATATCCAGTATCACCGCATTTTTCACATCCGACTTTGCGTTTAAGCTCCACTTCATCAAGATTGATCCCCAGCTCCTGGAAGTGTTCTTCGCCATATTGCTGTATCAGGTGATTTAATTCCTTCTCATCGGGCTTATAGGATTCTTTACAATCTCCGCATAAGGTACGCATCAAACGCTGTGCCAGTACGCCAAGCAGGGCATCAGAGAAGTTTACCGGATCGAGCCCCAGATCCAGTAGTCGGGTGATGGTTTCAGGGGCTGAGTTTGTATGCAGAGTCGATAGCACAAGGTGACCTGTAAGGGAGGCTTCGATACCAATCGAGGCCGTCTCATGGTCACGCATCTCACCAATCAGAATAACGTCCGGGTCGGCACGCAGGAAAGCACGCATCGCTGCGGCAAAAGTAAATCCTATTTTTGGCTGCATCTGTACCTGTTGCAAGCCCGGCTGGGTGATCTCCACAGGATCCTCGGCCGTCCAGATCTTGGTCTCGGGCTGGTTTATATAGCCCAATACGGCATGCAAAGTTGTGGTTTTACCAGAACCGGTAGGTCCAACAACCAGCAGCAGGCCATGAGGATGCTTGGACATTTCGATGACATTTTCGTGATTTCGCTTACTTAGGTTCAGCTTGTCGAGCGGTAAAGCGCTACCCGCTGCCAGCAGACGCATAACTGCGCTTTCCCCATTCACCGTTGGTACTGTAGCAACACGTAGCTCCAGGGTTCTGCCGCGAATTTTGAGTTTACACTTGCCATCCTGAGGCAGGCGTCTTTCCGAGATGTCCAGCCGGGAAATAACCTTAATTCGAGCAATCAGAGAAGGCGTATGCTCACCGGGGACCTTCAATAACTCCCGGCAAATACCATCCACTCTGACACGAACAATACCTGGGCTTTTATCTTTGCCCGGTTCTATGTGAATATCTGAACCGCCTAATTTATCACTCTCAATGATGATGCGATTAACCAGCTGGATGATACCGGAGGTTTCAGCGCTGCTCTCCTCTTCGCCCTCATCATCCTCCTCAATTTCGATCTGGCTCTCGCCTTCAAGGTTTTTAAATACTTCATCAAAGCCTTCGTTATCTTCCTCTTCTTCAAATTTTCCACCCAGATACTGGCGGATGTGCTCCGGCAAGCCTACACGGAAAATATAATTACGAGCATTCAGAATGCCCTGAATTTCCATGATTTTTTGATAATCACTGGGATTACTCAACAAAATAACCACTTCTTCCTTACTGCCGGAAATTGGTAACCACAGGTTATTACGCAGATAAGAAGTCCCAATATTCTCCATGAGGTCGGTTGGCAAAACCACATTAGGATCATACTTCATATAGGGGACGCGGTAATAAAGCTCCAGGGATTTGCCAATTTCGTCGGCTTCGATCTTGTAATCCTCCATCAGAACCTTGGAAATTGTACCGCCATAAAGCGAAGCAGCTTTTTCAATATCATCCATGTCCTTACTGCTGATTTTGCCCTGTTGCACAAGATAGTCGTAAGGTCCCTGGGTACTCTGAAATTCCGAACGAAACTGCTTCGCCAACAGATTAGCAAACATGGTTGCATGTTTAAGATCTTCTTTGGTAAAGGGTTCGTCTTCTTTCAGACTGATTAACTGAATCACGCCCAATAAAATATCGTCTTTGATAGGTACAACCAGCATGGATTTAAAAAACAAACCCTGCGACTCACTAAAACGCTTATCCCATTGCAGGCGAGGATGAATATCTTCCAGGGAGCTACTATCGTAAACATCCTTTACCAGAATAGAACGCTGGCTTAAGGCAACATAGCCGGCCAAAGAAGTGGGACTGAACGGCACTCGAATTTCAATATCCTGTCCCTGCTCAGAACCAATACCGCCTTTATAGCTGGCAACGATTTCCTTGCCGTTATCTACGCTTTGATAAATGGTAAATAATCTTGCTTTAAACAGTTCGAGGATGGTCCCTTCGATCTGCTTCATGGATTTTTTAAGATTTTTGGAAAGCTTCAGGCTTTTATGAATGGTCGCCAGACTGCGCACAAAGCCATCTTCTGAAGCAGAAGCGGGATTTTGCTTGGTTTGTGGTTCGACCTTGGTGTCGGCTACATTACTTTCCATTGCTTTCCGTCACATCTCACACTGGATGGTTATTTTTGCCAAATGCTAAAGCGGCTTTATGACGCTTTATGCTAGAATTCAGACCCTATTGTAAGCATAAGTTTCACGCTGCGCCATGCCTTTAAAAAAACCTGCACTATCATTGCAAAAAATATTCAGTATCTGCTCACTGATGCTCCTTTTCGGTGTTCTGAACTTTCCTGCTGTATATGCTGCAGATCACCCGAATTTGACGGACACACAAAAGCAATGGCTTGGCCAGCAAATTTTTAATAACGAGTGCGCATCACAGTTAAATTGTCTGACCTCCTGGAATCCCGGAGAAGATTTTCCATCATTGGGAATAGGACATTTTATCTGGTATCGGGAAAATCAAAACGATATTTTTGAGGAGAGCTTTCCTGCTTTGATGCGGCATTTTGAATCTGAGGGCATTAGTATTCCTGCTTGGATAATTGCATCAAATTATGATTCTCCGTGGCAAAATCGTGAGGAATTTATTTCAGATTTTGCTGATTCAGAATTAGCCGACTTAAGAAATTTACTGTCTGCCACTATGTCAGTACAAACTGCATTTATTATTCAGCGCTTTGAATCTGCTCTGCAAAAGATGCTTACTGTAACTCCACTTGAAAAACGAAATGATATAGAAATTAAATTTTATGCTGTGGCTAATAGCAATCCTCCCTATGGCATCTACGCGCTGATAGATTATGTGAATTTTAAAGGCGAGGGCATTGCTATAAATGAACAATATGCACAGCAAGGCTGGGGCTTGTTACAGGTATTAGAGAATATGTCCCTGACTGGCCCAGACATCCTGGAAAATTATGTAGCATCTGCAAAAGCGATATTGCAAAATCGAGTGCAGAATGCTCCTGAAGAAAGAAATGAAGCACGCTGGCTGGCAGGATGGTTCAAGCGGCTTGACACTTACTTGCCTGTCCAGCTACAGGTGCAGGCCTCCGGTTCCCAGACCCCTTTAATGCCGTCTTCACCCTAGGAAGAATCCATGAATTTTGAACGCAAAAATATTCGGGCCATGGCTGGTTATACACCTGGAGAGCAGCCTGAAAGCTCTGACGTAATTAAGCTGAACACAAATGAAAACCCATTTCCGCCAGGCCCTGCTGTCAAGAAAGCACTGGCGGCTATTAACACAGACAGTTTACGTCGCTACCCGCAGCCTACTGCCCTGGATTTACGACAGGCGCTTGGCAAACTTCACGACATAGACAAGGACAATATTGTGGTCACAAATGGCGGGGATGAATTGTTACGCCTCGCTATTAATACCTTTGTAGACCCGGGTGAAACTATTGCCGTTGCTGAACCAACATATACTCTTTATGAAGTCCTGGCTCAGGCTCAGGGTTGTAAACTCAAGCGCTTTAAACTCAAAGAAGACTGGTCCCTGCCTGATAATTTCGCCAGCGAATTAAATGCGGCAAAGGCCCGAATATGCCTGCTCCCCAACCCTCATGCACCCTCAGGTACTTTATTGACTTCAGATACTCTGGCAGCGCTGGCCAATGCTTTCAAAGGGGTCTTGTTAATAGATGAAGCCTACGTGGATTTTGTTGACCCGGAGCTCGGATACGACTGTTTGACGCTGACAAAGCAGTACAACAATATACTGATACTAAGAACCTTCAGTAAGGGTTATTCACTGGCAGGATTACGCATTGCCTATGGCGTGGGCGCAAATTCACTGATCAGTCCTATGCAGTCCAAAACCAAGGACAGCTACAATACTGACTTTATAGCCCAGAAACTCGCCCTGGCCGCAGTGGAAGACCAGAATTATGCGCAAAGCAGCTGGGATTTTGTCAGAGACCAAAGGCTTATGTTAAGCACAGAGTTAAATAAGCTTGGTTTTTACTGCCACAAGAGCCAGAGTAATTTTATTCTGGTAAAAGTACCACTGCATAAAAATGCCGAAAAGCTTTATCAGGCCTTAAAACAACAAGGCATTCTGGTCAGATATTTCAAACATGCAGGATTGGAGGATAACTTGAGAATTTCAATCGGCAACAGTGATGAAAATCAGCGACTCCTGAGTGCACTAAGAAATTTATTTGCAGACAACTAAACAAGCAGAATTATCTTGGCTAAAAAAAAACGCAAGCTCAGTAAAAAAAACCGTAACAGTATTTCCGGCGTTCTGGTTGGCCTTGCTTCCATTTACGCCGTCAGTATTTATCTGGACATATCGAGAGAACAATTAAGCGGTTTTTTTATATCCAGCTTATTACTGTTTTTGACCATACTGGCATTGGCAGTTATCACTGTCGTGGTCATCAAACTACTGACTGCAGCGATAAAAAAAATAAGTTCAAGGAAAGCTCAGCCCGATAATGACCCCGCATCGAAACTTCATCCGGATAAAGACAAGGAATAAAGCCAGGCATCTTCCCTGCTCTTTTCTTTCGGATAATAAGCCTTGCGAACACCTGTTTTAATAAACCCGGATTTTTCATAGAGCTTTATGGCTGCCAGATTGGATGCCCTGACTTCCAGAAATAAGCTGCTTTGTTGTGGTTCCATTCCTTCTATCAATATATCTAAAAACTGACTACCCAGACCCTTGCCCTGCTCTGATTTCTTAATAGCCATGTTTAATAAATGACATTCATTCAGTACCGAACGAATCACACTATAGCCGATAATTTCATTAGCTTCTCGGTCGCCAGTGCTTCGACAAAACAGGACCGATGAGTCATGTGCAGACTGCAGGGATTCCTGTATGAGCTGAGGACTCCAGAAATTGGAACTGGCAGCCTGCAGAAGTTCAATCACGGCTTCCAGGTCGGAGTCCTGCATTAAACGAACACTATAATCAGTCATCAGCAGGACTTTAGTCAGTCAGCTCTGGTCAGTTTGGAGCGTTTAAGTTGCTGCCATACTTCACGTTTCAACTGAGGCATCTTCAACATCTCATCAAGACTTCTGCAAACAGTTATTTCACAGTCAGCTTCCGCAGTGACAAGCCTGAGCATATTTTCTCCCATTACCATTAGATGCCGGTACTTAAAGACGTCACGAAGCTGGGCCAAATAAGCCCCCAGAGCTGTTTTCGCTGCAGCTTCGCTTTTATCCATGTGGATAGATTCGCCAAAAGGCCAACTGAATGGTTTGATCCCGAAATTCAGATCAACAATCTGCTGATTTAATGCCGTGCAAATATTGCTGAATAACTGTTTATGCACCTGACTTAAGCTGTTGCTGGCCCGTACATGCGGCAATAGGATCAAGGCCAGCATGGCGTCATTTACCTGAATAAAGGCCAACTGGAACCTGATTTCGTTATTATCCGCCTCAACATGACTCGAGACAGCATTCTCGTCAGACACAGGCTCTACTATCTCTTGCGGTCCTGGCCGCAATGGTAAGCCTGGCTTCAGCTCGCTTTTATGTGCTGTTTGCTGTTCTGTCTTCTGTGCTGTCTTCAGCTCTGCTTTTAGGCTTGAAAACTCTGCTTCTGCAGGCCTTTCTGTTAGCCCGGAATCAGGTTCTGCAAGCTCAGGCCACTCACATTGCTCAGTGCTTAGGGAGCCTGGTAATACGTAACGGGGGAAATACGACTGTATCCCCATATTCCGTAGATATTCCTGTCTTGTGATTTCATCCATAGATATAGTGGTGGTCCGGAATTTTAAACTTATACTTGTTGATTTATGCTTGTCAGTTAAGGTGCTCAAATTGAGCTTAACATATACAAAATAGCGTCGGATAATCCAACCTGTTAAGAGCTACCCTGAAGCGTCATAATGCCTCAAGCCTTAAAGTACAACAAGTAAGTTCCCGTTCATGAACAGAAAAATTATACATTGTGACTGCGACTGTTTCTTTGCTGCAATTGAAATCCGCGATGACCCGGCATTACGAGGCTTACCGGTAGCGGTCGGCGGTGATGCAGGGAAACGTGGTGTGATTGCGACCTGTAATTATGAAGCCCGACGCTATGGCATTCACTCTGCAATGGCATCGGCTACCGCCCGCCGTCTGTGCCCGGATCTTATTATCATTCCTCCCAGCAAAGATAAATATAGCGATGCATCAAAGCAATTACATAAAATTTTCAGGGAATACACTTCAATAATAGAACCCCTGTCGCTGGATGAAGCATTTCTGGATGTCAGTGAGAGTGAAGCCTGTCAGGGCAGCGCAACACTTATTGCCCAGGCAATCAGGCAAAGGGTCAAGGACGAACTTCAAATCACCTTATCAGCTGGTATTGCTCCGAATAAATTTCTTGCCAAGGTAGCCAGTGACTGGAACAAACCCGATGGTCAGTATGTAGTCACCCCAGACAAAATCGATGATTTTGTACGACTTTTGCCCGTTAAGAAAATATTCGGAGTTGGCAAGGTTACTGCTGAAAAAATGTATCGTCTTGGCATAGAGACCTGCCGGGATTTACAGCAGCAGTCACAATCAGAGTTGCTTGAGCATTTTGGAAGTTTTGGAGAACGTCTCTATACTCTGTGCCGAGGTATCGACGAACGTCCCGTTGTCACTGAGTATGCCAGAAAATCCATCAGTGTAGAGCATACCTATGATGAAGATATTCCCGACCTGCAGCGTTGTTTAAACGAATTGCCTGTCTTAATGGACAAACTGGAACAGCGCATTCATCGCTCCAGTCGGCAGGTCAGTATCGCCAAGCTCTTTGTTAAACTAAAATTCAGCGACTTTATTTCGACCACGGTTGAACAGGTCGCAGAGGATATGGATATGAAGATTTTTCAACAGCTTTGCCGAACCGGCTTTGAACGGGGCAGTAAACCTGTACGGCTGCTTGGTGTCGGGATACGTCTTAGGCAGGCGCTGAATTTTTATCAGCTACCCCTGAATTTTGAAAAAACCAGCAGCAGGCAAGCATAAGATGTCCCGTTACCGCCCACCCTCAGCTCCTGTATCCAATTACATCACACCTGAAGGTGAACGCTCATTAAACGAAGAGCTGGAATTTTTATGGCGCGTGGAAAGACCACAGGTCACTCAACAAGTCTCGGATGCAGCAGCGCTGGGAGATCGTTCTGAGAATGCCGAATATATCTATGGCAAGAAGCGCTTACGGGAAATTGACCGGCGCGTCCGCTTTCTGCGCAAGCGCCTGGAAAATCTGCAAGTGGTTACGCAATTACCCGGCAATCGGGACAAGGTTTATTTTGGTGCCTGGGTAGAATTGCACGATCAGAGCGGGCAACACCTGAGACTACGGCTGGTTGGCCCGGATGAAATTGACCCAAAGTCACATTACGTCAGTATCGACTCGCCACTGGGTAAAGCAATTCTGGGTAAAAAACTTGATGACGAATTTGAATTCAGCAGCCCTTCCGGCACTAAACATTATTGTATAGAAAAAATTGAATACTCCGGCCCCTGACAACTCTGATGATTTAATTTATGTGACCCTGATTGGCTATAAGAAAGTCCTCGGTACCAGCATTACCATTCCCATGGAAATGCTGAATGCAGCCGACCTGATAGCTCGCATTCATCACCCCAAGAAACAAAAAATGCAACTTCAGATGGTCAGCCTTGATGAAGGTAATATCCAGCTCAATGCCGGTCTCGAAATTTACTGCAACACCACATTGAGCGATATCAGGCGCAGTGATGTCATCATTTTACCGGCCATGTGGGGAAATCCACTGGGAGTCGTCAAAAAATATCCTGCCTTTCTAACCTGGCTGCAAGAGCAGGCCAAGGAAGAGCCGCTGATCTGCACCATAGGAACGGGCTCTTATTTTCTGGCACAAGCAGGGTTGCTCGACGGCCTGGTGGCAACCACTCATTGGTATTACTGTGACCAGTTTGCAAAACACTATCCTAAAGTTCAGCTCAAACGCGATCGCTTCATCACCAAGTCCGGCAATATTTATTGCACAGGCAGTGTCAATTCTGTACGGGATATTATGTTACATATCATTGAACAGAATTATGGTGAATATGTTGCAAATCAGGTCTCCAGCCATTTCACACACGAGCTCAAGCTCTCTTACACTTCAAGTTTTCTGAATATTCCAGGACAAAATTTCCATGATGACGAAACCATTATAGATATACAGGAATGGATGCATCTGCGCTTCAATACTGATATCAACATGCTAAAACTAAGTCAGGAATTCACCTTAAGCCAGCGCTCACTCAACCGGCGTTTTAAAAAAGCGACAGGGCTGACACCCCTGCAATACTTACAGGAGATTCGCCTGGAAAAAGCCAAGGAATTACTTAAAACCAGCAATCTGTCCATTGCGGAAGTAGCTTATAATGTGGGTTATCCTGATAGCGCTTATTTTTCAGCATTATTTAAGCGTATTGTTTCCCTCCCGCCAGGCGAATATCGCCGCCTGGTGAGAAAGAAAATTTTCAAATTGGATATTTAATTGGGTGGGACTTCCGCTTCTTCAGGAACCACTAAAGTTTCCAGTGGTTTTGGGGTTGCCCTGTCTTGATGCCTCTGCTTCGCATAGACACCCTTAATCTGACGTTCGAGTGCATTAAATGCATCGCGTATTGCGATGTAAATATCAGCATGTGTTTGTTTATCATGTTGGTCATGATTGACCAGGATGTCGTGATTGGGAATAACGGCTTCGACGCCTACGTGGAATACTTTGCCTTTGTGATGATGGTTATGAGGGGAATCGAGGGTAACTCGTAAACTTTGAATTTCATCACTGAAACGTTCTAATTTGTCTAATCTTTTCTGGACTGCCTCGGCAACAGCATCTGAATGATCTATACCTCTAAATACAACTTTAGTGTCACTAACCATAATATTAAGACTCCTTTTTTACTCTGTTCTCTTACTATCTACAGGCTATTTATCACTATAGATAACTAAATAAGGATTTAAAATTTAATGGGAAAGTTTGGTAATGTTTGTTGATCTCGCTCCTTTATAATGTTGAATAACTAACTAAAGATACTACTCTTCTCAATATATCTGTCAAAGATAATCGCCGACTATTTTTCAGCAGAGGCGACTCTTTTTTCACAAGCTACTGAATTTTATGAATTATTCAGATGATGGCACCAGTGCCATGGCTCGTAGAGAAATCCTTGTGGATTATTTCTTGGAAATGACAGTGTAAAAGCATGATCGGCGGCGTGCCTGCTCAACCACTCAAAGGCCTGACTATTTTCAAAGGATTCCTCCAGACATTCTGCGCCCGGACAAGTCAGGTCCAATGCTCTGCCGCTGTGATGTTCACTGTAGCCTGGTGCTGCGTTGACTTTGAGAATCTCGTTAATACTTAGACCCGAGTCCAATTTCTTTAGAAATAATTTCTTTTGATACTCAACACTTCGAAAAGCTGATACGAGTTGTAATTCAATGCCCTGCTGTGCTGCCGCATCCTGCATCTCTATCCAGGCTCGCAGCGTCTCGGTTTGCATGAGTGTCTCTCTGTTGAAGATGTCAACACCGGCAGAACTCAAGCTGCTGCATTCTTCTTGTAAACTCAGTCCGTACTGCTTTTCATACGATTCGGGAATACCCAACTCCTCATGAATTGCAGTTACTTTTTTCTTGTATGCTGTTAACAACTGACTTTCCTGCCAGGAAGATTGTTTAGTGCAAGATCAGCTTATCATGAAACCATTAAGTGAAACTATTGAGAAAAACCAAGGACTTGCTAAACAAAGTTTTGAAATTCGCATGCCCTTTTTGCCCCATAGGCAATAACCTGTCCACACAATCCAAAGCAGATTAATGTGCTAAGTCTGGCAGTCGTATGCACTGCTATGCAATTTCGGCGCAAGCGATAGCAAAAGCTTGATCCTGGTAAATTATAAAATTGCCACTCTAGTCGAAAAATGGCCAGTTAATTATGTTTTGTGTCTATAATGCAAAGATAATTTTTAGCCAAATCCCTTATTATTAGCGCTAAGTCATTGATTTAAAAGAATCTTAAATAAAGGAAAACCGTGTCACATCTGCCTGTTATTGTTGGTTTCGGTGGTATCAACTCAGCCGGAAGGGCTTCTTCACATTATGCCTACCGCCGTATGGTTATCGACAAGCTCAGCCAGGCTGAAGCTGACCAGACGCTGATAAATCTGGCCGTGTTAATGGGCCTGATTAAGTGCCCTGAAGGAAAATGGCTGAATGCCACCAGTGAAGTGATTAACCTGGAAGAATTTCTTACATTTCATCGTGAATTAATCCTCAACAGCACCTTGATTCGTAAGCTTGAAACCAACCTCTTTGATAATTCACAACTCTATCAGCACAGCAACGCCGTTCTCTCTCCTATTGAAGGAGAGTCATTAAGCTTTACACTGCCTACCCGTAAATTGCCTGAGCGCATTCCATCAAACTGGCAGGTCAGTGCGCTAACCGACAAATTAAGCCAGGTTATTGTCAGCGGCAATCTGGAAACCATGTTGCCGGACATTTATCAGGGCTCGGTAAACTGCGCCGGGCAATTGCCTTCGGGTTTTGATCCGGCCGGACTTTACCCCTCCCGTAATCATCCCCGTAGTTTACAAATGACCATTTATGGCGCATCCGACGCCCTTTTCTCAATGGGTATCGATTGGGAAACCGTCAGAGCCAATGTCAATCCGGATCAGATCGCCGTTTATGCCGGATCGGGGATGAGCCAGCTGGATTACAACGGTAATGCCGGGATGCTACAGGCACGCCTGCTCGGTAAAAGAGTTACCTCGAAGCAGTTGCCTCTGGGTCTGGCTGAAATGCCTGCTGATTTTATCAATGCCTATATGTTAGGCAATATTGGCAAGACTGCCTGTAACATCGGAGCCTGCGCTTCATTCCATTACAGCCTGAATCAGGCTATTCGTGATATTCAGAATGGTACTCATCGCGTCGTCGTTGTCGGTAACAGTGAAGCACCTTTGTCACCGGAAATATTTGAAGGCTATAGCGCCATGGGGGCACTTGCCGATGACGAAAAACTACGCGCACTGGACGGCCTTTCAGAACCAAACTATCGTCGCGCCTGCCGACCCTTTGCCAATAATGCCGGCTTCACCCTTGCTGAGTCAGCCCAGTTTGTCGTGCTTTTCGACGATGAGTTGGCTCTCAACCTGGGTGCAAATATTCATGGCGCCATCAATGATGTATTCGTCAATGCTGATGGTCATAAAAAATCCATTGCCAGCCCTGGAATCGGCAATTACCTGACCGTAGCTAAAGCCGCAGCAGCAACCAAAGCTGTGCTGGGTGAACAGGCCCTGCGTCATAAAACTTTTGTACAGGCGCATGGAACCGGCACACCACAAAACCGGGTGACTGAGTCAGCTATCTTCGATGAGGTAGCAGCACATTTTGGCATCGAAAACTGGCCCGTCAGCGCCGTAAAATCCTATATTGGACACTCCATTGCCTGTGCCGGCGCCGACCAGTTATGCAGCAGTCTTGGCATCTGGAAACACGGCATTATCCCCGGCATACTAACTACCGACGCTATCGCAGACGATGTGCATCAGCAGCATCTGGACTTTTTGCTGGAACATCGTGAAATTGATCCTCAGCAGTTAGAGGCTATTTTGCTTAACGCCAAAGGCTTCGGCGGCAATAATGCTACTGCTTCTTTATTATCACCCTCTGTAGCACAACGCATGATGCGTCATAAGCATGGTGAAAAAGCACTAAGTTCCTATCAGGTACGGAACGAAAAAGTCGCCGAGGCCAGCTCAGCCTATGAAGAATTGGGCAACAGAATGCCGATAAGCCCAATTTACAAATTTGATCATGCGGTACGCGATGGTCATGATCTGAGCTTCACAAAAAACAGTATAAAAATTTCTGGCGAGAGCATGGAAATTGATTTGCAGCTCAGCAACCCATACAGCGATATGTGTGACTAATCTTGAATTCCCGAAGTTGAATTTGAATAAATGTTGAAAAAAAAGGAAATAGTAATAAATGATTAAGAAAACCATAGAAAGCAGCGCAGAAATTCTTGAAGCTATCAGCAAGCGATGGAGTGGCGTGGCCTTTGATCCTGCTCGTCCAGTCAGCAAACAACAACTTTCAGCCTTGTTGGAAGCCGCCCGCTGGGCTCCATCCTGTTTTGGCGATCAGCCCTGGCGCTTCATCGTTTGTGATAAAACTGAAAACCCCGAAGCCTGGCAGAAACTGTTTGATTGTTTAATGGAAGGTAATCAGGCCTGGTGCAAAAATGTACCGGTGTTGATAGCTGCTTGCCATGACACGCTATTCAGCATGAATGATCAACCCAATGGCCTGGCAGCTTATGATACCGGAGCCGCTTCAGTATCACTCTGTTTACAAGCTGCCGATCTGGGACTGATGAGCCATCAGATGGCCGGTTTTTCAGCCGCACTCGTCAGTGAAAAATTTGAGGTTCCAGAACGTTATAAAGCAATAGCCACAATAGCCATTGGCTACCAGCTCCCCAAAGATGAAATACCATCTGAATTCAAAGAAAGAGAACTGGCCCCAAGAAAAAGAAATCCTCTGAGTGATAACTTTTTCATGGGAACCTGGGGTGGAAAATCCTGACAGGCCGGGTCTTTTTGACTGTGCCAAGCAGATTACTTACCTGTATTGGACGCTGATTTTATACTGCTACTTTACTTCCACAGGCTCAGCCTTGTGTATTTTTGCATACCACTCGGCAGGGCCGGTTTCATGAACGGATACACCGTTAACATCAACAGCAACGGTTACCGGCATGTCTTCAACCTCGAACTCGTGAATTGCTTCCATACCCAGATCTTCAAAAGCCACAATACGCGATTTTCGAATCGCTTTTGAAACCAGATATGCCGCACCGCCCACAGCCATCAAATACACAGCTTTATGCTTTTTAATGGCAGCAATACCAACGGGGCCACGCTCAGCCTTACCGATCATGCCCAGCAAGCCACTTTGTTCCAGTAAAGCATCCGTGAACTTATCCATACGGGTTGCAGTAGTGGGGCCAGCAGGTCCAACCACTTCGTCACGCACCGCATCAACCGGCCCCACGTAATAAATAAACTTGCCTTTCAGATCGACGCCTTCCGGCAATTGCTCTCCGTTTTTATACATATCGATCAGACGTTTGTGTGCCGCATCCCTGCCGGTCAGCATTTTGCCACTCAGTAATATCGTATCACCTGGCAGCCATTGCGCTATTTCTTCGCGAGTCACTGTCTGAAGATTTACACGGCGTGCATTCGCAGAAGCCTGCCAGGTGACCTGCGGCCAATCTTCCAGTTTAGGTGGTATTAATTCTGCAGGGCCTGAACCATCCAGAGTAAAATGTATATGCCGTGTTGCCGCACAATTGGGAATCATGGCGACCGGTTTTGAAGCTGCATGGGTTGGGAAATCCTTTATTTTGACATCCACAACAGTTGTCAGACCGCCTATGCCTTGAGCTCCAATACCAAGGCCATTGACCTTGTCCATCAGTTCCAGGCGTAATTCGTCAACAGTGTTTTGTGGCCCGCGAGCCCGCAATTCATCAATATCGATATGATCCATAAGCGCTTCCTTGGCCATCAGCACGGCTTTTTCCGCCGTGCCTCCAATGCCAATACCCAGCATGCCTGGAGGACACCAGCCTCCTCCCATAGTCGGTAATGTTTTTAATACCCAGTCCACAATACTATCGCTGGGATTCAGCATGACCAGTTTGGATTTGTTTTCTGATCCGCCACCTTTCGCAGCAAGTTTGAATTCAACCTTGTTACCCGGCACAATTTTGTAATGAATATTAGCGGGCGTATTATCCTTGGTGTTCTTGCGCGCACCAGCTGGATCACTGACGATCGAGGCACGCAGAACATTATCAGGATGCGTATAAGCCTGACGCACGCCTTCATTGATCATCTCTTCCAGGCCCATGTCCGCTTCCCACTGCACATCCATGCCCACATACACAAAAATGGCCACGATGCCTGTATCCTGACAAATTGGTCGCTTGCCTTCGGCACACATGCGGGAATTGGTTAATATCTGCGCCATGGCATCCTTGGCAGCCGGCGACTCCTCCCGCTCATAAGCCCGATATACGGCCTGGATATAATCCAGCGGATGATAATAGGAAATATATTGCAGGGCATCGGCTACACTCTGGATGACATCCTGTTGACGTATCAGGGTCATAATAAACTGCTCCTCAAACTAGTCGCTTATCGAATAGTAAAGTTATTTATATTGTTAGAATTATCGTTGATCAAAGAAAGCATTCTAACATGCCTGAGAGGGGCTTTTCCCAACTAATGATTCAGCAAGCCAAGAGTTTATTACTGAATCAAGCCAATGGAGGGAGCCTGCCAAAAGGCAGCTCCCTGGAGACAATAATTACTGGCAGTGGTACTAATTTGCGTCCATTACCGTTTGCGGGACAGACTGCCGGGGTCGAACGGTTGCTGGTTTGCGAGTGGATTTTTTCCTGAACACTTTTTCCCCAAGCACCAGCATGCAAGGTGTAAAAATCAGGGTAAGCATGGTCGCAAAAAACAGTCCTCCGGCTATTGCCGTTGACAGTTGCACCCACATTTGTGTGGAAGGGCCTCCAACAATCACCTCCTGATCAATAATATCTATACTGATAGCAAGCACCATTGGAACCAGCCCCAGTATAGTAGTAATAGATGTCAGTAAGACAGGACGCAGTCGTTGGGCAGCAGTTTCTATGACAGCCTTTTTAACAGAAAGCTGGGTATCTCTTCTGATTTCGTTATAGGTATCTATCAATACAATATTATTGTTAACGACTATTCCCGCCAGGGCAATTACACCAATACCGCACATGACGATACCAAAGGGCTGTCCACTGATGATAAGGAAAATCAGTACACCCGCCGTTGAAAAAATGACAGCCGAGATAATCAGAAATGACTGATAAAAGTTATTGAATTGGGTTAATAAAATGCCAACCATAAAGACAACAGCAACCGCGAAGGCCTTCATAAGGAATGATGAGGCTTCGGCCTGATCTGCATCCTGACCGCCGAAACTCACATTTACACCCGGCTCATAAGGCAATTCCAACAGGGCATTTCTCAACAGGTTAATCTGGTTTGCAGCCAATAAACCATCTTCAACATCAGCCATAATTGTCAGGGTGCGTGCTCCATCGACGCGATTAATAATGCCGGTTTTCTGGGATGTTTCAAAATGCAGAAAATTACCAATGGGAATGAGTCCATTCGCCGTTGGTATGCTCAACTGGTTCAGTTGTTCCATATTCCGGTTAACATCATTAAAACGCAAGCGTATGTCGAGCTCCTCATCGGCATCATCGGGTTGATATTCTGATAATTTAAGGCCAGTTGTCAGTAGCTGAACCGCACTGCCAAGACTTGAAATATTAGCGCCAAATCTCGCTGCTTCTTCACGGTCGACGAGTAACTCCCATTCGATACCCGGTAATGTCCGGTTATCCTCAACATTCGTAAAACCACCAATTTGATTCATCACATCCAGGATACGAGCTACTGCCCCATCAAGTTTGCTCGAGTCTTCTGAACTTACTTTTAGCTCTACCGGCTTACCTGCGGCCGGGCCGTTTTCCTGTTCAGCAATTTCAATCTGAATACCAGGCACATCACCCAATCTGCTGCGCACAATTTGCTGAATCTCAACGGCAGTTGGCCGCAAAGACCAATCAACAAATTCCAGTTGTACGCTTCCGATGGTATCTTCAGTGCCAGAATTCTGGCCACCACCGCTGGAAGTTCTGGTGTATACGGCATCCAGGTAATCCATACTGAGTAAACGACTTTCCACCTGAGCCATGATCTGATCTTTTTCGTAAATCGATAAATCTCCTCTGGCATGCACCTCCACCTGAATAAATTCCGGCTCCTGATAAGGAAAAAATTCAACACCCTTACCAAGTATTCCATAAGCAGTGTAGGCAGCTACCAAAAATACAATTGTAAAGGCAAGTACCTTGCCAGGATGATGAAGCAAGGTCCAAAGCAGCTTTAAATATTTCAAGGTTAGACCTCTGGCATTTTTAACACTTTGGTGGCTGACGTGGTCAGTCCTGGCAACTGTTGCAGCACTGACCTGCCGACCAATCACTCCTCCCAGTACCGGTATAAAACAGAGCGCCATGAACAATGAGGCACTCAGGGTAAACAGGACAGTGATCGGCAAATACTTCATAAACTCACCAACCATGCCCGGCCAGAAAAGCAGGGGAAGAAAAACCGACAGGGTCGTAGCCGTTGATGCAATAATCGGCCATGACATACGCTTGGCTGCTTGGGCAAAGGCATCCTTTTTAACGAGACCCTCAGACCTGAGCCGTTCTGCCAATTCAATCGTGATAATTGCGCCATCAACCAGCATGCCGACAACCAGAATCAGGCTGAATAACACAATCATATTCATGGTCAGACCCATTCCATAGATGATCAGTATTCCTGCCAGAAATGAGCCTGGTATGGCTAATCCAACCAGCATGGCAGGACCAACACCGAGAGCGGCTATGACCACTATCATGACCAGAATAATGGCAGTGATAACATTATTCTCAAGGTCGCCTAACATTGTTCGAATCTGTTCAGAACCATCCAGCAGGTAAGTGACATTAATAGAAGCAGGCCACGCATCCTGGCTAGCACTTATCAAGGCACGAACATTTTCAATGGTTTCAATAATATTCGCCCCTGTCCTTTTGGAAATTTCCAGAACTACAGCATTTTCACCGTCAATTCTGGCAAAGCTTTCCGGGTCCTTATAAGTTCTTCTTATGCTGGCAACATCCTGAAAAGTAACCACCCGGTCATCCAGCACCTTGATCGGCATTGTCAGGATATCGTCCAGTTCAGATATGACACCTGGCACCTTTAAGATCATTCTGCCTGCCCCGGAATCCAGTGCTCCAGCGGCGATTAATTGATTATTGTTGCTGACAAGGTTTGAAATATCCACGAAAGATAATTCATAGGCATCCAGTACAGAGGGCTCTATCAGTATTTCGAGCATTTCTTCCCGGTCACCACCAATGGTGACTTCCAGCACATTGGGAAGCGCTTCAATTCTGTCCTGCAAATCTCTTGCAATCGTAATCAAGGTCCTTTCAGCTACTCTTCCTGACAGGGATACCGACAATACCGGAAATTCCGATATATTCACTTCATTAACAGTTGGTTCGAGTGTTTCCGGAGGTAATTCGACGCGAGCGCGGTCTACCTGCTCCCTGACTTCGATTAGTGCCTGATCAATATCATAGCCTGCATCAAACTCCATGGTCACTGAAGCATGACCTTCAGAAGCGGTAGCAGACATTTCATTCAAACCTTCTATCGACTGTAATTCCCTCTCCATAGGTAAAACCAGCAAACGCTCAGCATCTTCAGGTGAAATACCTTCATGTACCATCGATACATAAACAATAGGAATAGGAATATCCGGCATGGATTCTTTGGCAATGGTGATATAGGCATAAGCACCCGCAACCATAATTGCCAGCAACATTAAAATTACAACCTTGGGTCGTGAAAAAGCTGCGTCTATCAATGTATTCATATCAATATTCTTCCTAAGCCAGAATCGTGCTCAACGCCTATTGTGCCTGCATATATGGTGATACTTCTGTTTCCCTGCTGCGACTTTCATTTGCCGCTCTGGTGACTCTGACCGCCTCACCAATAGGGGCAAAGCCCTGCCCGGAAGTGATAATTCTGGCCCGGACCGGTAAACCGCTCACCCACATGCCATTTACATCAGAAGTCACGATAGTGACCGGATGAAATTCAACCAACCCTTCCAGATTCAAGGTCTTGACGCCAATATCACCATTGTTATCCAACGTTAATAAGCCTGGAGAAATATAATGTGCAGCCACCTGTTGACGTGGAATTCTTGCTGTTACGCTGCTCCCGGTCCTTATTCCTTCTGCATTTGGTACGGCAATCTCGACTCGAAACGTACGTGTCGCTTCGTTTGCCCGCGGCGATATAAAACGAATCTGCCCGCTTCTCTGTCGTCCGTTCACCAGTACGACCTGGACTTCTGTACCCAATTCAAGAAACTCAACATCATTTTGTGAAATATAGGTGTTCACGATTAATGGATCGTTATCAACAATTCGCACCAGCTCATTGCCAATACCTACATACTCACCAAGATCAACAATATTTTCTTCGATGTAGCCACTGAAGGGCGCACGAATAAAGGTCTTTTCAATCTCCAGACCAATTCTTTCCACTTCAACCTCAGCAAGCTTCAACTGCGTTAGAGCTGTATCGACTTCAGTTGATGAAGCAAAATCCTTTTCCTTCAGATTAACCATGGCCTCATACAGTCGTTGTCTTTCCTGCAAGGTTATGTTCGCCTGCTCCTGCCGAATCATACGGTCGTCCATTTTCAGACGCATAATGACACTGCCTTCTTCAATATAAGAACCTTCGCTAACCAAAATCTGGTCAATTTGGCCTGTCGTTTCAGCGCGTAACTCAACTTCACGATCAGGCACAGCGCTGCCATTGCTGACTATGTAGCTGGTTACTTCTTCTGCCAGCATTTCTGTGACTTCTACAAGTACACGGTTATCCACACTGCGTGTAGAAGCAAGTCCAGTATCCGCAACAGCATTTGCCTGCTCATTCTCACCAAGGGTCATGCCCACGGCCATCCATATAGCCAGCGCTGCACAAACACCCAAGGAAATCCCGATTGATTTATTCATTAATATTCTCCATTTCCTTAAACTGTATCTCCAGATCCTGCATATCTTGCTTATCCTTCAATTTCATCTTGGCTATCAAGGATTCCAAATTCTGCTGTAGATATTCCTTTTCAACATTCGCTTTGTTTATAAGGAAATCGAGCAGAAATTGTTGTCCTATATTATTTTCAACATACTTTTGTAACTTGGGCACTTCCTGCAAGAAGCATTCCGCATCCTGTATACGTTCATTAATAATTGCTTCCAGCCGGTCAGTTGACAGCATTTCCGCAAAAAACAGCAGTAACATGAACTGGGATCGGAGCTTGTGTGTTGGTGCCAGCGCTTCCAATTCTGCCTTTAACAGATTTCTGCCTTTGTCCGTTAATTCAAATATCTTTTTATTCGGCAAGGAAGATTGCTCAATATCTTCATATTGAACCAAACCTTCTTCATGCAAACATTTAAGTGCCGGATAAACACCGCTCTTCGCTGTATCAACAAAAAAACCCAGGGGTTCTTCCAGCCTCTTTCCGATGTCATAACCGGAGGCCTTACCCAGACTAAGCGCTGCCAAACACAGTATTTTAGTATTCATTTATGACTTCAGTATTACGCCAAATAAGCTATGCCAGTTAATAATAGCCTAAATTATACTAGTATTTTTTATACTAGAACAACTTATCCTATCTATTTTGCTGAACTTTTCTCATTTTTTGCGCAATTGACAGTCGGAAAATATTGATGAAATACACGCAGCAACGTATTCTCAGAGGCAGATCAATAAAATAGATACGAATAATAAAAGCAAGGAGATCAACATGCTGAGATTAAAGTCACAGGCTAAAAACATGGTGCTGGCGTGCCTACTGATTATTCCCATCAAGGTTTTAGCCCAGGGGGATATGAATGATGTGGAAATCATTCCTCATCAATTAGCCGAAAATCTTTACTACCTCCAAGGACAGGGAGGAAATATCGGCGTTTCCATAGGAGAAGACGGCGTCTTTTTGATTGATGACCAGTTCGCGCCACTTTCAAGAAAAATTCTCGATGCTGTAGCCGAATTGACTGATCAGCCAGTGCGTTATGTTTTCAATACTCATATTCATGGCGATCATGTTGGTGGCAATCTGAATATGGCTCGTCAGGGAGCTATTATCTTCGCGCATGAAAATGTCCGCTCACGGCTGGCAGCAGGTTACAGTGAAGGCAATATGGGCATGCTGACTGATGAGCAACGCATGAGTCTGCCGGTAGTCACTTTTCCAGACTCCATGGACTTTCACCTGAACGGAGAAGATATACATGTTTTCTATAATGGCCCGGGGCATACTGATGGTGATGCTTTCGTCTATTTCAAAAATGCCAATATCATCCATACCGGCGATGTGTTCCGTACAATCGCTTATCCAAGGGTGGATGCCGGCAATAATGGTAGTTTTCATGGCATCATGGCGTCCTATCAGAAGCTTCTGGATATTTCCAACGCAGACACGCGCTTTCTGCCTGGGCATGGCGTGGTCAGCAGCCGTGCCGAAGTTGAAGAACAGTTAGGTATTTTTGTCACCATCCGTAACCGGGTAAGAAGCGCCATTGCCAGCGGCATGAGCTTGAGACAGATACAGGCCAGTAACTTTACAGCAGAATATGATGATCGCTGGAGCGACGGCGATGCCTTTGTTGCCGTGGTTTATAGTGAATTACTGCAAATGTAATTTCCACACTGTCCTTAATTAAATAAAAAAGGCCGAAGCATAAAACTTCGGCCTTTTTTGTTTGCAATGATCGGTTTTAGCCAAACCTGTCAAAACCTGCAAAATTTTGGTAGTGCTTTAGTTTGAAATTTTTCTGTAAGCTTCAGTCATGATGAGATGCTTTCCTTTCGTCGACACGCCAAAACCAATTCCGGACCGGCCACCCATCACAGATGGGCGTCGTTCGTCGGCGCACAAAGTAGTGCTTTGTAACGCTTGCCTCACCCATATACAGACTCGGCTGACATCATCTGACCGCCAGCGATGGCGGGAATGTAGAAATTGCAGGAGCAAATTTCTGCCTGTCGTCAGACGGTCTCCGACCTGATAGCTCGTCATCAAGACTGTGCGCATTAAACATCCTTTAAAAGTCGACAATGCTCGGAAAGCCGCCCTTCCTGCCATGTGAACCCATTGAGATGCTTTTTTCCTGAGTATTTTTCCGATTAAGCGCGAGGACTGTCTGAGGAGCATAGCGACGAGTTCCGCAGCGCCGGAAAAATGGGAAGGAAAGATCGAAGGGTGAACATGACAGAAGCGGCGGCTTCTACGCCACATTAGAAATTTCAAACTGAAGCACTACCAAAATTTTGTATTCATTACTTCACTTTTGTCTTCATACACGACCATCAAGCTTCTGTTCACTGGATTAAAAAGTGACAACTGCCCCAACCGTAGTTCTATCAGCCACTGCCTGAAATGCCTGTTTGGTCTGATCCAATGGGACGGTCATAGTAACCAGAGCACCCGCATCAAAAAGCCCCTGATTAATAAGTTGCACAAAACGTGGGACATCTGACTTGGCATTTACACCTCCATACTGACCAGCATAATGTATACGTCCGCGATTTGACCAGGTACCTGCCGGCAAACTGATATCTCCACGCGGTAAGCCAAGGGTGACCAGTCTGCCGGCAGCACGTGTGCACTCCCAAGCTTGTCGGGTTGGCAGCAATGCGCTTGGATCAGGACCTCTTTCTACTAGTGGTATACGGAAATCAGCACCTACTGAGGTAACCACCAGATCTGCTCCGCGACTATCACTGTCACTTCGGCTATCGCGACCTCCGATCAGCTTTCTGTCTGTCGGCCCGCTGCATAAATCCCGAATATGTTGCACCAGTTGATCACCTTCGGAATTAGGATCAAGCGCCAGAGTCGCTCCAAGGCTTAAAGCCAGTTGACGACGGGCAGCGATAGGCTCAATTGCAATAACCTGGGCAGCCCCCATAATTCTGGCGCCCTGAATGGCGCTCAGGCCGACCGGCCCAGCTCCAAAGACAACAACATTGGAGCCAAAATCAGCGGGCACAAAGGTTGTCACTGCTCCCAGGCCACAAGCCCCCACACAACCCAGCATTGCCAGTTCACCTGGAGAAGCATCAGTAAAAGCCGGCACACAATACCACTCATAGGTCACCATCAGCTCACCAAAACCACCGGTATTATTATGTTGTACAACCGGTCGGCCATCAGCTAATTCACCAATTGCAACCAGGGGCTCACCGGCAGAAGGATTCATTTGGCAAATATCGCCACGGCCGCGCAAACAGTTATAGCACTCACCACAATTGGGCGTATTGGTAACCAGCACCCGGTCCCCCGGTCTAACCCGTCGAACCGAAGGCCCAACGGCTTCTACAATACCCACGCCACCATGACCGAGAATGCGTGCTTCATCTCCACGGGAACCCTCCCCGTTTTCACCCAGGGCCTGGTTTATTATGGTGTAGCAACATTGAGCGGCTTCACTGCGCACCACCACCATGTTCTCGCGAATGGGTAAAAGGCGCACATCCTGAATATCAGCACCTGCTGGTTGACGCACAAATGCCCTGAACAGTTCACCTACCGGCGCATCTGTAGATCTCTGCCCGGCTGAATTTTCAACAGAACCAGTCTGTGCACTCAGCCGCCCGGAAGCTGCCGCGGCCACACCGGAAACTGCGGCTACTGTGCCCTGTTTAAGCAAATCCCGCCGTGAAACCCCCGCACACGCAGCTGATCTGTATTCCGTATTATCCTTACTATTCTTACTTATTTTCTTATCAGCCTCGTTTAAAAGACTTTTTCCAGGATGTGAATCACACATAGAGCCCCCTATATTATTATTTTTAATACCAGCAACTTAAGCAGAAACAATCCACAACAAGCAAGCTTAACTGATTCGTGAAGTTTCGGATATGAGCCGTGAAATACTTGCATGTGAATAAATCACTGCTGCAATATACCCAAAGTCGAAAAACTCAATGCCTTCGACATTTATTGCACGTTTTTAAGATATAAAATCTCTGAGTTTAATATAGAATGAACCGATGTTAATTAGAATCGTCTTTAGTCTGTTGTTACTGATGAGTCCTCTGGCGCGAGCGCAAGAGACATTTACTGTGCTGTTTCTGGGAGATTCACTCACCGAAGGTCTGGGGCTGGAACCGGATCAGGCATTTCCTAATCTGATTGCCGAACGTCTGCGTACTGAGGGATATGGTCATATTAATGTAATCAATGCCGGCATCAGCGGTTCTACTTCCGCCAGTGCAAGAGAACGTATGCAATGGTATGTACGTTCTGAACCTGACCTGGTCATCCTGGCCCTGGGTGCAAATGATGGACTGCGTGGTTTGACTGTTGAAAATATGAAACTTAATCTGGCTTCAGCCATTGAAATCGCGCTGGCCAATGATGTTCGAGTAGCACTCACCGGCATGCTGACACCTCCGAATATGGGTCCTGAATACACCTCGGAATTCGCTCAGGTTTTTCCAGATCTCGCTGCTGAGTATGATTTGCCATTGATGCCTTTTTTATTGCAAGATGTTGCGGCGATACCTGAACTGAATCAGGCGGATGGCATCCACCCCAATCTGGCAGGCAGCAGAATTGTTGCCGAAAACGTTTATCAATTTTTAATCCCCTTACTCCCCTATTAAGGCATTGCATGATTCTTGAAGTCAAAAGTCTCCATAAAAATTTTGAAACGGCCGGCGGCTCTGAAACCATTGAAGTTCTCAAAGATTTGAACATGGGCATGGAAGCCGGAGAAAGTGTCGCCATTCTCGGGCAATCCGGTAGCGGAAAATCCACTTTGTTGACCTTACTTGCCGGTCTCGATAGTCCGAGTTCCGGTGAAATACTGTTGAACGAACAGAATATGCAAAAACTTAACGAAGAGCAGTTGTCAAAATTCAGGGCACTCAACATCGGCATTATTTTCCAGCAGTTTCATTTAATGACACACCTGACAGCGCTGGAAAATGTTTCCCTGCCGCTGGACCTTTTTAAAGACAAGGCCTCTGTCGAAAAAGCCCGTGAAGCTCTGGAACAAGTCGGCCTCGGACATAGGATAGACCACTTCCCTCATCAACTCAGTGGCGGCGAATGTCAGCGAGTTGCGATTGCCCGCGCCATGGTCGTCAGGCCCAGCATTTTACTGGCCGATGAACCAACAGGAAACCTGGACAATGCCACCGGCGCACATATCAGCGATATGATCTTCTCCCTGGTTGCACAGCATAATATGACGCTCCTCTTTGTTACTCATAATGAACAACTGGCCCTGCGCTGTGGCCGCCAGTTGCGCCTGCAGGGAGGCAAATTCATCTGATGCTGTGGCTTAAACTCGCCTGGAAGGAAATCACCAATAATTTCAGGTTCAGTCTCTTCTTTATTATCAACCTGTCTATTGGACTGATTGGTTTTATTGCGCTGGACTCCTTTAAAAATTCCATTGATACACATCTGAACAATAACTCCAGAGCCATCCTCACAGCCGACGCACAGATTTCGGGTAATGCGCCATTGACGGAAGTCGAATTTACACTGGCTGATAATATTTTTAATGCTGATTATGAGTATTCCGATCAGATTTCGTTTCTCTCTATGGTGGCCGGCAATGATGCTTCACGTATGAGCCAGCTTATTGGAATAGATGAAAACTACCCCCAATACGGTGAGTTCGTATTAAGAGAAGGTGGTGTACTGACTGATGAACTTCGTCAGCAACTGTTTGCCTCAAATTCAATCTGGGTAGCTGAAAGTCTGATGCTGACCCTCGGCCTGAATCCAGGAGACAGCATCAGGATCGGCGCCATGGATTACACCATCAGTGACATTATCGAAATCGACCCCAGTAGTACTATTTCTGTGATGTCCAATTTCCCGGCCATCTATATGGGCCTCGACCAGATACAGGCCACCGGTCTGATTCAGCTGGGCAGTCGCATTAATTATTCACGCTTCTACAAGTTTAACGAAGACGTCAATATGGACACCTGGGAAGACGAGTTCCGGCAGGCAGAACTCGAAATACTGGGTGATACTCGTCGCTTGAGTATGACTACCCATCAGGAACGTAGTGAAGATCTGGGCCGCATTCTGGCCTATATGAATGATTATCTGGGCTTGATTGCCCTGATTGCTTTATTTCTGGCCGGCGTTGGTGCTGCCTATCTGTTCCGTTCTTTCTTTACCAGTCGCTTCAAAGATATGGCGATATTAATGTGCCTGGGAGGTACGCCAAAGCAAGCCTACCTGATGACCTTGATACAAATTGTGCTACTTGGCGCTATCAGCGCCATTATAGCCAGCATCATCAGTTACCTCAGCATGCCGGTGTTACCGCAATTATTTGAAAATTTTCTACCGCGCGGCTTCCAGAATCAGATGGAACTAAGCTCCTTTATGCTGGCCTTATTTTTAGGCACCATCGGCAGCGTAATCTGCTGTCTGCCGATTCTGTCAAAAATTTACGATCTGCACCCCATCGCCCTGTTCCATGAAAAAATCCAGCCCAGCAAGACCTTGCCACATTGGCAGCGTCACGCCGTAAGCTATGCGCCAATACTGCTGGTGTTCTGGACACTGGCAATCTGGCAGTCTTCTTCCGTGCTGATTGGCAGTCTTTTTATCGCCTCTTTTCTGGCTGCGATTTTCCTGCTCGGTATGGTTGCCTGGTATATCCTTAAATACTGTGGGTCATTTTCAAACCACGCTTCTGTGGTACAAAAGCTTGCCTTAAGAAATTTAAATCGCAATCGGATGGGGGCAATTTCCTGTTTTCTGGCCATTGGACTTGGCTCTCTGCTGGTCAACCTGATTCCGCAGATTGAAAAAGGGCTGCAGGAAGAAATAGCCCAGCCCGATGATTTTTCGGTACCGGATTTCTTTATGTTCGACATACAGCCTGATCAACTTGAGCCGCTTGAGACGATTCTCGCCAGCTATGGACATCAACTCGCTTTTGTTTCACCACAGGTCCGTGCCCGTATGGAAAGCATTAATGCCGGCGAGATTACTGATATGGAAGAAACACCTGACGAACAGATGCAACGCCGCCGATCTGTTAATCTGACCTATCAGGACACCCTGAAAAGCTCTGAAGAACTGGTCGCTGGTGAAGTCTGGGACGGCCCCTGGGTATTTGGATCCGATGAACTGCCGGGCATCTCTCTGGAGCTGGACTTTGCCGAGCGCATCAATGCCAATATAGGCGACGTCATCAGTTTTGATGTGCAAAGTGTCCCTATCAGCGGCAGAGTAATGAATTTCCGCACGGTGGACTGGAACTCCTTTCAACCAAATTTCTTCATCTCATTTCAGCCCGGAGTTCTGGATCCAGCACCAAAAACCTTTATAGCAGCCGTCAGTAATGTACCCGAAGAGCAGCACCTGAGCATTCAAAATGAAATTGTGGAAACGCTTCCCAACATTTCAATCATTAATGTTGGCCAACTGGTTGCCAGCATACTGGATATTACCAACCAGATTAGCTGGGGCATTAAAGTCATGGCTTATCTGGCCATTTTTGCAGGACTGGTTGTACTCTTCTCAATAGCTCGCTATGAAGTGAAAACCCGTTTCTGGGAAATCAACCTGTTAAAGATTCTTGGCGCCAACTTTGCAGATGTAAAAAGCATGATTCAGATTGAATTTGGAATTCTCGGCTTCTTTGCTGCTTTTGTCGGAGTCAGTATGAGTCTGCTGATCTCATATGCCATTTCCTGGTTTGTTTTCGACAGCATCTGGGAGCTATCCTGGGGAATTACGGCCTTTAGTATTATCGCAATAACCGCCTTAAGCGTTATCACCGCTCTGGTAGCAACCATGTCAGTACTAAGACAAAAACCTTTGCAGTTATTGCGCGCTGATTAGAGCTTAACGCTTAATCCTTTATTTAGCGCGTAAGTGAAGTATTCCGGGTAAAGTTCAAGTATAATGCGCGGCCTGTGCGGACGTGGCGGAATTGGTAGACGCGCTGGATTTAGGTTCCAGTGCCGTAAGGTGTGAGAGTTCAAGTCTCTCCGTCCGCACCATTTAAAAGACCTTTCAAGTCTTAAAATTCTTTAACGACTATCAAAGGTTCAAATTAAAGCTATAACGTGGTCCTTTGTATTTCGATATTTATAAATTCGTAAATCCCCTTCTTCATGAAAGATCCTGCCGTACCAGTTTCAGTATTAAAAATTTATAATCCATGTTCTCACTATTAGCTTATGTTTTACTTGGCGCAGGTGTTTTATAATGACCATATTTATAGAATCTCAACCTGTATTGACGAGAGAGAAGTACACTATAGGTATTTCTCTGCTGCAAGCTGTTTACTTTCTTGCAACTATCATTTGTTCAGTTACTCTAGTTGGGAATACCAGAGCTACTAAGAACATATTATGAAACTGGTGTCCTGGCTGATTGCCTAATACGGGAAACTATCATTCTGCTTTCGATCAAAGTGAATTTAAACTGCTCTGGATATTAGCCAGCAAATTCCAGTTCACAGCTTGTTTGCAGACTTTTCAATTTAACTATTCCATCGGCTGTCATCAAAGCGGCCAGCTTGCAGAAGGCTGGCCAGCATCACAGTAAATCGTTCTAATTAAATACGACCTTATACCCTGAGTCATAAATTCTGATTACCGACTTTTAGTGAGCAGGTTAACAGTATTCATAAATCTGGCTGGATAAAATACATCTGGACTGCTTTTGGATTAATGCCGCTATAGATATCTCCGTTTATGATCGAGATGTCTGTAGCTTAAATCGGTGATTTAGAGGAAGATCAGGTTCCTCAAGCCTGCTCAGGCTAAATCCCGGTGGCAACAAGCGGAATAAACTGACCAGACATTTTTGGATAAAAAGGCCTTTTAATGATCAGGATACTAATAACTTGTCTTTGCCTGGGTGGATGGAATTCCGTTTACGCTCAGTTTTGTCCTGAGAATCCAGTTGATCAATTGTTTTACCAGCCGCTTAATGTTGATCTGCAATATTCAGAATCTATCTGGATTGAACGTTTCAGGCTGTTGAAAGCCACCGGCATCGACAGACTGACCCTGCAATGGACAGCCTATGGTGAGACCGACTATCGTTACGCATCAACAGCTGATGGTGAACCCTTTCTTGAAGTCATTGGTCATGCTGCCAGTCTGAGTAATATCGACTTACAAATTGGCCTCTATTCCGACCCTGAATGGTTTGATAAAACCGCAGAATCCGGAGCAGAAAACCTGGAAAGTTATCTTGATACACTCAGGCAACGCTCAATAAGCCAGGCACAATTACTAATTGAGGAATTCCCGGATCTGGAGATCAGCAGCTGGTACCTGTCTGAAGAAATTAATGACCAGGACTGGAATGACGAAGGCCAACGACTTCTGCTACAGCATCACTTCAGCCAGACCGTTACAGAGCTTCAGACTCTCAAACCCGATACTGCAGTGGCAGTCTCCGGTTATTCTGCCGGTGTCTTATCAGATACCGAACTGGCTGAATTCTGGAATGAGTTACTAACGGAGAGTGATCTGATGTTGTGGTTTCAGGATGGCCGAGGTACAGAAGCCCTGTCACTGTCGGACAGACTGCGCAATCTTGACACTCTGAACGACACACTGAACAAAGATCAGTGGGGTGTTCTGGCCGAATTTTTCAGACTGGAATCCAGCACAAGTGAGGAATTATCAGCAATGCCTGCGCCAATAAGTTCATTACTTACTCAGATTAGACGTCGACAGGCTCTGGGTGATGATATCAAAATTTCAGGACTTTCTTTAAGCTACCTGTTTGAAAATGAAGCAAGTTTGCTGCTTAACTATAAGGAAATTTATTGCGATACAGAATGATGTCCTTGCCATCAATGGTAAGCAAGCACTTTAATTCAGCAAGTTCACATGCAGAAAAAACAGTATTTGCCTGTCTGAATTAAGCGTCTTTAGACACTAAACTTCCCAGCCACTTATCCAGCATCAAGGCTAAATTTTGTCTTGAAAACGGCTTGGTTAAACAATCGTTCATACCTGCATTGATACATCGACCATATTCTTCTTTCATTGCGCTGGCTGTAATGGCGATGATCGGCGTAAAACGCTCACCATGTTCTATTGCCTGTTCCTGTTTTCGTATACTTCGGGTGAGATCATAGCCATCCATCTCAGGCATATGACAATCCGCCAATACGGCTGCATATTTTTTTTCCTGCCACATGGATAAGGCTTCAATACCATCTGAAGCAATTTCACATTGATAGCCAAGCATGTTTAATTGTCGCCTGATGACTTTCTGATTGATAGCCTGGTCTTCCGCTACCAGTATCAAGCGGCCTTGCAAAAGTGCTTCATCAACCGTAGGCAAATCCGTATCACCCACGGCAATTGGCTCCAGGAAAGCCTTGCCTGCATGTCGCGCTTTCTTTTCAACTGCTCGATCACTTAGCAGCCCAAATGTTAATTTGACTGTAAATGTAGAACCTTTGTCAGACTCACTTTCTACCTCAATACTGCCCCCCATTATGCCAACTAAACGCTGACAGATTGACAAACCCAGGCCGGTACCTCCGTATTTGCGAGTAGTGGAACTTTCGGCCTGAGTAAAAGGTTTGAATAAAGATTTCTGTGCTTCTTGAGAAATACCTATCCCCTGATCGCTGATGCCGAAACTCACTTCAACCTCTTCGCTTTTCTTGGAAATGTTCAGCAAATTTGCACTCACAAGCACATCATCGCCGTGCTTAGAAAATTTGATGGCGTTGCTGATCAGATTAAATAAAATTTGTCTCAAACGAATAGGATCTCCCATCACCACTTTGGGCAATTGCGGATCTATATAGACAGTGATATGGATTTCTTTCTGAGCCGCAACAACGGCCAGAATGGCAACAACACTTTCGATGATATCGATCAGTGACATCTCGATTACTTCTATAGTTAACATCCCTGCTTCAATTTTTGAGATATCCAGTATGTCATTAATAATAGTCAGCAACGCATCACCCGAATCACGGATGGTTTGCACCAACTCTAATTGCTCTTCACTGAGACTGGTATCTATCAAAATTTCTGCCATACCCAGAACTCCGTTCATCGGCGTACGAATTTCATGGCTCATATTGGCCAGAAAATTAGCTTTTGCTTCATTTGAAGATTCCGCTGCCTGTTTTGCCAGCATAAGTTCACTCTCAATGACTTTGCGAGCGGTAATATCACGAATACCCGCAGCTACGATTATGCCATCCTTTAATTCGATAGGACTCAGTGTGATTTCAATTGGAAATTCACGTCCGGACTTGGCCAGCCCAAGTAATTCAAGGCCCTCTCCCATCGGTCGAATATCTGGATTTTTAAAAAAATTCTGTAGCAAAGCAGGATGCTTATGACGAAGTCGTTCTGGCATCAAATCAGAAATGTCTTTACCAATGAGTTCGTTTTCATCCCATTCAAACAACTTTGAGGTTTGCCTGTTAGCCAATACAACTGTACCGGTTTGATCCACAATCAAAATAGCATCCGGAGCCGACTCAAGAAGAGTCTGGAAGCTTTCCTGCGCTTCTTTTAAATCAGTGATATCCGTATAAGTCCTGATCCATCCTCCATCCTGTAGAGGGGTTTGCCTAATTTGAATAATATTGGGGAGACCCAGTGGACGTAATTCGTAAACTGATGGTTCACGACTCCTGGCCTTTTCTAGTGCCCTCTGTCTGACAGCCTCGGTCATTTCACCTAATTGCAATAGATCTTCAAAATGCTCGCAAGCATCTATTTCTTCTTTCTTTACATTCAAATATTCAAGAAACTTATCGTTATATAGCGATATTTTTGACTCGCTATCTACCACTAAAATACCTTGTCCCATGTTTTCCAGGGTTATTCCCATCAGCTCAGATGCAGATTCTGCCTTTTGTTTACTGACACTTAACTCTTCAGTGCGTTCTACTACTTTTTGTTCCAGCTCAGCATGGGCGTTCTGTAAGGCTGCTTCGGCCAATTTTCTCTTGGTGATATCCTGAATGACACAAATCATTTCAATTACCTTGCCTTCCTGATCAAAGACAGCCTCTCCCGTCCCGTGAATCCATTTTTCCTTACCGTCGACAGTTATGATTCGATGCTGGATATCCAGTGGCTTACCTAGTTCAACAAGCAGATCAACAGCTTCAGTCAGTTCTTCTTTATCCTCAGGATGGGTAAGTTCCAGTAATATATTTCTGAATATTTTTGTGTCTTTAACTGGCAAACCATAAATACGCAAGGTCTCGTCAGAAATTTCGATAGTCTCGTTTATCAAATTTCTGCGATAGTGTCCGATACGACCCAATGCTTGTGCTTTTTCAAGAATTTGTTCACTTTCCTGCAGCGCTTTAGTCGTGATTATTAAATCCGACAAATCTTCCTGAACGGCGAGAAACACTCTACCGAATTCGCTGTGCTCAAAAAACGATACATGAGCCCAGGTCTTAAATTTTGTCCCGTCTTTCTTTTTATTGGCAATCTCCCCATGCCAGATCCCCCTTTCACTGACCGCAGAAGCGATATCAGCTACCAGAATTTGCGTTTCCTGCTCATTCAAATCATTCAGTATTACGCCAGGTTTACCTAGGAGTTCGCCCTCCTCATAGCCAAACAAGCTTCCAAACCTTCTGTTTGTATAAACAATTAATTCATCCTCCATACGGACAAGAAGAACACCTTCCCCCATATTTTCTGTAACAGCGGCGGTTAATTGATAGGTTTCTTCGATCTGTTTTTGTTTTGTTATATCAAGAACATTGCATAGCAAACTTACTGGCCTCCCTAATGGAGCATAATCAATATCTCCATACACCCTTAGCCAGAGGTAGCCATGATCCCTTGTCTGAATGCGATATTGGAAGTCATAGCAAAAGTCGGGTGGAATATCTTTATCTAAGTCCAGGGGCACAGACTTGATATCATCGGGATGGATCAATGACTTCCATGTATCGTAATTTGCAGCAAGTTCTGTCTCAGAGTAACCGAGCAAACGTCGTAAGGCAGGCGACCACCACTGGGCCCCAGTAGCAATCTCCCAATACAGGAGACACACAGACGATGAGTCAGACAAAAGCCTCTGACTTATCTCTTCCATATTTGGCATGTTAAGTGTCTGCTTTTGATTGTCGTGATTTTTATTCATGCCACTTCAATATCCACTGATAAACTAAATGCTGTAGAGTACTTTACTGACACTTACATGGATCAATACGCCTGGTCAAGCATCGTGGCATGCGGCTGAGCAGATCGTCTCGTCATAAATACCCGGGTGTAATCAAGCAAACCACCAAAGTAAATGTGTTGCAGAATGCAGCTCGTATTGATTTAAAACCTGAAATTCTTGGTATATTTAACAGTAATTTCGGAGTCCCTGGCACTCATGCCGTTGAACACACCATCGGCATCAAAGTTGTAATTGACCACCAGATAGAAATTTTCACCAGCCTGAGGATTCCAGTTCAGACGGCTGTTCATCCCCATTGATTGTGAAAAGTTGTCGTACTGCAACAGGTTAATCCAGGACCAGGTCGAATCGAAAGCAAAGGTGGTATTCACCCTTACCAGACGGCTGATAAAGTTGCCTTGCGGCAGTTCCACATCCGTATAGGTATAGCCAAATTCCGCTGAAAAACGCGGACCCGGCTGCCAGTTAATGCCAGTTTCTATTTCGCGTCGTTTACCATTATAGAAATCGCCCTGAGTATAGCTGATATCGGGGGACAGCACGCGGAAATCCGAACTTTCAATGCCGAAGGCAACGCTATTAAAGGCATAGATGCCGGTTGGAATCACGATGCCGGGACGAATCGCAAAAGGCGTAACCAGCCCTTCCCTTTCGCGCTGTACATCCAGAAAAATACGATCGGCCTGATGGCTGTTAATACTCAAGAGGCGCGAGAAAATTCTTTCACTTTGCATATCACCATTATCAATACGACGTGTCAGTGAGTAACCCACTCTGCCAAAGTGATAGCGTAACCAGGGTCGGTTATCTACAAAGTATCGGCCCTGCAGTTCACCATCGAATTGTTCGATACCACGCCGATTGGCAAAACCCAGTGCCGGATTGTATTCATTCCCAATATAACTGTAGCCTAGTGTGCCAGCGAAACCGGTATTTTCATTGCCGATATCGAGATTGGCGCTGTAGGCCTTGTCATCACCCGTGACCCCTTCCGTATCACTCTGTTGATACCAGATATCACCAGTCAGGGTGTGCGTATCGGTAAAGCGCGTATTGCGGTAGACAAAATCCACACCCATCAGACTGTTATCGTTCAGGCTGTTGGGGTCACCCTGAGTAAAGATTGCCCCCAGGCGAGATTCCCTAAGTACATTTTGCGTCACCCTGCCAACAAATAAGGGACTATCATCGGCCCCAGGCCTGTCCTCTTGCTGTACCAGCAAGGTACCTACACTCAAATCACCAATGCGGCCTGCCAGTTTGGCACCCACATCGATATCGACAGGTTGCCCGCTGCCTGCATCAAGACCTATGCGACGTGAATAAAACGGAATGCCGTTATTGCCACCCAATCCACCGAAGCGAAAGATCTCGGAATCCTGCAAAAAGAAATCACGTTTCTCTGGAAAAAACAGATTAAAACGGGTCAGGTTAACCTGTCTGTCATCCACTTCGGTGGCAGAAAAATCAGTATTCAGAGTCAGCGCGCCAGTCAGGTTAGGGGTAAATTTATAGAACACATCCAGAGTGGGTTCGATATTGGTCTCTGAGCCATTGTTAACATGATCTTTTGCCGAGGACACGGTAAACGAGGGCACGATGTCCAGGCCCAGACCCTGCTGCAAACCAGTCATGCCAACTATCTGCCCTCCTGTCGAAGGGTCAATAGCACGATTGAATGAAGACCAGGCCAGCCTTTCATTGGTACGGGCTATTTCACGTTCCAGATTGAAACCCCAGGTGGTTGTATTTGGATCAAAATTCAGGGTCGTAAAGGGAATGGCAATTTCTGTGGTCCAGCCCTGTTCATCAATTTGCGAATCCACCAGCCAGATACCCGACCAATCTATGTTGTAGCGAGTCGGACTTTCAAACACCCCATCATCACGAATCGCATTAGGGTTGGTAATAAAGCGAAAGCCGGTCCTTCTGTTATCGAAAGTATCCAGAATGATATGTACGTTATCGTCAAAGCGCAGTGACTGCCCCTGTATCATGGTGCGCGCCAGAATGGCCTCCGGCTCTGTATCAAATAATCTTGCTGCTACATAAAAAAAGTCATCATCGTAGGTCACATAAAAGATACTTTCCTGTGAAGGTGTGCCGTGATCGACCGGGTTAACCTGATGAAAATCAGTAATAACGGCTGCCTGCTGCCAGATTTCATCGTCCAGAATACCGTCGATAACCGGCGTCAGCGTAGTACGCGGGATATTAAAAGATTCTCTGACAAAACCCGCTGTATCGCCTGTTGTTGGCGCTTGGGCATTAAGTGTGCCCGGTAGCATACAAAGTTGTACAAGTATGACTGCTATGGAGCAGGTCTTTTTGCTGATGAAAGAAAATTGTGTCATGGAGTTCCGCATTTTTAATTTATTATTTAGAATCTATTTGTCCCTTCAAGCACCGAGACTGACATCTTGAGGAAAAAGTGCAGCCAGTTCCTGCATGTTTGCTTCACTCAGTTTTTCCGCCACCTGCAATGCCCCCAGGTTTTCAACAAGCTGCTGCGCTGATGTTGCACCAAAAAGCACAGTGGCGACCTGCGGATGACGCAGACAATAGGCATAGGCTAGTTGCACTGGTGAATAGCCGGTTTTGTCAGCCAGCTCAAGAAAGTTTGCGATCTTATCGAATAAACCACTTGCCCGCATCTTTTCAAGTTGTTCGGGTTTGAACCGTCTGCTGGCAATAGTCGGGTCATTATATTTACCCGACAACAAGCCCCCAAACAAGGAAAAAGAAGCCACTAAGGCAATGTCGTATTCCTGGCACAGCGCGGCCATCTGATCATTTTCAACAAAGGCCTGTTTCATGGCCAGGCTATAGGGAACCATTGCCGCAGGTGGTAATGGCAAGCCTTTGCGACTTGCTATTGCACAGCACTCAGCCAGAAACTCTATCGGCCAGTTGCCCGGCGCCCAGTACTTTACCTTGCCGCTGGCGACCAGCGCTGCCAGTTCATCAACTACTTGTTCCGCACTTAAGTGTTTGGGAATATCAAAACAGAACACCAGATCAAAATACTCGATCCCGATTCGCTCCAGTGAAGCATCGACTTCTTGTTCTGCATTTTGTTCCGGATAAAACTCAAACCAGAGACGATTCGAAATAAACAGTTTGTCACGCTCAAAGCCGCCTTTGCGCAGCAGATTACCAAACACCACTTCAGAGTAACCTGTCTTCATCGGTGCCTTGCCTGAGGTATCGTCATAGCGGGCATCATCCAGAAAATTGATGCCGGCATCGATGGCTGTTTTCATTACACTCAGCGCTTCGTCTTCAGGCATAAACTCAAAGGTGTTCCATGAGCCCAGCGAAAAAGCCGAAACATTTACGTTTGCATTACCCAGTCGTTTGTATTGCATCCTGTGTTACCTTGCCTTGTCCATGTAGCCTGTCAAATAATGTGCCGCTGCTTGCTCCACACCAGGCACTGATTGTTGGCAGGCATTTGCCTGTCTTCCAGCAGTTCAAAATCATTATCACCAGCTAGCTGGTTTATTGCTTCAAAATCACGAATACCACTCAAAGGGTTACGCTCTTTTAGCCAGAGATCGAAACGCGCATTGCTGTCGCTGGTAAAATCACCGTGATATTTGAAAGGACCATAGACGCAGAGTGTTGCGCCCGGCTTAAGGACCTCAGCTGCGCCTCTGAAAAAATGCTCGTTAAAGGCAGCTGGCATAATATGCAAGCAGTTGGCGCTGAACAGTCCATCCAAAGCGCTGACAGGCCAGTACTGTTGCGTAACATCAAGTATTTCAGGAGCCTGCAAATTTGGAAGTTCCACGCCCTCCAACCCTGCTGCAAGGGTTTCACAGTTTTCAGGAATCTCCGAAGGTATCCAGTTTATGTCGGGAAGCTGCTGACAAAAATAAACCGCATGCTGAGCTGTACCGCTGCCAATTTCCAGAATCCGGTCACCAGCCTTGAAATAGGCAGATATAACATCGAGGATTGGCTGCTTATTGTTTTCGCAGGCCTGACTGAAGGGTTTGCTCATGCTATCTCTCTGTCAGCGAATAGCAAGAATTGCTTAAAAAGAAGACGAAGATTGCATACTGGCAACCCTTGACTCCAATTCATTCAGACTTTGCTGTAAGGAAGAGATGGTCTGATTGAGATTCAGTCGATACAGATTAATCGACTCAATATCCTGCTCATTAATATTCACCCTGTCCGCCAGACCGGAGTCTTCAGTTGCCATGGAAGATTTGAGGACATCCAGATCTCTGTTAATACTGCTAAGTTGTTGGCCGAGGTTTAAATTGGTAAGGCCGCCAACGCTGGTCGTCAGGGTGTTGATCTGATTCCGAATGGTTTCAATAAGCTGTCCGCTTTGATCCAGTCTGGTGACCTGCTGATTGATCATGCTCGCCTGATTGGCCACCACTGTTTCAATCTCGGTGATACTGCCTGCCTGACCCGTCAGGGTTGCATTGACTACGCCGATATCAGTTCGAATCGCATTGCGCGCCGCCCATAGTTTGTCTATTTCAGAAAAATTGAAATCCACTCGTTCCAGCAGACTCAGAGAAGACTGCTCGGTGGCTTCATCGACAAGATTCAATCGGTTTTCAAGCTGACTGATACGGGTATTGGAACGTTCCAGGGCTTCCCCGGTCTGAATACCCTGATCATAAAAGTAATAGGCACCACCGGCGCTAGCCAGCAAACCCAGCGATAAAACACCTAACAGAAGTTTCACGCCACCGCTGGTCGCTGCCGGCGCAAGGGGACGACTACCGCCGCCGCTGGATGACATTGAATTGCCACGCTTCTTTTTGCGATGCGTGACCAGTTCGTCACGTTCAGGGACTATCGAGAAGTCATCGTAATTTCGTTCTTCTTTATTCATGCTGGGCATTATATTTACTTTATGGTGAAAAGTATAAATTCGTTTGTGTATAGGGCCTGTCGTGACTCTACTATGAACCTTGAATCACCACTATGCCAAAGTATGAAAATAAAAAGACTTTCCCGCTTAGTGCTTGTTGGTCCACGCCAAAGATTTTATCATGCGGAGCGCTGTTTTCCGATTCACCCGCCCGTATTGCGGAATTTTCTCTTTGTATTGTCTTACCCAACCATATGCAACTGATACACAACAATTTACAAAAATATCACTGCTATTATTTGCGTTTATTACTTGCAGCCCTGTGTAGTCTGGCTTTGTTCCCCGCCCCCATTCAGGCGCAGATACTAAATACCGAAGAAGCGAGCTTTCAGATTCCCCGTGTTGAACAGGCTCCCCAGCTAGATGGCATCCTCTCTCCGGGGGAATGGGCTGCTGCCTATGAACTTGATGACTTGCACGAATCAAGTCCCGTTCAATTCTCAACACCTGATGATCGAACCGTTTTCTGGTTTATGTACACCGATGATGCGCTTTATGTAGCAGCCTATGCCTATGATGATCCTGATCAGTTAACAGCCAAAGTGATGCGTAATGAAACATCTTTGCGCTTTGAAGATAAAGTTGCTGTGATTCTTGATCCTTTTAACAACAAGCGTAGCGGTTATCTATTTCAGACCAATCCCAATGGCGTTCGCCATGAAGCAATTTACACCAGTGCAACCAGCCTTAATTTTGATTGGGCAACCATCTGGAATGCTAATGCCCAGCAGGTTGAAGATGGCTGGACTGCAGAAATGGAGATTCCCTTTAAGAGTATTACCTTTGACCCCCAAAATCCGACCTGGGGCATTAATGTTTACCGTGACAAAATGGCGACCCAGACCGAGAACAGCTGGGTTTCCTATAACGGACAACGCAATCCCTCAGTCGCCGGAGAAATGACCGGTTTTTCAAACCTGAATCAGGGCATGGGACTGGATTTAATTCCTTCTTTAAGCACGGATTACCGCAGCGATCATATTACAGGCGGCAACGATTCAGACTTGAACCCGTCTTTCGATCTGACCTATAAAATAACCCCGGCACTTAACCTTACTCTGACCTGGAACACCGATTTTGCGGCCACCGAGGTGGATAATATACAACTGGATGTTGGGCGTTTCAGTCCGCGCTTTGCCGAGAAACGTTCCTTTTTTCTGACCGATATGGATATTTTTCAATTCGGGGCCGGTGGCGGCTTCTTTGGGAATGCCGGACCATCTCCCCTGAATACCCGCACAATTGGTTTAAATGCCGTAGGCGCTCCTGTGGATCTTACCGGAGGGGCCAAGCTTAGCGGGCGCGTCGCGGGTTACGATATCGGCACATTGATCATTCGTCAGGAAGAATCCGATGGCATAGATGCCACAGATATTTATGTCGCAAGGGTCAAACACGGCGTACTTTCTCAATCTGAACTAGGTGGTTTCATAACATACGGTGACCCGACCTCCAACGATACCAGTTCCACCATGGGAGCCGATTTTACTTACCGTAATACACGACTGCCCAATAACAGAAATTTACGGGCAACTTTGTGGGCGCTGCAGACTGATAATCCAGGTATAGATTCCGATGACAGAGCCTGGCAAATTGATGTGGATTTCCCATCCAACAATTCCTGGTATACCAGCGCCAAAATAGAAGAAGTACAGGCTAATTTTGATCCCCGTCTGGGCTTTGTAAACCGCAAAGGAGTGCGTCAGTACAATGGCTCATTCGGTAATAACTGGATAATCAGGGATCATGGTTTTTTGCAGACAATATCAACTGAACTGGAGGCTACCCAGTACAACTACCTGAGTACTGGCGATGTCCAAAGCCGCACTCTCGATTGGAACCTGATTACTTTAAACAGTAATGCCGGAGATCAGTTAAGCCTGAGTATCAGCCGTGAAAAGCAGGTCTTACTACCCGGAGAAAGAGCACCGCTCAGACAACTTGGCGTGATTATACCGACCGGCGAATATAACTATACACGTTATAATCCGAGTATAACTTTCAGTCAGTCGCGCCCGCTCTCCCTGGAACTGAGTGGCGGCATTGGTGATTATTACACTGGTTCCAGCTGGGACGCTGCTTCGACTCTGGGCTGGCGCCCTAGCAAGTATCTGTCTTTCAATTTTACTTATGAGTACAGTCAGTACGACATGCCCGGCATGAAAGCCAATACCCGGGTTATGGAGTTTGAAAATGTCATTACCTGGAGCCCGGCACTTTCTCTGGTCAACCTGATTCAGTACGAGAATGTTTCTGATACGCTGGGCTTTAATGCCCGCTTACGCTGGAACCTCAGGTCAGGCCAGGATATCTGGTTTGTGCTCAGTCACGGCATGAATGATCTGGATGAAGATGGCGACTTCTCTGATGTACAGTCTTCAGCAACCTTCAAGGTCCGTTATACCTTGCGTTACTAGAATATCTGCACAGGCAAGATTTTTACTTTCTCAGTACCCAATAGATCTCGGCAGCCCAACACGGCAACAGGGCTCCCAGCAACAAATTAAGGCGGAACCATAAGCTATGCCGGACCGGGATAAGCCCACTACTGCGCATGAAATAACCACCACTCAGGAAGTCTACGGCTAAACCGTTTTGCCGGGCAATTTTGCGTAGCTGGCTGACCTTAATTCCTGTAAAGGATGATTTTTTTTGCTTGCTCCGAGGACCGCTACTGACCCCGATCAGGATGGCATTTTGCTTTAAGATCTTGAGTAAAACCTTTATTTGCTGCTCAAACCTTGATGCATTTTTGGTCAGGCTGGAGACTATAATGACATCGTAGGATTTTAGCTCTCCGGTATCGTGATTTTGCTTTTCTTTGTCTGTATTTATTCTTTCACTGGGCCCTCTGGTGAAATTATCATTGCTGGCCAGCAGTTTCCATTCCAGAAAACTGACCTCAGGAAAACCCTTTCTTACTCTGGCATTGATAAAACCCTGTAGCCGCCCTTCATGCTCGGGAAACTCAGCGATCTTTAAATACTTACAATTAGCATTTTCAGCCAGCAGGAAGTGATAAACAAACCAGTAACGTAACAAGACAATTGAAAAGTTCGCCTGCTTTAATTTGGCTGGCAATGCATAAAACTCATCCCCATCCAGAGGCTCGGTTTTTAATGTATCAAGGTCCCAGCCCAGCTGTGGTATTTTGCTTAACAATTTGCGCATCCTTACTGTAAAGCTTCCATTTTGTAACTTGTCTAAATAATCTGTTGATTAAGCAATTATTTATTTCTGGTGCTGACCTGTTTATGAATCAGCGGCATTAACAATCCATTCTTCCTTGTAGCAGGTTCAAAAAACACAGCTCTTAACGAACTATAAGTTTATAATAAAATAACTGATAGTTTTATATCTGTAAACCATTATTTACATATCCGTTAACTAAATTTTTCCAGAACTGTGGCAAATTCAACGCGAAGAGAATTTTCAAAAAGATTCAGGCAAGCCCTGAATGAAGCCGGGCATAAAGAAACCCAGCTGCAAGAATTAGGTGGCTTGTTTGAGGTCTCTGGTCAGGCAGTCCGTAAATGGCTGAATGGTGAAGCGATTCCAAATTCCTCACGTGCTCCTGATATCGCCCTGAAACTAGGCGTTAGAAGAGCATGGCTTCTTGATGGTGAGACTCCCATGCGAGCGGTGCAAATGGAAGTCCGAGAAGGTGGTGGCCAATATTTGGAGTCTGGCAAGACTCAGAATTTTTCAATTTCCGCTGATGAATTCCGACTGCTTAACAATTACCGAAACCTGCCCCTAAGCCTGCAAAAGACTGTCGATGCCTTGCTCAATGGCATTCACAAGGAATTCAAAGCTGATTCTTCGGATACCCAGTAGACCTTATAAGCTCCCGCCCTTAATCAAGGCACAGTCAAAATTTAGAAAAGTCACCGGTGGGTGATGTACGCAGCCTAATCCAGGCCATATCGCATTCTGAAGAAAATCATTGCACTGTCACGAGCGCAGCTGAATCGAGACAAATTCAATTTCTGAAATGGACTCACTAAAAAGTCACGGGAGCGTAACGAGCGAAGTCTTATCGAGGAAAAGTGATTTTTTTGAGGTGAGCTTACCTAAGTAGTAAGTGATCCGATAAAAATTCACTTTAACGAAGAGAAGCCAAGCACAGTAGCTCCTTTCATAAACAAAAAACCCCGCACCAGGCGGGGTTTTTAGTTTCTTACCAGAACGACTGATTACATCATGCCGCCCATACCACCCATACCACCCATATCAGGCATCGGAGCAGCTGGTTTCTCTTCAGGAAGTTCAGCAATCATAGCTTCAGTAGTAATCATCAGGCCAGCTACAGAACCGGCAGCCTGTAAGGCTGAACGAGTTACTTTAGTTGGATCAAGAATACCCATTTCCAGCATATCGCCGTATTCACCAGTGGCTGCGTTATAGCCTTTGTTGCCTTTCAGCGAACGGACTTTATCCAGTACCACTGCGCCGTCATCACCGGAGTTTTCGGCGATCTGGCGTAAAGGCATGGTCAAGGCGCGTTGCAGGATACTCAAACCAACATTCTGGTCTTCATTATCACCTTTAAGGCCAATAATTTTCTGCAAGGCACGTACCAGGGCAACACCACCTCCAGGTACTACACCTTCTTCAACAGCTGCGCGTGTCGCATGCAATGCATCTTCTACACGGGCTTTCTTCTCTTTCATTTCAATTTCAGTTCCGGCACCAACTTTGATCACGGCAACACCACCGGCCAGTTTGGCAACACGTTCCTGAAGTTTTTCACGATCATAGTCAGATGAAGTTTCTTCGATCTGGGCACGAATCTGGGCCACTCGAGCCTGAATTTCTTTGGCCTGACCTGCCCCATCAATAATCGTTGTATTGTCTTTGGTCAAAATGACTCGTTTAGCTGAACCAAGGTCATCAACCGTTGCACCTTCAAGGTTCAGGCCAACTTCTTCTGCAATCACAGTTCCACCAGTCAGGATCGAGATATCACCCAACATGGCTTTACGACGATCACCGAATCCAGGAGCCTTCACTGCAGCAACTTTAACGATGCCGCGCATGTTATTAACAACCAGAGTTGCCAGTGCCTCGCCTTCAACGTCTTCGGCAATAACCAGCAGCGGACGACCGGATTTTGCTACACCTTCTAATAAAGGCAGCATTTCACGGATATTGCTAACTTTCTTTTCAACCAGAAGAATCAATGGATCTTCGAGTTCAACAGACATGTTGTCCTGATTGTTGACAAAATAAGGAGAAAGATAACCGCGGTCAAACTGCATACCTTCAACCACATCCAGTTCATTTTCCAGACCGGAACCATCTTCTACGGTAATAACGCCTTCTTTACCGACTTTTTCCATGGCTTCTGCAATGATGGCACCAACAGTCGTATCAGAGTTGGCAGATATGCTGCCTACCTGTGCGATGGCTTTGGTTTCAGTACAAGGCTGAGACATGCCACCCAGTGCTTCAACAACTGCAGCAACACCTTTATCAATACCGCGTTTCAGATCCATCGGGTTCATACCGGCAGCAACTGATTTCAAGCCTTCATTGAGAATGGCCTGAGCCAGCACAGTAGCAGTAGTTGTACCGTCACCAGCCAGATCAGAAGTTTGTGAAGCAACTTCTTTGACCATCTGTGCACCCATATTTTCGAATTTGTCTTTCAGCTCGATTTCTTTTGCGACAGACACACCGTCTTTCGTTACAGTCGGGGCACCATAGGATTTATCCAGCACCACATTACGACCCTTAGGTCCGAGAGTCACTTTTACGGCATCTGCCAGCAGGTTAACGCCCTTTAACATTCGTTGGCGGGCCTTATCTCCAAATAACACTTCTTTAGCCATTGTCTTAGTTCCTATTTTTCAATCTGTTAGTAAGTAGTTTGTTGAGGCTTGCGTTCCTGACCTTCATCAGAGGCCTGTCTCCAGACCTATTTCTTGGTCTTGGATTTAGCCTTACCTTCTACAACACCAAAAATTTCACTTTCATTCAGGATGAGTAATTCTTCATCGTTGAGTTTCACAGTGTTGCTGGCATATTTACCGAAAATAACCTTATCGCCTACTTTTAGGTCAACCGGGCGTACATTACCATTTTCTAGTATGCGACCTGGGCCTACAGCTATCACTTCACCCTGGGAAGGTTTTTCAGTTGCCGAACCTGGCAACACAATGCCGCCTGCAGTAGTCATTTCTTCTTCCTGACGTCGTACTACAACTCGGTCTTGTAAAGGACGAATATTCATAGTTTGTACTCTCCAAAACTATCTGGTGTTAAATAATTACATTGAATGGCCGCTAACATGAAAGCCAACCGACCCTAAATCCTTACAAATCAACTGCTTATGAGGATAAAACTCAAAGTAGAGAGATTTGAACCCACTAGATGGGGTTAGATAGTGTAATTTCAATGGCTGAAAAACGTTTTTTTTCGTTTTCGGACTAGTCTTTCCCCAGCCTGTCCTGATCCGTGCCGGCAGAATCCTCACGTTTAAATTCCGCCTCGAATATATCACTCTGCGAATCAGGGTCACCTGACTGATGGCGGCTGTAAAAAAACTGCTGTCGGGCTCCGCCCTGCCACATCGCCAGTTTCCCGGAGCGGATCAGAGACCGTACGATATAGCGCCGCGCCGGCCCGATCAAAAATATGAAACCCAGGGTATCGGTAATAAAGCCCGGAGTCAGGAGAAAAGCTCCGCCGACAGCCAGAAACAGGCCTTCGATCATTTCCTGAGCGGGTAACTCACCACTGCTCATCCTTTGATTGGCTCGAGTAAAGGTAGCAAGACCCTGTTGTTTTAAAATCTGGATACCTATCACGGCAGTCAGCACCACCAGGCCCAGTGTACTCCAGGCACCAATATGATCCGCAACCTCAAATAAGAGAAGCATTTCGGCTATCGGAATGATAATAAATAAAAGCAGTACGCCACGCATGGTGTTCCCTGAATTAAAATAAGAGACAGAATCAGAAACTCTGTCTTTGATCTACCTACTGTATGGGGGTCAATTGTTAAATATAAAGTGCAGATTTATTACTCAGCTTCTGTGGTATTAAATGCCTAGGGCGTTTTTTTAAGCAGTTTGACTTTGGTTGTATCTTTTTTCTTTCTGATACGGAGATTCAGAAACTCGACACCAACAGAAAATGCCATGGCAAAATATATATAGCCTTTAGGTATATGCACATCCAGGCCTTCTGCAATTAAGGTAAAACCAATTAATAACAGGAAAGAAAGCGCCAGCATTTTTATGGTCGGGTTTTGTTCTACAAAACTATTTATTGAATTAACCGAAACCAGCATCACAAGCACTGAAATTAAAATTGCAATAACCATTACAGACAGGTGATCCACGAGCCCGACAGCTGTTATCACTGAATCCAGTGAAAATATGATATCCAGCACCATTATCTGCAAAAGCACCAGAAAATACTGATTCTTACTGCCTTGCGGACTCTCTTCCTGCTCTTCCAGTTCCAGACTCGAATGAATTTCGTGGGTGGATTTTGCCAGCAGAAAAAGTCCGCCAATAAGAAGGATAAGATCTCTTCCCGATATTTCATTATCGAGCACAGTAAATAAGGGTTCAACCAGCCTCATGACCCAAACGATGGAAAACAGGAGGACCAGACGACTTAACATGGCCAGACCTATACCCAGGTGTAGTGCGCTTTTTCTTTGCTGAGCAGGCAAACGTGCCACTAGTATGGAAATAAATACAATATTATCAATACCCAGAACCACTTCCAGAGCTATCAGGGCTCCCATTGCCATCCAGGCATCTGGCATATAAATCCATTCAAACATGATTATCATTCCTCCACCAAGTCAGGCCCAAGTCTAACTCGCCCAGTTCTAAAAGTATTGAGAAAGCCATCGCAGTCTTTTATTCTAGTAACTGAAATCTAAGCTTTGTTTTCAACCATCAGTCAAATGTTTATAGTTTCCGGAGAGTTTTATGCTTTGCCCAAAATGTAACAACCAGATGAAAGCTCATTCGGTAGTCACACTGGAAGGAACAGTCACCATCGACAAGTGTCAATATTGCTCGGGCATCTGGTTTGATAGCGGCGAAGCCGAAATTCTAAAAAAAGACTGGATGTCAGAATTTCTGGATTCAGGCAATCTGAAATCAGGTAAATATTACAATGAAATAGATGATATTAATTGCCCACGTTGCAATAAAAAAATGACCGTAAAACAGGATCCTGAACAGCCTCATATCCGGTACGAAACCTGTGATGAGCACGGAGTATTTATGGATGCCGGAGAATTTACGGACTATAAGCATGAAACCTTAGTGGATTTTTTTATGAAAATGATCAGACGATTAATTGATTAAACAATCGATAGTTGAACTCTATGAATAAAGTTAATCCCACCTTAAAGGATTTGTTTAAACAACTGGGTCTTCCAAATCAGGATGCAGATATACAGTCCTTTATTGAATTGCACAAACCATTATCCGAAACCATGAAATTACATCAGGCTCCCTGCTGGTCTGCAGCTCAGTCCGCATTTCTTGAAGAAGTTATAAGCAATGATGGCGACTGGTCCTATCTGGCCGATGAACTGGACACTCTGCTGCGCAAATAATTATTCGTTGCGATCACTTCATTTCCAGACCAAAAAGCAATTCAGCAGGTTATTTTTAGCACCATAACGAGCGAAGCTTGGGCGAGGCGGAGCAATTTTTTTGTAGCAGGAGTTTACGATTTGCTAAATGACCAGCCGAAAAAGTCCCTGCAACGAGGAATAAGCCAGCACAGTAGGCATTAGCGATTTGCTAAATGACTGGTTCAAAAAAATGATCCAACGATGCATAAGCGAACACAGCAGGCATTACATTAATCACGGAAATTATTAAATTGTAAAGGCAAGCCCCAATTACCTTCTCTCAACACAGCCATCACATCCTGCAAATCATCGCGTTTTTTGCCAGTAACCCGCACCTTATCACCCTGTATGGCCACCTGCACTTTCATCTTCTGATCTTTGATCAGTTTAACAATTTTGCGTGCAATTTCTGACTCTATGCCTTGCTGTATAGTTGCTTTTAATATGGCTCGTTGCCCGGACATCTCTACTTCACCAAGTTTAAGTGCCTTCAGATCCAGCTTGCGGCTGGCCATTTTGTTTTTAAGGATTTCCAGCATCTGCTGGGTCTGGAAATCCACTTCCGCTTTCAGAATGATCTCCGCATCTGTTAACTCGAAGGAGGCATCCACACCTTTAAAATCAAAACGATTAGTCATTTCACGCTGCGCCTGATCGACGGCATTACTCATTTCGTGCATATCTACTTCGGAAACCACATCAAAAGAAGGCATATTTTTACTCTTGTTTAGTTAATGATAAATATTCTCTCAAGATCTTAATCATGTACAAGTTCACAGGATAGCAGAACTTAATAATGGGATGTCTGGGAAAAATCACTTTATCTACATCAAAAAATCAAAATTTCCCTATAGTCATTGGCTGAACTGAACTTTTCAAAGTATTAATTTTGTCAACATTATATTAAAAATAATTTGTGTATTGATAATTACAATTGCTAAAAGCTGTCTCATTGGTTTTGACTTGCAACTTAATGCCGCGATACCTCCCATAAGTGTCTCTTCCGGAAAACTCTTCATGCTGAAATATCATAGCTCCTTGCTCAAAAAAATTAAGGGCAACCTTCTCCCTATCTGCCTCCCACTCTCCGGCAACAGTAAGTGAATTTTCCCTGCTCCTTCTTTCATCCCAATCGTAAACCGCTAATACTGCGACACCGCCGCTAAAAAGACTAAGTTCCGATTCGATGTCCAGACAGTCTGAGTAGTATGCATGAGACAAGTCAGATAAAACAGTTGCTGCAAGGGAAACGCCCTGTTGCTCAGGCGGAGTATAGTTTGGGTTAATCAGATAGAGACCAAAATTATTCTTGCTGTATGAATGATTCGCCTCTGCACCCTGAACCAGGCTGACATTGCTATACCCCAACGAACTCAGGACTGATTGAGTTAAATTGATATCGGATGTATCAATGATAATTGGGGAGTAAATAATACTATTAGAGGTAATGCTTTCAGGGATTTCGATACTACTTGGTTTTACATCAAAGCCTTCAGTTGTTAGTTGATCTGCGACACGCTCGATTTCATCGGCAGGAACTCCCCTGGAAAAAATATAGACTTCTACAGACGAAGCGCATGAACTTAACAAAGTTACAGAGAGTAAAGCCAGGATACTTGCTTTAGTTAAGTCTGAAATATTCATCGTATCATTTACAGATGATTTATAGATAAATGAGTTATTGAAACTTAGCTATAAAAGCTTAGCGTTGCCTGATATAAATCAGCTAAGCAAAAATCACTTAAATCTTAAGTTACTGGCTTAAGTGATAAACATTCATAACATAATTATTCCGACTTTTTCAGCGAGCTTCTGATGCTGAAGGCGGTCTGGAAAAATTCTGTGGTGGCCTGGCTCTTGCTGCAAGCAGGCACTCATTTAAAATTGCAAGATAGCGACGGTAGTTTGCTTCACCCACGATAAAGGGATTTGCGGCAGTAGGATTCGCTTTATACTCTTCAAGTTTGGCGATAGTCCCATCCACAAGCGGGTGATTGCTGAGCACTACATCTACACCTACCTCGGCAGTGATTGCAGAAAAACGTGCCAGTGATTCTTCATACATATCACTTCGTTCACCTGCTGCTGGTTGACCGGTGCCACCCCAAAGTGCTGCCTGATGTATAACACCATTATCTTTTACTGGCATAAGCAGCGAGATAGTTCCTAGCGTATGCCCAGGTGTAATCAGAATAGTTAACTCGGTATCACCAAAAGTTAACTTTTGACCATCTGCCAAAGTTATATCACGTTCCGGCCCTGCCCCCCATCTGGGGTTTGATGCCGCCGCTATGCCAGAGCGCTGGTCTTCCAGGACTTTCCAATCTGCATCAGACATGGCTAATCTGGCACCAAATGTATCACGCAGATATTCCGAGCCTCCATAATGATCACCATGCGCATGCGTCACAATGACATATATGATGTCGTCCGGATCAAGACCCATCTTTTCAAGGCCTGCCACAATGTAATCCTGCGCCAATTGCTCATCGTTCATGGCATCTATCAGCACAATACCTTCACTGGTGTCTATCGCCCAGGCGGTAACAGACCTGCCACCAACAAAATAAAGATTATCGAAGACTTTGTAGGGCTCTTCCGGGGGGTTCGCTTCGCCATCAGCCAACATAAAGTTAATAGTCTGACGCGAAGGCATACACAACAGCCTTGCAGCCAATGCCATGTCATCGCCCCCGATAACACGCGCGTTTTCAACATGAATTTTAGCTGCAGGTGTATCATCAGCCGGCAGCGTTTGAGCATAGCCAACTGGCAAGAAGAAAAAAACCGATGCTGCGCCAAGAACAAGCACTTTAAGAAGTGTCTTCATATTGGTGACCAATGTTTAAATAATGGAGATTAAATCTAGCATTGCATTATCAAGCTTGGCAATCTTCTTTTTAATTGCCGCCAAGTCTAAATTAGTCTCCAATACCCGGACTGGCGACCTTTTAAATATGTATTACGGAGCTTCTGCAATTCGCTTAATGTTTTGGACAGCCCCATCGAACATGGCCCGACGTCTTGCAATATCCGCCTCTTTATCAGCCTGATTTAAATTTGAGGTGTCATAAACGAGAGTGTAGAGGAGCCTGGAGCTTGTTGCCGTGAGTGGTTTCATTTCCATAAAACCGTGATACAGATTATAAAATTCTCCTTCTACTGCCGGTTGGGTATAGCCGTAGGATAAATCGGTAAGGGCAACCATTATCTCAATCACTCTGCCGCCGACCAGTTCGCGCACGGTGCCAATGCCGCCCTCACCTGAAGTGAGCACACAATCTACTTCCAGCCATTCGGCAATATCGCAATACCCACCAACTTTTGCCCATGCTTCCTGAGCCGGTTTATCAATGTCGACCTCGAAATAGAGAGTTGTATATTCCGCTTCAGCCGCACTTAGGATGCTTGCAGGAAACAGTAGTAAAAAGAACCCTAAAAGTTGTATTAATCGCTGCATGACGCTTGTCCTCATTAAAGTGAAGGGTAACTACGAAAGGGCAGTATAAAAGCCAGTAATTAAATTGCCTAGCCCTATCTTGAAACCAATGGGCCCCTAAAGAACCATCAGGCGAATATCGCTCAACAAGTTGTTCAAATACTGACAAAACATGCCACCATCGACGCCATTTACTGCCCGATGATCATATGACAGTGAGAATGGCAGCATCATGCGCGGTACAAATTCATTGTTTATCCAGACCGGTTTAATAGTTGTTTTTGAAACTCCAAGTATTGCCACTTCTGGTGAATTCACAATAGGTGTAAACCCGGCACCGCCTATATTACCCAGACTGGAAACGGTGAAGCAGCCTCCTTCCATCAAATCTTTGGTTAATTTACGTTCCTTCGCCTTGGCGCTGAGATCTGCAATTTCGGCAGAAATTTCCCACACTGACTTTTTATCCACATTTTTGACAACTGGCACCATCAATCCGGCAGGAGTTGCCACAGCCACGCCGATATGGACATATTTTTTCTGAATCATTTTTGTGCCGGATGAATGCAGGGATACATTGAACTGAGGAAATTCAAGCAGAGCCTGGGCGCAGGCTTTTACAATAAAGGGCAAGGGAGATAATTTAATGCCCTTCTTTTCCGCCAATGCTTTCTGTGCTTCCCTGAAGCTTTCCAGATCAGTTACATCGGCTTCTTCAAACTGGGTAACATGTGGCACCAACAACCAGTTCTGGGCCATATTACGTGCCGTTACCTGATGCAGCTTGCTTCTTTCCACTTCTTCGATTTCACCAAACTGGCTGAAATCTATATCTTTCATTGTTGGCAAACCAAAGGCTCCGCCTGCACCAGCCGGAGCCCCACCTTGCTGCAGAACACTTTTCACAAATTCATGAACATCTTCTTTCAGAATACGGTTTTTTGTGCCAGTACCTGTAACCAGCGACAGATTTACGCCCAGTTCCCGAGCCAGTTTTCTAACTGCCGGTCCGGCATATACCTCTGAATTGTCATTACGGGTCGTAGTTGCTGTTGTTGTTACTGTCTCTTGAGTCTGGCTGGTAGTGGTGTCTGAATTTTGCTGAGCGGAGCCTGCCTGGCTGTCCGGTTTTGATGCTTTTTCGTCGGATTTTACTACTGTTTCTGTTGCTGGCTTGCTTGCTGTTTCTACTGACTGTGCTGAACTAAGCTCTGCTGTTGCGACTGTTTCTGCAGACATGATGACTGTGCCAGTGGAAACCTTATCGCCAACCTTGACCTTAATAGCGGTAACTTTTCCACTAAAAGGAGCTGGCACATCCAGTGCAGCCTTGTCGGTTTCCAATGTCAGCAAACCATCGTCAACACTGATCTCATCGCCAACAGCTACCAATACATCTATAACTTCCACCGCATCTTCGCTACCAAGATCGGGTACTACAATATCCTGAGTCTGTGTCGCGGCAGTTGACGGATTTTTTACGCTGCTGGTCGCCGTGGTGTTAGCAGATTTTTCACTCACTTTGTCAGCCGCTTTTTCTTCAGTGTTATCTTCGGCTTTGCCGGCTGATTTTGCCGAAGCATTTTCTTGTTGTTTGTTTTGGTTTTCTGCAGGTTTTTCCGCACTGCCAGTCACGCTTTCCAGCACAACAATTTCATCGCCCTGACTGACCATGTCGCCCACTTTTACCAAAACCTCTTTGACAATTCCTGCGCTGGTTGCGGGAATCTCCATGGCGGCTTTATCGGTTTCGAGCACCAGCAAGGAATCATTCTCCTGAATCTCATCACCAGGAGAAACCAGCACCTCAATAACTTCAACGGCTTCTGATTCACCTAAATCCGGGATGCTTATTTTTGCCAGGGCCACTATTGTTTGCTCCTAATATTCAATATCTGATTCTGTGTCTTGTAAATTATTGCTGTAGCAATCTCTATAATAAGACCGGATTGATTTTTTCCGGATCCAGTTTCAACGACTTGATCGCCTTGCTAACTACTGTGCGTTCAATCTTACCTGCTTTGGCCAGCTCAGTAAGCGCAGCCAGTACTATAAAGTTTCTATCCACTTCAAAGAAATGCCTGAGCTTTTGCCTGCCATCACTACGCCCAAATCCATCTGTACCAAGAACCTTAAAGGGAGCAGGTACAAATGCCCTGATCTGTTCACCATAAAGTTTCATATAATCTGTAGAAACAATTACCGGCCCTTCCTGCCTGGACAAGCATTCTTCAACGTAAGATATTTTAGGTTCAGCTTCAGGATGCAGCATATTCCAGCGTTCCACAGCCTGACCATTTCGGGCCAGCTCATTAAAACTGGGCGTACTCCAGACATCAACGGCAACTTTATAGTCCTTGCGGAGCATTTCCGCCGCAGCCCTGACTTCCCGAAGAATCGTTCCACTGCCTAAGAGGCGAACCCGCAGTTTATCCTTGGAGCTGACTTTATAGGCTTTGCTGTCTCCATCCTCCAGGAGGTACATACCTTTGATAATGCCTTCTTCACAACCTTTAGGCATATCAGGCTGCACGTAGTTTTCATTCATCGTCGTGATGTAATAAAACACACTTTCATCTTCCTGATACATGCGCCGCATTCCGTCCTGGATAATGACGGCTAGTTCATAAGCATAGGTAGGATCGTAGGTGACACAATTGGGAATGGAATTTGCCATAATATGACTGTGCCCATCCTGATGCTGCAGGCCCTCACCATTTAATGTGGTACGACCAGCTGTTCCACCAACCAGAAAGCCTCTTGCATGCAGGTCTCCGGCAGCCCAGCACAAATCACCCACGCGCTGGAATCCAAACATGGAGTAATAAATATAAAAAGGAATCAGCGGATAATTATGCACACTGTAGGAAGTCGCTGCTGCCAGAAAAGATGACATGGCACCAGGTTCATTAATACCCTCTTCCAGAATCTGTCCTTTGACATCTTCACGGTAATACATCACCTGACCGGAGTCGGCCGGATCATAGAGTTGACCAAGTGCCGAGTAAATCCCGATCTGTCGAAACATGCCTTCCATACCGAAGGTGCGTGCCTCATCAGGAACAATAGGCACAATCTGCTGACCGATCTTCTTGTCTTTCACCAGACCAGAAAGCAATCGTACAAAGGCCATAGTGGTCGAAATTTCCCGGTCACCGGTGCCTGCTGTGATAGAAGCAAAGTCACTTAAGGGTGGCGTTTCAAGTTTGGAGCTCTGCTTTCTTCGCTGCGGTACCACGCCACCCAGGATTTCACGGCGCTTGCGCATATAGATCATTTCCGGGCTGTCTTCTGCTGGCCTGTAGAAGGGAACCTTTTCCAGCTTGTCATCCGGTATTGGAATACCAAAGCGATCCCGGAAAGCTTTTAAACTATCTAGACTTAGTTTCTTGGTGTTATGTGCCGGATTCTGTGCTTCAACTGATGAAAAAGCATAGCCCTTTACGGTTTTCGCGAGTATTACAGTGGGTCTGTCAGTGGTATCCACGGCTTCTTTATAGGCCGCATAAATTTTAAATGGATCATGCCCGCCGCGGTTCAGGTTCATGATATCGTCGTCGGAAAGGTGTTCGACCATCTTCAACAATTCCGGACTTTTGCCGAAGAAATGTTCGCGGGTATAGTCTCCGCCCCGGCTCACATAAGTCTGGTATTCACCATCCACGACTTCATCCATGCGTCGCTGCAGAATCCCATCGGTATCTTTCGCCAACAACGCATCCCAATGCCTGCCCCAGACCACTTTAATCACATTCCAGCCAGCACCGCGGAAGATGCCTTCGAGTTCCTGAATAATTTTTCCATTACCCCTGACCGGTCCATCCAGGCGCTGTAAATTACAGTTAATTACAAAGTTGAGATTGCCGAGTTTTTCACGGCCTGCCAGACTGATCGCGCCCAGAGATTCCGGCTCATCACATTCGCCGTCGCCAAGAAAGGCCCAGATCTGGCGATCACCCAGTTTGACCTGACCACGATTATCCAGATATTTCATTACATGAGCCTGATAAATAGCCTGTATCGGCCCCAGCCCCATTGAGACGGTGGGAAACTGCCAGTAATCAGGCATCAGGTGTGGATGCGGATAGGACGACAGGCCGTTACCGTCAACTTCCTGTCGGAAATGATTAAGCTGATCTTCGGTCAAGCGTCCTTCCAGATAAGAACGTGAATATATTCCGGGAGATGAATGCCCCTGGAAAAACACCAGGTCCGCCATTTGATTTTCAGTTTCACCACGGAAAAAATAATTAAACCCGACATCGTATAGTGTCGCGCTGGATGCAAAAGATGAAATATGGCCGCCTAACTCGAGATCCAGTTGATTCGCGCGCATGACCATGGCCATGGCATTCCAGCGAACAATGCCTCGAATGCTTCTTTCCATGAACATGTCGCCGGGCATTTTTTCTTCGGCAGAGACCGGCAGAGTATTGCGATATGGAGTGATAAGAGTATCTGGTGGCAGCGGATCGCCAGCTTCAGTGGCTTTATTGATCAGACTTTTAAACAGAAACTGTGCTCTTTCCAGACCCTGGTTCTTGATGACCGAAGCAATGGAATCTACCCATTCCTGGGTTTCTTGTTGATCAATATCTTTTGTACTCTCTGACATGTTGAATTCTCTGGGCTTTATAATTATTTAATCTGTAGTAAAGCTACAAGTGCGCGCAATTCTACTGAAATATCTGGCAAATTTCCAGTCAAACACTTTATTTATGTAGTATTACTACATAATATGCATACTTACCGGAACCTTAAATTTTATTTCTTTATATATCAGTTAGATAGCTTTGTAGTTTGGCATTTTATCCGCTCAATGCCTGGCGGTAAAACTGCCAGTCAAAATGCGGCCCAGGGTCGGTTTTTCTCTGCGGAGCTATATCAGAATGACCCACTATCCGCTGTACATTTAGTTCCGGATAACTCTCCATTAGTAACTCGCTAACTTCGATCAAGCGCTGGTATTGTGCATCGGTAAACTTTACATGATCACTACCTTCAAGCTCTATGCCTATCGAGTATTCATTGCACTTATCACGCCCCTCAAAACTGGATAAACCGGCATGCCAGGCTTGCAGATTAAAAGGTACAAACTGTATTAATTCACCATCTCTTCTAATCAATAAGTGTGCAGATACTTTCAAATCTGCCAGTTCAGCAAAAAACTCATGCTCACTACAATCCAGCTGATTACAGAAAAGCTCACTGATATAGGGCCCGCCAAATTGATCTGGCGGTAAACTGATATTGTGAATCACCAGTAAACTGATTTCATTGCCTGTTCTGGCACAGCAGTTGGGGGAATCAATTTGCCGGGCGGAATCCAGGCGGTGTTCGATAATCTTCATGCGAGTGTTATACCATAAAAATCCTAAGCTATAATGCCGGATTACAGTTCAAAAGAGACTCATATGACTGACAGCCTATTCTTCGAAGACCTGCGCAGCAACGTACGTAATGCATTGCAAGAAGATATCGGCAGCGGCGACATCAGTGTTTCCCTGATTCCTGAAGAAGAACTAGCTCAGGCTGAGGTGATTTGCCGTGAAACTGCGGTGATATGCGGGCAACCCTGGGTGGACGAAGTTTTTCGTCAGCTCGACCCTGCCATCAGCCTTGAATGGCTAATAGCAGAAGGCGCTGAATGCATGCCAAATGACATAGTTTTCAAGGCCTATGGTTCAGCTAAAAATATTCTCAGTGCTGAACGTACAGCGCTGAATTTTCTACAGGTGTTATCAGGAACAGCTACTGTCGCCCGTTATTATGCAGAACTTGTTAAACATACTCCGGTAAAAATTCTGGATACCCGCAAAACCATTCCCGGTTTAAGGCTCGCACAAAAATATGCTGTCTTACAGGGGCGTTGCTACAATCATCGCCTGGGTTTGTACGATGCTTTTCTGCTTAAGGAAAATCATATTAGTGCCTGTGGAGGCATAAGCGAAGCAATAGCCCAGGCACGTCGTTTTGATTCAGCTAAACCTGTTGAAATAGAAGTTGAAAATCTGCAGCAACTCGAAACGGCACTTAAGGCCGGCGCAGATACCGTCATGCTGGACAATTTTACACTCGAAAACCTGCAAGAAGCTGTGGCACAGAATAACGGCAGGGCCTTGCTGGAAGCCTCGGGTGGATATAATGATGAAAGTGTTGTTGCAGTAGCCGAGACAGGCGTTGATTACATTTCAATCGGCGCATTAACAAAAAACTGCCGGGCTATCGATTTCTCCATGCGCTTTATCTGACTAATTTACTCACAATCATAACCACAACTGGCTAGCCTTCCGTTGTGAATTTTTCTATGTCAATCACAGTTTTCCATACTTGGCTTGTACCAGTAAAACAGCTATGTCATGCTAAATTCCTGCCACAGTGAAGTAGATAAATAATGCAAAGCAAGAAGAGCTCATCAGCCACAGGAAGCCAGACTTCCAGCAATGTTCATCTAGGCTTCAGACCAGATATACAGGGTATGAGAGCCCTCGCCATTCTTCTCGTGGTAGGCAGTCATGCCGGCATCCCAGGCTTTGCCGGAGGCTACATAGGCGTTGATATATTTTTCGTGCTGTCGGGATATCTGATCAGCGGACTCCTTATTAAGGAAGCTGATTCAAATCACCGTATAGATTTCCTGCAATTTTATGCACGCCGATTCAAACGTCTCCTGCCCGCCTTGCTGACTGTGGTGCTCGGCACCTCACTACTCGCCTATTATATTTATGCGCCTTTTGAACAAAGTTCACAGTCCCAGGCTGCATTCACTGTGCCACTCTGGCTTAGTAATGTGTATTTCAGTTTCTCTGATTTTGATTATTTTTCCACGCAAAGCACTGGTAATCTTTTCTTACATACCTGGTCACTGGCAGTAGAGGAACAGTTCTACCTGATTTGGCCATTGCTCATTTTTGCATTTTTATTGCAAAAAAATTCCACACTGAATGAAGTGGTTAACAGGCAGCATAATCTATCTATAGGATTAGCTTTTATTTTTTTCGTGAGTTTGCTGATCTGTATTTACTGGTCCTATATGGCACCACTGCTTGCCTTTTATCTGATGCCTGCCCGGGCCTGGCAATTCGCCCTGGGAGGCATAATATTTTTACTGGCTGATGGAAAAATAGCATTGCCCAAAAATATACAGACCGCAAAACACTACACCATAATGTCCTATTTGGGCATCAGCATGATCGCAGTTACTATGCTTTATCTTGATGGCGAGCAAGTCTATCCAGGCCTGAATGCTTTACTTCCCACCACCGGCGCAGCCCTGCTTTTATATAGTGGTCTGGCACCTGTCTCAACCCTGGTAAATCGAGTACTTTCAGTTAGCTGCTTACAAAAAATCGGCGACCTTTCCTACTCCTGGTATTTGTGGCACTGGCCCATCCTGTTATTCGGTGCAAGCCTGTTTCCAGACAGTGGATTGACAATGAAAATCAGTCTGCTCGCAGTTTCTTTGATTCTTGCTCAGTGCACCTACATTCTGATTGAGTCACCGCTGAGGCATTACCGACAATTTACACTGCGCCCTGTCATGACAGTTTTTCTGGCTCTTTTTTTTATGGGCACTGCAGTAGCTGCCATCAAAGGCTGGGAAATAAAAAGCACCAATATTGCTGCGCAAGCAGAGCAAAGCAGGTTTTTACAGGCCCGATCACAGCTGCCGGCAATTTATGCCATGGGGTGTGATGACTGGTTTTCGGATGCAAGAATACTCGCCTGTACCTTTGGTGATGACAATGCAGAACGCAAGGCCGTGTTGATTGGCGATAGTATCGGCGTGCAATGGTTTAGCGGATTGGCTGAACCATTGGTAAATGCAGGCTGGCAATTCATCGTCCTGACCAAATCTTCCTGCCCAATCGTCGATGAAGAAATTTTTTATGCCCGGATCGGCTCCATTTATGAAGTATGTTCAATATGGCGAGATGAAGCCCTTAAACGTATAAGTGATATTCAACCTGAACTGGTCTTTATTGGCAGCCAGAGTGGTTATAATTTTTCTGCGGAACAATGGCAGAATGGAACCAGCAGAATACTCAGCGCTTTAACACCAGTCAGCAAAAGTGTCTTTATTATTCGCGGAACTGAAAAATTACCACTTGATGGTCCGGCATGTCTCGCTCGCCAAAACTGGCAGCCTGATCTTTTTTCCCGTTTCAATGACTGTGTTTTTGAGCATGAAGAAAATACTGATGACATCATGCTTTCTGCTATCAGTACTGCTGCCGCAGACTTTAAAAATGCTTATATTCTTGATTTAAATTCACTCGTTTGCCCTCAGCATAAATGTCGTGCCGAACTGAATGGCCTGGTCGTTTTCCGGGATGACCAGCATCTGACAAATTCCTTTGTAAGAAGCCAAAGCGAAGCCATCATGACAAAAGTAAAAATATTTCATGAGTTATGAAACTGTTTCAGGCATGATAATTCGATGAACGAATAACAGGATATACATCAGTCTAATGAGCAAGCTACCCTATATTGTTTTTGGTAAACCCGATATCCAGCAGGCTGAAAAAGCTGAGTTGATGGATTCACTCGATAGCTGCTGGTTGGGCACCGGACCTAAGGTTAAAAAGTTCGAACAGGATTTCGCCAACTATAAAGGAATTGAGACAGCGCAGGTCGCTGCCGTCAATTCCTGCACTGCTGCTCTACATCTAAGTATGCTTGCGGCCGGGCTGGCTAAGGGTGATGAAGTCATCACGACAAGCATGACATTTTGCGCAACAATAAATGCCATCATACATGCAGGCTGTACTCCCGTATTAGCCGATATCAAAAGCGATACATACAATATAGATCCCGAAGAGATCATTCGCAAAATTACACCGCGCACTAAAGCCATTGTTATCGTGCATTATTCAGGCAGCCCCTGTGATATGGATGCCATTATGGCCATTGCCAGGCAATATAAACTCAAAGTCATTGAAGATTGTGCACATGCCATAGAGTCGGAATACAAAGGTGAGAAACTGGGCACCATCGGTGATTTTGGCTGCTTCAGTTTCTATGTCACAAAAAACATGACCACTGGTGAGGGCGGTATGGTTATTGGTAAACAGCAGGATAATATTGAACGTATTAAAACACTGGCCTTGCATGGCATGAGCACAGATGCATGGTCACGTTTTAGCGATAACGGTTATAAGCATTATCAGGTTGTTGAACCCGGCTTCAAATACAACATGATGGATTTACAGGCAGCACTTGGCATTCACCAACTGGCTCGACTGGATATTAACTGGCAAAAACGGCAAACACTGTTTCAGCAATATATATCAGCTTTTAGTGGCTTGCCTATACAGCTACCTAATCCGGGAGATGCTGACAGCAAAGCTGCCTACCATCTGTTTCCAGTATTAATTGATGAAAAATCAGCAGCCATCAGTAGGGATCAATTTATGCTGGAATTACACAAAAAGGGGATTGGTACAGGAGTGCATTATCAAAGCATACCTTCCCATCAGTACTATCGTGAGACTTATCAATGGAAAGCTGAGGATTATCCCTGTGCAAAAAAAGTCGGTGAAACAACGGTGAGTCTGCCATTCAGTGCAACGCTTAAACAGCCTGAAATTGATTACATCATCGAAACCACAAAAGCCTTATTATCTGCTTAATAAGTATTCAGCTTTTGAGTTCCCTGTAGGCCCTCTCAATATCAACTGCAGTATTGGCAATATCATATTCATGATCAATAAAATGTCTGGCCTTGAGCCGAATATCAGGCATGTTTTGTTCATTTTTTTGAAGGCTATCAATCTGATCTATTAATGAACTTACACTGCCTGGCTCATAAACCATTGCTTTTGGCTGACCTTCATAAAACTGCCGTAAAAATTTCAACCTTGGTAATAGCACCGGGATACCAAAATACATGGCTTCAACAATTGAGGTGGGAATGAACTGCATTTCTTCCTGCGCATAGGGAAATACAAAGACTCCTGCTTTCAGATAAATATCCGGAAACCTTACTTCTTGCTGAAAACTAATATTTTCTCGAGGCCAGGTATTGTTAGTGTGCGATTTCAGTGCCTCCAGCAGGTCAAAATTTTTCAGTAGCGGAGCTGCGACAATTAACTGATAACCTCTGGCTGCCAACTCTTTACCGCTCTGTAAAAGCAGACGCAGGCCTCTGACATCCAGAACATAAGCAAGCCTGTCCATATTTTCACCCGCTTCCCCAGACATAAAAAGTAAAGTTTTTGCAGACCCTGAATGAGTTGCAGGTAAGTTAAACTCCGGCAATTTCACCCCAAAACGTATGCTGTTTGCAGAATCTGTGTATTGATTGAAATATACTCGTTTGAGTAAGCGGCGATGGAAAAAACCGCGGGCTTCTGCTGTCAGAGAGTACATTAAGGTACAGCAGGGAAGATTATTTTTAGCACAGATCCGTTCTACAGATCGAATCAACCAGAGATTAGCCAGACCACGTAGACCTTCGAAAACTCCAAAAGGAAAGAAACACAGCATATCCGGTTTGTGTGCCTCAATAGCTAGCGGCAATGCATTTTTCAAGGTGAAAATGTGCTCCTTGCTGGCAGCGACTTCAATCACCCTGAAATGGTCAGGGACACTCGTTACTTCGCCTGCATCGATAGTAACCAAACCAGAAAGTTGCCACTGATTTTCAACCTGACTGATCAGATCCAGAACAAATTTCTTGCGTCCCTCGGTCCAGGGTGTACAAATGCGTGGCGCTACGAAGAGTACCTTCATGAGGATATTTTTTTGGTACCACTGATGAGAAATTGTTCGGCTATCAAGCGTAAGGGCAAGTTTCGATGTTTTAATCCCAGTCGATAACTTAAAGCCGTCGAAATTTTGTTGATAAAGGCCAGATGCCAGCCGCCAACGCCTTGTGAATTCAGGTTTTCAAAGCCTGTATTAGCTATGGCTTTCATGGTAGCTCCGGAAAAATTATAGATGGAAAAGGGAGCTGCTCGCTTATACCGCAAGAGGTTATAAATAAAGTGAGGAAGCACATATAACCAACGTGGCACAATGTTGTCAAAATCGATCAGGAGTCTGCCTCCTGGCACAAGTACCCGATGAAATTCTTCGAACAACCGTGCCTGGTCATGCCAGGGAAACAAATGTAAAAAACGAGTTGATACCAGTACCTCAACGCTGTTATCCGGAAATGGCAATTCGAAGGCATTAGCTTGCAAATATTCAACATTACTGACATTTTCGCTTTTTTGATTTTTTGACATCATTGCCGGAGTGAGATCACAGGCAGTGACGGTATCAAAGTACTGAGCCAGTAAGCGAGTGGTATGACCGGTACCACAAGCCACTTCAAGACACTTTGCACTGACTGGAACCTTCGCTAGCTCCTTACTTAACAGTGCGTGATGCAAGCGTCGAAACAATAGCCCATAGGGCGTTTCATAACGTCTTTGTTCATATACTTCAGCTTCTTTAGAATAAAATTCCTGAAACTTTTTGTCCTCAGACATTAATGAAATCTCCTTAAAATATCGGTACACTTGATGATCGACAACTGACTGATAACTGATCAATCAACAAGTCAGCCAAGCTCTATCTTGCCAGCAAAGTCGTACCGGGTTTAATGCACAATTAAAGCACAATACTCAGCATTATATTATGAATACAAACCATAAAGTGCGACATTCTACTCAACCATGATAATCAGCAAAGGACGAATTCTGGGCCTTTGTTGCATTATTGCCTGCCTGATCGCGTCGATAATTATCCTGCAGAATCTGGTTTCAGAAAACGCATTTTCTCAGCTCTCAAATCTTCTTAACCCCAGTGTTTTATTGCTCCTGGTTTTACTTTATGCCTGTCATTTTTTTGCCGAACCTATACGCTGGTCTGCTTACGCCTTGCACATACAGGGTCAGTCCAAATTTATAAGTATTTTTGCCTGCTTCAATATAACGGCCTTACTGAGTTATTCCTTGCCGCTCAAACTAGGCCTTCCCCTGCGTTTATTCCTGTTATCACACTTTCTCAAACTAAAAGGAAAAAAAATAATCCAAATAATGACCATGGACGGCTTCTTCAGTCTGGCGAGCTGGAGCATTATTGCCTTGCTGCTTATCATCAGCATTCCTGAAATTGGCGACTATTATTCTTCCTATATTAGTCCTGTCGTTTTGTTACTTGCACTCTTTGGCCTGGGTCTCTTGCTATTATGGTTGTTGAGACTAAAAGGCTGGCTTCCTCTGGCAACATTTCGGTCTGTTCCAGGACACATTATTATTTTGGTCCTGTTAACCCTGACAGTCGATATACTGCTATATGGTGTCAGGCACCTTGTTATTGTTGAAGCACTGGGAATAGAGATTTCTTCCTACCAAATCTTTGCTATTAGTATTGTGGCAGTTTTTGCTGGCATCATTTCAACCCTGCCAATGGGACTTGGAGCTTATGACGTGAGCCTGATGGCCCTGATGAGTTTATATGGAGTCGATATAGAGATGGGTTTAATCGTTGCTTTTACCAACCGTCTTGGCATGATACTGACCAGCATCCTGTTTGGTGCACCTTCTTCCCTGGCTTTACTGCATACGGAAATTCCAGACAGCAAGCTACAGGCTAATTATGAACCAGATTAAAGATCAGTGGGATTCACGTCAAAAGGAGCTCGGCAATACCAATCGCGCTGTATTGTTCAAAAATTTTCCTGCTTCTTTCAATCAAAAACTACACCAGGAACACCTGGAGTTTATCAGCAAAAATTTACCTGATAACCCGGCTTCAATTCTTGATGTTGGTTGTGGCTATGGCCGTTTATCCTTACCTTTAAAAGAAAACCTTCCAGATACTGAATTTAATGGTGTAGAACTGTGCGATGAATTTGCCCATTCATATATAGCAAATGTCGGAGCTTGCTATACAGGCAGCCTTGTCGATTTCAAAACGGACAAACAGTATGACGCGATACTACTGGTAACGGTTTTGATGTACCTTAGCCCTGCCGAGAGAAAAGATGCATTAAAGAAGCTATGGGATTGCCTGGCTCCCCGGGGAAAACTGATCCTTATTGAACCCTATTATAATTTTCTTACCGCATGGCGAAGAAGATTGCAGTTAAGCTACTTTTCGCCTACCGGTGGGGAAGTAAAATATTTCAGGCGAAGTGAATTTGAAAATATCCTGAGGGAAAATCTGCTTGATTCAAATTTAATTGTGACAAAGTTTTTTAACATGCCCTACACATTCTTCCCGCGCCTGCACATCGGGCTTGTACTCGAAAAATCCAGTCATAACATTCACAAAGATTGATAAAATTTTTCTGCAATTACCGGCAATGAAAAGTCCTCTGCTGCACGAGCAACACCCGCAGCAAATATATTTTTATCTTGTTGCAGTGCCTTATCTAACAATTCTGCATAGGCAGTTGCTGAAACGTTTTTCGCAAGTAAACCACATTCATATTGACTGATTAACTTGCTCAGATCTCCTACAGGCGTTGATAGTACCGGCCTGCCCATCTTCATGGCGTCAGAAAATATCACCGGAATACTCTCTATACGGGACGGGATCAAAACATAATCAGCCCAACTGAGCAGTCTTGCTGCGCCCGCTTTATCCAGATACCCACCAAGAGTGATTTGTCTGCCCTGCCGTTCTAATCTGCCGACACCCTCAATAACACTATCCTGAAGTGGGCCACCACCATAAATTCGCAGTTCTGAAATCTTATCCCATACTGCATCATCAAGCAGGCTTATAGCTTGCAAGAGAATATCGATGCCTTTATTCGAATGCCATCTGCCCAGAAAAGCTAATTTAAATCTTTTCGAATCTGGCTGTGTATGTAGCAGGTTTTCCTGGGTGGGCAGAGCAAGTTTACGGGTGCTCGCTAAAAATTTGCATTCTCTTGCTGATATAGCTTTTACTTCATCGGCAAGTTGATAGCCATCAGCAAAATTCTGCTGACTCTCCTGCAAAACCCTGTTTAATAACGAGCGGACCAGTGGGATTTTCCCAAGACTCCATATATCACTACCTAAGGCCCAGGTTGAATAAGGAATAGCATACTTTTTCTTGATCTTTAAGGCCCACCAACCCGATGGTAATACCCAAAGAGCAAATATATGGTCGATACGCTCTTTTTTTATGATTTGTTCCAGCGATCTATTTCCCGAGCGCAATACTCTTAAGATGGGAAGCCAATGCCAGGGTCTGGATATTTTCAGAAGCGAGAGGGGTAAGGAACTTGCAGCGTATCTTTTGACTTGTAAATTTCCATACAAAGGCAAATCGTTTTTTTCCTGACCGGGAGCCAGAATAATAACCTTAACTTTTTTTGATAATTCTTCGGCGAAATCCTCTACAAAAGATCCAGCCGCTTCACTTCCATCATTAACAGAAGGGTATGACGTGGTAACAAGAACAATGGTTTTCACTGGCGGCGTTTATTCCGAATCCTTGTAGATAAGCGCGGTGATTTGTTCAGATACCAGACCAATCAGAAAAATGATGATTGAACTGGTAAACAGCACTACGCCCATATTGGTAAAGGCATGGGAACTAAAATAGGTATAAATATAGTACACAAGGCCAATCAGGAAAAATATAAAGGAAAAGGGCAGAAATATTTTCAGCGGAGAATATAGTGTTCCAATTTTAAAAATGATTACGAGAAACCTGAGACCATCCTTGATAATGTTAATATGACTTTTACCTATTCTCTCACCGGCCTCTATGGATATATATTCAACCGAATAACCGGCCCGAAAAAAAGCCATCGTACTGGTAGTCGGATAAGAAAACCCATTCGGTAATAAATATAAGAACTGAATAAATTTCTTTCTGTAAACAGCCCTAAAACCGGAAGTAAGATCAAGAATATTCTGACCTGATATCCAACTGGATAGTTTATTGTATATTGAATTTGCCAGTAGCCTTCCGAAACTGGCTTGCGATTCTCTGGTGCGTGCACCAATAACCATGTCAGCACCTTGATGTAATCTTTCCAACAAACGCTGAATATCTTTTGGCCGATGTTGGCCGTCTGCATCCATAAAGACCACCACTTTCTGGCTCGCGTTTCTGGCGCCGGTTTTTATTGCCGCTCCATTACCCTTGCTATAAGAATGGCTAAGCACTTTGACATGGTGGCTCTCACAAACTTCTGCCGTGGAATCACTGGATCCATCATTGACAACCAATATTTCCGCCTGTGGATGCAGTTTTATTAATTCCGGTAATAATTTTTTCAGATTCTCAGCTTCATTCTTGGCAGGAATGACTATTGAAAACTCATTAATGTTCGTCGTCATTCTTAATTCCCTTCTCGAGTCTGCTGAGCTTGTGCTTCTCTGGCCTTGTTAAGTGTTTCTTTTAACTCGTTAATCCTGAAGATTTCCGAGCGGAATCCGCCCTCATCATCTTCTTCGATAAGTGTTATCAGGTGTTCGGCGCTTTCAAACGCTCTTAGCTGAATTTGCACATCGATTGCTTCTGCTAGAATACTGGTAAGGCCGGTATTTTCATAGGCCGCAATTGTGTATTCGAAGCCTTTGATATAATCGCCCTGTTCATAATAGATCTGGCCCGCCTGGCGCTGCAAAAATCCTAGAAACTCTTTATTTATCTGATTATCTGCCTGGGTCATTGCAACCATAATAATATCCAAAACCTGTTGCAGATCTATGTGAGGACACTTTTGATCCCTGACAACAGAATGGAGAATATCTATACCATTAAAGGAATATGGTGAGGCCGGGTAAGCTCCGGCTCTGTTATAGGCTTCACTATACAAGTTATTTATATCTGAGGAAGTAGATGGATTATTTATATTGCCATCTGCTACACATAAATAAACCAGTTTTTGTAAAGTGCTTCCATATTCTGTCCTATCCAGATCAATAACAACATCAAGGTGATTTATTGCCTCCTGCAAATTTCCTTGTGAGTATAGAATATTGGCGTAAATCGTCTGGGCTCGAATGGATTCCGGATGATCCTGCACTGCAATGGAATAAATCAATTCAACATTTTTCCATTCATTTGCCCTGACAGCCGTCATAAAAGAGAACAGTGCGACAATGATAAACGTGATAAAAAAACTGACTCTCTCTTTAGCCATGGTAAATAAATAGTAGAACAGAATAAGCAGAAGCCCTAGAGCGGCCAGATAATTCCGATGCTCAAAGACCAGTTCCAGACTGAGAAATGTTGATTCCAGCAAATGAGAGATGATAAACCACGCGATACCGAAGCTCAGTACTGGCGCTTTCTTCCTTACATAGATTGCAAATGCAATTATGGTGCAAAGTCCAAGCAGTAAAACGAAGGTTAAAACATCCATCCGCTCGGTAAATTTCCATCCATCATGAAATAGGGACATATCGGACATTGAAGGCAAGAGAATCAATTTTATATAGAAAACAACAACATGAAGTTGTGTCATTAAGCGTTCGGCCAAAGTAAAGTCGCGTACCGAATAATTTAATAAACTATCAAAGTGAGTAAGCACATAGATCCCACCAAGCATGATGGGTAGAGCTGCAAAAACACCTAAAAAAGCAATTACCCTGTTTCTTTCTAAGGAATTGTTAAATTTAAATTGATAGGCGGTAATTTCAATTGCCAGCAAATAAAACGGGATAAGTGCACCGTTTTCCTTGGACAGCAATGACAGGACAAGAAATAAAGGAAAAAACAGATAAGCAAAACAATAGTGCCTAACAGAATGAGTCAGTGCAGACTCTCTTGCAAAGATATAAGTTAACAACGCAGCTAAAGTGAAAAAAGAAGATAATTGCGCCATACGCTGCACTGCATAAAGCACGGTACTCAGCATAAGCGGGTGTAATAACCAGCACGTTGCTGTAAACCCGGCGATCAGCGTTATTTTGTTTTGATCTATTTGCGGATTAAAGCGTGGCAATAATTTAAAAAGAATCCAGAAAATCAGTAAGCCGTTCAGCAAATGCAGCATAAGATTGTGATACTTAAAACCCCAGGGAACTGGACCATGCACAATCCCCGAGAATAACAGGCTAAAGACAGCTACCGGCCTGCCAAGCACCCCACTGTTATTGTGAGTAATAACATAAAGAATCTCCTCTCTGTCAAAATCATCAACAAAGTTAGAGGTGATATTAGTGAAGTCATCAAGCAAAAATGGACCCGATAACCCTGGCCAATATATCGCAAGTGTTAAGAACAGCACACCCAGAATGAGTAGGCTGAGAAGCGTGTGATATTTGATATTTTTCTGGTTCACGAGAAATTTTTTACAAAAAAAACCAGCCTATACTAAGAGTAAAGGCTGGTTTCGATCTACTACAAAAGAATCTTTGTGTAGTTAAGCTTTAGGTATAAAACCTGGCTTATTGACAACTTGAAGGCATGTAACGAGTACCAACTAAAGCATCACATTGCCAAGTAATACCTTGAGCGAAATCTCCAGCTGGAACAATCTTGATAGTAACAGCCTGAGTCAGGTTAGTTGTATTACCCAAAACAATTAGTGAACCACCCGACCAATAAACACTTGAAACCATACCTTGAGTAATGCTGGTAATAGAAACCTGAGTTGAAAGTGGCAGAGTGCCATTCAGCAGTGCATATTCAGCGATTGAGTTTTTAGCAGCACTTGATGCCAAAATTAACTCTGAGGCTTTAGCGCGAACAGTGTAATCCTGGTAAGCCGGCAGAGCTACTGCAGCCAGAATACCGATAATCGCAATAACGATCATCAATTCGATCAGGGTAAAACCCTTTTGAGCTTTGCTTTTCATGTTTTTCATTGTAAATCTCCAATTAATAATCTTTATTAAAAGATAATCAGATTACCGTTCAGTCGGGATTCTGTAATATCTGTGGTTTATACCTGCAAAGCCTGTGCCAGTTTTTTGGCTAAAACATGAAACCTTGCTTTTATCCTTAAATTCGGTCACCGGAGGCACTTTGCAAATCAATAAACTTGAACCAGTTCACTCTTTTATCGGATCAGTATAAAAATTAAAAGGCATAAAAATCGGCATTAATCCTATTTAATGTGACAATTTATGTCAACTTGTGTCAATTTTATTTAAGTTCTGCCCATCTGGCTAAAACACTTCTTTTATTTTTTATATAGAAAAGTTCGAAAGTTAAAGTAAACTATTAACAATGAATACCGATATTGAAATCCGGGGTTTGGCTAAAAGACTGGTTGCAGACAATCTGCTTAACCAGCAGGACATGCTCGAAGCCTTTACCAATGCCCGTAAAGAGAGCATCCCACTTACCCGTTATCTGGTTAAAAACCAGATACTTGCCAGTACAACTATCGCCGATACTGCCTCCAATCAATTTGGTTTACCAAGAATAGACTTGTCAGCCCTTGATCCAGTAAGTGTGGGTGACCCCTCCAAGCTTTTGGATATCAAATTAATCAGAAAGCATCATATTTTACCCTTACAGAGAAAGGGCAATCTGGTTACCCTTGCAGTATCAGACCCTTCCGATGAAGATGCCATTAATGAGATCAAATTCAGTACTGGTGCCAGTATTGACCTGATCGTTGTAGAAGATGACAAACTACAGAACCTGATTAATGATTTGCTGAATATCGACGGTAATCAGGAGGATGGCGGCAATTATGACGACCTGTCAGATGTCGATCTTGAAGATCTCGATATTGAGGTTATAGACGATTCTGAAATCGATGAAGCCGATGAAGGTGTCGATGACACACCCATCGTTAAATTCGTTAATAAGATTCTCATCGATGCCATAAAACTGGGCGTGTCCGATGTGCATATAGAACCCTACGAAAAGGTCTACAGAGTCCGCTATCGACTCGACGGTATCCTCAAGGAAATAGCCCGCCCGCCAATCAATATAGCCAATCGTATTTGTTCGCGTGTGAAAATCATGGCGCAACTGGACATTTCCGAACGACGCTTGCCGCAGGACGGTCGTATCAAAATGAAATTATCCAAAACCAAGGCCATAGATTTCAGGGTTAATACCCTGCCCACGCTTTGGGGCGAAAAAATTGTCATGAGGATTCTCGACCCGAGCAGCGCCATGCTCGGCATTGAAGCCCTGGGCTATGAAGATGATCAAAAGCAGTTATTTCTTAGCGCACTGCATCAACATCAGGGCCTGATTCTTGTAACCGGACCTACCGGCAGCGGCAAAACAGTATCTCTCTATACAGGTTTAAATATTCTTAACACGCAAGAAAAAAATATTTCCACGGCAGAGGACCCGGTCGAAATAAACCTGGAAGGCATTAACCAGGTAGCCATAAACTCCAAGGTAGGTCTCGATTTTGCCTCAGCGCTGCGTGCTTTTTTGCGTCAGGATCCGGATGTTGTCATGGTCGGCGAGATTCGGGATCTGGAAACCGCTGAAATTGCTATAAAAGCTTCACAAACCGGGCACATGGTACTTTCAACCCTGCATACCAACAGCGCCCCGGAAACACTGAGTCGTTTAATGAACATGGGAATACCTGCCTATAATCTGGCAACTTCAGTTTCGCTGATTATTGCTCAACGTCTGGCCAGAAGACTGTGTAATAACTGCAAAAAACCCATAAACCTCCCACCCAAAATATTGTTACAGGAGGGTTTCACTGAAGAGCAATTGGATACCATGGAACTTTATGGTGCCGCCGGTTGTGATAAATGTAATGAAGGCTATAAAGGCAGAGTCGGAATATATGAAGTAGTTCCTATCACAGATAGTATTTCACGTATTATTATGGATAATGGAAGTACCATTCAGGTCGCTGACATGGCTCGGCAAGAAGGCTTCAATGACCTGAGAACCTCAGCATTAGTCAAGGTTGCGAAGGGTTTAACCAGTCTTGCTGAAGCCAATCGAATCACTTAAATTATAGAAAATTGTATAAAATCACTGTGACATCTGGTTCTCGCAACGAGTCTATAAACAACAGGTCTTAGATAAAACTGCATATAAACATTCAGGCGGGTATGAGCTTGGAAAGGGTATATTAAGGTAGGTACAACATGGCAACTCAAGCAGCGGTTAAGCAAGCAACCTATACCTGGCAAGGTAAGGATGCCAAGGGTCGGGTAACCAAAGGCGAAGTTCCGGGAGTGAGTGTCGCGCTGGTAAAGGCGCAACTGCGTAAAAGAGGCATCAAGGCTACTAAAGTCAGGAAGAAAGGCCGGGATTTATTTGCTCCCTCCAAACCCAAAATCAAACCCATGGATATTGCGATATTCACGCGTCAGCTTGCAACCATGATGAAGGCGGGTATTCCTCTGGTGCAATCTTTCGAGATCGTTGGTGGAGGTCTCGAAAATGCCTCTATGCGTGAAGTTGTCTTTGCCATCCGTGATGATGTTGCATCCGGTAATAATTTTGCCGACTCCATCAGGAAATTCCCGCGCTTATTTGATGACCTGTTCTGTAATTTAGTCGAAGCCGGCGAGCAGTCAGGTGCGCTGGAATCCATGCTGGAAAGTCTCGCAACCTATAAGGAAAAATCCGAAGCCCTGAAGGCCAAAATCAAAAAGGCAATGAATTACCCTATTACCGTTGTCGCCGTCGCTCTGGTGGTTACCGCAATTCTGCTGATAAAAGTAGTTCCTCAGTTTGCCGAAACCTTTTCAAGTTTTGGCGCAGAATTACCCGTTTTCACCCAGTTTGTAATGAAAATTTCAGATTTCGCCATCGCCTGGTGGCTGTATATCCTGGTTGGTCTGGGTGTCGCGGTATACGTCTTTAAAGAAGCCAAGATACGCTCCAAAGCTTTTGCCGATTCCCTGGAACGCCTGTCCCTGAAAGCTCCTGTGTTTGGGGACATTGTCAGAAGTTCAGCACTGGCGCGTTTCACTCGCACTCTGGCAACCACATTTGCTTCTGGCGTGCCGCTGGTTGAAGCACTGGATTCTGTTTCCGGAGCAACCGGAAATGTCGTTTTTAAAGAAGCCAGCCTGCGTATCCGTGATGATGTCACCACTGGTATCCAGCTTACCCAGGCCATTAAATCGACAGATGTATTCCCCATGATGGTAATCCAAATGGTTTCAATTGGTGAGGAATCCGGCGCCCTGGATTCAATGCTTGATAAATGCGCTACCTTTTACGAAGCAGAGGTCGACAATGCTGTTGACGGTTTAACCGCCATGATGGAACCCCTGATTATGGCCGTGCTGGGCGTACTCGTCGGTGGCTTGATGATTGCCATGTATATGCCCATTTTCCAGATTGGTTCGGTTGTATAGCTGTCCGAACTATTTTTAATGGATATTGCTACATACTTCGCTAGTTACCCCTTGGCATTATTGTGTTTTGCGCTGCTGCTGGGTCTTATCATTGGCAGTTTCCTCAATGTAGTGATCTATCGACTGCCGCTTATGATGCAGCACGAATGGACCCAGCAATGTCATGAGTTTCTGGAACTAGAGACTGATGGAAAAGATACCGAAACAAGTTCCATTTTCAACCTTGCGCAACCAGCTTCACACTGCCCCTTTTGTAAGCATGATATTTCGGCGCTCGAAAATATTCCGGTGCTCAGTTATATCCTGCAAGGTGGGAAATGTAGACATTGCAAATCACCAATATCCGCCCGCTATCCTCTGATAGAAATCATCAGCGGCTTGAGTTCTGCACTGATTGCCTATCAGTTCGGATTTAACTGGCTGACATTGGCTGTGCTTATCCTTTGCTGGTCTCTTATTGTATTGACCATGATTGATTTTGATCACCAGTTGCTACCGGATGACATTACCCTGCCTATACTCTGGCTGGGGTTGCTGATTAATTATTTTGAGCTGCTCACTACTCTGGAATCAGCTGTGCTGGGAGCTATCGGCGGCTACCTGATTCTGTGGGGCGTATATTGGCTGTTTAAATTACTCACCGGCAAAGAAGGCATGGGGCATGGGGATTTCAAGTTGCTTGCAGCTTTGGGGGCCTGGCTCGGCTGGCAAAGCCTACCTCAAATCATACTCTTGTCATCTTTGATAGGAGCCATCGTAGGCATTAGTCTTATTTTGCTGAAAGGCAAAGACAAAAACGTTCCGATTCCTTTTGGGCCTTATCTGGCCGGAGCGGGTTTTGTATCTCTGCTCTGGAGCGATGAGTTGACCCGACTGTACTCAGCTGTTTTTATGTGAGATGACTAAAAAGCAAAGCATACCTCTAAGTATAGGCCTTACTGGTGGTATAGGTTCCGGCAAGACTGCCGTCAGTAATGCCTTTGAAAAGCTCGGTGTGAAAGTCATTGACGCGGATATCCTCAGCAGGGAGCTTGTAACGGCGGGGTCTCCTGCACTGAAAGCAATAACTGAACATTTCGGAACTTCCATATTGCTGGATTCCGGTGAATTAAATCGCCAGCAACTCCGGGAAATCATTTTTTCAGATGCAGAAAAAAAACATTGGCTTGAGCAGTTTCTGCATCCACGGGTCAGGGCGCTCATACAGAAGCAACTCAATGACTGTAAAGATAATTATGCTCTTGTCGTAGTACCGCTCTTATTCGAAACTGATCATTACGAATTCCTGGACAGGGTACTGGTTGTGGACAGCCCCGAAGAACTGCAAATACAGCGCGTGATAAAACGCGACAAGACCAGGCAAGAAGATGTAAAAGCTATCATGGCGGCACAGTTGTCACGTTCTCAGCGTTTGTCCCTTGCAGATGATATTATCACCAATGATGGCAGCCTACAGGCATTACAGGAAAAAGTGAAAGCACTGCATGAAAAATATCAACGACTCAGTAAACAACAAAATCACTGAAGTAAAGTGCCCGAAATGTAGCAATAAGGTTCCCTGGACAGAAGAATCTGTTCATCGCCCCTTCTGTTCCAGGCGCTGTCAGATGCTTGATTTTGGTGACTGGGCCATGGAAAAGAACACAATCCCTTCCGAAGAACCAACAGATGACTGGGAAATTTTTGATGACGCCGGGTTTGAAGATCCCGCGGATTAAATTCTGTCTGCTTCTGATAAAAAAGTGACAATCTCAAGATTCGCCTTCGGGAATTCATAATTTTGCAGGTACTTCACCCCGACCCATTTGATTTGTTGTCCTTCCAGCCCTCTGGCCTGTCCTGCATAACTATCGACATTCCAGACATCCAGCAAAACGGTTTTATCCCCGTAATCGTGTTCAATCTTTAGTAAGGGAGAAATTTCCAAAGTATCCAGGTCAAGTTCTTCCTTGAGCTCTCTGTGCAATGCTTCGCCTACATTTTCACCGGCTTCTAGCTTTCCTCCCGGGAATTCCCAGAGTCCACCTTGATGCTTGTCATGATGACGAAACGCGATCAGGACTTCGTCTTTTTCATTGCTAATAATGCCAACGGCGACATGTACCGGATCATTCATAAATTCAGATTAACTACGGTATTCAGCATTGATTTTGACGTAATCGTAAGACAGGTCACAGGTCCATACCCGTTCCGAACTCTCGCCTCTGCCCAATTTCACCGAGATTTCTATATCGCTTTTAGACATCACTGCCTGACCCAATGCTTCAGTATAATTCGTATCTCGGCCACCATTTCTGACAATACAAACCGTATCCAGATAAATACGGACTTTGTTTATATCCAGATTCTTCAGTCCGGCTCTACCCAGTGCGGCGGCGATTCTGCCCCAATTAGGGTCTGATGCAAACAGGGCGGTTTTTACCAAGGGGGACTCGGCTATGGCATAGGCCACTTGCAGACACTCCTCGGAATTTTTGCCTTCTTCTACTGTCAGAGTAACAAATTTAGTGGCTCCTTCAGCATCCCTGATTATCGCCTGCGCCAAAGTCTGGAAAACCCCGTTCAGGGTCAATTCAAATTGCTGTGCTGCTGCTTCATCAAGATCGGCGTATTTAAGCTTGCCCCTGCAGCTCGCTACCAACATACAACAGTCATTGGTAGATGTGTCTCCATCTACCGTTATTCGATTAAAGGACCTGTCTGCCGCTCTGCTACAAAGCGCACTCAAGGTCTGTTGGTCAATCTCCGCATCTGTGCAGATATAAGCCAGCATGGTCGCCATATTTGGCTTTATCATCCCCGCACCTTTGGCTATGCCTGTAATGGTGACGGTTTTTCCGGCCAGTTGAAATTTTTCTGAACATGACTTGGGTACGGTATCTGTTGTCATGATGCCCAGTGCAGCGGACTGCCAGGCATCAACGCTTAGTTCGTTTAAAGCTTGAGGAAATACAGCGGTAATTTTATTGACCGGCAAGGCCTCACCAATAACACCCGTTGAAAAAGGCAGTATCTCTTCAGTCGCGACTCCGGCCACCCTGGCAAGTTCGGTACAGCACTCAAGTGCCGCCTGCATGCCAGCCTCACCCGTCCCGGCATTGGCATTACCGGTATTAATTAAAAAATAGCGCGGGCTTTTCGTTGTGCTATGCTTTTTAGCCACAACAACAGGTGCCGCACAAAAGGCATTACGGGTATACACCCCGGCCACTGTCGCTCCTTCACAAAGTTCAAATAAAACCACATCGAGCCTGCCAGCTTTTTTAATCCCGGCAGACACAGCCGAAATTTTCACGCCATCGATCGAATATAGTTTTTGATTCTGCATCTGCTATTACTCAAAAAATATAATTTAAGAGAACATTATATGAAAATATTGAAAAGCGTTATGAGCGAAGCCGGAACGAGGCAAACATAAATTTCATGAGGGAGCTTACATTGTCGGTAAGTGACCGATTGAAATTTTTGTTTAACAAAGTTCTGGCGAGCGCAATAGCTTTTAACTCAATTTGCCGTGACATTGTTTATACTTCTTCCCACTCCCACAGGGGCAAGGTTCGTTTCTGCCAACTTTCTGACCCTCTCTTACAAATGGTGCCTTCTGGTCTGCTTGTTGTGATGCCGGATTTGCCTCTTGCTGAGCCTTTTCTTCCATCATACTTGCCGACTGATGAGTTAAAATGGTCTGCTCTCTATTTCTTTCTTCGCGACGCTTTTTCTCAATAGCATCGAGTTCATCCTGCTGCTGAATTTTGACATGGCTGAGAAACTTGATAACTTCATATTGAATATTCTGTAAAAATTCTTCAAAAACTGCAAAAGCTTCCCGTTTATATTCCTGCTTCGGATTTTTCCCGGCATAGCCGCGTAATCCAATACCCTGGCGAAGGCTATCCATTTGTGACAGGTGTTCTTTCCATAAGGTGTCCAGAATTTGCAAGGTTATCTGCTTCTCAAAGACCCGCATATTTGGCCCTACCTCTGCACTTTTTCTTTTATAACTTTCCTCGATTGCAGTTACAATCCGCTCACGAAGGGTTTCTTCGTATAAGGATTTATCTGCATCCAGCCATTGCTGTATCGGCAGATGTTCTCCAAATTCCATCTGCAGAGCCTGCTCAAGTGCCGGTATATCCCATTGTTCTTCCACGCTTTGCGGAGGAATATAGGTGTTGATGAAATTATGCACCACTCCCTCTCGCATATCGGAGATAACTTCAGAAATATCTTCTTCTTCCATCAATTCATTACGTCGTTGATAAATTATTTGTCGCTGGTCGTTGGCAACATCATCATACTCAAGTAACTGTTTCCGGATATCGAAGTTTCGCCCCTCGACTTTTCGCTGCGCTTTTTCAATGGAGTTCGATACCATGCGATGCTCAATAGCTTCACCATGTTCCATTCCCAAACGGCGCATTATATTGGTAACTTTTTCTGAAGCGAAAATGCGCATCAGATTGTCATCCAGCGACAAATAAAACCTGGAAAACCCAGGGTCACCCTGACGACCAGCCCGGCCGCGCAGCTGATTATCAATACGTCTCGATTCATGTCGTTCTGTGCCAATAATATGCAAGCCCCCGGCATCAAGTACCTGCTGATGACGCTTTTCCCAGTTCTTCTTGCATTCCTCAATCTGTTTTTCTGTCGGGTTTTCCATTGCTGCTACTTCAGCTTCCCATTTCCCCCCCAGTACTATATCTGTACCTCGACCAGCCATATTGGTTGCAATGGTTACCGTACCTGGTTTGCCGGCCTGTGCAATAATTTCAGCTTCATTGGCATGGTACTTCGCATTCAATACTCTATGCTCAATTTTTTCCTTGTTTAAAAATTTCGAGAGTATTTCAGAAGTATCAATACTGGCTGTACCCACCAGAACCGGGGCACCTTTATCCCTGAATTCTTTAATGTCAGAAACTATTGCATCAAATTTTTCTTCCATGCTGAGAAAAATCAAATCATTCGCATCATTGCGTATCATTGGTTTATTGGTAGGAATGACCACCACATCCAAGCCATAGATTTGGTGAAATTCGTAAGCTTCCGTATCAGCCGTACCGGTCATCCCGGATAATTTCTCATAGAGACGGAAATAATTCTGGAAGGTCGTTGAAGCCAGAGTCTGGCTTTCGTTTTGAATCGGCACACCTTCCTTGGCTTCGATTGCCTGATGCAGACCTTCCGATAAGCGTCGGCCAGGCATGGTACGGCCAGTGTGTTCATCCACCAGGACGATCTGATTTTCCTGCACAATGTATTCAACTTCACGATGAAATAAATAATGGGCGCGCAGGGCTGATTGCACCTGATGCAATAAGCTCAGGTTCGTCGCCGCATACAAATCTTCTCCTTCTTCCAGCAAGCCGCGACTGACCAATAGTTTTTCTATCTTCTCATGCCCCTGATCAGTAAGCTCAATCTGACGCGACTTCTCATCCACAATAAAATCACCATCAATGATGTCCTCACCTTCAACTCGGCGTTCAATCTGTGATTTTTCCTTGCCTTTGTGACCTAGTTTGAGGCTGGGTACCAGAGCGTTTATAGCGCTATAGCGTTTACTGCTGTCTTTAACGGCACCCGAAATAATCAGGGGAGTACGAGCCTCATCTATCAGAATAGAGTCAACTTCATCAACAATCGCGAAATACAATTCACGCTGAAATTTATCTTCCAGACGAAATGCCATATTGTCACGCAGGTAGTCAAAACCGAATTCATTGTTGGTACCGTAGGTAATATCTGCTTTATAGGCCTCACGCTTTTCTTCTCCACTCTGGCCTGGCACCACTATGCCTACTTTCAAGCCTAAAAATTCGTACAGCGGAGCCATCCACTTGGCATCACGGGTCGCCAGATAATCATTCACGGTAATCAGTTGTACGCCACGCCCGGTTATAGCATTTAAATAAGCTGGCAATGTTGCTACCAGTGTTTTTCCTTCTCCGGTTCTCATTTCAGCAATTTTGGCTTGATGTAAGACCATGCCACCTATCAGTTGCACATCAAAATGACGCATCTTCAGCGTTCTTACGCCTGCTTCCCTGACAACAGCAAAGGCTTCCGGGAGCATTTGATCCAGGTCTTCTCCAGCTTCATAACGTTGCCTGAATTCGTCGGTCTTGGCACGCAATTCCTCATCAGAAAGGCTCTGCATCGCTGTTTCCAGGGCATTAATTTGCACAACAACCTTATTCAGGCGTTTAATTTCACGTTGGTTTTTATTGCCAAATATTTTTTTCAGCATGATGAATAGTATTCCAGTGTTTCTTTGATAAATTTGACCCGGGTAGGGCCAATAATTTTAATGATTAAGTACAACAAGCGCAGTATTAATCTGCACTTTAATTCTCAATGTGAAGGGTTCACCGATTGGTTCGGTTAATATAGGAAGCCGGGTCGATGACACGACCGTTTTTGTGGATTTCAAAATGAACATGCGGTCCGGTAGACCTGCCCGAATTTCCAGACAGAGCTAGTACCTGTCCTTTTTTGATGATATCGCCGGGATTAACCATGAGTTCCTGGTTATGGGCATACAAGGTTTCATAGCCATTGCCATGATTTACCTCCACCATCAAACCATAGCCACTGCGCTCGCCGGCAAATGTGACTACTCCGGAAGCAACGGAGCTAACATCCACACCGGTCTCGCCAGTAGCAAAATCAACACCCGCATGCCAGGCCAGTTCACCATTAAATGGATCGATACGGCGGCCAAATCCTGATGACATCCAACCCGAAGATACCGGACGCCCCGCAAGAAAGGTGTCAGACTTAATTTGTCTGTCGGAAAGCAGGGTGTCAATAAATTCCAGTTGTTGCTGACGGTCTTCAATCTGCAGGCTGAGTTGGTCCATTTCGTGGATCAAATCAAATGAAGCAAAGTAGGCAGTTCCTTCTTCCATTTGGATTTCTGGGCCACCCAGTGCCGGTTCCTGTGTGAAATCAAATTCACCGTCATCTATATCACTGATACTGGTCAGTCGTTCACCGAGAGCATCCAATCTCAGCAAACGTGCCTGTAAATTGGCCAGACGTAAAGTCAGCGCCTGCAATTGAGCCAGGGCTTCCTCGCGTATACGCTTAACTTCTGCTTCCTGCTCGACTAATTTCTCTGCCCAGGCCTGTGCCGCTTCACCTGCGTATAAATCATTACTGCGACTGGCGTTGAACTGATAACCGTAATACCCCAATAACACAGGCATACCCAGGAAGCAGAATGTTACCAGCACTCTCATCCAGCCCTTTAACACCAAGGACCTGGTTTCGCCATGTTTTTGGTCTACTATGATTATTTTCATCTACTGGGGGTTTTCCACTGCTTGCTGCATTATGTTAGTGCTTCACAATCGTATGATACAGTCCTGCCTGATTCTGTTTACGAGTAACACCTGACCTTGGCTCGGGAGTTAACCATTTTATGGCCGTCTTGTCCATAATAGCCTCAGCACATGGGCTTAAGCGACCACTAAAATGTGACTTCCTGCTAAATCTGAAGTCAATATAAATTTCTGTAAATTATGAGAATTGAGGTCTAAGGTAGGAGATTGGAGCTTCCTCTTCTGTGTCGAAAGTCACAATTTCCCAGCAATCTTCGTTGGCTAACAACTTTCTTAGCAGTGCATTATTTAAAGCATGGCCTGATTTATAACCGGCAAATTCACCAATCAGGCTTTTCCCTAGCAAGTAAAGATCGCCAATTGAGTCCAGTATTTTATGTTTAACAAATTCATCTTCGTAACGCAGGCCATCTTCGTTTAAAACCCGGTAGTCACCTACAGCCACAGCATTATCCATGCTGGCACCGAGGGCTAGATTTCGGTTCCTCAATGCTTCAAATTCATGCATAAAGCCAAAAGTACGCGCTCGACTGACTTCCTTCACGAAAGAGGTGCTCGAAAAATCGATACAGGCTTCCTTGGTATGTTTGCGATGTACAGGGTGGTCATAGAGAAGTGTATAACCGACCTTAAAGCCATTAAATGGTTTAAGGCTGACTTTCTTGCCTTCCTGTTCGACACTAAGTTCTTTCGTAATACGGATATACTTTTTGGGGACATCCTGTTCTTCTATACCCGCAGACTGGATAAGAAAGACAAAAGGTCCTGCGCTACCGTCCATGATAGGCACTTCTGCTGCACTCAGATCAACAAAGGCATTATCGATACCCAGTCCGGACATGGCAGACATCAGGTGTTCAACGGTAGAAATTCTGACGTCTCCCTTGACCAGGGTTGAAGACAGGGTGGTATCTCCTACATTTTCAGCCAACGCCGGAATGACAACTATTGGATCCAGGTCAACCCTCGTAAACACTATACCGGTATCAACTGGTGCAGGCCGCAGGGTTAAGTAAACTTTCTCCCCGGTATGCAATCCTACGCCAGTAGCGCGAATAACATTTTTTAGGGTTCTCTGTTTTATCATCTAATTAACTCTTAATTAACAAGCGTTATTGACTTGCTGCGGTTCACGAAAATTTGCACCAAAACAACAAGGCGCAATTCTAGCAAACTAGGCTCTGCATCCCAAGCGTAATACTTAAAAGCACCTTATTACCCTGAACTTCCAGAAATCTGCCCCATCCTAGGTAAGACCATTAGTTCACCAGAAGTTCCTTAATCAGCCTGTTTGCGCAAGAAAGCCGGAATATCCAGATAATCCATATCATTTTCAGCGCCTACAGCTTTTGCCAGCATGGGTTTCTCGACATGTGCTTCTTCCATCTCAGCACCTACACCTGAACTTCTGCGCATCACGGCCGGTCTGTCCAGGGAATTGAAATCAACACTTTTATTACCTTTTCTTGTGTTATCAATAACCTTGGTAGGACGTTCCATTTGCTGTGCACCCAGGCCAGTGGCGACAACCGTGACGCATATGTCGTCTCCCATTTCCGGATCGATTACTGTACCGATAACAACAATCGCCTGATCAGAAGCAAATTCAGAGATAGTATCTCCAACTTCTGAAAATTCTCCCAGAGTCAGACTCTCACTTGCTGTGATATTGATCAGAATTCCTCTGGCACCTTGCAGGTTCACATCTTCCAGCAGTGGACTTCTTATAGCTGCCTCAGCTGCTTCAACGGCACGGTTCTCTCCACTTGCGATTCCACTACCCATCATTGCCATACCCATTTCAGACATCACTGTGCTGACATCCGCAAAGTCAACATTGATCATGCCTGGCCGAGTAATCAAATCAGCAATACCTTTGACAGCGCCTAACAGTACGTCATTGGCTGATTTAAAAGCATCAAGCAGGGTCGCCCCTTTCCCGAGTACTTCCATGAGCTTTTCATTTGGAATGGTAATCAAAGAATCCACATGTTCTTCCAGTTCCTTAATTCCTTTTTCCGCAATTGCCATGCGTTTTCGACCTTCAAACGGAAACGGTTTGGTTACAACTGCTACCGTTAACACTCCCATTTCACGGGCAATTTCTGCGACCACAGGTGCGCCACCGGTACCGGTACCACCTCCCATACCTGCAGTGATGAAAACCATATCTGCACCGGAAATTATTTCCCGGATTCGATCCTTGTCCTCAAGCGCTGCCTGTCGACCAACTTCTGGATTGGCGCCTGCTCCCAAACCTTTGGTGACATCACTACCCAGTTGCAGATTGATTTTTGTGCCGACTTTATCCAGTGCCTGCGCATCCGTATTAGCGCAAATAAAATCTACACCATCGATGCTACTCGATAACATGTGCTGGACAGCGTTGCCACCACCCCCACCGACACCAATCACTTTAATTACTGCGTTTTGCGCAATATTATCAATGATCTCAAACATAGTATTACCCCTCTATTTTCTACCGTAAGTTAAAAATTTAATTACCCTTAAAACAAAATACCTATTACTCATCACTACTAAAAAACCTCTTTACCCTTTCCAAAATATTAAAACCTGAATCCTTGTGACTATTTGCACCATGTTTTTCCTGATGCTGTTTCATTCCGTAAAGTAATAAACCAACTCCTGTGGAATAGGTTGGATTTCTGACAATATCGACCAGTCCATTTACCTCAAAAGGCATACCGATTCTTACTGGCATATGGAAAATCTCCTCAGCAAGTTCGGCCACTCCTTCCATCTTGCTGGTACCGCCGGTAAAGACCAGACCTGCTGCAAGCATATCCTCGAAGCCACTGTGACGAAGTTCAGCCTGTATCAGATGGAAGAGTTCGTCATAGCGTGGTTCAACAACATCAGCCAGGGCCCTTCTGGACAACTCTCGCGGCGGTCTGTCGCCAACGCTGGGGACTTTGATCATTTCATCGGGACTCGCCAGTTGAGAAAGTGCACAGGCATATTTAATTTTGAGTTCTTCTGCATTTTCAGTCGGTGTTCTCAGCGCCATGGCAATATCATTAGTTACCTGATCACCGGCAATCGGAATCACTCCTGTATGTCGTATAGCTCCTTCAGTAAAGATGGCAATATCGGTAGTCCCTCCACCAATATCAATCAGACAAACACCCAGCTCTTTTTCATCTTCGGTCAGTACTGAATAACTTGAAGCCAGTTGTTCCAGAATAATTTCTTCGGTTTCCAACCCGCAGCGCCGAATACATTTTTCGATATTCTGAGCAGCATTGGTTGCACAGGTAACCAGATGAACTTTTGCTTCAAGTCGAACACCTGACATTCCCAGTGGTTCCTTGACACCTTCCTGAGAATCAATAATGTATTCCTGAGGCAAAATATGCAGAACTTTCTGATCGGCAGGAATTGCAACAGCCTGGGCGGCATCAATAACTCTTTCAATATCCGCCGCATATACTTCTTTATCCCTGATAGCCACAATCCCGTGTGAATTCATACTGCGAATATGCTTTCCGGCGATTCCAGCAAATACAGAGTGAATCTGACAACCAGCCATTAATTCCGCTTCTTCTACAGCTCGCTGAATCGACTGTACTGTCGATTCAATATTAACCACCGTGCCTTTTTTCAAACCTCGGGATTTGTGACGACCTATACCAACGATATGTAAAACTCCGTCAGCATCCACCTCGCCTACAATGGCGACCACTTTTGAGGTGCCGATATCCAGCCCCACGATCATGTTGCCTGTAGTTGTATTACTCATCACGTACCCCTGTTAACTATCATGCCTTAGCATGACTTATCTCGTTTGCATTGAAATTAAAGCGTCAGTCGTTGGCGACTTATGCCGAACTGCAATGCCGTCTTCATAGCGCAAATCAAAAGCTTCTATCGCAGCAATTTGCCCGGCAAATAAAGTTTCATAAACTCCAGCAAAGCGTCTTACTTTCTCTACTGGCCGAATGCTGCCTACAGCGACATAAATTTCATTATTGAATTTCATTGTCCATGCACCACGACTGTTCAGATTTAAGCTGGCAATGCGCAGATTTTTTGGATAGAGCAATTGGTTAAACACCTGATACTGCTCCATAACCCTTAATTCGCTGCCAACGGGTCCGGAAAGCTCAGCTAAATTACCTGCACCAATGACTGAAGGCGGTGCAAAAAGCATACCTTCCTGATTTAACAGCTGTGTTTGACCCCAACGGGCAATAGCAATTTCTTCTTTGACATTTATCATCAAGGTATCCGGCCATTTCCTGCGCAAACTGACAGTTTTAATCCAGGGATTTTCCTCAAGTGCGTATTGAATTTTATTGAGGTCAATAGCAACCATGCTCTGATTTATAAATCCAAAGACTATTTCTTTGATGTCATTTTCAGAGACCTTACTCAGACTCCCTTCGATTGCAACGAATTCAATTTTTTGCTGATTTATATCTTTAACTATCGTTCTGGAATTTAATCCAATTAACAAAAGCAGACTGCTTATGAGCACAGTAAGAATTACTTTTTTCAGCAGGGGACCACGTGTTTGCAACAACCCTTCACTTTTATTCCTGCGCACGCTGGCCCCGCGATGACGGCTATTTCTCCTGCCTGGATACAATCTGTTCATCCTAAGCTCTGCCTCGTTTCAGATCGCTACTCTTCAATATTTCCAGCACTAATGAATCGAAATTCAAACCATAGGCTGCAGCCGACATCGGCACCAGACTGTGACTCGTCATACCTGGCACTGTGTTTACTTCCAGCAACCAGAACTTACCCTCTTTATCGCGCATCAGGTCAACTCTCCCCCAGCCCCGACAGCCAAGCAGTTGATAAGCAGTACCCGACAAATTTCTAAGCGTCTGATCAGCATCTTCATCCAGATCACAAGGGCAAATATATTGCGTCTCATCCGACTCATATTTGGCCTGAAAATCGTAAAAGGCATTCTTGGTCCTTAGTTCAATTGCTGGCAAAACCTGATTATTAATGATGGGCACCGTATACTCTGGTCCATCTATCCATTGTTCAGCGATAACGACATCATCAAACTGCACGGCCAGCTCAAATGCTTTTTTTAGCTCTGCAGCATTAGCGGCTTTGGAAATACCCATGCTGGACCCTTCATTAACCGGCTTAACAAAACACACTCCCAACTGATCAATTACCGCCTGCCAGTCTGTACTCGCGTATAGCAATTCAAATTCTGGAGTAGCCAAACCCTGTGCCATCCAGATCAGTTTGCTGCGGACTTTATCCATTGCCAGCGCACAAGCCGGATGATCACTTCCTGTATAAGGTATGCCCATTAAATCCAGAGCCGCCTGAACCCGGCCATCCTCTCCAGGACCTCCATGCAACATGATGAAAACCCTGTCAAATTTTTCTGTTTGTATTGCCGAATAAAAATCATTTCCCGTATCGATTCCAAAAGCATCAACACCACTATCCAATAAAGCCTTAAGCACAGCATTGCCGCTGAGCAGAGAAATCTCCCGCTCTGAAGAATCCCCTCCCATCAATACGGCCACTCTGCCAAATTTATTCTTCATTCAGTATCAACTCCATTCACTCTGCAGGCCTTCCTGTGCGAGACGACTTGATAACAAACCCACATTGCCGGCACCTTGTGTAATCAGGAGATCGCCGTTTTCCAGTAAATCCTCCAGCAGTTGCGGCAAATCATTATGGTCTTTCACAAAAACCGGATCATGTTGCCCACGCTGCCTGATGCTTCTGCATAAACTTTTACTGTCAGCACCTGTAATCGGCTTTTCACCAGCCGCATAAACATCCAGTAGCAACAACAGGTCAACGCCCGAAAGTACATCCACAAAATCTTCATACAGATCCTGTGTACGGCTGTAACGATGTGGCTGATAAATCATCACCAGACGTTTATCCGGCCAACCAGCCCGGATCGCTTTAATATTGGCGGCGACCTCAGTCGGATGATGCCCGTAATCATCAACCAGCATGACTTTTCCTTTACTGAAACTGATATCGCCATGCATTTCGAAGCGCCTTCCGACACCCTGGAATTTTTCCAGACCCTGCACAATATCCTTATCCTTTAATCCCTGGTCCGTCGCCACCGCGATAGCCGCTGTGGCATTCAATGCGTTATGCACGCCCGGCATACTCAGGGTAAGAGAGATGTCTTTTCTATCCGGCCGACTAACTGAAAAACTGGTGTGCTGGTTCTGCTGCGAAATGCTATGTATTCGGAAATCTGCTTGCTCTGAAAAGCCATAGGTCAATATCGGGCGGGATATTTCCGGCATAAGGGCCTGTAGGACCGGGTCATCTATACATAGAACGGCCAGGCCGTAGAACGGCAGGTTATGCAAAAAATCCAGGAAGGTTTGTTTAAGCTTTTCGAAATCTCCGCCATAAGTCTGCATATGGTCATCATCAATATTTGTGATAACTGCTACCATAGGTTGTAAATGAAGGAATGAGGCATCGCTTTCATCGGCCTCTGCAACCATGTAGTGACTGGTTCCGAGTTTGGCATTCGTGCCGGCACTGTTCAGCAATCCCCCGATCACAAAAGTAGGGTCGAGTTTGCCCTGTGCCAAAACCGATGCCACCATGCTGGTTGTCGTTGTCTTGCCATGTGTCCCTGCAATTACTATTGCATGGCGGTAGCGCATAAGCTCTGCCAGCATCTCGGCTCGACGTATAATTGGAATCCTGCGTTTCATCGCAGCTTTTATTTCAGCATTGCTCGCATCTACTGCACTGGAAACCACAACCACGTCTGTATTTTCAACTTGTCTGGCCTTATGGCCGATAAAAACATTTATTCCCATTTTTTCAAGACGCACGGTCGTTTTGCTAGGTGCGATATCCGAACCGCTGATCTGGTAACCCTGATTTAATAACACTTCAGCGATACCACTCATTCCGGCCCCACCAATACCTACAAAATGAATATTTCGAATGCGGCGCATTTCCGGAATTAATCGCTTTAGCTTGCCTTGCTTATCAAGCATAACAAGCCTCCATACATGTTCTCGCTGCTTCTTCTGTAGCATTTGTCTTAGCGGCCTGCTGCGCCAGCAAGGCCATTTTTAGTACCAGCTCTCTATCTGCTATTAACTGCAAAAGAATATCGCCAAGCACCTGCGGGTTAAGTTCATGCTGCTGGACAATCCAGGCCGCGCCAAGTTTCTGCATGATCAATGCGTTTTCAGTCTGATGATCGTCTACTGCATGAGGGAAAGGAACAAATACGGCCGGAAGACCTATTGCAGAAATTTCTGACACCGTAGAAGCCCCGGCGCGACAAATTACGACGTCGGCCCAACAGTAAGCAGCAGCCATATCATCAATAAACGCAGCTATGCGGAGGTTTTCATTTTCTGTGAAACCCAGTTCCTGATAATAGGACTGGCAGCTTTGCAGATTATTTTTGCCACATTGATGCCAGAGCTCCAGACTTTCAGCAGCCTGAAATTCTTTCAGCATTTCTGGTATCGCCTTGTTAATGGCAACTGCGCCAAGACTGCCGCCAATGATTAGAATTTTGATGCGCTCATTTTTCCCTTTTGCAGCATATCTTTGCTGAGGTGCCGGACATTCAAGGATTTCTCTTCGCAGAGGGTTTCCTACATGCAGGACTTTTCCAGGTTTGCATATACGTTTCAGCATAGAGTTTTGAGTAAGATCCTGCTTACGCTGAAATGCACCAGCAAAGCCTTCCATTACAACTGTCGCCAGAGGACTTAATAACTGGTTGCTTAAACCTGCAATGGCATTCTGTTCATGAATTAACAAAGGCTTTCTCAGCAACCAGGCCGCAACGCCTCCGGGACCAGTAACAAAACCCCCCATTCCCAACACACATGATGGTTTTACTGAAAGCAGGATCACCAGCGCCTGTAATATGGCAAGCAAAATTACAAAGGGCGATAGCACTATTGACAGCCGGCTCTTACCTCTCAGACCGGATACCGAAATATAATGAATGGGAATGTCCGTCTGAGAAATCAATTGCGCTTCCAATCCTTTTCGAGTCCCTAACCATTCCACCTTTACACCTGAAGATTGCAGATGCCGGGCTATGCTCAGCGCCGGGAAAATGTGCCCCCCGGTACCACCAGCCATGATCAATACCTTTTTCTCAGCAGTCATGATCATCCCTTGATTACCCGTTTTAAATTATTGGCTCTGGCATGATTTTCAGTATCGATTCGCAACAGGATTGCCACCATAACAATACAGATAATCAAGCTTGATCCCCCTGCACTTAAAAATGGCAGGGTCAGACCTTTAGTTGGCAGTAGTCCGGTATTAACACCTATATTAATAATGACCTGTCCAAGGAATATGAGAGCAATTCCATATGCCAGAAATGACGGAAAGAAATCTCCTTTTTCCTCATTCTTTCGGGCAATCACCATGGCACGCCAGATAAAAACCAGAAATAAAGCCAATAATAAAAGCGCACTAAGCACACCCAACTCTTCAGCAATAATCGCAAACACAAAATCCGTGTGCGCCTCAGGGAGGAAGTAAAGTTTTTGAATGCTGTTACCAAGTCCAACCCCAAACCATTCGCCCCGTCCAAAAGCAATCAATGCCTGGGCCAGCTGATAACCTGATCCAAAGACTACATTTTCATTAAATGGGTCTGACAAGGCGGTTAAAAAGGAATTGACCCTGGCGATACGATAAGCAGAAGAAAATACCAATGCTGCAGCTCCTCCCCCGGCAAGCAGAATCAATAAAATAAACTGATGAAGTTTTACTCCGGCCAGAAACATCATGCCAAACACTGCTAGCAGTAATACCACTACAGCACCAAAGTCCGGCTCCTTGAGTAACAGTAAAATCGGAACCGCAACAAAGACTAGCGGCATGATAAAACCTTTCCATGAACCGCACACAAAACTGTGGTTTTTACTCAGATAGGCGGCCATGAAAATCACAACAAAAAGTTTAGCCGGTTCGGAAGCCTGTAAGCTCATAAAACCCAGATTCAGCCACCTGGTACTACCATTTACTTCCCGCCCGATTCCGGGTAACAACACGAGCGCCAATAAAGTGATCGCTGAAACCAGCAGAAAAACACTCCATTCCTGGTAATATTTCAGCGGAATCAGATAAACAATACCGCCAGCTATAAAACCCATGACCAGAAATATCAGCTGCTTTTTCAGATAATAAAATGCATCCCCGCTTTCGCTGCTGGCAATTTCTATTGATGCCGAAGTCATCATTACCAGACCAAATGCCAGTAACAGCAGCACGCATATAAATAACACCTTATCACCCAGATAAAGCGCTTCGCGGTTGTGGCTGAAGTTATTTTGCGCGAGCGTTGCCATAATTAATGCAGAGCCTCCACCGCAGCAATGAAAACATCTCCCCGATTTTCATAATTTTTGAACATGTCGAAGCTGGCGCATGCCGGTGAAAGCAAAACAATATCTCCTGCTTCAGCTTCTTTGCTGGCAAGTTTCACAGCAGCCTGCAAGGAGTCGACCTTTATACAACTTATATGCTCTTGCAATGCGGCAGCGATCAAATCGGCGTCTTCGCCAAAAAGGATGAGCAATTTACCGTGTGCGCGCAGGGTATCGCTGAGTTCAGAAAAATCTGCACCTTTTCCCTGTCCGCCAGCCAATAAAATAACGTTATTGACTCCGCCCAGACCATGCAATGCAGCCTTGCAGGCACCAACGTTGGTTCCCTTGGAATCATTGAAATAATTGACACCATTCTTTTTGAGCACCCATTGGCAACGATGTGCTAAACCCGGAAACTCCCTTAAGGTTTGCAACATGGCTTGCATATCCAGACCAGCAGCATGCCCGATAGCTAATGCAGCCAGGGCATTAGAAATATTATGCAAACCTGATATGCGTACTTCATCAACCGGCATCAACGCTTTTTTGCTGAAGGCCAGAAAACTTTTGCCCGCAACTTCAATCAAACCAAATTCATTGATATCCCCGGGACCCAGACCATAGCGCCATTGCTTTACAGAAGACGGCAACAAAGGAGCACTTAAGGGATCATCTCTATTCACAACTGCTTGTTTGCAAGACTGAAAAATACGATGTTTGGCAGCGTGGTAAGCGACTTTAGAATCGTAACGATCCATATGATCTTCACTGATATTCAAAACACAGGCTACTTCCGCCCCCAATTGACTAGTGCTCTCCAACTGAAAACTGGAAATTTCCAGAACATATAATTTATGTAAATCTTCGGCTAGCAAATCCAATACCGGCTTGCCTATATTGCCTGCCACTACTGCATCAATTCCTGAGCGCAGAGCCATTTCACCCAGCAGGGTGACGACCGTACTTTTAGCATTGGAACCAGTAACGGCAATGATTGGCGCCCCCACTTTGTGCGCAAATATATTAATGTCTCCATTAATAGTGACATCGTGATCTTTTGCCTTAGCCAGGATTGGATTACGTAAATCCACCCCCGGGCTCACCAATAATTCCTTCGCGTTCAAAAAAGTATCTTCCCTGAAATCCCCAAGCTCCACATCCACTTCGGGGAAACTAGTTGTTAATTCTTTCAGGCCTGGCGGATTGATACGGCTATCAACAACCATAAAATCTTCGTTTAATCTGTCCAAATAACGCGCATAGGAAAGTCCGGTCTTACCCAAACCGACAATCACTTTCTTGTTTTTAACTTGCGCTGCAACTTGCATTGTTTGCCTTTGTATCGCTTTATTTACTACCTAGTCTCTGTTACCAGTGCTCTTTTATCCCTGCTCTTAACAATATTCTCAGCGTAACTTCAAGGTAGCCAGCCCGAATAAAACCAGAATGATGGTAATAATCCAGAATCGCACAATGACCCTGGGTTCCGGCCAGCCTTTTAATTCAAAATGATGATGCAGTGGCGCCATACGAAAAATACGCCTCCCGGTTAATTTGAATGAAGCCACTTGCAGAATTACCGAAAGTGTTTCCATTACAAAAATGCCTCCCATAATCACCAGCACAATTTCATGGCGGGTGATCACGGCGATTGTTCCCAATGCGGCTCCCAGGGCCAGCGCACCAACATCTCCCATGAAAATTTGCGCGGGATATGTGTTAAACCAAAGAAAGCCAAGTCCGGCTCCCGCCATTGCCCCGCAAAAAATAGCCAGCTCGCCGGTTCCTGCAATGTAGGGTATGTTCAGATAAGCTGAAAATTCAGTATTACCAACCAGATAGGCGATTATGCCGAGAGCACTGGCGACCATTACCGTCGGAAGAATTGCAAGGCCATCCAGGCCATCGGTTAAATTCACTGCGTTACTGAAGCCAACAATAAAAAAGTAGGCGATAAAGATATAAAATCCGCCCAGCTCAAGCGCAAAATCCTTGAAAAAAGGAACGATCAGTTCAGTTTCAGCCGGTGTCACGGCATGCCAGTACAGTACACATGCAGCGGTAAAACCAACCAGGGATTGCCAGAAATACTTCCACCCAGGACTCAGGCCTTTGGGGTTCTGTTCAAATATTTTGCGATAGTCGTCCACCCAGCCGATAATCCCAAAACCTGCTGTTACGAAGATCACTACCCAGACATAGGCACTGCTTAAATCAGACCACAACAAACTGCTGATAATAATGCTGATCAGAATAAGCGCGCCACCCATGGTTGGCGTTCCTGCCTTGCTTAAATGTGACTGTGGACCATCATCACGGATCACCTGGCCGATTTGATGGTAGTTCAGGCGTCGAATAACATAAGGCCCAATCAATAAGGAAATCATCAGTGCCGTCAATACACCAAAAATTCCACGTACAGTTAAATATTCGAAAACTGAAAATCCCGAATTAAATTGCGCCAGATAATTTGTCAACCAAAGTAACATAAGGCTTCAATCTCCTTTTTGTTTTACTTGCTGTTGTAAGACTTGAACCAACTTATCCATCCCCGCGCTACGTGATCCTTTTATCAACACTTTTACATCTTGATTTAACATGGGCAGTATTTGCTCAGCCAGACTATCCATATCGGCAAAGTGCATGCTCTTACCTGCAAAGTTTTTTACTGCAACTTCGCTTAATTCACCCACAGCAAACAAGAAATCAATACCTTTACTAAATGCATAAAGAGCTATTTCCCGGTGCGCCTTTTCTGCTTCAGAACCCAACTCTCCCATATCGCCCATCGCGATAACTTTAGTACCCTGGTGTGCCGCCAACACATCAATGGCGGCTCGAAATGAACTTGGACTGGCATTATAGGAGTCGTCCAGCAAGACGGATTGCTGGCGCCCGGCCAGAGTACACATGCGGCCTGACACAGATTGCATTGCCTCTAAACCCTGTTTGATTTCATTCAAGCCTGCCCCGACTTCCATACCTAAAGCCGCTGCGGCCAGGGCATTTGCCACATTATGCTGGCCCGGCAAAGACAGATTGATTGCTACGGAACCCTGTGGTGTAAGAACGCTAAAGGTTGAATGCATCGCTGCATCGAATTGCAAATCAACCACCCGATAATTTGCTGTACTTTTTCCCAGGGCGCTGACACTTACGAATTTTTTTCCATTGAGTTTTTCCATCCACTGGCCGCCATAGGCATCATCGAGATTAAGCACGGCAACTCCATCAGCGGACAGACTCTCCCATATCTCCCCTTTAGCTCTGGCTACACCGTCAAGGTCACCGAATCCCTCAAGATGAGTGGGAGCCACATTAGTAATATGCACAACGTCAGCCATGGTTAATGTTGAACTATAAAAAATTTCTCCCGGTGCATTTGCACCCAGCTCTATAACGGCAAACTGGTGTTTTTCTTCCAGCTTCAACAGTGTCAATGGAACGCCCAGATCATTATTCAAATTTCCCATTGTTTTCAAAACTTCCCCACAGCAAGCAAGAATGCTTGCTGTCATTTCCTTAACAGTGGTCTTGCCCTGACTGCCCGTTACAGCAATAACCTTTGCCCTACTTTTATTTCGATTGGCTGCACCCAATTTACCGAGGGCCAGCCGACTGTTTTCAACTTGCAGAACCGGTAATGCCACTTCCGTTGGCTCAGTACTAATAGCTGCTGCTGCATTTTTAACTTCAGCTTGCTTCAGAAAAGCATTGCCGTTAAAGCGATCACCCGGAATAGCAATAAATAATTCACCAGCCTGCAAAGTTCGCGTATCTATAGACACAGCATTAAAAGAGACGTCTGCCCCTTTAAGGAGACCTCCTGTCAATTGCTGCACTTCTAGTAGGCTCATTGCTTTTATCACCTGCTTGACCCGTTTCTATTCTCTAAAACGCTTGTTTAAACTAAGTCTTGCTTGTTTCACATCACTGAACATCAGCCGCTCGGCTCCTACATCCTGATATTCTTCATGGCCCTTACCGGCAATCAGCACCACATCACCTTCTGTTGCATTGCGAATGGCAAAATCAATTGCTTGAGCCCTGTCACTCTCGACGCGTACTGTTTCTTTCTGCGTGAAACCTGAAGTGATTTGCTCAATAATATCGCTGGAATTTTCCTGTCGCGGATTATCATCCGTTACGATTATTTCATCAGCCAGTCTTTCTGCGATGCGGGCCATCATTGGTCGCTTGCCTTTATCTCTATCACCACCGCAACCAAACACACACCAAATTTTCCCCTTAAAGTGTTCATGTAAAGCCTGCAGGGAATTTTCCAAAGCGTCGGGGGTATGCGCATAATCAACAACGACCGAAACAGGGAAGTCGCCTATCAGCTCCATGCGGCCTTTAACGGGAGACACCTTGGCAACCGCCTTCAGTACCTGCTGAAAATCCATCCTGTCCTGGTGAATTTCCGTTGCCATCACTGCCGTCAGCACCGCCAATAGATTACTGACATTAAACGAACCCAGCAGACCTGTATCCAGTCGCCCTTTACCCCAGGGTGTAGACAGGCTCAAACTAAAACCTTTACGTTTGAATTCGATTGCTTCCGGATATACATCTGCCTGCGGATTACTGAGGCTATAGGTATAAATTTTCACCTGTCTGGACAGACTGTTAAGAATGGTGGCAGTAAACATGTCGTCCATATTCAGCACCGCTGCTCCTAATCTCGAGCCATTGAATAATTTTAGTTTTGCTTCACCATAAGCCTGCATGGAATTGTGATAATCCAGATGATCCCGTGAGAGATTTGTAAACACGGCAATATTAAATTCATTGATACATACACGGCCTTGTTTTAAACCATGAGAAGATACTTCCATGACCATGGCATCAGCCTTTTGCTGCAGCATTTCACTGAAGATACGCTGTACAGTTATCGGATCCGGCGTCGTTGCCGGTGTAGAAGCTGCATTTACTTCTAAGTCATTACCGTAAATACCATAACCTAGTGTGCCGCTTGTCCCACAAATATGACCTAGTCGTGAAATGCTTTCAGCATAGAACTGACAGACACTGGTTTTACCATTTGTCCCGGTGACACCAACCAAGGCAAAATGATCTGCCGGTTTATTAAAGAATATTGCTGCAATATGACTGATGCGACTGGCCAGGTTTTGGACCGGAATTATTGGCACATTATTTTCCTGGCTGATTTCCTGCCAAAGATCTCCCTTTTCGACCAGCACCGCAGCGGCACCCTTGGCAATCACTTCACTAACAAAATCATGCCCATCAAAATTTGCCCCTTTGCAGGCAATAAAAAGGTCGCCTCTGTCAATATTGCGACTATCCAGCTCAATACCTGTCAAAACCATATCCATGCTTTCAGGGACAGAGATTTCAGTTTCCAGCAATCTTGATAAAGTCATTTGTTGGGACATACTCTTCGCCGTGTTCATTGTCCTGTACCTGCAATAGGTGCGCGCAAGCCATCTGCATTGACCCTCAAACTCAATGAATTCGAGTCGGCGGGAATGATATCGGGCGGAATATTCATTATTCGTAAGGCTCCGGCGGTTATCGTCGAAAATACCGGTGCCGCCACCCTGCCACCGCCATATTCTTCACCTTTTGGTTCATGGATGGTGACGACCGTAACAATTTTTGGATTACTGACTGGCGCAAAGCCGGCAAACAGGGAGATATAATTTCCTTCATCGTATGCACCCTTCGCGACATCGTAGTACCACGCCGTTCCGGTTTTTCCTGCAACCCGATGCGTCGGTATATAGGCCAGCGTTCCCGTACCGCCACCACCGGGACTGACCACCGCTTCAAGCATTTTTGTGACTTCGTCTGCAATCTCCTGGCTGATCACACGAAGCCCTGGCACAGCAGTTCCTGTTTCAATTTTCAAAAGGGAGACCGGTTTAAATACTCCTCCATTGGCATAAATCATATAGGCTTGAGCCAACTGCAGCGGAGAGACCTGAAAACCATAACCATAGGCCAGCGTAGCAATTTCAGAATTACTCCAGCGTGAATGATCGGTCAGTATTCCAGCCGATTCGCCTGGGAAACCGGTTCCCAGAGATTGCCCAAAACCGACCCGTTTCAGTACATCCAGCATGGGGTCCTGCCCCATCGCCAGAGCCAGTTTGCTTGCGCCGACCTGAGAAGACTTGGCTAAAATTCTTTCCAGCGACGACTTCCCATAATTAACGGGATCACGAATCGTGGAACGATCAACACGTATGTATCCCGGACTGGTATCTACAATACTTTCAGTATCGAACAGCCCACTCTCCAAAGCCGCAGTGACGGTAAAGGTTTTTACTGTCGAACCCGGTTCCAGGGATTCTGCGATGGCTCTGTTTTTTAGGCCGTCAAACTGACCATTCAGGCTGGAGCGGTTGTTGGGGTTATAAGATGGCTGGCTGACCATGGCCAGAATTTCGCCTGTTTCAACATTTAATACCACGGCCGTGCCGGCACTGGCATAACGTCGGGTCACTTCTTCCTTGAGAGCCTTATAAGCCAGAAACTGAATCTGCGAATCTATACTCAATATCAGATCATTCCCGGGCTGAGCTACTTCGTTGACTCTGACCTCACGAATAATGCCGCCATTTCTGTCTCTTAGTACCTGTTTGGAACCAGGCTTGCCCTCAAGCCAATCATCATATGCCAGCTCAATGCCTTCCTGTCCTACTTCATCGCTGTTGGCGAGGCCGACTACATGAACCGCAACTTCACCCAGGGGGTAAAAACGCTTATATTCCTCCTCTGCCCAAAGACCGGTAAAACCATGTCTTAGCACTTGTTCTGCTTCTGCCGGTGGAATACGACGTTTAATAAACATAAATTCGCGCCCGGCATTAGCTTCCAATCGATTACGAATTAGCTCCGGATTAACATCTATACCAGCCAATGCTGCTGCAAGCCGGTCCCACTGTTCAGGATGCTGCAGTACCACTTTAGGGTTTAAAACCAGGGTTTGCACTGGCGTACTGATTGCCAGTGGCTGGCCGTTGCGATCGAGAATATTGCCCCGGTGTGCGGAAATCTCATCATTACGGACTGTCCGGGCATCTCCCTGACTTTGCAGAATGTCATTATTCAAAACCTGCAGATCCAGGACTTTCCAGGCGATGATACTGAGGAGCGAAAGAATCACCACGAAGACAAAATACAATCTCCAAAGTGTTTGTTTCTTATCAGTATGCGCAGAATTCACTGCTGTACCACCACCATGTTTTCCATTGCCGGAACTTTCATCCCTAGTTCTGCTATTGCGATATCTTCAACCCTGCCCTGGGAAATAAGACTGCTTTCTTCCAGAAGCAGCTGCCCCCACTCGACCTGCAGGGCATTACGTTGTTTTTCCAGTTCCTGCAGCGCATTTAATAAATGCCTGCTTTCATGTGCTGCATATACAACCCCTAAGGCCGAGCTGCAAACCACTATTAATGTCGCCAGAAAAAACAACCAAAGGGCAATATAGTTTCCCTGTTTTTTAAGCTGCCGCTTTTTTATTTGCGCACTCATCTCATGCCAACTTTTCCGCGACCCGCATAATCGCGCTGCGTGACCGGATATTTCCGCTTCGCTCATCTGCGCTAACTTTTACTGCTTTACCAATAACTTTTAAGCGTGGATTTAATTGGTCATGGGTAATTGGCAAATCAGCAGGAAAATCCCCACCCTTAACTTGCTTCTGAATAAATTGTTTAACCAGGCGGTCTTCCAGGGAGTGGAAACTTATGATTACCATACGGCCACCGATTGCCAGTATCTCCAGTATTTCCGTCAAAGCCTTCTGCAGATCACCCAATTCATTATTAATAAAAATCCGGATAGCCTGGAATGATCGCGTAGCCGGATGCTTATGGGCTTCCCACTTTGGGTGAGCCTGTTTAATAATTTCAGCCAGCTGCATACTGGAGTTTAGAGGCTGGATATCACGCTCTCTGACAATGGCTCTGGCAATACGACGTGAAAAACGCTCTTCACCAAACTGGTAAAGCACATCGGCAATCGTCTTCTCTTCCGCGCGTGCCAGCCAGGCTGCTGCTGTGGTTCCGGTTGTTGTATTCATTCTCATATCCAGAGGTCCGTCCTTACTGAAACTAAAGCCTCTTTGTGCATCATCGAGTTGCGGCGATGAAACACCCAGGTCCAACAACACTCCTGCCACCTGACCCTGCAAGTGCAGATCAGGAATTGCCTTCTGCAACTCTTCAAATGAGCCGTGATATACACTTACCCTGCTATCCTGACTCGCCAGTTCCTCAGCTATCACAATGGCTTCAGGGTCCTTATCAATCACCAGCAGACGGCCTTGCTCTGACAACTCCTCCAGAATCCGTCTGCTGTGACCACCCCGACCGAAAGTGCCATCTATATAAAAACCGTTTCGATCTCCGATTAATGCAGCAACCGACTGTTCCAACAGTACGCTCTGATGCTGCATGTTTGCCGCCTCCTTTTGTTCCCGTCGCTAATACATCATGCTAATAATTTGACTTTTTAGCGGTGCAAGTCGTCGTTCGCTCGCTTAATCGCTCCTCACCGACGACATATGCTTTGCCTTTACATCCCCAGTCTAAAGATCAATATGACGTACCATCTTTCTATTATTTAGTTTTCCCCCATCCGTGTATTTTTTATAAGGAAAGGTTTTTTAATTCTTCCGGCAAGTCTTCGGCATTCACTTTCTGTTTTAACCAGTTATCCCTGGTTTCATTCCAGACCTCATCATTCCACACGGCCAGTTTGTTGCCCTGTCCGACCAGAGCGACCTTTTTATCGAGCCCGACGAACTGCCTTAAATTCAGCGGAATCAGAATGCGGCCACTGCTATCAAGATTCACTTCCGTAGCATGGCCTATAAATATGTTCTTCAAGCGTTTGGATTCTGGATTAAAACTGGAAAGTGCTGCGACCTTGCGCTCTATTGCTTCGAATTCATTTAGCGGATAAATAACCAGAGATTCGCCATCCTGATCGATAGTAACTACCAACTGCCCTTCACAATGACTTTCAACAATCCCGCGGAAACGCGCAGGCATTGCCATACGACCTTTCGCATCCAGCGTGATTGAATGTAAGCCACGAAATAACAAGTTTCTTAACTCCCTTAAACAACTTTATTTAAGTAATCCCACAAATAACCCACTTTGCAGCCACTATATTGCTACTTTTTTGCACTATAAGGGAGTTCCAGCAAGTAAATCAAGCACTTGTTTGCGTAAAGTTGATTAGAAAATGAGGCTAAATGCGGCTAAAACCGGGAAACGCGACTGTTTAGAGGAAAATTGTAGATATTAAAGACTTTAGATTACAGAGAGCTATATTTCAAACTTAAAGTAAAGTATTAAGATTGCAGAAGTTTTTGATCGTCTGAAAAAATATTAAGAAAATGCGGGATTCTGCACATTTGAATTGAATACCCCTCTGCAGGCCGGGATCAGGGTAACAATATTTGTGAGTCGGCCGATAAGCCGGGTTCTGTCTTGGACAATCATTCATCTTGGGTATGTGTCACCACATACCTCATGCGGCCTACCCGAACCCAGTGCGAGCCACACCATTGGGTTCCTATTTGGCCTTGCTCCAGATGGGGTTTACCATGCCATGGAATGTTGCCACCCATGCGGTGCGCTCTTACCGCACCATTTCACCCTTACCTCAAAAGGTATTACCCAGATGAGGCGGTTTATTTTCTGCTGCACTTTCCGTAGGCTCACGCCCCCCAGGCATTACCTGGCATCTCGCTCTATGGAGCCCGGACTTTCCTCTATTTCCAATACAGGAAACAGCGATTGCCTGGCCAACTCACGCGCGCAGTATAAAAGGGCGATAGATGATGTACCAGTCTTAATTCTATAAAACAGATTTTTCCCGAAGTTATGGAGAGCACAGCAGACCTTGGAAATATAGAAATTATGCGTTCAACGAAGTAATACCAAGCGCAATAGTCTTTAGAAAAACGTCATGAGCGCAGGCAGTACGAGGCGAAGGTGTAATTTGTTGAGGGAGCTTACCTTGAGTAAGTGACCGATAGAAATTATGCGTTCAACGTAGTAATCCCAAGCGCAATAGTTTTGACAAAAACGTCATGAGCGCAGGCAGTACGAGGCAAAGGTGTAATTTGTTGAGGGAGCTTACCTTGAGTAAGTGACCGATAGAAATTATGCGTTCAACGAAGTAATCCCAAGCGCAATAGTTTTTCAGCCACACCAGAAACACCAGTACGCTGGCGGACGATAAAAAGTAATCAACCTGCCTGCACAGATAACGCCCAGCCAGCACAGCAGGGAAATACCGGCAATCAGTTTTGTCCTGTTGCTCACTTGCTGACCCGCATCCGTTACTTTCACTGACCCAAAGAAAAACAGGTAAAAAATCAGCATATTAATCCCCGCCCCGGCCATAAAAATCATCTTGGTCTGGAAGGCCGGATTATACAAATACTGATCAGGGGCCGTTGTGAAAAACATCGTGCCTGTTATCACATTTAAAAAATAACCGGCAACGCCAAAGGGCACCAGTTTATGCATGGCTGATAAGGGAATGCCTTTTACAAAACCCAGCATCCTCAGATCGAATAAACCTACGGTTCCAATTAACAGGCATAAGCCAAAGAAATGCACGGATTCCATGATCGGCCAGCCCCAGCGCGAAGACATGATGCCGTAGATGCCGGTATTCATGGAAAAATTCAAGAGTGCTTCTTCCATAGCAGCCTCAGTAAAAGTCCGTGGTGAGCAGAATGGTATAGGTATAAGCCAGCAAACGTCCCAGTGTAATTACCAGCACCCAAAGCAGTATTGAAGCTAATGCCAGCAATTTATGAGTGCTGCTGATTGCTGAACCATTACGGATAAGTTGTACCGTGAGAATTCTTGTTAGCAGCAGGGCAGCGACGATAATCAGCATTTTTGTATAGAAAACGATATTGGTCAGGCCTTTCGCCGGATAAGCCAGCAAGAGCAACAAGCCCGATACAAGGGCTGTCACAAAGCTGACCCACATCAGGGGATAGAATTTTTCGATCAGAGCAATGGGAAGTCGGGGGGCTACACCGAGCACCCTCAGATCAAGGGTAAAATTTATGCCGACCAGAAACGCCATACCCAGGGCATGGAAAGTAATCGTCACAGGGAAGCCCGCGACGGACTCCCGTATCCAGACACTTAATGCTGATGCTTCCAGTATGGCTATAAATTCCAGAATTTATCCTCCCGAATCAATTCATCTGTTCTGCTCAGAATTTCCATTATATCTCTGTCTGAAAATGTTGATGTTACCTTTTTACGTGTTTTCCTGCTTTTTATTTATACCGATTTGGTAAAGCGCATTTTTCTTTATGCCTGTAATTCTGGCTGCCAGACTGCTTGCCTGTTTGAGAGGCAACTCCTCAGAAAGGATATCCAGCACCCTGAGCACTTCAGGATCAATGTCATTTTGTATTATTTCCTTGCCCTCCACCAACACAACGAATTCACCCTTTTGCTGATTAGTGTCTGCTTTAATCCAGTACAGTAAATTTTCCAGGCTATCGCCGTGTATGGTTTCAAAATTCTTGGTTAATTCACGTGCGAGTACAGCCTTTCTGTCCGCACCGAATGCTTGAATCATATCCTGCAGGCAGTCAAGTATACGGTGCGGTGCTTCATAGAAAATCAGGGTTCTGCTTTCTTCGGCAAGGGATGCAAGTTTCTTTAGACGAGCACCTTGTTTGCTTGCCAGAAAGCCTTCAAAAATAAAGGCATCAGATGCCAGCCCTGCGGCAGACAATGCCGTGATAAGCGCCGATGGGCCGGGAATAGGTGAAACTCTGATCCCTGCAGTTCTGGCTGCCTTGACCAAGTGATAACCCGGATCCGAAATTAAAGGCGTACCGGCATCAGAAATCAGGGCAAGACTCTGTCCGGCTAAAAGCTTGTCTATCAGCTGTTGTATTTTTTTACCTTCATTATGTTCATGCAGTGCGACTAAGGGCGTAGTAAGGCCATAATGGCGCAAGAGTTTGCCGCTGTGTCGAGTGTCTTCGGCCGCAATAAGGTCTACTTCCCGCAATATCTGAAGTGCTCTTTCACTTATATCCGAGAGATTCCCGATTGGCGTCGCAACAACATACAGACAGACAGAATTCATCAAGATAGCTTGCTCTCATTTTGCACTTCGGAACATCTTGCCATAGTACTTAACATAAGTAACTAGCCTGGGTATTAGCGAGTTTTTTATATTGAGTTATACTGGATAGCATGACCTGCCTGCGCTTTTTTAGTTATTTATTTCTCGCCTTGCTCCTGGCCTCATGCAGCACTGCGCCACCTTCATCGACATCCAGTGACAATATCGAAATTCCTGATATCGATGAAGATGGCATCAGAAGTGAAGAAGAGGCTCTAATATTCAGCCTTTTACAACAGGCGAATAGCTCCGCTTCACCTGAATCCGAATATTTTGCACTGGAGGCAGCCAGAATTTATAACGGCATGGGGCAGGAACGCCGCGCCTACGAGCTCCTGACCACCTTAAATACCAGACAGCTCGACCTCGATCTTGCCGCCGAAATTCTGCTTTTAAGAGCCCAGTTTCTGGTCAACAATGAACGCTTCAGTGAAGCGTTGAATGTATTGAATATTGACCGCTTTGACGCCCTGCCGCAGTTATCTATCGTTTCCCAGAAACAATTACGCATGCTGCGCGCCCAGTCCTATGAAGCCGGGCTGGAGTTTGGCCTTAGCCTGAAAGAAAGAATTCTCGTTGATCCTTTACTTAATGCTGCCGAAAAGGACCTTAACCATGAGCAGATCTGGCAAAACCTGCTTGCTTTACCGGTAGAAGAATTACGTCAGTTGGCCGCCGCAGAAATTGTCTATGCTTTCCAGGGCTGGTATGAATTAGGTGTTGTCGGTAAGGCCTATCAGTATAATCTGGATCGTCAACTGGTTGAATTAAACAACTGGCAGCAACGCTGGATTCGCCACCCTGCCGCGGAACAATTGCCCTTAACTTTGCAACTGGTTGAGAGCATGGCCGCCGAAAGACCTGACAAAATAGCGCTACTCTTACCCTTAAAAACCAATGCCGGTATTATCATCCGCGATGCATTCATGAGCGCCTATCTGAATGTGCAATCCTTTGGAGGCAAAGTCCCCGAAATCCGGTTTTATGATACCAGCGATATTGACGATATTGTTGCCTTACACAGACAGGCCCGTATCGATGGTGCTGGCATGATTATCGGACCCTTGTTAAGACAACAGGTCGCACAATTGCAACAGGTGCGAAATCTGGGCGTGCCAACCCTGGCATTAAACAATATTGACGGAGTGCGGCCTGCTTCAAACCAGCTTTACCAGTTTGCTTTATCACCGGAAAGCGAGGCCCGACAACTTGCCGTAAAAGCATGGGAAGACGGACATCGGTTTGCGGCTATCCTTAGCCCGCTGAACCCCGGTAACGAAACTTATCAACGTAAGCGGGACAGCTTTATTCAACAATGGACTGCACTGGGTGGGCAAATTGTTACACAGGAACCCTTTGGCAATAATTACACACAAAGTATCTCCAATTTACTGGATTTAACTGACAGTGATTCTCGTAAGGATCGATTAAGCAGCCTTATCAATGCTTCGGTTAAATTTTCTCAGCGGCGCCGACAGGATGTGGATTTTATTTTTCTTATTGCCGAACCCCTGTCTGCCCGTCAAATTAAACCCAGTCTGGGATATCTGTATGCGGGTGATATTCCTGTATATGCCACCCAGGACATTTATTCCGGCCTAAGTCGACCTCAGGAAGATGTTGATTTAAACGGTATCATTTTTGGTGATAGCCCATGGCTTTTATCACAGGATGATGAATTAAAAGCAACTGCACAATTGCTATTCCCGCAAAGCAGCGCGCAAAACTTACGTTTACAGGCCTTCGGAATCGACGCTTTCAGGCTCTACCCCCGTATCCGGCAACTGGAAACCGGCGCCAGCAATGCCTTTAGCGGTGCCACCGGCGTCCTCAGTCTGGATCCGGACAACAGGATTATTCGCCAACTCAACTGGGCCCGGATGGACAGCGGCCTTGCACGCCCCTTGCTCGAGATTCAATAAAACTTCGCAACACCCCATGTAAACTTTTAGTAATGTGATCAGGGAAGATCCATGTTCAAAAAGAATTCAGGCAGTCCTAGTCAGAAAAAGGGTTTGTATTTCGAAAAACTGGCACTGGCTTATTTAAAAAAACAGGGCCTTGTCTTTCTCGAGAAAAACTATCATTGCCGGTTTGGAGAAATCGATCTGATTATGCGCGATAACTCTGTAATCGTTTTTATCGAAGTACGCTTCAGAGAAAAAACCGCATTCGGCTTTGCATTTGATACCGTCGATAAACACAAACAGCAAAAGCTTATAAAAACAGCCCAGCTTTATCTGCTTCAGCACGGCATTTCTGAACAGGTAAATGCCCGCTTTGATGTCATCAGCGCTACGATACAACAGGACAAACCCGAACTAGTATGGATCAGTAACGCCTTTCAAAGCTGAAATAAGGTCTCAGCCAGCTAAAGCGATGATTTCCAGGCAAGCCGAGTCTTCGATACCCGCATGGCCTGCAAGCCATGCCGGTATCATCAATTGAAAATTCTGGCTCTTAACTTACCCGGAGACATTCTCATAACGATCCAGGACGTGCCTGACTAAACCACTTCTGACCGAATCAGCCTTGTCAAAGGTGTGGACATGAACACTTGGCAAGCCACGCAACCTTTCTACAGCATCTTCGAGACCGCTAGGCCCCCTGATGTCACTTTGCCTGGTATCACCATTAACAACAACCTTGCAGTCTTCTCCTATGCGCGTCAGAAACATTTTCATCTGGGTTGGCGTAACATTCTGAGCTTCATCGAGGATAACAAAAGTTGAAGCGTTAAAGGTTTTGCCTCGCATATAAGCCAGCGGAGCGCCAACAATACGACCATGTCGCAGACAATATTCAACCACGCCTTTACCCAGGCGTTCGTTCAGAATGTCACGGAATGCATCAATATACACGGCAAACTTATCTTCCAGTTTACCCGGCAGAAAGCCAAGGTTCTCGCCAGCTTCCACGGCTGGCCGGGTGAATATAATTCTCTCAATACGTCCCGATTCCAGGGCTTGTGCCGCAAGGGCACCTGCACAGTAAGACTTACCAGTACCTGCCGGCCCAAGACCAAAGGTCAGGCAGTTATTTTTAATGGCATTTATATATTTTTGTTGGGCAGGGTTGAGTGCTTTGAGGGGAAGTTTTTGTTGATGCGGTTTGTAGCTGGTGCTGAGCAGACTGTTGAGCTCAACAATATTACTGGGTTCTTCAATGTTTCGGTGGCGCCTGTACTTGCTACGTTTACTGCTTTTTTGTCCCTGGTATGGTGGTTCCAGTTCATCACTATATTGAATTGAACGCTTGTGGGATCTCTTTGCCATGCTCACTCTCCAATTTGCTAAAGAAAAGAATCGAGTTGAGAAAACGCGTTAGAACCTGAGTATTAAGGTGCTAATGGCTTTGAAATAATAGAATTATCTTTGTCGGGGGAACCTCCTGTAAAATGCTGATAAAAGAAAGTAAGATTCACGCTAGAACTGTACTAGCTGTGTACAGTCTGACACAATTGCACATGCCAGACAACGCTGCACTGCTAAATTTTTAGAAAAACCTTGTCTTGATATAAGAATGACCAATTTCATTATTTGAGTAAAAACTATGGACTATCTGGAGCGCGTCAATCAATTTTTTGCAGCCAGTATTGAATGCAAGATGCAGTCAATGGAAGTTATTGGTCCTGCCATCACCAAAGCAGCTTCAGTAATAGTCGAAGCCTTGCTGAATGAAAAAAAGCTCCTGGCCTGTGGTAATGGGGGCTCTGCCGGAGACGCCCAGCATTTCTCTTCTGAAATGCTAAACCGATTTGAACGGGAACGCCCTCCTTTGCCGGCGATTGCACTTACAACCGATAGCTCAACAATAACCTCCATTGCCAATGATTATTCTTATTCCGAGGTCTTTTCAAAACAGGTTCGGGCTCTTGGCCAGGAAGGCGATGTTCTACTGGCTATCTCTACCAGTGGCAATTCCGGCAATGTAATTGAGGCCATCAAAATTGCCCATGCCCGTGAAATGAAAGTCATCATGCTAAGTGGCAGGGATGGTGGAGCCATGCGGGAACTGTTTAAAGAGGGAGATGTCGAAATTTGTGTGCCATCTCAGGTTACTGCGCGCATTCAGGAAGTACACTTGCTGGTTATCCATTGTTTGTGTGATCTGATTGACACTCAATTATTCGGACCAGAGTAAACAGACATTTTCAAGATTGAAGGACAGGTCTCTATGTTACGCCAATTATCAGTTACAACTTTTCTAGTGCTGGCTTGCACAGTCAGCGGTTGTGCTTCTGTCATCAGCACCGTTAACGGCAATGACAGTATTCAACAGAATCAGGGCACCAGGACCACGGGTTCGGTGATTGACGATGGGGCTATAGAGACCATGATCAAGGTAAACCTGAATGCTGCTGATGCTGCTTTACGGGATGCAAATATTGATGTCATCAGTTTCAATCAGACAGTCCTTATAGTCGGACAGGTTCCAACTCAGGAGTTGAAAAATCTGGCTACCCGAGTCGCCACAACCAGCAATAGCAGGGTTAAAACCGTGTACAACGAATTGGAAGTGGCAGGCAGTACATCCTTTATGTCTCGCACCAATGATGCCTGGATATCCACCAAGCTTAAATCGAAGATGCTGGTAAACGATGATGTTGAAGGACTTCGTACCAAGGTGGTTACCGAAAATGGTGCAGTCTATCTGATGGGTCTGTTAACGCGCGCTGAAGCTGACCGTGCAGTGGAACTGGTCAGCACGACCAGCGGTGTCACTAAAGTAGTCAGAGCTTTTGAATATATTGACTGAGATTCAGCTGCTTTCAATGCACGCTGCTTACCACCACAGCGCCGGAAAAACAGGAAGGAAAGATCGAAGGGCGGACAAGGCAGAAGCGGCGGGTTCTATACCGCCAGAATTTTCAAACTGATGCACTACACAGTGTTTACTTCACGACTCGCAAGGTAGGTTTCTTACTGTTATCGGCTTTGGCTTTGCCTCGTTGAGATTTAAGCCCACGATTAATTGGAGCGGGCGGTTCAGGCATCGAATCGTCCGAGTCAAACATCATGCCCTGACCGTTTTCTCGGGCATAAATACCCATGACAGCCTTTACTGGCACATATACTTTTGTAGGGATACCACCAAAACGCCCTTCAAATTCTACTGCAGCATTGCTGATAATCAGAGTATTAATCGCTTGAGGTGAAATATTCAGAACTATTTGACCGTCTTTAACATAATCCTGTGGAACAGCAACGCCGTCAGAAAAGGCATCCACAAGAATGTAGGGCGTACAATTATTGTCGAGAATCCATTCGTGCAATGCTCTTATCATGTAGGGACGATGAGTAGTCATAGTCATACTGGTTATTTAACCCCAACTAGATAAGAGATTACTTTACCAACTGGTCATTTCCTTTTCCTGTTCAGACAATGACTCCTGAACACCCTCTCTATCAAACAGACGCTGACGATATTCTATCAGCGGTTTTGTGGTCTTTGTTTCAGGTAGCTTAATACCCAGTTCAGGCAAACGCCAGAGAATTGGCAAAACACAACAATCCACAATAGTGAACTCATCGCTCATAAAGAAGGGTTTTTCAGCAAAGATGGGGGCAATTGTCATCAGGTTTTCTTTCAGTGCCTTGCGGGCAGCATCCAGTTCCTTGTCACCAGCAATTTCAGCCTGTAATACATCAACCAGTCCACACCAGTCTTTTTCAATACGGTGCATCCATAGACGGCTTTGTGCGCGTGCTACAGGATATACCGGAAATAATGGTGGGTGTGGAAAACGTTCATCCAGGTATTCCATCATGATATTTGGTTCATAAAGCACAAGATCACGATCAACCAGTGTGGGCAGGCTGTTATATGGATTCAGGTCAGCCAGATCTTCGGGCTTTTCATGTACATCAACGTCGACGATATCGACGGTAACTCCCTTTTCAGCCAAAACGATTCTAACGCGATGGCTATACTGGCTGGAGCCATCTGAATAAAACAACATTGAAGAGCGTTTAGTTACAACTCCCATATTAAGCCTCTTAGTTTTTGTGCTGTTAATGCTCTATATCTTTCCAGAATTCCCGGTTTAGCATGTATGCAAATACAAACATAAAGGCCAGGAAGAAAAGAACAAAACCTCCAATTCTTTCACGATCAAGTCTCGATGGTTCACCGAGGTAGTATAGGAAGTTGACAAGGTCATATACTACTTTATCAAACTCTTCTTCATTTAAGCTGCCTGTGCCGGCAGCATGGTGTAATTCTTCGCAATGTTCATCGGCACAGCTTTGATCACCCTGTAATTCAGCCAGCACATTTGGCATAGCAACATTCGGGAAAACCCGGTTATTAACACCAAAAGGTCTGGAAGCATCCTGGTAAAAGCCCCTCAGGTAGCCATACAGCCATTCAGGTTTTCTAACTCTGGCAACCAACGATAAATCTGGCGGAGTAACACCAAACCAGTTTTCTGCGGTATCAGGCATTGAGCTCACCATCAGATCACCAATACTGGATTCCGGATTAAAGATAATATTTTCCAGCATTATTTCTTCTGAAATATTCAGGTCATCGGCTACACGCTGGTATCGTGAGTACTGAGCCGAATGGCAACCCATGCAATAATTGGCGAAGGTCTGTAGACCTGATTGCAGTGAAGCTGTGTTTTCAAGGTCCATTTCAACATGCTCAAGTTCAACTTCAGCTTCAGCACCTACCGCCGTCAATGGCACCACTATCAACAGAACCAAGAGTACCAGTGCAAGCAACAAATGCGGAATACTGATAAAACGACCGGTTACACGCTCTGGAGGTGAAGTGGTTTTTTCAGCCTTGGTATACCAGGGCATAGCCAGAAAGTAGACGAAATAGATGAGTGTACACAACTGTGCCAGGGCGGTTCTGCCTGGTGTCGCTATCTTGGTGCCCAGGACGCCCAAAATGATAAAACTCACTACGAAGGCCATTAACGCTACACGACTATAGAGGCCTTTGTAGCGCATGGACTTAACAGGACTGCGGTCCAGCCAGGGCATGACAAACAATATGGCAATTGCTCCGGCCATAACTACCAGGCCCCAGAATTTGGCATCTACACCAAAAAGCGGGTACGTCACGGCTCTGAGCATGGAATAGAAAGGTGTAAAATACCAGACAGGCGCAATATGTTCGGGTGTCTTCAGGTTGTTAGCCTGTTCAAAGTTCGCATACTCCAGAAAATAACCGCCCATTTCAGGCATAAAGAAAATCACGAAGGCGAATACAAACAGGAAGACCACAATGCCGACCAGATCATGTAGCGTGTAATAAGGATGGAAGGGAACACCGTCCAATGGTATGCCGTTAGCATCTTTATTTTTCTTGATTTCAATGCCGTCCGGATTATTGGATCCCACTTCATGCAAGGCTAATATATGCAGAACAACCAGGCCCAGTAACACAATCGGCAAGGCAACCACGTGCAGGGCAAAGAAACGATTTAGCGTAGCCCCTGAAATCAGGTAATCGCCCTGAATCCAGACCATTAAATCATCACCCACAAAAGGAATGGCACCAGCCAGTGAAACAATCACATTGGCGCCCCAGTACGACATTTGACCCCAGGGCAACACATAACCCATAAATCCTTCAGCCATCAAAACCAGATAAATCGTCATACCGAAAATCCAGATTAATTCTCTGGGTTTCTGGTAAGAGCCATACATCAGGCCACGGAACATATGTAGATAGACGACAATAAAGAAGGCTGAGGCCCCGGTGGAATGCAGATAGCGTAGCAACCAGCCATAATCAACATCCCGCATAATGTATTCAACTGAAGCAAAGGCCCCCTCGGCACTGGGAACATAGTTCATGGTCAACCAGATTCCTGTCAGTAACTGGTTAACCAGTACGACCATAGAAAGCACACCAAAGACATACCAGATATTGAAGTTCTTCGGTGCATAATATTTCGACATATGCTTTTCAAAAGCCTTGGTCACCGGTAATCGGGCGTCTATCCAGGTCATAAAGGCATTTTTCTTGGGCGGATTTGTTTCTGCAGTGTTTGTCATTTCTTCGCTCATTATGAATTCACCCCATCAACGCCGATTACAACGACATTTTCTGACTCATAAGTATGTGGTGGTACAACCAGATTGTCCGGTGCAGGTACACCTGAATAGACACGGCCGGCCAGATCAAACATGGAGCCATGGCAAGGACAGAAAAAACCACCTTTCCATTCGGGGTCGTATTCCTGCGGGCTTACTTCGGTGTTAATTTTTGGTGAACAGCCAAGGTGAGTACATAGCCCAATATAAATACCGATTTCAGGACGAATTGAACGAAAAGCATTTTTTGCATAGTCAGGCTGCTGGTCTTTTTCAGATTCGGGGTCAGACAGGCGATCAGTAAACGTTTCCAGGTTGCCAAGAATTTCTTCATTTCTGTTTAAAACAAAGATGGGTTGACCACGCCAGGCTGGTATCGGCCCCAGCATTTCGCCGGGTAGCAAACGACTGATATCGACACTGACCGGTGCGCCTGCTGCTAATGCTCTGGCACTGGGGTTCCAGGAACCCACGAATGGAACGGCAGCACCAACCACACCAGCCGCTCCGACGACTGAAGTACTACCAATTAAAAAACGTCTACGACTATTGTTAACGCGTCCGCCACTCACGATGATTATCTCCTTTTGGAAACGCTTGAAAGGGTAAAAGAAACCACCTCAAAGGCGGACCTGCAAACTGCGCGAATACTACTAAAAAACACCATTTTTTTCAAGGTAGAAACAAGAATCCTGAGGCAGAAACATGCTTGTTTTTTACATAAAAAAACGCCGAAACGTATGCGTTCCGGCGTTTCCGATAATTAAAACAAAACTTAACGTTTGGAGAACTGAGGTTTCTTGCGAGCCTTCCTCAATCCAACTTTTTTGCGTTCCACTTCACGTGAGTCACGTGTAACAAAGCCGGCTCTGCGTAAAGGAGTACGATTCTCTTCATCATACTGCATTAATGCACGAGTTATTCCATGCCGGATAGCGCCCGCCTGACCGAAGCTGCCACCACCACAAACATTGACGTTAATATCAAATTTGTCCGTTAATTCCAGCAACTCGAGCGGCTGACGAACAATCATTCGCGCCACTTCACGGCCGAAATAAGATTCCAGACTTCTTTTATTAATAGAGATATTGCCGCTACCAGGGGTTAAAAATACTCGAGCTGTCGAAGTTTTTCGACGTCCGGTACCGTAATATTGAGTATCAGCCATGCTGTGTTATACCTGTTGCAGATTCAATTGGGCAGGCTGCTGAGCACTATGTGGATGCTCAACACCGGCATAAACTTTTAACTTGCTAAACATCGCCCTGCCCAGTGAAGTCTTCGGCAACATGCCTTTTACAGCAAGCCGGATAACTTCTTCAGGGTTTCGTGCAATCATTTCATTGAAGGAGCGAGTCTTTAAACCACCAGGATACAGGGTATGGTGGTGATACATCTTATCAGTAGCTTTCTTACCTGTTACTTTGACCTTTTCAGCATTTACAACAACGACATAATCGCCAGTATCAACATGCGCAGTATATTCCGCTTTATGCTTGCCACGCAGACGATGGGCTATTTCCGCTGACATACGCCCCAGAGTCTGACCCTCGGCATCAATCAGTACCCAGTTATGCTGTGCTGTTTCTTTTTTGGCTGAAAAAGTCTTCATTATTTAATCTCAACTGTCTTTCTATTCTTGCTTTGGACCCAGATTAGGGATTACGGCTGGCAAAGCCCCAAAGGGAGCGCGAATTCTACAGACGGCGGGATGGATATTCAAGCCTTCTTAAGGCTTTTTGTTGAATATAGTCATGTTTGACTGCTGCGAGCGGAAGAAGCTTATAAATACGACTGATTTAAGGCTCTTCTTTAAGAACATTAAGCCCAAAACAAGCCTTGGGCATATGTTTAGTCCTGGTTTAAGGAGTGTGCTCAAGCGCCAGGTATTCATGAGACTGCATCTCCAGCAAGCGACTTTTCGTCCTTTCGAAGACGAAGCTCAACTCAGAACCCTGATACAGGTCCCTGAGCGGGCAGGCAGCAGAAATAATAAGCTTTACTTTATGATCATAAAATTCATCGACCAAACTCACAAATCTTCGTGCCTTGTCATCATGCGCACCCTCAAGTTGAGGAATATTACTGATCATCACGGTATGGAAGAGTTGAGCAATTTCTATATAGTCTGCAGGGCCGCGTGGCCCTCCACAAATATTGTCAAACTCAAACCAGACCAGATCTTCCACGCGATGATGACACTGTATCTGGCGGCCCTGTATTTCAACACTGCCTCCAATGACCGCGTGCAAACCTGCACTTAAACGATTAAAACTTTCCATCATGATATTTTCAGCTTCAGGCCCCAGCGGGCTATGATAGATTTCGGCCTGCTCCAGGCTGCGCAAGCGATAATCCACGCCTGCATCTACATTGATTATTTTGCAGTGCTTTTCCAGCAAGGCAATTGCCGGCAAAAAATTAGCACGTTGCAGACCATTCTCATACAGATGCCTGGGCTCAACATTCGAAGTGGCAATCAGGGTTACGCCTGAGTCAAAGAGGGTTTGCAGTAAACCCGACAAGATCATCGCATCACCAATGTCTGTGACAAAAAATTCATCAAAACAGAGAATGTCGATATCCGCAGCAATACTTTCGGCAACGTTTTGCAAAGGGTTTTTCTGCTGCTTTTGTGCATACAGGCGTTTATGAACCATTAGCATGAAGCGATGAAAATGCATGCGCATCTTACGTTCTGCCGGTAAGCATTGATAAAACAAGTCCATCAGATAAGTCTTGCCACGCCCGACACCGCCCCATAAGTACAAGCCCTTTATGGCAGGCATCGAAGTATTACCAACTGAAAATATTTTCAAGAAGGAGGCCTGCCGTTTTCTGCCAGATCGACTTCTCAGCAAGGCATCGTAAACATGCTGTAATTCCTGCACAGCCAGAAGTTGTGCAGAATCAGGAACTAAAATACCTTCATCCAAATCCTGTTGGTAACGCTGTAGGGGGCTGCTTTGAGTTTTCAAAATACTCTATATCTGTTACTGAAATGAAACTTCAGCCTGATAAAGTTGAAGATTAAAAAAGCAATTATAGGTATAATTGGGCAACATTTTGCAATTTTATAGAAATATATTAACAAGGTAGACACATGGGCATCTGGCTGATTGGAATTCTTTGTTTTATTGTAGGCCTAGCCGCAGGCGCACTGTCGTTTAAACAGTTTTTTTCAGATACAGCCAAAATAAAAACCCTGACAGATGAACTGGATGAAATTAAAGAAACACACAATGATTACAAGCAAAGCGTGTATTCTCACTTCGAAAATACTGCCCATCTGGTAAACAAACTCACACAAAGTTACCGTGATGTCTACGAGAGGCTGGCACGTGATGCTGACATATTATGTCCTGAAGACGTATCCAGGCAACTTTCACTGTCCAAACACAGTTCAGATTTATTAGGTCCGGATAATCAGGGCAATCTGAATGAGCAGATGGACGACCTCTTCCCGCCCCGTGACTATGCGACCAAGTCCAGTCCTGATCAAAAGGGCGGACTTGCTCCAGATTACGGTTTGGCAAAAAAAGATAATCCCGAAACACATTAAGTGACAAAGCTTAAGGTCTTGGGTTTATCCCGGGCATCCTTTATACTCTGCGCGCTCTTTTAGGCAAGTTTTCACTCTTTAAATTCATTTAATTTCCAACATTCAATTATGACTGAACATAAACTTACCCATCTCAGACAGCTTGAAGCGGAAAGTATTCATATTATCCGTGAAGTGGCTGCTGAGTTTGATAAGCCTGTCATGTTGTATTCAATTGGAAAGGATTCTGCCGTGATGCTGCATCTGGCGCTCAAGGCTTTTTATCCAGGCAAGCTGCCCTTTCCACTGCTGCATGTAGACACTACCTGGAAATTCAGGGAGATGATTGAATTTCGGGATAAGCAGGCAGAAAAATTAGGCCTGGACTTACTGGTACATATTAACCAGGAAGGTGTTGATGCGGGTGTCGGCCCCTTCACTCATGGCAGCCAGAAACATACCGATATCATGAAAACCCAGGCATTGAAGCAGGCGCTGAATAAATACAAATTTGATGCCGCCTTCGGTGGAGCACGCCGGGATGAGGAGAAATCTCGTGCTAAAGAACGAGTCTACTCGTTTCGCGATAAAAACCATCGCTGGGACCCTAAAAATCAACGCCCGGAACTCTGGAATATCTACAACGGTAAAGTGAACAAGGGTGAAAGCATTCGTGTCTTCCCGCTCTCGAACTGGACTGAACTGGATATCTGGCAATATATTCATTTGAACAATATTGAGATCCCTTCATTGTATTTCGCTGAAGAACGCCCGGTTGTAAATTTCGAAGGAGTCGACATCATGGCCAATGATGAGCGCATTCCTGAGGAATTAAAAAGCAGCATTCAAATGAAGACTGTTCGTTTCCGCACTCTTGGCTGCTACCCCCTGACCGGCGCGGTTAATTCTGAAGCCAGAACCCTGCCGGAAATTATTCAGGAAATGTTGTTAACCACAACTTCAGAACGTCAGGGGCGCTTAATTGACAGCGATCAATCCGGTTCCATGGAAAAGAAAAAACGCGAAGGATATTTTTAAGGCTCTTATTTTATGTCTCATCAATCCGATCTTATCAGTACCGATATTGATGCCTACCTTGCTCAGCATGAAAGGAAGGAACTGCTGCACCTGCTAACCTGCGGCAGCGTTGATGATGGCAAAAGCACACTGATCGGCCGACTCTTACATGACTCAAAAATGATTTATGAAGATCAGCTGGAAGCTATTAAATCCGATAGCATTAAATCCGGCACGACTGAAAACGGCTTCGACCTGGCCTTACTCGTTGATGGGCTGCAAGCTGAACGCGAACAGGGAATTACGATTGACGTTGCCTACCGTTACTTCTCAACGGCCAAACGAAAATTTATTATTGCCGACACGCCTGGTCATGAGCAATACACTCGAAATATGGCAACTGGCGCTTCTACCTGTGAACTCGCCATTATTCTGATTGATGCGCGCTATGGCGTTCAGACCCAGACTCGCAGACATACTTTTATTGCCTCCTTACTCGGCATCAAGCACATCATCGTTGCTGTCAATAAAATGGATCTGATGGAATTCAGTGAAGATGTATTCAATACCATCAAGCAGGATTACATCAAATTCACTGAAGAGTTGAATACCGGGGAGCTCTACTTCATTCCTATCTCTGCACTTAATGGAGATAATGTCGTAAATCGAAGCGAAAATACTTCCTGGTATGACGGTGAAACACTGATGTGGATGCTGGAAAATGTCAAAATTTCAGCTGACCGAAATTTCGATGACTTCAGATTTCCTGTGCAATATGTGAATCGCCCCAATCTGGATTTCAGAGGGTATTGCGGAACTATCGCTTCAGGTATTGTCCGTAAAGGCGACGAAATAATTGCCCTGCCATCCGGCAAAAAAAGCAAAATAAAATCTATTGTGACCTATGATGAAGAGCTGGAACAGGCCTACACGCCAATGGCAATTACGCTGACGCTGGAAGATGAGCTTGATATCAGCAGGGGCGATATGATTGTGCATACCAACAATCTGCCAACATCCAGGGACGCGTTTACAGCGACTATCGTCTGGATGAATGAAACACCACTATTACCAGGCAAACAATACGACTTTAAGCAAGCCGCAAGAGCCTTTAGTGGCACCATCACCAGCGTCCATCATAAAGTTGATGTCAACACGCTGGAGACGAGTCCGACACCATCGCTGGAACTTAATGAAATCGGCTTGTGCGATCTGGAACTTTCTCAAGTCATTCATTTTGATTCCTATCGGCAGAACCCCAGTACCGGTGCCTTTATCGTTATTGATCGCCTCAGCAACGTTACGGTCGGTGCCGGTATGATTGAAACTGAAACTGCCAAAATCCGCCGTATTACGAAGAGTTCTACTGCTCATGTCACTACCGAAGAGCGTGCGGCTCGCTATGGGCAAAAACCGGTCACCGTCATGTTTGTCGGGATATCCGGCTCCGGAAAATCAACCCTGGCTCATGCACTGGAACGCAGGCTCTTTGATATGGGCCGGGTAAGCGCGCTGCTCGATGGTAAAGCCATGCGCCTCGGGATCAGTAAAGATCTTTCTCATGATGCCGCGGGACGCGCCGAAAATTTACGTCGCAGTGCATATATCGCAAAATACCTGAATGATTCCGGTGTCATATGCTGTGCAGCCTATGTCGCTCCTAATGCCGATTCCCGTGAACATATGATGGATGTAATCGGCGAAGATAAATGCATCGTGATCTACCTGAATCCACCTCTGGAAATATGCAAACAGCGCGACCCAAGTGGTATTTATGCGGCTGAAGCAAATGTTGAAACAGGAACAGTACCGGGTGTCTCCTTTCCCTATGAAGACTGGGCGAATCCAAATTTAATTCTGCCAACGCATGAACTGGATGTAGAAGAATGCATTGATCGGGTTATTAATGTATTGAAAGAACAGGCTATTCTGTAGACGACTTTCTGCATATTAGCTGGTTTATAAAATATGTTTTATGGAGCTCATGCATGCTTCGTAATAAGTATTTCCAAACAGGTTTAAATGATTCAGTTCATGATAGAGCTGATACAGCCTGAAGCGTTTTTCATAACCTTCCTGAAACGGCCATATTTCAGCATAGGCCGCTTCGCATCTCGGACCAAATCCTCCGAACATCTTCATCATGCCAAACTCTGCTTCACGGTGACCGTAATAGCAGGCCGGATCAAAAATTACCGGCTCGCCTGACTGGTCAGCCATTGCATTACCAGACCATAAGTCCCCATGCAATAAAACGGCTGCTTCGGTGATTCCATCCAAATAAGACTCCAGCTTATCGAGTAACAAATTGCCTTTTTTTATGAGCGGGTCTTCTACGCCTGCCTGTTCCGAAAATAATTTAAGTTGCGGCTGCAAACGCTCACTGTGCCAAAAATCCAGCCAACTGGTCTGCCATGTATTGCTCTGTATGCTGGTTCCCAGATAATTGTCACAGCTGAAACCAAACTTTTCCTGTTGTGTATGCTGGTGTAAAAGAGCCAGCTGCCTGCCCAGCTTTTCCTGCCAGTCTTGTGCTTTTTCACCGGCACGTATAAATTCCATTAGCAGAAAATCATCACCATAAAGCACAGGTATGGGCACCCTGATAAGCCCGGGCATAGCCAGCAATAATAAGGATTCATATTCAATTTGAAAGGTGGTTTCTGCAACAGGGCCGCGCCGGGATTTCAATACATATTCTGAGCCATTATCCAAAGTGATATGTTGCACATGATTAATACTGCCACCAGACAGTATACGCGCATTGACAATACTGAGTTCCTGCTCATAGTGCTGGCTGATAAGATCGGCAATCTGTTCCAACATAGGCGTAACCGTATCAAAAACCAGGTCAAAAAAAAGAGGGCTAATGCCCTCTTTAAGAGATTACTTTTTATCAGTGCTTTATGCCACTGGGTTTTAATCGCTGTTAAAACGCAGTACCAATAGTGACGTATAGGCTTGCTGGCTCACCAACGAAGTATCGGTCTCCGCCAAAACCACTAAAGTCGGCACGTTCGGCATAATCAGTATCGAGCAGGTTGGTAATTCTCGCCGCGAAATACCAATCATTTCTGGACTCATATTGATAACGCAGATTCAGCAAGTCATGCCCGGGATAACTGTTAAGATTGGTTTCATTAGTGTAGTACTCATCCATATGCACCCACTCCAGCTGTGCACGGTTGCTGTCATTAATTTGCCATCTGAGTTGTACATTACCCGTCAATTCAGGTGCCGTATCAATATCGTTTCCATCAATTGGAACTGTTACACCCAGTGGTGCAATATTGGCGGCATAGGTATTTCGGGCATAGCTCGCAACCACATTGAGTTGCAGCGAATCGGTTAAAGAGAACAGTGAACTAAGTTCAAGCCCTTTATGCTCAGTTGCCCCACCGCTGACATTATTGCGGCTACTATCCTGAAAAATCACATTATCAATTTCCATCCAGTATGCAACCAGGCTGTATGAGGCTCTATCGCGGGTTGCACGATAACCAACTTCAAAACTGTCCACTTCTTCTGATTTTAAATCCGCTACTGTCTGATTCTGCTGCAGACGATAAAGTTCGGTAGCCTGTGGTGCCCGGAAGGCATGTGATGCATTAGCAAATATCTGCTGAGAGCTGTCGAAATCATGAATCCAACCCAGTTGCAGAGATGCATTATTAAAATCATCGCTACGATCCGCAGGTCGGCTATAACGACAGGCTCCGGCACCGCATGGTGTGCCATCTTCTGCCGTATTGCCATCAATCATGAGATTATCATAGTCATAATCCAGCAATTCATATCGCAGACCCAGACTAAACTGATTACTGGACGAGGGCTGAAAGGTAAATTGCGCATAGGGAGATATTAATTGCGCATCTACATCAAAATCATATTGTCGACCGGCCGGAAAGGAGCCGAATCCACCGTCCTGGTACTGACGCAGATAGCCTTCACTTAATTCAAGGTCAACACCCGCTATCCACGATAAATCGCGTGTCAGCATACTGCTGTACATCGTCTGTAACCCAATGGAAGTATGTCCGTTCTCTTCTACAGGCGTACCTGGCAGAAAATGCATCAGGAATTCCATGTCCGTATCGCGAAAATAGGGTGTCAGCATCCAGTTACTGCCATTAGCAAATTCACCTTCAATTTTACTGTGCAGCCTAAAACTACTGGCATCACGGTAGGCAGCAGGATCACCATTTACCTTTTTCAGGGCGTCGTTTTTATAGGCGTCTGTGCCGACCAGGTAACCCGCGGTTTCCTGATTTAAATTGGTGGCAGCCATCACCGTTGTGACAGTGACGTCACCGCTATAGCGGTGCGACAGGTTTAATTTTTGCTGGCCAAAACCCGAATCGTCTTTATAACCTCCATCGCTGGCACCATTAAAATGTAATCCGTAGGCATGCTCACCATTGACGGCGTTATATCCCAGATTCAGACGACCGTATTCATGCGGACCAAAATCCAGGGATACATCCCCGCCCGGCTCACCCAGGGTCGGGCTGATAATATTGATAGCACCATAGAGGGCATTAACACCATATAGTACGCTGCCAGGACCACGAATAATTTCAATGCTGGAAGCCTGCTCAGAATTAGCCTCAAACAGCTGGTTAACATTACAGAAGCCGGCAGCACGCAAAGGTATGCCATCCTGGGAAGTCTGAAATGCACCACAACTACCTGCGCCAGTGAGCACTGGAGAACGTATACCCAGTAAATTTTCCTGGCCATTGCCTCTGTTAAAGACCACTCCGGGTATCGAGTTCAGCACTTCTCCAATATGGACATGTTTAACTGTATTAAGGTAATCAGAATCCAGTGAATAAATACTGGCCGGAATATCACGCAATTCACTTTCCTGACGATTAGCGGTCACCAAAACAGACTCGATGGTATTGGTCTGGGCGGCAACCTGGCTTGCTCCGCAAAGCAAGGCGATGGTCAGACTTAATGACGATGTCTTCAGTTTTACATGTTGCATATCTTTTCCCCTGATAAATGTGATTTCCCGATTTCCTCTTCCAGGACTATTTAAGGAAATTAATCATAAAAGTGCTTAATAAGAGTGCTTATAGTACAGAATAGAATCTAAATCGAATTTAATAAAAACAGTGTTTATTTAGTGTAACACCTAGCCGTATCTCAAACTGCCGCTATTAGAACAAATCTGACTGGATTCAAACAAGAGTCTGGGCTACTTTTCTCTATATTTCCTTGTTTACGGGAGCACGACTCATGCAGTTTATGATCACGGCATATGACTATAGCGATTCAGATGCACTAAACAGACGACTGGCCGCTCGAGAGAAGCACCTTGATAAAGTAAAAAAGGCTATTGCCTCAGGCAACTTCCTCAGTGGCGGCGCCATTCTCAATGAACAGGGCCTGATGATTGGTTCAACCTTGCATCTGGAATTTCCAAGCCGGGAAGCCCTGGACCTGGATCTGCAGCAGGACCCTTATATCACTGCTAAAGTATGGGAAAAAATTGATATTCAGGAGATAAGGCTGGTTTCACTTGAAGAATTCAGATGATTATCCCTCTGGAAAATTTTTCCCGTATAAACGTTTTTGTTCGGCACTGGCTTCCAGTTGATATTTTTCCTTCCACTCGGAATACGGCATTCCATAAACCAGTTCACGTGCGCTTTCATAGGAAATTTCCTCACCCCGCTCCTCTGCCGCGGCAACATACCACTTCGACAGACAGTTCCGGCAAAATCCTGCCAGATTCATCAGATCAATGTTTTGGGCATCCTTGCGGGAATCCAGATGTTCAAGCAGACGCCTGAATACCGCCGCTTCTATTTCAGTTTTCGTTTCCATGGTTTGCTCCAACCTTTCCAAATTTATTCATTAATAATCAAGCCCCGGCTTTCAAGGCCTGATAACCCATCTTACATAACTCCGTTACCAGTTTGTCGCGATGTTCTCCCTGAATTTCAATCACTCCCTGCTTAACAGCACCACCTGAGCCGCAAAGCTGTTTGAGTTGCTTGGCCAGAATTTTTAATTCGTTTTCATTCAAAGGCAGCCCATTTATCAGAGTAACTCCATTGCCTTTTCTACCCTTACTTTCTCTGGAGACTCTGATCTTGCCATCACCCCTAATCTTTTTTGCGGCAATTGCCCGGCATTGGCAATCCTTATGCGAGAAACCACAGTGCGGACACAAGCTCCCGCTCTCGGTTGAATAAACCCTGCTGCTGTTCTTATTCACTGTTGTTATTCACTGATGGCCCGACAATTCAAACTGGATTATCTATATCGATAAATACATGTTCAAGCGTGTATTTTTCGGCAAGGTAATTACCTAAAGACTGCACACCATAGCGTTCAGTTGCATGATGCCCGGCAGCAAAATAATGAATACCTGCCTCTCTGGCGAAATGCACTGTCTGTTCAGAAATCTCACCACTTAAATATGCATCAGCCCCGAGTTCGTGAGCTCTTTCGATTGCATGCTGCGCAGAACCGGTACACCAGGCAATAGTCTTGATCACTTCTGCACTACCCGGGATGTGCATTGGCTCTCTCCTGAGTTGCTTTTGAATAACCTGTTTTAATTGTTCCGCACCACAGGGTTTCGTCAATACGCCGATCACCCCTACCTTGCTTTTATATCGGGGGTATAGATCAGCATCAATTTCGAAGCCCAGTAGTTTACCCAGCTGCACATTATTCCCAAATTCCGGGTGTGCATCCAAGGGTAAATGGTAAGCTATCAAACTGATTTCATTTTCCAGCAGCGTTTTAATTCTTTGTCGTTTGATACCCGTAATTTCTGGGCTTTCTCCCTGCCAGAAATAGCCATGGTGTACCAGAATAGCATCCGCATTTTCAAGAACCGCTGCTTCCAGCAAGGCCTGACTGGCGGTCACTCCGCTCACCAGCTTGCTGATATTTGACCGCCCCTCTACCTGCAGGCCATTCGGGCAGTAATCCCTGAAGTCGTCCGGGCGCAGCATGCTATTTAAATCCTGCACAACTGTCTCGAGGCTGATTATCATAATACACTCCACTTGGCTTGTGTCGGCCAACAACAATTACTGTATACTTATGCGCACGCATCATAGCAGAATCAGGCTCTGAGCCTCTATTGATCCTGTTTATCTAGTTATCCGGATTTTCCGGAAAGTCAGAATGTTTTTTAAAAAGCCCCAATAAAATGGAGAACAAAGAGGGCAAAAAATGAAAAAAATTATTTCCTATATTTTTTGGCCGGCGCTTGCGGGTCTGATCTTTGCACTGGCAGTATTACAGGTACCCAGGCTCACAGCATTTTTCCCATCTCTCTATCCTGACACTGTCCGCCCCTTCCCACAAGAAATGGCAGCTACCAATATTCCCCCTATATCTTTTAAGTCAGCGATTGAAAAAGTTATGCCCGCAGTAGTCACCATCAACCTACAGCAAATGTTAGCAGGCAATAATAGAACACTGGATGCTAACAGCAGTTTAAGCAGTATTATTAATCAGCAATTCACTGATCTTGGAGAAAATAACAGCCTTGGATCCGGCGTAATTATTTCTGCAGACGGCTTTCTGGTGACCAGTTACCATATCTTTATCAGCCCCGAGACCGGGGTGTTTAATTTTCCCGAAACGATCACCGCAACGCTAAATGACGGCAGAACTGTGAATGCCAGACCCCTGCTTTATGATGAAGCCAGTGACTTGGCTTTGTTAAAAATTGACACCTCTAATATCTCTCATATAAAACCCAGCATACGCAACGATCAGCAGGTAGGCGATCTGGTGCTTGCGCTTGGGAATCCGAGAAATATTGGACTTTCAGCCTCCCTGGGTATTATCAGTGCTCTATACAGAAACGAAGATTCCTATCTTATTCAAACTGATGCTGCCATCAACCCCGGCTATTCGGGAGGCGCACTTATTGATACTGAGGGAAATCTAATCGGTATAAATTCTAATATATTATCTGAATCCGGTGGCTCAGAAGGATTGGGATTTGCAACGCATGCCAGCATGGTTAATCTGCTACTGGATTATTACCTTACCAGTGGACCGGGTGGATATCTGGGTGCAGACGCCGATTTTTTTACCCGCGATGAGGGCTTATTACTTTTTGGTGAGCCCATTGAAGGCGCCAGGGTGCTTTCTTTGGTTGAAGACGGCCCTGCTGATAAAGCAGGCATTCAGGTCGGAGATATTATTACCGGATTCAATCAGAAAAAATTTGGCGCACTGCGTAATGAAGATGATTTATTTGAAGCCATTACCGATATCAGTAGTCTTGGTGCAGGAGAAATTGTAGAGATAGAAGTATATAGAAACAGTAACTTTTTACATATTCCGGTTACGCTGGGCGTCGGCGAACCATTTGTTTTATTTTCCGTACAGTGAGTCATTTTCGCCTGCCTGCCCAACGTTACAGTCTGCATTACCTGAATATACAATCTATTTAATCTTTTCAGAATCATCTCTGCGGTATTCAGCCGAACGTGCATGCGCAGTCAATCCTTCTGCCCTGGCCAGAACCGATGCCGTACCTGCCAAGTTGGCAGCAGACTCAGCCGAGCACTGAATCAGTGAACTGCGTTTTTGAAAATCATAAACTCCCAGCGCAGAAGAAAACCTGGCAGTACCAGAGGTTGGCAGGACATGGCTGGGTCCTGCACAATAATCTCCCAATGCTTCGGAGGTATATCTGCCCAGAAATATAGCTCCGGCATGTTTGATTGATGACAATAATTCATCGGGTTTTTCAATCGACAATTCCAAATGCTCAGGAGCAATTCTGTTAGACACTTCAGCAGCATGAAGCAAATCATTTACCTGAATAAATAAACCTCTTTTCTCCAGTGATGCCTTGATGATTTGCTGACGCTTCATACTTGACAGTAAACGCTGCATGCTGTTTTCAACTTCCAGCATAAACCCGGCATCAGGACTGACCAGTATAGACTGTGCATCTTCATCATGTTCAGCCTGTGAAAACAAATCCATGGCAACCCAGTCCGGGTCAGTCTGCCCGTCACAAATAACCAGTATCTCGGAAGGACCTGCAACCATATCGATACCTACCTGGCCAAATACCTGTTGCTTGGCCATGGCAACATAAATATTGCCTGGTCCGACTATTTTATCTACTGCAGGTATGGTTTCGGTACCGTACGCTAAAGCAGCAATAGCCTGCGATCCTCCAACTGTAAATACGCGATCAACTTCCGCCAGTGCCAGTGCTGCCAGCACCAGCTCATTCACTTCTCCAGATGGGGTCGGCACCATTGCAATGATTTCCGAGACACCTGCCACCCTGGCAGGTATTGCATCCATTAAAACTGTAGAAGGATACGATGCTTTGCCTCCGGGTATATAAATACCAACCCGATCCAAAGCTGTTACTTTTTGACCATACCTGGAACCATCTGCTTCTGTGTATTCCCAGGAACCCTGCTTTTGCTTTTCGTGATATTGCCTGATCCGTAGGGCAGCATTTTTTAGCGCCTTGAGCTGCTCAGCCGGGATGGAGTCCAGGCTCTGTTGTAAGCGCACAAGAGGAATTTCGAGCTCTGCTACAGATGATACATCCAGATTATCGAGTTGCTTTGTCCACTTCAGCACTGCTGAATCACCCTGGTTTTTAACTTCGTCCAGGATGGCCGTCACAGTATTCAGGACTTGCGGGCTGGCCAGCGAATCCCAGGCTAATGCCTGCTTCAGTTCAGCGTTAAAGCCTGCATCGGCAGCATTAAGTTTTCGAATAGTCAGTGTCATAGATAAATTCTTGATGTTTTACTTGTGTCGCCCCGTTTCTTGTATCTGTCGAATCACAACCTGCTGTTTCAGATCCAATCAGGCAATGGCTTTTTGCAGGCGTTGTAACAGATTTTGAACTTGCTGATGTTTTAATTTCATAGCTGCCTTGTTCACGATCACACGGGTACTGATTTCAGCAATTATTTCTTTTGGCTCCAGCCCATTGGCTTTAAGTGTTTTCCCTGTATCCACGATATCAACAATGCAATCTGACAGCCCCATGATTGGTGCGAGTTCAAGCGCTCCGTTCAATTTAATAATATCAACCTGCTGCCCTTTCTCAGAAAAATAGGCTTTGGCAATATTCACAAATTTGCTGGCAACTCGCAGACGAACCGGAATCTCAGACTGATTGACCGGATATGCCGTCATCAGGCGACAAGTCGCCAGTTTTAAGTCCAGCGGTTCATAATAAGCATCGGAACCGTTTTCCATAATTATATCCTTGCCGGTAATGCCGATATCTGCACTGCCCAACTCAACATAGGTCGGCACATCTGAACCACGGATTATCATCAACTGGACGCCAGGGATATTACTGTCAAAAATTAATTTGCGGCTTTTATTGATATCTTCTGCAGGAATCAGCCCTGCCTTTTCAAGTAATGGCAGCACTTCATCCAGAATTCTGCCCTTGGTCAGGGCTATGACTAATCCTTGTTTTGACACGTGTATTTCTCTTTTACCTGATGCTTATTACAGCAAAACCATTAAATACTATGAAGGTAAGCGGCGTATTTTAGCACCGAGCAGTTGCAGCTTCTCTTCAATACATTCATAACCGCGATCAATATGGTAGATACGATCCACCATGGTTTCATTTTCAGAGACCAGACCGGCGATAATTAAACTGGCTGACGCCCTCAGATCGGTCGCCATTACCGGCGCACCGATTAAAGTATGCACGCCATTCACAATGACGGTATTACCTTCCACTTTCATCTCTGCACCCATACGGTTCATTTCATGAACGTGCATAAAGCGATTTTCAAAGACAGTTTCAGTAATGATGCCTGAACCCTCAGCAATTGCATTGAGTGCGGTGAACTGTGCCTGCATATCGGTTGGGAAAGCCGGATATGGTGCCGTGGTTAAGGATACCGCCCTGGGCCGATTGCCATGCATATCCAGACTAATCCAGTCTTCACCCACAACAATTTGCGCGCCTGCCTGTTCCAGTTTACTTAAGACGGCTTCGAGCGTTTTCGGACGCGTATCCTTAACTTTGATTTTGCCACGAGTTGCAGCTGCAGCAATCAAATAGGTTCCTGTCTCTATACGATCAGGCATCACAGAATAGAAACAGCCATGCAGTTCTTGCTTGCCATTTATAATGATAGTGTCTGATCCTTCGCCACTGATGTCAGCACCCATGGCTCGCAGGCAACAGGCCAAATCGACAACTTCCGGTTCGCGAGCAGCATTTTCTATAATGGTCTGACCATCGGCCAAGGTTGCAGCCATCATGATATTTTCTGTACCTGTCACTGTTACCAGGTCCATAAAAATATGCGCACCTTTTAAGCGACCATTAGTGCTGGCTTTTATATACCCGTTCTCAACCTGAATTTCGGCGCCCATTTTTTTCAATGATTCAATGTGCAGGTTTACAGGACGGCTACCGATGGCACAACCACCGGGCAATGCGACTTCAGCTTTGCCAAAATGCGCTAACATGGGCCCTAGCACCAATATAGAAGCCCGCATGGTTTTAACCAGGTCATAAGGCGCATTAAAATTATTAATGGTGCTACTGTTTATTTCGACCTCAAGTTTGTCACCGATTATTGACTCCACTCCCATACAACCCAGTAACTCCAACATGGTTGTAATATCAAACAAATGTGGCAAATTACCAATTTTGACGAAATCATCGGTCAATAAAGCAGCAGCCATTATTGGAAGTGCAGAGTTCTTCGCACCGGCAATGCGTATTTCTCCGTTTAAGCGGGTACCGCCCTGAATTAATAATTTATCCACATCTTCACCTGTTCCTGAATAGCATTTACCTATTAAAGCTGGAGCATTCTAGCAAGTTTGACTACCAGCCTGTGAGCTTTTTTCCAAGCAAAAAAAAAGAGCCTACTGGCTCTTTTAGTATATTAGCCAGCTACTCACTATTTACGTTCTGCATGCTCTTGCCTGGTTAACAACAGCATATTGACTGCATGTATCACACCAGAGCTAATATGCTCATTAATAATACGGTAGATTGCTTGCTGACGTTTGACGGCATTCATGCCAACAAATAAATCTGCAACGACCTTTATCTGGTATTTCCCATCTCCACCGACTACTTCCACTTCCGAGTCACTGATTTCAGTCTTAATCAAGCTGGTAATTTGTTCAGGTGTCATTTTCTTCACATTCATCTTACTTTCCAGGCCGGGAATTCTACCGTAATGCTGCATATTTGTCAGAGTTAATAGTCGGCTGAATGTCCAAATAAGCTATAATCCGAAATTCTACGTGGAAGTAAGGTTGAAGTGGATGGAATATTTATTGTTCGCGCTGGGCATTATCGGCGGGATCATGGGACTTATCTGGAGTGCAGATAAGTTTGTCTTGGGCGCATCTACTACTGCGCGTAATCTTGGTGTTTCCACGCTGATCATCGGTTTGACCATTGTTTCTTTTGGAACTTCAGCACCCGAAATAGTTACATCGGCTGCCGCTGCACTAAGGGGAGCCCCGGAACTCGCCATAGGAAATGTGCTGGGTTCCAATATCGCCAATATTGGCCTGGTGCTTGGTCTGACTGTCCTGGTCTGCCCCCTGATTATTCCTGCTTCAGTGATAAAAGAAGAATTACCGGCTTTACTGATAGTCACTATAACTGCCGTCTTTATTTTTCAGGATTTGAGTCTAGGCTGGCTGGACGGAATCGTGTTGTTGCTATTACTCGCATTTTTCACCTGGTTCCTCTTGAAACGCAAGACGGCTTTAGAAGACAGTCAACTGTCTGAAGATGATGAAGTGGCAGAATTTATTGCCGATATGAGTACAGCAAAATCTATCGGAATCATGGTTTTCGGACTTGCAGTGTTGATTATCAGCGCTAATGCCCTGGTTTATGGTGCCACCGGAATAGCCCGCACCCTGGGAGTCAGTGAGTTGATTATCGGATTAACCATTGTCGCCATCGGCACCAGTCTGCCGGAACTGGCAGCTTCCATGGCCGGGGCATTAAAGGGCCACCACGACCTCGCCCTTGGCAATATTGTGGGCTCAAACATTTTGAATTTATTACTGGTTCTACCTGTACCGGCATTTCTTGCCCCACTGACTATCGAAGCAATTGTATTCTGGCGTGATACCGCCGTAATGCTGGCAATGACATTAATTCTGGTAGCAATGCTGGTGATAAAAATTAAATCCAGACAAAAATTGGGACGCATGTTTGGTGTTGTTTTATTGATACTTTATTTGTCTTACACTGGCCTCTTGATTGCTATGAGTTAAATCCATGACTACGAATTCCTTTATTGAAACGGCACTCAGGACTATTTCACTGGAACAGGATGCAGTGGCAGCTCTTAAAAACAAAATTGACGCTAATTTCACCAAAGCCTGTTCACTCATCCTGCAAAGCTCCGGTCGTATTATTGTCATGGGGATGGGTAAATCGGGTCATATTGCCAACAAAATTGCAGCTACGCTTGCCAGCACGGGTTCACCCGCTCATTTTGTGCATCCAGCTGAAGCCAGCCATGGCGACATAGGCATGATTACTGACAAGGATATAGTCTTGGCACTATCCAATTCCGGTACCACTGAAGAACTCCTGGCCATCTTGCCGGTGTTAAAACGTAAGGGCGTAAGATTAATTAGCATGACTGGCAATAGTCTCTCACCACTAGCTGAAAGTGCTGATGTGAACCTTGATGCCAGTGTGGAATTTGAAGCCTGTCCTTTAGGTCTGGCACCTACCACCAGCACGACCGTTGCACTGGTACTGGGTGACGCTTTGGCCATGGCCCTGTTGGAAGCACGTGGCTTTACAGCAGAAGATTTTGCATTTTCCCACCCCGGGGGAAATTTAGGTCGCCGTTTACTGCTCAAGGTTAGCCATGTAATGCATAGCGGAAAGGATATCCCAAGAGTCAGCAGCAAAATCACAGTCAGTGAGGCGCTGATGGAAATAAGTGGTAAAAAACTCGGCATGACGACCATTGAAGATGATGCAGGCAGACTTGTCGGTGTTTTTACCGACGGCGATCTGCGACGCTTTCTGGATCAGAATAAGAACCTGCAGACAACCACCATAGGTGAAGTAATGACCAGCAGCTTCAGATCAATCGGTGCCAGCGCTCTGGCTTCTGAGGCTGCCAGAATCATGCAGGACAATGAAGTGTACAGCCTGGTCGTTCTCAATGACGCAAGAGATCTTGAAGGCATAGTCACCATGCATGATTTATTAAAAGCAAACGTGGTCTAATCAACCTAATACATAGCCAGGCCAAGTTAATAAGATGACTGAACTTCCAGCAGATATCCTCACCAAAGCACAAAATATCAAATTACTTGCCCTGGATGTTGATGGCGTTTTAAGTGACGGCAAGCTTTATTATTCCGACAACGGGTATGAAATAAAGGCTTTTCACACTTTGGATGGCCAGGGTATCAAACTGCTGCAAAAAGCCGGTATTGAAGTTGTCCTGATAACTGGCAGGCAATCAAAAATCGTCACACAACGGGCCCGGGAGCTGGGTATCAATCGCCTGGTGCAAGGTTGTGAACAAAAGCTCACAGCCCTGGACGAGATACTCGGGGAAACAAAACTGAGCTACCATGAAGTGGCCTATATAGGTGATGACCTGCCTGATCTCGCCTGTATACGCCGGGTAGGTTTCGGTGTGACTGTCCCTAACGCACACCCTATCATGCAGCAGTATGCATTATGCTGCACTGAGCGCCTAGGTGGTCAAGGAGCAGTACGTGAAGTTTGTGACCTGATTTTACAGGCTCAAAATAAATTAGATGCAGCAATAGAACCCTTTTTATAACAGCATGTAAGTAGGCACATATATTATGCGCAATCGCACAATTGTCCTGATTTTACTTGCCTGCTTCTTATTCTATCTGGTTAATTCAGTAACTGAAGACAGCGACGAAGACACGCTTAGCCTTGCGGGCAGTCGTATCAATCAAAGCTTTGATTATTATATGACGCTGGTCGATAGCACACAGTTTAATACAGCCGGTGAATCCGATTACCGACTACAGGCAGACAGAATCGTACATTACCCTGCACCGGAATTCGCCATTCTCGATTCTCCCCGCCTGCTTATTTATGATGGACAATCTGGGCCATGGTTCCTGAGTGCAGCCTATGGCACAATTAGGCAGGATTTTGAGCGTGGCGAGGAAAGCCTGGAACTATCTGAGAATGTAGTGGTTCAACATACGGATAACGAAGGTCGAACACATAATATTTATACGAACGAACTGACTATTTATTTAAGCAGCAGATTCCTTACCACGGAAAGTGAAATACTGTTGGAATCTCCGAATCTGGAAATCAGCAGCCTGGGCATGACCGCAGACTTAAACACTAAACACATTACTTTTCTGAGCGAGGTCAGAGGCCGGTATGACTAAATTTGCATGTTTTTTTTGTGCACTCACACTCAGTTTTCTGGGGAGTTTTTCTACAGCACTTCCTGAAGACCTAAATCAGGATATGCTCACCAGCTGCCCTGCCAGGAGTGAGTCTTTTCTTGATCAGGGTCTGGAGATATGCCGTGGCACTGAAAATGAACCCGCTGTCATGTCTCAGGGCAGCCTGAAACTCAGCGGTCTAGAGATAACTATTGAACGGGAAGCCGGGCTGATTCAAAAAGTGACTGCCAGCGGGTCTCCTGCATCCTTCCAGCAACAACCTGAAATTAATCAGGCTGTTGTATTCGCCAATGGCGCAAACATCATTTTCGATAATGTAGCCCAGCTTATTATTATTGAAGGAGCAGCGACTTTTTCCCAGGAAGGTACCATCAATACCAGCGCAGAGCATATTGAATACGATATCGCCAATCGCAAGCTCGATGCCACTCAAATGAACATGGTTATACCAGCCAGTACCCAAAGCCCTTGAATACACCTGCCATAAAAACCCTGATCGTCAGCAAGCTAGCCAAAACCTACAATGGCAGGCAGGTTGTCAAAGATACTTCCCTAAAGCTGAAAAGTGGCCAGATTGTAGGCCTTCTGGGGCCTAACGGGGCCGGTAAAACCACCTCTTTTTATATGATTATTGGCTTGATCAAGGCCGACCAGGGGCAGGTGTTTATTAATCAGGAAGATATCTCTAAAGCGCCTATGCATGTACGCGCCCGCAAAGGACTAAGTTATTTACCGCAGGAATCTTCCATTTTCCGGAAGCTAACTGTTAAAGACAATATCATGGCAATCCTGGAAACACGTGCCGAACTCAAACCAGAACAACGCCAGTCTTTGTGTAATGACCTGATGGAGGAATTCCATGTGGGACATCTGGCATCCAGCCTTGGGATGAGTCTTTCAGGAGGGGAACGCCGCCGCGTAGAAATTGCCCGGGCGCTTGCCACGGATCCTGACTTCATTTTGCTTGATGAACCATTCGCCGGGGTCGACCCTATTTCAGTCAATGATATCAAAACGATTATTCGAGACCTGAGTGCCCGCAATATCGGCGTGCTTATTACAGATCACAATGTGCGTGAAACCCTTGATATTTGTGAGCTCGCCTACATTGTTAATGAAGGCTCCATTCTGGCGGCAGGCGAACCGGCCAGTATTTTACAAAATGAACAGGTTAAGAATGTCTATCTGGGACATGAGTTTCGCATCTGAGTTTCACTCAAACCGGACCGCTTCAGATCAGAATACAAGCGTTGTAAACTGCATCCCCGCTAGCCTGTGTACCCAGCTTCTACACTCCTCCACTGCTAGCCTGGCTTGCTTTACATAAACAGTAAAAAACTTAAACACTCTGTATTTACATATCGGTATGATAATTGCATATATTTTGCTATAGTCACTGCAGATTAGTATAGAGCCTTTGTCTCTTATCTGGATTGTGTACTATAGATGTATAGAAGCTAGTATTTATGAAATTATCGCTTCAACTCAAACTTGGCCAACAGCTCACCATGACGCCTCAGTTGCAACAGGCTATTCGCCTGCTGCAACTTTCAACCCTGGATTTACAACAGGAAATCCAGGAAGCACTTGAAAATAATCCGATGCTGGAACTCGATGAAAATCAGAGTGATGAAGCGGGTAATGAGAGCGACGACGCTCAGCAGCCAGCAAGTGATCAGCAAAGCAGCCCGGAAGCTGAATTGACAGCTGCAGATGGATTACTGGACTTACAGAATAACGACTGGACAGACCCCGGTTTACCTGATGATAACGGCACAGACAACAACTGGGATGATACCTACATCCAGTCTGCACCCAGCTCCTCATACAGCAGCCAGGATTTTGAAGACAGTGATTTCGAATCCAGAAATAGCGTCGCTGAATCCCTGCAGGACCACTTAAACTGGCAGCTCAATTTAACCCCCATGTCAGATAGTGACCGTTTAATCGCCTTGGCTATTATTGACTCTATCGACCCTGATGGTCAGCTTACTTCCAGTATTGCCTCAATCCATGCCGGCCTGATTCGTGAGCTGGATATAGATGAGGAGGAAGTCCTTGCCGTATTACACCTCATTCAGCAATTTGACCCGGTCGGGGTCGCTTACCGTGACCTTAAGGAATGCCTGACTTTGCAACTGGCCCATTATGATGCTGACTGCCCCGGTTACAACATTGCCTGCAGAATCGTCGAAGATTTTCTGCCTCAGCTGGCTTCACGGGATTACAACCTGATCATGAAGCGCCTTAAAATCAAAGAGCCGGAACTTAAAGCAGCCTCGCAAATTATTCTTAGTTTAAATCCAAGGCCAGGCTCTGAAATCACGCCCTCAGATGCCTCTTATGTAGTACCCGATGTTTTTGTCAGTAAGGAAAAGGGACGCTGGAAAGTCGATCTGAACCCCGATACAACACCTGCAATCAGGGTCAACTCAGATTATGCTGCTATGGTCGGTCGCGGCAATTCAGGCAGTGACAACAATTTTCTGAAAGACAATTTGCAGGAGGCTCGCTGGTTTATAAAAAGCCTGCAAAGCCGTAATGAAACCTTGTTGAAAGTTTCCAGCAGAATAGTCGAACACCAGAAGAGTTTTTTTGAATACGGGGACGAAGCCATGAAGCCCCTGGTACTGCATGAAATCGCAGAAGCGGTCGGAATGCATGAATCGACCATTTCACGCGTTACCACTCAAAAGTATATGCACACGCCCCGTGGCATCTTTGAATTAAAATATTTCTTTTCATCTCATGTCACTACTCAGGAGGGCGGAGAATGCTCATCTACGGCTATCCGGGCACTAATCAAGAAGCTGATAGCAGCAGAAAATCCGCAAAAACCCCTTAGCGATAGCAAAATTACTTCACTTTTGGGTGAACAAGGTATTAACATTGCGCGCCGTACCATTGCAAAATACAGGGAAGCCCTGTCCATCTCACCTTCAAACGAAAGGAAACGTCTGATTTAGGCACTGTTATTACTACCAGACCATGATGACCGGACTTGTAATTGACAAAGCAGTTAGCCAGAAAAGACAACATTAAAAAACATGCAGCTAGAATCAATCATAAGCCCTGATCTTACTTTTTGTAATATCGAGGGCGTGAGTAAAAAACGCTTACTGGAAACCAGTGCAGAATTAATCGCCAGCAAAGTTGATGTCAATCCGGACGAAGTCTATGAAGCTTTGATTGCCAGGGAACAGCTGGGCAGCACCGGCCTTGGTAATGGAATAGCGATCCCTCATTGCAGGGTTCCCAAATGCAAACAAACCGTCGGCTGCCTGATTAAACTGGCCAGCCCGATTGATTTCGATGCGATTGACCAGAAACCCGTCGATTTGCTGTTTTTTCTGCTGGTCCCGGAAAATACCGTTGAAGGCCATCTTGAAGTGTTAAGAACTCTGGCAGAATTGTTTAAGAGCCGGACTTATTGCGAAAACCTCAGGAGAAGTCAGACCGATACCGAGCTCTATGCAGCAGCCATGCGTACACCCCCAAAAGAAGAACTTTAAGTTTTGAGTGCATCTGCACTCTGTATCTGTAATCCTCAACTGTACTCTGGCTATAAGAGAGATTTCCCCCCTGAAAAGGCTTATTGATTTCCCCCTCTTCAACTGAGAGTCCGTTCTGTCATTGCAGCGGCTATCAGTCCAGAACAGCTTATCCAGCTTAGCTAAATTTTAAATTATCGTTTGCTAGCCTAAGCATCCCGGCTATACACTGCCCTACACGCGCATGTGCGATTTACATACTGAAAATACTCAGACTAACCAGCATTGCATGAAACTTACCCGGAAATTAGCTTAGAATAGCGCCATGAAACTTATTATTATCAGTGGCCGCTCCGGTTCCGGGAAAAGTACCTGTCTGCATGTACTTGAAGATCTGGGATATTACTGCGTGGACAATATGCCCGCCAGCTTGCTGGCCGCTCTGGCTGAACGCATAAGAGAAGAGACAACTAACAAGCTCACCAAAGTTGCCGTTAGTATAGATGCGCGCAATCTCTCCAGTGACCTGTCAAAATTTCAGGAAATTTTTACCAAACTGGATCACTCTGAACTGGATCGGCAGGTTATTTTTCTGGATGCAGACAACAACACTTTACTCAAGCGCTTTAGTGAAACACGTCGTAAACACCCGTTAAGTAATGCTGATCTCGGTTTACTTGAAGCTATCAAGCTGGAAAAAGAATTGCTCTCTCCTATTGCTAATCTGGCCAGCCTGACCATTGATACCAGCAGTCTTAATTTACACGATCTGCGTGATATAGTACGGGACCGGGTCGCAGGCCATCAAACCGGCCGTATGGCTCTGCAATTTCAGTCATTTGGCTTTAAAAATGGCATTCCAATCGATGCTGACATGGTTTACGACGTGCGCTGTTTGCCCAACCCTTACTGGATCAGCACCCTCAGAGGCTTAACCGGACTCGATCAACAAGTCATTGCCTACCTTGATTCGCAACAGGAAGTGATCGATATGTATAATGATATCAAGGACTTCCTTGATAAATGGATACCCTGTTTCGACCGTAATAACCGTAGTTATATCACCATAGCTCTGGGTTGTACCGGCGGTCAGCACCGCTCTGTGTTCCTATGCGAAAAACTTAAGGAGCATTTTATGCATACAATTAGTAATATTCAGGTTCGACATAGAGAATTGAGTACTTTCTGACTTATGATCGAAGATAAAATAACCATAAACAACAAAGCCGGCCTGCATGCCCGAGCTGCTGCAAAACTGGTAGAAGTTGTAAACCAGTTTGAATGCATGTTCGAAATTGGCACCGAAGAGAAAATGGTCGATGGTAAGAGCATTCTTTCCATCATGCTGCTGGCTGCGTCTCCAGGTACTGTCCTTGATTTAAAGCTGGACGGCAACGATGAAGTCGAAGCTCATTCTGCCATTCATGCACTTGTCACCAATAATTTTGATGAAGAGTAAATTGGCAAGTACCACCCTGTGTTGCGTAATTCTTTGTTGTTAACCCAGTGCCCAAACAAATTAACCTTATTACACTTTTTTAGCGAACACGCGTAAAACCACTGCAAAAAACACTATTGCCAGGATGGCTGCCAGGCCCAGAGGCAAGCCTTCTACCGCGGGCAAATAGCCAATCCCGATAGCGCCGCCCGCCACTAGAAATGCATAGGGAAACTGTGTTCGTACATGATGAATATGATCGCAGGATGTGGCGATGGAACTCATAATGGTTGTATCTGAAATTGGCGAACAATGATCTCCAAAAATTGCACCATCCAGCACGGCTGCCAGACTCATAATCGTTATCAGCCCGTAAGCCCCTCCATCCAGTTGAAAAGCCACCTGAGATGTAATGGGAATAAATATCGCCATCGTACCCCATGATGTCCCTGTCGCTAATGCTGCGGCAGCACTCAACACAAAAACAATGACCGGATAAATGAATGCCGGTATCGTATCGCCAATAACTGCCACCAAAAAAGGTCCGGTCTGAATTTCAGAACAAATACTCCCGAGCGTCCAGGCCAGTATCAGGATCATCCAGGGATAAAAGGCCGTTCTGGCACCTTTTTTAATTGCCTGCATTATCGATGTTCGCGGTAATGCCGCTATCCAGAAGGCGCAGATTATTGCTGTTACCAAGGAAAGCAAGCCGGAAATATTTAACACCTGAACATTATTTTCTGAAGCTGAAATCACTTCACGCCAACTACTGAAACTAACGAAGTTAGCCGGATTCTGTGCCAATAAAGCCATGCCTCCGCCATCCACCCAAAGCCCAATGAACAAGACCAAAAATAAAATCCCGAAAGGATAGAATGCAGTTGCCATACTAAGCCTGGCGTTATTATCAGTTTGCACTGCATCATCCTGATTACCAGCCAGGATTGCATCTTCGGCGCTAACACTGCCCAGCCTGCTGCGTCGCTCAGCAGCGAGCATGCCGCCGAATTCTCGCTTTGACCAGATGTTTACGAAGATAAACAAAATCATAAACATACAGTAAAAACGGTAAGGCAGAGCATCGAGAAACATTGAATACGCATCCCGTTCAAAACCCAGGGTGGCACTCACATCTGAAAAAATTCCAACCTCATAACCTATCCAGGTAGACATAAGTGCAATACCTGAAATCGGCGCGCTGGTCGCATCTACAAGAAAGGCCAGTTTTTCCCTGCTTACTCGCATGGCGTCAGTAATGGGTCGCATTGATGTGCCCACAATCATCACGTTGGCATAGTCATCAATAAAAACCAGAAAACCCATCAGGTTGGTAATAAACTGAGTAGAGCGCGGAGTTCGCGCATATTGCTCCAGCCACTTGACTATTGCCAGCAGGCCGCCGGATAAAATGACAATGCTGATCATAATCAGCATAAAAGTAATAAATGACAATATAGCTAAATTGAAAGGGTCACTTATCACATTCCAAACCTGAGAACCCAGTGTGCTCAGACTTGAACCCCAGGAAATAATTTCCAAAGGAGCTGGTGGCACATTAATGAGTATTGCACCAATAACTACCCCAGCAACCAGACTTAACAACAGATGCCTGCTGGCTATAGCGAAAGCAACCGCAATGACTGGCGGTAAAATGCTGTACCAATGCAAATCGCTGGCTCCGTTTTCAGGCTGAACCAGCCAGGCCAGCGCAGAAATTCCGAAAACCACCACTAGGGCAATTATTGTTTGTAATCTTACGCCTGCCATGAAAATTACCCTGTCAGTCCGAGTTTCTGAGGCTTTGCTACCCTTGCGCTGCTATAATACCCTCTTCTTTTATCAGATGTCTTTGCGGAGTATTCCCGGAAGTATGCTGCAGCCAGGTGACAACAAGAATCAAACTCAGGAACATCTAGAGGCTTTAAGTACAGCTCTGGACAGTGGTTCCTTTGTGCATGTCAGGCAAATGCTGAATAAACTTCCGGCGGCAACTATTGCTCATCTGCTTGAATCTTCTCCACATAAAGCTCGTGAAGTTTTATGGCGACTGGTTGCCAAAGAGAATGAAGGTGAAGTACTGAATTATCTTAATGAGGATATTCAGAGTGACATTCTAACCAAACTCAGTCCGGAAGAAGTCGCCAGTCTGACTGAAGGACTGGAAACAGACGATCTCGCCGATATTCTGCAACAACTGCCCAATCAGGTTATTAATGAAGTGCTCCTGTCCATGGGTGAACAGGATCGGCACCGCCTGGAGGCTGTTCTTTCCTATCCTGAGGATACTGCTGGTGGCCTGTTAAACACAGACACCATCACCGTACGGCGCAGTCATACCCTCGATGTAGTACTACGTTATCTGCGTCGCCACACTGAAATTCCAAGTATGACCGATAACATACTGGTGGTAAGCCGCAATGATCATCTGGTTGGCGTTCTACCATTACGTAAAGTTCTGGTATCTGATCCGAATCTGACGGTCAGTGAAGTAATGCTTACGGATTTTGAAGCTATTCCTGTCTCCATGCCGGATACCGAAGTGGCTCAGCTTTTTGAAAGAATGGACTGGGTATCTGCGCCGGTAGTTGATGAAGAAGGCAAGCTGCTGGGTCGAATCACCATTGATGATATCGTGGACGTGATTAGGGAAGATGCCGAACATTCATTCATGCGCATGGCCGGTCTGGATGAAGAAGACGACACCTTCGCACCCGTTATGAAAACTGCTAAACGCAGGGCAATCTGGCTGGGAGCCAACCTGGTTACAGCTTTCCTGGCGGCCATAGTAATTAACCGCTTTTCCGACACCATCGATCAGGTCGTTGCCTTGGCCGTACTGATGACCATAGTAGCGAGTATGGGTGGTGTGGCAGGTAATCAGACCTTAACCCTGGTTATCCGCGGCATGGCACTCGGCCAAATAGGTAAGACCAACTCCCGATGGTTGATGTGGCGTGAACTGGGTGTCGGTTTATTCAATGGTTTACTTTGGGCGCTGGTTGCAGCCCTGATTGCAATCTATTGGTTTTCCGATTCCAAACTCGCCTACATTTTTGCGGGTGCCATGGTTATCAATTTGATCACCGCTGCTATTGCTGGTGCCTTCCTGCCCCTGTTTTTGAAAAAACTCAAAGTTGATCCTGCCCTGGCAGGCAGTGTCGTTCTGACCACTATCACCGATGTGGTTGGTTTTCTTTCCTTCCTGGGCCTGGCAGCCCTGTTTTATTAATTATGGATAACAACCAGAACTTCGACAGTGAGACTGAGGAAACGATCAGTAAGAGTCAGCGCAAGCGTGACATGATTGCCCTGCAGGCTCTCGGAAAAAAATTAACCGAAATAAACAAACAACTTCTGTTGAAATGTCAGCTCCCCGCTGATTTGCAGTCCGCCATTGAAGAATTCAAACGTCTGCCAAACAGTCATGAAGCCCGACGCCGTCAGCTTCAGTTTATAGGCAAACTGATGCGCAATATTGATGTCACTCAAATCGAAAGTGTACTCAATACCGATCTGCACCAGGTGAATCTTAACAAGCGTTTTTTCAAGCTGCTGGAAAACTTACGTGAAGAATTGCTGGCGGGTTCTGATGCAGCCTTGCAGAAATTGATCCAGGATCATCCAGAACTGGACATACAGTATCTCCGCCAGTTAATCAGGCAGGCCCAGAAGGAACAGGAACTTAAAAAAGATTCTGCAGCAAGTAAAAAACTGTTTCAGTACCTGCGTGAACTCAAACACACAGATTAGTCATCCACTATACTTATATTTGGGGTGCTCAGACTGCTGTTAAGATCTTGTACGGTGCTGGCTACCTGAACAGCAATGGCACGATAAATCTCCGCAACCTTACCATAGGCATCCGCAGCCACGATTGGCACACCTGCATCACTGCCTTCCCGAATGGACTTTTCCAGTGGTAGTGAACCAAGCACAGTCACCGCATAATCCCTGGCAATGCGTGCCGCTCCACCCTCACCAAAAATGTGTTCAGCGTGACCGCACTCACTGCAAATATGCAAACCCATATTTTCAACCACACCAAGTATGGGAATACCCACTTTACGAAACATTTCAATACCGCGTTTGGCATCCAGCAAGGCAACATCCTGTGGTGTTGTCACAATCACCGCTCCGGTGACTGCTACAGATTGCGCCAGACTCAACTGGATATCACCGGTGCCGGGTGGCATATCCACCACCAGATAATCCAGTTCACCCCATTGTGTATCATTTAATATCTGGTTAAAGGCTCCAACCACCATAGGTCCGCGCCAGGCCATTGCCTGATTGGCATCAACCAGAAAGCCGATTGAATGACACTTGATACCGTGAGCCTCAACGGGCTTCATGGTACGTTCATCAACAATTTCCGGCCGTGTACCGTCCGGCAGACCCATCATGGTTGGAATGCTCGGGCCGTATATATCTGCATCGTACAATCCCACTGTTGCACCCTGATCCTTTAATGCCAGAGCAAGATTTACAGCAGTAGTGGATTTCCCCACACCACCCTTGCCGGAAGCCACGACAATAATATTTTTTACACCCGCCAGATTGGGGCTGGTAGTTGCTTGAGCCTGTGCCATAGTTGCCTTTATATGTTGCTATGTATCGGTTGCGTAGTATAACAGGCGAACGCCAAGTTATTTCCTGCCCTTTAGCCCTTTTCTGCGAATTTCGGGCAAGGGCTAAGTTTAATATTCTTTGCCTTATGTTCAGTCATGATGGTGAGCAATCCTTTCGTCGACACGCCAAAAAGCGTACGTCCATGTACAGGCTCGGCTGACGACATCCCTGTCGTCAGACGGTCGCCGACTGGATTGCTCACCACAATGACTGTGCATTTAACATTCTTGGAAAAGGCGACATTCCTACTGAAGCCGCTCTTCCTGTCATGTGAACCCATTGAGATGTAGTTTTCCTGAGTGTTTTTCCGATTCAGCGCGAGGACTGTCTGAGTCGCATAGCGACGAGTTCCGCAGCGCCGGAAAAACAGGAAGGAAAGATCGAAGGGTGAACAAGACAGAAGAGGCGGTTTCTATGTCACTAGACACTGCAAGTTAAGTCCTTACCCGAAATTCGGTGCATTGCAGTAGTGATTTGCATAACACCGTAAAATATTTGCAGCAGAACAAGTCTGAAGAATTAATAGTTATCCTGTTCCTGGGCCAAAAAAAAGGGGACCCTAAAGTCCCCTTTAATTATGACTGGTGAAGAATTACAGCAAAATCCCACCGTAGTTTACAAAGAAAGGTGCAAACACCAGACTAAGAATAGCTGACAACTTGATCAGAATATTCAGTGAAGGACCCGAAGTATCTTTCAATGGATCACCGACTGTGTCACCAACCACAGCAGCTTTATGCTCCTCTGAACCTTTACCACCCAGGTTACCTGCCTCGATGTATTTCTTGGCATTGTCCCAGGCTCCGCCACTGTTGGAAGAGGCAATTGCCAGAACACCACCAGTTACCAGTGAACCTGCCAATAATCCGGCAACAGAGGTAACCCCGAAGAGGAAGCCAACTACCAGCGGCGTAGCCATAATCAGCACACCAGGAGCTATCATTTCGCGCAATGCAGCCTTGGTAGAAATAGCAACACACTGAGCATATTGAGGGCGTCCCTGACCTTCCATAATGCCAGGAATTTCACGAAACTGTCGGCGCACTTCTTCAATCATATCGAATGCAGCTGCACCAACTGATTTCATAGTCATTGCAGAAAACAGATAAGGCAGTACTGCACCCAAAAACAAACTTACGAACACAAGCGGATCGAGCAAGGTTATCGCGCCTAATAAATCATAGTCCGCACCAAATTCAGGTAATTCTCTCATCAGGTTTTGAGAATGTGTCAGGAAGGCACTGAACAAGGCCAGTGAGGTCAGAATCGCCGCCCCAATAGCAAAGCCCTTACCAATCGCGGCTGTGGTATTACCTGCCGAATCCAGAATGTCAGTACGACGACGAACTTCCTTATCCAGACCCACCATTTCAGCAATACCACCAGCATTGTCTGCAACCGGGCCATAGGCATCAATTGTCAAAGCAATTGCAAGAGTCCCCAACATACCCAAAGACGCGATGGCAATGCCGTACATACCGGCAAGTTCCCATGAAACAAATATGGCGATGGCAATGGCAATGTAAGGTAATACGGTACTCTTATAACCCAGTGCCAGACCAAAAATAATGTTGGTAGCCGCACCTGTTTCACAAGACTTTGCAATGTCCTGAACCGGTTTGTACTGATCTGATGTGTAATATTCGGTGAGCAGACCTACAGCAAGACCGGAAATCAGGCCAGAGAAAAAGCACCAGTAAACACCTGTATTCGAATAGACCTCACCGTTAATAGCGAAAGAATCAGGAATCATAATAATGGTCACAAAGTAAAGCACGACCGCCATAATGGCACTGGACAGTATTAACAATTTCTTCAGAGCCGGGGCCACCTGTTCTTCACTATGCACACGAACCAGCATTTTAGTAACCAGGCTGACCGGAATACCGATTGCAGTAATCATGATTGGATATAGCATGGCATTCAAATCTGCTGAAAAAGCCAGAGCAGAAATTACCAGTGCTGCACAAGTACTTTCGGCACAGGAACCAAACAGGTCAGCACCCATCCCGGCGACATCACCAACATTATCACCCACGTTATCGGCGATAACAGCCGGGTTACGCGGATCGTCCTCAGGAATACCTTTCTCAACCTTACCTACCAGATCGGCTCCAACATCTGCCGCTTTGGTAAAGATGCCTCCGCCCACGCGAGCAAAAAGCGCAATTGATGAGCCACCCAGTCCAAAACCCGCGATGACTTCCATTAATACGTTGTTTTCAACATCAGGCAACAAGGCATTCATTACCAGATAAATGACGATGAGGCCCAGGGTCGCCAGACCAACCAGGGCAAAACCCATCACGGCACCAGAGTTCATGGCGACAGCAAAAGCATCAGCGATATTGTTACGGGCCGAAACCGTGGTACGGGCATTACCGGCAGTGGCTACTTTCATACCGATATAACCGGAAAGAATCGAAATTATGGCTCCGAACAGGAAAGCTATTGCTGTAAAGATGCCTTCACGTACATCTGGTGTGTGTTGATCATCAATTAACACCGCTATGACCAGTGCAAACCCCACCATAAAATAGGCCAGGTATTTGTATTCCTGCTTTAAAAAGGCCATTGCACCTTCAGCAATAGCACCATGAATGGTTTTCAGCCGCCCACTTTCTTCAGGATTAAGCCCTAAGTCTAAAGGGATATTTGTGACTTTCTTCATGTAAAAGAAAGCAATAGCAAGACCCAACAGGGACAGGATAAAAATTATTGCAATTGTCATCCAGAATTTCTCCGTACGAATGAATTTTAATTTGGGTTAAAAAAAGCCCGCGCACTTTACCACAACGGACTACACAAACAAAGTTAAGCAGACTGAAAAAAGTGTATCTTATTGGGCCTGCAAAATAGCGGCCTGTTCACGTAAACGCTCAAGTTGCGCAGATAATTCTGCGATGCGGTCGACATCAAGTGCCTGTGGCAGTAAACCGGTTTGTGGATCAACAGCACCGAATTTTGCATTTTCTTCGCTAAGTGCCGCCGTTAAAGCTTCTGCCGCTGCCAATGCTTCATTTAATGTACTATTGCTCGACTCTATGGCCTGTGCCTGAACATTAATCGCCTCAACCTGAGCGCGTAATTCTTCGATGCGGGCCTGCTGACTGGCTAACAATGCTGCCTGCCGGCGTTCTTCTGCTAATTCAGCTTCTCTTGCCGCTTCTGCTGCCGCTGCTTCTGCTGCCGCTGCTGCTCTCATCTCATTTGCTAATTGTCTTTCTGCCTCGGCTTCACGTTCCCGCGCTTGCTCAGCTTGCTGTCTGGCTAACTCCTGCTCTCGTAAAGCTTCTGCACGTCTGGATTCTTCCAGTTCCGCAGCTTCTTGGGCAAGCTGCTCTTGCTGTTGACGCTCCAGTTCCAGTGCAGCATTGTTGGCACATGCTGACAAGAACAGGAGAAGCGTCAGGAAAATAAATCTTACTGATTTCTGGACATAAATCATTTTTTAAAACCGCCTGCATAAATTGAGATGGGATAATAACGTAAAACTATGGTATTTATGAATACTTTATCTGGCTGGCTATCCACAGCATTCAGGGCTAAGTATACTGTTTACTATGAAGTTTTTTGCTTACACATGCGGCATCCTGTTACTGTTCCTGCTCAGTTTGCCTTTGCTCGCCCTCTTTGTTGTACTCGAAGACGAGGCAAGATACCCCATCAACAGTAAACTGGATCAGGAGCAAATAGCCAGTATCCAGGAAATTCTAATCAACTATGACCCTCGCCGCCTGGCAAATACCAAGGCCCAGCAAATCTCTCTCAGTGAAGCTGAAAGCAACGCGCTGCTGGTTTATTTTTCACAGCAAATTAATGGCTTCGGTATAGATTGGCTGAGTGATAATACCCTATTTATCGAGTTGTCACCTGGCAGGGCCGTTCTTAAAGGTGGCGTTGTTTTAATGCCGAATATCTTTGGACGTCATTTAAATTTTGAGGCTCAGCTCATACAGACTGCTGAAAATTTCCAGTTACAGGAGTTTCGAATCGCCGACTATAAAATTCCGGACTTTATTTTTCGCCCCTTGTTGGATTACAGCAAAGTTCAGCTCTCCAGAGACAGTGACTATCAGCTAATTAATTCGGTACTCGCCTCTGTTTCTCAGTTTGTGTTTGATGACAATTATCTCGGTCTAACTGTTAACTGGGAATCGGGTAATCTTGCCGATATCAGAGAACAGGCAAGGCTTTTACTGATAGACCCCCAAACCACCGCACGTTTGATCACTTACCAGGAACAATTGCTACAAGCCATTCAATCCATACCGGCTACAAACAGATCAGTCAGTTTAAATAATTTATTTAGACCCTTATTCAGTTTTGCTCTGAACGACCAAGACAATCCACGCGAAGAAAACAGGGCGATCTTATTAATATTGAGCTGTTATTTGCTGGATGAACTGGATCTTCAGGATTTGCTGGGCCCATCTGCTGCCGAATTTACAAGCCCACGCCAGCTAAGAATTACGCTGGAAAACAGAGATGACCTGCCGCGCCATCTGATAGCTTCAGCTGCAATTGCTGCTTACGCAGATGACAATCTGGCAAATATTGTATCCATCTTCAAGGAAGTACAGGATAGTCGAAGCAGTTCCGGCTTCAGCTTTAGTGATATCACTGCCAATCTGATTGGTACACGATTAGGCAGACTTTCCATGAGTGATAATCAGACTGCCGAGCAATTACAGCTTTATTTATCCCAGGTTCCTGATGAAAGCGCTTATATACCCTTGCTGGGGCAACCCGATGGCATCAGTGAAGCTGAATTTATAGCCATCTACGGCAATCGTAATTCAGAAGCTTATTTAATGCGCATGCAAAGCATAGAGCAATCAATTGCCGAACTGGATATTTTTAAGGAACTGCTTTAAGCATTTAAGCCGGGCAATAAAAGAGATTTATGTATGGACGCACTGAGTGACAAACAGCTTCGGATTCTGAAAACACTTTTACAACAGAAGGTAATAGAACTTGAGCAGCAAATCGTACTGGCAAAACCGGGTACTGATACGGTTGCTCTTGATCAGAGCAAAGTAGGACGACTCTCTCGCATGGACGCCTTACAACAGCAACAAATGGCTGACTCAACACTTCAGCAGGCTAAACGCAGGCTGACATTACTGCACAGAGCCTTGTTAAAAATTGACACTGATGAATATGGGCTATGCGGGCTCTGTGGTGATGAAATCGGTTTTTCACGTCTGGAAGTAAGGCCCGAAGCTCAACTCTGTCTTAGATGTCAACATCAGCAAGAACAGTAAAATGTCATAAATACCGGTCTCCCATCGCACGATATCCTCATCCGCCTGGATCAAATCCTAAAACCGAAAACTTGACCTTGCCCAAAGCCGGGAGAATAATCAGTCCAATCATCTAATCCAGAGGGGCAGGCCATGTCAGCACAAGATTCAGAGAATAAAGAAAACAATAGAAGAGCGCTGTTAAAGGGTGGGGTCATCATGGGTGGTTTTGCAATGACTGCAGGCATGCCCTTTTTATCCCGAACTGCTATGGCACAGGGAGAAGTTCTGGTGCCATTCACTGATATGCCACCTGGGTTTTCCGGTCCCCCAAAAGTTGCCGGTGGTGTTTTTTTCCAGAACACCCAGAATATAAATGAATTCTATTCCAGCAATGAAAACCAGTTTTATGTTGTTCAACATTACGGCCAGCCCCAGCTGAATGCTGATGCCCATCGTATCCGGGTCACCGGGATGGTCGACAACGAACTATCAATGAGTCTGGCTGATTTGCGTCGCCTGCCCAAGGTTGAAATTACCGCAGCATTTGAGTGTGGCGGGAACAATCAGGGTATCTATCACGGCCTGATAGGAAACGCTTTGTGGGGTGGTTGCCGCCTTCGCGACATTTTGAACAACGCGAATATCCAGAGCAATGGAACAGAAATTGTTTTTTACGGCGCAGATCGTGGAATAGAAAATATCCGTGATACCGATGTCGAGCAAAGTTTTGCCCGCGCCCTGCATATAGATGAAGCCTTACAAGATGACATTATTATCGCTTATGAAATGAATGGAGAGCCCTTACCTATATTCCACGGAGCACCTGTAAGGTTATTGGTTCCAGGATGGTACGGCGTCGCGAATGTGAAATGGCTGGAACAGATTCACGTTCAGGATCGACGTTTCGCAGGGAAATACATGGCTCGTGACTATGTCACGCTAAGTCGCAGGGATATTGGCGGAGAAATGCGCTGGGAAGAAAGACTGGTTACGCGTATTCAATTAAAGTCTGCGATCACTCGCGTAAGCAAACTGGGCAATACTCACAATATTATGGGCTTTGTTCTTAATGACGGCACACCAATTCGCAGTGTCGAAGTGAAAATTGATAACGGCCCCTGGCAGGCTGCTGAAATTCTACCCGGCGCCACCAGGTATTCCTGGAAGCTTTTCAATTTCGCCTGGAACTCTGCCCCGGCTGGCGAGCATACCATTGTATCCAGGGTTATAGATGTAAATGGTCAGATCCAGGCAACACCGGAAGAATTACCGGAGAAAATTTCCCGTTGGGAAAATTATGCACAATTCACCAGGACTCTGACAATTTCCTGAGCCCTAATAGTCCTGACGGGTCTTTCAGCCTGAAAACCCGTCATTCTGAATAAAGTTTTAAATTAGCTGGAAATTTTACGCTGCCTGATTACTCAGCAATCTGATCATGCTCGATTTGCTTGCAACCAGATCAGCCAGCGTGAAAGTATTTAATGTGGCAAAAAGAGCATTTTCACCTTGTTTTAATGCTTTTTTCAGCGTGCACACTGCTGCAAGCCTGCAACATAAACCTTCACAATCGATCAATGCATCTTGCCTTTCAAATTGCTTTATAACATTCCCGATCTTTATTTCTTCAGCATCCATTGCGAGTTCGATACCTCCATTTTTACCGCGGAAGGTATTCAGGTAACCTGCTTTCGACAAGGCATGAACAACTTTCCGTAGATGCTCAAGCGGTATAGGGTAAAAATCTGCAATATCCTGTAAACGTGCACGTTTCTTATCATTAATCAAAAGATAGAGTAATACTCGTAGACTGAAATCAGTAAATCTTGATAATTGCATATCACTGTTTCCATTTTTAAAAATAAAATAAAGACGACTTTCATATAATGTATTCGTAATACATTTTATGGTAATTTATCCAAAAATACACTTTACATAAGATGAATATAATGAAAATCAGCAAGTTCGTTTTTTTGGTATCCGTGATCCTGTTGCTTGGAGCCTGTAGTCGTGCTCCTCAATCCGCACTGGATGTAGAGCAACCTGAAGGCTGGGATGATGATCTAGCACTGGCTATTCCCGAAGATATCAACCCCGATCCGAATATTCTTGAAATAAACCTCGAGGCTCAGATTGTAGATATAGAAATTATTGATGGTTTCACCACTCCTGTCTGGACCTATGGCGGAACCCTGCCTGGCCCCTTGATCAAGGCCAAAGTCGGCGACACTGTCATTATCCATTTTAAAAACTCCTTACCAGACGCAACCACCATACATTGGCATGGTTTGCGGGTGCCAAATCAGATGGATGGGGTTCCTGGTGTTACCCAGCCGCCGATTGAAGCTGGCGGTGAATTCAGATATGAATTCACCGTAAACGATGCAGGCACCTATTGGTATCACCCTCATGTTAATTCCGCCGCACAGGTTGGCTGGGGTATGTATGGCCCCATTGTAGTTGAGGATCCTGATGATCCCGAGGTCTTTGGGGATGATCTGGTTCTGGTGATGTCTGATATGAGCGTCAATGTGAATGACGGAAGCTTCCTTGCTGAAGATGCAGGCGGTAACTTTACTGACTTGTTTGGCAAGGAAGGTACTGTGGTTCTGGTGAATGGCAAGGTTCGGCCGACTCTCAAGGTACGACAGGGTAAACAACAGCGCTGGCGTATCATCAATGCTTCCCGTTCCAGGTATATTCCAATTCGACTGCGAGACCATACTTTCACCATATTAGGCGGCGATAATGGTCTGGCAGAACGCTCCCGGGAGTCTGGCCGCGTCGTGGTTACACCTTCCGAGCGGGCAGATATAGTCTTTACCCCTATGCATGAGCCTGGGACAACACAGACCTTTCGATGGTTACCCTTTGACAGAGGTTTCGGTACCGTCTACAGACGAGCTTCTGTTCCAATGATGGAAATTGAGACAGTACTGGATGAACCTGTGACGCCAGAACCGATTCCTGAACAGTTGCGGACAATTGTGCCTATTGATATCACAAATGCCATTGAAAAAGAGCTGGAAATGACTATTGCCCCTGTTGGCGATAACAGACCCATAGAAATGGGATTCAACGGCGTTCCATACTGGAGCATGATGCCATTGGAAGCCAGAGTAGGTGAAACGCATATCTGGACCTTGATAAACAATTCTGATTTTAACCACCCCTTCCACCTGCATGGCTATTTCTTTCAGGTTCTGGATGAGTCTCGCGTGCTGGAATGGAAAGACACCGTGGATGTACCTGTCGGTGAAACCGTACGCATTGCCGTTAATTTTGAAGGCAGACCCGGTATGTGGATGTATCACTGCCATATACTTGATCACGCTGAAGCCGGCATGATGGGGCAATTATGGGTAGCGCCGGAAGATTTTACGGGACCGGTTCCAGATCTTGGCGTGCCGACCCATCTGATGAAAATGGAATAAGACACCGGGTTAACAGGATAAAGCCTCGCTTTAACCGATCAAGTACGCTTCAATACCGCGGTAAATAAGAGTATCATCCGCCCTCTTTTTTTTGAAGCATCACCAATTTGAAATGAAACAGAAACAGTTCACAAGCACCATTTTACATGCTGACCGCAAAGGCAAGCCTGAGCATGGCGTGTTACATGCACCTATCCAGACTTCGGTCGCCTTTGGATATGAAGACGCGCGTGAGCTGGCCGAGGTTTTCCAAAATAAACGCAGTGGCTATGCTTACGGCAGGCAAAGCAATCCTACAGTGGAAGCACTCGCCAATAAAATAACCCTCATGGAGCAAGGCCTGGCCAGTGTTATTTTTGCGACCGGGATGGCTGCCATTGGTTCCACCCTGTTGTCATTGTTGCGTGCAGGTGACCATATTGTCTCAAGTGCCTATTTGTTTGGTAATACCAACAGCCTGTTCAATACCCTGATCAATCTGGGAATAGAAGTTACTTTTGTCGATGCAACAGATGTTACTAATGTGGAAGCAGCCATCAAATCAAATACCAAAGTGGTTTTTGTAGAAACGATTGCCAATCCGGTAACACAGGTCTCCGACCTGGCGGCGATTGGCGACTTATGTGAACGAGCCAGGCTCATCTATTTTGTCGATAACACCATGACTTCTCCTTGCCTGTTCTTACCTGTAGACGTAAAGGCCAGCCTGATCATCAATTCCCTGACCAAATATATAGGAGGGCATGGTAATGCGCTCGGTGGCAGTGTTACAGATACCGGTCTTTATGACTGGAATGGCTTCAGCAATATTTATGACAATTACAAAACCAGAGAGTCGAAATTCTGGGGAATCACGCAGATTCGAAAAAAGGGCCTGCGGGATTTTGGTGCAGCCTTGGCACCTGAGGCTGCTCACCATCTGTCTGTTGGCTCAGACACACTCAAAATGAGGATATATAAAGCCAGCGATAATGCTCTGGCTCTTGCTGAATTTTGTGACCAGCATCCTTTGGTCAAAAAGGTGAGTTATCCCGGACTGAAGTCACATCCCCAACATGAAAGAGCCGCTAAACTATTCAAACATTTTGGTGCCATCCTCAGTATTGAGCTGGAAGACAGTATTGACTGCTTTGATTTTCTGAATGCACTACAACTGGTAGTCTGTTCTAGTAATCTTGGTGACAATCGGACTCTGGGCATCCCGGTAGCACATACTATTTATTATGAAATGGGTGCGGAACGCAGAGCATCAATGGGAATTGCCGATTCCCTGGTACGCTTTTCGATTGGTATCGAAGATCAAGAAGATTTAATCGCGGATTTTAGTCAGGCCCTGAAATCCTAATCTAAACGTTTTGCCAAATGGTTTAAAAGATAGTGGACGAGCAGCTATGCCAATTCGAAAGTATCCCTGAAGGTGGTGTACAAGCTTTTGAATTTAGTGGGAAGTCAGGGCTTTTTGCCATAAAAAAGCGTGGCCGGATTTTTTTATATCTAAACCGTTGTCCACACATGTACGTTCCCCTTAATTGGGAACCTGGCCGATTCCTGAATAATACCGGCGATCTGATTCAATGTTCCACACACGGAGCTTTGTTTGCAATCGAGAGTGGAGAATGTCTACAGGGCCCTTGTCAGGGGGAGAGCTTACAGAAAATTGAATATGAAGTTAAAAACGATATTCTGTACATTGACCGGTTAAATTTGCCTGAATGATAAAAAGCCTGACAAACAGTTTCCTGGTTTCAAATAAACCAGTAGAATGCTCCCCTTTCGGGAATATGAGCCGCATCAACACTACCTGGTCTTGAAAACTGTTAAGGTCAGCACAATAAAGGTAGCTCTCAGTATTTAGAGCGTAAGCCAGTGATAGATTTAGTAGAGAGATTATGTAATGGCAAGCAAAAAAAAATCTGCTGTAAAAGCTAAAAAGGCAGCACCGAAAGCTAAGACAAAAGTAAAAGCGCCGGCAAAAACCAAGGCTAAAGTGACTGCGAAAGCAAAAGCCAGTGCAAAAAAGCCTGTGGTAAAGCCAAAAGCTGCAGCCAAAAAAGTCGTCCCGAAAAAAGTGAGTTCAAAGAAAGCAGTTCCCAAAAAGGCGACTCCTAAAAAAGCAGCTCCCAAAAAGGCAGCACCTAAGAAAGCAGTACCTAAGAAAGCGGCCCCGAAGAAAGCGGCCCCAAAGAAAAAAGTAGCAACTAAAAAAGCGGTGACCAAGATAAAAGCAATGGCCAATAAAGCAGTACCCAAGTCGGCTCCAAAGGCCAAAAGCAAAGTTGCAGCTATAAAATCTGCACCAAAAAAGCCCAAAACCACCAGCAAAGCAGGCCCCGCCAAACCTGATGCCCACTTGCAGGTCGGTGACTTCGTCCCTTATGTCATGAAACGGGGTGAAGAATATATGAATGAAGCGCAGCGCGAACATTTTAAAAGCATACTGCGTAACTGGCGCAACGAATTAATGGAAGAGGTCGACCGCACAGTTCACCATATGCAGGATGAAGCCGCTAACCCACCGGATCCTGCAGATCGCGCTACCCTCGAAGAGGAGTTCAGTATTGAATTACGAACCCGGGACAGAGAGCGTCGCCTGATCAAGAAAATTGATTCGACGATAGAATTAATTGTCAAAGACGATTATGGTTTTTGTGATTCCTGCGGTATCGAAATAGGTATTCGTCGTCTTGAGGCTCGCCCGACAGCTAACAAGTGTATTGATTGCAAAACGCTGGACGAAATCAAGGAAAAACAACTGGGGGCCTGAAAATTTCGGCTCCATATCAACAACAAACTACCTACCGAGGGCGTTTTGCTCCCTCGCCCACCGGCCCTTTGCATGCAGGCTCCCTGATTGCCGCACTGGCGAGTTATCTCGACGCCCGTGCAAACCGGGGCCTCTGGTTTCTCAGAATTGAAGACCTGGATCCTCCCAGAGAAAGCCCGGCTGCACTTAAGCAAATCCTGCAAGCCCTTGAAGAACTCAATTTATTGTGGGACGGAGAAATTATTTACCAAAGTCAACGCTCTCAAGCGTATCAGGAAGCATTAGCACGCTTACAGGAACAGGCCTTAATCTTTCCTTGTACCTGCAGCAGGCAAGACATACAGGACCATGGAGGGATTTACCCCGGGTTTTGCAGGGAACGCGAACTGAACGAAGTCAATGCAGAATCCGACACTTTCTCTTTGCGATGCAAAGTACCTGATATCGCAATACAGTTTGATGATTTACTACAGGGCAAGCAAAGCCAAAACCTCCGCTCAGATGTTGGAGATTTTATTCTCAAACGCAAGGACGGATTATTTGCTTATCAACTTGCTGTTGTGGTCGACGATGCATTTCAGGAAATTACTCATGTAGTTCGTGGAATCGATCTAATTGACTCCACTCCCAGACAAATTTACCTGCAAAGACTACTGGGCTACAAACAGCCAGTTTATGCTCACATTCCCGTCATCATAAACTCGCAGGGGCAGAAACTGAGCAAGCAGCATCATGCCAACCCGCTACCGGCAGGAAAACCCTCACTCTCACTCTACCAAGCGCTTATCTGTTTGCATCAGCAACCTGATGCCGATTTGAAAAATGCTGCACCCGCCGACATTATTACCTGGGCAATCGAACACTGGAATATCGATAGATTAAGTGAGTTAAAACATCTTGATGAAGATCAATTTTATATAACTTATTGATATTTATATAATTTATTGATTAAAACTGGCAAATTATGCAATGCTGCGCAAAATAAAGCTAAATTTGTGTTGACCCTTTGCCCGCGATGCTTAATATTGTAGCCCCCAGTAACCAAGTGTGTAGAAAAGAAACAAATTTATATAACCGTTTCACTCACTCTAGAAGGGTATAAGTGAATTTAGGTCTACACACATAACAGCTAACTACAGTCTATTGCTTTTATGGCTAATATTTTACTTGTAGAAAATGATCAGGCAACACTAAGCAAACTTGGTGAATTACTCGACCAGGCAGGCCACCAGAGTCAAGCCTGCCATTCTGTAGATGAAGCTCTTAAACAAAATCCGGATGACTTTGATGCCATTATCTGCAACCTGCGCTTACCGGATCAGCCAGGCACAGTGCTGATCAAGCACTCAACAACTCCTGTACTGATCAGCACCAGCTATGCCAGCATGCGATCAGCCTTGGATACAACCAAGACTGGCTCCATGTCTTACCTCTCAATTCCGTTTGAAAGTGAAGAAGTACTTAGTTCATTGAAAGCCGTCATTTCCGGCTGTGGTCGTAAAAAAAGCAAGACTAAAAAGAATCCGGACGAAGAGCCTGTTCCCGGCATGGTAGGAAGCTGTGCCACCATGAAGGAATTATTCCGTCGTATTCGTAAAGTTGCTCAAACCAATTCTTCAGTGTTAATACAGGGCGAATCAGGAACCGGAAAGGAACTGGTTGCACGCGCCTTACATGAAGCAAGCTCACGCAAAGACTCAAATCTAATCTCCATCAACTGCGCTGCAATACCTGAAAACCTGATTGAATCCGAATTATTTGGCCACGAAAAAGGCTCTTTTACTGGCGCTACCAGCACTCGTACCGGCCTAGTGGAGGCGGCCAATAATGGCACCCTATTTCTGGACGAAATAGGAGAATTACCACTTGAAGCTCAGGCCAGACTCCTGCGAGTTTTACAAGAGCATGAAATAAGAAAAGTCGGATCCGTTCAATCCACCAAAGTTGACGTACGTCTAATTGCTGCTACCAATAGGGATTTACAGCAGTTTGTTAGCGAAGGACGCTTTCGTGAAGACCTGTTTTATCGTATTAATGTCATGCCCCTTAACATCCCGCCACTTAGGGAGCGCAATACAGACATACTGGAGCTCGCGGATAAAAAGCTTCAGCTTATCTCCAACCGTCTTGGCACAGCCGGTCCCATGCATTTTAGCGCAGACGCCATACAGGCAATCACTATGTACCCCTGGCCTGGCAATGTTCGCGAACTCGAAAACGCCATTGAAAGAGCCGTGATACTGACTGAAGGTAATGAAATACCCATGGACCTGCTTGATATTGATGTAGAACTGGTGAAAATTGACTCATTAACCAAAGAGCAAGGCAGACAAAATCTTAATAATGGCATTCAGCAGAATAGTGATAGTGCAGATCTGACAGAAAATATCGACAATGATCCTTCCGAAGATCTTTCTCTGGAAGATTATTTCCAACGCTTTGTACTTGAGCATCAGGAACATATGAATGAAACCTTGTTGGCCAAAAAACTCGGTATCAGTCGCAAATGTTTATGGGAACGTCGTCAGCGCTTTGGCATTCCAAGGCAGAAGAAATCCGGTTAATATCTCCGCTTCAGGCTAACTGAGCATAGCCGTTAAAATGTGAGACTATGTTACTGATCTACCCTTCCTGGTTACAATTCTTAACAAACTTTTAACAGGAACAATTTTGTAAGTGGCTTAAACGTTTTAATAACCACCAGCAACTATATGATATCATTAGGCATTTAAGGAAATCCTGAAACTTGGCATGATATCTGCCTTGTTATCTTCTATATTGTCCGTCGCCAATAATTAAAAATTAATAATAATAAGAATAATTCGGCGGAACAATTGAATGGCCCAGGTCTACAGCTACAGGCTGTACCCAAGCTAGAAAGAACTGAAAAATCAGCGCTGGCAAGGGGGGAGGCATGGAGTCGCATTTGGGGATCTCAATACCCTGTCAAAGGTAGCAAGTTGTTGCCGCTTACTGATACAGGGATGTTAATTAGAATAATAATAATAAAAACCAAAGGTTCAGAAGCCGGTAAGATGCAAATCTTACCGGCTTTTTTTATTTCCTCAGCACTTGTGTAGAATGCATGCTTTATTACAACAGTAAGTGACTTTTGACTAAGCCCTCCAAACAAGCAAGCCAGCCCATCCTTGAACATAGAGTCCTCCCTCGTGCTGAACATGGCATTTCTCGAAAGGCTATAAGCCCTAATGCACTGAAGGTCCTGTATCAGCTGAACAGTGCTGGTTTCGAAGCATTCATTGTCGGTGGCGGCGTCAGGGATTTGCTGCTGGATATGCGCCCCAAAGACTTCGATGTTGCGACTGATGCGAGCCCCGAACAGGTACGCCAGGTTTTTAAGAACTCCAGAATTATCGGCAGGCGCTTTCGAATTGTGCATGTACATTTTGGCCGTGAAATCATAGAAGTATCAACATTTCGCGCTCAATCCGAACAAAGCACTGAAATCAGCGGCAATAGCCTGGCCAGGAAAGTAAAGCATCTCGACTCTGCTCATAGTGAGGAAGGCATGATCCTTAGAGATAATGTCTATGGCAGCATTGAAGAAGATGCCTTACGACGAGACTTTACCGTGAATGCTCTCTATTACACCGTACGAAATTTTGAAGTTCTCGACTTTGCCCATGGTATCGAAGACATACAAAAGCGCACCCTGCGTATGATTGGGAATCCCGAACAACGTTATCGGGAAGATCCGGTCAGAATATTACGCGCTATTAGGTTAGCTGCCAAACTGGGCTTTATTATTGAACACAGCACGGAAAGTCCTATTAAAAACTGTGCCTCCCTACTTGAATCGATACCGTCTGCCCGCTTATTTGATGAGTTTCTAAAATTGTTTTTTAGTGGCTGTGGCTTACTAACCTTTCAGAAATTGCTGGAATACCATGTATTTCACGTTTTATTCCCTCCGATTGCGGAACTGATCACTGCACAAGATACTCAAAACAAACTGATGCTTGAGGGCGCTTTCCGAAGTACCGATGAACGCATCATTGCAGTTAAAAGTGTAACGCCGGCCTTCCTCCTGGCTGCCATTCTCTGGCCTGCAGTCAGAGCGCGCTATGCCTATTATCAGTCAACAAAGATGGCGCCTATGCTTGCCATGCACGATGCCGGACAGGATATTATTGAACAACAACTGGCTCGTATAGCCATACCGAAACGCTTTAGTATCCCGATGCGGGAAATCTGGGAATACCAGTTGCGCCTGGAACGCCGGGCCGGTCGCAGGGCCGCCTTGCTTGTCACCCAAAAACGCTTTCGGGCCGCTTACGATTTTCTTTTATTACGCGAAGCAAGCGGTGAGGATATGAACGGTCTTGGGCAGTGGTGGACACAATATCAGACGGCAGACTCCCAGGAACGCCAAACCATGCAACAAAACCTGCACAAAGCTCCGCTTTCAAAATCGTACAAGCGCAGGGTAAAATCCGTTAAAACAAGTAAATGAAGCTCATTTAACATGGGCTTGCTTAAGTTCAGCAGCATCAAGCTCTAAACTATATGGTACTAATGTGTCTGACAGCTTAAAAAGTAGTTCTGTGACCAGTCCTGACATTCCCCGTTATATCGCTATTGAAGGCCCCATAGGGGTCGGCAAAACCAGCCTCGCCAAACGTCTTGCCACCAGCTTTAATTACGATACCCTATTGGAAAGAAGTGAAGAAAACCCATTTCTGGATCGGTTTTACAAAAACCCCAAGCAAAATGCTCTCGCAACTCAATTGTTCTTTCTCTTCCAGCGTTCTCAACAAATCCAGGATCTACGCCAGGATGATATGTTTGAGCCCATTCGTGTTGCTGACTTTTTAATGGAAAAAGATCGAATTTTTGCTCGCCAGAACCTTGATGCAGATGAATACAAACTTTACGAAAATGTTTATGATCATTTAACGATTGATGCTCCAAAACCGGATCTTGTGATTTACTTGCAGGCCCCTGCCGAAGTGCTTTTTGAGCGCATCCAAAACCGCGGTATTGCTGCTGAACGGCTAATTGAACGAAATTATCTGCTGAATTTAATTGATGCTTACACCAATTTTTTTCACTACTATGATGAAAGCACTCTACTGGTTGTAAACAGTGCCGAAATTGATCTTGTTAACAATGAGGAGGACTATGCTCAACTCGTTGAACATATTCTCAGTACACGCAAGGGCACGCGACATTACTTCAATCCAAAACCTGCGCTTATTTAGGAAATATTTTGACTGATATTACACTTCATACACTTCAGCTTATGAAGCAAAAAGGCGAAAAGTTTGTTTGTATCACCGCCTATGATGCCCTGTTTGCGCAATTATTTTGTGAAGCCGGCATTGAAGTCATCCTTGTAGGTGATTCCCTTGGCATGGTCTTACAGGGACACGACTCAACCATACCGGTAACAATGGACGATATCATTTATCACATGCAATGTGTCAAACGCGGTAATCATGGCGCCTTACTGATTGCCGACCTGCCCTTTATGTCTTACTCGTCAGAAAGCCAGACTCTGGAGAACGCGGCACGTTTAATGCGGGCCGGTGCTCATGTGGTCAAACTTGAAGGTGGTGCTTGGATAGCTGAAAGCACCAGACTCCTGACTGAACGGGGAATTCCGGTTTGTGCACATATGGGGTTAACCCCTCAATCTGTAAACCGGTTGGGTGGCTTCAGAGTGCAGGGCCGGGATCCGCAACAGGCCAACACCCTGATTGAAGAAGCCCTGATTCTGGAAGCGAACGGTGCAAATTTGCTATTACTGGAATGCATACCTGCTGCATTGGCTCAAACTATCAGTAAAAAACTCAGGATCCCGGTGATTGGGATTGGCGCCGGCAAGGATGTTGATGGTCAGATTATGGTCATGCATGATGTTCTGGGTATTTCCCCAGTTACACCAAAATTCGTAAAAAACTTTTTAACCAAAAATATCGATGGAATTCCGGCAGCAATTCAGGCCTATGTTAGGGCTGTTAAACTGGGAGAATTTCCTGACCAGGAGCATTCATACTCCTAGGTTTCCACTTGCTTCATCACAAAGATCAAAACCTACATGCAAGTTCTAGAAAACATCGCCGACCTGAAGAAATATCTGCAATTGCAAGCTAATGCGGGATTCAGCGTCGCGCTTGTCCCGACCATGGGCAACCTGCATGAAGGACACATGGCGCTTATTGATGCGGCGGCTATAGAATGCGATATTGTTCTGGCCACACTCTTTATCAACCCTACACAGTTTGGACCCAACGAAGATTTTGAAAAATATCCCCGCAGCTACGAAGCTGACAAAGAATTACTCGCAAGCCATTCCTGTGATGTATTATTTGCGCCTTCAGTTTCTGAAATGTACCCTCGTGGCCTGACCGGCAACACCCTTATAAAGGCAGCAGCAATTGCCGAGAAGCATTGCGGCGCGAGTCGGCCCGGACATTTTGATGGTGTTTGCAGCGTCGTCTGCAAACTCCTCAATCTGGTAAATCCGGATAAAGTTTTATTTGGAAAAAAAGATTATCAGCAACTGCACATCATCAAGACAATGGTTAAGGATTTATTCATACCGGTGGAAATTATCGGCATCGAAACCAAAAGAGACAATACGGGTTTGGCACTGAGTTCGCGAAACTCTTATCTCAGCCAGGCACAAAAACAACAGGCCAGTATTCTGTATCAGACCTTACAACAAACTGCTCAATTATTGACCAGTGATAAAAGTACTACTTTTAGTGAAATGGAGAATACTGCCTGTACACAAATATCCAATGCCGGTTTAAGACCAGATTATTTTACCATCTGCAATGCTCATAGCCTGTTACCTGCAACCAAAGATGACCAGCAACTGGTTATCCTGTGTGCTGCCTACCTGGGTGAAACACGTTTAATTGACAATATTTCTGTAACGCTTTGAATTATCCGGCTTCTGTTTAAAGCTGCTTGAACCGCTTGCCGGTTCGAGTTGAGCGGCCTGTCTTCGAAATCCCGGTCGAAATTCAAAGTCGATATCCCCTCACCTATATTCTTAGGTACCTAATAGTGTATTTGCGCGTTTATCGTGTTTCAGGGATAATTACAGCCCCGTTTGGGGAATGAAGTAGTTTTGGGAGCTAGACTTGAATACCACAATGCTGAAGGCTAAATTGCACCGCGCCTGCGTCACTCACTCTGAGCTTGATTATGAGGGTTCCTGTGCGATAGACAGTATTTTACTGGATTTTTCCGGCATTCGTGAATATGAACAGATTCAGATTTATAACGTCAGCAATGGAGAGCGCTTTACCACCTATGCTATCCGAGCCGAAGCCGGATCTAAAATCATTTCTGTCAACGGCGCTGCTGCTCATAAAGCTTCAGTGGGTGATCGTGTCATAATTTGTGCTTATTCTGATTACAGTGAGCAGGAATTGATAAACTTCAAACCTCGCTTGGTATATCTGGACGAAACTAATAATATTACCCGTTCGAGTAATACAATCCCGGTTCAGGCTGCTTAATAAACCATCAGCACTGAGCCCACGATATGAGGTGAGTAGTGTCAGAGCTGCACAGATATCCGGTCTCCGAAAAAGCAAAATCCCGTTCTCATCTCAGCCTGGAAGAATATAACCGCCTCTATCAGGAGTCTGTCGACTCACCTGAATCATTCTGGGCTGTTCAAGCCAATAAATTTATAGACTGGATTAAACCATTCAGCAAGGTTTATCAGGGTGATATGACCCAGGGCAAGGTAGAGTGGTTCGCTGACGGCAAACTCAATGTCACTGTTAACTGTATAGACCGTCATCTGCCTGCGCGTGCCACACAAACTGCCATCATCTGGGAAGGAGACAAACCTGGAGATGAAAGAACAATCACTTATCAGGAGCTGCATGATCACGTCTGTGAAATAGCAAATATACTGAGAGAACGTGGCGTCAAAAAGGGAGATCGGGTCTGTATCTACATGCCAATGATCCCGGAAGCAACTTTTGCCATGCTGGCCTGCGCTCGTATTGGGGCTGTCCACTCAGTTGTGTTCGGAGGCTTTTCCCCGGAATCCCTGAAAGATCGTATACTTGATTCAGATTGCCGCCTGGTGGTAACCGCTGATGAAGGTCTTCGAGGTGGCAAGCTGATACCGCTGAAGGCAAATACTGACCTAGCGCTGACACGCTGCCCGAATGTTCATACGGTACTGGTCATCAAGCGTACAGGCAATCCTGTTGACTGGCATGAAGATCGTGATATCTGGTATCACGAAGCGATTCAGGGAGTGTCTAGCATATGCGAACCTGAAGTAATGGATAGCGAAGATACCCTGTTTATTCTTTATACCTCAGGCTCAACAGGCAAACCCAAAGGCGTATTGCACACAAGTGCAGGCTATTTACTTCAGGCTGCCATAACCCATTACTATGTGTTTGATTATCATGAGGGTGATGTTTACTGGTGTGCTGCCGATATCGGCTGGGTAACCGGGCATTCCTATATTGTGTATGGCCCGCTCGCGAATGGCGCATGCACCCTGATGTTCGAAGGTCTTCCAACCTATCCTGATGCCAGCCGTTTATGGCAGATCATCGACAAATATCAGGTCAATTCCTTTTATACTGCCCCGACGGCCCTGCGCGCATTGATGGCAAAGGGAAATAAACCGCTGGAAAGCACTTCACGTAGCTCGTTACGTATTCTCGGTACTGTCGGTGAACCCATTAACCCGGAAGCCTGGGAGTGGTATTACAAGCACGTCGGTAAGGAACAATGTCCGATTATGGATACCTGGTGGCAAACCGAGACAGGTGGGCACATGATTACCCCTCTGCCTGGCGTTACAGAGCTTAAACCAGGCTCTGCTACCTTACCCTTCTTTGGGGTTCAGCCAGCGCTTGTCGATCCCGAGGGCAACATTCTGGAGGGGGCTGTTTCGGGCAACCTTGTCATTACACAAAGCTGGCCGGGACAAATCAGGACTGTTTATGGTGATCATCAGCGCTGCATCGATACTTATTACAAGACTTATCCTGGCTATTATTTTACCGGTGACGGTGCACGTCGTGATGAAGATGGCTATTACTGGATCACCGGCAGAGTTGATGATGTTCTGAATGTATCCGGACATCGACTCGGTACTGCTGAAATAGAAAGTGCTCTGGTGTTGCATCCTGCAGTAGCAGAAGCTGCAGTTGTTGGTTTCCCGCATGATATTAAGGGCCAGGGCATTTACGCCTACGTCACCTTAATGAATGATGTAGATGACAGCGAAGCCTTACACAAAGAGTTGATCAGCTTTGTTACCAAGGAAATCGGGCCTATTGCTAAACCGGATGTGATTCAGTGGGCGCCAGGCCTGCCGAAAACACGTTCCGGCAAGATCATGCGTCGCATCTTACGTAAAATTGCTTCGAATGAACTGGACAACCTGGGTGACACCACGACCCTTGCCGATCCGTCCGTGGTGGAAGATCTGATAAAGAACCGAACATAAACGTTTGTTTATTTAGGTTACCGTTACATTCCAGGAAAACTGGGTAACAACTCCATTTGGAGCGGTTACAGTGACGAAGAATGTTGAATCCGGGGGTAAGGGATCACCCCCTGCAGTATCTACATCCGCGGCACGAAAAATAACGCCATAACCCCCCGTCGGTGCTGAGGATGAAGGAACCGTAAAGGAAGTATTGCCAACCAGAGTCACCCCGCTGCCTACAATGCTCAAAGCGATAGTAGTGCCAGCTGGCATCGGGTTTCCACCCAGGGCATCAGCGACTGCATTGCTATCCGCAATAAAAATACCACTTCTGCTTACATCCGTGCCATTAGGAACTGTGATAGTGGTACCAGCAGCTCCAAATGTGCCGGTACTAAACAAGCGTGGCGTGTTGCTTGACATGATTATTCTGCTGGTCTGCGCGATAACAGTAGAGCTTAATCCAGTACAAAGTGCCGAGGCGTCAACAGCACTCAGACAGGGCCCATCCCATGCTCCGTTACCTGTATCTCTGATGCCATCAATATCAAAATCAACAAAGTATTCACCAACGTCATAAGCGCCATTTTCATTTTCATCCACATAGGGTTCAGGTAAATCTGGCGGGACCGGATCGCCAGCATCATAAACAGCATTACCATTCGCATCGGTAAAAGCTTCAGCTCCGTCTGTATAAGCTATAACACCCACCCGCATATCCGCAGGCCGGGTCGCGGAACTTCGCCATACCACCGAACAGACACCATCACTGAGTTCACAGGAATTAGTGATATTGCCGGCTTCCGGAGAGACAAAACTGACACGCGTTCCGTCGACGGGATTATTACCAAACTGGTCACTGGCTATGATAGAAAAAGATACTTCTATAGCATCTGTATTAAAGGCATTCGGTGGATTAATAACGCTTGAACTGAGAGAGAAAAATGCTGAATCAGGAACCCCTGTCGAAACGATAATATCGTCGGAGGTGCCTTGTATACCGGTGCCATCATGAGTTGCAATGATGCTGACCGTGCCCTGGAAGGTGCCGCCTTTTATAACCGTGGTTACCTTGCCGTTACTATCAGTTGTGTCGGTGTCTCTGCCGGTCAAAATCGTAACTCCCGCAGGCGCCGAAGCAATAGTAAACGTGACATCTTCAGCGATGACCGGAACTCCACCGGCACCACTGACAAAGAATGTTAACTCTGCTGTATCCTGACCACCGATTTTCACCAGAAATTTTGATGCAGAATCAAAGTTAACCGATATCACCTGGTTGGGAGCTATAGTCAGAGTAACGGATGCCGTAGCACCACTTTCCTGCAATGTGGCCGTAACAACATCATTCCCGGAGCAACCAAAAGCCGTATAGGTAGTCTGAGCTTGTCCGGTTATTGTACTGACTGGTGTAGTACTGAAAGATGCAAGACCACTGGATGAACAAGGGGAACTGAACGCGATAACGGCGCCTTCAGATGCTGCATTACCAAGAGCATCAACAATATTCACTGTAAGCGTAGTTGATTCACCCGCCTCCAGACTCGTTTCACCGGCAGCTACAACTCCTTCAACAAAAGCAGCGCCTACTCCGTTCCCAATTCTGTATACCACAGGGGCAGTTGTTCCAGTTCCACCACCGGTACCTGTACCAGTGCCGGTTAATCCACCGGCTCCAAATACAGTGAAATCCTGAGTAGGTTCACCACCGCCACCACCACAGGCTGCCAAAAAGCAGCTAAACAGCAGAATGCCCAGGTATTTTGCGCTTTGAGCGCTTTGTCGAGGAGCGGATAACAGCTGCTTGACTTGCAAGCAGGTTAATCTAAACAGATACCGATACATTTGAAGGCCTCTTCCACGTCAGGACTTTGCGGAATACTACCATGAAAAATAACCCGGTGTTAGTACAGCTTCACATTTTTCATATAAGATATCGAATTGAAATCAGTACCTTGCAAGAGATATTTGCGAGAATGGATTAAAGTTTGAAGAGTGTAATCCTGGCGTAAATCAGCAACTGAAGGCTTAGCTTATAAAGCAGGCTGACTATAGTGCAACTTCCTGGACGATTTTCCAGAGACCACCTGATTTTCTCAGTTTTACCATTTTATTGGTAAAGTCATTATAAGAATCCGAACTGTAACCCTGACGCAGATAAACCTCTATAGAGTTGTTATCCACCAGTTCAAATTGCGCAAAACCCACATCGACCTGAATGTAATCAGGAGTATTGATACGGTTTTTTCTTTCTCTTTCCCATGACGCGCGGTTCATTCCTTCCGGTAACTCGAAGTCATCGGCATAGAAACTTAAATACAGCATTTCGTTTTGGGCTGACCAGGCACGTGCCCAGGCATCTATAACAGCAACAACTTCATTTTCAAGTTCATCGCTGTAAACCAATCCGGAAGCATTGGTGCTTTCTTCCTGCTCCATAGCGATACGTTCTCTTTGCGCGGCTTCTGCTGCTGCCCGCTGTGCAGCTTGCTCCTGTTCCAGCGCAGCAATTCTCTCCGCTTCTGCCCGTTCGGCGGCTTCTCTTTCAGCTTGCTCTATTGCTGCTTGTTCTATCGCTGCTTGTTCAATTGCCACTTGTTCGGCTGCCTGCTCCATTGCGATTCGTTCTCTTTCTGCAGCTTCTGCTGCTGCCCGTTGTGCAGCTTGCTCTTGTTCCAGCGCAGCAATCCTTTCCGCTTCTACCCGTTCGGCTGCTTCTCTTTCAGCTTGTTCAATTGCTGCTTGTTCGGCTGCCTGCTCCATAGCGATTCGTTCTCTTTCTGCAGCTTCTGCTGCTGCCCGTTGTGCAGCTTGCTCCTGTTCCAGCGCAGCAACTCTTTCCGCTTCTGCCCGTTCGGCTGCTTCTCTTTCAGCTTGTTCTATCGCTGCCTGTTCAATTGCCGCTTGTTCGGCTGCCTGCTCCATGGCGATACGTTCTCTTTCTGCAGCTTCTGCTGCTGCCCGTTGTGCAGCTTGCTCCTGTTCCAGCGCAGCAACTCTTTCAGCTTCTGCCCTTTCGGCGGCTTCTCTTTCAGCTTGTTCTATCGCTGCCTGTTCATTTGCCGCTTGTTCGGCTGCCTGCTCCATGGCGATACGTTCTCTTTCTGCAGTTTCTGCTGCTGCCCGTTGTGCAGCTTGCTCCTGTTCCAGCGCAGCAACTCTTTCAGCTTCTGCCCGTTCGGCGGCTTCTCTTTCAGCAGCCTCTCTCGCTACTTGTTGCTCTGTTTGATCTATAGTTGGTTCTTCAAGAGTTACTCTTTGAGTTACGATTTCATTATTGCTAAAAATGCCTGACAGAAAAGTTCCATCCGAGAAGAACAAAGTGCCCGGACCTTCACGCAAGTTATTTTTGAAAACTCCCTCAAAACGCGTCCCATCCGGCCAATATATTGTGCCCTCGCCTTCCATACGCCCATTTAGCACCCCGCCCACATAGCGTGTTCCTTCTGACCATTCCAAAGTCTTGATTTCAATTTCTGCGGATTGTGCTGCGACTGGAGCCTGAGCCAAAAGATAGCCCGGGAAAAACAATGCGGAAATTATAAAGATATTGATCTTATTCATTTTTTTATTAACTTAACATCCAATAACACCCGAAAAACAGGCACATTTTAAAATTAAAATCCGGATTCCCGCAAGAATACCGCAACGAAGCGCTTTCTTACACGATTAAAAAAACTTGTGCTCTTACCTTCTATAACTGCCGTCCCCCGTACCACTTTAGCCTGACTTAACTCGTTGGCTCCATACAGTCCTAGCTCTATCCGGTAATGACTGCCTACTAAATTCTGGACCCCTGAACTATCTTCACGAACAGCTATGTTGCCGCCAAATAAAGATGACTGGTAAAGATTATCCAGTTCAGTGATTGCAACCAGATCAATGCCCTTTACATATGCATCGATTACGCCATACTCAGGATTTTCAGGATAAAACCTGGCTGGCATGCCCAGCTCTACTCTGTCTAACTGCCCTTCCTCTAAATAGCCAACAACTTCCAGGTTTCTGGTATCGACAACCGTGGCTATTTTTAAGCCACTAGGCAACCAATCCCCGATCCTGATATCAGGAGCTATGTCCACGATTCTACCAGATAAAGGGGCGCGGATAACTAACTGCTCATTCTTTTCCAGCAGGCCACGCAAAATTTCATTTTGAGTGACTAATTCCGAATTAACAATTCTTGCCTGACTACGTAAATTTGAATCGAAGCCTTGCGAAGCCTGCGTCCATCGCAATTCGGTATAACGTGAAGTTGCCTGTTGAATATCTCTTTCCAGTTGAGGAGACATTAATTCAAACAATATATCGTTTTCACCAATTACATCCTGCCTTGGATCAGGCATGCTAAGTAACTGACCAGCTTCCGGCACATAAAGATCGGCGATTTGTCCACGCAGTAACGCAGCTACAGGCACATTCCTTTGCCACGGGACAAATATCAGACCCAGGAAAAGAAGAATAAAACCACAGGACCTGATTGTGTGCATATTCCAGTGAATCTTATCCTTCAGCCCTATCCAGACTTTCAATTCTTTAATCACAGGCGCTACTAAAAATGAAAACAAGGTCGAGAAAAACAGGATTGTACCAAGTACCTTAAAGAAAAAAGTGTACACAATATAGGTAATGCCCAAAAAAAGGAAAAAGCGGTATACCCAGACACTATAGGCATATACGACCAGTGGTGGCCTGAAATGCTCTGGCGGTTCTTCTCCCAATCCAAATAAGCGCTCACGTAGCCACCACTTGGCCATATTGAAAGAACGCGATTCAAGATTTGGAACCCTGAGCAAATCTGATAGCAAGTAATACCCATCAAACCTCATCAAGGGATTAAAGTTCACAAAAACCGACATTAACCAGGTAGTGGTAGATAACAGGAAAAAAGCACTCTTAATACTACCTTCAGGCGAAATGCTCCAAAGAAATAATGATAAGGATGCAATTACCAACTCTACCGCAACTCCTGCTGCCCCGATCTGTAAACGCTTTTTACGTGAAGCAATTTTCCAGGCGTCGCTGGTATCCGTATACAGTACGGGCCAACCCATCATCAGAGCGACACCAATCATGGGTACCCTGCAACCATGCGCTTTCGCTACATAGGCATGACCAAATTCATGCAGTATCTTGATAAAGGCCAGGGCCAGAATGTAAACAGTTAAGCCCGACCAGCTGAAAAAATACTGGAAGGTGCTAAAAAAATCCTCTACTTGGCGGGAGAACAGATAAATTCCCAAAACCGTAATAAAAACAAAAGCATATAGGGTAGCCTTATGTCCGAGCCAGTGGAGGTTCGGGAGAGTCTTGTCGAGAAATTTATCCGGATTCCACAGAGGAAAGCGAAAAAATAGCGGTTTACGTACATATTTGGCAAACCAGCTCACCTGCTCTTTAGCTTTATCAAGCTGGTTTTGATAGATACCTAACTGCATGGCATCACCCTTAACCAGATTATTCATCCGCAAAAAATTTTCCAGCTCCTCGAGTTCTTCTTTATCTACATTATCCTTAAAGATTAACTGATTGAGTCGTTTAAGTTCTCTGGCATCTTTTTGTCCGAATAGAGCCAGTAACTGAACGTCCCTGTCATTCATCCGATAGTATTTATTCGCCAGAGGATCATGCAAATGCCATAGTGGAGCACCATCGACATCATGTTCAGCGGGATATAAAGCTAAATCCTGACGAATTTCTGGCAGTACGGCTGGTTTGGCCTGTGGCTTTTGTTGTGGCTGGCCAGCTGTCTGTACCGCTATATTCCTATCCATTGCCTGAGTACTGATAAAGGCCTCCTGAATAAATAATAAAATAACGTGACATCCTCACCATAGATTTTAGCCGTACCACGCCAGCCAATTCGTAATTCTGCATGATCAATAAACTCGGCCCGCCCCCGATAACCCAGCACACCATCGGGTGATACTTCGGCCTGGTAATTTGAAAACCTTACATTGCCTCGATGTGCCTGCTCTGGATAAACATTGAGAAACATTGTGACCCTGGCGTTATAGGGCAAGGGGATACTGTCACCCACTGCCAGCCAAAATTCGAGTTCGACTTCACCGGGTTCCGCCAGCGTGAATAATTTCTCACCTACCCGTACTGGGGCACCTTCAAGTTCTGAAATTTTAGGTATCACGACAATGCCTTGCTGTTCGGCATAAATATTTGAACGACTCAGCAGATTCTGGGTATATCTTAGCTGGGTTTGTCTTTGCTCAATTACAGCCTGTAATACGGGTAATTCAGAAGCCATTGATCGATCTCTGACTGCGGCCTGGTTGGCACTCTGAAATTCTGCCCGCGCAATTGCCAGCTCCTGTTCAGCAAGATCCTTTTGAGACTGCAGATTGGTATCATCAAAACTCAGAATGAGATCGCCCGGCAGCACCCCCTGATTGGGCTCCACAAAAACTTCGCCAATGATTCCTTCAATCGGAGATCGGACGATAATCGGATTTCTGGGTACAACCTCGGCTCGTGCGTTAACAGATAGAGGCACTGGTATCCATGCGGCAGCAAACACCGCCAGCAATGCCAGCCAGACAAATCGCCTATTGGTAATAACTTTTTTGACCTGGGCGCCTTTGTTTTCACGAATATGCAATAAAGCACCCAGAGCATGTGCCACTGCACCAGACCAGTAGTTAAGAATCGAAAGCTCCTCCTCTTCCCAGGCATACTTTCTACCCAACAATAAGCCACCAATATCTTTATCCTGGTACCTTAAAGGTACCCAAATCAAATCACTGGGAAAAAATTCACGCCATTTAATTTGCTGATCTTCATTAAATTCGCTTTTATCCAGAAGCGTGGTTTTTTCCAGATTCTGCATACTCATTTTTATACAGATCTCTTCAACCCAGGCAGTGAAAGGAGTATTTTTAATCGGTTCCGGAAGGCCGGAAACTGCTTGTACAGTTCCCTTAGTGAAAGTTCTGGTTATCCATAAGACAGCCACCTGATACTCCGCAATACGTGTAGACTGATTAACAATTGAGTGACCCAATTGCACCAGGCTTTTGCATTGCCGCAACTTCTGTTGCAGTAAAAGTAAGTCAGTTGCATCTGCCATGAAAAAATTTTCCTAAGCAAGCTTTATCTATAATTTTTCCCGGCTTTTTTTACGGGCATATTTTTTTGTATCAAGGAAAAAAAACAACGCCACTCATGCCAGGCATTAAATTTTCCGGCGGATCAATTAAAACTCCTATAACACGGACCGTCTGACTAACAGGGTCGATGACATTGACTACCCTGTCAATAACAGCTTCAACCGACTGATCAGTTTCATCGATTAAAAATTCAAACTGCTTGCCTGCCTGATATTGCCTTAAATTTAATGAAGGCAGTACCATTTCAATTTCCAGATTCCTGGTATCTATAAGCTCTAGTATGACTTCGCCTTTACCCACATATTGATAATTTTCAACATATTTCTCAGTAACCGTTCCTGCAAATGGGGCCCTGATAACACATTCAGTAAGCACAGAACTGGTACGCTCAACTTCTGCTCTGGCAATATCGAGCTCCGACCGGCTAAGCGCCAATTCCAGTTCGCTAAGGTTATTTAACTGGCGCAGCCTTTCATTAATTTCAACACTTCTTGAGGCTGCTGCTTCCCGGGCACGCTCTATAGTATTGCTCGCCCTTTCAATAGCACAATTAAATTCGGCTATCACATCGTTTTCCTCAATACGGTTGCCTACCCGTACCGGAAAATTGATGAGCTTGGCATCGATACCAGCAGAAATTTGTGCGAAATTTACCGGCCTGAGCTGGCCACGAAATGTCTCACCTTCAACATTTAGTGTGGGAGTGGCTGAATTGATGGCAGACATAATTTCATCAACACTTTGTGCTTTAAGCAGTTGCGCGCCTAGAAGCATGGCCAGCATCAGAACGATGCCGACAAATGCTGAGAAAAACCTGGTGGGCTTCATTGCTTGCATTGAAAATCCTCAGCTCATTAGAGTGCTATTATTCTAACATCGGCGATTTTGAAAGTAACCAAATGGAAAATAACAGCTTTAAGATTTAATCATCCTGCAATGTCTCAAAGGCATCAATGAATTCTTCGACGCTAGGCTCAGGAAGTAAGCTTTGCAGATAATCAGTGAGATTCGGAGCTGGCAAAAATGCTTCCATAAACTCTTCGCTGACCGGCCCTAAACCAGGCAATATTAGCAAACGTGAATCCAGCCTGTTATCCGCTAATCCAACTATTTTAAACCTGACATCATCTTCATTTTCGTTCTCGTCTCTGATGACATAAGTAAACAGTTCTTCTAGCTCATCATAGTTAACATCATCTCGTGAAGGCGGCGTATAACGATAACTACCATTGCTGTTAATCTGCAGTCGTCCGCCAAAATCAGTCACAAACTCCTGACCAAGCATGACAGGATCATCATTTTTATCAAGGATAGCGGTTATCCGGGCATCACCTTTGAGGATATCATTGCTCAGCAGGTTACCTGTGATTTGAGTGTCATTTATGTAGACCTGGTCAGTGTCTGGTATTGCATTTAGCGACATAAACGGCTCCATCTGCTGAACAAAATTTGCAGATATTGCTGCAGCCAGATTACTCACTGGTATTTGCTGATAATTATCAGGAATAGGATTTATTCCCAAGCTGGACAAATAAGCACCGTATGCTGTTTGTGCGGTGGCATAAGCTTCTCTTTCACCCATACTGGAGCTGAAAGCACGCAATTTGCTTTGTATCGTCGCAATATTGGTTCCTACTGAATTTGCTTCCTGGAGATTGGTTAATTCAAATAACTGTGTATCAATCTCATTAAGCAAGCTGGCGCGATCAAATTGAATAATTGAATTCTGGTAATCCTGCCAAGTGATATTGACACCGGCAACAACTGCCATGTTCATGGCCAGCTTTCGACTTATCGTCAGTTGTTCAGTGGTGCTACGAACTTTTCTGATAGTCTGCGCGTTTACCAGATTCATTAAGTCACCGGTTAGATTGGCGCTTAACTGCCCCCAGGAATTATTAAGTAAAAAGCGGTTACTTCCATAGTTCTCACCATAAGAAAAATCCAGCCCGGGAAAAAGTTGCAACATGGTTTTGCGCGTTTCTTCCTGCTCTATTCTGGCATTATAAATTTCAGTGATGTATTCCGCAGAATTGGTCAGGGCCTGAAGTTCCATTTCCTGCATGACCCCGGGATCATCCGAAATCCGATATAATTTCGCATAGTCTTGCGGAACTTCCAGTTTGATTGTATCCAGATTTTCAATGTTAATCAGTTCAGCCAAACGAGTTTTGGAGGTGTTGATTGATTGCCTGACCTGATCAAGTACCTGCAAGGTTTCGATAATAGTCCGCATCTCCGTCAGAACTGAAATCGGATCCTGCAAACCCTCCCTTCGATTCAATTGCAGATCTGCAAGTATGCCTTCTGCCTCAAGATACAATGCTTCAAGTTGCCCCTCCATCGCTTCCATAGCTACGGCATACCAATAAGCGCTTCTGACTTCCTGCAAAAGAGTTAGCATGACTTTTTCACGGGATTTTTGCGCAATCAGGTAATTATCCGCCCCTTGTTTTGCCGTCAGGTAACTAAGCCCAAAATCAAGCAGATTCCAGGAAAATGAAATTGACCCGTTCAGTTGTTCACGCTCCTGGGAAGAGGATGACTCCAGTGATTCATCACCGGTTAGTACAGAGTTACTAAAGGAGGCCAGCTCATTGGAACGGTTGGTATAACCAGCATTGGCAGCAAGTTCAGGTAATAATTCTGTTTTGGATAAATCAAATGAATTATTGGCAAGGGTTGTTTCAAGTAAGGCAACCCGGTTTTCCAGGTTATATTTCAGGGCCATGGCGAAGGCTTTTTCCAGCGTCAGAAACTCATCAGCCGGCAATTCTTCCTGGGCATTAAAAATAAGCTCGCGGTCTGCGCGAGCTATCTGGGCAAGTTCTGATTGTGTAAACGGGTCAGGGACGACTGTACATGAAGCGAGAATAGGAGCAACGGTCAAAATTCTGAAAAGTCTGGTAAGACTCTTTTTACACAAGCACTCAGCCTCGACTAAATATTTTTTCTAATAGCGTTTTAAGTTCAAGTTTCTCCTGTTGATAACCAAACTCTCCTGCCCGGAGAATCTGATCATTCAGGTTCTCTTTCGCAAAGTCTTTCAATTCATCATCCATTTCATTGCCACTGTTAGCCAGTGAATTGAGCAAATTCAGGAGCTCTGCGTCTCCCTGCGCGATCAATTCTAACGATTCCCATTCAGAAGTCAACGCAAGGTCTTGATCTAGCTGCTCATTATCTTCACTTTCAGCGTCTTGTTCTGCTGACTCCATCACGGTTTCGGGGCCTTCTTCCAGACCCTCCTCAACGACCACATCAGCCGTTTCTACCGAAACACTGAATTTGGAAGATACTGAGTTCCCGCTTGAATCTTCCGCTTCGACGATGATAACAACCGAATCAATACCCAGTAATTTAGCCATATCGGCATCAATCACAAACTCTCGATTCTCTTCATCAAAGAGCACCCAGTTTGGTAAGGAACTGCCATCCTCCATTCGGGCTCTTATAGTCAAGGTCTCGTTTGTATTACTATGCTGGAAATTTTCTGCAACAGAAAACTCGATAATACCGTTACTAATCACCTGATTTGGAATTCGACTTACCAATGAAAGTCGTGAACCTTCAGTACTGACCTGGTTTCCTTCAACTAAATTTCCGGCCGTCGGGTTTAAATTGGCTGGCGCTGAAGCAGCATCATAGACCGTAAACTTGGATGTAACTGCATTTCCCTGGGAGTCTTGAGCTTCAACTACCACAACAATTTCACCCTGAGCACCTGCTGCATTCGCTGCATCAGCATCCAGAACAAATTGCTTACTTGCTGCGTCATAGCGAATAAATTCAGGGAGTGCACTACCGTTCTCAAGTCTCGCAGTGATGTTTAAAACTTCAGCGGGATCAGTATGCAGGAAGGCATCAGATACCGGGTATACGATACTTCCGCTACTTAAGACCTGATTCTGAAGATTGCCAACCAGTGAAATAATACCTCCGTTGTTAAGATTATTAAGCGCCTGTGCATTACTGTTGACGACATTAAACCTTGCATCGGTTGCATTACCTTGTGAATCTTCGGCTCTAACCACAACTGTTTGTTGCGTTATGCCTTGGGCAGTTGCTAAATCAGCATCAAAAACAAACTGCTGGCTGCCAACATCAAACCTGATGTAATTAGGTAAGGGGCTGCCATTTTCCAGTGTTGCCGTAATTGTCAGTGACTCGGTCGGATCTGTATGCTGGAAGGTATCTTGTATGGAAACTGTCAATTCACCGCTATCAATTATCTGATCCTGAATATTACCTGTCAGCAATATCTGAGCCGATTGCTGCTGATTGAGAGTCTGAGGTGTCGTCTGGTTCGCAGGCGGCTGATTAGTCGTAGAACTGACAACTGTGGTGATATCAAAGTTCAGATTATTCGTTGGCACTGCACTTGAGCCAGGAGCAAAATTAACATCTGTATTTACAGTAGGAGCTGGTTTTGGTGGTGCCGGTTGCGGATTGGTATTGTTATTATTCGTAATGTTCTGATCTAAGTTTACACCATTATCCCGGACTATGAATGTCAGGGTAGACTGGCTAAAGTCACCATCAGCATCACTTACCCTGATCGTAAAGACTTCGGTCAAGCCACTGACAGGCACTGCGCCCTGCACCGGCGGTTTATAACTGAAAGTACCATCTGGATTAACAGTAAGCTTGCCACCCCGGTCAGTTGTAAATAGCGTACCAAGGTTTACAGCATCTCCATCTGCATCAACCACACTGACAACATGCGCTGGTTTATCCGGCACTGTATCGTTGGCAAAAATATTGCCTGATTTAGTAATACTACCCTCGGTTCTTGTGACCGTATCATCCCTGGCAGTTATATTTGCATCAGTATTCGATACATTAAGTGTCAATGTTGACTGAACAGTATCACCATCAGCGTCACTGAGGGTTAAAGTAAACACTTCAGTTAATCCGCTGCTGGGAACAAGCCCAAACATTGGCGGTGTGTAGGTATAAGTCCCATTGGAGTTGATAGTCAGTATGCCTCCAGCATCTGTTGTAAAAGGCGCACCAACAGTGATTGTGTCACCGTCATCATCAATGACTGATGAAACTCTGCCTGGACCATCACCAAAGGTATCATTGCTTAATACATTACCACTCACTGTTGCTCCGCCTTCTGCTGCAGCTTTTATATCAGCGACTGCTTGTGGCAATAAGTCATTATTCAGCACTATAAAAGTTAATGTGGATTGACTGGTGTCACCATCGACATCAGCAGTAGTAACTGTAAAGATTTCAGTCAATCCATTGTCAGGAACATTGCCCTGCGCTGGTGGTGTATAGGTATAGCTGCCGTCGGCATTTATTTTCAGCGTTGCACCTGCAGCAGTCGTGAAATTCGAACCAATCGGCTGCACCACACCACTGTTATTGACTATCCCGACAACCGTACTGATGCCATCACCGGCGACATCATTCAGGAATACATTGCCCGTTTTCGCAGTGCCGCCTTCATTTGTGGTGGCTGAATCATTATTGGCAACAGGGCTTATATCATTATCTATTACAGTTACAGTTAAACTCGACTGCACGCTGTCGCCATCAGCATCGCTGACAGTAAAGGTGAACACTTCGGTCAAGCCGCTTACTGGTACAGAACCTTGTACCGGTGGAATATAACTGTAGGTACCGTTGCTATTGATAGTTAAGGTGCCACCATTATCAGTAATAAATGGCGTACCAATGGTAATGGTGTCCCCGTCATCATCAACAGCAGAAATAACATTTCCAGGCCCGTCTCCGATCGTGTCATTACTGAATATATTTCCTGTACTGGCAGCTGCACCTTCCATTGCTATAGCACTATCGTTGACAACGACCGGACTCAGGTCATTATCCATCACTGTGATAGACAAGGTCGCCTGATCCGTATCACCGTCTGCATCCCTGACCGTGTAAGTGAACACTTCTGTCAGTCCGCCCGGCGGAACACTGCCCTGTGCCGGTGGCGTATAACTGTATGTACCATTGGCGTTGATCGTTAAGCTGC
>CAXBFG010000004.1:0-324194 GCA_963975155.1 uncultured Gammaproteobacteria bacterium | reverse complement strand
ATTTGAGAAGAGTTGCTCCTAGTACGAGAGGACCGGAGTGAACGAACCTCTGGTGTTCGGGTTGTCATGCCAATGGCATTGCCCGGTAGCTATGTTCGGACAGGATAACCGCTGAAAGCATCTAAGCGGGAAGCCCCCTTCAAGACTAGATCTCCCTGGAGCTTTAAGCTCCCTAAAGTGCCGTTCAAGACTAGGACGTTGATAGGCTGGGTGTGTAAGCACAGCGATGTGTTGAGCTAACCAGTACTAATTGCACGTGAGACTTGACCATATAATCGCAGGCTTTCAACATTAAGCCGGATAATATGATCGTAGCAAACACTTAATAGGCTACACATAAAACAACTTGTACAGTGATAGAAAAGATAGATAAGATAGATATGTCAACGATTTGGTTTTTATCGCTCGATTAATAATATGAGGCGGTAAAAACAAAAAGAATTGCCTGACGACAATAGCGAGTGTGAACCACCTGATCCCATACCGAACTCAGAAGTGAAACCACTCAGCGCCGATGGTAGTGTGGGGTCTCCCCATGTGAGAGTAGGACATTGTCAGGCATCTAAATAGAGAAAGGCTCACCCCATTGGGGTGGGCCTTTTTTTTGCTTAAGGGCTTTATGGCATTGGAAATTACAAATTTATCAAGGCAATGATAAAGAAAGTGAAGGCCAGAATATTTCATTACGATGTATCTATTGAGAAATGGAATCACTGACGACAAGGTTCCGGCTTGTCTGTTTGGCTTTGTACATTAATTTATCTGCACGTTCTATTATATCTTCAAGTGTATCCTGTTCTTCGCTCTCGGTTACTCCGATACTGACTGTCACGGGTTTTCCATCTATTTTGATGTTATTTTCTATCAGTTTTCTTAATCTTTCAGATATTTCAGTGGCTATACGGATATCAGTTTCAGGCATCAGGATCACAAATTCTTCTCCGCCAAAACGGTACACCGTATCAAATTTTCGAATATTTTGGTTAATAAGTGCTGACAACGACACCAGTACTTCATCACCAGCATCGTGGCCATATGTATCATTAAGTTTCTTGAAATGGTCTATATCCAAAAAAGCCAAGGATATGCTTTTTTCACTATTTAGATGAGGAGAAAAATTCAGAGAAGTGTCGTCTTCAAATTTGCGTCTATTGCCAGTGCCGGTCAATGGGTCGTGCATTGATTCCAGGACCGCCAGCTCCTTTAAATGATTAATTTCGGCATTGATTTTTGCAAGAGCCAAAGTGTTTTCATGGAGTTGGTTTTCAACTTCACGATGTAAAATCCAGAGGAAACCGAGCGAGAATGTGATTGCTGTTAGATTTAGCAATAGCACTGACCATTGTTGCATCATGTTTGCTGACATAAAGTCCTGACTTATATTGTCAAAAATCGTAGCAATTATTCTCAGCAACAAAAACAAGCAATAAATTGTTAAGACAGATGCGGTATACCAATGCTCAGCGGATACATTTTTACCAGGAGTTTTATGCAATATATCCCTGGCTGCAACAAACGATACTGAAGCAAGCATCAAGGATATAATTATAATACGTACTTTTGTATCCGGCTCAATAACTGTGAAAAATGAAAACGTGACAATAAACAGTAGCAGAACAATGAAGGCAAAAAAGTTTGAATAATGTAAATTTCGATTAGATCGGATTCCTTTCCAGATTAGTAAGATCCATAAAACATATAGGGCATTGCTTAAGATGATGGTAAAAAAATCAGGGATTAGATCGCGTAATCCAAGTAACATTCCTCCTATTGCTAACGAGAAATAGGCCATAGTAATGTATTTCAAGCTAGAGCCGAATTCCTGCCATTTCCAGATAAAAAATAATACAAAGGCGATAAGCATGGTCTCTATCGCATTAACTATGAATAGTGTCCGCATATCCATTTCTATAAACATAAACTTCCCTGCTTTTGCATGTCATAGCTAATAGCCTGTCTGGCTTTTTTAATTATCCGGAAACGCAATGATCTTGGCTGGATCGGTGCCAGTATACTATTTTATAAAGCATATATATGAATCGCTTATCAACATATGAACAGTCTATGTCATTCAGTTAGTAATTTGGAAGCTAATGAAGAACAGGTCAATGCTGATACAGCATTGTTAGATGTTCTGGTTTTTCTCACATGGGTTCCCATGTGGAGTAGGGTGAGGCAACGTATTTCATGAAGCGAAGCTTCATGTTGGCCGAACGACCGCCATCTAGGATGGCGGGCCGGTACGCAGTCATCGTCAGTCTCGTAGTAGGCTCAATTCAAACTCCATAGTTAACGTATTTTTTAGTTTAAATCTTGCCGGTATTTTTAGTTGAATCGAAATTTTTAAAAATTTTTAGCAGATCAAATTATTATATTTCCAAACTAATAATAGAGTGATACCATGCGTCTCGAGTTGATCTGACAGAATCTCCTTTTTTTAAAATACTCCCCAAATAATTGTTACATGGAGGACGCCGTGTGAAGGCATCTTTGCGAATAGCCCTGCTTAATGTGAGCTGCATATTTCTTTTTTTTGTCACCATAGCGGCTAATGCGCAACCCAACCCTGATGCTGGAAGTATCCTGAACCAGCAACCTGCACCTCCGGAAAATATCCCTTCTCCCGTCCAGCCTTCCAGCCCTGTTGTTGAGTTCGAGGGTGACTTTGATTCAGGCCCCAGCTTTCAATTGAATGGTTTCATAATTGAAGGAGAAAACTTGATTCCGGAAGCGGAATTGCTTACTCAAGTTAGTTTATTTATAGGGGAAGAAGTAAATTTCGCTTTTTTGGAAGCTGTTGCATCGGTCCTGACAGGCTATTACTACCAAGAGGGTTATGTGGCACAGGTATTGGTGCCGGAACAGGAAATCAGTAGCGGCATAGTTGAACTCAGGGTCCTTGAAGGAATACGTGGAAATCTTCAAATAGAAAACCAGGGTCAGCGAGTTGACAGTGCACGCGTCACAGAATTTGTAAACCAGCGTCTGGCAGCAGGAGAACCCCTGTCACTAACACGGCTGGACGAAGCCATGGCTTTGTTGAATGAGCAGCCCGGCGTGTCAGTAAATACAACCTTGCAAACAGGAGACCTTGAAAGGGAAGTAGGGCTGCTTGTTGGGGCAGATGACGAGCCTTTTATCAATGGGGGCGTCTCAACTAATAATGAGGGCCCACACGGTAGTGGTGGCCCCCAAGTTTTAGGACTGGTCAGTTTGAATAACCCGACCGGGAACTTTGACGCACTTTCATTACTGCTCAATGCTTCAGAAGGCTCTACTTTTGGACGTCTGGATTACAGCCTGGCTATTGGCAACAGGGGTCTGCGTATTGGAGTCGCTACCTCATACCTTGATTATGAAATAACAGAAGATGAACTGACAGCACTGCAGCTTCAAGGCTACGCAAGTACTTATGAAGTTAATGCTACCTATCCTCTGGTACGTCGAGTTGCGCTTGGCCTTAACGTATTTGGCAGTTATACCCAGCGCCAATTGGTGGACGGCTCTGTTCTGGGTGAAGTCGGAGATCGTGAAGTCACTGCAACAAATTTTGGGATCAATGGTTATTTGCGACACCCTATTGGCCCACTGGGAACCCTGACATCTTTTTCAAGCAGACTGACAAGTGGTGAAAGTGATCAGCAAAATGCCGGTGCTTTGCTGATAGACAACCTGACCCGGCAGGTAAATGGTTCCTATAACAAACTCAGTTATGACATTCGTAACCGTGCACAGCTCAGTCAGCTCTGGGACTATACACTTATCTTGCGGGGACAGTTTGCTGACATGAATCTCGAATCTACCGAGCGAATGATTCTGGGTGGCCCCTTGGGGGTGCGTGCTTATCCAGTCGGTGAAGCACAGGGCGATGAAGGGGTGATGCTGAATCTTAATCTGCGACGCAGTTTCAGTGAAAAGCTGTCAGCAACAGTATTCTACGATCACGGCTCTGTCAAACAGCATCACAGTATCTGGACAGGGTGGAATCTAGGCGCACCAGACCTGAAAAACCGCTACTCGCTTTCAGGAATGGGTATTGCTATAGATTGGCGGTTGCTTGAATCTACGCTCCTTTCCGCCAGTGTCGCTGTACCTGTGTCTGGGAACCCTGGCCGAGATAGCAACGATGCCAATATTGATGGTCGAGAAAATGGCGCGTACCTATGGTTCAACCTGAGTGCACAATTTTAATGAGTCCCCTGAGAGCTTCCATGAAAAATACAAATCGCAACTCACTTGGCAAACAGAAACTTATCTCACTAGCTGTTAACCAGGCTCTTCGGGCCAAACGTTTTTGCTCGCCAGTGCGACCTGTGCTGACCAGTCTGGCAACGACGATGCTGACATTTAGCTCAGTTTCATTGGCCCAGGAAATTTCACCTGGACAGTTACCGGGTGGAGGTCAGCTGGTTGCCGGTCAGACAAGTATCAGTCAGGCCGGAGCGGCGATGACGGTAAACCAGAGTAGTGAGCGCGCCATCCTGAACTGGACAGATTTCAATATTGGTACTGAGGCCAGTGTGCATTTCAATCAACCCGGCGAAAGTGCTATTGCCCTGAACCGGGTTGTCGGTGGCGATTCATCATCCATTTACGGCTCCCTGACGGCCAATGGCCAGGTTTTTCTAATCAATCCGAATGGTGTGGTTTTTGGCGCTGGCTCTCATGTCGATGTAGCCGGGCTCGTCAGTTCAACCTTGAACCTGTCGGATGAGAATTTTCTTGCAGGAAACCTCAACTTTCAGCGCGAGGGCACGACTGCAGGTGTTGTGAATAATGGTGATATACAGGCAGGTTATGTGGCGTTGCTGGCTCCGACTGTATTGAATACCGGCGTCATCGTCACCGAGCAGGGGACTTCTGTACTTGCTGCCGGTGATGCAGTCACACTCAAACTTGCTGGCAGTGAGATGCTCAGCGTTGCTGTTGAAAAAGCCAGTATCGACACCCTGGTTGAGAACCGGCACCTGATCCAGGCGCAGGATGGCAAGGTCATTATGACGGCACAGTCCGCTTACGAAATGCTGGGGAAAACTGTTAATACAGGGACTATTGCTGCCACTGGCATTCTGTCAGAGGGCGGTGTTATACGACTGGTTGCGAGTAGTACAATCGAGCAAAGTGGTATGGTCAATGCCGATGCCGGCAACACGGGCAATGGCGGCGATGTGCGCCTGATTGCTGATCTGGAGAATCCAAACAGCTTTACGACCATCAGTGGCAGTATCAGTGCCCGGGGTGGTAATTTCAGTGGTGACGGCGGTTTTATTGAAACCAGTGCCACGCGGCTGAATATTGCTGACTCCACACAAATTGATACAGGGGCGTTAAACGGTCGCCAGGGTAACTGGCTGCTTGACCCCTACGATTTCACAATTGCCGCGGTTAATGGCGACATGACGGGCAGCACTTTGTCGGCTGCGCTGGCCAGCAACAACGTTACTATCCAGACAACGGACAGCAGCGTCAGCTGCAGCGATACCACTTGCGGCACTGGTGACAGCAGCGGTAACGGTGACATTTTCGTTAACGACGCGGTGACCTGGGGCAGCGGTAATACCCTGACCTTAAGTGCCTGGCGGGATGTGTATATTAATGCACCAATGGATGCCACGGATAACGGCGGCGGCCCGGGTACTGGTACCGGCAAACTGGTGCTGGAACTTGCCCAAAGTGATTATTTCAGTAATTTCCCCTTTGGTATTTATAGTGTCTCAGCCCCGGTTACGCTGGCGTCCGGGCAGAATTTTTCCGTTTATACCGGGCGCACTGATGGCGTCGGTTTGGATGCTCCGTGGGTTGATGACTATACCGTGATTACTGATAAAGCTGGCCTGAGCAGTATGACGACCGGTGATAACACTGTGCGCTATGCCTTAGGCAGCGATATAGATGCCACCGGTGGCTGGACACCGATTGGTTCCATTGGCTTTGGCTCTACCTTTGATGGTTATTTTGAAGGTTTCGGCCATACCATCAGCAATATCAGTATTAGCAATACGGCCAATGAGCAATATGTGGGGCTGTTTGGTGCTACCAGCAATGCCAGTAATATCCAGAATGTTGGCCTCATTAATGCCAATGTGGCGGGGCTTGCCCATGTAGGCGCCCTAGTTGGTTCCAACGGTGGCGGTATATTGAATGTGTATTCAACAGGGACAGTTACCGGCAGCGATATTGACGGCACCACCTTTGATGATGACGTTTATGCCATTGGCGGACTCGTAGGCAGTAACAGTGGCCCAATGGGCAATGTATTCAGTACTGCTACTGTTAGCGCGACCACCGGCAGCCAGGGAACAGGGGGCATGACGAACGGCGGTATTGGTGGTCTGGTGGGATTCAATGACGGATCAATTGGTAATACCTATGCTACCGGTAATGTCACCGGTATTGGTAGTGTTGGCGGGCTGGTTGGTACTACATTAGGTTCTGTCGGCAGCTCCTATGCCAGTGGCAGTGTCACTGGCTCAGGCAATGTTGGTAGTGTCATCGGTGAGCTATTTAATCCCTTCACTCAGCCATTATTGTTTGATACATACTGGATCAGCGATGATGTGGGCAGCAGCAGTGCTGCGGACGGTTTTAACAGCTCCAGTCGTATTAGCGTGGCGAATTCAACCGCGAAGAGCAGCTGGACCAATTTCGATTTTGACGGTGGCCAGACCTGGCTGATTCGTGAAGGAGAAAGCACACCTTTGCTGACTTCCCATCTGCAACCGATTTTTCTCTATGCCGATAACACCACGCTTACCTACGATGGCTCCACTGTAACCAGCACAACAGCCACGGTTTATGATGGTACGGCCACAGGCGCGGACTACAGTGGCACTGCTTCAGCAGCGCCGACGGCGACAGCAATGAATGCCGGCACCTATACCCTGCAGGCCAATGACCTGATCCTGACCAGTCCGACTGATCAGCTCGGATACCGTTTTGTTAAGAGTGACGGTGTCCTGACCATTAATCCGAAGGCCATCGATTTGTCAGTCAGCAAAACCTATGATGGGACGGCAACTTTTAGCAGTGGATTTGTACTGGATGCGGCAGATATAGTTGGCGGTGATTCAGTCACTGTCAGTGGCGGTACGGCCACGGTCAGCAGCCCCAACGCTGCGACGTATAACAGCTTTGCAAGTAGTACACTGAGCTTATCAAACAGCAACTATACCCTGACTGGCGGTGCTGTGGATGCGGTGATTAACCCCTCCATCGTCACCCTAGATGTGTCTGTTGCCAAAATCTATGACGGCACAGTTACTTTTAACACCGGGTTTAATCTGTCCGACATACTAGGCGGAGACACTGTTAATATCAGTGGTTCGGCTACGGTCAGCAGTGCTAATGCTGGAACTTACACCAGCTTTGCCAGTAGCTCGCTGCTCCTGGGTGGCGCAGATAGCGGCAACTATACACTGACAGGCGGCGCCGTGTCGGCGGTGATCAACCCGAAAGCCGTCGATATTTCAGTAAGCAGAACCTATAACGGGGCTGCCAGTTTCACTGGCGGTTTTATGCTGGACAGCAACGACTTTATTGGCGGTGATTCAGTGACAGTCAACGGTGGATCAGCCACAGTCAGCAGTGCCAACGCAGGCACCTATACAAGTTTTGCGACAAATTCACTGACCCTGTCTGACAGTAACTACACACTGTCAGGCGGCGCAGTAAATGCCCTGATTAACCCTAAAGTCATTGATCTGTCAGTAAGCAGAATCTATAACGGAGCTGCCAGTTTCGCTAGCGGCTTTATGCTGGACAGCAACGATATCATCGGTAGTGATTCTGTTGCGGTCAGTGGTGGCTCGGCGACTGTCAGCAGTGCGAATATTGGGGCCTTTACCAGCTTTGCCTCAAACTCCCTGAGTCTGTCCAATAGTAACTACACCCTGACCGGCGGCACGGTTAACGCAGAAATCACAGCAAAACCGCTCGGTGTGACGGTCAGCAGGGTTTACGATGGTTCGGTTAATTTCAATAGTGGTTTTAGCGCAAATACCGGCGATCTAGTTGGTAACGACACTGTTGCAATAAGTGGCACGGCCACTGTCAGTAGTGCGAACGCAGGGACTTATAACAGTTTTGTCAGTAGTTCGCTGATTCTTTCGAATGGCAATTACACTCTGACGGGTGGAAGCGTGAATGCGCTTATCAATCCGAAGTCTATCGGTCTGACAGTCAGTCGCGCCAATAACGGTACGGCTATCTTCAATAGCGGCTTCCAACTGAACGCAAACGACATCGTCGGTAGTGATACTGTCAGTGTCAGCAGCGGTTCAGCCACGGTCAGCAGTGCGGCGGAAGGAAATTACAGCAGCTTTGTCACCAGCACCCTGAGCCTGTCTAATGGCAACTATACCCTGGAAGGTGGTTCTGTCAGAGCGACAATCACCGCAGCGTCAACGCCTACCCGGCCGCAACTACAGATCCAGAGTAAAGTGAATAGCGTGACCAGTCCGAATAACAATCAGGGCGAGCAATCTGGACAAAATAATCAGGGAACTAATCTAGAACAGGTTACAGAACAGGTTACCCAGCCACCACCAAGCCAAGTATCAGGGAGGACCACTAATCCGACGCCGAATCCGGGGGAAGCTATACCGATAACTGTACCTAGTCTCAGTCAAGCGCCCTGGACATCATTTGACCTCTCTCAGGCGTCTGCGGTAATGATGCCTGCCAATGGCAGTGCTGACATACCAACACCACAGCCCCAGCTAAGCCTCAATGCTAATGGTTCGCTTTCAATTAATGTCAACGTGCCCCCAGCCACTCCGCCGGGCGTCTATCTAGTGGCTGTAACAGTGCCGGGCAATAATGGTGCGCAAAGCCGGGCAGTCATTGTGCCCGTCGTGGTAAGACGTGCACGTGCTGCTTAACTGATGCCGCCGTGTCCGAAGATGCTTCGACGGGCGCCCATATAGTGTGAGTGATATTGCCGAGAAATAATGCTGCGTAAGCCCAAACGGTAATAGTCCCATGATTGTCAGAGGTATGATAAACGCACCTCATGCCCCGTTGGTCTGGTCAGGCATCTAAAGATGAAAAGCTCATCCCTGTAAGAGGCTGGACTTTTTTATTTCCCCAGGAAATGTTTTTTAGCTGAGCCATCGTAAATGTATAGTGAGCACAGGTCGCTCTTGCTAAGAGACGTTTTGCGCTGCTTACGGTTCTTCAGTCTGCATGAAATTAAATTCGAAACCTTGGCTGATAGTGTCAGTAGTCAGATCATATAAGCCATTTAGGGATGCGCTACCTTTGACAAGGTTTAGCATAAGTAGATAAATATAAGCCGCGATGCATTTATATTACCTGGCCTATTTGACTAGCCCGGGGATTGTCAAGTGAACGTGGAAATTTGCAATTGTGACCTTTTGCATGGATTCTGATATTTTCTTAAAAACAGTCATATTCCTGCACGGGCAAGGAGCTATGGATGTTACTTCTTATTATTCAGACGTTATTGGAACAGTTTCGGTAACGACCGGCCCCATGCCTCTGATTTCAACTACCACAGGCCCTTCATGATTAGCTCCGTCATAATGAACAGCACCAGCAGGATGTATCATAAAACCGCCGGCAGGGATTTTTGTGGTTCTATTAATATCATGGCTTGCATCGGTGCCGGCATACCAGTTCCCTTCTATAACAGTCACAAAACGATCCTGATTGTGCGTATGAGGAATACTGGTAACACCAGCCGGGAAACGTGCACGCAATATATAGAGACCTTCTTTAGATGGATCACCATAAATCACTTTTTGTTGTAGTTCATTGCTGTTTTCATCCCAATCAAATTCATCAAATTGAATGACGATAAAATCCTGATATTTGTCAGTACCAGTGTTATTGATCAGTTCGAAGCCATTCACCAGCTCAATAAAATCTTGATCACTTTCAGCAGCAAAGGAATTGCTGCCGGTAAATGCCAGCAGGCTAAATATTATTACCAGGGAGCTTGTTCTTATCATTTTCTGATCCTTTGGTTAATATCTGTAAATAAGTACCTATCCTATACTAATCGGAGTTGTGTGACTAAACGGTTATTCTATGGATTTGGCAGTTTGCCCATCTATAACTCCATCAATATATAATATAGAGAGCTATATTAGAGATACTGGAGTATGGTAGTTGAACCTTGAATTTTAAGTCTCGGTTGTAGTTACGATTAAACATTCAATATCTATCATTTCTTAATAGAAGTAAGTAACTAGACAGGCCATAAGTCAGGCGTTCAGCTACATTGTTCAAAATTATCTCCATTCAACTACATTGCTCATAAGTGATAAAAGGAAGCTCTATGTCAAATATCAAATATCTAATAAAAAAAGTATTCATACTTACTCTGTGTTCATGTTTTATCTCAGCTACTATGTCGACAACGGCTCTCGCAGAAATGATTCCAACGGATGAATTGGTCAGTACTGCTGGTATTGAACTAAAGCGTGATGAAATACGTTCGATTTTAATGCGAGATGATATTCGCTCATTTATGAATGAAAATGGCGTCAGTTCTGAAAATGCCAGTCAGAGACTAAATAACTTAAGCAGTTCTGAAGTAATTGCAATGCATCAGCAACTCAATAATTTACCTGCTGGTCAGGGTGCCTTGGGTGCGGTCGTTTTGATTCTTGTAATCTTTATCCTGCTGGATGTTGCTGGTGTTACAGATATTTTCCCAGGCGTTTAATGTTAAGCAAGTAGTAATTAGTGCTAGCAAATTACTATTCTTTTTATTTTTAGTTCATCTGGCAGGCTGTGCTTCGACTTTACAAACACAACAATTGTTGTCACAGCCTCCAAATGATCTATCTACCACTCACTTTATTCCTGATCTACCTTTCTTCGCACAGGAAGATTATCAATGTGGTCCTGCCGCACTTGCAACTGTTCTTGTTGATGCAGGAATAGATACAAGCCCGGATGAGCTTGTCCCCCTGGTTTATATACCAGGAAGGAAAGGATCATTCCAACTGGAATTAACTGCCGCTAGCAGGTCCCTAGGTGGGTTTGCGTATACGCTTGATAACAATCTTCTTGCGTTGCTAAGTGAAGTCAATGCAGGCAACCCTGTACTGGTTTTACAAAACCTGGGTTTAAGTATCTACCCTCAATGGCACTTTGCCGTCGTGAAGGGTTATGATCTCGAGAACAGACTTGTCATATTGAATTCTGGCACTATCGAAGATTATCAGCTCTCTTTGTCTACATTTGAACGCACATGGCGGCGGACTAATTTTTGGGCAATAACAATTGTTCAAGCAGGAGAAATACCAGCTACAGCAGAAGCGGATAAATATTTCCTTGCATTAGTTGATTTTCAAACAAGCTATTCTGATCAACAAGTCGTATCCAGGGCTTATCGTGCAGGCATATCACAATGGCCAGCAAACCCAAATTTATCAATGGCCTTTGGGAATTATCTTTATGAGCTTGGCGATTTAGAAGCTGCTGCGGATGTCTTACTGAACTTGACGCTACAAAATAAAACTTATGCGCCGGCCTATAATAACCTTGCTCATGTACTATATGAATTAGGGCAATATCAGTCAGCGCTGAGTTTTGCAGAATCGGCAATTGAATTTGGGGGTGCAGGAATTCAATCTTTCTTAAATACCCGCCAAATGATTCAAGAGAAGCTTGAGTTATAAAATATTTTTAGGTTTCAGCAAGTTACTATCTAAAACAGAGCCCTTCCACCCAACTCACCATTGCATGTCTTTCGCCTTTTGTCACTGGGCTGACCATATGTCTTAGAAAGGACGGGAAAATAATAATAGTACCTTGTTTACGAAGTGATTCAGGAGGAGGGCATAGCTCTGGTGGCAGATCAAAGAGCAAATCTCCCCCTTCGTAACTGGCAGGGTCAGATAGCTGTGCAGAAAATGAGAGTTTTCTATGAAACATATTAGGGCTGCACCAGGTTACATCATCATGCCAGTTATAAAAGCCCTTTTCATCGGCAAGGTATTTAGTATATTGAACATCAATAACTTTATTTATATCGAAACCAAATGACGTTCGGTTGGCGGCTATTGCATGGTCAAAAACCAGATCAAACAATACTTTGTGTTTGGCATTTGTGTAATCAAAAAATTTAATTTTTGATCGTCTCGAGTCTTCCTTGGCTTTACCGTTCTTATCTTCAGTATTTCTATTACCCACCAGAGCCGTATTATCTGCAATTTCTGCAGCCGTTTTCTGGATGTCTTCACATAGAGCGATAGACAGCCTTGACTCCCAAATACACCACCAGTTTTTCATGGATATCTAAACTCCCGCTTCATTAAACTATCTATTGATGAGCATAGTCCTGCCAATTGACATGCAGCCATGCAACTGAAATTTTCGCAATATTAAAACACTGTTGAAATTGATAAACAATCGGGTAAAAAAAACGGCCACCCCACTTAAAGCAGGATGGCCGTTTTTGTTTTAGCTTACTAAAGAACTACAGTATTAGAAGTTATATTTAGCTCTAACACCATAAGTTCTTGGGTTGCCGTAAAGCACCTGCTGTAGCCTAGCTGAAGCAACATATACTTCATCAGTAAAGTTGTTTATATAGGCTTGTACTGTCCAATTCTCGTTTTCATAAGTCACTGAGACATTAGTCAGTTTACGCTCATCCTGCAGGTTAAAGTCTTGTTGATCCAAGTTTGAATAGTTGTCATCTGTGTAAGAATAATCCAAACGAGGAGTCAAGGTACCATCACCAAACGGGAATGCGTAGTCTATACCTATGTTATAAGACACATCAGGCGCCTGAATCATTTGCTGACCCTGATAGTTCTGAACATATGGAGCATAGTTAAAGCAGTTACCATTTGGTGTTCCCGGTGCCAGCAGTCCAGTTGAAGGCGTCGGTGTGGCGACGTTAGCAACCGAACAATCAGGCAGATAGGCAAAGTTATTGTTAATTGACGCATCAGTTAATGACCAGGCTGGTAATGAGCTTAACGGTATGTCAGTCGCACTGCCAATTTCTGAATCAGCAAAGGCAAATGAGCCATTAATACCCAGATTACCAATAAAGGTCTGGAATGAACCTTCAATACCCATCATTTCAGCATCACCAATATTTGAGTTGGTGAATGAAGAACCGATACCCTGAGGGTCATTAAATACGAATGTCTCACCCTGCATACCAGTGTAATCCATCATATAAAAACCTAGGTCACCGGTTATTGCGCCATCAAACAATGAACCTTTCCAACCAAACTCATAATCATCGACTTCTTCTGGTGCAACACCAGGACCGGCGAAACTTCCTGCTTTATAACCTCTGGCATAGAAAGCATAGAAATAGTCGGTATCAGTTGGTGACCAGTTCAGACCAATTTTATAGGTTGGTACTTCATTATCAACGCCATCAGCTTCCAGTGAGTTAACTGGCTGCATGATTGCAAAACACTCATATGAAGGAGCTGCACCATTTACGTCTGGACTAAGACCAAAGGTAGTACCTTGTACGCCTACTTCAGCACAATTCTCCGGGCTCCATGCAGCACTGCCGATATGGTCTGCAGCAGGTTGACGCAGAACGACACGTGTCTGTGAATGACTATCGTCCACATTGTAACGTGCACCAATGGCAAGTTCTAATTCATCGGTAATAGCGTAGTTATACTGACCGAATATCGCATCATGCTCAACGGATGTCGGGGCAATAACGTGGGTCCAGGAAGTAGGAACTACTAAAGGTCCGCAAGGTACATTAGTGCCATCGGACTGCCATCCGCAACTGGTATTCACACCTTGCTGTCCAGGGACCTGGAGAAGTACAGGTGTAACTCGCTGTTGATGGAATACACCGACAATCCAGTTGGATCCGCCATTATCGGCTGATGCAAGGTTGATCTCCTGAGTCCAGGAACGGTTATTGTTGTCCAGACTAAAACGGGTTGGCCAGATTCCCACACTTGAGTTACCAGGGAAATCATCATCACTGTTCCACTGATTCATCTCAGTGTGCAGTTTGTTGTGACCGGTATTGGTACTCAGTGTCATGCCATTCTGGAACTCATAGGACATGCGCAGAGAGAACTGCTGGTTTTGCTGCCAGTTCTTACCTGCCCATTGATTGTTTATTTCAAACGGCTCAGCAGGTGAATAATCTCGCAGACGTGCCCAGGTTTGTGTTGTTACAGGCAAACCAGTAACAGGATCCGGAGTTCTTGTATAAAGAGCCTTAGGATTTGGTTTTCGAACGTCACCATAGTTATCTACGGCATTTTGCTCAATTTTGAAAATTGCTTCAAAACGATCATTAGGCTGCCATAACAAGCTTAGACGAACCTGACGATTACTCAGACCACCTGGTGCCTCTAATTCTTGACCATTGCCGAATACGTTGCCACCCCAGTTTTTGTAATAGCTATTACGTTCTTCGGAATTCCAGGCAATACGGGCAGCTAAGGTATTGTTGATTGGCAGGTTAAGAGCGCCGGTTACCGCGTTATGCTGATAGTTACCCACTCTGCCTTCAATATAACCGTTTACGCCATCGAAGTTAGGGTTAGCGGAGTTGATCAGAATCGCTCCACCCGCTGCAGATTGCCCTACGAATGTGCCCTGTGGTCCTCGCAGTACCTCAATAGTACCAACGTCGAAGAAACCACCGTTCAAGCCCATTGGCTCACCGTGAGTCAGGCCGTCGTTAACAACCTGAACACCCATTTGTACTGATGGTGCGAAAGTATTGTTACCAATACCGCGGATGTTAATATCGTTACCTACACCGTTATTGGTAATCTGGATGCCAGGCATAGCATTCTGTAAATCCTGCAGTTGCGTGATACCGCCCGCAGACAGCATATCCTGGTTGAATACTTCCATGGAAATAGAAGTCGTTTGTTCAGTAGCTTCACGACGTTCGGCCGTGACAACCACTTCTTCAATCTGTCGTTGTGCGAAGCCAGCATTGGCACTAAAGCCAACTGCCATCGCTGTAGCGATAGAAATCGTAAGCGGTTTAATCTTAAATGAATTGGATTTCATTGAATCCTCCCCCTTATTTTGGTTTTAATAAAGCATTTTTAAGTGAAACACGCCAAATATACATAAGAATGCATACCCAGACGTATTACCCGCGCAACTATGCCATGTATCACCAGTAAAGAAAAGGTTTTACTGCCTTTATTTGCAAGATGTTGGCTGCCGGAAGCAGTGCATGAATTCCGGTAAGTATTCAATATAAACAAATAATTACGTGGATAATGTATTTATTTAGGTAAAGATGAAAGGACAAGAGCTTGAAAAATTATAGGTTTTTAGCATTAAAGCTTTTCGTAGCCCGCAGTCAGAAGCATTGCAGTCATTAACCTAAGCTAAGTACTTTGACTTCGGCTGTTAGGATCAAAATATTAGATATTGGCGTCAGGATCAAAATATTAGACATTGGCGTCACGATCTTGCTAGATTTACCTGCTACAAAATTATAATAAAAAAAATTCCATGTGCCATTTGCAATAAATCTCCTGTGCTTATTCCTTGAAATTTAAAGGCGCTTATACCCTATCACTGTGTAAGAGGTAATCTAAAATGACAATAAAAACCAAGCAAAGTCTGGCGAAACATGGTTTCAAAATAACTTTGGCATTGCTCTTGGCCGGTTTTCTTATAGCTTGTGGCAAAGAACCTGCAGCAACTGCAAGTTCAGTCGGTTCTGCACCTGTTGCAGTACTAACTGAAACTAATTTAGCCAGAGGAACAGCCAATATATTGTCACCGGCTATCGGTACCGAGTTAGCAAATTGTATCGATCTGAATACTCGTTTTAATTTTTTCCAAACAGAAATTTCCGAGAATTTAATTGTTCCGCAGGGACTATTGGAAGAAAGCACAGTAGGAGAGCATTGCTTAATTAAGGGCAAAATGAATCAACGTTTAAGTCCTGTTGATGGTAATGCCTATGCCATAGGTTTCGAGATGCGTTTACCGACTGTCTGGAATGGCCGCTTTTTTTATCATGCTAACGGGGGCATTGATGGTGTTGTACGAACAGCGACAGGCAATCTGGGTGGCGCACAAACAACTACTGCACTGGAACTCGGCTATGCAGTAATTAACTCTGATGCAGGTCACCAGGGACCGGCTCCGTTCTTTGGGTTAGATCCCCAGGCCCGCATTGATTATGGCTACAATGCCGTGGCAACGCTGACGCCCATGGCCAAGGCGCTGATAGCAGTGGCATATGGCAAGGGGCCGGACAGATCCTATTTTGCAGGATGCTCAAATGGAGGACGTCATGCCATGGTTGCTGCTGCACGTTTTGCTGATCAATATGATGGAATTCTGGCAGGAAACCCTGGTTTCAACCTTCCAAAAGCTGCGGTTGCCCAACTTTATGCGGTACAGCAATTCACCATGGTTGCAACTTCACTGAATGCCAATGGAGATCCTGATATTAGCAGTGCGTTTACCCAGGCGGAAAGAAACTTGATAGCCAGCAGGGTTCTGCAACGTTGTGATGGTCTGGATGGCCTGGCTGATGGCATTGTTGCAGACACTATGGCTTGTCAGGCTGCCTTTGAACTGGAGCGTGATGTGCCTACCTGCCTGGCAGACCGCGATGGCAGCTGCCTTAGCCAGGACCAGAAAACGGTACTTGGCAATATAATGGATGGTGCTCGCAACAGTGCTGGTCAGGCGCTTTATTCAAGCTTTCCATATGACCCGGGAATGGCAGGTGCCAGTTGGGCAGGCTGGAAATTTAATTCATCACAAAGTCAAAACCGGGACCCGGGGGCCACAGCCTTTATATTTTCGACGCCACCTTACCCCATCAGTACTTTTGAAGAACTGGGTGGTTATCAGTTTGCTATGAATTTTGATATGGACAATGATGCCCCACGAATTTTCGCAACTGATGGAACCTACACAGAATCTCCGATGTCTTTTATGACTCCCCCAAATCCAAGTGATTTAAGTACTTTACGTGATCGTGGAGCGAAACTGATGGTTTACCATGGCATGGCTGACGGTGTTTTTTCGCCGGATGATACCTCACGCTGGTATTCTGAGCTGAATACTCAGAACGCAGGTAGAGCCGATGATTTTGCACGCTTGTTTCTGATACCAGGGATGGGACATTGTGGCAGCGGACCCAGCACGGATCAGTTTGATATGTTCTCCGCTCTGGTTGACTGGGTGGAACAGGGGGTGGAACCCGATAGTGTCACAGCAATGGCTCGCGGACAAGGCGCAGCGGTGAATGCCAATATCGAAATACCAGCGGATTGGGCTCCTGACCGGACGCGTCTTCTTTGCCCCTATCCACAGGTAGCCAGATATGACGGTAGCGGGGATAGCGAAGATGCATCGAATTTTAGTTGTATCGCACCTTGACCGAGCATAAGGTAAATTAATTGTCGGCAAACAATAGACGCAAGGCCCGGGTTCAAAAGAGCTTGGGCTTTTTTATGCCGACTTACTCAAGCTGGATAGAAATTGAAGTCTGATCAGGTGAAAATTGTAGATTTTAATTTTCAGGCAGAAATAAAGAGTGGCAAGGGAATGGTCATTAAGTGACAAAGTAAAAACAGGAGGAAGCCAGACAGGAGGAATATAGATTTAATAATATAGATTTAATAGTGATATTTACTTGCCTTCCGAAACTGAAATTGTAGCTAAGGAAAAAATAATGAATACGAAGCCTGCATTTTTGTTAACGATCAAATCTCTACTGTCATTTTTAATCTGCACGAGCAGCTTCTGCGGCACGGCTTATTCACAAAATGCTGATCCTGATGCGGAAGTTCGCACCGCTTTTACAGAAGAACAGGTGGCTTTAGGTTTACGTGCGTATCAGGCGAATTGTGCCAACGGTTGTCATCAAGCCGATTTAAGTGGAGGGGGGGTAATCCCGGCCCTCAAAGATTTGGGTTTTATCGGCTCCTGGGGAAGTAGCTCCATCACAGAATTTTTTGAAACCATCAAAACATCCATGCCGCCCACCAATGTTGGCGGCTTAAGCGACCAAACCTATCTCTCTATCATAGCTTTCATCTTATCTGCCAATGGTGCTACTGCGGGCGATACGCTCTTACTTGCCGATTCAGAAATCATCATTAACACAGTTACTTCGGGCAGAAGTCAGCCTGGAACCGGCCCTGTAGAGCAGTTTGGCCCCACCGGGGTAACGGTTGCTGGTCTGGTGCCAGACTATAAACCTGTCACTGATGAAGAATTGCGCAATCCTAAGCCGGAAGACTGGCTGATGATGCGCGGTAATCATCAGGCATGGAGTTACAGTGCCCTTGATCAGATCAATCGTGAAAATGTTGATGAACTACGGCTGGCATGGGTTTGGGCGATGAATGATATAGCATCAAATCAAACTTCACCTCTGGTTCATGATGGCATACTTTATCTATTTAACCCCGGCAATCGCATTCAGGCGATAAAAGGCGATAGTGGCGATCTCATTTGGGAGCAGAGCCTTGGGGGCAGAGCCGGCACTATGCGTGGCATGGCCATCTATGAAGATAATTTAATTATCAATACGCCTGATGGTGGAATTGTTGCGGTTAATGCCAGCAATGGAGAAGAAGATTGGCGTATTCAGATAGCTGAAGGTTTTATTAATACCAGTGGCCCTATGGTTGGCAATGGAAAAATATTCACAGGCCTGTCTGGTTGTATTACCTACAATGAAAATAAGTGTTTTATCAGTGCCTATGATGCCAATGATGGCAGTCTACTTTGGCGTTTCAGCACCGTTGCCAAAACTGGTGAGCCTGGTGGAGAAACGTGGGGTGGAGTGGATGATCTGTTCAGGGCCGGCACAGATACCTGGATAACACCTAGTTTTGATTCGGAATTAAACCTCGTGTTTATTGGTGTCTCACAAGCAAAACCATGGATGGCGATAAGCAGGGATATGAGTGTCTATGATGATGCCCTGTATTCGAATTCGACTCTAGCGCTGGATGCCGATACCGGAGAGCTGGTGTGGTATTACCAGCATGTCCCGGGTGAGACTTTTGATCTGGATGAAGTGTTTGAACGAGTGCTGATTGATATTGATGGTGAGAAGCTGGTCTTCTCGGTAGGCAAGCACGGCATTCTATGGAAACTAAACAGAGAAAGCGGCGCTTACATTGAGCATAAAGAAACCCTGTTTCAAAATGTCTTTGAAACTTTTAACCCGGAAACCGGCAGACCGCAGTACCGCAATGACATTGTTGAACAACGCATCGGCGAGTGGGTGCAATCCTGTCCATCGACAGCTGGCGGCAAGAACTGGCATCCCATGAGCTATCACCCAGGCACTGAGAGTCTTGTTCTTCCGCTTAGTCAGTCTTGTCTGGAACTCAGGGCGCGGCAATCCCAGTTTATTGTTGGCGGTGGTGGTTTAGGTGCAGACAGGCGTTGGTCTGAAATGCCTGGCAGCAATGGCAATATAGGGAAAATTGCAGCATTTAATGTGCGTACGATGGAAGAATTGTGGTCCTATGAGCAGCCAGCATCCTTTCTCACCGGGGTGTTAACAACGGCTGGTAATCTGGCATTTGTTGGAGACCTGGACAGAACCTTCCGCGCTCTGGATGTTGAAAGCGGTGAAACGCTTTGGCAATCGCGCCTGGGTACTTCGGTGCAGGGGCATCCAATCAGTTTTAGTGTGGGTGCTAAACAGTATATTGCTGTACCCACGGGCCTTGGTGGTGGTAGTCCGCGTAACGTTCCGTCTATATTAAGTCAGGAGATTCGGCACCCTAATACAGGTAATGCCCTGTATGTTTTTGAATTGCCGGAGTAAGGGTGAAGCTATGGTTTGTGTAGCTAATTTATTAACAGGGTTTGGATATCATGAAAAAGACTGCGCCTTTCAGAGCCGACCATGTCGGCAGCTTTCTTCGTCCAAAGAGACTCGTCGCTGCACGTGAAAAGTTTTTTGACACAAAGTTATCTGCTGATGAATTACGCGCCATTGAGGATGAGTGCATTACTGAACTCATTGGCCAGCAGGAACAGGCAGGCCTAAAGGGTATTACAGATGGTGAATTTCGGCGCAGTTTCTTTCATGTCGACTTTCTTGAGCAGCTTGATGGGGTCAGCGTCACCTACGGTGATTTTTCTTCCAAATTCAGAAAAGATGATGGGACTGAGGTAGGCTTTCGCCCTCCCACCATGCATGTAGATGCAAAAATTGCACATGCACACCCTATTCAGGGTGCGGATTTCGACTTCCTTAATTCAAAAGTAAAACAAACACCAAAAGTATGTATACCTGCACCATCCATGCTGCATTTCCGTGGTGGGCGTAAAGGCATCAGTGAGTCTGTGTATCCTGATCTGGAGCAGTTCTATGCTGACCTGAGTACAGCATATGCAGAAGAGATTGCGGATCTTGCTGCAAGAGGTTGTCGCTATCTGCAAATGGACGATACCAACCTGGCTTATTTATGTGATCCGGAAATTCGCAACAATACAATCGAACGTGGTGATGACCCTGATGAACTCACTCATTTATATTGCCAAATGGTAAACGATGCGATTAAAGACCGGCCTGCGGACATGAGCGTCACTGTGCACCTGTGTCGGGGCAACTTCAAGAGCGCCTGGGTGGCCCAGGGTGGCTACGAGCCGGTGGCAGACATACTGTTCAATGAAATGAAGATTGATGGTTTTTTCCTGGAATATGATGACGAGCGCTCGGGCGATTTTGCTCCATTGCGCCACCTGCCAAAAGATAAGCAGGTTGTTCTCGGTTTGATGAGCTCAAAGCTGAGCAGGGTTGAGTCAAAAGATGAAATCATCAAACGTATTATGGAAGCTGCACAATACGCGCCATTGGAACAGTTGGCCCTGAGTCATCAATGTGGGTTCTCTTCCACTGCACACGGCAATGATATCAGCGAAGCAGACCAGTGGCGCAAACTGGAACGCTGTGTAGAAGTGGCGAATGCAGTATGGCATGACTAGCAGTTTATCCTGTTTAGGATGTATTTAAGGTTGGAGGACTTGTTTAGTGTAGTGCAGGCAAAAATAATTATTGCTAAGTAGTTAGTATAAGGTCCGGAGTGTTTTATAATAATCGGCTGCCTGTCATCAGGCTATTAATTCGCAAAGAAGCATGTAAAGTGTCACATTAATTGGAGAAGCAGATGTCCGGAATAGATAGAGTATGTAAATTACTGATAATGTCCTTCCTGTTGATTAGCATGAGTGCTGGCGCCCATCACAGTTTTGATATGTTTGACAGGGGAAATCCGATTCAAATATCCGGAGAAGTTAAAGAGTTTCAATGGGTCAATCCACATACCTGGATTCAGATACTAGTTACAGATGATGCTAGCGGCGAGATCGTGGAGTGGAGCATAGAAGGCCGAAGTCCCAATGCTCTGGTCAGGCGTGGCTGGTCACGTAATACGATTTTGACTGGTGAGCAACTAACCTTGACGATCTATCCGTTGAGAAATGGCCGTGCCGGTGGAGCAATCGCCACCGTAGAAAAAGCAGATGGAACAATCATTAATGCTGATACACCAAGCGCAGTTGATCCTGACGAAGAGTGATAAAGAAGAGAGACAAAGAAGAGAGACAGAGATGAAAAAAGTTAAAAAGATTGGCGTCCTTGCACTGATAATATTGCTTCAACCTCTGGTGGCAGGGAATCCGGCTATAGCTGCCGATATGGCGATGGATTCCGTGACCGGAGAAGTTGCTGATATGACAGGAATCTGGATCAGGTCCAACCGTAGCCTGCCTGGGAATCTTGATGAAAATTTCGAAAGACTTGAACCAGAAGATTTTTTAAACGAGCAAGGCCTGCAAGCAACTGCAGTAGTCAGGCCGGCTTTTGATCCCAGTGCCTTGTGCCTTCCTTCCATACCTCGTCATCTGGCTGGGCCTTATCCAATCGAAATCATTCAAAATGAAAGTCGTGTCGTTCAGCTTTTTGAGTATGACAATGTCTTTCGCATTATTTACACCGATGGTCGCGAACATCCTGATCCGGTTGAGGATCAGCGGTTTATGGGGCATGCCATAGCGCAATGGGATAAGGGTACCTTAATAGTCGATACTCAGAATTTTAATGGTAAGGCCTGGCTTTCTTTAGACGGCATTCCAGTCTCAGAAAATGCGCATCTCACGGAATGGTACAGTCTAATAGATAATGGTGAAACGCTGGAAGTGAATATAAGATATGAAGACCCTGACTATTTAAAACGGCCAATCTGGAGGAAGTACTTTTTTAACCTGAAGACCGACTGGAGTATTCGGGAATATTTATGTGCGGAAGGTAATCGTGACAATATTTTCAGTCAGCAGGAAGGACTGCCAGGGGCATTTCAGGCAGAAGATGTGCTGCCTTCCGAATAATATTTGCCTTGCAAATTACTAGTTGAACGAAGCTAAGTAGCAAAATTAGGTCGTATCTTTGGGTAAGCAGGCATTCTCATTTTTGAAATTTCATTCAATAAAACGGAGTGGGTAAAATAGACTTTATTTGGAATTTGGAAATTTAACACTAGAATATAAAGTGTGTTTTTTTTGTTTCAATGTTTAGCTAATGCCTGCTTCCAATTGGAAATTCTATCCAGAAAATTCATCCGGCAACATCAAGCGCTTTTATCCTTAAATATTCTTTTGAGTGCTTAGTCTACAGTAATAAGCCTGAAATACCTGAATTTCCAGCGTGCTCATTTAGATAGAATCTTAAAATATATTTCTGTATGCTGTTATTTGAAACAATAATGTTTCGATTTTTTGTTGCTTATTGAGACGTTATCCGAGATGCATATCTAAGTATTGGCTACTGTGTTAGCTGCTGAAGGATAGGGAATTAATGAGACTTTCAGACTTCCTGCCCAGTTTCCATAAACAATTAATCATTATCATTTTTTTTGTTCCAATGCTGGTTATGATTGCCTGGTTTTTCGATATTGAGGCGATACTGAGTGTAATTCCAGATTTAGAAAGTATGAAGTTTAATACAGCGCTTTGTTTTGTTATAGCGACCTCAGTATTATATATAGAGCAGCAAAAAGAACCATTCCGATACGCTACACCAGTTAGTAATGTTTTCATTATTGCCTTGGTTTTAATCCCCTTATTAACCGGAATCGAATACTTATTTGGGCTTGATCTTTTTTTAGATGAACTGTTCACTACTGATCCAAGAGCTCAGTTCCCTGGTCGTATGTCGCCAATCACTATTGTCGGATTTTTATTAGTGGCTTTGGCAATAGTGCTTGGAAAGGTCAATTCCACTGACTTTATAAAAGTTTCCCAAATCGTTTCTGTTTTAATTGTTTTACTCGGTTTAGCTGAATTATTAGGACATCTATTCGGTGTTCCTGTGATGGATAATGAAGCTTTATATTCTTCTATGGCGATCCATACTGCAATTTTGTTTTTATTGATGGGAACAATCATGCTGTGGAGAAAACCGACAATTGGTTTTGTTGCCATTTTAAGCAGTGAGCTTATGGGGGGACGTTATATAAGGCCGATGATTTTGCCGATCTGTATCTTCCTTATATCAGAAAGCATGCTAAACCAGTACCTGGTAGATAATGGCATTTTAAGTGTAGGCAGCGCGCTCGCTCTGTTTAGTACCTTGAGCATTGCTGGCATCATAGCAATGGCGATATGGCTGGCATCCCATCTAAACAGAATGGAAGAAAGCCTGTCCGAACAAAACATACAAAATCAGCAGACACTTCTTGAATTGCAGGATATAAGGACGGCTTTGGATGAGCATTCGCTTGTTGCGTTTACCGATAAGCGTGGAAGGATAACTTATGTTAATGAAAAGTTCTGTGAAATATCGAAATATTCCTTAGAGGAATTAATCGGTAAAGATCACCGGATAATTAATTCGGGTTATCATCCAAAAGAGTTTATCAGCGGGCTATGGGATACCATTACCAGTGGCAAGGTATGGAAAGGAGAGATTTGTAATAGGGCGAAGGATGATACGCTCTACTGGGTTGCTACTACCATTGTGCCGTTTCTGGACTCAAAAGGTAAGCCAGATCAATATGTGGCCATTAGAACAGATATAACCCAGCGCAAAAAATTTGAGTCAGAGTTATATTCCAGTCAACAGTCTCTTGAACGCGCGATGGATACTACTAATCTGGCAGCCTGGGAATTTAATCCAGATACAGCCATCTTCACCTGGAATGATCGTTTTTATAGCTTGTTAGGGACTACTGCTGCCAAAGAAGGCGGATATCAGATGGAGGGTGAAATTTACTTGAAACGATTTTGTCATCCTGATGATGCAGACAGGGTTAGTACAGAAATCACAAGAGCGCTTCATTCAGATGAAAAATTAGTAATATTTGAAATTGAATATCGCATCATTCGAATAGATACGGGTGCAACAAGAGATGTTTTGGTTAAGTATAGCCGCCTCTATGACGATAATGGAAACATGGTAAACATAATTGGAGCATTACAGGATGTGACAGAAAGCAAGCAGGTGCTTGAGGATTTAGAGAATGCCCGTCAGGCTGCCGACATGGCTAACCGTGCAAAATCATCATTTTTAGCCAATATGTCACATGAAATTCGAACCCCCTTAAATGCTATTTCCGGTGTTGTAGAACTGCTTGGGCATCCTGTGTCTGCTGATGAAAAAACTAAATTATTGCGTATTACAAAGGAATCAGCTGATGCTCTGGCGGGAATTATTAATGACATACTGGATTTGTCGAAAATTGAAGCAGGAATGCTTGAAATTCGTTTGGAGCCCATGTCTATAAAAGACATCGTCGGTTCAGCTATATCCATCTTTGCAAGTAGTGCTAGTGCAAACGGGCTGTATCTGAATTCCAGTTTTGATGAGCAAATTCCGGAAGTTGTGTATTGCGACCCCTTAAGGCTTAAACAAATCCTTTTTAATCTCCTTGGTAATGCTATTAAATTTACTAAAATCGGTGGAATCACCATTAATACCTTTTTGATAAGCAAGGGAAATGGTTGGGCCAATATAGGCATAGATGTCGCAGATACAGGTATTGGCATCAGCGGGGAAGATGAAAACAAACTATTCCAGCCTTTTAGCCAGGCCAGTTCTGATATTGATAGAGACTATGGTGGTACCGGACTGGGTTTGGTGATTTCGCAACGTCTGGCTAAATTATTAGGGGGGAATATCAGCTTAAAAAGTACTTTGGGAATAGGAACCAATGCAATAATAGAACTAGAATTGGAAATAGCAGATTCAGCTTTATTTACAGGTAGCTCTAAGGAAAAAATTGTGGAAGATATATCTAAGGATTATAAAGAACTGAAAAGTAAGGGGGAGCATAAGATACTTATTGTCGATGATAATAATATTAATCGGCAAGTACTCATTGGTCAGCTTGCACTATTGGGCTACAGTTCAGATGAGGCCAGTAATGGTGTGGAAGGCCTGGAGAAATTAAAGGAATTTGATTATTCAATGCTCATTGTCGACTGTCATATGCCGGAAATGGATGGCTATGAAATGGTGAAAAACATCAGGATGGTTGAAAAGCAATATGGCATAAAAAAGAAACTCCCGATTCTTGGCTATACAGCTAACGCCATGTCAGACTCAAGATCCAAATGTCTCCTTGCCGGGATGGATGATGTGCTCATCAAACCGGTAAATTTACAGAAACTGGCAACGACGATAAGCTTATTTTTTGCTGGAGACGCACAGCAAGCTGGCGATAAAGAAAATATAAACAATAAAGAGAATAAAGAGAATAAAGAGAATAAAGAGAATAAAGCATCGAGCAATATTGAGGTTCCTGTACCCCCAGAGGCGGACCCTGTTGACTGGGATGTTTTAAATGAAATTACTGGCGGAGACGAAGCCTTTAATGATGAAATTTTACAGGAGTTTTTGCTCGACAAGGAAGAAGAAATGCATTATCTCAAGTCATTATTAAAGGCCGGGGATTGCTCAGAAATAGAACATGTAGCACATCGAATGAAAGGTGCCGCAAAAATTGCGGCATTACAGGATTTGGCGGCGGTATGTGCAGAGATTGAGATGGCGGCAGCAAAGAATGCTGAGAATAGTGAATTGCTAGGATTTGAGGTGGAGCTTGTTCAGCAGTTTGGTCGTGTAAAAAAATACATCAATGACAGAAACAAAGCTATGCGCTGGCAAGATTCCTAAATGCCCAATTTTCAATCATGTACGACCTATAATTCCTGGCTTTTGTGTCAATTTTCATGGACAGAATAAATAATCAGCAGGCCAGCAGTATTGGCTCGCCTGCTTCGTCAGCAAATAAAAACCCAAGTCTTGAAAGAGAGCGCGTGCGCGCTTTAAGTGTTGGGCTCCCACCAGGCATAATAGGAAATTTAGTAGTTGGCTTAATTTGTGATTGGTTATTGTGGGGAGTTATTTCTCCAGGAATATTGATTACATGGAGTCTTTTTTTACTTGCAGCTCAAATTTTTCGTTTAACTATCTATTTGATGATTCAATACTCCTGGAGGGATTTGCCTTTGTCCCGTTCAATAAACTGGGTTCGCCTTGGGGCTCTTGTAACGGGTTTAGCCTGGGGTTCAGTATCTATCTTTATGTTTCCTGGCGATATTCAATATCAGTTTTTTCTACCCTTTGCAATTGCTGGCATCACAGGTGGAGCCCTGGTCAGTCTTTCTGCGGATAAATTATCCGTCTATATGTTCACATTTTCGGCCCTGAGCCCATTAATTATACGTTTGTTTTTTGAAGGTGGAGAGGTCCAGTTGGCGATGGCTGTATTAGCATTGTGTTACCTTATTTATCTGACAGCAGCGGCAAGAAATGGGGAGAAAACATTTATGAAAATGTTTGCGATGCGAGAGCAGGCTGAGGCTGGAATTACCGCTAAAAATGTATTTCTGGCGAATATGTCTCATGAAATTAGGACTCCTTTAAATGCAATTAGGGGAATGGCCGAATTACTGGAAAATCCACTGGAACTGGGTGAAAGCGAACGTCAGGGCGTTATAAAGGTCATCAATGATTCCACAGAAAATCTTACCAGTATTCTGGATGACGTTTTAAGCTTTTCTCAAATCGAAACGGGCTTGATGGAAGTTAATTTGGAAATTGCTTCATTGCATGAGGCCCTTGCTGCAGTTGTTGAAAATTTTGCAGATGAAGCACGTGCGAAGCATCTGAAGTTAAGTCTGCATATTGATAATAATGTCCCTGAATGGGTGAATTGCGATGCATTCAAACTTAAACAAATCGTACTCAATGTAATAAGTAATGCCTTAAAATTTACTCAACAAGGTTCTATTGATGTAAAAGTAAGCCTTCAATATATAAAAGAAAACAGCGTCATAATACTTATCGAAGTTGTTGATACAGGGATTGGTATTAGTCCAGTACTACAGAAAACTTTGTTTGAGCCATTTGTACAGGGAGAAAAAAGCACGAATCGCTACTATGGTGGTTCAGGACTGGGACTGGTTATCTCCAGACGACTAGCCAGAATTTTAGGAGGAGATTTAAGGCTCGAAAGTAAAGCCGGACATGGGACCTCAGTATATATTGAAACCGAACTGCTACTTCATAAGGGCGGCATTAAATCGTCAGATCAAAACATTAATATTGAAACATCAGAAGAAGCCGTTGATGCGCCGAAGATGACAAGGGCCAGATCCGATAAAATCCTGATAGTTGATGATAATGCGATTAATTGCATGGTGCTTAAACGTCAACTAAAGATGCTCGGCTATCAAGTTGAAGAGGCCAGTAATGGCGCGATAGCTTTTGATATCTGGAGAACCAAAAAATTTGCTTTAATTTTAACAGATTGCCATATGCCTATAATGGATGGTTATGAGTTAGCGCAAAGGATTAGAGAGTATGAAAATGAAAACCCCAAAACTCCCTATACACAAATAATTGCTTATACGGCAGATGTTGGTGAAGCCTCCCAGCTAAAATGCAGTAATGCAGGGATGGATGCAGTTCTGATTAAACCGGTCAGTATGGAAATGTTAAAGGATTGTCTTTCAAAACAACTCATATTAAAACAGGGTCCTCTAGAGATTTCAGATAAAAAGACTCCTTCAGTTAACTGGGAAAAACTTAATGAGATTACCGGAGGCGATCGTGAATTTGGCATCAAATTGCTAGGCTCCTTTTTGCAGGAAAAAAGGCCTGATGTAGAATTGATGCTGAGTCTGCTGAAAGATAAAAATACTGAACAGATATTGCTTTTGGTACAAGGTCTGAAAGTAGCATCAGAATCGGTGTCTGCAGAAAAAATGCTTATGCATTGCAAAACAATTGAGGCAGCTTCCAAATCAGGAAATTTCGACTTTTTTTCAGCTTCAATGCGTCTTTTGCCACTGGAATTAAATCACCTTGAGGAATATATTAAGCAACTAGGTTGATGGAATTGTCAGTGTGATTCGGATAGTTTTAAGCAAAATAATCATTAATTTAAGTCGCCAAATTCAACCATATAAATTTAGTCATATTTAGAAACTTTGGAAGAAAGTTTTTACTGCAGCACTCTGGAAACGAAAATGGATTTTACAGAACTCACAGTCCTGATAGTTGATGATGATGAGTATCAATGTCATCTTATTGGGAAGATGTTGATGCGGATTGGCGTGAAGCAAATTTATGAAGCCAAATCTGCCAAACTTGCGACACAAATGATTGACAGGCTATCTGATGGTGTAGATCTGATCATTACAGATTTGGATATGCCGGAAGTAGATGGCATGGAATTTCTCAGAACATTGTCAGAGAGAACCATAAAAATTTCCGTGCTGATTGTAAGCGGTAAACAATCCAGCATTTTACGAAGTGTTAACGCAATGGCCCGGGAATATGGTCTAACCGTTGTCGGTGCTATTGAAAAACCTTTAAAACTGCCTGAGTTAAGTAAAATCCTCGAACTGCAGCTAGAAAAGAGTCAAATTACAGCAAGCAAGCCACAAACACCCATAAACATAGATGAAATTTCGAAAGCCTTGCACGAAAACCAGTTTGTGCCCTTCTTCCAACCCAAAATTATCTTAAAGGGTCAAAAACTCTGTGGGGTAGAAGCATTAGCAAGATGGGTACATCCGCAACGAGGTTTATTGAACCCGGATGTATTTATTTATCTGGTCGAAAAATTTGGTCTTATGGATCAGTTAACCTGGACAATACTCGAACAGTCAGTTGCACAGTTAAAGCTCTGGAGAGATGCTGATCTGGATATTTCTATAAGTGTTAATTTTTCCCAGACCAGTATCACAGATACTGATCTGCCAAAAAAGATTCTTAACTTGATGTCTGAATATGACCTGGCGCCAGAACTACTGGTAGTGGAAATCACAGAAACAGTTGCCATGACAGATATTGCCCCTACGCTGGAAACCTTATCACGTCTGCGGCTTATGGGTTTTGGCTTATCGATTGATGATTTTGGAACCGGGCATTCCTCTCTGGAGATGCTATCCCGTATACCTTATACGGAACTAAAGATTGATAAGGTTTTCGTGACAGGAGCTCATGCACAACAACATATGCAGCCGGTTATTGAATCAAGTGTCAGCATGGCTAATAAACTGGGTCTGGATTGTGTGGGTGAAGGAATAGAAAGCATAGAAGATATGAATTTCCTGATAGCAAACGGTTGTGCCATAGGACAAGGATATTACTTTGGCAAAGCCATGGATGTAGAAAAATTTCAAAGCTGGCTTGAATCAGTACACTAGCCGATCTGCTGTAATTTAAATAAAAATAGCCTTTCTCATTCTTATTATTAAAGCTTGTTAGACTTTGGAAATCTTTAGCGCCTTACTTATTGGTGTTCGCTTCAAAAGCAGCCTTTGGTGCTTTGCCGATACCGGCTATGGAGCTTGTCATTAAGCGAGCGCTGATCAGTGACATGAGTAATGCTGCTGCATAAGGGATGCATTGAATACCGAGCAAGACAATCCACAGACTAAAATCAGGGGAGGACGGGTGTGCCGAGGTACACAGCAAAAAGATGGCCGAGACAAACATCAGGAACAAGAGTATTTCTTCAAAGGATGAAGCTGTCGCAATCGATAATATATGTTGTTTGGCTTTTTTAGGAGTACGAACAAAAGGTTGTTTACTGGTAAACAGACCCGCAAGCATCGCTTTACCAATGGTATAAGAGAGCGATAGGGCGGCAATGCTGGCGCCCAGGGTCTTGAAGAAATTCAGTTTGAGCCTGAATAAATATAAGTGGCACTGTTTCAAAAGATTGAAACAAAAGAACAGAATCGGAAATATGGAAAATGCCAAGTGTGGAGCTTCGAAGTTTTCCGGGCTGATTAACATGGCGGCACTCCAAAAAAGTGCCAGTATGCTGAAGACAAGACTGGCACTTTGAGCCATCCAGGGCAACCAGCCACTGATAAAGTGATAACGTTGCCCCAGCGTGAGCTGGCTTGCATTTGTGTTGAGCAACTGTTTCGAATGCCTCTTAAGTATTTGCATGGCACCATAGGCCCAGCGATGGCGTTGCTTTTTATAATCCTTGAAAGTGTCCGGTATCAGTCCTCGGCCAAAACTTTGAGAGGTATAAGCGGCATCATAGCCCTGTTCAAAAATCCTCAGGCCCAGTTCTGCATCCTCTGTGATACTCCATTCGGCCCATCCGCCAACCTGGTCCAGTACCTCACGACGAATCAGGGTCATGGTGCCGTGTTGTATAATGGCATTGCGCTCATTGCGGGTAACCATGCCGATTTCAAAAAAACCTTGATATTCCACATTACACATAGTCTTGAAGAGGTTCTCATCTGCATCCCGATAAGCCTGCGGGGCCTGCACGATGGCAATATTTGCCTCTGTAAAGGCAGGCATTAACTCGGCTAACCAACCGGGCTCTACAATATAATCACTATCAATAACCGCGACGATCTCTGCTCCGGGCGTGGTCTGCTTTAATGCAAAATTGAGTGCACCAGCCTTGAAGCCACTGAGCGGGTCGACATGAAAAAACCGGAATTTGTTACCCAGTTTTTCACAATGCAGTGCCACCGGCTGCCAAACCTTTGCATCCTTGGTATTGTTATCGATAACAAGGACTTCATAGCAATCATAGTCGAGTTTGGCCAGGGCGTTCAGCGTTTGAATCAGCATCTCCGGAGGCTCATTGTAAGCAGGGACATGAATTGAAATCATGGGCTGATAGTCTGAATGCTGCATTGGCAACTTAAGTAATCTGCGATGCTGACTGACCCAATGGGCCTCAATCCATTCATGAGTTTCTGACAACATCAGTGTAACCATCATCAGCATGAGTAGCAGTAACACACAGCCGGTGAAAATGCCTGATAGACTCATGTACATGGTGGCGTAGTCATAAATCAACCAGGCAACCAGTGTCATCAAGCCGTACACAATTGAAGCAAGCAAAGTTTTACCCCGTGTTGTGAGCGTGTGACTGCTCAAATAAAATAAACTTAAAATAAACACACTGAGGGCGCTTGCAATCGTCACCAGTGTCTGCCATGCCGGGATAAGCGGTATGGGGCCCGTAAAGGGAAATTTGGCCTGACGTTCGACATCATAGATGCCCCAATAAGCACCCACGGCACCTTCGTCTCTCTGTTTCCAGGGCTGGTCGAATGCCTCCATCAGGAAGTAGTCATAATTTTCCTGCCTGGCAAGTTCGAGAAACTGTCTCAGGAACAGCGCCTGATTAGCTCCGGAGGGCACTGCGCCTGATCTGGTTCGGCCTTCACTGGGCCAGCCTACTTCAGCTATCAGCAGGGCCTTGTCAGGGAAAAGAGCCTGCAGTTGATTGACTCTGGCTCTGGTGAATTCAAGCGCCTGATTGATATTTACGCCTTCCCAGTAAGGCAGGATATGCACGGCTATAAAATCCACATGATCTGCGAGTTGTGGATATTGTATCCAGGTATTCCATGTCTCTGCCGTACTGACCGGTTTGTCACTTAGGGCTCTAACCTGATCGAGGTGATGTAATAACGCCTCCAGTGATAATTCTTTACGCAGCAGCACTTCATTGCCGATCAGGATCCGCGTGACATTGTCCAGTTCGGCAAGTTGCAATGCCCTGCTTATTTCCTGGTCATTGGTGTAGGCATCGGTATCCAGCCAGGCACCTACCGTGACATTCAAATCATGTGCTGAGGCAAGTCGGGGAATGGAAAAAAAAGCATCGGCGTTTGAATATATTCGTATAGACCGGGTTTGCGTGGCAAGCAAAGTCAGATCAGCATTGATCTCATCCATGCTGGGCTGGGGGCCTCCCAGATTATGCTGATTCTTTTGATATGGAGAAAACGCCAGGCCACTGACACTTTCCGGCCAATCAGGCGCAGTATAAGGATTGTTTAATATAGCCCAGCCACTGGCAGTCAAAGCGGCACAAGCCAGAATAACCAGTACGGACTTAACAGGTAAAGTTTTCATCTTCATTCGGAAAATATTGAAAGCAGGCTGATGGGTAATTCATGCATATTGCTTATCGGCTGCATGGACGGTGTCATGCCTTCAACAAAGCCAAGCTGCAAGAGCGCATCGATAATTGCATCGTTTCTTGAAACGATGTGCACCGGGACATCCCAGCGAACATCCTGACCACTGACAGCTGCCGGAGCCTGATGGTCACCCAGTAAAATCCAGACACTTTCATCCTGCGGATAGTTCCGCATATAACCAGCCATATATTGGAAGGTATAAGCCAGCGTTCCGGCATAGGCCGGTTGCAGCTTGTTCCATTCTGGTAACAATGCCAGTGTTTCTTCCACGGCATCCTGATCATAAGGCCGCTCACCAAGCAGACGAGACCAGTCAGCCTGGTAGGGAGGCGTGGGGCGAAATGGCATATGTGGAGTGATGGTAGTAAACAGCATGAACAGGGGTTGGCGATCATGGCTGGCTATTTCCAGGTCATGAAGCCGTGCCAGCGAGTACTGATCGGGAATACGCCACCAGCCGAATTCGGGCCCTGTGTAATTAATTTCTTCTGCACCATAGATTGCACTAAATCCATAGAAGGCACCTTCCGGCCAGTCGGCACGCAAGCCAGGCATCAAGGCTATCGGACGATAGCCCTGGGCAGCAAAGCTGTCAGACAGGGTTGTCCTTTGTTGCGTCATCAACAGGTTGTAGGTGGCAAGGTGGTCGATGTTCAGCCCTGTCATAAAACTGGAATGCGCTAACCATGAATTACCACCAAAGGTGGGTGAATCGATAAAAGCCGATACAACTCGGCGTTCTGTTTCGGCCACGCTATTGGCAAAATCCTGTTGAGCCGGAGCAATCGTCTCGGCAAGCGCATCAATATCATAAGCAGCAGCCCCATAGGATTCGATAAACTGCACCATGACATCAGCGCCGTTCAGGTTCGATAAATTGAAGCTCTTGAGGTTCTCGCTTGCCGGCAACATTTCATTTACTTCATTACCCATTGCAGAAGCGATAAACCTGACCTGTCCCCAGTAGGTATTGGCCAGAGGCAGCGAAAAGTATTTAAGCGTATGGATAGGCTGGTTTATATGTCCGACAAAATAAGCCAGCGTTAATACAGTCATAAGCAGGCTAAGGCTGCGTCGTTCAACAGGCTGATAGAGACCCTTTACCACGCGGCTCAAGGCTACACGCAAAACCAAAAAGATAGCGCTTATTGCCAGTATGGCACCTGAATAAATCAGAAATACCAGTATCGGGTTCGCCACTTCTGCCAGCATACTGGCGACATTTGGCAGGTATTGAGCATCCCAGTAAAGATTCACGCTTCTGCCGAACAATGCCGGGGCGGTAACCTCAATATAACGGGCGAGGCTCATGACGGTCAGTAGCAAGGCAAGTGCCGTGACAAGATGTGGTGAGATTCGCTGTTTCCAGCCGGAAAGAAATATCAGAGCAAGAATTAATATCGCTATCTCAACAGAGAGTTCGAAGCGAGTAGTAATAAATAGCGTTGGCCAGACATTATGGAAAGTCAGTACAAAATTCAGGACAAATAATGCCAGAATCAGGCTTGCGCCATTGCGAATCGAGCGGAAGTTTAACACAGGGTTTGTATCACTAATCCGGGGATGTACTATAAAAACTATGCATATTCTATCCTATCCGTAGTTTTTAACAGCAGAAATCGCACACTTATTGAAAATTTCGTTTACCCGAATACTGGATCATGTTGTCTTTGGGCTGTGTGGTATTGATGGGGAATATATATGGCATATCGCGATAGTACAAAAGCTGTAGTTTGCCAGAAATGGGATGCTGATTTGGGACAGGTAGTTTATAGTTTCTGTAAATCATCGAGGAAGATCTGAACTTTTTTTAGATCCAGGAAGAGAGGTGCACGCATGTTGATAAAAAGCAAAGTCCTGTTCTCAGGTTTTTTGTACCTGTTGTTGTCGAATTTTTCTCTGGCACAAACGATGACTTCTGCTGAACTGCGTGCTGTCATCAGCGAGTATCGAGCTGAGCATGAACTAAGCATCATAGAAGATTTTGTTGAATTGCTGTCGCTTCCGAATATAGCAAGCAATCTTGAAGACATGGACCGTAATGTTGTCCATATCAATGCCTTACTGGAGTCGCGTGGTTTTGTAACACAACGTTTACAGTCTGGAGGAGCCCCTTATATTTATGCCGAATTGTCAGCACCACAGGCCAGCGAAACCCTTTTGATTTATGCACATTTTGACGGGCAACCGGTATTGCCTGAAGACTGGACTTATCCGCCATTCAGCCCAACCCTGCTGGATGCTCCCATACAGGAAAATGGTCAGCCACTGGTCATTGATCAGCTGAGAGGCAGTTTTGATCCGGAGTGGCGTTTGTATGCCCGCTCTGCAGGCGACGATAAAATGCCGATCATTGCCTTGATTCATGTACTCGATGCCATGCGGCAAAACGATATTCCACTGTCTGTTAATTTGAAATTACTGCTGGACGGTGAAGAGGAGCAGGGTTCTCCAACGCTTGGTCAGATTATTGATGATAATCCAGGCTTGCTGGATTCCGATTTATTGCTGTTCTCGGATGGCCCTTTACATCAATCGCGTCGCGCTCAGTTGGTCTTTGGCGTACGGGGCAGCAAGACGCTGGATATCACAGCCTATGGAGCCAATCGCCCTCTGCATTCCGGTCATTATGGCAACTGGGCACCCAATCCGATAATGGAATTAGCTTTTTTGTTAACCAGCATGCGTGATGAATCAGGAAGAATTCAGATAGCAGGCTATTACGATGACGTGGCAGCACTCACCGATCAGGAACGCAGTGCAATCGCCAACATGCCTGATATGACCAGTTCCCTGATGGATGAACTCTCGATTCATATTCCCGAAGGAGAAGGTGTGCGTCTGGAAGAGCTTATTACCTTACCGGCCATCAATGCCAGAGGCATCAGTGGCGGCGGGGTAGGCGCCCAGGGCAGCAATATCATTCTCACAGAAGCTACTGTGTCACTTAATATACGGCTGGTACCTGATCAGCAGGCGCAGAAAGTTCAGGAATTAATCGAAACACATATCCGCGGCCAGGGTTTTCATATTGTGTATGAAGAGCCCGACAATGAAGTACTGAGAAATAACCCCAAAGTCGTCAAACTGGATTGGCGTGGAGAAGGTAGTACCGGGTTAAGAACGTCGATGGATGGAGCAATGGCGAGACGGATGATTGCGATCATGCAGGAGCTTGCGCCGGATCTGATTTTGACGCCAGGTATGGGAGGCAGTCTGCCCTTAAACGACTTTGATGATCGTATGGATACTCCGATCATCGTGCTGCCTTTAGCGAACCATGACAATAATCAGCATGGAGAAGATGAGAATCTGCGCCTGCAAAATCTGTGGGATGCCATGAGCGTTTACGGCGTTATTCTGGCTAAATTTGGTGATCCATAAAGTAACAAGGTCGGGGTAAATATTTTGATGAACAGTCCCGTTTCAAAAGAGCCTGCATACCTGAAAGCGCAGTAAGCACCTGGAACAGGAGCTATAGAGTGAACGAGCAACAACAGGCTTCACGAAGAGTGTAATATTTTCAATATGACGTATGAGTATTTTTTGTAGTTTATAAAAAAACTATGGTCATTCGCTGGATACCATGATGTTATTAAGGCTGCAGAAGGTCCTGTAGTGGCAGGGCCAGAAGTTTAAGTGCGTGTTTCGATAACTTGCTTGAAGTGATCTAAAGCAGGCGAAGCAGTGTTATTCGGTTTTCATTAATACGAGAATAAAAATAAGTGATGAGTACAAATTCTTTCCAGCCTGGCAGGCATTTTCTTCAGATTCCCGGACCATCAAATGTTCCGGATAGTGTATTACGCGCAATGGCGCGTCCGGTTATAGACCATCGTGGCCCGGAATTTCCCGAGTTAACTTTCAGCATACTCGAGCAGATGAAAACACTGTTCAATACTGAGTCGCCCATCTTTATTTATCCTTCATCAGGCACCGGCGCATGGGAAGCTGCACTGCTAAATGCGCTCTCTCCTGGTGACAAGGTGCTTGCCTGTGAAACGGGACATTTCGCGACTTTATGGAAAGAAGTCGCCAGCAAATTGGGACTGGAAATTCTCTGGTTGCCGGGTGACTGGCGTCATGGCGTGGACCCCACCAAGGTTGAAGAGGCACTGCGAGCGGACCAGAAACATAGTATTAAAGCCGTGTTAGCCGTCCACACAGAAACATCCACCGGTGTAACCAGTCGCATAGACCTGGTGCGACAGGCTATTGATGCGGCAGGACATCCGGCTTTATTTATGGTGGATGCGGTGTCTTCGCTCGGTTGTACCGAATTTAAACATGATGCATGGCAAGTGGATGTCACTATCAGTGCCTCTCAGAAGGGGCTGATGCTGCCGCCGGGTCTGAGTTTTAATGCCGTTAGCAAAAAAGCGCTGGCTGCCTCTGAACAATCCGGCTCCTTTCATTCCTATTGGCGCTGGGATGCCATGCTTAGCTTTAATGAGAAGGGCTATTATCCCTATACACCGGCTACCAACCTGCTCTACGGCTTACAGGAGGCTTTATCCTTGCTGCATAAAGAAGGGCTGGCAAATGTTTTAAACAGACATGCACGTCTGGCTGAGGCTACACGCCGGGCGGTAGCAGGCTGGGGACTGGACAATATTTGCCTCAATCCTGAGGAGTTCTGTAATTCAACCACCGCCGTTCTGGTCCCGGAGGGACATGATGCGGACAAGCTTCGGAGTATTATTCTGGAGCGTTTCAATATGTCTCTGGGGACCGGCCTCGGTAAACTCAAAGGCAAAATTTTCAGGATAGGCCATATAGGCGACTTCAATGACCTAAGTCTGGCGGGTACTCTGGGAGGAGTTGAAATGGGTTTAAGTCTTGCCGGGATACCTTATAACAAAGGCGGTATTAATGCCGCGCTGGAGTATCTGGCCAGTCAATAAGCTTACTCAAGATAATAATAAGAAAAGGATTCCCTATGGATGCTTCTTCAGCAGTTAGTACCAGCGCTGCAGTCTCTTTAATTGGCTTTGCAATTGTCATCTTTCTACTGCTGTTTCTGATAGCTAAATGGAAATGGCATGTGTTCTTTGCCTTGCTGATTCCAATCATGTTGTTCGGTATTTTACCGGGCGTTCAGCAAAACAATTTTATCGATGCCTTCGAAAGCGGCTTTGGTAATACGCTGGGTTCTATCGGTGTGGTTATTGTACTTGGCTCCATCATCGCAGAAGCCTTAAAACATACCGGGGCGATTCAGGTTATTACCAGATCCATGGTGAACCTGATTGGCAGTCAACGTATGCCACTGGCCTTAACCCTGACGGGTTTTGTCATAGGCGTGGCCATCTTCTCGGATGTTGCCTATGTGATTTTAAATCCCCTTGTACATTCTGCAGCCAAGACCATGGGGGTTGGCATAGCGACCATGTCGACGGGTCTGGTTGGGGCACTGCAGTTGACGCATGCCATCGTGCCGCCGACTCCAGGCCCTCTGGCAGCGGCGGCTATCGTCGACGCGGATATTGGTAAGACAATAATTTTTGGCAGCATCGCCTGTCTGGTCGGTTCAATTGCCAGCTGGGCCTGGGGCGTCTATGTGGCTGGTCCACGTATAAAGACTATGGCCAGTGAGGAGTTTGAAGGTGTGTCGATTGAAGATCTTGATGCTGAAGGGGTCACAGAATTACCCAGCACCCTGAGTTCCTATATGCCGATTGTTATTCCGATTGTGCTGATCGGCACACAAAGTGTGGTTACACTTTTTCTCCCGGAAGGACATCTATTGCGAACTATTTTTCTTTATCTGGGCTGGCCGGTGGTGGCCTTATCAATTGGGGTCTGGCTGGCCTACCGTAATATCAAAAATGTCGAAGATAAACATAATGCCAAGGACAAATGGGTTGAAGCAGCCCTGAAAACATCCGCGATGATTCTTGTAGTTACCGGCCTGGGCGGATCATTGAGTGCAATTCTGCGCGGCACACCGGCAGTGGATTTTATTGCTGCGATTTTCACCGACTACGGATTACCGACCATCATGCTGCCCTTTGTTATCGGTATTATTGGCAACATGATCACAGGTTCAACAACAGTCGGAGTTATAACCGCTGCGTCTCTGGTTGCCCCCATGCTGGGGATTTTAAACTTATCTCCCGAAGCCGCCATGCTGGCCGGCGCCAGCGGATCGGTGATCATCAAATATGTAAACAGCAGTTATTTCTGGGTCTGCACTTCATTATCGAGACTGAGTGTGCCGGATGCGGTGTTCAGTTATGGCGGAGCCACTCTGGTTGGGGGGCTGGCGTCATTTATGACAGTATGCCTGATGTGGGTACTTCGATTGATATAGAAATTCAATCTGCCAGTGCCATCTGCAGTACCCGTGCTACATGCAGTGCTTCTCTGCCAGTACCCTGTTGAATCTGACTGCGACAACTGGTGCCGTCGGCTATCAGCAAACTCTCCCCCCGATCGCTGTTAATGGCTGGAAATAAGGACAAGGCTCCCATCTGCATGGAAATATCATAATGTTCTTTTTCATAGCCAAAGGAGCCTGCCATACCGCAGCAGGAACTCTCGATAGTACTGACTTCAAGTTCGGGCACCAGTGCCAGTATTTGTTGCACCGGCGACATCACGGCAAACGCTTTTTGGTGGCAATGCCCGTGTAACAAGGCTTTTTTGAAATCTATGGCCTGTAAATTCAGCTTGAGCTGGCCGGCATTCTGTTCCTTGGCAAGAAACTCTTCGAACAAGAAGGCATTTTCAGAAAGCAGTTTCGATTCGCTACCGGGCAGCAGGGACAGATATTCATCTCGGAGTGTGAGCAGGCAGGATGGCTCCAGACCGACGATAGGAACTCCCCGCCTCACGTAGGGCAGCAGTGTCTCAATCATGCGCTTGGCTTCTATGCGGGCTTCGTCTAACAAGCCATTACTGAAAAAAGTACGTCCACAACATAAGGGTCTGCCCTGGTCGACCGGGCCTGGGCAGCTGACGTGATAACCCGCAGCTTGTAAAACTTTCAGTGCTGCATAGGCATTTTCACTTTCAAAGCAACTGTTAAAGGTATCCACCAGCAGCACGACTTCGCGTTGCTTGTTGATGTTTGGTTGTTGCTTCTGGTGACTGAATTGATCGCGTCTCCAGCGCGGCAACGGCCGTTTGCTGCTGATACCCAGCAGCCACTCGGAGAGTTTTGCCATGCCCGGAAGCTGGTCGCGCAAATTCAGCAGGCAGCTTAGTTTTCTTAATTTATGGGCATAGCGGGGCAAATAGGCAAACAGACGATCGCGTAGTGATAAGCCATGCTTTTGATGGTAGTGATGCAAAAATTCCGTCTTCATTTTTGCCATATCAACACCCGTCGGACATTCGCGTTTACAACCCTTACAGCCGACACAGAGTTCCATGGTCTGATACATGGCCTCGGAGGTATAAGCGTCAGCGCCAAGCTGGCCGGTTATGGCCAGACGCAGGGTATTGGCCCTGCCCCGAGTCAGGTGCTGTTCTTCCTTGGTGACACGATAGGACGGGCACATGGTACCGACATTAGCCTTGCGGCAGGCCCCGTTGTTGTTGCACATTTCAGTGGCACGGTCCAAGCCCCCCCAGTCAGACCAGTCAAGCGTGCTGGCGATTTTAAGCGGAGCATAGCCAGGAGCAAAACGCATAATCTCGCGGTCATCCATTTTATGTGGATTAACAATTTTGCCAGGGTTGAATAAACCCGTGGGGTCAAAGTAACGTTTTACTTCTTCAAAATTATCAACCATGCGACGCCCGAACATTGGCTCATGAAATTCCGAACGTGAAATACCATCACCATGTTCACCCGAATGAGAGCCTTTGTATTCACGTACCATGGCCATGGTTTCTTCGGCAATGGCGCGCATTTTACTAGCGCCACTCTCTTCTTTCATATTCAGTACAGGGCGTACATGCAGAGTACCCACCGAGGCATGTGCATAGAAAGTACCGGTTGTCCCATATTTGTGAAAAATGTCGGTTAGACGCCGGGTATATTCGGCGAGATCTTCAAGCCTGACAGCACAATCTTCAATAAACGATATCGGCTTACCGTCACCCTTCATGGACATCATGATATTCAGGCCGGATTTTCTGACTTCCCAGATTGCATTTTGAAACTCGTCATCAGTTGCTTCGACAACGGCATCTGGAAAGCCCAGGTCACCCATCAATTCGACCAGTTGTCTCAGGCTGGCTAATTGTTCATTGCGATCTTCACCGGCAAATTCGACCAGCAGCAGCGCTTCGGGTTCTCCCTGTACAAAGCGGTTTACAGTCTGGGCATAGATGGGAATCTCCCGTGCCAGATCAATCATGGTCCGGTCAACCAGTTCGACTGCAGATGGCTTAAGTTTGACAATGTGTTGGGTGCTGTCCATCGCCTCATAGAAGCTAGGAAAGTGACATACACCCAGTACCTTGTTGGCAGGAATCGGCTGTAAATTCAGATGGATACGTTGAAAGAATGCCAGGGTTCCTTCCGAGCCGACCAGCAGGCTGGCCATGTTGGGCTGGGTTTTTACCAGTTCATCAATGTTATAGCCGCCAACGCGTCTCAGCAGGTCTGGGAAGCGACTGGCGATTTCATCAGCTTCGCGCTTGCCGAGGGCAAGCAGCTGCTGAACCAATTGAGCATAGGAACCATCGAGGGCCGGGTCTTCCGTCAATTTTTTGAAGTGGGCACGACTGCCATCTGCAAGCAAAGCTTCAACTGATCTGACATTGTGCACCATGTTGCCATAGCGGATGGAGCGGGCACCGCAGCTATTATTGCCGGTCATGCCTCCCAGAGTAGCTCGATTGGCTGTTGATACATCAACCGGGTACCAAAGACCATCAGCTTTAAGTGCACGATTGAGTTGATCAAGAACCATGCCTGGCTGTACGCAAGCCGTAGCTTCTTGCCTGTTAAAATCAATCAGTTTATTCAGGTGCCGGGTGCTATCAATTAACAGGGCTTTACCGATGGCCTGGCCATTCTGTGAGGTTCCACTGCCACGGGGCAGAACAGGAACCCCTTCTTCAGCAGCAATCTGCACGGCTATTTCGACATCCTGCTCAGTTGCCGGGATAACGATTCCTTCAGGCATAATCTGGTAAATGGAGGCATCTGTGCTATAGCGACCGCGGGAAAAATCATCAAACAGGACTTCCCCCTGGATTTCCTGACGCAGACGGCGTTGCAGTGAACTGTTGTTTTTAGTTGTCATGAATCATCAGCAATAGGTCAGCAAGCGAAAGCAGGGGCTGCATGTGTGATGTACAAAGCGCTACAGCACTCGATAGGCAGAAATAACCACATAACGATCCTCACCAGCTGGCACGCTGGGACTATCCAGAGTACCCAGGAAAATCGCCTTATTAAGGTAGTCGTAAGGGCTATCAAGCGGGGCTTCAAGGTCGATCACAGAGCGTCTGTAGTTTTCACCGCCAGGAGGCGTATAAGAGAGCACCTGATTAATCACCTGAATCACATAGCCGTCATCGGTGCGCAACAGATAACGCGCATACAGCTCAGTGACGCCATCCGGGCGAACCAGTTGCCAATCTTCGCCACCGGGAAGCACCTCGCCACGAATGTCAGGCCCTTCGAAAGTGCCTCCGGTGATGGGGACAACGCGACGTTCTCCGCGTTTACTTTCGCCCACGTCTATTCGTGGTGAGATATAAACTCGGGCGACAAATTCCAGCCGGGTCTCAAATTTAAATTCAGGCGTGCCATGTGAATCCTGTGCCTGAACGGGCAAAGCCAGACTCAAAACTCCGCCTATAAGAAGGAAGCTAGAAAAGTAAGATAATTTTTGTAAGAACATAGTAAGCTCATCCGGTGTTTATTATTGTGGTCAATTTCCGAGTCTATAGTATAAAGCCAGCACTGACTTGACTACTTTAATCATGCATTTATTTTATTGATCTATTCCTGAACTAGCGCCCCGGTTTGGATTTCTATCATGATTGTCACCATGAAGCTCTACACGTAAACTAGCATCAGCATTAAAGACAGGCTTAATAAGATAAATTACAAGGAGCCACTGGCATGAATATATGCAAATCTACTGTTTCTAATTTCTTTGTTTTAATTCTGTTTGTATCGATAACGGCTTGTAGCGGCCAAAATAATGACACAGCAACAAATACACCTGTTTCCGATACTTCAACAACACAATCAGGTAATACGATTACTGGCATGGTGAGCAGTGAAGCGGGACCGGAAGCAGGAGTCTGGGTCATTGCGGAAACCGGCGATCTGGCTACGCGTTTTATCAAAATAGTCGTAAGTGATGACGCTGGTCGCTATTTGATTCCGGACTTACCAGATGCAGACTATGAACTATGGGTCCGCGGCTATGGTCTGGCGGATTCTGCCAAAACGGCCGCAAGACCCGGAGATCGGCTGGATTTGAGGGCAATCGTGGCTCCGGATGCAGCCACCGCTGCGCAAGTTTATCCAGCCGCCTACTGGTATTCCATGCTTGATTTGCCAAGCGAGGCTGAACTTGAGCCTATCAATGGCGGCATGAACAACTATCTGATGTGGATCAAGAATATGGGCTGTATTGGTTGTCATCAACTAGGCCAGTTATCGACGCGCACCCTGCCAGCGGCATTTTCCGGCTTTGAGAGCTCGCATGAAGCCTGGATCAGACGCATGCAATCGGGTCAGGCCGGAACGAATATGGTTGGCATCGCAGCCGGTCAGTTGCTGGGTCTGCCCTATAAATATTTAAGTGACTGGACAGATCGTGTGGCGGCGGGGGAACTGCCCTCAAGCCAGCCGGAACGTCCGAGTGGTCTGGCCAGAAATGTGGTCCTTACGGTACGTGACTGGTCTACACCTGAGGCCTATTTACATGATTTAAGTGGCACTGACCGACGTGATCCGACGGTAAATGGCTATGGCAAACTGTACGGATCACCTGAGTTAAGTACTGATATTTTTCCGATTCTTGATCCGCAAAACAATACCAGCAGCAGCTTCTTCGCACCGGTAAGGGATGCAGATACTCCCAGCACTTTCGAAGATCCGGTTGTGATGCCGTCAGCCTATTGGGGGGATGAGCGGATCTGGAACAGCAAGGCCAATTCACATAACCCCATGCTGGATGCGACTGGCAGGGTCTGGTTTACTGCCCGCATCAGGGCGGATCAGAATCCTGACTGGTGTATGGAGGGCTCAACCCATCCCTCGGCCCAGGTGTTTCCAACCAGCAGATCGGGCAGGCAGCTGGCCGTTTATGAGCCTGATAGCGGGGAATATACCTTTGTGGACACCTGCTTTGGCACGCACCACCTGCAGTTTGCCGAAGATGAGAACAATACTCTATGGACCAGTGGGGGAGGGCCTGTTGTCGGCTGGTTAAATACAAGGCTATTTGATGAAACCGGCGATGCCGAGGTTGCTATCGGCTGGTCTCCCTTTATCATCGATACCAATGGCAATGGTGTACGAGATGAATGGGTAGAGCCCGGTCAGCCACTTGATCCGGCAAAAGATCTGCGTTTCCCGCAGGGTTTTTACGCGGTCATGCCCAATCCGGTTGATGGTTCGGTCTGGGGCTCCAATGCCTTTGGCTATCCCGGCTCAATAAGCCGTTTTGACCCTCAGACGCAATTAACAGAGGTTTATACAGTACCCTTGCCAGGCTATGGTGTCAGAGGTGCGGACATAGACCGCAATGGTGTGATCTGGGTTTCACTGGCCAGTGGCCATCTGGGCGAATTTGACAGAAGTCTTTGCCAGGCTCCCTTGAATGGGCCGCAGGCAACCGGCGCGCATTGTGATGAAGGCTGGACCTTTCATCGTGCGCCTGGGCCAGGCTTTGAAGATCGTCCGGAAGAAAGCATAGAATCCAGTTACTATACCTGGGTTGATCAGCATAATACCCTGGGCCTGGGAGATAATGTGCCTATATTAACGGCTAATCTCTATGATGGTATTCATGCTTTGGTGGATGATGAATTTGTTACTTTGAATCTACCCTATCCCCTGGGCTTTTATGCCAAAGGTATGGAGGGGCGTATCGATGACCCTGAAGCAGGCTGGAAAGGGCGTGGGATATGGGCTACCAGTGGTGACAGAACTCCCTGGCTGAAAGAGGATGGGGTCGGCTCTAAACCTCTCGTCGTACATTTCCAGATCAGGCCCGATCCATTGGCAGAATGATCCGGCGTTCGGGAATAAACTAAATCATGCAGTAAATGAGGTTAAGAGAATGGCAATCAGACCGGAATTAATAGAAGAAATGAATTTATTGAGTATGTTTAATCTGGACAGCGTACAGGAAGGGATAAAGATACATCGTAACGCTGGTGACGAAAAAGTGCAGGCAGCAGCTCGCTTATTTGAAAAAGGTATCACAACTCAGGTTGATGGTGGTTATTTAACCAATCAGGGCATTGAGGCGGCTGAACATGCTCATGCCCTGATTAATCTGTTAAAGTTTGTTGAGCATTAAAAAATTAATGCTCAACATGCAAGGGCCCAATTGAAGCGGCCTGGTCGTAGAAGGCTTTCTGTCGGCTAGTTACGCACCGAAACATGTAAAACAAATTCTTCTTCGTTAGGAATTCCGCCGCCCTTGGTTTCTCGCAAAGAGTTATCAAAAAACTCTTCAACGAATTCCATGGCTTCTCGTCCGCGTCGGGTATGCAGTGTCAATTCAAGGGCTTCACCGGCTGTAGACGCAATAGATGAGTCAACTGCATTTAACTGGATATGTATGCCATTTGGACTCATGACCAGACGCTCACCGGGCAGAACTTCGATATATTCAAGCACTTCGTTGTTGTGATCATAAAAAGTGACATTCTCAACAAGTTCACTCTTGACCCCGAGAATCAAAAGCGGTTCATAATGCAGGTTGACCACCGTGAAATAGGCATTAGCTGAATTTGAATCCGATGCTTCGATATATGAGCTTTCGATACCCATAAACCCCGGAATGATGAGTGATTCTGCACGTGCCATCGTTTGTAAGAACAGCATGCTTATTGAGATGCTCAGTATTATCTGGCTTATTTTTTTGATGGATAAGTTCATTTCCTGCCCCTTGGTATTTTAATTATTATCGACTTGAATGACTTCTTGGTTTTTTATTGCTGTTGCTATATTTCTATTTCCATTCCTGCAATGCTAGGACTTGTACAGGAATCTAGCAGTATTTTGTAAGTTAAACCAGAGCGATTATCGTTTACCTGACAATCTTAAATCAACTCTGTATTGCCATGAATCCACAGCTTAGTCCCGGTATTAGCAGTAGATTGGGATGCCTTCTTTTTAAACAAAACTCACCTCGAATAGATTTTATGGTTTAATCCCTTTTTTTCCGAAGTCTGCTTTAGGATATTTGAGGGGTAACTTGTATTTATGTCTAATTCAACGACCAAAGAGTCGGTCAGTCAGGCCGTAGTTTCATTTATTCAGTCTGTGCAATATGAAGATTTTCCGGACGAGGCCATTGCCCTGGCGAAGCGTTGCATCATCGACGGCCTGGGAGTGATGCTGGCAGGATCGACTCAACCAGCAGGTCAGATATTGCATGACTATATAAAAGATACGGATACCAGAACTCATACAACAGTGTTTGGCACTCAGGTCTACAAGACAAGTTCAGCAGCCGCGGCTCTGGTAAATGGCACCAGTGGACATGCACTGGATTGGGATGACACCCAGTTAGCAACCAGTGCTGATCGTATTTTTGGCTTACTGACCCATCCGACCATTCCGCCGATGGTTGCCAGCCTCGCACTGGGGGAACGTGAAGGAATTTCCGGAAAGCAGTTTCTGGAAGCCTTTCTGACAGGTTTTGAAGTGGAATGTAAAATTTCAGAGGCAATACATCCTGATCACTACAAAAAAGGTTTTCACTCGTCAGCAACAGTAGGCACCTTTGGGGCGGCAGTTGCTGCGGCCAAATTGCTCAATCTGAACCCTGAGCAAACTGAACATATGCTGGCGATAGCTGCCAGTTCAGCCTCTGGAATCAGAGTGAATTTTGGCACCATGACCAAGCCTTTGCATGTAGGACGTGCAGCGCAAAATGGCATTGTTGCCGCAGAGCTGGCAGCCTGTGGTTTTACCGGCGGCAAAGATCCGCTCGATCCACCCTGGGGATTCTTCCAGACTTTTAGTCAGGGTGGTGGATTTGATGTCAATCGCATAGTGGGGAAACTAGGTAAACCGCATACGATAGTGTCGCCCGGCGTTTCGATAAAACCTTATCCCTGCGGAGTCCTGGGTCACCCTACTATGGATGCGATGCGACGCCTTGTCATTGAGAATGATGTGGATGCAAAGAATATTGTCGCCATTCGCGTACGTGCCGGTTCTAATATTTTAAACCCTTTACGTTACCCTATCGCAAACAATGAGCTTGAGGCCAAGTTTTGTCCGGCATTTATGGTGAGTGCGATTGCCTTAAGGCGCAAAGCCGGTATACATGAATTTAATGATGAATTTGTCAAAAGTGAAGCGGCTCAGGCATTGATGAAAAAAGTCACCTGTATACTTGATCCTGAGATTGAAGCACAGGGTTGGGAGAAAATACGCAGCACGGTCGAAGTTGATCTGGAGGATGGTCGCAAGTTGGTTCAAAAAGCGGACGAACGCTATCGGGGCGGACCCGATCTGCCATTTACACGCGATGACCTGATGGAGAAGTTCAGTGATTGTGCTGCTCTGGTATTGAGTGAGGAGCAAATAAATGCGGTATTTGCCTTGGTGGAAAATCTTGATGAATGTGCTGATATTAATGAACTGGTAACTTGCCTGATGCCGGTTTCGGCAAGGCAAAGTCCATGAGTCTGGCCTGGCTTTCAATAGCAGCGTTGGCTCTGGCAGTCACGCTGAGTTGTACCACGGCAGTCAATATCGGCATATTGTCACTTTCTCTGGCGCTGATTATCGGCGTCGGTTTTGGTGATATGTCCACGGCCATGGTGCTTGATGGCTTTCCTACCTCTCTTTTTACAACCTTGCTGGGTGTAACGCTGTTATTTTCGATCGCCGAATGCAATGGCACTTTATCGCGCGTTACTGCCCGTGCTGTGGCTTTATGCCGTGGACATGCGGGCGTCCTGCCCATCATGTTTTTTATGGTTGGTTTTTTGATTTCAACCATTGGTGCGGGAGCCACCCCTGCCAGTGCCTTACTGGCTCCACCGGCTATGGCAGTTGCGGGACGCGCAAAAATACCCCCCTTGCTGATGGCCGTGATGGCAGGTAATGGTGTACTGGCGGGAACTTTGTCGCCTTTTTCACCAACCGGGATTGTTGCTAATGGCGTCATGGATCAGATAGGTCTTGGCGGCTATGCGTGGTATACCTTTGCCTATAATGCCTTTGCCCATGCACTGGTTGGCTTTGGCACCTTCTTTTTATTTGGCGGCCTAAAATTGTTTAGGCGACATAATCAGGATGGCGATATAAGTGCTGCAGCCATGGATGCGAATATTCTCGAATCCATGCAGAAGCAGCACTGGATTACGGTGGCCGGAATTACTGTTTTCATCATTCTGGTGGCAGGATTTTCATATGATGTCGGCATGGTTGGGATTATCGTTGCAACAGTGCTGGTATTGCTCAAAACAGTGGATGAAGCAGAAGCAATCAAAAATATTCCCTGGCGCGTTATTTTAATGGTGACCGGCGTCAGTGTCTTGATTGCCTTGCTGAATGCGACAAATGGTCTTGAACTTATTACCAGCGGGATAGCAACAATCGCAACAGCAGAAACCATCAACCCTATTGTCGCTTTTGCGTCCGGACTTATTTCGGTATACAGCAGTACTTCGGGAGTGGTTTTACCGGCTTTTTTACCGATGGTTCCATCTCTGGCCGAGCAACTGGGTGGTATGAATCCTCTGAATATTGCCTGGGCAATGAGTGTTAATGCCAGTCTGGTGGATTTATCGTCACTGTCTACAGTAGGGGCGCTGTATATTGCCAGTGCGGCTCCTGGCACTGACACACGTAAATTTTTTAATGCCCTGCTGGCCTGGGGCATGTCGATGACCGTGATAGGAGCCTTGATAAGCAAACTCATGTTTGGCTAAATAAAATGCTGCGTAGGCGGCCTTTAAAAACTATAAAAAAGAACAACATGAAGACACTAAGAGTAACAATTTCAGCATTACTGATTATGTGTTGCAGTTTTTCAGTTTATGCACAGAACTATCCTGTCGATACAATAACCATGCTTACTCATTCGAGGCCAGGTGGTGGTAGCGATGTTTTTTTACGGGAATTATCCCGCTATCTGTCCCGGGAATTGGGTGCGACCATCATAATCAAGAATGTCACAGGCGGGTCTGGCGCCAGTGCCATAGCAGAACTGGCCAGAGCAAATCCGGATGGCTCTAAATTCTATGCGACAACGCCTACCTTTATTTACACTTCTTTACTATCGCAACCGGCCTATACCTACAAAGATCTTGATCCCCTGGTAAATCTTTTTTTTGATCCTGAGCTTATTTATACCTCTGCTGACAGTGCCTTCTATAGTCTGGAAGATGTGCTTGATAAAGCCAGAACTTCACGGGGTTTGTGGGGAGCTGCCAACCCGGCATCAATGGAAAGACAATCACTTGAACAATTAAAACTTGCCACAGCTGTTAATGCTGCCGTCATCAGTCATGAGGGTGGCGGAGACTTAATGATTAATGTGCTGAACGGCACTCTGGATATCGGCGTAGGTGAAGCACAGGAATTACAGTCTCAGCTGGAAGCAGGATCATTACGATTACTGGCAACCCTGAGTGACACGCGTTTGGCACAATTTCCGGAAATACCAACCGTGCAGGAACTGGGCTATATGGTTGTTGTCCGTAAATTCAGAGGAATAGCTGCTCCCAAAGGTTTGCCTCCTGAAATCATACTGCAATGGGAACGAGCCATAGAGAAAGTGATGGCTGATCCACAGTACAAGGCATCTTATCTTGCTGACAATCTGCGTCCGAATTACATTAAACATGCTGATTACCAGGCATTTATTGACGACTTTGCAAATGAGACTGCAGCCTACCTGCGCAGTGTTGGAATTATCGAATGAGCTTCGGGCCTTATCTGTTCCATGCCCAGCCGTACTTGATCACCGAGGTTAATCTGCCTTGAAGTATCCTGTGATTTCCAAAGATTTCGTTGCCGGATTAATTGCCATCTTGCTGGGAAGTCTCTACCTGTACTTTGCATTCAAACAGCGCGTCAGTGCGCTGGCAGACACAGTTGGGCCAGCAGGAATGCCAAAAGTTCTGGGTATTCTGATGTTAAGTCTGGGTATTATTTTATGCATCCAGTCGGTCGTACATGCCATAAAAACAAATGATTCTGGCAGGTTTGAATGGCATGGCGAGGGGATGCGCCTTTTACGGGCTCTTGGTTTGCTATGTCTGGCAATATCCTATCTGGTTTTGGTTTCCTTTCTGGGTTATATCATTTCAGTTGCAATTTTGCTTGCGCTTGTTGCCGCTTATCTCGGTGCCAAACTCAATTTGCGTCTTGCCTTTATAGCGGGGGCAGGGGCACTGATACTTTGGGCAATTTTTGTACTCCTATTAAATGTTCCTATGCCCTCGGGCATTTTGTTATAGGTAAATATGGACTCAATACTCATATTTTTAACTGAATCGATACATGTTTCTTTGATTCTGCCGGCTTTATTGGGAGTGGCATGGGGCATAGTAGGGGGATCCTTGCCGGGTATTTCTCCATCTATCACCATGGCTCTGCTGCTGCCTTTTACCTATGCTCTGGAACCGTCCATGGCAATTGTATTGCTGGCATCTACCTATATTGGCGCGGAATATGGCGGCTCCATACCGGCAATTCTGATTCGTACTCCAGGCACCAATGCCGCTGCAGCTTCTGTCATCGATGGTTATGAGATGAATCAGCAAGGCAAGGCAGGACTTGCGCTGGGAATTTCCCTGTATTCAGGTGTTATCGGCAGCTTTGTCGGGCTGTTTTTTCTGGTGCTGCTGAGCCAGCCGCTGGCTCAAATGGCTTTGGCTTTTACTCCTCCCGCCTATTTTGCACTGGGAGTACTGGGTCTGAGTGTGATTGTCAGTTTAGCTGAGGAGTCACTGGTCAAAGGGCTGATAGCAGCCCTGTTTGGTCTGATGATAGCTACCATAGGAACCGATCCCGTCTCAGGGATCAGCCGTTTTACTTTTGGCGTTTCAGACTTATTATCGGGTATCCAGCCCATTCTGATTATGGTGGGTTTGTTCGCCATGAGTGAGTTGCTGAAGCAGGCATCAGCACTGGAAGACATACGGGTAAAAGCAGCACCACGCATTCTCTTTCCTGATAATAAGCTTAAAAAAAGACTCATTCTGCCGCAGTCAATTGGAGCATTATTCGGCGGCTTTGAAGGAGTCATTCCTGGTGCTGGCGGAACAATCGCCTCTTTCATGTCCTATAACGAAGCCCGGCGCTGGTCAAAGTCAAAAGATGAATTTGGCAAAGGCTCGCCAGAAGGAATCGCAGCACCGGAAACAGCAAACAATACAGTTGCAGGGACTTCCCTGATCCCTTTGCTGAGTTTTGGCATTCCCGGTTCCAACTCGACGGCTATCCTGCTTGGTGGATTTCTAATTCACGGTTTAATACCCGGACCTATGTTATTTGCAAGATCAGGTGATGTAGTTGGTGATCTGTATACAGGATTGTTTTTTGCGGCTATCGCACTGTTTTTTATCGGTATCGCAATGATGCCTGTTTGTATCTGGCTGGTGAATAAGCCGCGCCCTTATCTTAATGCTTTTATACTTGCTTTAATCATGTCCGGAATTTATTCAATTAATAATAGTCTCTTTGATCTTTCTGTGATGTTAGTAGCAGGTGTCATTGGTTACTTTATGAGACTCTTCAATTTCCCATTCCTGCCAACAATTCTGGGATTGGTGCTTGGCTTTATGATTGAAAGTAATTTCAGGCGATCGCTTTTATTATCGGGTGATGATCTCAGCATATTTATAAATGACAGGATTTCCCTGGTGCTATTATCCCTGGCCGTGATATTTGTTTTTGGTTCGCTGCTTAGAAGGTTGATTCGCATTTTGTCAGCCAGGCCAACGAAAATAATGAATGATTCGGGAGAATTATGAAGGGGAGTATCCATGAATGAAGAAAGTGTAGCCCTGCGACTGGGAATCTGGGGTGAAAATTTTGAAGACTCGAGTCTGACCGAAGCAAGCCTGTCAAAAAATAGCGATATCCTGATTGATATCATTGGGCTTTGTATTGCGGCACGAAATAATGACTATGTAAAAGCCGTGATTGACGCTTCTGAACCTGGTGATTTCACCCTGTTGGGTCATGATATGCGGGTCTCCGCCTCAAGTGCAGCCATCGTCAACGGTACGGCAGCCCACGGTGAAGACTTTGATGATACTTTTGAAGGAGGCCCGGTTCACTCTGGTGTCGTGATGGTCCCTGCCATGCTGGCTGCAGCAGAGCGTTTTCAATTGAATTCAGCCGATATCATGCTGGGCCTGGTTGCCGGCAATGAAATACTTTGTCGACTTGCCTTAACTTTACCTAAAGCCATACACAAGTCAGGTTTTCATCCTACTGCTGTGCTTGGGTCTTTTGCAGCAGCCTTTGGTATTGCTGTAGCCTGCAGGGCAGACAGCAAAGTTATAGCAAACGCGCTGGGCATTGCCGGGAGCATGGCATCGGGCATTATTGAATATCTGGGTGATGGCAGCTGGACGAAACGTATGCATCCTGGCTGGGCTGCTCAGTCCGGGTTACGCGCCTATGCTATGGCCAGGGCCGGGTTTGTTGGTCCCCGCTATGTGTTTGAAGGTGAACACGGTGCTTTCAAGGTATTTGCAGCTTCAGTTAAGCCTAAACTGGATTGTCTTTTTGACGGGCTAGGTGAGGATTTTGTCAGCAATACAATTTCATTTAAACCTTATCCTTGTGGCACCATGATTCAGCCCTATATTGATTGTGCGCGGCAACTTCGAGAACAAGGAATAAAGCCTGCCGATGTGGAGTCAGTTGTTTGCGAAACAGCAGAGGGCTATGTGCACAGGCTGTGGGAACCCCTGGATATAAAAAGAGTACCGCCGACACCCTATGCGGCAAAATTCAGTGTGCCTTTCGGGGTCGCCTTAGGTCTGATCAGGGGGCATGCCGATCTGGGAGACTATACGGCAGAATCAATTTCGGATCCGGACCTGCTGGCACTGGCTGCCAGGGTGAATTATCAGGTCGATCCTGAGAATCCTTATCCTGAGAGATTTACCGGGCATGTTAAGGTGTTTTTTAAAGACGGGACCCAGAAAGAAGTTCGCCAGGGGTATATGCGCGGCGGTCGTGATGCGCCGCTTAGCCAGCAGGAAATTACCGAAAAATTCTATGCCAATTGTCGTTATGGAGCTCATCCTGATCCGGATAAAGTGCTGGGTATTTGTAAATCTATCGGAGCCATGCAGAATGGTCATGAATTAATCCGCAACATAGGGAGTGCATAATGGGCACAGCAAAACAGTCAATGCCGGATAAGGTAGCCCTGGTTACCGGCTCCTCTCGAAATATCGGTCAGGCCATTGCCCGAACGCTTGCCGAGAACGGCAGCCATGTTGTCATTCATGCAGCCCATGATCTGGAAGCTGCTAAACAAAGCCTAAGCCTGGTGGAAGCTTGCGGCAGACAGGGGCTTATTACACTCGGTGATCTTGCAGATCCGGAAACAGCGCCACGTATTATGAAAGAGGTGCTGGATCGTTTTGGGCGCCTTGATACCCTGGTAAATAACGCCGCTATTCGGCCGGAATGCCCCTTTGCAGAGTTAAGCTTTGCTGAATGGCGACGTGTCATGAGCGTCTGTCTGGACGCAGTTTTTTTAATTACGCAGGCAGCATTAGCGGCACTGCAAAAAAGCCCCCAGGCTGCCATAATCAATATTGGCGGTTTAACTGCACATACAGGTGCTTCTAATCGTGCCCATGTCATTTCAGCCAAGGCCGGGCTGGTCGGTTTTACTCGCGCTCTGGCGCATGAATTATCGCCGGATGGGATTACTGTCAATTGTGTTGCGCCAGGTTTGATTGAGACGGTCAGGGAAGCAGGGAACAAGCCCCAACACCATGACACGCGTACTAATTTAGTGCATCGTCGTGGCTTGCCTGAAGAAATTGCAGAGTCTGTGGCATTTTTGGCCGGCAACTCAGGCCGTTATATTACGGGCCAGACCATGCATGTAAATGGAGGTGCTTATCTTGCATAAGTCTGACAATGGCACCTGCAATGATCCTTATTGCAGGTGAGCATGCTTAATGAATATGAATCACACAGCTTGTTCCAACATTTATTATGAAAAAAGTTATTTATAAAACTGTCGATATTTTACTGCTTCCTTTTGTCTATTTCTCAGCATGGATTTTAAAAGCCGTCAGAAAAAAAGGCGTTCACAGATTGCCGCTGATCAAGGGGGCCTTGCTGCGGGTGGGTATCTTCCCGATTCGTAATCATTACTATGAGCCGCAATTTGATTTTCGTGAATCCCGCCTGGATTATTCTCAGGACAGGAAGTTGCCAGGTATCGATCTGAATCTTGATACGCAGCTTGCCTACCTGGAAAAATTTACTTACACAAAAGAACTTGAGAATATTCCGCTGACTAAAGGTCCAGAACTGGAATTTTATCTGCATAATGGCTCCTTTGAGTCGGGAGATGCAGAATACTGGTATCAACTGATTCGAACAATCAAGCCGAAAAAAATTATTGAAGTTGGCAGTGGAAATTCAACCCTGATGGCTATTAAGGCCATTCATGAAAACAAGGCTGAGGACCCAACTTACCATTGTGAGCATACTTGTATTGAGCCTTATGAAATGCCCTGGCTCGAGAAAACAAATGTTGCAGTGCTTCGTAGGAAAGTGGAAGAAGTGGAGCTGGATTTCTTTTCACAGCTGGAAGAAAACGATATTTTATTTATAGATTCATCTCATGTCATTCGACCGCAAGGTGATGTTTTGTTTGAGTACCTTCAGCTTTTACCGAGTTTGAAGAAAGGCGTCATTGTGCATGTGCATGATATTTTCTTCCCTAAAAACTATCCCCGTGAGTGGCTTGAAGACAAGGTTATCCTGTGGAATGAACAATATCTGCTGGAAGCCTTCCTGAGTCATAACAGTAGCTGGGAAATTATAGGCGCATTAAATTATCTCAGTTCCCATCATGCGGAAAAATTTAAAGCTATTTCTCCCTTTCCAGCGGACCAGCGTAACCCCGGTTCTTTTTACATGAAGAAGATAAATTGAGGGGCTTAAAAATCGAAATTAACGGGAAATGTGGAAGAAAAGTGAAAGCAAAAGCCGACAGGGAAGCCAGCCCCTGAAATTTTTAATAAATTGTCCTCAAGCCTGTTATTTCCAGTATCATTCTATTACTCTCCATTACGAAGCTTGTAACTTCGACCTCTAATTTATAACAAATTATAGTTGGAAAGTTTTTAACCAAATTCAAATACTCATTACAGTTAAATTTATAACCGGTACTAAGGCCGGGAAGAGAATAATAAAATGATTAATAAAACCTTTTTTACAGGAAAATCTCATATTTTGGGTGGCCTGATGCTTTTAATGAGCCTCCAGGTTCAGGCACAGGATCTGACCATCACTAATGCGCGTATTATTGTGACACCCGGTAACATCATCGAAAATGGCTCAATTGTTATTGAGGATGGTCGTATCAGCTCAGTATCAGCCGGTAACCCGCAACGCACTGTTGGCGATGTAGTCGATGCTGCAGGCATGACAGCGATGGCTGGATTTATTGATGATCACAAGCACGTTCGTGACAGTGAGGATTTTGAAGCGCAGATGCGCTCCTTGCTTGAAGCGGGTTACACAACCGTTTTGAACGGCGGTGGTGATGCTGTTGGAAATCTTGCTCTGAGTAATCGTATATCAAGTGGCGAGGTTCTTGGCCCGCGTCTGATCCCATCGGGCAGTGTTAGTCTGCGTCAGACGCCGGCTGAAGCGCGAGCGGCTGTTCGGGCGCTAGCTGATATGGGCGTTATGCATACCGGTGAAATTGGATTGACACCAGAACCAGCCCCACCGCAAGCAGAAATAGAAGTGCTCAAGGCGATTGTTGAAGAAGCCGCAAGTTTGGGCGTTCAGGTGAATGTTCACGCCGTCAGCACGCCAGCAACAGTAGCTGCAGTCGAAGCAGGTGTTACACGTTTAGTGCATTTGCCCAATAAAGATTTCACCGGTTTTGATGATGCTCGCATAATCGCCGAAAACGGCGGGATTATTTCCGGCCTGATTGCCTTTGGTGCGCCAACTATTGATCGTGAATCCGCTGCCCCGGCGCCTGTACAGTTTCCACGTGATAACACCCCTCGCTTCAGAGATGGACGTATGTGGCCGGAAGCACTTGCCGGAGCCAATCGGGATACCAAGGGCCGAGCTGTAGGTACAGAAGGCGCTTATACTATTATCAATGCACGTCGGGTCTGGGATGCAGATCCTAATCATGGCTCGATTTCTTTCTCAACGGACCAGAACTTTGCCGACCTTGTTGTGCTGGAGCACGAGTTAAAGTCCTTCAGTATTGTGTTCTCAATGCAGGATATCCATCAGATTATGGGCCCCAACTCTGCCCGTTTTATCAGCATGGAAGATGAGATTGGTACACTTGAACCTGGAAAATTGGCGGATATCATCCTGCTTTCCGGTGACCCGACCGAGAATATCTATGGCATGTTAACCACGACTGTCACGGTCCTCGGTGGTGAAGTGCTTATTGATAAGCGTTAAGCCTGTTTGCTGTCTAAAATGTAAGTCACAATGCGCGGGATTCTCAAGTCCCGCGCATTGTCTTAATTAAATCAAATGTAAATCCCTTCAAAAGCGAATTCTGCGCCTAAGTTTAAAACCCGTTAAAACTAAACAAGGCAGTGCTTCACGTTTAGTTTGCCGACAGAGTTGCTACACGGGCTCAGGCCGATTCATGAAGAAAGCAAATTCAAACTGAATTACCAGCCAAAGTATTAGCTCAGGTAAGTTTGTTTGTTTTAAGCTTTTTGATTGCCCCAAAACACGTTACCATTTCGTTCACTTCCCATCCCTGCTTGGATGATAAAAATAATAGTAGGTAGCGCTAAGATGAAAAAACGCTTATCCATCGCATTGTTGACTTGTTTGCTGGTGCCATTGAGCAATGCTCAGGAGCTGAGTGCCGATAGAGGAGCGACTGTTTTTCAGTCCGAATGTATCCGTTGCCACATCCCCATAGAAATAAATGCCCGCTTACAAAATGACTGGGTTGGACGCAGTGCTCAGGAGCTGCATGATCAGTTGAGGCAAACCATGCCGGCGGAAAATCCGGGATCGCTTAATCCACAGCAATACCTTGATGTCACCGCATTTTTGCTGGAAACAGCCAGCATTGATGTGCCCGATGGGCTGACGGGTTCTACGCTGGCTCTGATCCAGATTGATCCACCCGCCTTGGCATCGACTGAAGGTGAAACCGTTAACTGGACACATTTAGGCGGTGACGAAGCATCTACACGCTATTCACCCCTTGATCAGATCAATGCGGAAAATGCTGACTCCCTGGAGATTGCCTGGGTCTTTGATATTGGTCCTTTTGGTCCATTTGCCGAAACCAACAGTGTCACCACGCCTTTAATGGTTGATGGCACTATGTACGCTACCGCAGGAACTACCAGGAATGTCGTCGCGCTGGATCCGGCAAACGGACAGTTATTATGGATGTGGCGCCCACAGGAAGGTCAACGTTTTAATGACGCGCCTCGGAAAGGCTCAGGCAAGGGGCTTTCTTATTATAGTAATGGGGCCCAGGAAACCATTTTTACGGTAACGCCGGGTTATTTTCTGGTTGCACTGAATGCCAGAACCGGTTTACCCAGAGAAAGTTTTGGCGCCGGCGGTTTTGTTGATTTAAAAAACGGCCTGCGGCTGGCTGTCGATAGAGACGTCATTGATATTGGCATTTCATTTCCTCCATTGGTGGTTGAAGATGTGATTATAGTCGGGGCCGCACACACGGTTGGGTCACGACCGTTGACTGCCAGTAATGTAAAAGGCGATATCCGCGGTTTTGATGCCAATAGCGGAGAGTTACTCTGGACCTTTAAAACCATTCCGGAAGCCGGTGAGCCAGGTTCTGAAAGCTGGATCACAGGTGCTGATATCACCGGCAACGCAGGTGCCTGGGCGCCATTGTCAGCAGACCCTGAACTGGACCTAGTTTATCTTCCAGTGGAAGCCCCAACCGGTGATTACTATGGGGGAGACAGGCATGGTAATAATTTATTTTCCAGCTCCATCGTTGCGGTGAACTATCGAACCGGAGAGATGGTGTGGCATTTTCAGCATACCCATCACGATATCTGGGATTTTGATACGCCGGCCGCTCCGGTGGTCGCAAACTTGCCGGATGGAACGCCGATAGTGATACAGGCGCTTAAACAGAGCCACCTGTTTGCCTTTAACAGAGGTACCGGAGAATCAATATTCCCAATTGAAGAACGCAGAGTGCCTTTGACAGATGTTCCTGGAGAGTGGACTTCGCCGGTACAACCCTTTCCCTTACTGCCGGCACCTTATGACCGACAGGGCTTTCAGGAAGAAGACATGGTTGATTTCACACCTGAAATCGCTGCAATGGCCAGGGAGATCGTGTCAAAGTATCGTTCCAGCACCCTGTTTTCACCGCCCAGTCTTTATAGGGATCCCAATGATGGCACGCTGGGAACCTTGCACTTGCCACATGCAACGGGTGGTTCAAACTGGGAAGGTGCCGCTTATGATCCGGAAACCGGAATGATTTATTTACCGACCATAACGCGAGTGCATGTAAAAGCGATGGAACATCTGCCGGATGTTTCGACTATTGAATATGTATTGTCTCCGACCGCCATAACACCGACAGTTGAGGGCATACCAATTGTAAAACCGCCTTATGGTCGAATCACCGCCATTGATATGGTTTCGGGTCAGCATGTCTGGATGCAGGTTAACGGCGATACACCTGACGAAATCAAGAATCATCCTTTGCTGGCCGGAGTAGACATTCCGGCAACCGGTAAAGATACTCACTCAACTCTATTGCTTACCAAAACCTTATTGTTCCAGGGTGAGGGAGAAGGCGGGGCGCCAGGAATGTGGGTCAGAGATAAAACCACTGGTGAGGTTATCACGCACCTTGAATTACCCGGCACCGTGTCAGGTATGCCGATGACCTTTATGGTAGATGGCAGGCAATATATTGTTGCTGGTCTGAGTGACGCCAGTTCTACGGCCAAGCTGGTTGCTCTGCGCTTACCTGATTGAAAGACGTCCAATATTTTAATAAGCAGTAATTGAGTCTGCTCAAATGTGCATAGACAAGACTTGTTTACAATGCGCAAAAGAGTATTGTAGCTTTGTGAAAATCCAAAAGGAGGAATGATGATGACACTTACAAATTTGTCCAGAGTATTTCTTTTATTCTGCTGTGTCGCACTGGCGTCCTGCTCAACCATGCCGTCTGACAGAACTGGTCCGGAAAATGCTTTCTCGGCAGATGCGATATGGATTGATGTCAGAACTGTGGAGGAATACAGCAATGACCATATCGAGGGCGATTTAAATGCTCCCATCCAATCTCTGGATGTTGCCACTCTGGCCTCTCAGCTTGGCCTGGAACGGGACTCGGAAATCAGGTTTTATTGCGCTTCAGGGGGCAGGGCTGGCCGCGCACAGGCAATGTTTGAAGAGGCCGGCTTTACCAATGTAAGCAATGCCGGTGGCATTGAAGATGCCCGTGAGCAACGTCAGCTTAAATAGCCTGGTCGCAGCACCTGACAGAATAAAGACGGCATCGTCCCGGGCATTTGGAACCCATGTTATCTGCTAAATTTTTTAAAAGCCTGCTGCTTCTGTTTTGTCTGGTAATTCCAGCCCGGGAGGTCTTGAGTCTCAGCGCATTCATCGGTCTTTTCTCTGAGGGTGACCTGTCTGGCTGGGAGGAAGAGACCTTTTCCGGCAATACTCTTTATCAGCTGGTCCAGGATCAGCACGGGCAATCACTGATGGCATCGACATCAGGCAGTGCGTCCGGACTGTTCCGCGAAATTAACATTGATCTGACACAAACACCTTATCTGAACTGGTCCTGGAAAATAGAAAATATTTATAATGGCAATGACGAGCAAAGCAAAGCGGGTGATGACTATCCGGTGCGTATTTTTGTCGTGGTATCAGGTGGGCTTTTTTTCTGGAATACAAAAGCACTCAACTATGCCTGGTCCAGTAATCAAGCGGAACAGACTCAATGGGAAAGTGCGGTTACCAGAAATGCGATGATGCTGGCCATACGTTCAGGTGATGAAGAGGCCGGAGAATGGCTTAAGGAAAAACGCAATATCCGTGAAGATTTTCAAAAACTGTTTGGTGTGGATGTTACATCGATTGACGCCATTGCCATCATGAGTGACAGTGATAATACGGGACAGTCTGCAGTTGCCTATTACGGTGATATATTCTTTTCAGATAATTAATTGCAGCCCTGGCGGTCCGGCTTCACAACTTTCTACTCTGCATAGGAATTTAAATCCCAGTTATAGCTGAGGTTCATACGTATATTTTCAAATTGGAGTTCCGGCCGATACTGTTTCACGAAGTTGCCAAGGTTGCCGTAAACTTCAAAATCTTCGCCGTACCAGTCAAAAATCTTCGACAGCCTGAGTCTTTGATTCTCCACAAGCAGACCTTTGGCATTATTTAAAAAGCTTCTGGTTTGCTCTTCCAGTTGTGCATCTAATATGTCGGCCCGGTAGGCTTCATTGCGCAGGTCGGGACAACTTACCGAAGCGCAATTCACCGCGAAGTGAATTCTTGGCTCATTTAATTGACGAATAATCTTGTGTTCAATATCGTCAAGGGTGAGTCGGCCATCAGCATTTTCCAAGACCTCAATATCCCAGGGACCCCGAAAGAAATTACCAATATCTCTGATTGAATCCAGAGGCCAGTTATCCAGTATCAGTTTAATGGTCAGAATGTTGTAGGCATTAATATAAAAAGCCAGCCTTTCGCTGTCAGAGTTTAGCCCCGCAACATCGAATTCGTATATTTGATTCAATACTGTGTAAAAGCGGGAGTCAGCAGCTATGTCCTGGTATTTCACGAGATTTAATTTTAAGCCTGCTTTTTCTCCGCTAAACACGTGGTCATTTAATAGCTGATCGTAAATATCCCAATCAGGCTCTGCAGCAAGTGCGCTTGTAGCCAGGCTCCATAAAATTAACAGTCGAATCATTTTGTTGGCATCTCTCATTTTACTTAATAGACGATGGGCTAATAGCTTTGTTACACATTCGCAAAGAATGTGAAATTTTAGTAACCGTTGTTTTCACTTTAAAGCACTGATGATAACAAGTGTTTGTTATCAGAGCCTTGTATGGGATGTTCCGGTGCTAATCCAAGCTTTGTATTTTCTTATAGGAAGGGCTTGCAATTTATAGTACTGGCAAGTACTATAAATCAAAATTAAACATATAATAATATTTAACATATTGAAATATATAAATTTAATTAAATAAATAAAATACTTTAAAGTACTAAATAATGAAAAAAACCACGCAAGCGAGTAGTCATCAGGCTCCTCAGATTAGAAAAAACCTGAAAGATGCGAAATCTTTGGAAAAACGCAATGCGATTAAAGCAGCAGCCACGGAATTGATGGTAGAGCTGGGTTATGAAAACGCCAGTCTTGACGCAATATGTGAACGGGCCGCCTGTTCCAAGTCAGCTATCTACGAACACTTCGGAAACAAACAAGGCCTGCTGGCAGCGCTGACTGAAGATCTTGCCCTTGAACTTTCCCAGTCCTTGCATGCTTTTTACCTGCAGGAACTTAGCGTTGAGGACACCTTGTTACTTTATGCTGAGCTGGCTTTAACCCGCATATTGAACGACAAGCATATTGCTATTGTACGTGCCACTATTTCTTCCCTGCCACAGGATCCTGAGCTAGGCCCAACCTACTATCGGGTAGGCGCGCGAACAGCACAGGCTGCACTTGAACAATATTTCAGCGCACAGATTCGTGCAGGCACACTGGATTTGACTGACGCACAATGGGCTGCTCATGAATTTCAGGGTTTGCTGTTTTGGGAAAGACTGGTGGCTCAGATTGTAGGCGCGATGAAAGCCCCCACGGAAGCCGAAGTCAAATCCCATGCCAGGCAGGTTGTTGATACTTTCCTGCGTCGCTACAGATTAGATGCATAGTTATTCATTAAGAAAACATCAATAAAAAGAATAAGGACTTATCAAGATGAATAAAAACAAATTACAAACCATCACTAAGGAGAATGATGTCCCTGTGTTAATTATTGGCGGCAGTCTGGTTGGGCTGTCGACTGCGATGTTTTTAGGGATGCATGGAATACCTAGTCTGGTCATTGAAAAACACAGAGGTACAGCCATTCACCCGAGAGCAGGATATTTCCAGTTACGTACCATGGAAATGATGCGTCAGGCCGGGATTGAAGATGAAGTCGTCAGTGCAGCACATAAACTATATGACCCAAACGGAGGACTGAATGCTGTGGAATCCCTGACGGGACGCGAAATAGCCAACTACATTCCCGACATTAATCAGGGTATTCAGGATCTTACTCCGGTTCGAAGATTGTTTATGCCGCAGCAAGTACTGGAGCCGATTATCAAGCAACGAGCAGAGGAGTTTGGCGCACAGTTCCTTTATGCGCATCAGGTGAAGAGTTTTTCACAGGACGCAAATGGGGTTTCAGTCAGTGCTCAGCATATCGACAAGGGTGAAGAAAAAAGCTTCAAGGCAAATTACCTGGTGGCATGTGATGGCTGTCGTAGCCCGGTACGTGAAGAACTGGGAATAAAGATGATGGGTTACCCCGTGATGTCGCAGAGTATCACGGTGTATTTTCGGGCCGACTGTTCTAAAGCACTGCGAGGTCGAAATCTGGGTGTGATCTATGTGAATAATAAACACGTGCGGGGTTTTTTCCGTCTGGAAAAAACCGGCCAGGGAGGTTTCCTGGTAATTTTCACGGTAGGTGATATTAATGAGCCCGGTGCCAGAAATGCTGCTGAGGGAGTTAACGCTGAAAAAGCTGCGCAATGGGTTCGGGATGCTGTCGGCGATCAGCAGTTGGAGGTCAATGTTGAAGACATCCATAAATGGGAGGCTGTTTGCCATGCTGCCGAACATCTACAAGAGGGCAGGATATTTCTTGCAGGAGATGCTGCCCATGTGACGACACCAACCGGTGGTTATGGTGGCAATACCGGAGTTCAGGACGCACACAATCTGGCTTGGAAGTTAGCTGCGGTACTTAAGGGTGAGGCCGGGGAAGCTTTGTTGTCATCTTACAACGATGAAAGGCAGCCAGCAGCCTTACAGATGATTCAGCAGGGTTATCAGCGTTACGTGACTCGCTCTGATCCGGACCTGGGAATGCAGGGTGTAAAAAAGCAGATTCCGGATGTGCATGTGGAATTTAATCGTTATCGCTCGTCGGCGGTGGTTTTTGAAAATGATTTTATTGATGATGGCGTGGCCGATATTGATCCGCGTAAGTCATTTGCCTTGCCGGGCACACGCGCCCCTCATGTTGGCATCAAAGACGAAGGGAAATTACGCTCGACGCTTGATTTGTTTGGCAGCAATTTCGTACTTCTGGCTGGATATGCCGGTGAAAAATGGCAAAAAATCTGTGTTGATATTGCCCAAGACACAGGCGTAAATATTGAATTCAGGCTGATCAAACAGGCCACAGCAACATCAGGCTTGATTGATCTGGCTGTCCATCGTGAAAAAATATCCAGTCCTTTTTCGCGACCTTTCCCGGAAGCCTACGGTATCAAGGCTGATGGTGCAGTGTTGGTTCGACCGGACGGTTATGTTGCCTGGAAAGAGAAAACACTTAGCGACAACAGTAAAAATTCATTGTTGCTCGCACTGCAGGGAGTGCTGGATAAAACAGCATATGAATTTGCGCAGGAAGCTTGAAATCGAGAATTAAAAAAGCAGGAATGGATAACAGGAATAGATTATGAAAACAAAAATTCAGGTGGTTTTTTATAGTATGTATGGACACATCAATAGCTTGGCTGAAGAAATAGCAGCAGGTGCTGCTGATATTGAAAATACTGAAGTTCAGTTATTGCAGGTGCAGGAACTGGTACCGGAGGATGTGTTATTACTCAGTGGTGCGCGTGATACACGTAAAGCCTTTGCGGATATTCCTTATGCTGAACCGGACAAACTTGCCGAAGCTGATGCGATTATTTTTGGAACTCCAACGCGTTTCGGTAACATGTGTGCACAAATGCGAAATTTTCTGGATCAAACCGGGCCGCTGTGGATGAGTGGAGCATTGGTAGGAAAAGTCGGTAGTGTTTTTACCAGCTGTGCCAGTCAGCACGGCGGCCACGAAACAACAATCACCAGCTTTCATAGCACACTTCTGCATCACGGCATGGTGATCGTCGGAGTTCCTTATACGGAACAAAAATTGCTTGATATGAGCGCCATAAACGGAGGTTCTCCCTACGGCGCTTCTACCATAACCGATGGCGACGGTAGTCGTCAGCCAAGCCAGCTGGAACTTGATGTAGCCAGATTTCAGGGACGCCATGTGGCCGATATAGCCAGTCGACTGAATGGCACTCACTAAACGGCATTTAATTTATCTTTTTGAGAGCAGATAATGTTTCTGCTGAAAAAAAAAGCCCCGCTGTCGGGCAGAGGGGCTTTTCTTTATTTTGGGTTTTGTCAGTTGCTTATCAAAATGCAAAATCAAAAGCGTCATCAAAAACCGGGCTTTTTTCCTGACCGACCAGACCTGGTGGTAAATCAGGGTTACGGCTCGCAGGTGTGCCGCGTGGATCTACATAACCTGCTTCGCCAGGTAAACGATACTGGGTGTTGGGGCGCCCTTCGGCATCAAAGGTCAGATAGGTATTGTTATTCTGTGCACATTCCCAGTAACGGATTCTGAGACCTGCATCTTCCATATCCTGGCGATGCTGATAGGTATAGACCACGTTGAGAGGTTCCTGCAACATCAGGTCATCGTAAAAATACACGTTTACGGCGACTTTCATCTGATCATTTTCGGCATCCCACCATTCATACCAGATTTCGACAGTTTCTGCCTGATTGCTGGTTGGTGGCGTGCCACGGAAAAAATCGGCCGGATAAATATCTTCAGTATGCACCACCAGCACATTACCCAGCTCTTTATCGACTGCCCAGAAACCAATACTGTCACCCGCGGCGAAATGGGTGCCATCGATATTGACATGCTCCTGGTTGATATAGATACGGCGCGTGTCATTACCCAGATCGTTGTGCCACAGGGAATATTCCGGCGTATTGATAAACTCTCTTACATAGGGTTCCATAAACCAGCGCGGGATACCGGCAGGCTCACAGGTTGTCAAACGGTCATAATCCACTCCGGCGTTGTAGGCCTGGTTACCCAGGTTTAGCCGGTATTCCCATGCGGCTTTATATTCCGGAGTCAGCACGCCATCCTTGATTTCGCCATCTGCATCCAGAAACATGCTGTTCGTTCTGATACCACTATCACCACCGGCAGACCACAGGCCTTCCCACTTGGGAACGCTGTTGTAATCATGTTTGATGCCACCTTTGTAGTGATCCAGTAAATAATCATAATGCGCTCTGGATGTTTCAAACTGCATGGGGAATGGAATCAGCTCCGGGATGTTCCCACCACGTTGTGAAAAGGCCAGGCTGGAAAACAGCAGGCTGCTTGCTGCTATACAGAGTTTTAAATAGGTGGCGAGATTCATGCTTTCCCCTTCTTCAAGTAAGTTTTTATTGTAGGTTCCGACTCAATACCGTCAACAGAAAATTGGATTGTAGTTGAAGCGTTATTTATATTGGGTCTTAATGTCTGAACGAGCATAAATTTACATGAATTCAGGCAAGCTTGGTAGGTTAATACAAACATTTCCCTACAACATCAGTGAAGCTGAAATAAGATTACATTCCGCATCGGCTATGCTGGCCCGGGAAAAGCAGAACTAGCTGAATAATCCGCAAGCGAATTTCCTCATCTATGGAGCAAAAAACCGAAGAGAATTTCGTGAAGCCGGGAGGCTAGGCGCTCAACACTGCTTGTATTTGCCGGCGTAGAGCAAGGTCTTATTTGTCCTCCAGATCTTTGCTGAATATCCGGTCATTCTCTCCTTTGAAGAAATCTTTTCCGTAAATAAGAAGAGTGACCAGGATGCCGACAGCAAAGGCCCAGCTTGCTCCTTTTGTGGCGAGTACAGCACCAATGATGCCGGCAATACCAAGGTCCCGATTACTGCGCGATTCGAGTATGCCAATACGCACGCTGACATAGCCCTGAATCAATAAGGTTAAGGCCAGAGCAACCCCGAGGATGGGTTGTACGAGGCTGACAATGGGTAAGAGCAGGAGGCCGGTATTGGTGCCCCAGCGAAAGGAACCGGATCCTCCAAACAAGGAATGCATGGCCTGTTTACCTTCCTTGAAGCGCTCAATCACTACGACCTGCATGGCCGCCCATAAGGGTCCCGCCATGGTTATATCCGGACCTATAATACTCATAAGTGTATTGCGGCCACCGAAAATCACATGCGCGCGGTCGGGGTTGTAATCAATTTTTTCATCCTGGCGCAGTTCATCTGCTTCGGCAATCAGGACTTTGCTCTGTAATACATCCCCAAAGAGCACAATATAAGCAGCTAATACGGTGGGCACTGCACTGACAAAGAGCATGAAAGGCGGAAAACCAAGTCCAAGTACCGTGTATTCACGCCACAGTGTGCCGAAATCCGGATTGATAAAGCCCCATTCTATGCTTGGCCAGGGGGCTTCACCGAACAAGGGAGCGACAACAACTGCCAACAGAATGATGGGAAATATGCCGAATTTTCCGAGCAAATTTAATAACGGTATACGAGCCTTTAGCTGCGTGAACTGTTTTGAAAATATCAGATAAAAAGCAATACCCACAGCAATCGAAATTGTCCAGGGATAAGCATCGAAGCGGCCGCCTATTACAAAAACCGAATTGATGGCAGCCAGTCCGGCTCCCAGGATAATGCCGGACTTGATGGCAGCGGGCACAAAAGTTACCACCTTCTGTGCCAGCCCGCTTAAGCCCAGAAAGATGGAAAGTATACCCAGGCATAGCTGGAAGGCGACCAGGGCATGCACGCGCTCGGGACCTTCGGGAAAAGCTGCGCAATAAGCCATGATCAGAGGTATGGCCGGTGTTATCCAGCCAGGTACAACGGGATCACCGAGCAGGTGATGGCTCAAATACAAAATGCCATTCAGTATGACAACGGCAAGAGCAACATTAAAAGGCATGCCCAATAATTCGATCATTAAGGGTATGGCAGCAAGATCGACGGCGCACATCAGCAGACCCTGCACATAATCCGGCCATTCAAACTTGTAGTGCACAAATGGCAGCCTGAGCTTGAAAAGGCCCAATCCGATATAGGGAGATTCTTCCCCGAACTTACGGTCCTTCCACATCAGGTATTACTCCGCTTATTAACAGGTCTTGCCGGAAAACCGTGCAAATTTTGTTCCCTGCACTAAATCCAGTCGCAGACAAATTTCAATTCTCAGTTTCGCTCTATTTTGGTGCGCTTACAGAAATAAGTGTTTCGGATTTACACGATCTACAGGAAGACTTTATTTAGTCTTAAACGCTAGCGGCTAAGATGCCCGGATTGCCAATGATGTGCCAGAAGAAATTCCCGCAGGAAAAATGTAAACAGAAAAATTTATGGCATAGAGCTTGCAATGGGCAGGTTGCCGGACTACATCCTTAGAGGTTACTCGTGAAAGTAAGTGAATTAATGGTTAGCTGTCTCGAAAATGAGGGAGTTGAATATATATTTGGTATTCCCGGGGAAGAGAATATCGACCTGATGGACGCGCTGTTAGACAGCTCTATCCAGTTTGTGACAACCCGTCATGAACAAGGCGCAGCATTTATGGCGGATGTCTATGGCAGGCTGACAGGTCGCGCCGGTGTCTGTTTATCGACGCTGGGACCTGGAGCAACCAACCTGGTTACCGGAGTAGCAGATGCAAATATGGATAGAGCGCCTCTGGTGGCAATTGCAGGGCAAGGCTCCACTTACAGAAGACACAAGGAAAGTCACCAGATTCTGGATCTGGTGAATTTGTTTGAACCTATTACAAAATATTCGACGCAGATTCTGGAACCAGAAATTACGCCGGAAATCATACGCAAGGCATTCAAGATTGCCGAGAATGAAAAGCCGGGCTGCTGTTTTATAGATTTTCCTGAAAACATCGCTGCCACTGAAATCGACAATTTATTGCCTCTGAAAAAGCAAAGCCCCAGCACACCTGTAGCCCCGGAAGGAAAGTGCAGTTATGCGGCTGAACTGATTGCCGGCTCCAAGGCGCCGGTCATCATGGTTGGTAATGGTGTGATTCGAAGCAGGGCCTCGGCAAGCCTGGTAGAGTTTGCTGAACGCCTCAATATTCCGGTTGCCACGACATTTATGGCTAAAGGAGTCATGCCGGCCAGCCATCCGCTTTCTTTGGGCGCAATCGGTTTAAAGTCCAAAGACTATGTGAACTATGGTTTTGCTGCGGCTGACCTGGTGATTTGCATTGGTGTTGATATGGTGGAATACCATCCCCGATTATGGAATCCGGAATGTGACAAGAAAATTCTGCACATCGACAGGAATCCGGCTGAAGTCGATCAGTATTATATTCTTGATGCAGGCATTATAGGTGATATAGAAAATGCCCTGTCCAGAATAATGGTCAGCTCAACGCGCCTGCCAGACTCAGATATCCATAAACTCTTAAGCATCATTCGTGCAGTAACAGCTGAGCATAAAGACAGTCATGCCTTCCCTGTCAAGCCGCAAAAAATAGTCTGGGATCTGCGACAAACATTGAATGATGAAGATATCGTTATTTCCGATGTGGGTGCGCACAAAATGTGGATGGCGCGTCTGTTTCAGGCAGAAAGTCCTAACACATGCATTATTTCAAATGGCTTTGCTTCAATGGGTATCGCCTTACCCGGCGTAATTGCGGCAAAACTTGCTTATCCGGATCGAAGGGCGGTGGCAGTAACCGGCGACGGCGGCTTCATGATGAATTGCCAGGAAATCGATACTGCTTTACGACTCGGTCTCGACATAGTGATTCTGATATTTAACGACAGTAAATATGGCCTGATTGAATGGCACCAGCTTAGTCATTTCAATCGCGCCACTGCAATTGATTTTGTTAATCCGGATTTTGTCAGGTTTGCCGAGAGTTTTGGTGCCAAGGGCTACCGTGTGAATTCAGCAGAAGAGCTGATGCCGGTTCTGGAAACAGCATTGAATGATGGCACAGTTTCCATCATCGACTGTCCCGTTGATTATTCCGAAAACATGAAATTAACCAATCAGTTAAAAAATCTTACACCACCAATTTAGGCTCAACCGTCAGGAGAATATAAGTGCAGGCATTTAGTTTTCAAACCACCAGATCAGTGCTTTATGAAACGGGAGCAACGGCGAAAATTGGCGAAATACTTGCAGCCCTTGGTTGTAAAAAAGCAGGTTTTATAACGGACCCGATGATTCTCCAGCTGGGTCTTGCAGATGCAGCTCTTGAGGGGATGAAAATAGCTGGTGTTGATGTATGGGTCTTCTCAGAGGTTGTTGCAGATCCGCCGGAAGAAATGATTCTGAAAGCTGTCGCAGAAGCAAAGCAACAGAAAATTGATGCAGTGGTTTCTGTGGGAGGCGGCAGTTCAATGGATACCGCTAAATTAATTTCTGTCTTATGCAATACCAATCAGCCCCTGGACGAAATGTACGGCGTAAACCAGGTAAGAGGCAAACGTCTACCCTTGATTCTTGCTCCTACAACGGCCGGCACAGGATCTGAAGTGACGCAGATATCCATCGTTACCACCGGAGCTACTGAAAAGAAAGGCGTAGTGTCACCCCAGCTTTTGCCTGACTGGGCTATTCTTGATGCAGAATTAACTGTCGGTTTACCCAGGGCTGTTACTGCGGCGACAGGCATAGATGCAATGGTGCATGCCATTGAATCCTACACTTCAAAGATCAAGAAAAACCTGATGTCAGATTGTCTGGCACGACAGGCACTTGAATTATTAGGTGCCAATATCCACAGGGTGTGCGAGACGCCAGGAGATAAAGAGGCACGTGGGAAAATGTTGCTGGGTTCCATGCTGGCCGGGATGGCCTTTGCCAACTCTCCGGTAGCGGCAGTACATGCTCTGGCTTATCCGCTGGGAGGCAATTTCCATGTTCCACACGGTCTCTCCAATGCTCTTGTGCTGCCTTATGTACTGGAGTTCAACATGCCTGAAGCGGACAAACTTTATGCTGAACTGGCTGGCATTATTTTCCCGGAACTGGCCACGCTTTCACATCATAAAAAAGTTGACGGCATGCTGTTAAAAATAGCGGCACTCAGTGCCGACCTAGGCTTGCAAACCAGATTGAGTGAAGTAGGGGTCAGTGCAGATGATCTCGATCTGCTTGCCGGGGACGCCATGAAACAGACCCGACTGTTAGTGAATAACCCGCGAGAAATGACCTATGAATCAGCCTTTGCTATCTATCAAAAGGCTTTATAAGAATTATGTCTGATAAGAAACGGATCGACACATGACAGAAAATACCTTTTTTGATTTTTGGAAACAAAGCCAGGATTCTTTATACAAGAATCAAAGCGAGTGGTTTGATACATGGATGCGTTCAGATGATCCCGCGACCAATGAATTTATGGACCTTTCTAAAAAAAGCTGGTCTCTGTGTGAAGAGCAATATCGTTCATGGATGAAAGCGACTGAAAACTGGTTTGCTACAGATGCTGCAACTGACAGTGATGCTGAAGAACAGGATGCCAGTGAAAAACTGCTTTTTATGTTGAACCCTGAAAATTTTTCACGCTTTGGTTTCGATCAGATGAATGGTTTATTTATGAAACTGGTTAATGGGCCTGAATTTGCTGATATAGGCATGATGGAGAAAAAATTTCTTAAATCCGGACAGGATTGGCTGGCACTTTGTGATGCCAGTGAGAATTATCAGTCTGTTCTCGCCAGTGCATGGAATCGGGCATTCAAATTATATGCTGAAGAATTCTCTGAGCAATCGACTGCAAAGAAACTGGACTCAAAAGATCTTCTGCAACGCTGGCTGGAAATTGCAGAAAGTGAACTGATAAGCACCCTGCGTTCAACGGATTTTCTGGAAGCGCAGCGTAATTTCTTTAAGACGGGTACCGCCTATAAAGTGAAACAGCAGGAATTAACTGAACTCTGGTGTGAAGCGCATGGTATGCCAACGCGTTCCGAAGTGGATGAATTACATAAAATTATTTATGAACTGAGAAGGGATATCAGAAGCCTCAGTCAGGGCCTTAAACAAGTTGCCGGGCCCCCTGCAAAACAAAGTAATAAACAGAAGCCTGGAAAAAATACCCGGACTACTCCAGTGCAAAAAAGCACACAGGCAAAACCCGGAAAAATAGTCAGGACCAGAGCTAAATCAGGCAAAGTGGCAGGCACCGGTAAAAAATGAATACCGATTTGAATTATTTTCTTGAACCCTATTCGAGTTTGCTGGACATGGGTTCTTTGGTGGCGAAGAGCGCCGAGACCATTTCCAGTCTGGATTATGAAAAAGTGAAAGTGGGAATGACCCCGAAAACACAGGTGTTCAAGACGGATAAAGTCACACTTTACCATTATCATTCGCTTACAGGTGAGGCTCCCAAAACAGCACCGGTATTGATTACCTACGGCCTTATTGGGCGTTATACGATGATTGATTTGCAGGAGGATCGATCGCTGGTAAGAAACCTGTTAGCGCGCGGTGTTGATCTCTATGTGATTGACTGGGGTAACCCGAGTCGGGCAGATCAGTTTCTGACCTTTGAAGATTATATCTGTCACTATCTGGATCAATGCATCAATTTTATTTGTGACAAGCATGATATTGATGCGCTGTCCTTATTTGGTATTTGTGAAGGCGGCGTTTTTACCTCCATGTACGCTGCTCTTTACCCGGAAAAAATAAAAAATCTGATTCTTTCCATTACACCGATTGATTTCGAAGCCGACCTGCAGGATGAGGATCCTTCACATGGTTTCCTGAATCTCTGGATACGCAATCTGAATATTGAAGATATTGATAGTCTGATTACGGCTAACGGAAATCTATCCGGGGAGATGATGGGTGGTATTTTTCAGGCAATGACCCCGATAAAAACCATGACGAAATATAACCTGGGATTTCTGGAAGTCGCGAATGACGATGAAAAATTACTGAATTTTCTGCGCATGGAAAAGTGGCTTGCAGACCGGCCTAATCATCCAGGTATGGCAGCTAAGCAGTGGCTTATAGATTTATATAAGGAAAACCGACTGGTCAAGGGAAGCTTTGAACTGGCTGGCACTAAAGTTGATCTCGGCAGAATTAACATGCCGGTCCTGAATATTTTTGCTGAAAGGGATCATATTATTCCACCGCCGTGCTCGACAGCTCTTGCTGCGCTGGTAGGAAGTGATGATTACTCTGAGTTGCCCTTACGCGGTGGTCATGTAGGTATTTACGTAAGCAGCAGGTTGCAGGGTCTGGTTGGAGATGGCATTTCTCAATGGTTACTGGCAAGACAATAGCCTTATTGATATTTAAAGACAGTAATTTATAGCAACAAAGTAAAAATATGACGCAAAAAATAGTAAGTAGTGAAGATGCAATTTCCCTGATTCAGGACGGAGATACGCTCGCGATATCAGGCTTTGTAGGTATCGGCACACCGGAAGAGTTAATCATTGCGCTGGAGAAACGCTTTCTCGAAACGGGACATCCCAGAGACCTGACGCTGGTTTTCGCAGCAGCGCCCGGCGATGGCGGGGAGCGTGGTCTGAACAGATTGGCACATGAAGGTCTTGTTAAGCGTGCTATTGGAGGGCACTGGTCACTGGTCCCCAAACTGGCTGCCATGGCTGTTGAAAACAAGATTGAAGCTTACAATTTACCCCTCGGCTGCATATCACAACTATACCGGGTTATCGCCGGTGGCAAACCCGGCTTGCGGACCAAAGTTGGTTTACGGACCTTTGTTGATCCGCGTATTTCCGGTGGGCGTATCAGTGCCAGCGCTACAGAAGAACTGGTAGAGCTGGATGAAATAAATGGCAAAGAGTGGTTGTTTTATCGATCATTCAAAATTGATGTGACATTTCTGCGTGGTACGACTGCCGATCCGCGAGGCAACACCACTTTGGAACGTGAAGCCCTGGAACTGGACGTAACCTCTGCAGCCATGGCCACTCATAATTCAGACGGTGTTGTCATTGTTCAGGTTGAGCGTGTCGCTGCACACGGTTCGCTGGCGCCAAAGCGGGTACTGATTCCGGGTGCGCTGGTAGATTGCGTAGTCGTGTCAAAACCCGAAAATCACTGGCAAACCTATGACAGTCAATATCAACATGCCTACAGTGGTGAGATGCGGGTTCCGCTTGAAGAACTTACGCCTATGCCTCTGGATGAACGTAAAATCATGGCACGGCGCGCTACACTCGAATTACCGATGGGCGGGGTGGTCAATCTTGGTATTGGTATACCGGAAGGTATAGCCCGGGTAGCTGTGGAAGAACATCTGTTGGATCAGGTCACTCTGTCAGCGGAAGCGGGAACCATTGGTGGCATGCCGCAGGGAGCGTTAAGCTTTGGAGCCTCACTGAATCCTGATGCCATCATTCCGACCAACACCCAGTTTGATTTTTATGATGGCGGCGGTCTTGATCTGGCCTGCCTGGGCATGGCTCAGGTTGACCGACATGGTAACGTCAATGTATCGAAGTTCGGTAATCGTCTTGCCGGGGCAGGGGGCTTTATCAATATCAGCCAGAATGCAAGCCGCCTTGTTTTGTTAGGCTGCTTTACTGCCAGCGGATTACAGATTGCTGTCAATAAGGGAAAATTATCGATAGTGCAGGAAGGCAAGGTAGGGAAGTTTGTCAAAGACGTGGAACATATTACTTTTTCCGGCGCTCTGGCTGCAGATACAGGTCAGCCGGTGCTTTATATAACTGAACGTTGTGTGTTTTCCATCTCCAGGGATGGTCTGGAACTGATCGAAATTGCACCGGGTATAGATCTGCAAAAGGACATTCTCGCGCATATGGAGTTTGAGCCAATCATGCGCAATGTGAAGGAAATGGATTCCAGGATATTTCTGGATCAGCCAATGAATCTGAGAACCGAGATGGTTGAGATGCCGATTGTAAAACGAATTACACTGGATAAAGAACTTAATAAATTATCGATTAACCTCAGAGCCTTCACCTTACGTAATCGCCTTGAAGTGCTGGAAATAAAAAATGTTATTGAAGACTTGTGCAGAAAACATGGTCAAGCCGTGGATATGATGGCCTGGTATGACGGCTTTGAAGTCAGTGATAAGCTCAAGGAGGATTATCTGAGCATGATGGACTCAATAGATAAGCGTTATTATAAAAGTCTGGTGCACTATACACGTGACCCCTTTATACGCTTGCGCTTTGGTGCAGAATTGAAAAAGCGTGAAGTCACTAACTGAGTCATATGAATTGATACAAGAGTGCTTTGACGAAATTCCATCACCTATTAACAGGGGTACAACCACATGAGTATGAACAAGCATGAGTAATGTGTCCAAACTGTTAAACAGGAAAAACACAAGGCAGGCAGTATCAGGTCCCAAAGAGGGCACGGTGCTGAGTATCAACAAAAAAGGTTTTCACCGGATCTATTATCAGGACTGGGGGCATGAGGAAAGTACCGAAACAATTTTTTGCGTACATGGCCTGACCCGGAATTCACGGGATTTCGATAAGATTGCCGGTGTACTGGCCAAAAACAGGCGCGTAATCTGCCCGGATACGGCGGGCCGAGGTAAAAGTGACTGGTTACCCAATTTTCATGACTACCAGATACCGCAATACAATCTTGATCTGGCTTTATTGGCAGCGAGCATTAAATGTGAACGTTTTGATCTGATCGGTACCTCACTGGGAGGCCTGATGGGCATGGTGCTGGCCTCCATGAAACACACTCCGGTGAGACGCCTGATCATCAACGACATAGCGCCGGAAGTATCACATGAGGCATCGAAGCGACTGGGACAATATCTACACGCCGACCCTCACTTCAAGAGCAGGGCGGAGGCCGAAGTTTATTTTCGTGAAAAATATGCCCCCTTCGGTCCTATGACGGATGAAGACTGGCGCCATCTGGCCGAGACAAGTACCCGTGAAATAGAAGATGGCTTTCGTCTCGCCTATGATCCCGCCATTGCCAACAGTTATCATCGTTACCGCTCCTTTTTTGATTTATGGAAGTACTGGTCCCGAATTACCTGTCCGGTGTTGATTTTGCGTGGTACTCAATCAGACTTTCTGACCGAAGCCCTGCTTGGCAAGATGCGGGATTTACTCCCTCACTCTGAGCTTATTGAATTTGAAGGGGTAGGACATACACCAACACTGAATGCGCCAGAGCAGATCGACCCTGTACTGGACTGGTTAGAAAGAACCAAAGCCTACAAATAAAGCAGCATTTTAAGAAAATCCAGAAATAACTTAAAATAATGTTGCGCTGCACAAAATATCTTGTTATGCTGCATTGCACAAAGTGAAGTAACGCTTTGAAAATCTTATCTAAGTTAACAGGAGACAGAGCATGCCTACTAAAGCCTCAAGCAAGAAAATTGAAGATTTATTTGCACCAATGGTGGAATTTAACAACTTATTTGCGAAAGCCGCAGAAACAACTTTCAATATGCAGATAGCCAGTTTTCAGGCCTACAGCAAAATTGCCATTGAAAACATCAATGACGGTTTAAAGCTACGCAGTGTTGATGATATGGCTTCTTATATTGAAACGCAGAAGGAACTGGCGAAAAAAGTCAGTGACATGATGGCGTCTGATGCAAAATCCTTCGCCGAATTGAGCACCAAGTTTTACGAAAGTGCCAAAACAATTGCCGAAGGTAATATCAAAACAACGGTTGCTGCTGCCAATGAAGTTATGAAGGCTGCATAAGTCAGAGATTCGATAAGCCGTTATCGAGTCGTCGGAAGCCGTCGAAATTTTCACCTGTAATTTCGGCGGCTTTTTTATTTGTCCTGATTCTTTTTGTTCTTATTGCTGGAATCTGCAAAAAAGCTTTCCTGCATTTTCTGCCACATTTGCGCATTTCTTTTGCTGTATTCCGAGAAAATTTTCATCGGGCTGACGTTCATCATTTCCTGTACGCCCTGATTAAACTGCTCCTGCTGATGCTGAAAAAAGCTCAGACTCTGGTTTATATACTCTGAGAATAACTGCTGTTGATTCTGGTCATAATAATGGATAAAGTTTTTGAGGTTATCGGCACTAAACAGGGGGTTACTCTCAGACTCCTGCTCGGTAATTAACTGGAGCAGGACGCTTCTGGTCAGATCGGCATTGGATTTACTGTCCAGCACTTTGAAATCAATGCCCTGCACGATCATTTTCCTGACATCCTCAAGATTGATATAAACGCTGTCATGGGTGTCGTAGATTCGCCGGTTCGGGTATTTTTTCAGAATCCGGATAGCCGTCTCATCCTTGGCAGTATTGCTGTCATTTTTGCTCATGATTTAACCTGTCAGTGTTGCGTGTATATAGGGTATTTATTTATTGATGCCACCCATACAAAGGTATTTGATTTCCAGATAATCATCCAGTCCGTACTTGGAGCCTTCTCGTCCCATACCGGACTGTTTGACTCCTCCGAAAGGAGCCATCTCATTGGATATGATGCCTTCATTGATGCCAACCATGCCGAATTCCAGGGCTTCTGAAACTCTCCATATGCGGCCAATGTCTCTGGTGTAAATATAGGAAGCCAGCCCGAATTCTGTGGCGTTCGCCATGGCTATTACTTCCGCTTCGGTGTCAAATTTGATCAAGGGAGCAACCGGCCCGAAAATTTCATGCATCGCGATATCCATATCTGCAGCAACATTGGCGAGTACGGTGGGTTCATAGAAACAGGGACCCAATACGCTGCGCTTGCCTCCGGTCAGGACAGTTGCCCCCGCCTGTATGGCACCTTGAACCAGGGAGTCCACAGATTCCACAGCGCCGGCATTTACCAAAGGTCCAATATCGACCTGGTCGGCAAAACCGTTGCCGGTTTTCAGAGCCCGAACATGCTTGGTGAGTTTCTCGGCAAACTCTTCATAAATACTGCTTTGTACAAAAATTCTGTTACTACAGACACAGGTCTGTCCGGCATTACGATATTTGGATTGCATGGCCCCCTGGATCGCCTCATCTATATCGGCATCGTCAAAAACAATAAAAGGTGCATTGCCGCCGAGTTCCATGGTGGTTTTCTTTACTGTGCTGCTGCATTGCTCAAGCAGTTTCCTGCCGACTTCAGTAGAGCCGGTAAAGGAAAATTTTCCAATGGCTGGGTCTTTGGTTAAGACTTCACCAATCTCTCTTGATTTATCAGAAACGATGACATTAAAGACTCCGGCAGGGATTCCGGCATCTTCAGCAAGTGTAGCCAGAGCGAGTGCTGAAAGCGGTGTTTCCGCCGCAGGTTTAACAATGAAGGTACAACCGGCTGCCAATGCAGGTGCAGCCTTTCGGGTAATCATGGAACTGGGAAAGTTCCATGGTGTTATTGCCGACACAACCCCGATACCCTGTTTGATAACAACAATCCTTTTGTCATTTGAGGGAGCCGCGATGGTATCACCGTAGATCCGTTTCGCTTCTTCTGCAAACCAATCGATGTAATTGGCTGCATAGATGATTTCCGCTTTCGATTCTGCCAGAGGCTTGCCCTGTTCAGCAGTCATGATGTGAGCGAGGTCATCCTGGAATTTTATGATTAGTGAGTACCATTGCCTTAACAGAGATGACTTTTCTTTGGCCGGTCTGGATTGCCAGTCTTTCAGGCTATCCCTGGCGGCTGCAACTGCGAGTCTGGCTTCCTGTTGAGTGGCCCTGCACAGGGATGCGATTTCGGTACCATCGGCAGGGTTAAAGACTGAGAATTTATCGGCGCTGTCGGTATGCCATGTACCATTGATGTAGCTGCCGTTTTTAAAGAGGAAAACAGGTAAGTCAGTCATTGTTCAAGTTCTGATAAAGTTAGCTTAAAAAGATTATACTGCACTGCACAAATTTATCCAGAGTAATATCCTCAACCTAAGCAGTCGTCATAAAATTTTTACTATGCCCTTGCTTCACGTTTAGAATGTAGAAAGATTTAGTATAAGGAAGAAGACATCAATACCAATAACAGGACATTGAAACTTTCACGAATACTGGCCTTGATGTCTCTGGTAATCGCCGGTGAGGCGATTTTTCTGCTGCCCTTTGTTATACCGAGAATTTTTCGTCCGACCTTCCTGGATATTTTTGAAATAAGCAATCTGCAATTGGGAACGGCATTTTCGCTTTACGGCATGATTGCCATGGCTTCCTATTTTGCGGGTGGTCCATTGGCAGACAGGTTTTCTGCTCGCCGTTTGCTGGTTGCGGCATTACTGTCGACGGCTTTGGGAGGTTTGGTCCTGGCTTCTATACCCTCAATCACTCTACTTATCATCTTGTATGGATTCTGGGGCTTAAGTTCGATTTTTTTATTTTGGGCTGCGCTGATCAAGACAACTCGTGATCTTGGAAATTCAAGCCAGGGGCAGGCCTTTGGCCTGCTGGATGGAGGCAGGGGACTCTTTGCAGCACTGCTTTCATCATTGTCGGTGCTGATTTTTGCTGCCTTATTACCTCAGGACGTAGATACAGCAAGTTTTGCTGAGCGTTCTGAGGCATTTAGCAGCATCATTTTAGTCTTTACAGGTTTTGGTGTGCTTTCAGCACTGTTGGTGTGGTTTTTTATTCCCGAGTCCTCTGTAGCAGAGCAGCCACAAACTACTTCCGCACCGATCGCGAATATCCAACTGCTAAAACAGGTAGCGTCCATGCCGACAGTCTGGCTTCAGGCCCTGATCATCCTGTGCGCCTATGTGGGCTACAAAAGTGTCGATGATTTTTCTCTCTATGCCAGTGAAGCCTTCGGTTATAACGATGTAGAAGCAGCTCAGGTCAGCACACTGGCCTTCTGGATGAGACCCCTTGCAGCTATAGCCGCAGGTTTGTTGGCAGATAAACTGGGTAGTATGCTGGTTTTGCTGGTCAGTTTTTTGATAATCATGATTGGCTGCCTGGTTATTGCAACAGGCATGATAGTGCCTGGAGTTCCGTGGATGCTGCTGCTAACCATTGCCGGAACCAGTGCCGGTATTTACGGCGTTCGCGGCATCTATTTTGCTATTTTTGGTGAGGCCCATGTCCCTTTAGCCAGTACCGGCACCGCGGTAGGGCTGGTTTCCTTTATAGGCTTTACGCCGGATATTTTTATGGGCCCCCTGATGGGTTACCTGCTGGACAGTTCGCCAGGTGCCACGGGGCATCAGCATTTTTTCTTTGTGGTTTTCCTGTTTGGTCTGTTGGGTTTTTTTGCTACGCTGATGTTTAAATATGCAGAGGGTCTGCTGAATAAACAGAAAATCTTAACCAGCGCTTGAATGCGTTGGTATAAGAGCCTGTAAAAAAACCACGCTAAAAAAGGCCTCAACTCATGAGGAGCAAATGCACAGATAATGAGGAGTATAGGTATGAAAGCTATCTGGAATAATAAAATTCTCGCAGAAAGTGACGACACAGTGCTTATCGAAAACAATCATTATTTCCCTGTAGGCTCACTGCATCAGGAATATTTTCAGGCAAGTGATAGCCATTCGTTTTGTCCATGGAAGGGTGATGCAAGTTATTATTCCATTGAGGTTGACGGAAAAGTAAATGAAGATGCGGCCTGGTATTATCCGGAACCCAAAGAAGCTGCCATGGAAATTAAAGATCGGGTTGCTTTTTGGAAAGGGGTAGAGATAGTAGAAGATTAATTTTTGCTGAACTGCTCATGCCGTATTTCAGCCGCGGGCAATGGCCTGCTCTATTTGTATTTTTGTTAAATCGTAATAATTATCTTCACGATTCAGAACAGAAAGTTCTGTACAGGCCAACACAACATTTGCATACGCTTTTAAGATATCTTGCATTTTATTCAACAGTATTTCTGAAAATCCAGCCTCGTAGACACTGATTCTGATTTTATCCAGGGCTTTAATGTGCTCTGCCACGGGTCGCAGAACCCTGATGCCAGCCTTTTCAAAGTAGCTTGAAAGCTGCTCACTTTGCATCGTATGGCGTGTGCCCGCCAGGGTTATCTGCTTAATATCCTGGGATTTTAGGAATTGAATACCGGTGTGCAAAGGATGAATAATTTTAGCCTGAATTTCGGGAGCAAGACTGAGTTTGTCAATGGCTGAGTGCAGAGTGATATTCGGGATTATTATGCTGCCTACATCTGCCTGAGTAAAATTTTCAAACACTGTTGTTAATAATGGGAGCAAGGCATCAAACTGCTCAGGAAGGTGCTCATTTATTTTTCCGAAATCGCAGTCCAGAATAAACAGAGGGCATTGTTGCTGAGTGTTATAAGCTTGTTGAAAGCGCTCATTAAGTGAGACCTCGTAATACTCTGTTGTCTGAGTACCAAGGCGCGCCAAACCGATAAGTTCTTGAGAAAAATTCAACTTCGTTTCAGGATGAAGTCAGCAAAATAGTTATTGGAATCCGAAATTTTATTATCGAGAATGAAATCAGTATTTTTAATGATTCTGTTAAGTATTGCCTCATCATATTTTCGGGAAGTTTCGGTATGAATTTTTTCATTTTCAGAGAAACTGAATGATTTATTCAGGCTTTTAATATGAACAGTCTGATCTGCCAGGGAAGTAAGGTAGCTGTTTGCAATGCCTTCCTTGCTCAGATATTCGGGTTGATGCTCAAAGCCATCCATATCGAAATCTCCACCCAGTTCCCGGTTGATTCTGTTTAAAATGTTGAGATTGAACTGTGCGGTAATACCTTCAGCATCGTTATAGGCGGGCAGTACAATGGAGGCATCTTTTTTGAGATCAACACCAAGTAACAGTATGTCATCGTGTTGAAAATTTGAGCCTAGTTTATATAAAAAATCGGCTGCCAGATCATCCTCAAGATTACCTATATTAGAGCCCAGGAATAACACGATTTTTTTGTGATCAGATTTCTTTAATGATGACATGGCATCAAAATACAAACCCTGCTTTGGTATGGTTGTTAACTCGGGAATTTCGGAGTTCAGTGAATTTTCGAGATGCTGTAATGCGTTTTCGGAGATATCGATTGGGTGATAGATGAAATTATAACCCTGATTTAGCAGCTCTTTAAGAAGCATCTTGCTTTTTTTCCCATCACCAGGGCCCAGTTCGATGATTTCAAAATAATCGTTTTTATTTAAATTCAGGCAATCAATGAGTTCTTGCGTTTTATCGTTGAAAATTTCGTATTCGGCTCTGGTCAGATAGTACTCTGGCATGGCCATGATTTTTCTGAAGAGTGCATCTCCCACAGCATCATAAAAATACTGCGATGGTAAAAACTTTTGTGTTGCGCTAAGACCCGCATCTACATCCTGTTTGAATTGCTCTATCATTTGCCAGTTCGCCATTTTTTCATCTGTTCTGCTCCGTTATTTTTGATTTAGCATTTTATTTTGCCAGTCTGATTCCTGAAAACTGCCATTGCAGATGGGGGTGGAAAAAATTTCTGTAGCTTGCTCTGCTATGATTAGTAGCCGTTGCGACCGATGCTCCTTTCAGTACCATCTGATTAATCATAAACTTACCGTTATATTCGCCGACGGCTCCTTGACTTGTTTTGTATCCAGGGTAGGGAAGGTAGGCTGAATTGGTCCACTCCCAGCGCTTACCCCAGGAAAATTTCTGACATGCACATTCCCATTCGAATTCGGTAGGCAGGCGCATAGCTTTCCAGTTGGCATAAGCATTTGCTTCATAATAAGAGACATGGCACAACAGTGCATCTGGATTAACTGGCTTTAATCCAGCCAGCGTATAGTAATACCAGTCACCATCAAGTTTGTGCCAATACAAGGGTGCCTTGATATGATTTTGCTGTAGCCAATGCCATCCATCATCCAGCCAGTATTGAAAGTCCTTATAGGCTCCTGCTTCTATAAATTGTATATATTCAGCATTGCTAACCAGGGCCTTGCTGATATCAAAGGCATGCAGATAAACCTTGTGACGAGCTCCTTCATTATCAAAATGAAAATCCGGACCGCTGTAACCGACCTCATAAACGCCTTCAGCTATTGAAATAAATCCATCTTCTGTATTGCTATCGTTGACAAGATTTCCATCACTGGCAAGAGCTGGATAAACAGGATTATGACCAAGGGCAAATTTCAGGTCGGTAAGGAGTAATTCCTGATGTTGCTGCTCATGGTTGATGCCCAGAATAATCAGCTTTTCAAGCTCTGGGCTTAGAGGCGTTTCGAGTAAGATCCGCATATGCTCATCGATGTACTGGCGGTACAGATAAACTTCCTCGACTTCCGGTCTGGTGATCGATCCACGTGAAGCGCGGGAGATGCGATCACCAACATTATTGTAGTAACTGTTGAACAGGAAGCTGAAGTGAGGATCAAATTCTGTATAGCCACTCAGGTAAGTCTTGAGGATCATTTCCTCAAAAAACCAGCTGGTATGAGCCAGGTGCCACTTAGGTGGACTCGCATAATCGACCAGTTGAGGGACATAATCCTCAATGGAAAGATGCGTGCAAAGCAACTCGGTCCTGTTTCGAGTGTGCTGGTATGTTGTGGCAACAGACATCGGGACATTCTAATTATTATTACTAACACAGACAAATAATAAAAAGGCCCACCGCTAGTGTCTCAGTTTGAAATTGTTTTGCTTAGTTCAGTCGTTATGGTGAGTTCTACTTTCGCCGACACGCCAAAAAGCGTACATCCATGTACAGGCTCGGCTGACGACGTCTGACCGCCAGGGATGGCGGGAATGTCGAAATTGCAGGAGCATATTTCGGCCTGTCGTCAGACGGTCTCCGAAAGAAGAACTCACCATTACGACTGTAAGTTTAACAGCATTGAAAAACTTCAAACTGAGACACTAGCGGCCCACCTGAAGTGGGCTTCCACAAGACAGCATTTACAAAAAATCTGTCTTGAATGTCTGGCTACTGATATTCCTGTATGACAAAACAGTCCTGCGGGTTCCACTTGTCAGCATCTTCTTCCTTCATAAAGTTCATGCTGGTCACCCAGGGCTCAGTCAGATAAACCGGATCTTCGACAATGATGGTATCCACGAACCAGGTAACTCCGGCAGGAGTTTCAAACACATCAAAGTATTCGGTCACGGTCGTCTGGTCACTGTGTGGGATACCGTTTTTACGCAAGTAACCGGGAATAAGATTGCTGGTCACTGCTTCCAGTGAACGTGTTGTCGTACCGACACGAGGCGTCTGACCAATCCTCAGGGTATTTAAATAACGTGATGCAGGTGGAGTTTCCCATTTGGCCAGAGTATGTCCCTGCCGGGATGCTGCACCTGCCAGAACGTTATGATCGAAGTGGAATAGTCGTGTTTGTCGGCCAGCATCAAATTCCATTTTGAGTGTCATGTCATCTTCCCAGCTTATTTTGATGCGCCCCGGCCTGTGCATGATACCCGGAGCGCCGTAAGCCAGGCATTCATTGCGGGTATCCGCTTCAGGGCGCCAGGCCATACCGACTTCGCGGGCCGCTTCATTTTCAGGAATATTGGCAAAATCTCCTATCTGGGGTGTGGTCATGCGCCAGCGCCAGTCTTCAGAGATAATCGATACCCAGGTACCGGTCAAATCGATAGGTGCTTCGGGTCTGCCTGGCTCAGGAACAGGAGTCCCGGGTCTTTCTTGTGCACTGGTTATGGGTGCAAGGCTCAGTAATAGAATAAGTGTAAAAAGTGAGGTGATAAATTTCATGGCTTACTCCATTTCTCTTGCAAGGCTTTGGTAGATGGCAGTAACGAATTCCCTGTTGCTGGGGCCGCCACGTGTACCACCGTATTCGGTGTCATAATCACCAGTAAGACCACTGGCAATAATCTGATTCAGGCTCTGGCCTTGATTGATCTGATTCAATATTCGATCTCTGACGATGACCAGCATGTTGCGGTATTCAACTACGTCGATTTCGTCGCCGATTCTGCCATGTCCAGGTACGGCATAGGTACCGCCTTCAGCATTGCGTCCGGGGATCATGAGTCCAAGTGTGAAATTCAGGGCGTCGATAAAGCCATTGACGCTGCCGCCGTTTTCAACATCAATGTCCGGGAACTGACCTTGCACCAGCAGGTCACCGAGGCTGATGACATCCGAGCTGCGGAAGAAAACAATGCTGTCACCATCGGTTCGGGCATTTGGTAGGTGGTATACAGCTATCCCTTCAGCATTCATGTAGAAATCGAAGGTTGGCGTGAAATAGGTAGTTGTTACGGTCAGTTCTTCAATATCGTTGTCGGTCAGATAGAAGCGGTTTACCACATTTTCATGAGCCAGTATGGTTACCCCTGTCGTATTACCGCCAGTAGCAACGGCTACACCGGCTCCACGACCACCGAAGCCTCTGAATCCCAGATTATTAACAGCATCGTTTCCCGACAGATGTTCAGCATCCAGGGCGGTAGTAACGACATAGCGTACCGGAGCATTGGACTTTTGCCGGATCAGTGACATCATTTCATCGATATATTCCGGTGCCGGAGTGTCAACGAAAACCACGGCTTCATCACCAATCTGAACGGTAACATTGACGTTGGCTCCGGCAAGCACATAAACCTGACCCTTGACATGAAATAAACTGAGCGAATGATCCATATCGGCAGAGTTTGCCGATGTTGCAAGCAGCAGACAGGCAAAACATATCTTCTGCAGGCAGGAATTTAAAGAAAGCTTAGTGAACATATTGTGACTCCGCGTTCTGGAACTTTATTATTGTTTTAGACAGGACTATTGGCATTCTTCAATACAAAATTCCTGATTGCCGACAGGTGCTTCCATGGTATCCAGATATTCTGGGTACATGGTTTCGATGCCGCCACGAACGCCTGAGTAGGGAAGGCGATAACGTTCTGCAAATTCCATCAGCCAGGGATTCTGGTCGGGTAGAAAGTGGGGCACAATCTGGCCGAGAGCATTGACAGGGAGTTCCTGTATAACCTGACATTCACTGGGTGCCTGCCGGGCCGAAGGATCTCTTACCCAGGACTGGCTTCTGATCATGGGTTCGGTCATAAATACGGGATCATCTATTACCGTGACAACAGTCAGATAGTCACCATGCAAGACCCAGTGTTCGGTAGCCGTTCGCTCACTGCTGGCTGCCAGTCCGTTGCGACGCAGATAGCTCTCCTTGAAATCCGTGGTATAGATATTGAGCATGTTGCCGTCAAAAGCGCCGGTGGAAAAACCCTGAAAAGTATGCGGAGCGATATCAGCAGGCCGCTCAGGATTGTTCAGCCAGATAGTGCGCTCCATGCCCATAAAACCGATACGGGTTTTAAAGGCTATTGTTTGTTGGGTTAGTGGATCAACTATCCGGCTTATATTTAAATCGGCGGCACCACGCATGGAATAGTCACCACCGTGCTGGCGGCAGATATATTCACTGACGACAGAGATACGATTCGGGTTATAGCTGTCACCCCGCATCCTGGCTGCATCATTGATAGGCATGCCGCTGTAGTCAGCAAGGTGAGGTCCGGGACTGCGCTCCGGTAAATCTTCATGATAGAGCGGACGCCAGTCGCCCGAAAAATCAATTTCCTGGGCTGACAGTGCTGGGCTGAGAGTGAAGGCTGTGACCAGAATGAAAACTCTGGATACAGCAGATATAGAAAGCTGAGAGCTAAACATAACTACCCCTTTTCGTTATTGTTGTTAGCGGGATTAAGCCGGACGATTGTATGGACATGAATACGGTATTACAAGATTAGTTAATTACTCTGGTTCGCGCTTCCTTATTTCCTGCAAGTTTCATTGAAGCAGCCAGGGGGCAGGGGAAACTAGGAAACCAGTTGCACAGGCCAGCCAAATTGATCCAGATAATCTTGTAAATTAGGTGGTCGATAGGAAGAGTTATGCTCCCAACGCTGTTTGACTGATTGATGGATTAATATGTCCCCCTTTTGGTGATCGACAGCACGGAAAAATTTCTTTTTCACGCGGTAGAAAGAACGACGGGAATTATGCAGCGTCGCCAGAGCATTGGGCCTGATATTATCAAACAGATGCTTTTCCAGTCCCAAACCCGCGGTTTTTGCTTCCCTGAGCATCCACTCAAGCGGGATGTCGGACAGCAGGCTGCCATCCTTGTCTGCTTTATAGCTGCCGCCAATATTACTGTGTGCACCACTGAACCAGACCTGTTTGATATCCATATCAGGCTGGGGAATCCAGACGGTGGGGACAAAGTCACTGCGATGTTCGTCAAGCGCCAGAGCATGGCGGGCAATCATTACATTTTTTCCGATTTTGGTGTCGTAAAACTCATCCTTGTCATCAAATAAACCCAGAAAGGAAATTGGAATACCCATGGCTCCAACGGTATCCCAGACTCCGACAAATTTAATTGCCCTGGATTTATGTGCGTACAGTTTACGGAATTCAAGAGACCGTTCTCCCTCAGGTGCATGGGCAGGACCGGGTTTTTTATAATGCTCGAAGGCGGCCTGTATAAGCGCCGCATCTGGTCTTTTCAGAATGCCACAATTATTAATCAGCCCGCACAGGCAGCGAATCGTGTAGGAACCGCGACTAAAGCCAAAGAAAAAAAGTTCATCGCCGGGGGAATAATTCTGCACGATGTAGCGATAATCATCGAGAATATTTTTATGCAGGCCCTTTCCGGTAGCGCCCGCTACGGTCTGAGCATGGTAAGAGCCAATGCCCCAGTCATAAAATACCTGCTGACTAATTTCCCCAGCGGCGAGCGGTTTAATGGCTCTGGCGATTTTGAGGACGTTGGTGGGAAAATCCTTGCTAAGATCTTCTTCAGGCCGATTCCAGGTTCCATCTGCACAGATTACAATTCTTTTCATGGAGCCTCCTTGGCCAGCCCCGCTTGTAGTGTCTAAATACCTGTACGTACTATGGGCAGACCTGCTTCTGGCTGGCCGCGTTCATCAACCATGATTTCTCCGCCTTTCACGACCATTACCGGATTCAGCAAAAACCAGAAACCATCATAAGGGTTATGTCCCAGCACCAGAAAATCAGCATACTTGCCTTCCTCGAGGGTGCCAATTTGCTGGTCCATATCAATAAATCTTGCTGAATTTGGACCCATGATCTGAACCAGGTCCGGCACCGAAAACACCAGACTCAGGGTTTTAATCTCATGGGCAATGGCCGCCGGGGCGTAAAAACGCGTATCGGTTGCGAAGGTTACGTCTACACCATGATCATAGAGGGTTCGCAGATTGATGGGCATATATCCGGCTTCCTGCCCAAGCCCCTGACTATCCACAATGCCTTCAGGCCAGGGATTGCCGTCACGGAATTTTGGATCATTGTCCTGACTGAATACATCAAAATTGGGAGAACCAAAACCTGTGATGGATGCGACTTGCGCGCCAGATGCGGCGACCTGCTCTGCTATTTCAGCACTTACCCAATTGATATTAACTGAATGAATGAGTTTCCTGGCGCCGAGTCCTATGGTAGCAGCCAAGGCAACATCGCTAACCGCATGTATCTGGAAAGGAATACCAAGACGCTCGGCTTCATCCAGACCGGCGAGCAGGTTTTTGGTTTCCTGTTCCGTCGGGGCAAATGGCCAGACAACATCCGGATAATGTACTTCGGCAATTGAATCAGCACCGGCTTCAACGGCTGCACGAACAGCCATGCGGACAGCCATTTCATTTTCCATGCCGGCAGTGGGAACCCGATAGGATGTGATGATACGAGGTCCCTTTATCTCACCACTGTCAATCAGACGTTTCAGTTCCAGGATACCATCATTGTCATCTCCGCCAGATTGCACTGTAGTGACGCCAGCTTCGAGCAGATCGAGCATTTGGGTGGCGGCTTCTTCCTCAAGAAAACGTGCTACAGCCTGCTGGCCCCGCGCTCCGATCAGATGCCTGTGATTATCAATATAGCCCGCAATCAGCGTCATGCCGCTGCCATCAATAATGGTGGCCCCTGCAGGTACTTGCACTTGATTTTGGCTGACTTCACTGATGATGCCATCAACAACTGCCATGCTGCCATTTTCAATCATGTTTCCAGGACCGACAATAATTCTGGCATTTTCTATGACAAGGTTCTGTGCCCAAACCTGATTGAACAGGGCAAAGTTTGAAAGCAAAAACGCAACAAGTGAAAAAGTGCTGAGGAATCGACGCATTATGGCTGTACTCCGTAGATTTGGGTGGCAGAACAGTATAACGTTGAGAAGCATTGAAGCAAATTAAACGAGAATTTTATGCGGTTGCTGTGTATAGAACTCTGGTGTTGTAATGCACAAAGTATTTTTGTGCAAGAGGATTAAAGGTCTTCACTTATGAAGCTGAGAAACAGGGAAATCAATATTTTCAGTATGTCGGCGCTCGATCTGTTTGCCTCTGCGCTGGGAGCCTTCATGCTGCTGGCTATAGTGGCATTGCCATTTTTTCCGAATACGGGGGATTCGCCGCAACTGATTGAAGAAGTGCAGGCAGAAATGAGTGAGCAGCTGGATCAAATGAGCCAACAAATGGAGACAGTTACGGATCAATTGTCGCAAGCACAAACTGATCTGGCGATGTGCCAGGCGGATGCTCAGAACGGACCCGAGTTGATTCTCACCGAAGTGCAGACAGAACTGGAATCCTGCCGGGCCCTCTTGGAGCAGACCTTTGCCCTGGTGGTCATCTCTTGGCCTTCAAATGATGATGTGGATTTGTATGTAATTGACCCGCTGGGTAACGAATATAGTTATGCAGCACGTACTTTTCCCGGATCTGATGCCGCCCTTGAAGAAGATAATACGCAAGGTCCCGGCAATGAGATATGGTTAAGTCCTACGGCTCTGGAAGGGGATTATGAAGTGTATTTTGATATGTTTAGCAAACGCGATCAGGAGCCGGTCAGTGTCAGAGCTTCCATCCTGCATAAGGATGGCAGGATACTGTTGCCCGACACCAGCTTGTCCATGACCGGTGAAAAACCCCTGATTGTGACTTTCAATGTTGATGATCAGGGTAACGTCAGTTTACGTTGAGTGCAGCGACCTGATTCTCTGGTCGAAAATCCATACGGGAAAGCTAAGCAGGTATCTGGTTAGCGTGTGCGAATTTGTTCGCTAGTACTCTTTCGAGTGGCCCTATCAGGCAATAAGTATATTTTTTCGATTCGTGTTGGTCTGGAATAAATATCCAGAAATTGCACTCTGTCGATGCCGGAAGTTACCCTGGAATTAACTGAGCTGATACTAATATTCTCACCGGAACGCAAACCGTTTACTCTACGATCGAGAATAAGCAGATAAGATTTTCCAGGTGCTATGTCTACAATCAGGGAGCGTGAATCCAGTCCTTGCCAGCCACTTATATTCCAGCTTAAAAAATCATCGACTTCTTCCAGTTCATCAAAAATATACCTGCTGTCAGAAGTAGAAGCAGCCGCAGGCTGAGTGAACAGAAGTGCCGTGCAAAAAAAGATAGCTGATAGCTTATTAATCATTTTCATCATTGCCTCCACTTTGTGTAACAGTCTTACACTACACAGAGTATATGAAAGTCACAATGAACAGAAACTGAATGACTGACCCAAAACGTGGAAAGTGTCTTCAAAAATTTGGCTGGCTACACAATAAAGACGCTTTTATAATCGAATCGAATAAGTTCCGGAAGAATAAAACACTAATGGCTCGAGTCGAATTTACACCAAACCTGGAAAAGCATCTTGCCTGTCAGACTCTGCAGGTTGAAGGCAATAATGTACAGGAAGTACTGGAGCAATGCTGCAGGCTTAACTCATCCCTGCGCAGCTATATTCTCGATGATCAGAACAGGATTCGCAAACATATTGCGGTGTTTGTCGATGGCACGCTGATCAAGGACAAACTTTTACAAACAGATAAAGTGAAAAAGCAGAGTGTCGTTTTTGTCGCACAGGCTTTAAGTGGAGGCTAGCTTTGGAAACAATTCTTTGGGCCGGAACCCGCAAAGGGCTGGTGAAATTTGAAAATTTAGGTAATGCAGACTGGCAGTTAATCCATACATCTTTTGCCGGTGAGCCGGTGAGTATGGTGCTGGCAGACGACAGGGATAGAACACTCTATGTTGCACTGAATTTGGAGCACTTTGGCCCCAAGTTGCATCGTTCAGAAGATGGCGGACTAAGCTGGACAGAAATTCAGGTTCCGGCATTCCCGGTAACTGATGGCGATCCTGAAGCTGCTTCAGATGCCGCAAAAAGGCTCTCAGTAGAGCAGGTTTTTTGCCTTGAAAAGGGGACTGTTGCCGGTGAAATATGGGCCGGTACCATTCCCTGTGGTTTATTTCGTTCCCGAAATCGCGGTGAGAGCTGGGAATTAATTAATTCACTGACCGATATGGAAAATTGTGCCAATTGGTTTGGTGGTGGAACAGATGCACCCGCCTTGCATTCAATTTGTATCAACCCGGAAAACCCTCAGCAGGTTCGAGTAGCAATTTCCTGCGGGGGAGTCTGGGAAAGTAACGATGGCTGTCATAGCTGGGAAAGCAGAACACACGGAATGCGTGCCGCCTATATGCCACCCGAGCAGGCCTTTAATCCTGATGCACAAGACCCACACTGCCTGGTTGTCAGTGCCTCTGATCAAGACAGGCTCTGGGTACAACATCATAATGGTATTTTTAAAAGTGTTGATGGCGGTTTGAACTGGCTGGAAATTGAGGAGGCTGGCCCATCTGTGTTTGGTTTTGCTGTAGCAGTTCACCCGACTGAGCCGGATACAGCCTGGTTTGTTCCAGGCGTCAAAGATGAGTGTCGTATGCCGGTTGACAATAAACTGGTGGTAACCCGAACCCGGGATGGGGGCAAGAGTTTTGATGTTTTAAGTAATGGATTGCCGCAGCAGCATTCATTTGATCTGATTTACCGACATGGTTTAGCTCTGGGTGCCGATGGTACCCAGCTGGCGATAGGCAGCACCAGTGGCAACCTTTGGTTATCTGCAGATCAGGGAGATAACTGGCAGGAACTCAGTCATACACTGGCGCCGGTTTACTGCCTGCGCTTTGCATGATCGGACTTGTTACTCTGTAAAAGTGATACTACAATGGCATCATGCGCTCGTTCACGGCAAGTATCGTGATTTTTGAGTAGCTGTCGAACTGATAATCCCAAGCGCCAACAATCCAAGGGACTAAATAATGAAAAAAACCTTAAGTATTGCCTTTTCACTACTCATTTTATCTGCATCCGTTTTCACCTATAGCGCCTTTGCTAAAAATGACAAGGTGCTTATATGTCATGATTTAGGCGACGGCAACGGCAATGGTGAATACATACTTATAGAGGTTTCAGCGAAAGGTGCAGTGGCACACTTGAGTAATCATGATGATTACACTTTTTTCGGGGCGCCCTGCGGCTTATTGATTCAATAAGTTAAGCTTAAACCTGATTCTCTGCTTTGCTGAAACTAACGATTAAGCCCCTGTTACACTCAAGTATCAGGGTGCTTTTCCACAGCCGCTTTGTTTAAACTTCTGGATTTTCCAGATATAGACAATAAACCTATTTGCTCTACTCCTCTTTCAGATTTTGTTCGAATCATACCTTAGCCCAACCACGTTTTGTTCCGGTAAGCAGTAAATTTCCGATCTAAAAATTTCCTGATCATTTAGTATTCACCGTATATATATTTGTAGCCACACAGAAACTGAAAAAGAGCTCTGTAAAGGATTATAGGGATAAGTTTTAGACAGGTGATGAGCTAACATTCATCTTGCCAGCAGGATTTATTCCTTGTTAAGTCGCACTTCACGCTGAAGTGGCTTGGGACTTACCTAGACAGTGTTGAAGCCCTTGCATACAATCAGTTTAGAAATCTTCACTTTTTAATGAGGCTGTTATGAAATACCAAGCTAAGTTGCTTGTTTTACTGGGATTTTTCACGTTTCCAGCGCTGGCGCAAAATGTCGCTGATGACTTCGACCCGGGATACAGCTTTCAATCCTGGCAGGATCCACAGCTGGCCAAAGTAATTGCAAATTGTAGGAATCCGGCTAGTCCCTTTTCGATTCCTGCTGCTGCGGTACCGCCTCCGGCTGTAATACCTGAATTACCTTCCGCCGCAGAAATTACTGGAATTCCCGGTGTTATTGAGGCCGGTCAAAGCTGGGAAACGGTGTGGTCCTGGAGAGGTAATAATGCCGATGGCCTTATTGCGACCGAGAACGGCGGGGTAATGTTTGCCAATAATAATGCCAGCAATGTCATTCAACTGAACCTGGATGGCAGCGCCGAGATAGTTTATGACAATACCAATACCGGTGGTGCTTTATCCCGAAATAAGCAGGGTGAACTTTTCTTACTGGATCGGGGGCTGAATTCGGCTATTGTTAAGCTGGAACCCGAGCGATATATTTTTGCCGATAAATTTCAGGGTGACCCACTGGACTGTGTAAGTGGCATCATGAATGATCTAATGGCTGATAGTAAAGGTGGCGTGTATTTTACGATCACTGCAGCCGGACTCTTTTATGCAGATTCAGATGGTCTTGTCACCAGGTATGGTGATGTCGTCGGAACCAATGGCCTGATTTTGAATCCTGATGAAAGCGTACTTTATGTGACAAATGGCCCTGTTATTGTTGCTTATGATGTGCAGGCAAATGGAGCGCTAAGCAATCAGCGTGATTTTGTAAGACTCAGTGAAGGTGGTGGTGATGGCATGGCTGTTGATGCCGCAGGGCGACTTTATGTCAGTACGGGTTCTTCCGTCGATGTGATTGATGCAAATGGTACCTTTCTGGGCAATATACCAGGACCACGAGGTTTACATGGAGTGGCATTTAGTGGAGAAGATAAAAAATCACTCTATGCAATTGTGCTTAATGGCGCATTTTCACAAAATGCAAGCAATCAGATTATCAGGATTCCAATGCTGTCACAGGGTTATTTGGGCAGAGCAAAATAGGCTAGTCTGTGCTTTTCAAAGCCTAAGCATTTTTTCATCCATTAAGCACCGGATTGAGGTGAATTTAAATTAATGACGCTGCTAATCGTCTATATTGCTATAGCTCTGGTATTTTCATTTCTTTGTTCGATTTCTGAAGCAGTTTTACTGTGCACATCAAAAGCACATATTACTGTAATGGAACAGCAGGAACGCAGTGGCGGCAAACTGATGCGGGAGCTTAAGGATGATATCAACAAGCCCCTGGCTGCAATTCTGACTTTGAATACTTTTGCCCATACTATCGGAGCGGCTGGTGCTGGCGCTCAGGCTGCAATTGTTTTTGGCAATGCCTGGGTAGGTGTTGCTTCGGCCATACTGACATTACTGATTCTTGTTTTTTCAGAAATTATTCCCAAAACACTTGGCGCCGTATATTGGCGTCAACTGGCAGGTTTTACTGCACATGTTTTAAAAGTGCTGGTTTTGATTCTTATGCCCTTTGTCTGGTTCTCAGAAAAAATTACCAGAGGTATTACGAATGAAGAGCCGGAAGGTTTTTCGCGTGAGGAATTTGCCGCGATGGCAGACCTGGGAGAGCAGGAGGGTCAATTGCATGCCCAGGAATCGCGCATACTAAAAAATATTTTTCTCTTACATGAAACGCCGGTTACCGCTGTAATGACACCCAGACCCGTTGTTTTCTCCTTGCCTGAAACCATGACGGTAGATGCTTTTTTTAGTGCTTATGATGACTCCCGTTTTTCAAGGATTCCAATTTATGATGAGGATCGTGAACATCTGGTGGGTTTTGTGCTGAAGAGCGATTTGTTGTTGGCACAAACCAGGGGTAATTCAGGGAATAAGCTGAAGCACTATCAACGCGAGCTTAAGGCCATGCCGGAAACCAAAACAGTTTATGATGCCTTTGAACTGTTTATAAAACATCGCTTACACATCATGTTAATCGTCGATGAATATGGAGGCATGGCGGGAATAATCACGCTTGAAGATATTCTGGAAACCTTGCTTGGTCTGGAAATCATGGATGAAAAAGATAAGCAGGCAGATATGCAGGAACATGCCAGACGCTTATGGCGTAAACGCGCCAGCGCCATGGGCCTGGAACTTTCTTCGCTATCTGAGCATGATCCTGATTAAGGTGATTTTAACCCCAATCACTGTGAGGCCATTTCAGCGTAGTACAGCTCCAGGCTATTATTGAGCCAGGTCGAGGTACTAACCGTATTATCCCAGCCAAGTTCATCCAGCTTTAATGCTGCAAGAACTTCATCTATTGGCACGCCACGTCTCGCCAGATCCCTCATGCGAAGATTCATTTCCTCAAATCTGAATTTATAGGCGACAACATCTTCTTTGTTCATCAGGCGTCCATGCCCCGGGATCAGGGTGTCGAAATCAATCTCTAGCAGTGCATCTATTGTCTGTATCCATTCAACGGCACTGCCACCGGAGCTATAGTCAATAAATGGCATCCCATCAATAATCAGGTCGCCGGCATGAACAGTTCGAAGATCCGGAAAATAGATAATGCTGTCGCCATCGGTGTGTCCTGCCCCGGCATGCAGCAAACGAACTTCAACATCGCCGAGAAAAACAGAAGCTTCGCGTTCGAACACAATATTGGGTTCACCAGCCTGGCCTATACGCAGGAAATTGGCGCGGGTATTTTCATGACCGACTATGTTGATTCCCGTTGATTTAAAAATGCCATTTCCCTGGGCATGATCGGGATGATGATGGGTATTAAGTAAATACATGATCGGGAGTGGCGATATGGAACGTACCAGTTCCAGTATATTATCAACCTGATCGTAAAATTTGCTGTCTACTAGAATCAGGCCTTGGGGGGTAACACGGACTGCTATATCGCCGCCTTCATGGTTAAGATCATCTGCGTATTGCCTTCCACCAGGAGGGCACTCATCGCGCATACATCGTGAAAACGGGCCACGTATAAGATATAGATCCTGTTTTACTCTTTGTATCTGCATGGGGCCTTCAGCAATGTCTTCCTGCACATGCTGCATTGAGGGCTGGGCGCTTATACCGCTGGATACAGCTATTCCCAAGGAGAAAAATATAGGGAAGTAAATTTTCTGTAACCTTTTCTGTAACATAAGGACTCCATTTATTATTGTCATTATTGTGCTTATTGATAGCATTTAAGCATATTTCTACAAGGGTGAATAATTTGTTATCTGATCAGCATCAAGTTATTGAAGTGTAGCTTATGATAGTCTGATGCAAGACTTTTATAGAGCATTTTGTGAGAATTGTCTCACGGTGGTAATGGTATTCAATCACAATGTAGTGGTGCGGAATCAGTATATTGTTAAGGGGTGAAGATTTAGCATGTTTAATTATTCGAGTTATTTGAAACTACCATTTCTTATTGCAGCTTTGCTGGTTTTACCAATATCTTCGCCAGCGCAAAACTCTCTCAGCGCGCTGCAAGTTGAACAACCGGAAGCCTGGGATGAAGAACTACGGATGGCGCAACCTGAGGATATAAATCCCTCCCCGGATATTCTGGAATTTAACCTTGAAGCAAGAATTACTGATATTGAAATAGAGGAAGGTTTCACCACGCCCGTATGGACTTACAATGGGGTACTTCCAGGCCCTATGATTAAAGCCAAAATAGGGGATACGGTTATCGTACATTTTAAAAACTCCTTACCTGAAGCCACCAGTATTCACTGGCATGGGCTTAGGGTCCCTAATTCTATGGATGGTGTACCCGGAATGACGCAGGATCCGGTTCCTCCCGGCGGTGAATTTCGATACGAGTTTGTTGTTAATGACGCAGGGACCTATTGGTATCACCCACATGTGAATTCAACTAATCAGGTTGGTTGGGGCTTGTACGGTGCTTTCGTGGTTGAAGATCCGGCAGATCCGGAAGCTTTTGGTGATGAACTGGTATTACTGATTTCCGATATAAGCATTGATAACGAAGGCGCGTTTCTGCCTGAAAATAATGGCGGTGGCTTCAGTAAATTGTTCGGTCGTGAAGGGCGTGTACTGCTGGTTAATGGTAAAGTTTTTCCGAGATTGAAGGTTCGCAAAGGTAAGCAGCAGAGGTGGCGAGTCATTAATGCCAATAGATCGCGTTATGTTCGACTCAGCTTACGTGACCATTATCTTACCAGGCTTGGCGGAGATAATGGCCTGGCTGCACATTCAGAAGTAGTGCCACGTATTACTATTACGCCCGGAGAAAGAACAGATTTTGTGTTTACACCCAATAATGAACCAGGAACTGAGCGTATTATGCGCTGGGGCGCAGTGGACCGGGGTTTTGGTACCACCGAATTTCGACCACCGGTTAATATGCTTTTGATCGAAACAGTCGATGAAGAACCTGTTACGCCGGCTGAAATTCCATATGAGCTTCGTACTATTGAAGCAATAGATACCAGTAATGCAATTGAAAAAAGCCTTGAAATGACTATTAAACTGGGTGGGGAAGATGAAGTAGAGATGGGCTTCAATGGTATTCCTTACTGGAATATGACACCCCTTGAGGCGAGGGTGGGTGAAACACATGTCTGGACTGTTAGCAATCATTCGGAATTCAATCACCCTTTTCATTTGCATGGGTATTTTTTCCAGGTATTAGATGAAGATAGAATTCCTGAATGGAAAGATACCGTAGATATTCCTGTAGGCGCGGAACTCAAACTGGCTATTAAGTTTGAAGGACGACCAGGCATGTGGATGTACCATTGTCACATACTGGATCACGCTGATGTCGGCATGATGGGCATGTTAAATGTACTTGGATCTCTCGAAAAATAATTTCATCAATAATAGAATGCAAAGTATCAGGATTAAGGAATGAGCGAAATTCAAAGCAATGCGCCCCCGTGGATCAATACTGCGATACAGGGGAAAATAGATTGGCGTGATCAGGACATTGTAATTTCAGTGCCAGCTAAAAGTGGTACTACCTGGACGATGAATATTGTCTATCAGTTGTTAAACTCTGGTGACCCTGATTTTGAAAGAGTCTACTCTGAAGTGCCATGGATAGAATTTTTAAGTCGCCCCGGACAGGGCGAACAGGAAATACTGGACCTTGTCGCCAGTATGCCAAAAGACAAGGCAAGGGCCTTTAAAACGCATTCTGCACCACCCGAAATCCCTTATATTGAAACCGGTTCCGGAAAAAATGTGCGCTACATTGTCATTTGCCGTAACCCTGAAGAAGCATTAACTTCATTTAAACCCTTTATGGAGAAGCATACGGATGCCTGGTATCAACTTTGGGATATGCCTAAAGCAGCCATGACCAGGGAAAGCTTTACAGATTTCTATTATGAAATTATCGATAAGATGGGAATGCAGGGTATGTTTTTTGGTTTTCTGGCAGCCTGGTGGCCATATCGACATAAATCAAATGTGCTGTTTCTGCATTATGCGGATATGAAAAAAGACCATGAAACATCACTGCGGAAAATTGCCGATTTTCTGGCTATCTATCCTGATGATAAAGCGTGGCAGGATATCCTGACCTACACCGGTTTTGAATGGATGAAAGCACATGCAGAAAAATTTGAACCAACTGTTGACGGTACCGTGTCAGTATTGGAAAGTGGAGCCATGATCAGAAAGGGACAAATAGGTACAGCCAGGGAAGATGGTATGAATGAGGAGATATCCCGTCATCTTTATGCAGCGGGAAAAGTAATTTGTCCTGATCAGGACGCTTTAGACTGGCTTTACAAGGGCGGAGAGATAAAATAAAACCAGCAAATTAAGTACTGTTGGATTTTTTTTGGAGAATAAAAAAATCAAAATATAACAATAGAATGCAAATAAGGAATAAAAATAAGGAATAAAAATAAGGAATAAAAAGAAGGAATAAAAAGAAGGAATAAAAAAAGGGATCACATTGTGATCCCTTTTTTTTTAACAATAGTCATCTAAAATCTGCAGACTTATTGGTCACTCCAGGAAACAAAACCAGCTGGAGGCTCAACACTCGGAGGCACATTGCCATCTCGAGTTGCGCCATCCCAATGCTCCTGAATCATGCCATTTTCTACACGGAACATATCAAACCAGTTCCATTTGTAGACTTCATTATTTCTGGCAGGATCTTCTGAATAACGAGTCATGATATACAGTGCGATATCGCCATGAGTAATAATCAATTCTGGCTCGTCCAACCATTCATCCTGAATAGGCTGTGGGTTAGCGAAACGGCTAAAGAACTCAATAAATCCATCACGTCCATCAGGGACATTAGGGTTATGCTGAATATAATCTTCGGCCATGACCTGCATTGCCAAATCAATATTCTGATACTGCAGGATGTCTTTCATTTCAATATTGACAAGATCTTCTACAGCCTGTTCAGCAGCAGTGTTGGATGGAGCAACCGGGCGTGGACCTATACCAGGAGTAATAGCCATTACTGGAGCGCCTGGAGGAGGAGTAGCGCGGAATACGCTGTCCCAATGCTCATCAACTCTGCCATCCTGCATGCGTAAAACATCGAAAAAATTGTATTTGTAGGATTCGCCAGTGTTAGGGTCTTCGCCTTCTCTTTCCCAAACGAATACAACGTAGTCGCCTTTCGCGAATTTCACAGCTGTCGGTGGGAACTGTTCAGGAATTGGACCTGCCTGAGCAAAGCGACTAAAAAACTCTATAAAACCAGCACGCCCGGTAGGTACATCAGGGTTATGCTGTATATATCGCTCCGTCATGTATTGTTCGGCCTGATCAAGGCGTCCTCCCATTAACACAGTACGCCACCATTCTTCAGCGATTCGTAAGTTTTCTTGTTCTGCTGCAGTCATTACGCCGTGGCCTTCATCAGCCATAGCCATAGCGCTTGGTTCAGCGCTAGCCATAGGCATTTCAGCTTGAGCGGGCATATCAGGCATGCTGGATTCTGCAGTAGTTGCTGTTTCTTGAGAGCATCCCATTACAGTAATTGCAGTGAGCAAGAAGAGCATTAAGGATGCTGCCTTCTTATTGATTGTCATGAAAATTCTCCATTAGGGTTATAGTTTTTAAGGAAAGAAGGCCAAGTATACGCCAGCTAGTGAAATGTGCAAAAGCATTCTGAACAAGGTGGTGCTTCAGTTTGAAATTTTTCTGTAAGCTTCAGTCATGATGAGACGCTATCCTTCTGTCGACACGCCAAAATACGTACACTCCTGTCGTCAGACGGTCGCGGACAGGAGCGGCAGCTTCTAAATCGCATGAAATTTCAGCCAGAGCCACTTTGGAAAATGCTGGTTTATGGCTTTTTATCTTAAATGATTTAAGTTTGCTTTTTTCTTACACATTCAAGGTCTGACGTGCGGGCCAAGAATAGGTTAATATCCCTTCAGTTTTCCATGATCGAGTTTTGTTATTAATCCAGTTGGTAATTCTAAAGGAGATAAAAATGAGAAAAATTTTAGTAAGCGGATTGCTTTGCGCACTAACCATGCCTGTGGCAGCACAAGATTTTCAGGCCGGGGACCCACTGGGTTCAGTGAATGAAGCCGGTCAAAGAATGCAGATGTCCAGTAACGTTAAAGTGTTTGGCAGTTTCCATTTTACGGAAAGCTGTACCTTTGATCCTCATAAAAACCTGATATTGTCCATGAATGCCGGCGATCGTGCAGAAGGTGCAGCGGCAGACGGATTTGTCTCTCTAATTAACCCTGATGGGAGTGTGCATACCTCAAAATGGATTGGTGCTACCCGCGATGGCCTGGATTTGGCAGATCCGATCGGAAGTGCAGTACAAAATGGCGTGCTTTATACGGTTGATTCCGGTTATTTACGTTCCTTTGATTTGGCAAGTGGTCAGCCACTAAATTCAATTTTTGTTTCTGATGCAGGTTTTTTAAATGGCATCGCTGTTGCTGAAGATGGCATAGCTTATATTTCAGATTCTAATGAAGGGCTGATCTACAAAGTAATGCCAAATGGCTCTAGTTCAGTGATTGTTGAAGGTGATGCTTTAGCCAGACCAAATGGCGTGGCCATGGATAACGATGGCAATATCGTTGTAGTCAATATTGGCTCTAATGCAGTTATTACCTTTGACCCAAATGGTAATCTAGTTCGCACAGAATATGCCGCTGAAGCCGGTAATGATGGCGTGGTAGTAACCGCTGATGGTACTAAATATGTCAGCAGTGTTCGCTTTGGCAGCGTATCCAGAATCAGACCTGGCGCTGAAGCAGTCGTGATTGCAGTAGGCATACCCAGTGCAGCATCCATGTGTTACGACTCTGTTCAACACCAACTCGTTATTCCGATGAATCCTAATAATGCCTTAGCATTTATCAAACTCTAGAAACTTCAAAATCAGACTCAGTTGATTTCAACTGAGTCTGATTTTTTTATAAATAATGAATAATTACGATAGTAAAAAGAACATAACTTAAATTCTGCGACGCAACCTGCTGCTTTAAAAAAACACCTTCCCTTATTCCTTTTTATACTTGCCACTACTTATTGCTCTCAGGCTTATGCTCAAGGCATTGATTCTCTGGAGCTGGTTTATTCTGATGCGTATGACAGAAGAGGGTGAGATGGCCAGTCACTGCTTACCTATAAGCACAGTCGTACCTGGAATATTTGTACTGGCAAAATAAAACCGGCAGAGCCGGTTTTAATGAGTCCGCCATGCAGGCGGTATTCAGGGTAAGTTTTTAGCGAGCTTGTCAGGAGTCTGGATAAGTTCTATTCAACCAGACACTCTGTAGGCTTCCAGCTGGAGTTGTCTGCTTCACGGCGGAAAGTACTGCTTGTTATGGCCGGAGCGGCCAAAAACACAGGGTCTTCAACGATGGAAAGAACAATCAGGTATTCGCTGCCATCGTCCTGAGTTATTAAATCAAAATACTCCTGCATGCTGGCCTGATCACTATAGGGTATTCCATTGCGCAGCAGATAACCCGGTCTCATACCGTGTGTTTTAATTTCCAGTGTGTCTGTGATAACAAATTCTCCCCGACCTTGAGGGCGCACTTTCCAGTTAGCATTGGATACACCCTGCCAGGTACCGATACCTGTACCATCCTGAGCCGCCCCGAATTTAAGCAAGCGGGTTTGCATGCCGGCATCAGTATCAATTTTCAGTACATTATCATTTTCCCAGTTTATCTGCAGGCGTGTTGGTTGACGCATGATGCCCGCTGCACCATAGGCTTTACAGGCTTCTCCCATGGCTTCATCTGCAGCCGGGTTCCAGGATTCCGCTATGCGAGTGCCCAGTTCCGTTAAAGCGTAGCCATCATCGATGTCGCCAGCTTCTGCAGTAATAATTCGATAGCGCCAGTCTTCAGTCACGATGGACACCCAGGTTCCCGTCAGATCCATTGGTGCTGCTGCCCGGGCGTTATCGATATTATTTGCCTGGGGAGGCTGTGCGTTGCCTAAAGCGGAAGCCAATAAAATTGACAGGCAGAGCGCTGAAATCAATATGTTTTTATTTTTCATAATTCAATTCACTTTTTAAAATTTATTATTTGCTACAGGCATTAAAAAAAGTATTAGTTAAAGTGTCTGATAGACCGCAGTGATGAAACGCTCGCTGTCACCATAGCGTGGGTCATAATCCCGACTGGGTCTGGCTGCCAATACTTCTTCCAGACTATGACCCTGATCTTTTAAATTTTTAACCCGGTCACGGATAATGGTCAGCATCTCGCGCCAGTTCAACACATCACCAAGATCACTAAGGCGGCCATGCCCCGGTATAACCAGAGTGCCTCCATCCTGTCCGTAAACAGGAATAATCTGGTCGATGATACTTTGTGCGGCATCGAGAAAACCCTGAATCGTGCCACCATTTGTCATATCTATAAAAGGGTAAGAATCCGTTCGAAACACATCACCTACCGACAGTACATCCGATTTTCGAAAGAACACCATGCTGTCACCATCGGTGTGTGCACGGGGGAGGTGCATGACACGAATGCCTTCATCGTTAAAATACAGATCTTTCTTGGTGCCGAAATAAGAGCTGGTGGGCCAGCCATCGGCATCCATCAGATTATCGGTATCAGTGGTAGTTAAACGCAGCAGCACACTTTCATGTGCGACGATTGCGGCTGTCTGCCCGCTGACATCTCTGCGCATGTTGCCGCCACTGATTGTTGCACCACTGCGGGCCATGTTTGCATTTCCTCCTACATGGTCGCCATGCACATGTGTGTTAATGATATAGCGTAGTGTCCCGTCCGAAATTTCCTGCAAGGCCTTGATAATTTTGTCAGACATTTCGGCGTACTGTGTGTCGACAATCAGAATACCGTCATCACCTACCTGCACCGTAATATTTCCTCCGGCGCCGATCAGCATATAAATATTGTCCCTGACCTGTAGAGTCTGTATGTCTATATTGTCAAAATCGGGTTGAGAGAAAGCCGGTGTTGAAAATAACAGTCCCGATACGAGGCCGGATATTAAACGCTTTATTGCAATAGACATGATTATTACTCCTGTCCCTGTAATTCACTGGGTTTGGGTAAGCTCCTGGCAATTTCACGATACTCGGGGTACATGGTTGCTGCGCCGCCCATGCTTGCCTCGTAAGGAATATCATAGGTATCTGCAAATTCAAAAAGATCCGCGTTTTGCCCTGGCAGATGGTGTGGGATATAGCCGGCGTCATGAACAATCTCGACAACGCTCTCACAAGGATAAGTAACAATTTGAACATCTGTGGAGTAATGGTAGTTTCGATTCCGAATAAAGGGTTCTTCCAGGTAAATCGGATCATCCACGATGACGGTCCAGACCAGAATATCACCATGTCGGATGAAATATTCGGTAACCGTTGCCATATCGCTGCGAGCGACACCGTTACGCCGTAACCAGCCTTCCTTGAGATGTGTGGTAGTTACTTTTAAGTTATCACCGACCCATTCTCCAGTCGAAAAGCCCATGGCCGTATGCGCTGCATATTCTGGAGGATGATCGCGTCCATCCATCCAGATAACCCGGCGTGTTTGCCAGGTAAAATGTTCCAGGTGGATGGCAGTTAATTCCAGTGTACGGGGATCACGTTCTTCCCTGATATTTATGTTATTAAAACTCTGGGCATAGTCAGCAGGATGGACGCGGCATTGATATTCAGGCAAACCGATCAGAGATGCATTCCAGCTTTGTGCTCTGAGACGATCAGCGTCATTTAAGGGCAGCCCGCCGTAATCACCCAGGGCCGGGCCAGGTATCCGATCGCCACGATCCTCAGTGTAATCAGCTGTCCAGACTCCAGCCAGATTGGTTTGAGCTGATGCATTTAAAACAAACCCCACAGACAGGAAAAACAGGAGTAATTTGAAGCTATAGCGGGAGGTTTTGCACATGACTTGGCCTCATTTTTTATTGTTATCAGCAGCTTCCTTGCTGTTTGGTGTATGAAACTAGGTTAGATAAAATGTATTGTCAATCTTCAAAATGCTAAGCCATTTATTTTAAGGGTCTGTTATTCAGAGCGGACAGGATTGATTAAAGTGCCGACTTCACCCACGGATACTTCTACCGTATCGCCAGGGACCATCCATAGCGGCGGTTTTCTGGTGAAGCCTACGCCACCTGGTGTGCCTGTCACGATCACATCACCGGCCTGCAAGGCTGTGAACGAAGAGATGTAGTTAATCAAAACAGGAATCGGAAAGATGAGATCAGAGATGGGCTGGTCCTGGACAATTGTGTCATTGAGTTTTGTCGTAACCCGCTGATTTTCCAGATTTGTTATTTCATCGGGTGTGACCAGGCAAGGTCCAAAACCTCCGGTAGCAGGGAAGTTTTTACCAGGCGTGTACTGGCTGGCATGCAATTGCCAGTCGCGGACTGAAGCATCATTGAAGCAGCTATAACCGGCGATATGGGAATAAGCATCTTGTTCGGAGATTGCACGCCCGGGTTTGCCGATAATTAAGGCCAGCTCACCCTCATAGTCGAGTGAAGTTGATTGCGCTGGTCGAATAATTGCTTCTCCATGTGCAACCAGAGTGTCAGGAAATCGAGTGAAAATAACCGGATACTGAGCATCTTTCCTGCGTCCTGTCTCGGCCACATGAGAGGCATAGTTCAAACCAACACAGATTATTTTGCCCGGTTCAGGAATCACTGGCAGCAGGCGTATGTCTCGTACGCGATAGGATGGCCCCGCAATTAAAGATGATAACTTCCGGGTAGCCAAAGCTGTTTTCAAATCTATCGTCGTATTGCTCTCTGTAAGCAATTCAATTACTGTGCTGTCCCTGCTCAATTCGGGCGAAGCATCATCTAATTTACCTATGGTGGCAATGCCATCGGGTCTTATAAAGCTTAAATATTTCAAAATCTGAAATCCTGTTTTATTGAAACAAATAGTTCCATGATGCTAGTCCGCTGTGCTACGTAGTGTCAAGAATTCGTAATTTACGGTAGTGCTTCAGTTTGATTTTTTTTGGTGCAGAAGCAGTTGTTCCAGCCTTGCTCATGCTTCGATCATTCCTTGCTGTTTTTCAGGTACTGCGGAACTCGTTGCTATGCTTCTCAGACATTACTCGCGCTTAATCAGAACTTTATTCAGGCTTAAGTCATATCAATGTGCCCGCAGACGGAAACAGCGGCGTTCACAGCAATTTTCAAATTTTTCAACGCTGCTAAACGTACAATTGTGATGGGGTAAATAGCAGGATCAAGATGATATAGGTCATATTAAATCGCTCTTTTATTGATTTATAATGAAGTTTCCGAATTTGAACGATTGGAGGCAATATGGATTTGAATGCAATTAAGCGAGAGTTACTTGAAATGCAGGCAGAAATAGCTGCACGTGTAGAAAGAACCCATAAACATATCCATCGCAAAGATAAACCTGTCAATGCGGATTTCAGTGAACAGGTTACTGAAATGGAAAATGAAGAACTGATCCATTCACTGGATGAAGAGGGTCGTGTAGAACTGAAGCGTATACAGAATGCCCTGCAACGTCTTAAAGACGGGGTTTATGAAATCTGCTCTTCCTGCGGAGAAGAAATAGACCAACGCAGACTGGAGGCTTTGCCTGAAACCGATCAATGCTTTAACTGCGCAAGTGAGAACTGATTGCTCAGCTCGGACAAGCAGCTCAAAACCCTATTAGTTAGCCCATTTTTTTAGATTACTTGAAATCACTTTTCGTGAAATGATTGGTGACTGCCTTCTGTCCCATTGCTAGGCTCAGTCTGCGTGTGAGAGTTGCTGCTCAATTGCGGAGCACAGAGTATTGATTATATTAATGCGGGCAAATTTCTTCTCATTTCCGGGGACAAGTGTCCAGGGAGAAGCTTGTGTACTTGTATGAGCAACCATGTCATTGATAGCCAGCTTGTATTCATCCCACTTTTCTCGGTTACGCCAGTCTTCTTCGGTAATTTTATGTTTTTTCCATGAAATATTTTCTCTTTCTTTAAACCTCTTGAGCTGCTCTTCTGGGCTGATGTGAATCCAGAATTTACATAGAATAATTCCATGCTCGATAAGTTGTTCTTCGAAATGGTTTATCTCCGCGAATGATCGCTTCCATTCTTCTTCTTTTGCAAAATTTTCTACTCTTTCAACCAATACTCTGCCATACCAGGAACGATCGTAGATTGTCACATAGCCGGCAAGCGGTATATGACGCCAGAAACGCCAAAGATAGTGATGGGCTGATTCTTCATCAGTAGGTGCAGCAGTAGAGATTACTTTATAAAGCCTTGCATCGATAGCTTGAATCACCCGCCTGATCGCACTGCCTTTTCCAGCAGCGTCCCAACCCTCAAAAACGACAACCACAGATTGTTGTCGTTCTCGGGCTTTCCAAGTCAATTCATTTAGTTTGCGCTGGGCTAATCTTAATTCCTGATTATATTTTTGTTTTGATAATGACTGATCAAGATTTACATGATCGAGAATTGTTGGTTGATCGGGAAGAAGATGAGTTTCGTTTCTGGGACTCACTAAAAGTGGAGGTAATTTTTCATCAACAGATAAATTACAGACAAGCGTATCAAGAATAATTTGTGCTGCTGTGACATCCCGATAATTTTTATCATTGGCTTCAATGATATGCCATGGGAGTCGATTTTGTTCAGTAATACGCAATGCGTGTTCAGAAACTGGCAAGAAAGCATCATACTGTTTGATATATTGCTCGGTTTGAGGTGCCGCTTTGCGTGATTTGGCCTCTTTCTGCAATTGGGCTACGACGGCTTCTTTCGACATGTGAAACCAAAGCTTGATAAAAATGACGCCTTCATCAGCTAGCATTCTTTCAAATTCACAAATTTTGGTTAATTGTCTTTCAAATTCTGCTTCATCAATTTTGTCAAAAACCTTTTTTACGATGGGACGGGTATACCATGAGCCGAACATAATACTGATTTTCCCATGAGCCGGTAGAACTCTCCAAAATCGCCAAAAATCTGGACGCAAGGTTTGTTCATCGGTTTCATCCCAAAATGCATTGGTTTCAATGCCGCGTGAATCTAGCCATTCATTCAGCCGGTTAACCACTTCGCCTTTGCCAACGCCTTCAACACCAGAAATAATGATAATGACAGATCGTTGCGTTTCAGTTAATTTGAATTGAGCTTCCAGTAAACGGGTATGTAATTCCGGGACAATTTCTGCAAATTTATTTTTGGAAAGTTTATGTCCGATTTCAGCAACTTCAAACATGCAATTGTCTCCCCCGATGTGTAAGATTATTCTGAATCTAAAAGACGAATAATGACAGAGTGAGATTTGATGTTAATCAATAGACTATGTCTGAGAGGAGGAAACTCGCACCCAAAATAGTCATCAGTCATATAATAGCTTCTCAATGGCCTTCGCTGAGCTCTTTTTTAATGAAATCACTTTCTGCGACTTTCTGATCACGCCGAACCCTGTTGCGTGCATTGTGTTCCTGAGCAGAGGAACGACGCTGACTCTTTGTGGTTCGTATACCTGGCGCTGAAAATAATTTTTCGAGGTCAGCCGATTGGCAGGATTCACAATTTGGTGTTTCGCTCAATCGCACAATTTTTTCAAATTGATGGCCACATTTGCGGCATTTGTATTCGTAAATAGGCATGTTGAATTTTAGCTCCTGTAAACTTGATAATATCTATTTTTACATACTTGTTAGAAATCAGATAGCCTAAGTGTCTTTCGAATATGCAGCCCGGCAGCCCTGAGATGCTCCAGAGTGCTGGTTTTATCTTCCTTATTGAGAAAGACACCAAGTTCAATGTTTTGCCTGCCATCGCAGATATTAATAGTCTGTGGAGCAAATGGGTGCCTTGGTTCTGTAATGATCAGAAAGGTATTATTGCGCTCCAGATTCCAACTCCGTTTGGGGAAGTGCCTGCCAAATTCAACCAATACACGATCCTGGCTGAAAGTAATAATCTGCATTTGATAGGTAGACAGACAGACGCGGTATAAAAGGAAGGCAACAAGTCCCGCTTCCAGTATTGAAAAGGGTAAAATCATCCAGGCACCGGCGATGGTCCAGAAAGTACCTATGACCAACATGAAGCTGCAAATGACAAAAAGGGATAAGCGCGTCTCTGCCCAACTTGCCGAACGGTTCGGTAACAATTCAATAACGGTCGCCTGGGGTGATTGTCGGTAATGGACCATGTTGCTGATCTTAGCTCAAACTTTGCCTTTAAGAGTTATTTATATGGGGATGAAATGTAATAATTTCTCATCTCAGGCGCACAAAAAAATAAGGCTGGGAGAATAAATCTGCCAGCCTGTTTTTTATAGCAGTCTTCAGACAATGCTGTACTGCCCAATATGTTTAGTCTGTTGCAAAACAATAAAACAAGCCGGCACCACCGCTGGGAATTAGCTCCGCCTGACTGCATCCACGCGTGTTATGTGTTGAATTCCAGGAGTTGTCCATAAATCCATGACGGTCGTGATGGCCGACTCTTGCACTGCCGCCACTATTGTTAGTCCAGTTGGAGCAGGTCTGATCTTCACCGGTTGGGTAGGCTCGACCATCTGGTGTAGATCCTGTCAGAATGTCATGCTCACTTGTTCCCAGGCCATATTCTCTGGCCATTATGCCTCTAATAAAGTCTCCTGTTTCAGTTCTTGCATGGAAAGGGTGTATCCCATTTCCCAGCCGCGCCTGTTCTATGGTGTCACCGTGTAGATGGTTTTGATCACGAGCGATTAGGTTGCCGGCTGCGCCATACCATGGGCCAGTACCAATTCGATCTCTGGCATTCACGGCATTGGGGCCTTGCGTACTGAGATAGGCGCGCCAGGTGGAATCGCCACGACCGACTGAACTGGCCAGGGCCTGACAATGAGCATCCGCACCAGCCAGTCCCCCCAGATTACCACCATCGCCACTACCGACGCTGGTTATAAAGAACGACATGGGAGGGGTTTCGTCCTGTGCGAAACTGAGTGTCGGTGCGAGCATGCAAAGGGTCAGCGCCATCAGTAATTTATTTTTTTTCATTTTTTGTGGTCTCCTTGTGTGGATTGCTCTCGTATGAAAGCAGTAAGCAAATCGATAATTGTGTTACATCAAGTCAGCCTGATTAGAGCCTAAAGCCAGCCTTGCGGAAAAGTCTAGCAAATATAAAGTGAATCCAATGTGGAAGTTTAGGTCTGCAAATTCCGCCCAGAAAATAAATCTGGAAGTCCGAATGCTAGCATGAACAATAATGGCTGCAAATAAACACAGTAAATTTATGTGTTGGGTTAATAATTTAGCTACATCCAGAGGGTGGAATTGCCGGGCTTGTGGTAGTATTTAATGCATTGAACTGTATAGGTGGAGGATTGATAATGACAAAATTAAGAAGCTGTATCGCTGGTCTGGTATTGCTGTGTATCACAGCTGGGGCTATAGCCGCAGATGAAGGCTCGATGCAGGATTGCAATCAATCAGGCGGGCTAAATTTCATTTGTGATATTAGCGTCCCTGAGGATCTGGTCATCATACCGGGGACTGACTGGGTAGTTGCCGGTTCATTTTCGGAAGCGAATACGACGGGTTTGCACCTAATAAACAGCATCAGTAAAAATGTTACCGCACTATATTCTCCGCAAGCTGGCAGAAGCCGTTTAAATCGATCACTTTATGGCGCATGTCCAGGTGAACCTGATCTGAATGATTTTCAGAGCCATGGATTGGGAATTCAGACACACATTAACGAAAGCGGAATCTATACCTTGTATGTGGTCAGTCATGGTGGGCGTGAAGCGATTGAGGTTTTTGAGATTAATGCTAGTGGAGCAAGTCCTCAGGCAACCTGGATTGGCTGTGTTCTTATGCCAGACGGGCTGGATGCCAATGATGTTACTGCGATGCGTGATGGAACGATTTTGGCTACGGTGTTAATGCACCCTGGATTTAGTTTTGAGGATTTGCTTTCAGGAGTACCGACAGGGGCAGTCTACAAGTGGATACCTGGCTCGCAGGGTTTTGTGAAACTGGAAGGTTCAGAATTGCCAGGCAATAATGGCATTCAGGTTTCCGAAGACGAAAGTGAAATTTTTGTTGCGGCATCAGGCTTGAGCGCTATCGTGACACTTGCCAACAGCAACCCTACCAGAGTGCTGCGAAGAACCAGAACAATGGGTTTTGCTCCTGATAATGTCGTCTATGACAGCAATGGGTATTTATTAACCGCAGGTATGCGGGATGATGAGCCTACGTGCGAAGGTTCAGGCCCACCACCAGCCAGTAATTGTCCGCGTGGGACCATAGCTGCTTATATACACCCGGAGACTATGCAGGATACCGTCATTTTAGATACAGTCGCAACGCCGGTATTCAGTGGTGCAACCATGGCAATTTTACCTGGCGGTAAAGAAGTATGGGTGGGTTCTTTTCGAACTTCTCGAATCGCTTACCAGTTATTAAACAGGTGAGCGTAGTTTAGAAAAACAGTTAAAGTGTTTGAAATTCTAGTTTATTAAATAAAGGAAAATAAAATGGCAGAAATAACATTAAGAGGCAATCCAATTCACACCAATGGAGATTTACCAGCAGTGGGTTCAAAAGCTCCGGAATTTTCGCTGGTAAAAACAGATTTATCTGCTTTAAACAGCAGCGATTTAAAAGGTAAACGCGTGATCCTGAATATTTTTCCAAGTATCGACACACCTGTTTGCCAGACTTCAACACGGGAATTCAATGCCAAAGTCAGTGGTCTGGATAACACCGTGGTTGTTTGTGCTTCCATGGATCTGCCTTTTGCCTTAAACCGATTTTGCGGGGCGGAGGGGCTCGATAAAGTAGTACCTGCATCTGCATTTCGTTCAGAATTTTCTGCTGATTATGGGGTGAAGCAAATAGACGGTCCTCTGCAAGGTTTAACTGCGCGCGCCGTTGTGGTCATCGATGAAAACGGTCAAGTTAAATATACTCAGTTGGTTGGCGAAATAGCAGAAGAGCCTGATTACGAGGCAGCGCTTGCAAGTTTAAGTTAATTCACATAAGCGCCTTTAAACAAAAGCGGATCACAAAATGTCAGCAAAAAGCCATCAATCACGATGGCTTTTTTATTTCTGCAGCTTTAATACTCTTTAAAAAGCCTTCTTTTCAAGCTAAGAAATCATCACAAACATAGCGTGTGTATGCTTGGTGTTATCAGCATGTTAAAACGCTATCGTATTGATATTAAAGAAAAAAATATGAATATTTCTCGTTTAAATTAAGTGGTTGTTCAGCTAAAAATGCTAGTATCGAATTTTTAGGGAATAAAAAAATAGCAAAATGCTGGAACGCCAAGTACTCAAACTACTCTACGATAATTATCCATTTGCAATATTCATGACGCTTTTGTTAAGCGCCATGGAGGCGATCGTTGTCCTGAATGAAAATAATAGCCACACCATACTCTACTGGTATGCCGTGCTTTTGTTACTTCAGTGCTTGCGGTTTGGGGATTTCTATTATTATAAATGGATTCAGAAAGGCAAAATTTTTTCCGTCTATGATATGTTTCGAAATTTCAGAATCGGAATTATTTTAACGGGAATTACACTTGGCGCCTTCCCAGTCTTGCTGGCTGGGAAGGTAATGATTATTGACATGGTTTTTATTGCTTTTGTATTAGGTGGTATTAGTGCAGCTGCAATGACGAGTCTGGGTGTTGATAAAGTGTCCTATGTGAGTTTCCTGTGGGCCTGTCTGCTACCTCTGATGGTCAGTTTTTTTTCATTGGGCGGTCTAATGCAAAACATCATGGGGACCATGATATTATTCTATGTGATTTATTTGATGTTCAGTGCCAGCCGTTTTCGCCGACAAATTGTCTCCAATGTTGTATTGACTGATGAAGCCTTGCAAGACAAAAAAGCCATTTCCAAACGACAAAAAGTATCGGAAATGATTGTAAAAATTCAGGCGGCTTATCTGGAGAAAAAGATTACCGGCGAGCTTTATAAATCTGTATTAAAAGAAATTATCAAATTAAGCGATTGCCAGTTCGGCTTTATTTGTCTGGTAAGCCCGATCAATAAACAAGAGTTCTCCAGTAAAGTCGTGATGAATTTTGACCAGATAGATCTTAGCCGACTGTCTGGAGAAAAACTTCAGCTTGATGAATTAAATAAGCGTCCATTAACTCTGGAAGCCTATTTCAGTCAGGTTGTACTAAGCGGAAAGTCCGTAGAGGTTGACTATATCGAATTTTTCCAGGGGGTACCGAGTTCCAGAACTTTAGGGAATTTCTATGGTATGCCATTGTATTTTGAAGATGAGCTTATCGCGGTCATCGGGCTTATTAATATTTATCACTCAGTAAATGAAGAATCACTGGAATTCCTTCAACCGCTGTTTCTGACTATTGAACGGTTTCTGGTGGGGCTTAATCATAAATCTTTCAAATCTCTCGGTAATCTTGTCTGACGCAAACAGAGTTCTGCAGATTAGGTATTGCCTGTTATAAATGCTAGCATTTACCGGTATTGATTCTTTTTTGAATTGAATACTTATCCATTTATTCCCTTAAGTAGTAATTGAAATGAAAGCATCCGATTTGTTTGTGAAGTGCCTAGAAGCCGAAGGTGTTGAGTATATTTTTGGTATCCCCGGTGAAGAAAACCTCGATTTACTCAATTCTCTGAAAGATTCCAAGATCAGATTAATTATTACCCGTCATGAACAGGCCGCGGGTTTTATGGCGGCTACTTATGGGCGACTCACCGGAAAGGCCGGAGTTTGTTTATCGACGCTGGGCCCTGGTGCGACTAATTTTGTGACAGCTGCTGCCTATGCCCAGCTTGGTGCTATGCCCATGGTTATGATTACCGGCCAGAAACCCATAAAACGCAGTAAACAAGGTCAGTTTCAGATAATTGATGTGGTTGATATGATGCGGCCAATAACCAAGTATGCCAGGCAAATAGTGGGAGCCGATAATATTCCGTCGAAGGTGCGCGAAGCCTTTCGACGCGCTGAGGAAGAAAGACCCGGAGCTGCCTTACTGGAATTGCCTGAAGACGTGGCGGCTGAAATGACAGACGAAATACCCTTTAAGGCAAGCATGTCACGCCGTCCGGTCGTTGAAGAAAAAGCGGTTGAGCAAGCTATTGAGTTTCTGCAAAAAGCTGAGCGACCACTTTTGCTGATTGGTGCGGCAGCCAACCGGAAATTAACCGCCAAGATGCTGAGACTGTTTGTTGAAAAACAGGGTATCCCCTTTATTTCTACCCAAATGGGCAAAGGTGTTGTTGATGAGAGCCATCCATTATGTATAGGAAATGCGGCACTTTCCGATGGTGACTTTCTGCATCAGGCTATCAAGAAAGCCGATTTGATTATTAATGTCGGGCACGATGTGGTCGAGAAACCACCATTTTTTATGCAGGGTAATAATCTCAATGTTATCCATATCAATTTTAATACCGCTGAAGTTGATCCGGTTTATTTTCCACAGACCGAAATGGTTGGTGATATCGCACACAGCATCTGGCAGTTGAATAAACTCCTCTCACCTCAAAAGCATTGGGATTTTACCTACTTCATGAAAGTCAGGGATGCCATGCTTGATCATGAGCACAAGGGTATCAATGATCCACGTTTTCCGGTCTATCCCCAGCGTCTGGTTGCAGATCTGCGCAAGGTGATGGGAAATGATGACATTATCGCTCTGGATAATGGCGTGTATAAAATCTGGTTTGCCAGGAACTATCAGGCACATTCCCCTAATACAGTGTTACTGGATAATGCTCTGGCCTCTATGGGTGCGGGTCTGCCTTCTGCCATGGCGGCTAAAATAGTATTTCCCGACAAGAAGGTCGTTGCTGTTTGTGGCGATGGCGGTTTTATGATGAATTCTCAGGAAATTGAGACCTCGGTGCGTCTGCAGCTTGATCTGGTTGTATTGATCCTGAATGATAGCGCCTACGGTATGATTAAATGGAAACAGGCCAACATGGGCTTTGAAGATTTTGGTCTGGATTTCAAGAATCCTGATTTTATCAAATATGCAGAAAGCTATGGTGCCGCGGGACATCGTTTAAGCAATGCGGATGAACTGATTCCCTTGTTGCAAAAATGTCTGGATCAGGGCGGTGTACATTTGATTGATGCCCCGGTTGACTATAGTGAAAACGATTTTATTCTTAATCAGGAACTCCCGGAATTAAGTAAAACAATTTAAAAAGTAAATCAGGAAACTTATGTTACAGAAAGCTTATCCCTTTTATCTGGCCAACAAGCCACAGCAAGCCAATACTGAGCTTGAGGTCTATGACAAATTTACCGGTAAGCTGGCTACACGGGTAGCAATGGCTTCTCCCGAACATATTGATCAGGCGATAGCTGCAGCTGTGGATGCGCAGGCCGCAATGAGCGCCATGGCGCCCTATGAAAGACAGGAAATTCTGCAACATTGTGTGAGGCGCTTTACGGAGCGCAGCGAGGAATTGGCTCAGGCCCTGTGTATCGAAGCCGGTAAGCCAATAAAAGATTCACGCGGAGAAGTCACTCGTTTGATCGATACTTTTCGTGTGGCTGCTGAAGAATCCGTACGTTTCAATGGTGAATTACAGAACCTGGAGATTTCAGCCCGCGCCAGGGGATATATGGGTATGTACAAACGTGTGCCAATTGGCCCTTGTTCTTTTATTTCCCCGTTTAATTTCCCATTGAATCTTGCCGCCCATAAGGTAGCTCCGGCATTGGCAGTCGGCTGTTCCTTTGTGCTGAAACCGGCCAGCTTAACGCCGATTGGTGCCTTGATTATCGGTGAGGTTTTGTCTGAAACTGACCTTCCGGTAGGTGCTTTTTCGATTTTGCCCTGCCGCCGCGATGGGGCAGCATTGTTTACCACTGATGAACGTCTGAAATTATTGAGTTTCACAGGTTCTCCAGCGGTAGGCTGGAAATTGAAAGAACAGTCAGGCAAGAAAAAAGTGGTACTGGAATTGGGAGGAAATGCAGCCTGTATAGTAGATCAGGATTGGGATCTGGATGATGCGGTCGAACGCATTGTGTTTGGTGCTTTTTATCAAAGCGGTCAAAGCTGTATCGGTGTACAGCGCATCATTGTTCATGAATCAGTTTACGATGCTTTTAAAACAAAACTTGTTTCCCGAACCAAAGCACTGGTGATGGGGGATCCTAAAAATGAAGATACCTTTATCGGTCCCATGATTTCAGAAAGTGAGGCAGAGCGACTGCAAAACTGGATAGACGAAGCAGTTACTGCCGGTGCAAGCCTGCTTTGTGGCGGTCAGCGCGAAGGCACTATGTTAGCGGCAACACTGTTGGAAAATGTGCCTGCAGACTTGGCTATATGTACGGAAGAAGCATTCGGGCCTGTGGCAGTATTAAGTAAATTTACAGATTTCGATGAAGCATTGGCGATGACCAATGACAGTCAATTTGGATTACAGGCAGGCATTTTCACCAAGGATATATATAAGGCACATAAAGCCTGGGATGTGCTTGAAGTCGGAGGCGTCCTGATAGGGGATGTACCATCTTTCCGGGTTGATAACATGCCCTATGGTGGTGTCAAGGAAAGTGGCCTGGGCCGGGAAGGGATTCGTTTTGCAATGGAAGATATGTCGGAAATTCGCAACTTTGTGATTCGAACCCCCGGAACAGATTAAAAAATAGTTGCGGGTTCAAGTGTGAAAGACTTCTTGAAGTGATGGCTTATTCTGGACAAGTGCCAGCTGACTCTATCCATCCAGCGTAAAGCCTGCATTAATGCAGTTGTCTCGGGAACGCTCACACTGCCACTAGCAGTGCTTTTGATTATGCTAATGCGTTGATCTTCTATTTCAGCATGAATGAGTTGATAGGATTTTAAGGCAATTTCGGAGGCTGATACCCAGTCTCTTTTTTTCAGAAGGGTGATGAGATCCTGCACGGCAGATAACAGTAAATCATGTTGCCTGCTAAGTACGGCCGAATTGCTCGCTGTCATGGCACGGTTGTCATCTTCTTCACAGCGTTCGAGTAAGCGATGTAAATGATCAAGCGCATGGATTAATGATAATAGTTGCTGCCAGGTCCTCTCCTGTTTGGGTTCCAGGTGTATTTTGTCAGCATAGGCGGAGCTTTCATTGAGCGCCTTTTTCAGTCCCTGTAAGTCGAGGTCTCTGTTGTGCTTGTTGTTATCCAGCAAATTATCTAAATAATTCAGTAAGACCAGAAATTGTTGAGTGTTATTGCTTTGCAAGTTATCAAGTGCCAGATCGGGACTAGACAGTAATTGTTCATCAAGCGCTTCTCCAAACGGGGATTTTTTTTCCGGGATAAGACGGCACATAAAACTGGCGAACTGATGGCTAAAAGGCAGAACAAAAATGACACCAAGAAAATTAAATAAACTATGAAATGCAACCAGAGCGACTTCGGCATTCAGGCTGATGGGCGATTTGAAAACAACTTCCCATAAGAAAACAAATGGACTTAGCAGAAGCAGGGCAGCAGCAGCTGTAAATAAATTATAGATGCAATGCGAAAAACCCGTGCGTCTGGCAGCTAGATTAGCACCTATGGTAGAAAAAACTGTGGTCAGGGTCGTTCCCACATCCATGCCTATGACCAGGGCGGCGGCTTGATGGAAATTAATATTACCTGCATACAGTGCGGCCACTGCTGTTGCTACACCTGCACTGGAGGATTGTGTAATCGTGGTAATCAAGAGGCCAATTAAAACGAGTTGAAGGCGTCCACCCCATGTGTCCTGTGGTAAACGTTCAGGGTTAAAGGTATTTTGGAAAGCCGAAAGTCCTTCCTGTAAAAAATCGATACCGACAAATATCAGTGAAAAACCCGCGAGTGCCATACCCAGGTTAGCAAGCCTGTTATTGGCGAAAATATTTAACAGAGCACCAAGCAGAATTAGGGGTAGTAGTAGGGAGCCCAGTTGCAACTTGAATCCAACCAGAACAACCAGCCAGCCAGTCACTGTAGTACCCAGGTTGGCACCAAAAATAACGCCTAGCGCCTGGGAGTAGGTGAGGAGTCCGGCACTGACAAAACCAACAGTGGCAACGGTAGTCGCGCTGGAGGATTGGAGAATGGCCGTGCTGCAGGTGCCGGTTAAGGCACCGGACCAGGGAGTACCAGTAAAACGCATCAGCCAACCGCGCATGGATTCGCCGGCCAGATTACGAAGCCCCCCGGTCATGATAATCATGCCCAGCAGAAAAAGGCCCAGTCCTCCGATACTTTCAATAAACATACGTTTTACTGAAGAATCTGTACATAAATGCGCTCTATCCTAAGCGCAGCATGGATTGAAGGGAAACAGTTTAAGGTCTTATTACCATTACGTCCGTTTTCAGATAATCAATCACCCCTTCAGCAGTATTACCCACCATTGCTTCGGCCAGTCTGGATTTGGAGACAACACCCATGACCGTAATATCTGCGTGCAGCTCTTTCTTGTAAGTGACCAGGGCAAAGACCGGTTTTTCTTTTGAGAGATGTACAAAACCTGGATCTATATCGTAATTAGCCATAAAGGTATCCAGGGCTGCCTGATGTTTAGCCACAATGCTTTCCGGTGAACTAAATGGATGTGCTGCAGCTGAACAGGCATGAACGACGTGGAGTTCTCCTTTAAGTTCATCCCTGGCAGCCAGTGCAAAGCGAACAATTTTGTCATCCAGCTGTAGTGGCTTGTGATGTTTGTGCATGGGGTCTACAGCGGCCATCAAGACAGGTTTGGATGGCCATGCCCGGTCTCTGACCAAAAGCAGAGGTCGTTTACAATTACGTACCAGCTGCCAGCTGTCATTGGAAAGTATGTGACGATCTTCATCTGCGGAACCATTTACATGCTGTATAACCATGTCTACATCATGGCTTTCCGCTTCCTGAGCTATTTGCTCATAACGAGGGTAGGCCCAGTGAATCTTGCTGGTGACATTGTAGCCATGTGAACTTAGCTTATCGGCAACCTTTTGCAGTCGAGTCTCCAGCTTTTGTACATATTGTTTACGGATATCGACTTCATCCTTGGCGTAGCTGGAATAGCTTTCATGCAGGTATTCCTCAAACCCGCAACCGATCAATATAAGTTGCACTTTGGATTTATCGACAACAAATTTAAGTGCTTTTTCAACTTCAATCGGGAATACATCGGGGCCCTGGCGAAAATCTTCGTAAACGTCAAGTACGATCAAAATTTTATTCTTAGTGCTCATTGAGCTCCTCCAATGTATTTTCCTGATTTTCAATTGCGCAGTTATTAATTATTAACCGTGCTTAGTTGTTGCCGCTCAGGATTTTAGCATGGCAATTAGGCTAAGCATACAGATAGACAAAGCTTCCGGTTTATCTTGAATACATTAGTGAGAAGCATTAGTATTTCAACCTTCAAAATTCGGGAATGATGTAAATCAATTATCTATCATAAAAAATTCGGGCTGAATCCGGTTTTTTGGTTCGGCATAGTTAAATTGAGCGTAAATAACCGGTAATACTCTGGTTAAATTGAGGTAGCTGTAGCTATGGAAACACTTGTTTGGAATACTGAGATGCTGGTCTCGGGTTTAATTTTGGCCATCACTTTCATTGCAATTTTCACAGAAGGTATTCACGGTATTCATCGCGTCAAGGCTGCCATGGCCGGAGCCGCAGTTATGATGATCGCTGGTCAGGTGTTTGGATTTTACGGGCCGGAAGAAGCAGTCGAAGCCATAGACTGGAACGTGGTGTTTTTGCTCGGTGGCATGATGACCATCGTAGCCATCATGATACCAACCGGTGGCTTCCAGCAATTAGCCTATGCGATAGCCGATTTCAGTAAGGGGCGTTTGTTTCTGTTGCTTGCCCTGATGGGAACCTTGGTCACAGTGTTGTCCCTGCTACTGGATAATGTTACTACAGTGGTGATTTTCGGGCCCTTGATTATTCTTATCTGCCAGTCCCTGAGAGTCAGTGCAATACCCTTCCTGCTGGCAGCGGCTTTATTGTCTGATACAGGTGGTGTAGCTACTCTGGTAGGTGATCCACCTAACCTGATGATCGGCTCAGCTGCTGGCATTGATTTCAATACCTTCATCTATCACATGGGATTCATGGTATTTTTTGCCTGGATCGCCATTCTTTTCTTCCTGCGGATTTTATTCAAGGAAGAATTATCTGTTACGCCTGCTGAGCTGGATCTTACTGATCGTGAACCTCTCTCAGACCCTAAAACCTGGTATGGCTCACTGGCCGTGTTAGGCGTCATGGTTATCGGCTTCATCATGCATAATGCTCTGCACTGGGAACCATGGTTTGTTACAGCACTGGGTCTGACTTTACTGGTTTTTATCAGCAGGGATATCGATCTGGAAGAAAGTTTTGCGCATGTTGAACTGGCATTGTTAATGTTCTTTATTTCCCTGTTTATTATCGTGGGCGGAGTAGAGCATAGTGAATTTTTGATGTATATCGGTCAGTTCGTGATTCCATTTATTGACCTTTATGGTCTCTTGGCCACGACCATAATCCTGTTGTGGGTTGCTGCGGTATTCTCAGCAGCCATCGATAACATACCCTTTACGGCAGCGATGATTCCTATCATTTTAGGGATGGAATCCCAGGGCATCAATGTTTCACCTTTGTGGTGGGCATTAGCCGCAGGTGTTGGAATGGGAGGCAATGGAACGCATCTTGGTTCAACTGCCAATGTCTTCATCGTTACTATTTCTGAAAAAATGGCAAAAGATCAAGGTGACCCGAGTCTGGCTATTACGCCGGGACTCTGGTTCAGAAAAGGTCTACCCGTGATGTTGATCACGCTGGTAATTTGTTCAGTTATTATGACTCTATTCTTCGACTTCTTTGCACAATCCGGTGTTTAGAATAAGTCTCTTCAGGTAAACGCTATAGTCAAAAAACAGGTGGGAGTTCATGTAAACTTTATAAAAAGTGTGCATGAGCTCCTTTTTGCTTTTCAAGCTTAATTTAATCACCAGTTAACTGGTGTCACTCGGGATGTCTTTTATGGAGGCTCTTGTTTGGAATACTGAGATGCTCGTCTCAGGTCTTATTTTGTTTATCACGTTTATTGCTATTTTTACTGAGGGTATACATGGTATTCACCGGGTAAAAGTCGCCATGGCCGGTGCCGCGGTGATGATGCTGGCTGGCCAAATTTTCGGATTCTATGGTCCGATGCAGGCCGTTGATGCCATAGACTGGAATGTGGTCTTGCTGCTCGGAGGCATGATGACCATCGTAGCCATCATGATACCAACCGGCGGTTTTCAGCAAATAGCCTACGCCATAGCCGATTTTAGTAAGGGGCGTTTGTTTCTGTTACTGGCTCTGATGGGAACAATGGTCACGGCCTTGTCCCTGTTGCTGGATAATGTCACGACGGTAGTGATTTTCGGCCCCCTGATCATACTGATCTGTCAGTCACTGCGTGTTAGTGCCATACCTTTTTTATTGGCAGCAGCCTTGTTGTCTGATACCGGAGGTGTAGCGACTCTGGTGGGGGACCCTCCCAACCTGATGATAGGCTCTGCAGCCGATATTGACTTCAATACCTTTCTTTATCATATGGGTGGTCTGGTGTTTGCGGCCTGGATCGTTATTTTGTTCTTGCTGCGTTTTTTGTTTAAAAATGAACTGGCTGTAACGCCTTCGGCACTGGAAATTGGAGATAGAGAGCCACTTTCTGATCCCAAAACCTGGTACGGTTCATTAGCTGTTTTGGGCGTCATGGTGATCGGATTCGTGATGCATAATGCACTCGGTTGGGAGCCTTGGTTTGTTACTGCATTAGGTCTGACTTTATTAGTCTTTATCAGCAAGGATATTGATCTGGAAGAAAGTCTGGCGCATATTGAACTGGCCTTGTTAATGTTCTTCATATCCCTGTTTATCATTATCGGCGGGGTAGAGCACAGTCAGTTCTTAAGCTACATTGGTCAATTCATAGTCCCCTTAATTAACGAATTTGGTTTACTGGCGTCTACCATCACTTTAATGTGGGTGGCTGCGTTTTTGTCTGCCGCTATCGACAATATTCCTTTTACGGCAGCCATGATCCCTATCATTTTAGGCATGGAAACCCAGGGAATAAATGTTTCTCCACTCTGGTGGGCCTTGGCCGTTGGCGTCGGCATGGGCGGCAATGGCACTCATCTTGGCTCTACAGCCAATGTCTTCATCGTCACTATCTCGGAAAAGATGGCTAAAGATCAAAATGATCCAAGCCTGGCTATCACGCCGGGCCTCTGGTTCAGAAAAGGCACTCCGGTCATGCTGGCGACCTTGGTGATCTGCTCCATTATTATGACGGTTTTCTTTAGCTTTTTTGAAAATTCAGGAGTTTAATCGCAGCGACGCTGACGTTAATGCAAGGTTGCTCAAGGCTCTGCCCAGCGTCTTAACAGGTTGTGATAGATACCTGTTTGACTGACAACAATGTCGCTGTCACCTTGTTGCTGCCGTAGCTTATGAATAGACATGTCCAGATCGAACAATAATGTTCGTTGCCCGTCATCTCTTACCATGCTTTGAATCCAGAAGAAGGAGCAGATACGACTACCCTGCGTGACAGGTGTCACTTTATGTAAGCTGGTTGATGGATATAACACCATGGAACCTGCAGGTAATTTGATTCGATGGGCTCCGTAAGTATCATCAATTAATAATTCACCGCCTTCATATTCATCAGTGTTACTTAAAAAAAGGGTGGCGGACAAGTCCGTTCGAATTTGCCCGCCCATGGGGAGTGAGCGAATGGCGTTATCGACATGATTATGGAAATGTTCGCCACCTTCATAACGGTTGAACAAAGGTGGAAATACACGTTGTGGCAAGGCCGCCGACATGAAAAGTCCGTTTTTCTGCAGGGCCTGTAACACTCTTTTACCAGCAGCTTGTGCGACATCTGATTGCTCTGGAATTTGCCGGTTCTGTTTGGCCTGGGCTGATTGATGACCGGCTGTTACCCGGCCATCGACCCATTCTGCAGCCAACAATGCCTGCTTCATTTCGACTGCTTCCTCTGTACTGAAGACCTGTGGTATTTCGAGTAGCATGGTTAATCCTAGAATGAAAAGCTGGTGCTAAGCATAGCGACTCTTCCAATCCCGGGGATAAAGTGCCCGCCACCGACATAGTCAATATACTCTTCATCAGTCAGGTTTTGGATATTCAGCCTGAGGTTCAGACGTTCATTGACCATATATGCTACTGAAGCTTCATAGACCCAGTAGCTGGGCGCAGTACGTGTATTAGCTATGCTGTTGTAACGATCATCAATAAATTGCATGCCCAGACCAAACTGGAGCTTATCCTGAACATCATAGGTTCCCCAGAAATTAAACGAGTTTTCAGGAGAGTTACTGAGTTCTTTACCTATTTCAGTAATGTCCAGGCTGTCCCTGATTTCCGTATCCAGAAAAGTGTAGCCAGCTGAAACATTAACTGCTTTACCGATAGCGCCTGACAAGCCCAGTTCAAAGCCCTGTACACGTTGTTCGCCTTCCAGAACCAGTAAGTCGTTAGGATCGGTTGGGTCCTGAGTACGCGCATTGGTTTTATCCGTGCGGAATAAGGCTGCTGTTGCAAACACACGCCGGTCCATTAATTCCCATTTAATGCCGAGTTCTACGGTACGGCTTTCTTCCGGATCCAGATTGGGAAGGCCGGGCGAGCGTGAGCTGTTGGTTAGTGACAAGGTTTCTGCCGATGGGTTAAAAGAGGTGCCATATCCCAGATAAACAGAACCTTCCCGGGCAGGTTTATAGACCAGTCCAGCACGATAACTGAGCATGCTGTCGGTGCGATCCAAGGCAGTTCCACCATCAGGTGTATAGTCGAGTTTAAAGCTATCCCAGCGCAAGCCTCCATTAACTTGCCATTTTTCACTGACCTGAATGGAATCAGATGCATAGACAGCTACAGACCTGGAATCTGCCTCACTAAAGCCTCCCGTACGTTGATAGTTTTCCAGGTAGGAATCCTGTGGTGTCGGGTTGTATAAATCTGTAGCGGGTGAATCAATACCTGTAAGGGCCTGTGTATAACGTATTTCATTCTCTTTATTGAGTTCCAGGCCAAGAAGAATACGTTGTTCGCCTATTTCACCGGGTCTGATATCCCATCTTAGGTTCGTCTGGTTGCTCAAAATTTCATCTTCCTGGTCGCGATATTTTTCATCGCTGCGTCGTATCGTTGTATCTGTCAGAAAACGTGGAGCCGTAATCATGGAGTCACGATCGGTAATACCCCAGCGTGAAATATTGGATACTGATAAATTGCTGCTGATAGTATGATCAACTCGTGCCGTTGCCATGGTAGTAGCCACTTCTTCAAAGTCACGCTGCAAGAGTCCATACCAGTTAGAAAAATCTACTGGCGGAGCCTGATCAGCATATGCCGCCAATGTTACATTGCTGTCAGAAACCCAGGGAATACCATAATCAGGCAGATTATCCTGTTCGAGATGAAACAGTCCCAAAGTCAGACTGGTGTCTGTTTCAAGCCCAAAGGCCAAAGAGGGTGCAATACCCCAGCGCGAGGTATTCACTTCATCACGGCCGGCAGTATCCTGGGCGTGATACATCATATTCAGTCGGCCTGCAGTATTACCCTGTAATGCCCGGTTGATATCGAGCGAAACTCTGCCGTAGTTATCTGATCCGATACCGATATTAGAATTGGCGCTATTTTCAAGTGTTGGTGCTTTGCTGACAAGGTTGATCGACCCACCGGTTGAACCACGTCCGGAATAATCGGAAGAGGGGCCTTTAACGACTTCTACTTGTTCCAGATTGAAAGGGTCACGGGTATAACCACCGAAGTCGCGTACATTATCAACGAAAATATCAGTCCTGGCACTGTGACCTCGGATTGAAAGCTGATCACCGGCTGGTGTGCCGCCTTCACCGGCTTGCATGCTGATGCCCGAGACATTACGCAAGACATCGCGTAAAGTTGTGGCTGAACGTTCTTCGATCAGATTTTTGGGAATCACATTGATAGTTTGTGCCGTATCAAGAATAGAGCGGGTAAATCTGGTTGATGCCGGATCGCGGTTATAGGGCAGTCCGATAACCTCTATCTCTTCGGGTGTTGAATTGTATTCAGTGCTGCTAGTTTGAGCAAAACTTGGCGAGCTAATAACTGATGCAATGCTTAGAGCGAGTGTAGTAAGACGAAGGTCCTTAGGGAGTTGTTTTAACGGTATTGGTAACATTGGCGGCCTCTGTTAATGATAATAGTAATCTAAACGAGAATCATTATCATTTAGATAATTATCAAAGTCAAGCTCCTTTGTTGGCCTGAGTGTGCTTAAGTTAAAATAGCTTTGGAAGAATTCGCGTGATAAGCAATCTAGCTTGATAATTGAACAACACAAAAAGGGCCGGCAATGAGATATCTGCACACATTATGAAATTACGTATAAGTTCGTTATCTGACACGGGTTTGGTTCGACCGAAGAATGAAGACTTCTATCTGTTTAGCCGGGAATATCGAATAATCATCATTGCCGATGGTGTTGGCGGTTATGACTATGGCGAAGTAGCCAGTCGTCTGGCTGCAGAAAGTGCCTATGCTCTGCTCGAAAATGAGTTTAATGACGACAATCAGCTGGAAATAGATGATCCGGTCAAGCTTCTAAATAAATCCATTGTTTTTGCCAATCAGAAAGTTATTGATATGAAGGTACAGAAACCTTCACATCAGCAGATGGGAACAACACTGACCTGTATGTATCTTGACGAACACTTTGTTTACTTTTCCTATATTGGCGATTCTCGTATTTATCATGTTGATGTCAATAATAAGGTAATCAACCAGCTAACAACGGATCATACTTTATCCAGTAATAAGCTCGATAAAAATCAGCTACCTGGCTTACATGGCCGAGCTGATCATGTACTGACCAGAATGATAGGTGCCGGTAACAGCATCAATCCAGGTTTTGGTAAATTCCCCTTGAGTCAGGGTGATATGATACTCAGCTGTACTGACGGTTTATCTGATCTGGTTTCCAGTGACAGGATTTTACAGACACTGGTCGACTATAAAGACGACGCATCAGTCTGTCTGGAACAGTTATTGGCGCAAGTAAAAAATGAAGGTGCCAGGGATAATATTACGGTTGTTTTGGCCAGTCTGGACTAAATTACAACCAGTCTTCCTGCAATAATCGAATCAATTCCTGGGCTGTTTGCAAGCGGTCATCCGCTTGTTTTTTCAGACAAGCCATTGCCGCTTTTTCCAGTAATGGTGGCACTTTAAATTGACTGATCACGGATGGTAGCTCAGGTTCCTGGTTTTTAACCCGGTCAATTATTTGGTCTATTGAAAGACCGTCACCGTCAGATGGTGTTTTACCGGCAAGAATTTCATAGAGTATTGTACCTAGACTGTAAATATCCGTTCTTCTGTCAATATTAGGGTCTCTGGCAATTTGCTCGGGCGACATATGAATTACCGTGCCCTGCAGTTTGCCATGCCGTGTAATGCTCAGATCATCAGACTCAGTATCGCTGTGATCAGTGCCTAAAGGCACATCGCTGCCATCTGTCTTCCAGACTTTAGCCAGCCCCCAATCCATTAATAAGACTTCGCCAAAGGGACCGACAAGTATGTTTTCAGGTTTAATATCCCTGTGAACAACTCCATGAACATGGGCATATTCAAGAGCATGGGCAACCTGTATGACAACGTCGACTAACTGAGTGAGGTCGTAGCGTTCCCGATAATCAAGAATCTCACGCAGCGTATAGCCATGCACCAGTTTCATGGTGAAATAATAGAACCCCTGACTATCGCGACCCAACTCATAGGTGGGGATGGTATTCGGGTGTTGCAACATAGCGCTAACCCGGGCCTCTCGGAGGAAACGTTGTTGTTCTATAGGGTCTTTGGCAAATTCCGGCAGCAAGGATTTGTAACAAATAACACGGGATAAATGTAAATCCTTACAGGACTGGATCAGACATTTGCCACCTTTGGCGATTGTTTTGAAGTAGGCATAACGCATGTTGGGATTGATCTTTTCTGGCAGAGCTTTATCGGTGTCTTCCAGGTAAACGGATGCGTATTCAATATGTTGTTCAGGAAATTTCATGGCATTAGTTTGACAGAAACAGTGACTTTCCCCAAGGTAAAAAAAAAAGGCTGATCATGATGATCAGCCTTTTTTGGAAAACACCAGAGAAGTATTATGCCAAGGCTTCTTTAGTTGTTTTTATGATAGCTGCTGCTATTTTGTAGGGATCGCCATTGGAAGAAGGGCGACGATCTTCCAGCCTGCCTATCCAGCCATCTTCCATGGTGCTTACCGGTATACGGATTGAAGCGCCACGATCGGATACACCATAGCTGAATGAATCGATAGACTGGGTTTCATGCTTACCCGTCAAACGTTTTTCATTATGGGCGCCATAGACACTCATATGACGTTCAATGTTTTTACCGAATTCTTCACAGATTTTAGTAAAGGTTTCCTCTTTACCAGACTCACGCATGGCAGTATTGGAGAAGTTGGCATGCATGCCAGAGCCATTCCAGTCGGTATCCCCCAGCGGTTTTGGATGCCACTCAATAGCCAAGCCGTATTTCTCGGCGGTACGCTCCAACAGGTAACGGGATAGCCAGATTTCGTCACCGGCACGTTTAGCACTTTTGGCGAAAATCTGGTATTCCCACTGTCCAGGAGCTACTTCGGCATTAATACCTTCGACATTCAGGCCAGCTTCCAGACACAGATCCAGATGCTCTTCGATCAGGTTACGGCAATGGGCATTCTTGGCGCCCACTGAGCAATAATAGGGTCCTTGTGGAGGAGGATAACCACCGGGAGGAAAGCCTGGTGGCAGGCTGGTTTCAGGATCCCAAAGGAAATATTCCTGTTCAAAACCAAACCAGAAGTCTTCATCATCATCGCCTTCTTCGATGGTGGCTCGTCCATTGCTCGCATGCTTGGTGCCGTCGGCATTCAATACTTCGGTCATAACCAGATAGGCATTAGCTCTGTCTGGATCCGGCACAATAAAAACGGGTTTCAACAAGCAGTCTGAAGCACCGCCAGGTGCCTGGTTAGTAGAGCTGCCATCGAACATCCACATAGGACATTTTTCCAGAGATCCGTCAAAATCCTTTCTGACCATGGTTTTGCTACGCAGGCCTTGCGTTGGCACACTGCCATCGAGCCAGATATATTCCAACTTGCTTTTCATGATGAGTTCTACTCCTTCAATAGGTTTTCTTAGTAAATTTGCCTTCTGACTTCTGCAAGAAACGTTCCCACATTACTAAAAGTTTATTTTTTTCTTTTTCATAGCCTGGAACGGGCAGAACAGCAGAGTATATAGGATTAAATTGCATATGCCAGTTTTCCAACGGGCCAAACAGTGGCTCGATAACGGATACTTTGTAAAGTGTCGCTTCTTTTTGGTGCGCACGAACCAAAATAGGGCAGACTCTATTTCATTCGCAGCACAAAGATATCGTCGTTCTGGGTTGGGTCAGTGGCTGCGCGTACTCGGGCAACCTGTTCAGGGCTGACCGCAGATGCCTCATTGCCCCAGGAGGAGCGAATATAGCTAAGTACATCGGCTATTTGCTGATCGTTTAGCAGCAGTCTGAAATAAGGCATATCGGTGGTGGCTGGTCCCGTAGAGGAAACGATTCGCAGAGAGCCGTTCAGGGTCATATTGATCAAAGTGCTGGCGTTCGGATCAAGAACACCAGGATTCCCGGCCAGGGCCGGTTGATAGGGGTAATAACCATTACCACCAGTGACATGACAATTTGAGCAATATTCATAATAAATCTGAGCACCGGGTGAAGAGAAATCCAGATTAACGAGGCGTTGTGCTTCGCTAGCGTCGTAAATAAATTCACCTTCATCTTCAGTCGCAGGCAATGCGCTCAGGTAAACCGACATGGCATTTATGTCGGCGTCGCTCATGTGACGAGTGCTGTTGTTTACGACTTCTACCATGGTGCCGACTGCGGTACCAAAACGATTGCGACCAGTACGCAGGAACTCTTCATAGTCTTCTACTTCCCAGCGGCCTCGGCCACTTAAGGTATTGCCGTTGAGAGAGGAGGCAGACCAGAAATCCAGTGGCGCACCAGCGAGAAAGTCGTCATCACTGCTATCCAGTCCTTTTTCCTGCAGCATCAGACCGCGCGGGGTATGACAGGCTCCGCAATGCCCCAGACCTTCTACCAGATAGGCTCCGCGATTCCAGGCCTCATCCTGATTGTTGTCAAGTAAGTAAGGGTCTTCATCATGGGCCAATATATTCCAGATGCCCATGGCCCAGCGAACATTTTTCCATGCCGGAATTTCTGCTGGCTGGTTAGCCTGACTAATAGGCTCTACTTCATTCATTAAAAAATCAAATAAGGCGCGCATGTCCTGTTCAGACATTTTGGCATAGGAGGTATAAGGCATTGCCGGATACATACGATGGCCATCTTTAGCTTTGCCCAGACGCATGGCACGATCAAACTCTTCATAACTGTAGGAGCCAATGCCATAGTCCGGATCAGGGGTGATATTGGTTGTATAAATATTGCCCAGTAACGGTACATTCATTTTTAAACCGCCAGCCAGGGGAGCGCCTGTCTCTGTGGTATGGCAGGCTACGCAGTTACCCAGTCGTGCTACATATTCTCCGTGTGACAAATCAGCGGCCTGTGCCTGTGAAGCACTATTGATAGCGGGATTTGACTCTGTTGTTACTGTCTCAAAACCACAGGCACTTAGCAGTGTCGTAATAGTAAAAACAATAAGCGGTTTGATATAGGGCATGATATTCCTCAGAGCTGTTTCTTATTATGGGCGTTTCGACGAAAAATATAGCAGGGAGAGTACCATTTCCGTCTTTAAAAAACACATATGTCCAGGTTTTTTTAAGGCTTGCCAAATATGAACAAGCAGCCTTCCTTAAAGCGTTCCATGAATCTGCTAACACTGACTTTTTATGGGTTGGGAACCATCATCGGGGCAGGCATATACGTTCTGATTGGTGAGGTAGCTGCTGCGGCTGGAACTTATATGACTTTCTCTTTTTTACTGGCCGGTATCATCGCTTTATTCACGGCACTCAGTTATACAGAGCTTGCGTCACGCTTTCCGGTTTCCGCCGGCGAAGCTGTCTATGTCAATAAAGCCTGGAACAAAGGCTGGCTCTCAGGTCTTGTCGGTTGGATGATTATATTCACAGGCATTGTTTCGGCAGCGGCCATTACCAATGGTTTCGTGGGTTATTTAAATATCTTCGTTTCCATGCAGGCTCCGTTGGCAATAACTATTTTATGCATAACGCTGTGTGGCATCACGATTTACGGCATTCGTCTGTCAGCAGCGACAGTGTTCATGATCACTGTATTCGAGCTGGCCGGGCTGGGATACGTGATTTGGGTGGCAGGCAGTAATCTTGGTGATGGTGTCACTCAAAACATATCTGGTGTGTCAGAGCATAAATATGGATTGAATGGCATTTTCCTGGGTACTTTCCTGGCTTTTTATGCCTTTATCGGTTTTGAAGATATGGTCAATGTCATAGAAGAAGTCAAAAATCCCTTACGCAATTTCCCTATAGCCCTTTTGCTGGCAATTTCGTTGGCAGTGCTGTGCTATTTAAGTGTTTCCTATGCTGTCTTACGTGTCAGCACACCTGAATTTCTTGCTCAAAGTGATGCGCCTTTAGCTGATCTGGTGGCATTGGCTGGCGCCGATCCGGCCATAATAGCTTTGATAAGTTTAATTGCCGTGGTAAATGGTGCGCTGGTGCAAATTATCATGGCTTCCAGAGTAATATATGGCTTAGCCAAAATAAAATTAGCGCCGACACTGCTGGGCCGGATAAACCCATTTACCCGCACACCCCTTGTCGCCACTATTCTTGTATCTGCTCTGGTGTTGCTTTTTGCATTATTAATGCCTTTGGCCAGTCTCGCAAAACTTACCAGCCTGATCATGCTGCTGGTCTTTGTGATTATCAATGTTGCGCTGCTGTCGATCAAGAGCCGGCAAGAAGAATCGACCGCAATAATTCGTATTCCGGTATTGATCCCTGTGCTGGGCGCAGCGACAGCGTCACTACTGGTCATATATCAACTATTTAGTTTGTTTTAGATAGTAGCTGGATCTCAGTTTGAAATTTCTGGCGACATTAAGACTGAGAATACGCAGTAAAATTTCAAACTGATGCACTACCGGATATCCGGATATGTTGATTTAGCGCCTTAGCCTGTATATGCTTCGTTTTGCCTGAGAAACCGTGCAGGGGTTAGTGTTTACTGATGGGTACTTCCGTTTTCAAATATCTATATAGAAGCTGTTTACTTGGCATTTCCTTAAGCTTATCAAGCGCCTTATGGGCACAAGCTGGCTCCTCTTCACCTATTGTTTTTGACTCTGCAGAGGCTTTTTTTGATAGCGTCTCGCTTGGTTTGAACAGTAATGCCGGCATCCAGCAAATTGCCATGGTGCCACGTGGGCTTTTAAAAGTTCCGCAGGACGAGAAATTTGTTTTCTGGGTTGAGCTGGAAAGCGGACGATTAAATGTTCTCGAGCAACAGTCAAATGGTGGATTTATTGTGCGCCAGATTATACCTGTGTCGATTGGGACCAATGGTTACGATAAACAACAGGAAGGCGATAAAAGGACACCTATCGGGGTTTATCATTTCACCAGTTTCCTGAAAGATGAACAGCTCATGGATTTTTATGGTCTGGGTGCTTATCCGATCAGTTACCCGAATGCGCTTGATTTACTCAATGGAAAAACAGGCTCAGGTATATGGCTGCATGGACTTCCTAAAAATGTCAGTGAACGCCCCTTACTGGATAGTGATGGCTGTGTAGTTATTGATAACAACAGCCTTTTGCAAATGATGCATTATATAGATACCGGAAGAACGCCAGTCATTATGACCGACTCGCCCTTAGAGTGGGTACCTTTGCAAAGTGAATCGGATCGTACAGATTCTTTGGCACATGCACTGGAGATTTGGAGGCAGGCATGGTCATCCAAGGACAATAATCGTTATCTTGCATGGTATTCCGAAGAATTCACTGATCTGTCACGTAATTTGAGCGAGTGGTCAGCTTACAAACGTCGCGTTAATAATGCTAAGACTTTTATAGATGTGGATGTATCCGATGTCAGTTTCATTAGTGATCCGCAACAACCTGATATTATTATCGTTCGCTACTATCAAACCTATCGCAGCAGTAACTACAGTTGGTCTGGCTGGAAACAGCAATTATGGCAGCAGGAAGGATCTGACTGGCAGATTATTTTCGAGGGGAATGCCTGAGCAAGGCTGGCCAGGTGATTTCAGAATAATGAGTATTAATTTCAATAACATCCGTGAACTGGCACCGATATCCCTGATATCGGTGTTGTTGTTTGTGAGCTGTACTCAATTGCCCATAGAAGAGCCTCTGGAAGATTCAACAATAGACTTAACGATAAATTCAACGACAGTTAGCAACCAGGAACCTTCAATAGACTTGCCTGCGGAAACTGAGATTGATCCGCCTGAGTTTGAAAGCAGGGCAATACCATCTGTAATTGCAGATATGTCTCTCGTAACTGAAACTGAATTGATCCAGGAATCTGATTTACCTGAGGATACTGAAGATTCGGTAATGGCACCGATAACTTTAAATGAGCCTTCTGCAGAGGCAGTTAGCGATTTTATGCATTCGAGAGAAGATGCAGCAAGACTAGCTGAACAAGATCTGCTACATCAGAAAAATGTTGAAATCTTATGTAATGAGATAGGTGAGAAACTGGGTAGTGTATCGGTTGAAGATTGCCTGATTCAACAACTGGAGTTTGCAGGGGGCTATAGTGTCAATGAAAGACCCCTGGCACGTCGCGACTTTATGCCACGCACACTTAGCACTGGAAAAACCAGGATATTAATCATGGGAGGCATCCATGGGGATGAATACTCTTCAATTTCCATTATGTTTAAATGGATGAACCTGTTGCGGGAAAGCGGTGGCAATAACTTTACCTGGCGTTTTCTGCCAACAGTAAATCCTGATGGCCTTCTGGATGGTCAGGCAAATCGCCAGAATGCTAGCGGTGTTGACCTGAATCGAAATTTTCCAAGCCAGGATTGGGAAGAGAGCGCACTTGAATATTGGCGCAACAGTACCGGAGAAAACCCAAGACGTTTCCCTGGTGAAGTGGCCTCCAGTGAACCGGAAGTTAGGTGGATTATTGAGCAGATTGAAAACTTTGACCCGGAAGTAATTGTTTCAGTTCATGCCCCTTATCACTTGCTTGATTTTGATGGTCCATCACAAGCGCCGGATAAAATCGGCGATCTGTATCTGCATGAGTTAGGCGTTTATCCGGGCTCTCTTGGAAATTATGCTGGACTTGATCTTGGTATTCCGGTGGTGACATTGGAGTTACCTTCGGCCGGTATTATGCCGCCAAATGAGCAAATAGAAAGGATGTGGATAGATATACTGGACTGGCTAAACAGTCGTACTGTTCTTGAGCAGCGTGCGGCTCTGTAGTCAGGCAATCCCCTGGACAAGCTTAGCTAGAATTCATTTCACATTTTTCCCCTTAATATCCGAGAACAAAGGACATTGAGTCTTTTTTCTTGTAGAATCTTTTCCTTTTTTGCGGGCATTAAAACATTGCGGCCTGGTCTTTAACGTCGATTATTATAATAATTTCTATGGATTTAAAACCGTTTATTCTACTAGGTGTCTTTGCTGCTAATTCAGGCATGGTCTTCGCACAGACCGCTGCGCCGGCAACTGGCACTCAAAATTTCGATAGAACACAAACCCAAATAACCCGCACGACCTTAACGCCAGTATTAGATGCCGTGCTGGATGACGAAATTTGGCAACAGGCAACGCGTATTACAGATTTTCATCAAACCTCACCAGTTGATCATGGGACGCCTACGCAGCGGACTGAGGTCTATGTTACCTATAGTGAGGATTATTTCTACGTTGGTGCACGCATGTATGACAGTGACCCTTCACAAATAAGTGCTCGTCAGCTGATTCAGGGTCAGAATTTTAATTTCGACGATACCATAGGTGTGTTTCTCGATTCATTTAATAATTCCAGAACAGGTTTTTATTTTACAACCAATCCGAATGGAGTCCGCCGGGAAGGCGTCTGGGAAGCGGCCAATTCCTATAATTCAGACTGGAGTGGTATCTGGCAAGTAGAAGCTCGCATAGATGAACAGGGCTGGGTGGCTGAATTTGCTATACCATTTACGACTCTGAACTTCGATCCCAGCACTGAAGCATGGGGTTTCAATCTGATTCGCGGCAAAGCCAGTACCAATGAAGACATGGCCTGGTCTTCATTCAACCGCAGCACAAATCCTTCCACTGCAGGTCTGGTTTCAGGAATCAGAGATATCAGACAGGGCCTGGGTCTGGATATTATTCCTTCGGTCACATTGGCCAATAAAGATGATTATATTGCCAATACATCAGATTCCCGATTCGACCCTTCACTGGATGTTTTTTATAAATTTACGCCCAACCTGACTGGAGCTTTGACGCTTAATACGGATTTTTCAGCAACTGAAATCGATAATATTCAGGTTAATCTGACGCGTTTTTCGATTGCTTTTCCGGAGAAACGGGATTTCTTTCTACAGGATTCCGAAATTTTCAGCTTTGGAAGCAGTAGTGGTTTTGGAAACAATAGCGGAGCAGGAGATGCGGATCCTTTCTATTCCAGACGAATCGGGCTTGATCCCGGTACTGGAAATCCTGTAGATATTGATGTAGGTGGGAAACTGGCCGGTCGGGTTGGTGATTACAGCGTGGGTGTATTGGCGGTACAGCAAGGTGACAGGCCGGGGCTGGATGGACAAAATGTATTTATTGGCAGGGTAACTCGAAATATTCTGGCAGAATCCAAAATTGGATTAATTTTAACTGAAGGTGATCCAAACAGTGAGACGGATAACATGGCAGCGGGAGCCGATTTCACTTACCGAAATACCCGTTTTTCAGACAGCCATACGTTGACCGGAGCGCTTGCCTATCAGCAAACAGATACAGAAGGTCTGGATGGCGATGATAAAACCTATAAAGCGGATCTGAATCTTTCTACACAAAATACAGGTTTCAGTTATGGGGCCAGCTACCTTTATGTTGGAGAGGATTATAATCCGGCTTTGGGTTTCGCCAGACGTAAAGGCATAGAGCAAACAAGTCTCACCATGAACGGACGCTATTTTTTACGCAACAGTACGCTGATACGTAATCTGTTTTCCTTTGCTCGTTTTAGCCGCACGGAAACACTCGATACGAATCAACTACAAAGCCAATCCATGAATTGGAGAGTCTTGAATATTCAGACTTTCAGCGGCGATTCGTTTGCATTACAAGTGAATCACGAAACCGAAGGCCTGGAATCACCCTTTGAAATCAGGCCGGGCGTTATTATTCCTATAGGGGAATACACCTTTGATTCTTATGAAGTTCAATTTAATACAACCAACCAGCGTGTATTCTCGCCTGATTTAAGTTACAACTGGGGGGAGTTCTATGATGGTAAGACAGAAGAATATGATCTGGGCGTAAACTGGCGCCCCAATGAACATGTCTTACTTGATTTAAGCTATCGGGTTCAAAACGCTGAGCTTGCCGGTGGTGATTTTACGATTCGTCAGATCACTCTTGATGCCAATTATGCCTTTAATTCCAGATGGTCCTGGGTCAATCTGATTCAGTACGTAAACACAACAGGTAATATGGGCCTGAACAGCCGACTGCGCTGGTCGCCTCAGGCGGGTGAAGATTTATACCTTGTATTGAACTATAACTTCGATTCAATGGAAGGTGCTTTTGTCGGGATGAGTGCGAAGGATACGGAAGTTGTATTGAAGTATACCCGCAACTTCCGCTTTTAAATTTAAAGCTACTGCGCTTGCCAATACTTCGTTAAAAGTGAAAATTTAAATCGGTTACATACTGATTTGTATGCGCCCTCATTAAATTTCACTTTTGCCTCGTTCTGGCTTCGCTCGTGACGCTTTAACCAATAAAACTACTGCGCTTGCCAATACTTCGTTGAAAGCGACATTTAATTCAGTCACATACTGATTTGTATGCGCCCTCATTAAATTTCACTTTTGCCTCGTCTTGTCTTCGCTCGTGACGCTTTAAGCAATAAAACTATTGCGCTTGCCAATACTTCGTTAAAAGTGAAAATTTAAATCGGTTACATACTGATTTGGCTTCGCGCGTAGCGCTTTAAACCTGGCAGGTTTCTGTGATCAGTTCTTAGTACTTTTTTATTATGAAAATCGTTCTAAAAGGTTTATAGTCGCCATGTGGAGTTAAAAAAATAAAATATGGAGATATAATGATGAAAACAATTCTTAGTCTTTCTATTTTTCTTTTATCTTGCCTATCAGCGGGCTGTGCTAGTCATGCAAAACTTGTAATAGAATCTGTACCAGAAGGCGCTAATGTAATCGACAGCATCACGGGTGAAGATTATGGCGTAGCACCTAGGACCGTATATTATGATACAACAGACGTTACACCAGATTCTGATGGATGCTTTTATCTTAACGGTTTTGAAACCAGATGGATGAGCGGCGCAACAGAACAAACGGAACTAGTCAAAGTTTGCGGCAATACAACCGGAGCCTATAAAATTGCAGTAAGCAGGCCTTCTTCATATCCTGGGATAGAACAGGACATGGAATGGGCTTTACAAATCCAACAAGAACAAGCTCAAGCTCAAGCGAGAGTTGCTAGACAAGCCAGACAAGCTCAAATTGACTATAAATATCAACTTACACATAATCCTCCTTTACCTTTCCCAGCGGGGAATGGTACGGCTCCTTCCTCTAATAATTAGCTCTTAAGTAAGAGGATTTGATATTTCAGTAAAAAGGGGCAAATCACGCCCCTTTTTTTTTTGTCTGCTTCTGGCTGCAAGCCATCATAAGCTGAAATTTTGTGATAAATGTATTTCGAGAAACAAAAAAGCAGCCCTCAGGCTGCTTTTTATTGAACAGGCTAAAACTATTAGCCCTGCTTGCTTTCAAACTCCTTCATAAAAGCAGCCAGAGCTTCGCAGCCTGCCAGTGGCATGGCGTTATAGATAGATGCTCTTACGCCACCGACATTGCGATGTCCTTTAAGTGCATAGAGATCTATGGCGCCAGCCTGCTTAAGAAAGGCCGAAGTTGCTTCTTCATCTGGCAGGGTGAAAGTCACGTTCATGATAGAACGATGCTCGGGGTGAGCCGTGCCAGTGTAATAATCACTGTTATCAATCACGTCATACAGCACTTTGGCTTTGGCTTCGTTAGCCTTCTCTATGGCAACGAGCCCACCCTGGTCTTTCAGCCATTGCATAACCAGACTCATGGTATAGATGGCGAAGGTGTTATTGGTGTTGGCCAGGGAGTGTGATTTTTCATATACCGCGTAATCCAGTAATGAAGGTGTTTTTTCCAGGGCATGACCGATCAGGTCTTCTCGTACGATAACGACGGCTGTGCCGGCCGGGCCAAGGTTTTTCTGCATACCGGCAAACATTAAGCCGACTTTTGACCAATCGACAGGGCGCGAAAAAATATCAGATGTCGCATCAATGGCTAGAGGGGTAGCGCCCAGCTCCGGATAACTATGGTAGCGGGTACCATAAATGGTGTTATTGCTGGTGATATAGGCATAAGACGCATCAGCAGGAATCATGTCCGCTGTGAAAGCAGGAATACGATCATAGTTTGTATCGGCACTGCTGCTGGCAATAATGATTTCGCCGTAGCGAGCTGCTTCCTTGTTAGCGAGTTTGGAAAAGTTACCCGTCTCACTGTAAACAGCCTTATGAGCCGGTTTTAAACCCAGCAGGTTAAGTGGCACACCGGCAAACTGCATCTGAGCTCCGCCATGCGTGTACAGAATTTTATAATTATCAGGAAGATTCGATAATTCCCTGATCAAAGCATCACAGCCATCGATAACGGCTTCGAATTCTTTAGAGCGATGGCTCAACTCAATCAGTGAAATTCCCATGCCCTGAAAATTCAGAAACTCTTGCTGAATTTGTTGCATTACCGGTACTGGCAACATAGCTGGCCCGGCGCCAAAATTAAATACCTGCTTAGTCATTTACTTTTCCGATTTCTTTAAAAGGTTAAATTTACAGTCTAGATAATCCAGACTTTAGTAACATGCTCGATAGCCAGAATGTCAGCGATGGTGCTGTCATCAGGTTTACTCTCAACGTCGATCAGGTTATAGGCGATATCGCCCCGGCTTTTGTTTAATAACTCCAGCACATTAATGTTCTTTTCGGCAAGAATTGAGGTGATTTTACCAAGCATGCCAGGTACGTTTTCATTGACGATTGCCAGTCTCACACCATCGTTTCTTTCCAATGAAATTTTAGGGAAGTTAACTGAATTCAGAATATTGCCATTTTCCAGAAAATCCTTTAGCTGATCCACAGCCATGACTGCGCAATTATCTTCTGCTTCATCTGTACTGGCTCCGATATGCGGCATCAGTATCACCTGTTCATTACCCAGCATCTCCTTGGTTGGGAAATCGCAGACATATTTCCCGATGCGTCCATTTTCCAGGCCTTTTAATAAAGCATCGGTATTGACAATAGCGTCACGCGAAAAATTCAATAATACGCAACCCGGCTTGAAATAATTGATCGCTTTTTCATCAATCAGGTTGCGAGTGCTGTCCAGCATGGGCAGATGTAAGGTAACAAAATCAGATTTCGCCAGTAAGGACGTCATGTTTTCCTGCTTTTCTACCTGATTAGCCAGACGCCATGCAGCTTCAATCGAAATGGCAGGATCGTAACCCAGCACCTTCATACCAAGGTCTATAGCTGCATTGGCAACCATTGCACCGATAGATCCCAGGCCAACCACGCCCAATGTTTTACCGGCCAGTTCAGATCCTTTAAAATTTTTCTTGCCTGCTTCAACTTGCGGGCCGAGCTCACTGAAATCCTTTTGTTCTGCAAGTGAATTTACCCAGTTTATACCGCTTATGATGCCACGTGAGGAAAGCAGCATTCCGCATAGCACGAGTTCTTTGACAGCATTGGCATTGGCCCCTGGAGTATTAAAAACAACAATGCCCTGTTTGGTGTATTCGTCTACGGGTACATTATTGACACCGGCGCCAGCTCTGGCGACAGCTTTCAGGCTCGGTGTGACATTTTCCATGGAAAGTTTAAAGCTACGTAGTACGATAGCATCAGGATCTGTAATATCGGGTGAAACTTCGTAGTCCTGCTTTGGAAAGCGTGATAAACCTTTATCAGAAATTTGGTTAAATGTCTGAATTTTATACATCTTTTGGATTTTCCTGTAGTGCTATAAGCGGTCTATAAGGAGACCTGTTATAGGGTTTATGTTTGAGTCTGGTATTCGCTCAATGAGGAGCCGCATTTATACAAGGAAATGGGTAAAATTTCCAGTGAAAGCCTCTTGTTTTCCTATTACTTTACGAAAAATTTATGGTGTTGGATGTGTCTGAACAAAAAACAAGCTGGTTTGTTTATTTAATTAAAACAGCAGCAGGACAGCTTTATACGGGCATCAGTACAGATGTCGAGCGCCGTTTTCATGAACATCAGAGTGGGGGTAAACGGGCAGCCAAGTTTTTACGCGGCAAAGGGCCCCTGCGCCTGGTGTTTTTTACAGAAGTGGCAGATCGTGCAGCAGCATCCCGACTGGAATATCAGATTAAACAGTTAAAAGCCGCGCAAAAGGAAAGGCTGGTAGCGGGTGATATAGAGCCGAGTGAATTAATTGCCTGATTCTCAGATTATTCCGGGATGGATATTCGCTCCCTGGATCACCACAAAGCTCAACGGCTAAGTTATTTAACTGAAGAATCAGTTATAATCGCGCTTCTTTTAACAAGCTATGGGAATTAGCATGTCGGAGATCAAGGAACTCATGCAGCGTCTGGGCAAAAATGCCCGAGTTGCATCCAGACAGATGGCTGCTGCAACAACTGAAGCCAAAAATCAGGCATTGCTGTTTACTGCAGATGCGATTGAAGCTGGTCGCGCACAACTTGCTGAAGCAAATGCTCAGGATTTGCTTGCGGGCCAGAAAAAGGGCCTTGCACCGGCTATGCTGGACAGGCTGGAACTCAGTCCTCTTCGCATTGATGGCATGATCGAAGGCTTACATCAGGTTGCTGCTCTGGCTGATCCGATAGGTGAAATATCCGCTATGCGTTATATGCCCAGCGGTATTCAGGTAGGAAAAATGCGTGTGCCTCTGGGTGTCATAGGCATTATCTACGAATCGCGACCAAATGTGACAGCCGAAGCGGCCAGCCTTTGTCTGAAATCCGGCAATGCCACTATTTTGCGTGGCGGTTCCGAAGCACTTCATTCGAATCAGGCCATTGCTGCCTGTGTCAGCAAGGGGCTTGAAAAAGCATCTTTACCGGCTACGGCAGTTCAAGTGGTAGATACTACAGATCGGGAAGCAGTAGGTCAGTTAATTACCATGCCTGAATATATCGATGTCATTGTGCCCCGCGGTGGTAAAGGCCTGATTGAACGTATCAGTAAGGATGCCAAGGTCCCGGTAATCAAGCACCTGGATGGAATCTGTCATGTCTATATTGACGATGGTGCCGACATGAGTAAGGCGGTGAACATCGCGCTTAATGCCAAAACCAATCGTTATGGTGTCTGTAATGCCATGGAAACTTTGCTGGTAGCCCAATCTATAGCTAAAGATTTCCTCCCGCAAATTATGCAGGTATATGATGAAAAAGAAGTTGAACTTAGAGGCTGCGAACAAAGCTTAAAAATTCTGCCAGGCATTAAAGCTGCCACCAATGAAGACTGGGAAACAGAATATCTGGCGCCGATCCTGTCGATCAGAGTTGTAGCAGGCCTGGATGAGGCAATTGAGCACATAAACAGACATGGCTCGCAACATACCGACAGCATAGTGACTGAAAGTTATGTCAGAGGAATGCGTTTTTTGCGCGAAGTAGATTCCAGTTCTGTCATGATCAATGCCTCGACTCGTTTTGCAGACGGCTTTGAATATGGGCTTGGAGCAGAGGTCGGCATTTCAACCGATAAAATCCATGCCCGCGGACCGGTAGGTCTGGAAGGGCTGACGTCCCAGAAATATATTGTTCTCGGCGATGGGCACATCCGTAATTAAGCATATCGGCATCTTCGGTGGCATGTTTGATCCGGTTCATTTCGGTCATCTGCGTGCTGCTTTGGCTGCGCAACAGGAATTTGATCTGGATGAGGTGCGTCTGATTCCCTGCCATCATCCGGTGCATCGTGATGAGGCTGAAGCTTCGGCCCAGAATCGAATCAGCATGTTGCACAAAGCCTGCAAATCTGAAAAACGTCTTGTCGTCGATGTGCGTGAATGCATGAGACCAGGGCCTTCATACATGATTGAAACCATTCAATCGCTGCGCACAGAATACCCGCAAGACAGATTATATCTATTGCTGGGAGCCGATGCTTTTAACAACCTGGATGGCTGGAAACGTTGGGAAGAATTACTGGATTTGGCACATATTATTGTTATTACCCGACCCGGTTGGGACCTTAAGCCTTCTGATGCTGTTGGGAAGAAATGTAAGGGAAGAATTGTGAGTAGCTTTGCAGAAATGTCTCTTGCACCGCACGGTAAAGTACTGGTCCACAGTTTCACGCCTTTAATGATCGCTTCCAGTGAAATCAGGGATTTAATCAAACAAGATAAATCTGTCAGGTATTTAATCCCCAACAGTGTGCTTAACTATATTAAGAAACATAAACTTTACCGCTGAGGTTAAATTTGATTGCTGAAGAATTGAAAGAATTAGCTGTTGGAAGTCTGGAAGATATGAAGGGCCAGAACATTGTTTGCCTGAATGTCAAAGATATGACTTCAGTCTGTGATTATATGCTGGTCGTAACCGGAACTTCGAGCCGGCATTTGAAAGCCCTGACCGATGAACTCGGCAAACAGGTAAAGCAGGCGGGAGGAATCGTATACGGTAGTGAAGGGCAGGACAGCATGGACTGGATTCTGGTTGATCTGGGCGATGTAGTGGTACACGCCATGTTGCAAGCGACGCGAGAACTTTATGACCTGGAGTCCCTCTGGAGCATTACAGCAGAACGTAAGACTGAATGAAAATCAGGGTAATCGCTGTAGGAAGCAAGATGCCGACCTGGGTAGAGTCCGGGATTGAAGAATATCAAAAGCGCTTACCCCGGGAATTTTCCCTATCCTTTATTGAGATCCCGCTTGCAGTACGTACCAAAAACAGCACACTGGAACTTGTCATGGCAAAGGAAGCACAAGGCATCAGGGACGCCATCGGGAAAAATGACTTTGTGGTCGCACTGGATGTAAAGGGAGATAGTCTGAGTACAGAGCAAATGGCGGCAGCTGTCTCCAGAGTCAGAGATGATGGTCGGAATTTATCTCTTTTGGTAGGCGGGCCGGATGGTCTGGCCAAATCCTGCTTACAAACTGCAGATGCACGCTGGTCGCTTTCTGACTTAACCTTGCCTCATCCTGTTGTGCGTGTTGTGCTTGCAGAACAACTTTATCGAATCTGGTCTGTTTTAAGCAAGCACCCCTATCATCGGTCATAAACATTAAACTTCCTGTTAGCTTGATATTGAACAAAAAATTACAGTCATAATTTTTTACAATGGTTTTAAACCAGGCAACTAATAATATTTTGCAGGTTTTCTATGAATCGTTCTGATCGGCAAACCATTCTCAAGGTAGATCATCTCTGTAAGGTTTATCAGATGGGTGAGTTTGTTGTAAATGCCCTGCATGATGTTTCTGTTGCTTTACATGCCGGAGAACTTGCTGTGATTCTGGGAGCTTCCGGAAGTGGCAAGTCAACCCTGCTAAATATCATGGGAGGTCTGGATACTCCGAGCAGTGGTGAAATTTTTTATCAGGCGGAAAACCTTTCGAACGTTTCTGAAAGACAATTAACGAATTTTCGTCGCAATCATGTTGGTTTTGTTTTCCAGTTTTATAATCTGATTCCCAGTTTGACAGCCAGAGAAAATGTTGCGCTGGTAACTGATATTGCACCCGATGCGATGCAACCGGAAGAAGCACTGGAGCTGGTAGGTTTAAGTGAGCGTATCAATCACTTCCCTTCGCAGCTTTCTGGAGGTGAGCAGCAGCGCGTAGCGATTGCCAGAGCCATAGCAAAGCGACCACAAATCCTGCTCTGTGACGAACCAACCGGGGCATTGGATGCTACAACAGGGAAACTGGTGCTTTCGGTGATTGAAAAAGTGAACAGCAACACGGGCACTGCCACGGCCATTATTACTCACAATGCAGCAATAGGATCAATGGGTGATACGGTATTCAAGATGAGCAGTGGAGAAATCGTTGAGACGATCCATAATGAACATCGTGCAGATCTGTCGAGCATCAGCTGGTAAAAAATGCGAGCGCTGAATAAAAAACTGTTTCGGGAACTCTGGCATTTAAAAATGCAGATTTTATCGATCGCGCTGGTGGTTGCTACCGGAATTATGTCGGTTATCACCATGCGTGGAACTTATGAATCGCTGGTGCTGGCCCAGGAGGCATATTATGCCAAGGCACGCTTCGCAGATTTGTGGGCACCTTTAGTCAGAGCGCCTTTGTCACTTATTGAAAAAATTGAAGAAATACCGGGTATCGAACAGCTGGATAGTCGGGTGACCCTGCTGGCAACACTGGATCTGGAAGGCCTGGATATGCCAGCGCAGGGACGTTTTGTGTCCGTCCCTGAATCGGGACGGCCCATATTAAATGATATTAATATCAGGGAAGGTCGTTATCTCTCATTGGGGGCTACAGACGAAGTCATTATCAGTGAAAAATTTGCTCTGGCACGTGAATTACAGCCGGGTAATAGTGTCAGGGTCGTTATTAATGGACGCTCACGGGAACTTGATATCGTTGGTATCGCTAATTCTCCGGAACATTCCTATGCGGTTCCTCCAGGGTCCTTGTTTCCGGAAGATGAACGCTACGGCGTGTTCTGGATGGGGCGTGAAACGCTCAGCGCTGCTTTTGATATGGACGGTGCCTTTAATGAACTGGTGGCCATCCTCACACCGGAGGCCAATTCCCAAGCTGTTATGCGAAGTATTGATGATCTGCTGGAGCCCTATGGTGGTTTGGGCAGTTATTTGCGAGAAGATCAATTATCGCATCAGATTCTGGAAAATGAGCTCACCGAAAACAGGATTATGGGCACAATTATTCCAGCCATATTTATTGGTGTTGCGGTATTTTTATTGCATCTCGTACTGGGCAGGCTGATCACCACTCAGCGTGGAGAAATTGCCGTATTAAAAGCCTTCGGCTATAGCAATATCGAGGTAGGCAGACACTTTCTCATGTTTGCCGTAGTAGCGGCCTTGCTGGGAACCCTGATCGGGAGCATAGGTGGTTATTTTCTGGGTAAGGGCATGATCAGTATCTATATCCAATATTTTGATATTCCTGATCTTGAATACCGGCTGTCTTTCTCTCTGTTATTTATGGCCTTCCTGGTGAGCTTTTTGGGAGCATGCAGTGGTGCTATTTCGGCAGTCAAACGGGCTGTCAGCCTACCGCCCGCTGAAGCAATGAGGCCGGAAACACCAGCCAGGTTTACGCCGGGCCCTTTTGAGCGACTCGGTCTGGGTAAGCTGCTTTCACCTTCGGGACGAATGATTTTACGGAATACCGAACGTAAACCGATACAGGCCATGCTGTCATCCATCGGCGTGGCCATGTCATTGGCAATCCTGCTGGTGGGAATGTTTATGTTCGACAGTATCAACTACATGATGGACCTGCAGTTTCGACGCATTCAGCGTGAAGATATCACCCTGACTTTCAAGGAAATGGTTCCGGAAAGTGCACGCTATGATCTGGCTCATATCGACGGTGTAACACGGGTTGAGACCTATCACACTGGTGCAGCCAGATTGCGCGCAGGTCAGCGGCAGGAAGAGATTGCCGTGCAGGGTCTGGAGCCGCAGGGAAAATTACGACGGATTATAAACGCCAATGGAGATGAGGTGCCGGTTCCCACCAGTGGGATAATATTGAGTTCCTTACTTGCCGAACGTCTGGGTGTACAAAATGGTGATTCAATTCAAATTGAATGGTTGCAAGGCAGACGCAAAAAGAACGGCATAAAGGTGGCAGGTATTATTGATGATTTTATCGGCATATCGGCTTTTATGAGCAAAGCTGCTTTACGGGCGAACAGCGGTGAATCTCCGGTCATTTCAGGTGCATTTCTCAATGTAGACAGCTTGCAACAAGCCAGTGTTTATGCGGAATTAAAAGAAATTCCTGCCATAGCGGGTGTTGCTTCACCGGAAACCATGCTGACAAGTTTTGAGGAAGAACTGGCAGAATCGATTCTGGTTTCTGCAGGTTTTTTAGTAGGTTTTGCCAGCATTATCGCTTTTGGGGTTATTTATAATGGCGCCAGAATTTCCCTGTCGGAACGGGGCAGAGAACTGGCCAGTTTACGTGTGCTCGGTTTTCATAGACGGGAAGTTGCCGTGTTATTACTGGGCGAACAGGCCCTGGTTACCCTGTTGGCGATCCCGGTTGGTTATGTTTTGGGATACGGAATTTCCAGCCTTATTGCCTCGAGTATAAAAACAGATGCTTACAGAATTCCGTTTATCGCAGACACACAGACCTACATAATAGCGACAACAATTGTTATCTTGGCAGCTATAGTCAGCGCCTGGGCTGTGCGAAGGCGTCTGGATCACATTGATTTGATTGCAGTTCTGAAGACCAGGGAGTAATGATGTTGGCCTTGTTAAAAAGATGGAGTGTGCCGGCTTTACTTGTGCTGCTTGCAGGCATTGCCGTAGGGCTATTGATGAGACCGGCAGTCCTGGAAGTGGAAGTTACACAAGTGCGGCGCGGTTCACTGACGCTTACCGTAGAGGATCAGGGCCGGACCCGTGCTAAAGATCCTTACATTGTTGCAGCGCCGATCTATGGCAGGCATTTGCGTACGGCCCTGAAGGAAGGTGATGTCGTAACAACTGGTCAGGTTGTGGCCCGCATTGCACTGCCACAGGAAGATTTACGAACCGAAGCGGTTCTGGAAGCCAATCTGCAGGCAGCAGAAGCACGTTTTGAAATGGTAAATGCCGAAATGATGCAGGCTGAGGCTGCATATGACCGGGCCTTACGGGAAGAAGAGCGCCGTCGTCGACTTGCTGAAGATGGATTGATCAGTACTGAAGAGCGAGAAAATTACCGGCAATTGAGTATTGCGGCAGAAACACGAGTCATGAGTCTGAGTGCATCCAGGGAGGCAGTTGCTGCCGAGGTCGCCAGCGCGCGTTCACGAATGCTTGGGGTGGGAACAGGGAACCAGGAATATATTCAGAATGTACTTTCGCCCTCGGATGGCACTATCTATCGCCTGTATGAGGAAAATGAAAGAGTACTGGCGGCCGGAACCCCTTTGCTGGCTATCAGTAATGAAGATGCGCTGGAAATTGTAGTTGATTTACTGACGCAGGATGCGGTGAAAGTATCTGCCGGTAATACCATGCTGATCAGTGGCTGGGGTGGTGATTATCTCCTTGAAGCCCGTGTTGCCTATAAGGAGCCTGAAGCTTTTACTAAGTTCTCTGCTTTGGGTGTGGAGGAGCAGCGGGTCAATGTTATTGCAGATTTTATTGAAAAGCCGAGCTTACTCGGCGCGGGCTACAGAATTGAGGCAAGTATTATTATCCGGGAAGAAGAGGATGCCCTGTTAATTCCTACCAGTGCTATTTTTCAACGCAATAATGCCTGGCATACCTTTGTTGTTGAAGCGGGGCAGGCAGTGTTGAAGCAGGTGAACATTGGTTACCGTAACCAGGATTTTGCACAGGTTACGGGTCTTATGGAAGCAGGTGAAACGGTTATCCTGTTTCCTTCAGACGCTATCGAACAGGGAGTTAAGGTGAGTTTTTAGTTACTCCCTGTTCGCTAATTCTGTTTACAGCAATTCAAAAAAGCGTTGCAAGCGCCGACCATTAGTTCCTGCATCGCCCCGTCCTACGCGTGACAGGGAACGCGCATCTATCAGGGTTTGCCCACCCTGATCCTGGATGCGGATAACCACATCGTCCTTGAAGCGAAACCAGAAGGTCGTGGCAATGGCCTCGATGCGTCCTTCTTCGGGAACTGCTGCAACAATTTCCAGGTCCATTTCTTCAAGGGCTGCCAGGGCTCGATCAAATACCTCCTGAGGACTGGCATCAATTAATCTGGGAACCAGATCAGGAAAAGCAGCCAGTTGTTGTTGTGCATGTTCTTCAGGGCTCAGTCCTTCAACCGTGCCATAAACCATTGAATTCGGGACTTCTGCTCGTAGCGGGGCAATTGCTACATATCCGGGAGGGTTATTAACATCGGTGGAGACATCGTGAATAACGGGGTAGGTCAATCGAGCCTGAAAAGTACTCGGGATATACCAGGCAAACAGGGCAGAAAGCACACCAAGAGCTGCAATTGAACAGAGCTTAAGGGTGTTTTCGGCTTTTGCACGCAGTGCCAGACCAAGCAGAACTATCCAGCCCAGCAGGCAAAGTGCTAACACCCAGTGCGTATAGGGGTCTGCCTGAATAAGAATATTCAGGCCAACAGGAAAAGCCCAGATTCCAAGCCATATGCCGGCTGGTGCCGACAGGATGGTCAATCCAAGCAAGAGTCCAATAATCAGGACGGCGATGGCGATCCAGTTTAGATAAGCAGGGCCAGATTTGCTGTTCATGGTTTTGTTCCTCAGAGCTGTTTATTATGATGAGTAATGAAGCTGAATCGACACTATAGTGCATAGCTTAGATTGGCGCTAGCTGCCCAATGTTTCGGCAGTATCCCCGTTTGATATTTCATGTGATGTAGCAGCCGTTTCTGGTTTGCTCACCCTTCGATCTTTCCTTCCCATTTTCCCGGCGCTGCGGAACTCGTCGCTTTGCGACTCAGACAGTCCTCGCGCTTAATCGGGAAAATGCTCAGGAAAAAAACATCTCAATGGGTTCGCATAACAGAAACGACAGCTCCAGTACTAATGTTCAATTTTTCAACAATATTAAAGGTACAGGCGTGATGGCAAGCTATCCAGTCGGCGACCGTCTGACGACAGGGCAGAAATTTGCTCCTGCAATTTCGGCATTCCCGCCATCCTTGGCGGTCAGATGTCGTCAGCCGAGCCTGTACAGGGATGTACGTATTTTGGCGTGTCGGCGAATGGATAGCTCACATCATGACTTAGGATATGCAGAAAAATTTCAAACTGAGATACTACAAATGTTTCGGTAGTAACTCTTTTTAATAGGTTCAGGAATACTCAGACGGGTACGGTCAATAATATATGCACTAAAGTGGGGCGATTTATGCCTTCAAATCTAACATTAAAAGCGTTGGACTTTATTAACGCCAGCGCCTAGTCTTTTGATTAAATGAAGTCTTACCCAAGTTTGTCATGATATTGCCTAAACCACCTGATCTGCTCGTTGTTACCGATCTGGATTCCACCCTACTTGATCATCACAGCTATTCCTTCGCCCCTGCAATACCGGCACTCGACAGACTGAAGACCTTGCATATCCCCCTGATTCTTAACACAAGTAAAACGGCAGCTGAACTCGTACAGATCAGAAAGGCTCTGGACAATTCGGCGCCTTTTATTGTCGAAAACGGGGCCGCGGTATTGATGCCGGAAGGCGAAGAAAAACTAAATCATTATCCTGGTATGAATCGTGCTGAGATACTGACAGTTATGAATGCACTAAGAGCACAATTTTCCTTACGTTATACCGGTTTTGCAGATATGAGCCCGACAGAAGTGGCAGCAATCACCGGCTTATCAATAGCGGAGGCGGAGCTGTCACAGCAACGCCAATTTACCGAGCCCCTGTTGTGGGAAGATACTGACGAGCAATGGCAGCTTTTTACTGAGGGCCTGCATAAGGCTGGTCTTAGCGTGGTCAAGGGAGGCCGATTCTGGCATGTCAGTTCTGGCGCAGATAAGGGCCAGGCGCTGGATTATTTACGTACTTACTACCTGAACAAAAATGGCGTAAGGCCGTTAATTATTGCTCTGGGAGACAGTGAAAACGATATTGCCATGCTCAGGGCAGCAGATTTTGCTGTACTGGTGAAGTCGCCGGCCAGGGATTTTCCAGAATTTAATCATAAGCGGCTGCTTAAAACCCGGGAGTATGGGCCGGCAGGCTGGAATCAGGCGGTATTACAGATACTGGCGGAGCTAGAAATACTCTAAGCAAACATTTTAAATATAAGCGTTAAGCAGCTATAGAAGAATGACGCAATAAACAGGAGAAAGTTATGGGTGATTTTTACCAGAATGGTGTCATTACGACTTTACATAATCTGTCCAAACGGTCGGTTGAAGAACTGGAACGAGAGTTAGTAGCCTTTTCCAGGGTTCGTCCCATGGCGCTGGTTTTACCCTGTCTCTATTCTGAACTGGAAGGGCCGGCAATGGACAATATTGTCGATGAACTCACTAAGGTCCCTTATTTATCAAAAATAGTCATTGGTCTGGATCGTGCTGATAAAGCGCAATACAAGAAGGCCCTGAAGTTTTTCTCACGCTTACCCCAGGAGCATGTGGTGTTATGGAATGAAGGGCCACGTCTGCAGGAAGTTGATAAACAACTTGATCAATTAGGTCTGGCACCAAAGCAACTGGGCAAGGGCAGGAACGTCTGGTATTGCCTGGGTTATTTACAAGCCGAAGCCAAAGTAGAAGCGATAGCCTTGCATGATTGCGATATTGTTACCTATGAAAGATCCTTGCTGGCGCGGCTGATATATCCGGTAGCCAACCCCAACTTTTCCTATGAATTTTGCAAAGGCTATTACGCAAGAGTTGCCAATGGCACCATCAATGGCAGGGTCTGTCGCTTACTGGTTACGCCCTTATTACGCTCATTATTAAAACTGTTTGGTCCCAATGAATACATCGAATACATGGATAGTTTTCGTTATCCCCTGGCTGGTGAATTTTCCATGCGTGCAGACGTCTTAACGGGTATCAGAATACCCAGTGACTGGGGTCTGGAGATTGGGGTTTTATCAGAACTGAAACGCAATTATTCGACAAATAAAATATGCCAGGTAGATATAGCCGATGTTTATGATCATAAACATCAGCAGGTTTCCTATGACGATGAGGAAGCCGGCTTAAATAAAATGGCTATCGATATCAGCAAGGCAATTTTCAGAAAAATGGCAACCACAGGTGTGGTTTTCAGTGCGGAAACATTTCGAACCATCAAGGCTACCTATTACAGAGTGGCACTGGATTTTGTCGAAGCGTATCACAACGATGCAGTTATAAACGGTCTTAAACTTGATATCCATGAAGAAGAAAAGTGCGTAGAACTTTTTGCCGAAAACATTATGAAGGCGGGTGCTTTTTTCCTGGATAACCCACAGGAAACTCCCTTTATCCCGAGCTGGACACGAGTAAATTCTGCGTTACCAGACATTGGCAGAAAATTTCTTGAAGCTGCAGCCGCGGACGAAAAAGAGTACAAATAAGCCCTATGCCTAAGAGAACAAGTCTGCAAGAAGATGTCAGTACACGCGTGCTTGCGCATTTAAAGCAAATATACCCGACATATGATTGCGAAGCGCTTTGCCAACGCCTGTTGCAGGACATGAACTTACTGGATGCGCCAAAAAAACCACGCTGGTTAAAAAATAACTGGACCGAAAAAGATATCACTCTGATCACCTATGCTAATTCTGTCGTCAAGGAAGGTGAAGCTCCCTTACTGACTCTGGATTATTTTTTAGCACGTTATTTTTCTGAAAAAATATCCTGGGTACATATATTGCCTTTCTTTCCCTTCAGTTCAGACGATGGGTTCTCCGTTATTGATTACACACAGGTCAATGAAAATTTTGGCAACTGGGATCATATAGATCAGATTGCCCGTAAATTTAAATTAATGTCAGACCTGGTAATCAATCACTGTTCTGCGATGGGTCAGTGGTTTAACCAGTTTAAGCAGAACAAACTTCCCGGCAGGGATTATTTCTTTGCTGTAGAAAAGGATTTTGATATCAGCGAGGTTGTGCGTCCCAGAGCAACACCTTTGTTGCGCCAGGTGCAAACCAGTGCAGGCTTGAAATTTGTCTGGTGTACCTTCAGCCATGATCAGGTGGATCTGAATTTCCGTAATCCGGCCCTATTGGAAGAAATGCTAAAGATAATCAGATTTTATCTGGATAGTGGTGTGCAGATTTTTCGTCTCGATGCGGTGGCCTTTCTCTGGAAAGAATCGGGGACCAGCTGTCTTAATCTGGAACAGACGCATGAAATAATTCGTTTGCTACGAACACTGATTGAATACTATAAACCGGGCACTATTATTATTACCGAAACCAATATTCCCAACCGGGAGAACCTGTCCTACTTTGGTAATGCCAATGAGGCGCATATTATTTATAACTTTTCGCTGCCACCCTTGTTGCTGAATACCATGGTCACAGGAAACTGTCATGCTTTGAAAAGCTGGATGATGAGTATGCCGCCGGCGCAAAAGGGCACTACCTTTTTAAATTTTATTGCCTCACATGACGGCATTGGTTTGCGTCCGCTGGAAGGCTTGATCAGTGATGATGAGATCCAGGACTTGATTGCAACAATGGAACTGGCCGGTGGCACAGTGTCCTGGCGTAGTTTGAATGATGGCGCCATGAAACCTTATGAAATTAATATCAGCCTTTTTGATGCCATGCGTGGGACCTTACAGAATCCGGAGGATGGTTATCAGGAGCAGCGTTTTATCTGCGCACATTGCATCATGCTTGCACTTGAAGGCGTGCCGGCTTTTTATATTCACAGTCTGCTGGCAACTGAAAATGATTATGAAAAATTAGCCAATACCAATAACAAGCGTGGCATTAATCGACATATCTGGGAACTGGATGAAATTGAATCGCTGTTACAGGGCGATAATCATCATGCGCGTATTTTAAACGAACTGAAACGCCTGATTGCTATCAGAAAAAAACAGCCCGCCTTTCATCCGAACGCTATTATGTTCACTCTGCATATAGGTGATGAAGTGTGTGGATTCTGGCGGCAAAGTTTGCGACGTGATCAAAGTATATTTTGCTTGAATAATATTAGTGATCAGAATCAACAAATTTCCTTAAGCTCAATTAATCTTATATCAACGGATCAATGGCAGGATTTAATCAGTGGTAGTAAATTGGGCGAAAATCAGGCGTTTATTCAATTAAAGCCATACCAGTCAGTCTGGTTAAGTAATCGGGCTTAGGTGTTATGGTGCAGGCTGACAGCAGATCGGTCGTCTTTCTCAATACTTTTGTATGCACATGTGTGCAGGTAATAAGTAGCCGAAAAAAAGCCCCTTCCGGTTTGCCGGGAGGGGCTTTTTATTTTGGCTTTTAGCCTGAGTAAGACTAATAACTATTCGTATTAAAAGTTATAGCCAACCGTCAGACCATATTCACGAGGACGACCAGGCGTGTTGGTCAATACACCCGTGGTCGTTTGAAAGTCGAAGCCTCCAATCAGGTAGTGTTCATCCAACAGGTTTCTGCCAAAAATTGCAGCATTCCATGAGCCATCCGGAGAGTTATATTGAATACGCCCGCCTAATAAGCCGTAAGAAGGCAGGTCTATATAATCAAGATTGGTTACAGCACTGCGCATATTGTCAGTGTATGTGTAATTAATATTCGATACCAGGCTTGCACCACCTGACATAGGCATATCATGTATTAAACCAAGAGCATAGGTAAACTCTGGAGCACGTTGTAGATCAGAGATAGGTGTTCCAAGGCCACAAGTATACTGGTCAAGTACCGCCTGTGAGGTGAAACCAGGAGGCGTCGCAACAACGGCAGGGTCATTACCATCACATAAGTTTGGTACAGAGAGAGAAGGACCACCGAAAAAGCCACCAGTTGCGACAGGGTTCGGTATTGATCCCACAACGGTGTTGTTAACTTCATCATATTCGGCGTCAAGATAGGATCCTGATGCCGTTAACAATAAGTTCTCAGTAACAGAAAACATAAGCTCAAGCTCAAGACCTTGCATGCTTGCTGTACCGGCATTGTTGGTCAGAGCTGACACGCCTAATGGCGTAGGAGTTAACTCATTAAACTGAATATCCTCCCAATCTGTGAAGAAGACAGTCGGGTTAACACGTAAACGTCTATCCATAAACTCCATACGAGCGCCAAACTCGTAAGTCCAGGCTTCTTCCGGTGCATATCGGTTAGAAGCCCCCGTTGAGTTAGCAAATGCAAGTCCACCACTACGGAAACCTTTTGAGGCTTTCGCATAGGTCATGATTTCGTCTGAAACATAGAAGTTTACGCCGACCATTGGCGAGGTATCTGTAAACGTTGCTGGAGACCTGTCTAAAGTGGGAGGAAGAACTCCGGCTATATTTTTTTCTTCGTCGGTATAACGTACGCCAACCGTACCTTCAACACGATCAGTGAATGCATAGTTTAGCTGGCCGTAAATAGCCTGCGACTCAACTGAATTAATGGCACCAGGAAAACGAGTATCCCAGCCTGGTGCTACCGGACCCAGCGCGAAGTAGCTTGAACCGGCATCTTCAGAGTCGAAATAATAAACACCGGCAGTGTATGTCAAACTGTCATTCATGGCCTCACCTTCAAGCCTGAATTCCTGTGACCAGGTCTCCGTGTTACTGAAATCTCCAACTCTTAAAATATCCAGAGGCGTCCAGTCCCAGTCATTTGCCTGAACGACATCTGTTTCTGTGTATGCCGTGATTGATCTGATTGTCATTGAATCATTGACATCATAAGTTAAGTTAACCTGAGCAGTATCAAAGTCGATTTCTGAATAATCAGGTGCATTTGTACCCACAAATTCATAATTATTAAGTGAGATCATATTTGGGGTATGAGTTTGACCGGCGAGCTGGGGAAACTGTGCATCACTGCTGTAGCTAATAATGCTTGTTCCCCTGCCATTGATATCGGTTTTCAGGCTATCAATTTTAAGATCAACGGTTAAGGCATCTGTAGCTTCCCAGCGTAACTGTGCACGGGCAAAACGTTGTTTGTTGGCGCCTTTGTCTATGTTATTTAACCTGTCTTTAATAAACCCACCCAGGTTCTGTGAGCCAGCAGATACCCGAACTGCAACAGTTTCACCTAAAGGGATATTGATAGCTCCCATTAAATCTCGGCGATCAAGGTTACCCAAGCTTGCTGAAATTTCGCCATTAACACTATCAAAGCTAGGTTTTTTGGTAATGTATTGAACAGCGCCTCCAATTGTATTTCTGCCGAAGTTTGTTCCCTGAGGTCCGCGCAGAATTTCAACGCGCTCAATATCAAAAGAACCGATAATGTTACCTGAGCCGCTTGGGTAGTAAACGTCGTCAACATACAAACCAACAGAAGCATCTGCACCAGCATCAACGCCAATACCACGAATAGTCAAACCGCCTTGAGCGAAACCACCACCTGGACGTGTATTAACCTGAAAATTAGGTGTAAAAGCCGCTACATCTGCCAAATTTGTACTGCCTTGCCGAACCAACTCGTCACTGTTAAACGTAGAAACTGCTACAGGTGTTTCCTGTAAAACCGTTTCGCGACGCTCTGCTGTTATGATGATTTCTTCGAGTTGCTGTGCGCCAGCCTGGGTAGGTGCCAAAACTGATAGGCTCAGTGCGCCGATTGCTGCTGAGCCCAGGGATAGGTTTTTTAAATAGTTATGTAACTTTATACTTTTTCTTATTTTGCTTAATTTATGCATGATCTCCACCTTTTTTTGTTAACCGAGTGAGTAACTTTCAATTAGGTTCAATCAGTTCAGATTGTAACTAGCTACATTCAGCATCTAGTTGATATTTTTTTTATGTTGTGTTCTTAATATTCATCTGGCAGCTAATCCTAACTTACCTTCGCGCTACTTAGCTTGCCTGAATAGGCACAGGGTTTGATTGATTTGGTACCTATGATTGTGCTGCTCAACAAACGCTTCACCGGCAGCCAATAAGTTCCATTGACTGTGAGTTGGGATCAATTTCTGAAGACATAGAATCGGGTCTGTAAACCAGCGACACGCTTCTAAATTGTATTTGGTGCTATATAATCCGTATTACCTTCAACTTGATATAAGATAGTGATGATATGCGAAATACATGCACTCACCCTCTAAGCCTGAGATCAGCAGTATCGATATTATTGCTGTGTTTGTTTGCTGTAACTGGTCAGGCACAACCCGCTGATTTATCGGAGCGTCTCTTGCTTGCTTCGCCTGAAACAATCAGAGCCGAAACCGATTTACATTCCTATATGAACAATCTGGCAGAGACAGCTATTAATGAGCATTGTGCTGCCTGTCATGGTGCGGATTTAACGGGAGATACAGGGGTTCCTGATCTGGTTGACTATGAATGGATCTGGGGCATTACGGGTCTGGAAATGACGGCTACTGAATCGGTGCTGGAAATCATGCAGACCATCCTCTATGGGGTCAGGAATACTGATTGTGCCGATGAAATAAGAGATTTTTTTGGCGGCTGCCCGGACACACGCTATTCCGAAATGCCGGCCTACACAGAACTGGGCTTTGATGAAGCCCGGATCAATAACATGGTGGATTATGTGCTGGCTTTAAATGGTGAAGATGTTAACCCTTTTGCTGTTGAAGCGGCGACAAATGACTGGTTATTTTGTACGGAATGTCATTCAGAAGACGGTACCGGTTACAAAGCTTTTGGCGGGCCTGATCTGACCGATGAAGTATGGCTGTATGGTTCTGATGGGGCAGCCATATATGATGTCGTGGCCAATGGCCGTATGGGGGTTTGTCCGGCCTGGTCAGAGCAACTCAATGCAGCGACAATAAAAGCTCTGGCTGTCTATATTTATGACAAGGCTAACGGTTTTTAATATCTCGCACTTCCTGACCAAACTTGCTATGATGCGCCGCTTTTCATGATTCACGGGCATTTACACCGGTTCTACAGGCACGCATGAAAGCATTCTATAAAGATTTCAAGCTGGGTATACTTGGCGGCGGGCAACTTGGCCGTATGTTGATCCAGGCCTGCCCCAACTTTGATATTCACACCTGTGTACTGGATCCTTCGCCTCTGGCGCCCTGTCAGGGCATCGCCAATGAATTTTATCAGGGCTCCCTCGTTGATTACGAAACAGTTTACAATTTTGGTAAGCGTGTTGATCTGTTGACCATCGAGATAGAAAACATCAATGTTGAAGCCTTGTATCAACTTGAAAAGGAAGGTCTGCCGGTCTTCCCGCAAGCACGTGTTATAGAAATCATCCAGGATAAACGTAAACAGAAACAATTTTATCTTGAGCATGGTATTCCCAGCGCAGATTTTTTGCTGGTAGACAGCCTTGAAGACATCAGACAACAGGCAGGTTTTCTGCCAGCCTTCAATAAACTGGGGCAGGGTGGCTACGATGGTGGTGGTGTAGCCCGATTAAACAGTCTCGATGATCTGGATAAGGCCTTTGATGCACCGGGTCTTTTGGAAAAAACTGTTGACCTGGATTGTGAAATTTCGGTGATCGCCGCCCGCAATGAGCATGGTGATATTGCGGTCTATCCGATTGTTGAATGTGTTTTTCATCCCCGACATCATCTGGTGGATTATTTAATCTCTCCCAGTACCCTGGATAATGATATCCAGAATAAAGCCATTGAAATCGCCAAAACCCTGGTGCAACAACTTGAAATTGTTGGTATTTTGGCTGTGGAGATGTTTATCAGTAAAAATGGGGAAGTGCTGGTCAATGAAGTAGCTCCAAGACCCCACAATAGCGGACATCAGACCATCAATGCCAATGTGACTTCTCAGTATGAACAATTACTGCGGGCGATACTGAATCTACCCTTGGGTTCTACGGCAATTAATAAACCTTCTGCCATGGTGAACTTACTCGGTGAGGAAGGCTATACTGGGCCTGTACACTACCAGGGCCTTAATAAACTCCTGTTAATACCGGGAGTCCATTTATTTCTATATGGCAAGGCAGAAACCCGTCCGCATCGTAAAATGGGACATATCACCATTGTGGATGAAGACCGGGATAATCTGCTTGCCAAGGTTGCGCAGGTTAAACAGACCATTAAAGCGGTCAGTGAGAATTAAGCGGATGAAAGAGGAGTCTTTTCTTCATGAGTAAGACAAAAGTCGGCATTATTATGGGAAGTAGTTCGGACCTGGCGGTGATGCAAAAGGCGGCCGATATTCTTGGTGATTTTGGCATTGAGAACGAATTGTCTGTGGTATCCGCCCATCGGACACCTGAAGCAATGATGGAATATGCTGCAACAGCCAGGGAACGTGGTTTAAATGTCATCATCGCGGGAGCAGGTGGTGCTGCGCATTTACCGGGTATGGTAGCCTCGGTCACGACATTGCCGGTCATTGGCGTTCCGATTAAATCTTCCAATTCCATTGATGGCTGGGACTCCATGTTGTCCATTCTGCAAATGCCTGCGGGTATACCGGTTGCAACAGTTGCTCTGGATGGCGCTTTAAATGCAGGCATTCTGGCAGCCGAAATTATTGGCGTCTTTGATACTGAAGTGGCTGATAAGTTAAGCGCCTATAAACAAAAGCTGCGTGACAAAGTCCAGAAGATGAATGATCAACTCTGAGCTGTTGCTGATAATTACTGGTTTTTAGGATTTATCCATATACTCTACAGCAGGAATCTGGATTATACCCTGGAGTACGTAACGCACATCCATGTGCACTCGGCCTAGGCGTCTCTGCCTCGGACGTCTCCCGCTTATAATCCAGATTCCTGCTCTAAGTTGCTTTAAATAATGACTTAGTTAAGTTTCCGTTTCCGTTACTCTTTCTTATTGCTATAATTTCCGCCCGTTCCTGCCGAATATAATTTTCTTTTACTTATTTAACGGATATCAAGATGTTTCAATCAATCGAACGGCGCCCCCCTGACCCTATTCTCGGCCTTTCCGCAGCGTATAAAAAAGATACCAACCCCAACAAAGTTGATCTGGGCGTTGGTGTGTACAAGGATGAAAACGGAAATACGCCCATCGTATCGGCTGTCAAAAAGGCTGAGCAAAAACTTTGGCAGACTGAAGATTCAAAATCCTATATTGCCCAGGCTGGCCCGGAAGGTTTCCTGCGTACTACGGCAGAGATGATACTGGGAGAAAACAGTGCTGCCTTAAAGGAGCAGCGTGCCTGCACTGTGCTGGCCCCTGGCGGGTCCGGAGCCTTGCGGGTTGCGGCCGAATTCATTACCAACAATTATCCCGACACCCGCATCTGGGTGAGCACACCAACCTGGGCAAATCATGTGCCCTTGTTGTCTTCTGCCGGTCTGAAACTGGCTGAATACCCGTACTATAACTATGCGACTCACGAAATAGATATTGAACGAATGATGGATACACTGAAAGCTGCAACAGTTGGTGATTTGGTGTTGGTGCATGGTTGCTGTCATAACCCTTGCGGTGGTGATCTGAGCAAGGAACAATGGCAGGCCTTTGCAGCAGCGGCAGAAAAACAGGGTTTTACGCCGTTTGTTGACCTGGCCTATCAGGGCATGGGTGATGGTCTGGAAGAAGATGTTTACGGACTGCGCTTGCTGGCAGAAAAACTGCCGGAAATCATAGTAGCCTCATCCTGTTCGAAAAATTTTGGTTTGTATCGGGAAAGGACCGGGGCAGTTACTCTGGTCGGCGAAACAGCTGAACAGGTCAGTGCATCTGCTTCGCAGATTTTGTCTACGGCCAGACAGATTTACTCAATGCCGCCATCACATGGTGCGGCACTGGTTGAGATTGTACTTTCTGATCCGGCATTAAAGGCAGAATGGGTGAGCGAACTTACCGAGATGCGTGAAAGGATTAATGGCCTGCGCAGCAAAATTGTTGCCAAGCTCAGAGATAATGGCGTTGAACAGGATTTTTCTTTTATTGAAAGAGAAAAAGGCATGTTCTCATTTTTGGGTCTGAGTGTTGAACAGGTGCAGAAGCTGATTAATGACTACAGTATCTATATGGTTAACTCGAGTCGTATCAATGTGGCAGGCATCAGTAATAAGAATATTGATTATCTGGCGCAGTCGATTGCCAAGGTCTTGCAGGCGGGATAAGTAACGAAGTCAGAATTTGCGGCTGCTTCAGTTTGAAATTTCATGCGCCTTGGAAACGGTCGTTCCTGTCTTGCTCACCCTTCGATCTTTCCTTCTTATTTTTCCGGCGCTGTGGAACTCGCCGCTTCGCGTCTCAGACAGTCCTCGCGCCTATTCGGAAAAACAATCAGGAAAAAAACATCTCAATGGGTTCACTTGACAGGAACGGCAGCTTCTGTAGCAATTTTCAAATTTTACATAAGTGTTCAAGGTACAGGCATGATGGCAAGTTATCCTGTTGGCGACCGTCTGACGACAGGCCGAAATATGCTCCTGCAATTTCGACATTCCCGCCATCCTTGGCGGTCAGATGTCGTCAGCCGAGCCTGTACAAGGATGTACGTTTTTTGGCGTGTCGACGATAGGATAACTTGCCATCAAGACTGAACATTAGCGTTAAAATTATAGGCTGAAACACTATCCAGAATTTGGATACCTCAGTGTTGGGGCAACTAGAATTCAAATTCCATCAGGAAACGGAAACTCTGATCAGGGCTTTTGCTGTCCAGGCCGAGAATTAATCCAGCCTCCCAATGCACGTTTTTACGAATTCCTGTGTTGATTGTTCCCTGCAGCACCGGGCCGATGCCGGTAGCTGTCTGCCCGCTATAGAATTCAAGGCCAGGTTCGAACAAGGCCGAATAACGATAGCGTGTTTGCAGGGCGAAAACTGATTCAAACTCGTCAACGATGTCATCTCCCCACTCCTGAGTTAAAAACAGATTAGCGGTACCACTCCAGCGTCCCCATTCTTTTTCGCTGAGCAAGCCTATAGTGAATTCATCAATGTCAGAACCGGCGACGGTTTCGTATTCGAAAATTACACCCCAGTCGGCAAAGTATTCTCCCTGTTCAGTCAGTTGTCTTTTAAGTTCGATTTCATAAGTATCGATATCGAAATGCCCATCGCGCGATTTTTCTCCAACAACATAGAGCTCTCCAAACCAGCGATCAGAAATAGACGTGCCAAGTGAAACTTTATGTATCTGTGCTGGAGAAATCCTGTCGCTTTGTTGGTCCTGAACCAGAACCCGGTATTCCAGTTCATGTTCCAGTGCATCAACATAGGGATGATAAATCTTGTCTATGGTGGCTCCATCCGCGAAGGCAAGATTAGATAACAGGCAGTTAATAGCTGCGAAGGGAATCAGAGAAAGTTTTTTGTCATTAAAAGTCATTTAAGATTAAGCCATTTGCTGATTATCATTGGAAAACCAGGTGATTTTAAATAAGGGGCTGAAGAGTATTAACAGTGCAGCAACAAGATAGCTAAGACCCTGCAGAACAGAAGGTGTTGCTTCATAGCCAACCAAAGCATAAAGCAGTTGTCCGCTAACCGTGTATTCAGCCAATAAAGCTGAGCTGTCCCAAAGTTCAGCGGTATAAGGCAACCAGTCCGCCTGGGTAAGCAGGAGGCAGGCTTGTGCAGCCATGTTGCCGGTAAACAGAGCCAGCAGGATCATGCAGGATCGCAGTGCCCAAATTGCAGGCAGGCTAGTGAGCAGGTAAAACAGTAATATTCCACCGCTTGTTCCTATGCCCAGCGCGATAAAACTGCCCATAATGACGGGACTGAAATTTTCGGGTTGTGTCGCGATACCGGATACATAAATAATAATTTCAGAAACCTCCCGGATAATTCCTAAGGCGACTATCAGCGTTATACAGATGCCCGTTAGCCTGTTGAGTTGATCAATTTTCTGTAAACGATCCTGAGTGAGGCCGTAGCAAAGGCTTAACAGGAAGACTATGGTGCTGATCTGGATGAGTGCATTCATCACTTCCAGGCCAACATAATCAAACCATGGAGAGATTGTCGGCGTTAACCAGGCAAAAATCCAGGCACCGATTAAGCCTGCAACAGCTGCTGGAAGAAGCCAGATGTAACCCAGAGTAAACTCTTTGGGCCAGAATTGCCGCAGCAGTTTGGTTAGCGCCAGCAGCACACTAACCAGTAAAGCGGCTTCCAGAATTTCCTGCAGGACGAGTATGACGGCATCTAAAAACATAATAAGCGGGCCTGTTTATTTGGCGATAACTTTACCTTGAGCTGTTCTTGGGTAGAACTCTCCAAAAAAAGGGTATTCCCCTGGCTTTAAGGGGCCAATAAAAATAACAGTTCGACTGTTGCCGGTAATTACCTTTTCACGATTTAGTTCATAACTCTCAAATTCTTCAGCTGTGGCATCCTCGTTAATAATTAACAGGCGAATCTTTACTCCGGCCGGAACCTCTATCGTGGAAGGGAAAAATAAATGGTCCCTGATGATGATTTGGACTTCCTGGTTGGCAGAAAATGCCAGAGAGCTGATACTGAGTACAGCTAATGTAAGGACCAGCAGTAAGTGATGTTTGAGGCTTTTCATTGCAGTTTGCTCTTGGCGAAACAGATTCTGAAAAGTGAACCGCTTTCAAATCCGGAGTGACTCAAACTTAATTTTGCTGCATGTAAATCAACAACATGTTTAACGATGGTCAAACCAAGTCCGCAGCCCGGAATCATGGACTCATCATTCTGGGAGCGGTAGAAACGCTCAAAAATACGTTCTTTCTCATCATCTGCTATGCCTGAACCATTATCTTCGACCAGCAGGCAAACATCCGTATTGTCTGTTTCAATTTTCACACGGATTTTCCCGCCATCAGCAGTGTATTTACTGGCATTGGAGAGCAGATTTGTAATCATGGTTTCCAGGGCGAATTTTTCACCGATGATTGTTGCGGAGGATCCTTCCAGTTCCAGGCTCTGATGCTTTTTTTCAAATATAGAATAGTGCTGGGCGATTAGTTCCTGGGTCAGTAAGTACAAATCTATTTCACTGCAATTTGCTGCAAACTGATCGGGTGTGGTTCTGTACAGTGATAACAGTTGTTCTATCAGGTGCTGTATTCTGTCTACGCCATCCTGTAAAGCCAGAAACGCATCACTGTTTCCATCGGTTTCCTGTTGCAGGTTATGGAGCTGAATTTTAAGAGCGCTGATGGGTGTGCGAAGTTCATGGGCGGCATCGGCAGAAAATCGTTTTTCTCTTTCGAGGGTCAGGTCGAGGCGCCTGATAAAACCGTTCAATGATTGAATGACCTGATCGAGTTCTTTCTTGGGATGATCAAAATTCAGGGGGCTTAAATCGTTGATGGGCTTACTGCGTAATTCATCGGATAAGAGTTTCAGTGGTTTTAAGCCATGACTGACGACAATCCAGATTAATAAGCCAACCAGCGGAATGCCCAACAGTATCGGCATGATAGACTCGAGTACAACATTTTCAGCCAGCACAAAACGTAAGTCTGTTCTTTCCGCAACGATGACCCAACGGTTTGTTTCTGTTACATAACGTGTAAATGTACGCCAACGGTAACCATCAAAATTTGCAAAATCAAAACCCGGTGTGAATGTTGTGATTGGCACCGCAGGCGAATGAAAAGAAGTGCCAATCAGTTCGTTATCCTGCCAGATCTGGAATGCCAGATTGTTTCCCAGGCGTAAGTCATCACCAAGACTCTGTAAATCCAGATTTACAACCAGTCTTGATATATCCAGAAGTTCATTATCAAACAGAACATCCGCTTCCGCCATGCTGGATTGATATCCGCGTAGTGCAGCAACAAAATTAAACAGAATAAGAATTGCCAGAGTGCCGGTAATAAGAAAAAAACGGATTGAACTCACTAGGCTGTCTCTGTATTTACCTTGTAGCCAACGCCACGAATGGTTTTGATAAAATCATCGCCGAGTTTTTTACGCAGGTGATGGATATGTACCTCCAAAGCATTGCTACTGACTTCTTCACCCCAGCTGTATAATCTGTTTTCCAGGCTTTCCCGGGTTTGAACCCGGCCGGCATTTTCCATCAGGCTTTTCAGAAGCATATATTCCCTGCGTGCCATATTTATTTCCTCACCTTTAAAAGTAACACGCTGCTCGATAGTATCCAGACTTATTTCTCCAATGTTGATAATGCTGCTTTTTACACTGACCAATCTTCTTTCCAAAACCCTCAGTCTGGCCAGCAACTCGGTCATTTCGAAGGGCTTGGGTAAATAATCATCGGCACCACTATCAAGGCCGGCGACTTTATCATCGGTGGAATCTCTGGCCGTCAATAAGAGTACAGGTAGGCTGGTATCTTTTTTACGAAGTTGTTTCAGTAGCTCAAGACCACTGATATCGGGTAAGCCAATATCCAGGACCAGAATATCCGGCTTTTCTGTGGCAATAACATGCAGTGCTGATTTTCCGGTTTCAACATGATTAACGGCGTAGCCTTGAGTTTGCAGGGCTTTCAGCAAGCCCCGCGCCAGCGGACGGTCATCTTCAACCAGAAGTATTTGCATGCTTTATTTATTGGCAATTTCAGCTAACAGTTCATTGATTTCCATCTGACGTCCGGCATCAGCCACTTCGCGTCCTGGACGCGGCGGAGCCTGTTGGGCTTTCAGCAGATACTCACGTGCTTCAGCATAGCGCCTTTCACTGACTAAATAGGACGCATAGAAATAATTCGGATCAATCCCATCGGGGTTTAGAGCCAGCGCCATGCTTATTAGTTCCCCGGCATAGTCATCATCTCCAAAACCTATTGGCCAACCAGGCACGCTGAAGTATAAAGTGCCCAGGGTGTTATAGGCAGAGCCATCCAAAGCATCAGGATTGATTGCTATGGCCTGTTCAAGATCAGCTTTGGCCGCTTTTGCCATAGAAAGTGCTACCAAACCTCCTTTTACACCCGCATAGGTGGATTTTATAATGCCACTCCAAATCCAGGCTTCAGCTGAATCAGGGTATTCGGTGGTGACGCTCTCAGCTTCCGCTATTAATTGTTCGAAAGCACTTTCCTGTAGATTGCTCTCCAGCTGGTAATTCACTTCAGCCCAGCGCTCCTGCAGATGGACAAGATCATTTTCTATATCTGCCAGTACTATTGTACTGGGTAGCAGTGTCAGTAACAGGCTTAAACTCAGTAGTTTATTCATGATAGCTCCTCTAGGAATTTGCATGCTGTTTAATGGTATTCAGTTTGCCCCTCAGTGCCTTGTTAACAACTCCCGGTAATAAGGCATTGATGCGGACAAACAATTTTTCCGGCCAGCCAAGATAACGATTAGCCTGACCACTCTTTAGTACTTTAATAATTTCGGAGGCGACATAGTCCGGGGAATCTGCTTTGTTGCCCAGTGCGGCATTCAACGCATTGACTTTTTCAGTATTGAGATTGGTGACAGTGGCTCGTGGTGCAATATAGGAAACCCTGATCGAGCTGTCTGCCAGTTCTCTGGCCAGCGCTTCAGAAAAAGTTTTTATGGCTGCCTTGCTGGCACAATAGACACTGAAACCGGGATGACCGATGCTGCCAAAAATAGAGCCAACATTAAGAATAAGTGCCGCAGGTTTTTGTCTGAGCAAGGGCAGCAGCTGGTGACAAAGTTGAATCGGAGCGAGCGTATTGACCAGTAATGTTTTTTCAATTATTTCAGGCGACTGTGCTTCGAACATGGCAAAATTCATGATCCCGGCAAGGTTGACAACACCATCAATACCACCTTCCAAGGCGCATGCATTCACGATGTCCTGACGACCATCGGCAGTACCGATATCAGCTGCCACGATGCTATGTTGTGCAGCCAGGCTATTATGAAAATTATTCAGTAAGTCTTCATTTTGGCAGCTGATAACAAGCTTAACGCCTGCTGACTCCAATTGTCTGCAGAGCGCTGAACCAATGCCGCCACTGGCACCGGTTACCAGTATGCGTTTATTGTTTAACTGCATTATTCAGCCCGGGTTCTGAGTATTTAGGGATTTGATGATCCTGCTCAAGACTACGAAATATGTCGCCATACAAGGTATAAAACATCCTGGCGCTGTGAATGATCAGCTCCTGTTCTTTTTCATCCGTGATTTTGTCCATCAGATTTTGGAAAAATTTCACGTGTTCCTGATCCAGTGCGCCATGCGAGTACAAATAGGAAAACGCATTACGGGGTAAATCAAGTCTCACACGAATAGCATCGGCTGCTTTGTCCGCTATGTTGATACTGGTGCCTTCAAGTACATGCACCATCCCGAAAAAGCCCAGTGGATTGACCCGGTTCACCAGATCGTAAGCATAAGCGACCATCAGTTCCGTAGCAGGCAGGGGAGGCAGTATGCGAGCGCTTTCCTTATCATATCCACAGATCGCGATATCATTCAGAATCCATTCCTGATGGCCCAGTTCCTCATCAATATATTCTGCTACCGCTTCACGTAACCACTCTTTTTGTTCCGGTAATCTGGCACCAACGTTCATCAGTAAAGGTACGGTGTGCTTAACATGATGGTAGGCTTGATGCAGAAAACTCACATAGTCATCCAGATTAAAATCACCCAGAAAGCAGCGCTGGATTATGGGTGCACTGAGTAAGTATTGTTGTTCAGGTTGGGTACTATCCCTTAGACGTTCATAAAAGCTCATCAGATATTTTCTCACTCAGCTTAGCTATGGATTGGGTATGTGTTCTTGTTACTGCTTTTGCAGTTTCAGCAGTGTAGAGCAGTTCAATTTCAGCGGAATAAAAGTTTGCAATATCAGCCCGGCGTGGACGGCCATTGTTGGTCATAAATCTAGAATCTGCCGCCAGAGGTCTTTCCAGCCTGTGCCAGCCGCGCAGGCACGCATAATCCGGTAGTTTTGCGTTTACCTGCTCTATATGACGGGCAATTTGAGCGTCGCTTATCTGCTCAGTTCTGGGGTAGAGCAGAGCAATGCAGTAAGGTCTGGCATCACCAAATACGACAGCTTCTGCCAACAAAGGACTTGCCAATAATTCACTCTCTAGCCATTCGGGTGAAATATTACGTCCATAACTGGATATCAGTATGTTCTTGCGACGTCCATTGATATGGACAAAGCCCTCTGTATCAATATAACCGAGGTCGCCAGTATAGATTTTGGCTGGGTACCAGTTTTCAGGATCATCGACATAGCCGAGCATGGCATTGCCGCTAAGCACCAGTTCGTCATCCACAACGGTCAGTTGACTATTTGGCAGGACTCTTCCACAGCTGCCTGCCTGATCGGCTACAGGCGTATTGAGGCTGACAACCGATGCACATTCTGAGAGGCCATAACCTTCATAGGCCGGGATGCCTAATGCTCTTGCCTTCAAGAGTAAATCCGGTGCAACTTTACTGCCGCCGACAGCGACAAATTTAAACCTGGGTGCTGGCCACCCCTGTTCTATGGCCTGAACCAGTAAGATTAACAATTGCGGTATAAGAATCAGGGTATCAGGTTTGATATCTGCAATTAGCGACAACATGCGTGAGGGATCGACCAACCTGCTGCCTTCAAAGCCCAGGGAGTGTAGTGAGCGGATATTTACTGTGCCGCCCGCAAACAGCGGTGCATAAACGCCTGCAATATTTTCCAAAAGTGTACTTAAAGGCAATAGACAGAGGTGCAGCGGATTCTTGATATCAATAAGCTCAGCCAAAGTCTGTGCCTGTTGCAATTGTTGTTGCAAACTCAGGCAAACCCCCTTTGGTTGCCCTGTAGAACCCGAAGTAAAAGTGATTTTCTGACAGGTATCCGGCAGTTTAGTTGAGATGCTGGATTCTGCTCTGCTGAGAAAACAAAGTTTGCTTGTATAATCCAATTGCTTTTGCAGTGACAGCCCGGGTAGTTTATTGATGAGCTGTACAGCCTGATCTGTCAATATTGTGTCAATCGCGCAAGTGTTCAGCGCATGTTCAAGTTGTTCGCTGCTGAAATAATCCGGTAAGGGCAGCAAGCAGATTCCAAGTTTCTGGCATGCCAGATCCGTTATCACCCAGTCAGCAGAGTTATCGGCAAACATTGCCAGTCTCTGAACGTCCAGTTTTTTTAGCACCGTGCTGAAATGGTTTACAGCATTGCTTAAACGTTCCAGATTGTATTCTTGCATACCATCTGCCAGCAGAACATGTTCTGGCGCGGCCTGCGTGTGCAGGATATTGAGCAGGCTAGTCATAATGAGCAGATTTAAACTCGACGACCAGGGCGTTAATCCGGCTGCGATAGAGCCTTAAGATACGACGAAACAGGGGCCTTGACTGAATAATTTGCATGGCATTATCCAGGTTGCCAGCGACGACCTGAGGTTGCGTGTTGTAATAAGTTCCCCAGTCAGACCCGGATTTCGGTTCCAGTTTCGACGGGTCGGCTTCGCAAAGATAATGCAGTTCAAAACCAAGTTTGCGTAAATTGTTTTGCAGGGCTCTGGTCGTTGTAAACGTTATCCATTGATAACCGGCGCGATGCAGGATGGTAGTAAATAACAGAAACAATATATGGCTTGCTCCGCGCTGGCTTGCGACCAAATTGCCAATTTCAACTATGCTGTTGCGCGAGATTTCGCTACCGATCAGCTGTGAAAGTTCGACCTCAATATTTTGATCAAGGTACTGTTCCAGGAATAATGGTGTAGATCGGGCAACACGCATACCCGCAGTGGCAGAAAGCGAACCAAAACATCGCATACACAATATGACGGGATAAAATTCATCAATATAAGCGGCATAGATCTTGTGAAACTTTTTCTGAATAAAGTCTTCTGTTTCGTATCTGTTTTCGTCATCAGCCAGGCTTAATTTAAATTCCGGGGCGGGAGATAACAAACTTTCAAAAAGGGACGTATGTCGCTGCGGCGTTGTGCCTGAATATTCTGTTAATGCCCTGACATTCATAATTTCACCTTCTTAAGCTTCCTGACCTTAGCTGTGTGCTTTAGCCCTTATAGGGGACACAGGCAAGGATAGGGGGGGAAGCTTAAGAAAAGCTTAAGTCATGACAAATAGTCCAAAATAAAAAATTCTGCGTCTAATGCAGCGCTGCTGGCTTTTCTGAAATGTATAGCTGATGTCAGGACAAGGCCCCGGTGCCGCCGACAGCAATGTGGTCAATATTGCCAGCTGTTTCTGGCATTCAGAGCAAAACTGCAAGTATTTCGGGACCCTGTCCAGGATTCCGAAATTAAAAATCCGCAGTAAGGGTTACACCAATACGTCTTGGCTCGCCTAATTGGGTATAACTGTTGCCGGCATAAGCATCACGCGGATCATTACCAAAATAGTAGCCGCGTACATAGTAATCTTTATCGCCCAGGTTTCTGCTCCAGAGGCTTAGTTGCCATGTGTTCATTTGCCAATCAAGACTGGCATTAAGCAGACTGTATTTTTCAGACTGGGTATCGTGACTGTCAGAAAAATAAAAACGGTCTTTGCTCTGGATATTGAGGTTCAGACTAAGATTTTGCCGGAGTTTAAGGGCTGTTCCCAGCGTAAATTGATAGCTTGGTGCATGCGCCTGTTCACGTCCGCTCAAGTTTATGCCGACTGAATTGATAAAATTGTCATAGCTGGTTTTTAACAGACCAGCCGTCGCGTAAAAACTCAGATTGTCTTGAGGAAACCATTGCGTATTCAACTCCACGCCGTAATTGTCACCAGCTGCGGCATTGCCGGTATAGCTGATAAATTCAGTACTTAGATCAGGGCGGATACGCGTGGTTGAACTGGCTATCTGAACATCTTTCCGACTCATATAAAAAACAGCAATCTGGTTTTTTAACTGACCATTAAGCGACTCTCCTTTATAACCAAGTTCGTAATTCCAGAGTTTTTCAGCGCCAAATTCTCTGAGGTCAGCATCAAGAGTGCCATCTGTATTAAAACCACCGGCTTTATAGCCTCGTGATGCGCTTAAATACATCAATTCGTTATTTCCGGTGTGATAGGAAAGCGTTAATTTGCCACCACTTAAGCTTTCCTCAGGAGAAAATGTTAAGAGGCCGCTGTCAGCGTACCCGGCACTAAACTGTTCAACTCTCAGGCCTATTTCAAGTGACCAGGCTTCGTTGAGGGAAGTATTGCTTTCAGCAAAAGCGGCCGTACGTTTTATTTTATAGGTGTTGGTGAAATCTTCTGGCAAATAAGTGTAGTCACGACGTAGTCCGACATCCTGCTGTAAATGATATAAGCCAAAAACCCAGGACGTGGAGCCGTTCAGGATTAAGCTCTCATCAGTGGACAGGAAACGAATTTCAGCACTATAGGTGTCACGCTCACGAAAGTAATGATCGGTAGCGGAATATTCGTCAGGATGAAAACCCTGGTACGACCAGTCTTCATCATAACCGTAAGCGATATCAGAACTGGCATAAGCAGCAATCATCTCCATTGTGACAAAATCGAGTTTGGACATTGTTAAACGTGCACTGAGAAGTTTTGACTGCTGTCGATCAAAACCGGGTTCATCGGAAAAAGTATCGCGCGTATTATTGAGTGAAAAGGCATCGTAGCCATTATCCAGATCAATTAATGACAATGTTAAATCAAGCTCTAAATCATTACCGGCTTGCCAGTTGAGTTTGCTGCGCAGAAGACTTTCATCATGTTGATTAGTAGGGCTGTTTAACCAGGTATTCTGTATGAAACCGTTGGAACGGCTATGTTGAGCAGCTATCCGGAACTGCAGGTTTTCGCTTAATGAATTCGTCACGTATCCGGCAAGCCCGGTGCTGTCATAATTAGCTGCATCCAGTTGTATACCGTAAGCCAAAGTCGGCGCAGTCGGTTTGCTCTGTACATTAATGAGTCCGGCCAGGGCATTTGAGCCGTATCGGGTGCCTTGAGGTCCCATGAGTATTTCAACCTGTTCAACATCATAGAGCAATGCGGCATTGCCGGCACCGGAAAAGTCGACACCATCAATTATGAGGCCCACTGATGAGTTCAGGGGTGCAGAAAACTGTCCGCGCTCACCAATTCCCCTGATTTGGAAAAAACGCGCCCGTGATGCGCCCGACGCGAAATTTACATTTGGAGCTGAAAGCAGGACGTCTTCTAAATGTTGCGCATGGCTGCGCTTAATGACATCACTGCCGATTATGCTGACACTGCTGGTAATATCAGCAAGTGATTGCTGGCGGAAATCGGCGGTGACAATTATTTCTTCCAGTTCGGGAGCTTGTTGAGCAAAAGCTAAAACATGGAATGACAGCAGTGCGGGAATGATTGAAATTTTTCGAAGGTGGAATCGCATATTTGCTCCGTCTTAATTTAGCTGACGAAGAAAATAGACGGACTTACAAAAACGGAACTGTAATGTCATAACCCTATTCCTACGCCAGTATTAACTGGGTCAGGTTCAAAGGGTTCGCCACATCTTGATATGTGAACATCTCAGGCCTAAGCCACCCCTCAGGATGGAGGCCACTCTAGTACAGCTAGCCGTACATTACAAGACTGGTTTTGTTGATTTGAACGTTGTTTAATTGAACTGGCCCAATGGACTGATGATGTCATTGTGACTTCATTTCACTTGCATCAAAGATAGCTTAAAGTTAACAGGTTCTGATTCTCACATTTAAAGCCGTATTGCCTTTTGCTTTTTAAATAGTCAATACATACAGAATTAACGGCAAATAGCTAATTGCTATTTGAACATATAAAAAGAATAACTTGCTCCAGAGAAGTAATATGACACTGAGTAGTACACAAGTATTTATAGAATATCTGATCAATGAACTTGGGCTTGCTGAAAAGGATCAGCCTAATCTTGGCAGTTGGGGCCGGGTTGGTACTACACTTGGGGCGCTAAGCCTAAAACTCAATTTGATGGATATGGAGAAGATTAATAATCTTCTGGAAATCCAGGAGCAGACGGGTGGTTTGTTTGGTGATGTGGCTGTCGAATTGGGTTATCTGGAGCAGGAGCAGGTTAAAAAATTATTAAAAATTCAAAACTGGAGTCGTCGTGCTGAGATTCTGCAGCGTTTATTTTTGGCAGGGCAGATAAACGAAGAACAATATAGTAAGTTCGTTTCAAAAATATACGAAGTTTAAAATTTCCGGCTAACATTACGCTTATCCCGCAGTTTTTAGGCTATGGCCGCATAGGCCTGTTTAAACCTCTGCATTGTACTGCCGCTGACTGCCGTATAAATAATACCGTACTCTTTCATTTTTTTCTGATAGCGACGAAATAACTGTTCTCGTGCTTCAGGGTGTTCCCGAAGTGCATCAGCTTCCCAGGGGATCTGCCAGTCACAGAGTAAATAATGGCGTTGGTTATTCGAAATGCACTTCTCAAATTGTTCTATGATCCACGTATCACAGTTACCAAATCTGACTTCACTCCAGATAATCAAAACCAGCAAGTCTGTATCACAAAAAATATGTTCGGTTTTTAGCGACAGTGCACTTTGTTCTGCGGCCAGTTGTTGTTTGGCAATTGCAAGTAAATCAGATTGCTGATACTTAAATGCAGGATTGCTGTTTTTTTTACTGTCCAGGTAGGTACGGGCTTGCTCAGGAACCAGTGGGGCGGAGTAATAACTCGCCAGCGCCGAAGCCAGAGTCGTTTTACCTGAAGACTCCGGCCCGCTGAGTACATGAATTCGGGTCATGATAAGCGTGACCAACTATTACTTATAATGGCTGACCTTCACTATCGAGTTCGACTATGTTGTAGCCTAAATCTGCCAATGAATCCTGAATCAATGCCTTGTCGCCGACGACCAGTATGATCATTTTCTCGATGGGTAAATGTTTTCTGGCCAGTTCATTAACACGCTCAATGCTAAGCTGATTAATGATTTGCTGCTGTCTCATGACAAAGTCTCTGTCGAGATCATATTCTATAATCTGCCCCAGTAAGCGTGCCTTTTGTCCAGGCGTTTCATAATCCAGCGCTTCACTCTGGCCAATAGCATTTTTCGTGAAGGCCAACTCTTCTGCAGTGATCCCCAACTCTCGATACTGGGTCATTTCATTGATGAACTGAACAACGGAGTCGGCAGTAGAATCTGTTCTGACGCTGGCTGAAGCAGTAAATGGTCCCGGATAGCGAGTTGCAGAAAAACTGCTTCGCGCCCCGTAGGTATAACCTTTATCTTCACGCAGATTAAGATTAATACGGCTGCTGAAGGCTCCGCCCAGCACATAGTTCATCAGGTAACGTTCAAAATATTCGCCGGTTGCATCATAAGTAAGCTCGCCCATGTAGCCAATGCGAATTTCTGATTGCGGGGCACCGGACTTATCAATCAGGTACAGCGTGTTTTCGCTAATCTCAGGTGTCGGCGGAAGTTCCGGCAGATTTACATTTTCATTCGGCAGATTCAGCAGGAAGTCGAGTTTCTCAAGAATTTCCTGTTGCTCAATTTCACCAATGACCACCACATCGAGCGCTTGTGAAACCAGACTCTGTCTCCTGAAGGCTTCTATATCTTCGAGGCTGATACTCTCAAGAGTGCTGATTTCACCATCCGGGGAAACTGCAAAAGGATGTGATTCCCCGTAAATCAGTTCACGATAGACATTGGAGGCAATGGTGCTGGGTTGTTCTTTGTCGGCTTCAATACTTTCGATTTGCTGCTGACGTAAACGAATTAAATCTTCTTCAGTAAACACGGAAGCAGACAAGCGCTCTTCCAGCAGTTCCAGTGTCGCATCCAGGTTTCTGCTCAGGCTGCGCATGCTGATGGTCATTGCTTGTGAACCGGCAGTAACAAAAATACTGCTGCCGAGTTTATCCAGTTCAATCTCAAATTCTTCGGCACTAAATCTTTCGGTACCTTCATCCATCATATTGGCAGTGAGGCTGGCAAGCCCGTATTTATCCGGGTCTTCCAGCAGGTGGCCACCTGCGAAGCTCAGGCGGATAGTGACCATGGGGACTTCTGTGCTGAGGGCGCCGATGACATCAATGCCGTTTTCCAATGTGCTTTGCCAAAAATCTGGCATGATGACCAGTGGACTTGGACCTGCTTGCGGTTTTATGGCCCGGTCAAAGGACGAGTTTACGATACGTTCTTCCAGATTGTCGTTGGCACTTTCCAGGCGACTCAGACGTTCGGGGATCCTGAAATTATCAGGCTGGGCCTGGCTATCCGGATCATTGCCAGGAACGATGCTCTGGATGATGGCAGGTTTATCCTTGATATAGGTATTAAAGACTCGCAGGATATCTGCTTTGGTCAGATTCTGGATTGCTTCCAGTTCCTGTGGAATGATATTGGGATTGTCATAAAAGGTCTGGTAATAGGCCAATTGCGAGACTTTGCCACTGACACTTGAGAGGCTGTTAATGAGCCCGGCTTCCTGCTGGGCCTTATAGATTTGCAAATCTTCATCGGAGATGGAATTCTCATTAAAATCATCCAGTTTTGCGCGTATTTCCTCTTCAAATTGACTCAGGGGGATGCCTGGAAAAGGCATGACATAAAAAGTCAGTGAGCCGGCAAGTTCCATACTGTTATCGAAGCCGGTTGCTGTGATGGCCCTGTTGGTTAATACAAAGTCTTTGTAAAAAACGGATTTACGTCCCCCGGTAATGACTTCATTCATTGCCTCCAGTGCAACCTTATCAGGGTGATCAAGTGGTACGGTCGGGAAGGTAAACAAGAGGGCAGGGAAGCGGATATTCTCATCAACATAAGAGACATAGCGGTCCGAATCAAGTGTCACCAGTTCCTGTACATCTGGTAACACCGCTGGCCCGGAAGGAATTTCACCGAAATATTTATTCACCAGATTAAGGACTTCTGTTTCATCTACATTGCCACCAATGGTCAGGGTGGCATTATTGGGTCCATACCAGCGCAGGAAAAAATTTTTAAGATCATCAAGAGTCGCTGCATCCAGATCTTCCGGATAGCCGATTACCGGCCACGAATAGGGATGATCAGGTGGATACAGAGCAGAAGAATTGACTTCATTGAAGCGGCCATAGGGGCTGTTATCGACGTTTTGGCCGCGTTCATTTTTGACGGTGTCACGCTGAATTTCGAATTTTTCCTGAGTAACAGCATCTAGTAAAAAGCCCATTCGGTCGGATTCCAGCCACAGCATGGTTTCCAGCTGGTTGCTTGGTACGGTCTGAAAATAGTTGGTTCGATCATTGTTGGTTGTGCCGTTCATGGTGCCACCGGCCTCGGTGACGTAGCGGAAATGTTCGTCATCACCAACATGTTCAGAACCCTGAAACATCATGTGTTCAAAGAAATGAGCAAAGCCGGAGCGACGTGGTTCTTCACGGGCTGAGCCGACATGATAAGTGACATCGACCCTTACGATAGGATCTGAGTGATCTTCATGGATCACCAGGGTCAGCCCGTTATCCAGCTGAAACTTGCTGTAGGGGATGAGTAATTGGTCCGTATCTGCCGCTACTCGTTCCAGCAGGGTAATGCCGGCAGGTATGGAATCGCCGGCAGAGATCGGTGCTATATCGCTTACAGCATTATTATTGTCATTACCGGAGCCGCCACAGGCGAGCAGAAAACAGCTGGTAAGCAGAATAAGCAGATTTCTGGAGCGAATCCTTTTGGATGGAAACTTGATAGCAGGGAACATCCCGAACCTCTTGTATTTTGTAAGAAGAAGGACGCAAGATTAAAGCATAAGATGCCTTTAGCCGCTAGCCATGCGCCCCACAATCGGCTAGCTTTGAACTCTGAATTAACAGGAGCACTAAATGTTTGATCAATTTATGAGGTTTTTATCACAAAGCCTGGCAGATAACCCTTTAACGAATCTCCTGAGTCTGTCCTATTACAGTTTTCCTGTTGTAGAAGTGATTCATGTACTGACCTATGGGACTTTTTTCGGCGGCATGATGATGCTGGATTTTCGCCTACTCGGCATCGGACGTTTTATTTCGAGCCAGCAGACTATGCGTTATATCCTGCATATAGCCTGGTTTGCCTTTGCGCTTGCCGTCTTCAGCGGTATTGTATTTTTCTTTGTGACACCCTGGGAATATCCGGTGAACCGGGTTTTTCAGTTAAAAATGTTACTGATTGTGTTGGCCGGATTGAACGCACTGGGGATGCATAAATTCCTGCTATCCGATATCGACCAATGGGACATGAAGGTATTACCGCCTCTTAAAGTCAGAGTTTCAGCCTTTGTTTCGCTTTGTTTGTGGATGGGCGTTGTAGCCTGTGGTCGCTTGATAGCCTACAGTTCGAGTTATGGTATGAACCATCCTGCAATGGGTTTTTAGCAGGGATTACCAGGCCGCTTGCCGGGAACTTATCGCTGATAATAGCGGGATTTGCGGATTGAAAAACTTAACAGTTTGGCTATCACTGCAAAAATCAGCACAATCGTATCAATGAATATTTTCAGACATAGCCATAACAGGAATTGAATTTTCCCCCACCAGTTAAGTTTAAAAAAGCCCCGACCGCTGTCCAGATAGGCACTGAAAACCCGATTTTTTCTGAGCCAGCGATCGGTGGCAGGAGAATGCCTGGCTGCTATCATGGCAGCGATAGCGAGAAACAAAAGCCCAGGGATGATAGGCAGAATCAGGCCTACGATGCCTACAGCCAAGCAAATTAAAATAAAGAAAAAAGCCAGTAATTTGACCAGTAAACTGGATGCACTGCCTGACTCTAATCTATGTTCATTCATGCTATGTTGCATAAGAGGGTGTTTAATACCGGTAATGTCGATAAGTTGAACAGGAAGTCCTGGGCTTTAAAGGTGCCAGGAAGAAATAGAAAATCCAGGCGAACCAGGACAGAAAGATTATCGCCAGTATCCAGCACAGTTTTTCACCTCCAGTGGTTACATCTGAGCTGGCGATAATCATGATGGGCAGTAACCAGATCAGGAAGGCGCCTACTATAAACAGCAAGGCAATCCCGATCGACAGCAGTGGTATCAATGCCACCAATCCCAGACTCAAGGCAATAATGATTAAAATTGTTATAAATAGGTTCATAGCGTGTTCTCGTGTTTCAATAAGTGTGCTGAATTAACAGTTTCTAAGCCTGCCGTAGCCAGTTAGACATAACCTGAGGGTAGCAACCAGATTAAAAAAGCGCCTGTGAACGAGACAAGTGCAAGTCCGACAGTCAGCATTGGCGTTATAAGCACCAGGCTGAAACTCAGGGCAAATACGGCAAGTATGGTTAATAATATGTTCATAATTTTTCCTTGATTTTGTTTAAGTTGAGAATTTTTTTGTATAAATAACCAGTTCTTTACTTTGTATAAGCTAATACCGTGCCAACTATTTAAATACATATAAAACAATAAGTTACAAATATTAAAATCGACAAATATGTTTTTATATAATTTTTATGCCAAAAACTGGTAATTTTGGCCGTGCTATAAAAAGCACTATCAAGGTGGCGATTATATAGTTAGCAAACCCAAGCTAGAGGCCACGAACCATGCAGGTTCAAGAGAAGGAAAAGCAGGAAATTGAGATTAGTCCTGAGATGATTCGGGAAGGTCAGTTGATTCTTGCCCAGTATGATTTTGAGAATGATTCTGAGATTCAGCTTCTAGAAACTCTTTATGGAGTGGCGCTTGGTCGTTTGGCACCTGAATATCGCTCTGTTGTGCTAAAAATTTAAGGAGCAGCTCACCTGCAAGCATTGCTTTATGGAGATTTTTCTCCATTTCAGCCAGGTTGGATATTCTTGCGTCAAAATCGAACTTTCCGCGCTTAAATGACTGGCTAGAGATTCCCTGTTCTGTGTAAAGATGTAAAGAATGCAGGTATTTGTTTCTATTATCTATGCCCTCTTTAATAGCGCCAAGTATATCGTTCAGCATGTTGTATTCAGAAGAATCAGTTCCATACTTATCGGCCATAATTAGTCGAATTAAATCTCTCTGAGCTCCAAGGTTTATATGTCTAATTACCGCACCCCCATATCGGTGTGAGGTTCCTAAAAGACTGACTAGAACTATTTCTACAAAATGATCCAAATATGCTGCAACTTGGGAAAATGCGCCCAGAAGCATGGTATGCTTTCCGGCATCAGTTAGGCCATCGTATTCACTACCAAGTATTGACATGAGCGATAAACCTCAAAATAAAAAACCAGACCCAGACGACATATTAAGAAAGATGCTTAATACGCCGCCAAAGCCTAATAATGGCAAGAAAAAAGAGAAGAAGAAAGAAAGCGATAAAAAACGATAAAGTACGGGGAGACTTTACTTGAGTAAACCTAAGTGAGTACAATTCATTTCGTGGGAATAATTGAAAGCAAAAAAAGAGACGAACACCGTCCGAGTTTCCATACTAGATCCGCTGGGTAGATTAATTACGGGGCTTCCCAACCTTCAATTGGAAAGCCTCAAATCTAGCCAAACATTTTGCAATCCATTGCTCACAATAAATCATCGCTTAGGATAACTACGCAAGTGTGCACGTACGTGCTCCCAGCGTCCTAAACGAAATCGTGTATATGCATTTACAAAAACATGTTTAAGTAAATTTAACATATCTGACTCCTGCTTTTCTGTGGGTTGGTAGCCAACCTGCTCCGGAAGCACCCATTGCCTCCTTGCCAAAAGGTTAAGTGCAACGGTCAGAAAAGTGGACGGTGCCGTCAAAGCCTATTTTAACAGACATTAGAAAAAATTCGATGAAGTTATTTTTGCCTTTTTATACGGCATAACTTGCTGATAATATTGAAGTCTTTTCTCGTTATTCGCTTTTCAGGTTTAACCAATCGGATTATAGGTTAGACGCTTACCCTGAATGCCTTTTAAGATTAAGTCGGCTCTCATGGCATCGTCATAACCAAGTTTCTCCCTTGTGTTATAGCGGAAGTCGAATTCAGACATGTAGCGTTGTAAGTGATCTTGTGAGCAGTGCTGATAGATACCTTTCATGCCACGTTTAAAGACCGAGAAGAAGCCTTCAACAGTATTGGAGTGAATCTGGTTGTTATCAAGATTTACATACTCTCTTACTGAATGATTTACAGAATGGTGCGCTTTGAAGTGTTTTTTAGCAGCCTGATAATCAGAAGCTTTGTCGGTCATGATAGTAGCTCTGTCAGAGACGTTTTCTACCAAGATAGGCAATAAAGTTTTAACTTGAAGGTTGTCTACGACAATAGATTTTGCTCGACCTGATTCACGATCAATAAGAGACAAGACTTGTACTTTAGCTGATTTAGCTTCTTTGCCTCTTAGACGGCCTTTACGAGCGGTGTTCTTTTTGCCGATATAAGTTTCATCAGCTTCAACGAAACCTCCGCCAGTACCGAATAAGCCGCCATTAACATCTTTCATGGCTTCGCGGATACGATGAGACATAAACCAGGCGGTTTTATAAGTAACGCCTAAGGTGCGCTCAAGCTGTTTAGAAGATACGCCTTTTTTAGAAGAGGCCATCATGTACACAGCCATAAGCCATTTATTCAAAGGCACACGCGAATTTTCAAACACAGTGCCTATAGTGACTGTGAATTGTTTACGGCAATAGTTAGCTTTACACTTATGCAGACCCTTGCGACCGCCTTCGATAGGCCAAGCACCTTCTGAGCCACAATGAGGGCACACAGGATTGCCAGACCAGCGAAGTTCTTCCAGATATTCTCTGGCTTTGTCGGCATCTGAAAAATGAGGTTTTGTTAAGTCACACATTGTTAAATCTCCGTAATATGTGGCTAATTATAATGATTTAATTGGGTTTGTAAAGTATATAATACCCATCAAGGTGACAGGGAAAGCTGTACATTTGGCTTCTGGATTAAACGTGGACGACTATGAAAAGCTGGCTAACAACAAAAAAGCAGGGCCTTATCGAACGATACCGCGGCATGATCCGTGAAAAGGCGATAGAGCAGGCCAAGGTGGAAATATCTTTGGCCGGTAAAAAGGTAGCCGATTATGATGCGGAACAGCTCGAGATAATTGTTAAGGCCGAGGAAGATAAGATTATTCGGCGCTATAAAAATTCAAGCTTTGTACTGCTGTTACTGGCGTTTGGGCTCTACTGATGCTGAATAATTTACTTAAACTTAGTGCACTGGTAATTACGGGTCGTTTTTTAAAACCGCGTTTCAAGGGTCTGCTTATTCTGATCGTATTCTGGTTATTAGTACGCCTGTTGCATGCGGAATATATCAGTTACGTTCAGTTATCTGCAGATACCAGTTATTTGTGGCAGGCTGCCCTGATCAAGATTACTCTGTATATAGTGGGGTTTTGTGCTTATTTTATGATCGTGGAAAGACGAATTCTGCTGCATAGCAAGCTTGAGCAAGAGGAGCAAAAGAATCAGTTACTGCTTGCCGGTGAAGACGACGGTTTTAATTTTTTAAGAGCAAAGAAAAAACTCTCCAGCAAGTCCGAGCAGTTATTACGTAAATAATGTGCTTATCGAGCTTTATAGTTTAACGACCTTCCTGTAACTTTCTTCGCATGGCAAGACAACTGCTAAAACTACGTAATGTTCCTGAAGATGAAGTCGCCGAGATTTATGCACTGCTCGAGTCTCATCAGGTGGAATTTTATGAAACTTCGGCTGGAAACTGGGGCATTTCCATGCCGGCTCTGTGGTTGGTGGATGATGATCAATATCCGCGTGTGCGTGCGATTCTGGATGAATACAGTCTGCAAAGATTTCAACGAATGCGGGCTGAATACGAAAGCTTAAAACAAGAAGGTAAGGCCCGTACATTTGTGGATATGCTGAAAGAAAATCCATTCAAGATAAGTTTGTATTTAGTTATAATCGCCGTTCTGGCGTATTTCTCTATCGCACCCTTTCTTGCCATAATGTGAACGAAATAATCTAGATTTTTGAATGTGTTAGAGGAAGTTTAAGCGCCATGTCAGATGCTATTATCAGTACCCAATTACTCGGTTTACATTGGGAAGTTTCAGATCCCTTTCTTTTTTGTGCCTTTCATAATGATCATTTTCCCAAGGGCAATGAACAACTGGGTCCTGACGCCTCCCTGGAGGGCAGGCCGATAGGGCAGGATTTTCAGTTAAAAGATGGCTGGCGCATGTACCACGGGCAGCAGGTGGCCGGATTTCCTGTACACCCGCATCGCGGCTTCGAGACAGTCAGTATTGTTCCGGTTGGCCTGGTGGATCATGCGGATTCAATGGGTGCAGCAGGTCGTTATGGCAACGGTGATGTGCAATGGTTAACTACCGGTAAAGGTGTGCAGCACAGCGAGATGTTTCCACTCGTCAATGAAAATGCCGAAAACCCATTATTGTTTTTCCAGATATGGCTCAATCTGCCGGCTGAAAGCAAAATGGCAAAGCCTCATTTTGCCATGTTCTGGAATGAAAAAATTCCGATTTATGAAACCCTGGATGATGCAGGTAAGGCCATCAAAATTAAAATCGTGGCAGGAGAGGTCGATGGCGTAAAAGCGCTGGCGCCACCCCCTGATTCCTGGGCAGCAAGGCCTGACTCTAAAGTGGCCATGTTGCTGATTGACCTGGCTCCTGGTGCCAGCTGGACCTTGCCCGCAGAGGAAGCAGGTCTGAATCGCAGACTGTATTTTTATGCTGGCAACAGCATTCAGGCAGATGGTCACACCATTGCCGCTGGAACCGGGATGCACCTGCATTCAGATGCAGAACTGGCTATTAATAATACCGGTGCAGCAGCGGCCCGTTTCTTACTCTTACAAGGCCGGCCCATAGCTGAGCCTGTTGCCCAGTATGGTCCCTTCGTAATGAATACCCAGGCAGAATTACAGCAGGCTTTTATGGATTATCAAAAAGATCAGTTTGGTGGCTGGCCCTGGGAAAGGCAGGATCAGGTATTCGGTAAACGGGGTCGATTCGCTCTTCATGAAGATGGTAAAGAAGAAGAACCGGCTTAATCTGGCAAACAACGAGATTAAATAATGCAAGATGAACTACAGCAAGCGCAGGAGATTTACGATCTGATCGTGGGCTATCTGGTTACTTACGGTTTTCAGGTATTAGGCGCGATCATTATTCTGCTGATCGGTATGTTTATTGCCGGTAAAGTTGCAGGCTTCCTGCATGCTTTTATGCTCAGCAAGAATCTTGATGTCACACTGAGCAAATTCACTTCCGCTACGCTCAAAGTCATCATTGTAATTTTTGTTGCCATTATGGCTCTGGGGCAGATAGGCATCAGTATTACGCCTTTCGTGGCGGCCATCGGCGCATTGTCATTGGGGGCCGGTTTAGCATTACAGGGTCTACTGTCAAACTACGGAGCCGGTATCAGCATTATAGTTACCCGTCCTTTTATTGTCGGGGATACTATTGCCGTTAAAGGCGTCAGTGGCATCGTGCAGGAAATCAAACTGGGTTACACCATTCTCACCAATGAAGATGATGTCATGATAACCATTCCAAATCGGCACATTGTTGGCGAAATTATTCACAATTCGAAAGCCAGCAGTATGCTGGAATTATCTGTCGGTATTGCCTATGGCTCTGATCCGGAACAGGCAGTCACAATCATAAGCTCCTGCCTGAAAGGCATGCAGGGGCTGTACGAAGAAAAAGGTGCCCTGATCGGTATCGATAATTTTGGTGACAGCAGCATTGATATCGGCATCCGTTGCTGGGTGCTTACTGATGTCTTATTTGATACCAAATATCGAATTAATATGGCGATTCATAAAGCCCTGGCTGACAACAATATTGAAATACCTTTCCCGCAACGCGATGTGCACCTGATTCAGGAAAACCCGGCCTGAAGGGTCTGTGTTTTACTCCATTCTTCTAGCTGGCGGAAAGTCCACCCGAATGGGGAGGGATAAAGCTGAACTGATTTTTGCCGGACAATCCCTGCTGGATCGCACTATTTCTTTGCTTGAGTCTATCGGTAGTGAGCGAATATTGATAAGTGGTCGTGAGGGTTTTAGCGACTCCGTCCCGGATATTCTTTCACACTGCGGACCACCCGGTGGTCTGCATGCCTGTCTGGAGACATTATTCGAGGAAGGCAAGCTCAAAGACCATCCTCTGTTGATTGTCCCCCTGGATATGCCATATCTGAATGAGTCGGTTCTGAAGATCTTACTAAGTAATATGGCAGGGGAGTCCGCCTGCCATTTTGAAGGAGAAGTATTACCCTGTGCGCTTCGGGCCAGTGTTCAATTAAGAGAGCATTTGCGAGAGCTGTTTCTGGACAGTCATGAGCTTGGCGGATTGCGTTCGATGCGTGCAATACTCGAATTTTGTCACAGCAGGCCTTTATCTAAACAGTCGCTGGCAGGAACAGTATTCAAAAATATTAATACGCCTGAAGACTACGAAAATTCGCTTTAGAATTATAAGCTGAGTCAAATAAAATCCTGTTTGAATAAAGTTATAGCTGTTTATGCACAAGAGCAGTTTGAATTAAAAGCCAGATGTATTTACCGGGCATCTTCCGTCCAAATAAAATTATCTCTGTTTGGCATGATGACCTTGGGAAGCGAGTTCTGATCAATCAGCTCTGTTTCTTCAATTATGCCATTCAGATAGAGCAAATAAGCGGTAAGGCTGTAGGCTTCAGGATCACTTAAGGTGTGAGGCTGCTGGTATGGCATGGCGCGACGAATGAAATCGAACAGTGTGGTTGCATAGGGCCAGTAACTGCCAACCGTTTTTACAGCTTGTTCAGTAGCGAGACTGCCAATGCCGCCAACCAGCTGGTCATGCAAGCCATTTTGACCTTCCGGTCCATGGCAGGCCAGGCATTTTGCCTGAAAAATCGGCGCACCCAGGACAGCCGTGCCAGAGCCTGGAGGTAGGCCGCCGCCATCAGGAGCTATGCTGATATCCCACTTGGCCAATTCTTCTGCAGAGATTGGCTGACCAAGATCAGGACCCTCTGCAGCGCCGGCTTTCACATAAAACAGAGTTATCAACACACAGGCAGACAGGAATTTCATTTTAAATATAAACATTATTCACCTCTCCTGTGCCTGAAATTCCCCAGCATTGAATTGAATTCGTGTGATAGCCGAAACGGGTTCCCCATTTAGCAAATATTTGTTGCCGGGTGGGTTGGATAAAGCCTGTTTCATCGGTGGCTCTGCTCATTAAAATCGATTCATTACCATTCCAGCGCCAGGGCAGGCGAAAACGCGTTAGACTTTTCGAATGCACTGGTCCACTTAATGCAGCTTCAGCCCAACTAAGCCCACCATCAGCGGAAACTTCTACCTTAGTTATGCGGCCATGACCTGACCAGGCCAGGCCGGATATTTGATACAGCCCCGGGCCATTCATTTGTTGACCACCAGAAGGAGAGGTAATGACTGATTTGGACTCCAGATTAAGGGAGAACATTCTGGAAGTTCCATCCGCGAGTAAATCTGTATATTTGGAAGTTTCATCACGCGTCATGGTTGGTGCATCTGTAACTTTAAGGCGGCGTAACCATTTCACATTGGCATTTCCTTCATAACCGGGAACCAGCAGCCTGAGCGGATAGCCGTTGGATGGACGTATGGCTTCGCCATTCTGATAAAGAACCAACAGGGCATCATCCAAAGCTTTGTCTAAGGGAATACTGCGACTCATGGCTGCGGCGTCTGCCCCTTCGGCCAATAACCAGCTTGCTGACGGATCAAGTCCCGCTTCGTCCAGTAATATTGCGAGCGGAATGCCGGTCCATTCCGTACAGGAAAGTAAGCCATGTAAACTACCTGCAGTTCCCTGCACCGGATTGGCAGCGTTAAGTGCGCGGCTGTTTCCGGAACACTCTATAAAGTGGGTTCGGGTTTCCATCGGGTAACGATGCAGTGCATCCATACTAAAACTTAGTGGTCTTTGCACCATGCCATGAAGCATCAGCCGATGCTGGTCCGGGTTAATATCAGGAATCCCTGAGTGATGTCTCTCAAAATGTAGCGCATTGGGTGTAATCATTCCTTCGAGTCGCTCTAGTGGTGTTCTGGAGCCGCTGGCAATAGCTACTGCTCCCTGTCTTGGATTAACCAATCTGACGACATCAGACTCATGGCTGGAACGCAGTCCGTATTCTCCGGCAGAGCTTCCTTCGACCCGCATCCAGTCAGGAAAGTCTGTGGGATTGGCAGCCTGGGCTTGTTTTACGCCAAGGAATCCGGCGCCAACCAATGCCATGCCGCCCGATAAAAACAGCCGTCTGTGCAGTAAGCCATTGCCGGCTACTTGTTCGCTTTCATATTGGGTTTTATTTTTAGGCATTGTTTCTCAACCTGATTTTTGTGTAGTTAAAAACATTTTGAAATGTTAGGTGATGTGTAGCAAGCATAAAAGCTTTTGCTTTGAAAAGTCTCGTCTAATGGTTGATTTTTTTAACCCGTGAATATCAAGCCATGGTTCAGGGTAATGTATGTTTGCTGAAAAATTCCCAGATCAGTTCACTGGCATTGATGTCCTTATTGGAACTGTCGATTGGCGAATTTGGCCAGGTATGTCCGCCATCGGACAGTTGATAGAACTGTATTTCGGCTGAACCGGCGCAATCAGGCCATTGATAAAAAGTCACCCTTTGAGAAAGTTTGTCACTGCTGTTGGTGAGTGTACAGTCATTGGCCTGACGCCATTTATCGAGTGCGGTTTCCACGCCCATTCGCCAGTAGGGACGGGAAGCGCCGGAGACCTCATATTGATTGGTAGCATCATCCATACTGTGAAATGACAGCAGGGGTATGGGTCTTTTCAAGTCACAATCATCAGGATATTGAAGTCCTGCAACAGGGGCAGCAGCAGCCAGTACATCAGAAAGCTCACAGGCGAGTCTGCTGGTCATGCGACCGCCACCGGACATCCCCGTAGAATAAATTCGCTTCCTATCGATATTGAGCAGACTGGCTACGTCTTCGATGATGTCACGGGCAAATTGCACATCATCAACACCAGTATCCAGATTGGCATTCCAGCTGCCCGCAGTGACTGAATTGGTAAAGGCACCAACCGGATATACCAGGGCGAAGGCATAAGTTTCTGCCAGACGCATAAAGTCGGTTTGGGCTTCCTGCCTTTCCGGAGTACTGCCTGAGCCGTGAAAGTTGAAAACCAGTGGCAAGCTGGCATTGGTTTCGTGTGGAGGGATATACAGTACATAGCTGCGCTCTGAACCGGAAGAGTTTAGAGTGTGTAGAGATTGTCCACTCATGCTCTGAGCAAATACAGTTGTAGAGAGTAAACCGCAGACGATAAAGCGAATATAAAGGGGTATCAGGTTTATATATTTAAGCATAGCCGCTCCTTCATTTCTGCCCTTTGCAATTAGTCACTCTATAAAAAGATATGTCGGCATTTCTTTTGGGGGATAGCAGGCATCAGTTGCACAGATATCAATCTTTAGTTTTATCTTTTTGCTGCTTTGTAGACACCGCAGCAACTATAGTTACTAAAATGATGACTATTATTGCACCTGCTAAAGTTGTGCCCATATGTCCTCTTTTAAATCTCTATATTTCTCTGCTCTTGGCAGATGATGGTAAATAAAAGCTCGCAGTGTTTTTTTAATACTCTTGTTCCAGACATTCATAGGGGTTTACCGAACGATAGGGCAGCCAGACAAAATATTTACTTAACTCAAAAGGTTCTGTGTAGTAAACCGGGTCTGTGACGCTGAGGCGATAGTCCATGCGTTCAAAATCAGCAGAGGGCATAAAGCGTTCAACGACAGAGATCTGGTCACTTTGAGGTTCGCCTTCCCAACTGAAATAGCCGGCGCTGATATGATCGGTTTCTACCACCAGGGTACTGCCTTCCCAGTGACCACGGGAAAAGCCAAACATGCTGTGTTCTTCCGGAGCAGGTGCATTCGGGTTCATGTGGATAGTGCGCATCGCATCATATTCTTCCATATGCATTTCGATAGTATCCCCGACTTCAGCAAATTCAACCGGGAAAGGGGTCATCATAATCAGTGGTGTTCCTTTGGTGCCGCACTGCAACAGTGCGTTGTCCCAGGGATCCCACTGCGCATGGATTGCTTCGCCGGCAGCATTTAAGGGGTAACCGCCACGGAACATCGGAAAGGCTTGCGGATCACTCATGATGGTGCTCCAGGTTCGGAAAATGCCATCTGCTGAGGCCATTGACGTTTCAACATCGACACCGGAACTATCGTCCAGATAACCAATAATATTGCCAGCCTTGCCAGCCGGGAAATAGGCCGTACCATTGCCGAAATCAAATTCATAGCCGCCAGGTAATAGCATATTACTGGCCAGAATTTCCGGGCGCTCTGTCTTTGAAGGCGAACCGGCGATAGTGACCCGGTCACCGACTTCGATGGCATCGCCCTGTATGCCGCGATTGCGCATGACACTGGCAGCGATAGTCTCAGCTCGCCAGAGTCTGGAATTGCCAGCCCCGTCATCTACCCTGAAGAGAATATAACCGTGTGGATTACGCCAGGAAATTTGCTCTATTACACCGGTGACTTCAATTTTCTGGCTGGTATCAAACATGGCAACATTACTGTGATGCGCCGAGACTAGACTGGCACCAGAGCTAAATAGCAGGAAGAGTGTGAGTTTGCGAAGCATAAGAGGCACCTGTTTTTTTATTTTTATTGGCGTGTTACTGAATACTGCCATAGATGCGCCTAAAACAGAACCAGCAACTGTATGCAGGACTGCCAAAGGCTAAGAAAAAAAGAGTGGCCGGTATCTCGCAGGCATTAAAATTCAGCAAAGAAATACAGAACTTTAATAGCGGAATGTATAGCTGAATTTAATGGTGAAATCGGTAAATTCTGACTGAAATTTATTATCCCGGTCATAATCTTCCATAAGCTGATTAATGACGAAGTAAAATTCCTGTCCTTCTTCGGGAACCCAGTGTAAGCGCATATTGATACCCAGTGTTTCGCTAACGTTATCGTACTGAATCAGGTTGGTCCAAGAGAGATTATTGAAAAATATATAATCAATAGCACCGCTAATAATGCGGGTAGTAAATTTACCTTCGGGCAGATCAACAAGCTGTACGTCATATTCTAATGTAGTACTGAATCTGGCACTGGGTTTCCAGGTTATATCAGCCCAGGAACGATCAAAGTTGCCGCTGTAGAAACTTCCGTGAATGTAGGAAAAACTGCCAGACCATTCTCTAAAACCAGCGGTGCTGAAGGTAAAGCCATCGTCGCTAAAGTGATACTCCCCGGCAGGGATGACTACACCCGGAGAAATCTCAAAAGGCGCAGCCAAGACCTCTTTGTTATATTTCGATATCCATAAGAGTCGGTCGCCACTTCTGTTACTTATACTGAAGGGTTGGAAAAGTATTGATTGGGATTCAAGGCCAGCGCCAATGGCATTATAACGGCGCCCTGTGAGTCTGAAGTCATAGGTTTGAAAATAGCCACTGGAAAAACGGTGGCTGTAACCGCTTTGTACGGAATAATCATCTACGTTTTTGCGATTGGCAAAGCCGAGAGCAGGATTAAAATTGCTCTCGAAGCGTTTAACAGCAAGTCCGCCATTAAACCCAGTGTTATTGGTTAAGGCAAAACCAGCACCGGCAGCACTATCGTTATCTGAAAGGCCTTCAGTATCTGAAGCCTGATACCAGCCAGATGCTTCAAGACTGCGGCCGCCGGATAGGCCTGAATTGCGATAGAGATAATCCACACCATACAAGCTATTGTCGAGGTTTGAACGTGGGTTGCCGTCAGTCATGATAAAGCCCAGGGTAGATTCGCCAACCAGCCCCATGTTGGCACGCACAACAGACAGTGTGCTGGCATCAACGGCAGCCTGTGCATCCTGACGGATACTTAATGCGCCGATATCCAGTTTGCCTATTCTGCCACTGACTTTGGCGCCGTAATTCAAATCAACAGATTCACCGGAGCTGCCGAGTCCGATATTCCTGGAAAAGAAAGGTCTGCCATTTTGTCCGCCACCCAGGGCGTTGGAAGCGCCGATGCGTCCAAATTGGAAAATGTCGGATTCACGTAAAAAGAAATCACGTTTTTCCGGAAAAAACAGGTTAAAACGAGTTAAATTGACCTGCCGATTATCAACTTCAGCAGATGAAAAATCGGTATTAATTGTTAATGAACCGTTTAAAGATGAGGTGATTTTATAAACCATATCCAGGCTTGGTTCAAAATTATCCTCGGTATTATCTGGAGAAAACCTACGTGCAGAACTCATGCTGAACGAAGGTATAATATCCAGTCCGAGGCCCTGATTAATATTGTTCAGTCCTCTCAACTCTCCATAACTACTTGGATCAAATCGTCGGTTATAGCTTTGCCAGGCAATCAATTCATTTTTACTTTGAATAGAGCGGGTGAAATTCAGGCCCCAGGTACTGGAATTAGGGTCAAAAGAGAGTGATCTGAAGGGGATAGCAAATTCCGCAATCCAGCCACCTTCAAAACGGCTTGTTTCCACAAAGAAGATAGAGTCCCAGTCATTATCGGGCTGGGTAACATTCTGAAATATACCATCGACTCGTACACCGTTGGCATTGACGCCAAAATAATAACCGCTACGTTGATTGTTGAAAGGGTCTACATTGATGACAATATTATCGTCGTTTATAACATTGCCGGTTCGACGTAGGATATTGTCGGTAAGGTCTTCAGGATTTATAAATAGTCTAACGGCTACGTATATCGCATCAGCATCATAAAGCATATAGATTTCAGTAGGCTCAGAGGGAGCCGCATACTCAACCGGATTGACTTGATGCAGATCGTCAATAAATGTGGCATTCGTCCAGACCTCGTCATCGATAATGCCGTCGATAAGCGGAGGCGTTTCGGTGTGTGAAATCACTACACTTTTTGAGTTTACTGAAACTGTTGTTAGCAGGGCTTCTTGTGCATAAAGTTGCTGACAGAGAACGGAAGATAGTGCCAGTGTGCTAAGTAATTTAGGAAAGGGCATGATCGTTATCTTCGTGTGTAGTTCTGCTAAGGAAGTCGAAGAATACCCTACTGAAACAGTTGATAAAAGCCAGGCAGAGTGGCTAATGTAAAAGTACCGCGTATTTACACAATTCACACTAGCAGGGAACAGCGTGTAAATCAGGCCAGCAAATCTCTTCCGGTTTCGCTGTGTTGCTTCTGATAATCCAGATAGTGTTGCTGCCATTCAGAAATATGATCGGTTAATTCACATTGCACAGCGGTAACTTTATATTCCGGACAACTGGTGGCCCAGTCACTGAATTCAGTGGTGACAATATTGGCACCTGAGAAGGGCATATGAAAAGTCGTATAGACGACACCGGGTTGCATACGTTCCGAGATTAAAGCATGCAGGGACGTTTCCCCCTTGCGGCTCCTTATCATAAGCAGGTCACCGTTTTTGATGCCTCGTTCATCTGCATCGTGGGGATGAATTTCCAGTATGTCCTCCGGATGCCAGATATTGTTTGCAGTACGGCGTGTCTGGGCACCAACGTTGTATTGACTCAGAATTCGGCCAGTCGTTAAGAGCAAGGGAAATTTTGCTGTAACTTTTTCCAGGGTAGGTACAAATTCTGTAATTTCAAAAGCTCCTTTGCCACGCACAAAATTATCAATGTGCATGATGGGTGTCCCATGCGGTGCCTGATCATTACAGGGCCATTGCAGGCTGCCTTCACGATCAAGTTTCTCAAAGCTGACCCTGCTGAATGTCGGGGTTAAGCGAGCAATTTCATCCATGATTTCTGAAGAGTTATTGTAGTGCATGGCATAGCCCATGGCCTGGGCTATCTCCATAGTGATTTGCCATTCGTGCTTGCCGGTAAGCGGTTTTATGGCTGGTCTGACTCTGCCGAGACGTCGTTCGGCATTTGTAAAGGTGCCATCTTTCTCCAGGAACGAAGTCCCGGGGAGGAACACATGTGCGTACTTGGCGGTTTCATTGAGAAATAAATCCTGCACAACCAGACAATCCAGATTGCGTAGGGCTGCTTCAACATGATGAACATCGGGATCAGATTGTGCGACGTCCTCACCCTGTATGTACATTCCTTTGAAGCTGCCCTTTATGGATTCATTAAACATATTTGGAATTCTGAAACCGGATTCACTGTCGAGGCTGACTCCCCAGTCTTTTTCGAAACTCAGGCGGGTAGCTTCATCGCCTACCGGCCGGTAGCCGGGTAGCTCGTGTGGAAAGGATCCCATATCACAGGAGCCTTGCACATTGTTCTGGCCGCGCAAGGGATTAATACCAGTGCCATTAAAACCAATGTTGCCGGTCAGCATGGCAAGATTTGCCATTCCCATTACCATGGTGGAGCCCTGTGAATGTTCAGTGACACCCAGGCCATAATAAATAGCAGCACGTTCGGCTTTTGCATAAAGACGAGCCGCATGTCTGATAAGTTCTGCACTTACCCCCAAAAGATGAGAAACAGCTTCGGGGGCATTTCGTTCCTGTCTGATAAATGTCAGCCAGTGTTCGAATAGGGCTGTATCGCAACGTTCCCTGATATAGTCCCGCTCAAAAAGATTCTCCTCAACGATGGTATGGGCCAGCGCATTGATCAAGGCAACATTGGTGCCGGGCAGTAATGGTAAATGGATGGCTGCCTTAATATGAGGACTCTCAACCATGTCTATGCGTCGGGGATCGGCAACGATAATTTCTGCGCCTTCGCGTAAGCGCTTTTTCATTCTGGAGGCAAAGACAGGATGTGCATCAGTTGGATTTGCACCTATCAGCAAGATTAAATCGCTGCTTTCCACGCTGATGAAATCCTGAGTTCCGGCAGAAGTGCCAAGTGTCTTATTCAACCCGAAACCGGTAGGGGAATGGCAGACTCGTGCACAGGTATCTATATTGTTATTAGCAAAACCTGCACGCACCAGTTTTTGTACAACATAGACTTCTTCATTAGTAGTGCGCGAAGAGGAAATGCCGCCGATGGCTTTACGCCCGTATTCTTGCTGCAGCTCTTTAAAACGTCTGGCAGTAAACTGAATGGCTTCATCCCAGCTTACTTCCTGCCAGGGATCATTAATGGATGCGCGCAGCATTGGATTTAGAATCCTTTCTTTATGACTGGTATAAGCCCAGGCAAAGCGGCCCTTTACACAGGAGTGCCCTTCATTGGCCTTGCCGCTTTTGGCCGGAATCATGCGCAGCAACTGATCACCCTTCATTTCAGCGCGGAAGGTACAACCAACACCACAGTAGGCACAGGTAGTCTCCACGCTATGCTCCGGGATGCCATGCTCTATTACAGATTTTTCCATCAGGCTGGCAGTGGGGCATGCTTGTACACAGGCACCACAGGAAACACATTCGGAATCGAGAAAACTTTCTTCAATGCCGGCACTAACATGGGATTCAAAACCGCGTTTACTGATGGTGAGGGCAAAGGTGCCCTGTATTTCATCACAGGCTCTGACACAGCGGGAACAAACAATGCATTTGCTGGCATCAAAGGAGAAGTAAGGGTTGGAATTGTCGGTCCCGGCCTGCAGATGGTTTTTCCCTGCGTAGCCGTATCGCACTTCACGTAAGCCGACTTCACCCGCAGCATCCTGTAATTCACAATCGCCATTGGCACTGCAGGTCAGGCAATCCAGAGGGTGATCCGATATATAGAGTTCCATCACGCCTTTACGCAGTTTGGCCAGTTTTTCATTTTGGGTATGAACAATCATTCCTTCGGCTACCGGTGTTGTACATGAAGCCGGTGTACCATTACGTCCTTCAATTGCTACCAGACACAGTCGACAGGAACCAAATGCTTCCAGGCTGTCAGTAGCACAGAGTCTGGGGATACTGGTACCCAGTTGTTTGGCGGCACGCATGATGCTGGTGCCTTCAGGAACAAGCACTGTTTGTCCATCAATTTCCAGACTGACCAGTTGCTGGTTTTTGGAGGTCCGTGTGCCGAAGTCTATTTCTTTAAATAGGCTCATGACTGTGTTTTATCTGCCTGAGTGGATATCTGATAGAGTTTAATCGCACTTCGAACCGGGATTGGTGTCAGGCCGCCCATAGCACAAAGTGAGGCTGATTCCATGGTGTCGCAAAGATCATTCAGCAATTCATAGTGTGTACTTAATTCCTTTGCATGCTGAGTATCGCGAATCTTGTCGATGATTTCTACTCCCCGCACAGAGCCGATGCGGCAAGGCGTACATTTGCCGCAGGATTCAAGAGCACAGAATTGCATGGCAAAGCGGGCTTGTTTCAGGAGGTTGATGGAGTCGTCAAAGACAACGATGCCGCCATGTCCAAGCATGCCTCCAGCCGCACTGAATGCTTCATATTCCAGCGGGATATCCAGTTGATCTGCTGAAAAATAGGCACCCAGAGGACCGCCAACCTGAACTGCCGCTACCGGATTCCCACTCAGGGTGCCAGCGCCAAAATCCTCGATTATTTCTCTCAGGCTAAGACCAAAGGGAATTTCGAGCATCCCGCCTCGCTTGATGTTGCCGCCGAGTTGGAAAGGCATACTGCCCAGTGATTGCGCATTGCCAAACTGTGCGTAAAATGCAGCGCCCCTGGCAAGAATAATGGGTACTGAAGCGAAACTGATTACGTTATTTACGATGGTGGGTTTGCCATGTAAACCATGGATTGCTGGCAGGGGCGGCTTATAACGAATCTGTCCGCGTTTGCCTTCCAGACTTTCCAGTAAGGATGTTTCTTCGCCACAGATGTAGGCCCCGGCACCGATATGTAAACGGATATCAAAATTTATGCCGCTGCCCTGAATGTTTTTGCCCAGCCAGCCAGTCTGTCGGGCTTTGGTCAGCGCTTCGTCAAGAATTGTTTTACATAGTGGGTATTCCGAGCGCAGATAGATAAAACCGAGTTCAGCGCCAATAGCGATTCCGGCGATTAACATACCTTCGATCAGGCAGAAAGGGTCGCCTTCCATTAGCAGGCGGTCTGAAAATGTACCGCTATCACCTTCATCCGCATTACAAACTATGTATTTGCAATCAGCTTCAGCGTCCGCAACAGTCTTCCATTTCAGACCGGTTGGAAATGCTGCGCCACCACGACCGCGCAAGCCGGAATCGATGAGTGTCTCTATGATTTCCTGGCCTGTTAAGCCAAGCGCAGTTTGAAAGCCCTTGAAGCCATCGTGTTTAACGTAATCATCTATAGACAGTGCATCGGTATTGCCGCAGCGGCTAAAGGTTAATCGTTGTTGTTGTTTAAACCAGGGGATGTCATTTATATCGCCAAGTTTTAGTGTATGTTCACCGGCATTTAAAAAATCAGCATCAAACAGACTCTTGATATCTGTTATCTGTACCGGGCCATAGGCGATACGTTGTCCATTTTTTTCAACTTCCAGTAAAGGTTCCAGCCAGGCGGCGCCACGTGACCCGTTTCTGATTATGCTTAAGTCAATTTCGCGTTTAGCGGCTTCCTGCTGAAGAGCAATGAGTAATTCTTCAGCATGCAAGGAGAGGGCGGTAGTGTCTCTGGGTAAATAGACAGCAGGCATTTTAAGTGTTGCCTAGTTGCTGTAATAGTTGTTTTAGCTTCTCACTTTCGACACGGCTTAAAATACGTGAATTAATCATCACATTGGGAGAGCAGGAACAATTGCCCAGGCAGTAAACGGGTTCCAGAGTAATATCCGCTTCCGAATTTGTCTGGTGAAAATCAAGATCAAGAAATTTTTTAATATCTGCTGTCAACTTATCTGACCCCAGTGCCTGACAAGATTCTGCCTGGCATATTTTTAAGATATAGGCGCCTGGTTTTTGTTCACGAAAGTCAGGATAGAAACTGACAACGCCTTGTACTTCAGCACGTGACAAATTAAAAATTTTAGCGAGCAGTGGAATGAGTTCTTTATCAATATAGCCAAACGTATTTTGGCAAAGATGCAGTGCGTCGAGAATAGTATTGTCATCAATATCGAAATCTAAGAGCAGGCTAGTAGCCTCATCCTGATGCCAATCCTGAAAATGATTTTTTGTGATGGTATTAACAGTATCCAGCATGACGCTTTACGTACCATAGGGATGCAATTCGTGGTCCATTCTAACATAGCTTAAAAATAGCTGGCAGGGCAGACACTGACAAAAAGCAGTAGTGGAAGTGCTCATGAGGGCTGTTGAGGCGGTACAACGACATGTTTCTATATGTATTGATAATTTTCATGACATTAGGGGTGACCCTGAGTCAGGCTTTACTTGAACGAATCGGAATGGAAACTGATTACATGCTGATTGCTCTGGGGGCCATGGTTGTTACTGGCTTGTTGATGTACCGGGGCCTGTTTTTAATTATCATCGTGCTGTTAATGAGTCTTGCCGTGAATTTACCTGATGATTTCCTGCTGCAGTATTCCATTGATAAAGACATACTCATGGTGTTGCTGATACTGATGATAATATTCCCGGTCGGTATCAAGGGCGCGAAAAAAGTTCATGCTGCTTAAAATAAGCTTACTGGGCTAAGTAAAAGGTAGGTAGCTGAAAACTGCTGAATAAGAGCTGAAAGTGGGCATATGGCAGATGCAAGGCAGATGAATGTAAGCATTCATTCCGCTTTAAGGTCAGATTATGATGCGTTCATCATCATGATAAATGTTGAATCCTTCATCACCTAAAAAACCTACCAGAGTGATATTAAATTCCTGTGCAAGTTCAACTGCCAGTGATGACGGTGCTCCAACTGCGACCAGCATAGGGCATTGTGCCATAAGGGCCTTTTGCATAAGCTCAAAGCTTGCGCGGCCACTGACAATTAAGCCGTGATTTAACAGAGGAAGAGACTTTGCAATCAGCTGTTTACCGATCAGTTTATCCATAGCGTTATGGCGACCAATATCTTCAGCAATATCGAGTACTACCCCCAGCTTATCAAAACGGCCGCAAGCATGTGTTCCTCCGGTACTGTGAAACATATTCTGCTTCACCCTTAAATTTTTACCCAGAGTGGAGATATGCCTGGCATTAATCTGAAACTGGTTTGTTTGGATAGCTTCTGCTCCGGCAATACTTAGTGCTTCCAGAGATGCCTTGCCACAAACACCACAACTGGATGTGGTATAGAAATGCCTTTCAAGGCGTTTCATATCAAAACTTATTTTTTCGGAAAGTTCTATGCGGATCAGGTTTTCCTTGCTGGTATCAATGTCCATAATCTGGCTGATAGATTGAATAACATTTTCACTAAACAGAAAGCCCAGGGTTAACTCTACATCCATACCCGGACTGCGCATGGTAATGGCTATACTTTTATGCACCCGGCCACGTTCATTATCGATATAGCCCAGCCGGATTTCGAGAGGTTCTTCATCGGCAATGACATCATCCTGCTGTTTACTGGTTGCATTTGTTGTATTTACTTTTGTGGTTGGTATGAACATGGCTTAAAGACGTCGGCTTATGCGTGTATCAGTATCAGGGTCTGTACAGACTTCGGCACAATGCATCGGGAACGCACCTTTTTTTCTGTCTTCGAAATAATGCTTTAGGGTCTCTGAAACCGGAGTGAAAGCCATTTTATCCCAGGGTATTTCAGCTTCGGTGAAAAGTCTTACTTCAAGGCTTTCAGCGCCGGCTGAAAAATTTAAATTCTGCATAGTGGCCCGAAAAAAAATATGCACCTGATTAATCTGTGGCAGATTGTATAAACTGTAGATATCCAACAATTCGACTTCGGCACAAGCTTCTTCACGTGTTTCACGCAGTGCGCCATGGTGTGTAGTTTCACCGTTTTCCATAAATCCGCCAGGCAGGGTCCAGAGTCCGTAGCGTGGCTCAATAGCGCGTTTGCATAAAAGTACTTTATCTTCATAACAGGGCAGCGTAGCAACAATTATTCGAGGGTTTTGGTAATGAATATAACCACAGCCCTCACAAACAAATCGTTCACGATCATCTGCTGGTGGGATTAGCTTACTAATACTTGAACCGCATTGGTTACAATAATTCATACCGGTCTTAATAACTAGAACAAGGGTGTCTGTTTGGTTTCTTCATCAGGGTCGTAATACCACATACGAACATTCTTAATCATGTTGTCTTTGACCTGCATAACTTCAGCCCGATAGAAAGGCAGTTGAATTGCCACATTGTTTTCCGGAATATTTTCCAGATAATCTGTTAACAGGCCGTTCAGGGTTTTAGCCCGGTCAATCGGCAAATCCCAATCCAGTGCGCGATTTATTTCACGAATGTTAGCGCTGCCGTCAATCAGGTAGGATCCGTCAGCCTGAGGATGTATGTCTTCGGTTTCATCCGCCAGATTGGTCGTAAAATTACCGACAATTTCTTCCAGAATATCTTCCAGGGTAACAATACCCTGCACGTCGCCATATTCATCAACCACCATGGCAATTCGACGTTTCTGTTTTTGGAAATTGATCAGTTGGTTGTGTAGTGAAGTAGTTTCAGGAACAAAGTAACTTTCCCTGGTCAGTCGCATCAATTCTTCCTTGGTGACTTCATCAAGGTCTATCAACTGTGCAGTATTCCGCATGTGCAGAATGGCTACTACATTATTGAGGTTTTCTTTATAGATGGGCAGACGGGTATGGTGGCTGTTAGAGATGGTTTGCATAATACTGTCAATATCATCATCAATGTTGATGCCGACAACCTCGTTACGTGGAATCATGATATCGCTCACCGTGACCTTTCCCAAATCCAGAATATTGACCAGCATACTTTGCCTTCGTACCGAAAGACGTGATCCGGCTTCATAGACCACCGTTTTTAATTCCTCTGTGCTGAGGTGGTGGGAGTCCTCGTCATCCATGTCGAAACCCAGCAGACGTACCAGCGCATTTGATACGGTATTAACCATCCATACCAGAGGGTAGAACACCCGCAACAGAATACTTAAGGGTATGCTGAAAGGAAACGCGATCTTTTCAGGGTGAACTGCGGCAATCGTTTTCGGTGTAACTTCTGAAAATATCAGAATAACAATGGTCAGCAATATGGTGGCGATGAGTATGCCGGCATCGCCAAACAGACGTACGGCAATTATGGTGGCTATTGCTGAAGCAAGAATATTGACAAAATTATTGCCAATCAAAATGATGCCAATCAGTCTGTCAGGTTGTTCGAGTAATTTGCTGGCTCTGATGGCGCCTTTATGATGATGCTTGACGAGATGACGTAAGCGATAGCGGTTGAGCGCCATCATCGACGTCTCGGAACTGGAGAAGTACCCTGATGCAATGATCAAAAACAGTAAGATGCCAAACAGGCTTTCCAGGGAGATATTATTCATTTGAATGGCTAAAGCTTTGCTGTGTCTTACACACGGTTAAGGATCAATTCAAGGACGAACTTGCTGCCAAAATAAGCCAAAATCAAAAAAACAAAACCAGCCAGGGTCCAGCGTATTGCAGTTGTGCCACGCCAGCCTGCCCTGTGTCGACCCCACAATAAAACGGCAAACACGAACCAGGATGTAATGGAGAGAACGGTCTTGTGAGATAAGTGCTGACCAAGAAAATCATCTGTAAATAATATACCGGTGACAATAACACCGCTAAGCAGAAAGATTCCGACCCAGACAATTTCAAAGAGCAGGCTTTCCATGGTTTGCAGGGGCGGCATATGCTGAATCAGACGAAAGCCGTGTTTCTGTTTCAACTGTTGATTCTCGTAGGCCATAAAAACGGCCTGTACTGCGCCGATTGTAATGATGCTGGTTGCCAGAATGGCAAGCACAATATGCAAAGCCACACCATTCGTATATTCAGTCTGTAAGGTATAAGTACCGGGCAGCAACAGGGAGCATAAAATACTGATAACGGCGATTGGGAAAATCAATAGAAAGAGATTTTCCAGCGGTTTTTTCAGGCTGCTCAGGACTACCAGGGCTGAGATGGCAAAACTGAAAAGGGTAGCAATCTTGAAGAAACCGAAATTATATCCTTCCGGTGTGTTTATAACCGCATTCATGTTAATTAAATGGGCGACGAGAGCAAAAGCGCCACAACTTAGTACAAGCTGCCGTCTGTTGCGATCATGGAATAAACTCTGACTCTGGAAGTAAGTCCCCAATAAATATAAGGCGACGGCAATGATACCTGAAACTGTTGCTAGCATGAAGAAAGTCTCTCATAAGTACGCACGCCATAGAAGCTTTTTTGTTGTAGAATTACACGATCAAAAGCCAGTGAAGAAGTGATCTTAGATGTTTGAAACATTAACGGAGCGTTTATCCGGCGCTTTAAAAAGTATAACCGGTAAATCCAAGTTAACCGAAGACAATATTCAGGAAAGTTTACGTGAGGTGCGTAAAGCGCTACTCGAAGCTGACGTGGCTCTGCCTGTGGTTAAAGATTTTATCGAACAGGTTAAAAAGAGTGCGATTGGTCAGGAAGTCAGCAGTAGCCTGAATCCCGGTCAGGCTTTTCTGAAAATCGTTCAGGCTGAATTACAGGCCTTGATGGGTAACAGCAATGAAGAGCTAAACCTGAAAGTTGTGCCTCCGGCCGTGATACTGATGGCTGGTTTACAGGGGGCCGGTAAAACCACAACTGTCGCCAAACTGGCATTGTGGCTTAAGAACAAACAGAAAAAATCTGTCATGGTCGTGAGTGCTGATGTTTACCGTCCGGCTGCGATAAAACAATTGGAAACCCTGGCCGGGGAGGTCGGGGTCAGCTTTTTCCCCAGTGATATTAGTCAGAAACCCGAAGCCATCGTTAAGAATGCATTAGCGGAAGCCAAAAAGCGTTTTATCGATGTGTTGTTTGTGGATACCGCCGGTCGCCTTGCCATTGATGAAGAAATGATGTCTGAAATCAAGGCCTTGCATGCCGCGATAAACCCGGCAGAAACCTTGTTTGTGGTTGACTCCATGACGGGCCAGGATGCTGCCAATACGGCCAAGGCTTTTAATGATGCCCTGGCTCTGACAGGCGTCATTCTGACCAAAACCGATGGTGATGCCAGAGGTGGAGCAGCTTTATCTGTACGTCACCTTACTGGTAAGCCAATCAAATTCCTGGGTGTCGGAGAAAAGATAGATGCCCTGGAAGCCTTTCATCCCGATCGTCTTGCTTCGCGAATTCTGGGTATGGGTGATGTGCTCTCGCTGATTGAGGATGTTGAGAAGAATGTAGACAAGAAAAAAGCCCAGCGTCTGGCGGCTAAAATAAAGCGTGGCAAACGCTTTGACCTGGAAGATTTCAAGGAACAATTGCAGCAAATGCAAAATATGGGAGGTATCACTAACCTGCTGGATAAGATGCCGGGTATGAGCGGTATGGCTCAGGCTGCGGCTGGGCGGGTTGACGAGAAGATGTTTGCGCGAATGGAGGCAATCATTAATTCCATGACCATGCAGGAAAGGCGTAATCCGGATTTACTGAATGGCTCACGTAAGCGACGGATCACCTTGGGTTCAGGTACCAATATTCAGGATCTAAACAGGTTGATCAAGCAGCACAAGCAAATGCAGCGCGTAATGAAGAAAATGAAAGGCGGGAAACTGGCCAATATGATGCGCGGCATGGGAGGGATGAATCCTCCTGGCGGTATGCCTCCGCCTGGCGGGGGCTTTCCCGGCAGATGACAGTAGCCTTATTTAGGTGAAATACCCAAGATAAGGGCTCTAAAAGGTTCCAATGCTGTAACTTTTAACATAGAATACCCGCCTTTTTCCGGTCCGGAAAATACCGGTTGTAAAGTACTTTGTATAAAACTGCTGTAAAACCGAATTTATTATTTAGGAACAATAACTTATGTTAATGATTAGACTTTCACGCGGCGGTGCCAAGAAACGTCCTTTTTATCATTTAACCGTGGCTGATAAGCGTGAGGCTCGGGATGGTCGTTTTGTTGAGCGTGTCGGATTCTTTAATCCTGGTGCAAAAGGTCAGGAAGAGAGGCTGCGTATTGACATGGAACGTATCGAATACTGGCAAGGTCAAGGTGCCCAGTTGAGCGATCGTGTAGCCACTTTGGTAAAGGAAGCAGTGGCAGCTTAAATGTCTGATCCACAGCTTTCTGATCTGCTTTCAGAGCAACTCTCTGAGCAAAATGGGAAGTATGTGAAGGTTGCACGTGTTGGTGCCCCTTACGGCATAAAAGGCTGGGTAAAGCTGATTTCATTCTCTGATCCCAAGGAAAATATACTCTCTTACCGGCACTTTCTGACGCCTCAGTCGAATACACTGGTTGGACTGGAAATAGATCAAAGCAGGGTTCAGGGCAAAGGCTTTGTAGGCCATATTAAAGATTGTGATGACAGGGACCATACCAGAGCATATACAGGTAAGGATTTATATATAGAAAAAGCCCTGTTGCCTGAATTAAAGGAAGATGAATACTATTGGTATCAATTGCAGGGATTACGGGTTCTTACCCTGAATGGTGATGATCTGGGTATTGTGGATCATCTGCTTGAAACCGGCGCAAATGATGTATTGGTTGTAAAAGCGGATAAGAACAGTATTGATGAGGAAGAAAGATTAATTCCCTACCTCCGCGGCCGGGTAATAGACAGTATTGACCTGGATCTGCGTGAAATCAGGGTGATCTGGGAAAAAGACTACTAGAGCCGGGTCAGTTGGGCTTGAAAATAAAATATAGGGAATGTGATGGACATAGCCATAGTCACTTTATTCCCGGAAATGTTTAGTGCTCTCACCGAATATGGCGTAAGTGGCAGGGCGGTAAAGCAGGAACTGGTTAAAACGTACTTCTTGAATCCACGGGATTTTACGGAAGACAGGCACCGTACAGTTGATGACAGGCCCTACGGTGGTGGACCGGGCATGCTGATGAAGACAGAACCAGTCAGCGCAGCAATTGCAGCAGCGAGTGCTGCAGTGAGCAGAGCCGGAAAGCAAGCCAAGGTGCTGTATCTGAGCCCGCAGGGTAAGCCTCTGGAGCAAAAGGATATTGTAGATCTGGCCCGGCAAAGCAGTCTGGTTTTGCTTTGTGGTCGCTATGAAGGAATTGATGAACGGGTTATAAAAAATCTGGTGGATGAAGAATACTCGCTAGGTGACTATGTCATCAGTGGTGGCGAACTGGCAGCGATGGTCTTGATGGATGCCATGATTCGACTTCAGCCCGGAGCACTGGGGCATGAAGATTCGGCTGCAGAAGACTCCTTTGCTGAGGGTCTTTTGGATTATCCACACTATACCCGGCCTGAAAACATAGCCGGACAGACAGTACCGGAAGTATTGTTGAGTGGTGATCATGCGGCTATAGCGCGCTGGCGATTGAAGCAAAGTTTGGGCAGGACATGGTTAAGAAGACCGGATTTACTGGAGAAACTTGCATTAGAAGCTGATCAAAAAGCCTTGCTGGATGAATTTATCAGCGAATATGGCAAACATGAAAACAGTCATGGTGGAAAAGCGAATTAACGAATTAAAATAGTTATAAATATAAGTTAGTTAAATACATAAGTTATTGGCAAAAAAGTAAAAGCGACAGTTAACCTGATTTAGAAAATTGGAGTAAGGCAATGAGTGGCAAGAACACCATTATTCAAAAAGTAGAACAAGCCCAGTTGAAGACTGATATCCCTGAATTCGGTCCTGGTGACTTAATTGTTGTGCAGGTGCGTATCAAGGAAGGTGATCGTGAGCGTCTGCAGGCATTTGAAGGCATCGTTATTGGAAAACGTAACAGAGGCCTGAATTCTGCATTTACTGTTCGAAAAATGTCCCATGGTGTTGGCGTGGAGAGAACTTTCCAGGCACATAGCCCAATGATAGAGAGTATTACGCTGAAACGTCGTGGTGATGTACGTCAGGCCAAACTCTATTATTTGAGGGAACTGACTGGCCGTGCTGCACGTATTACGGAAAAACTGGACAAAAAAGCAGGACAGCAAGGTTAATTGATAAGCCGCCTGGCGGCTTGCTACAATGCCTTCAAGCACATAGGCCCGAGCAGGGGCCATTAATCCAGAGGGGGCGGCATGCCAGTTAAGCTTATTAATCACTTCACAATCAAAGCGTCTATAGCAGGCGCTTTTCTGGCACTTTCCCTGGTGTTGACACTACCTGCTATTGCCCAGAATGCTGCGGGCCTGCAGAGCAGTCTTATTGATGAGACTCCGGAAGTAGCTGCAATCCGTCAGGTCCTGATCGACACTCAATCAGGTATCAGTATTCAGTCTATCTCCACCAGTCCGATAGATGGACTCTATGAAGTCAGAATCCAGAACGGCCAACTTATCTACGCCAGTGCTGATGCACAGTATTTCCTGCCCACGGATATGTATCGTGCTACGGAACAAGGTCTGGTAAATCTTGGCGAAAGTCATCGTAATGAAATTCGAATTGAGAAACTGGCGGCTCTCGATGAAGCAGATATGATCATTTATCCTGCTGAGGGTGAATCAAAAGCCACGCTTACTGTATTTACAGATGTCGACTGTCAGTATTGTCAGCGTTTACATAGTGAAATCTCCTTACTCAATGGCTACGGAATTACTATCCGTTATCTGGCTTTTCCACGCAGTGGTATGGATCAAGTCACCTATCCGAAAATGGTTTCAACCTGGTGTTCAGAAAATCGAAATTTGATTTTCACTACCGCAATCAGGGGCGCAGCCATTGCCGAAAAAAACTGTGACAACCCTGTAGCTGAGCAATATCAGCTGGGGAGAGAACTAGGCGTCAACGGGACTCCGACTTTGATTTTTGAAGACGGTTCCAGCTTGCCGGGTTATGTGCCTGCAGCAGATCTGGCGGCGTTTATTTTCGAAACCGAGTAAGTCCTTCCAGTTAATCGATAAAATTTCAGGAGAGCATCTTGCAACCAATTAATATTGGGATTTGCGGCTTAGGCACGGTTGGCTACGGAAGTTTTAGCGTACTGAAAGCAAATCATCAGGAAATCGCCAGACGCCTGGGCAGGGACTTGCGGGTTACGCACATCGCCACACTTTCATACAGCCCTGATCAGGATATCGGGGATGTGAAGATTTCCAATGATGCCTTCGCGGTGGCAACTGACCCTGAAGTGGATATTTTACTGGAATTGATCGGCGGAACTGATTTTGCGCGTGAGCTGGTCTTAAAAGCCATAGAAAACGGCAAGCATGTGGTTACGGCGAATAAGGCGCTGATTGCAACACATGGCAATGAAATTTTTCAGGCCGCAAGGGAAAAGAATGTTGTCGTTGCATTTGAAGCCGCAGTAGCTGGCGGCATACCAATCATTAAAGTGCTCAGGGAAGGGCTCGCAGCCAATAAAATTGAATGGCTTGCGGGTATTATTAACGGGACTGCGAATTATATTCTTACTGAAATGCAGGCCAGATCAAGACCCTTTGCCGAAGTTTTAAAAGAGGCGCAAGAACTGGGCTATGCAGAGGCTGATCCCAGCTATGATGTAGATGGCATAGATGCCGCCCATAAACTAACCATACTTTCAGCAATCGCCTTCGGCACACCATTGCACCTGGAAAAGACTTATATAGAAGGAATAAGTCACATAACCCCGGATGACCTGGCGTATGCAAATGAATTAGGTTATCGCATAAAACATCTTGGGATCAGTAACCTGTCTGAACGTGGAATTGAGTTACGTGTACATCCGACTTTGATTGCCAAGCGACAGCTGATTTCCAAAGTCGATGGTGTGATGAATGCTGTATTGCTGCATGGCGATGCGGTAGGTTCCACACTTTATTATGGTGCAGGAGCAGGAGCCAGACCAACTGCGTCAGCGGTAGTGGCTGATGTGATAGATGTCGCCAGGCGCATGGAAGAAAAGACTGAAAAAATTCCTGCCTTGGCATTTCAGGTGGAAGAACTTGCCGATACTCGTGTCCTGCCAATAGAAGAAATAAGCTGTGCCTGCTACCTGCGAATTACGGTTCAGGACAAGGTTGGCGTTATCGCTGATATTACAGAAATATTAGGTGATAATGAGATCAGTATTGAGGCCATGATTCAAAAAGACCCTGAGAAACTAGGGAAAAACCATGATGCAATTCCCGTCATAATAATGACTCATGAAATTCAGGAGTCTATTATGAACAAGGCACTGGCTGAGATTGAAGCACTGGATGCAGTGATCGACAAGGTAACCCGAATCCGGGTTGCTGAACTTGACGACTGAGTTGATCTCTTTCATAGCAGTTATTTTTTTACACCGCACGATTAACAAATGACCATGAAATATATTAGTACTCGCGGGCAATCTGCAGCCCACAGCTTTGAAGAAGTTGTATTAACTGGCTTGGCACCGGATGGTGGACTGTTTATTCCGGAAACAGTGCCACAACTGTCTCGTGAACAGATTTTAGCCTGGAAAGATCTGAGTTATGCCGATCTTGCCTATGAAATCATTCGCCTATATACAGACGGTGCCGTTGAAGATGATGTATTAAAACAGATGATTGATGATTCTTATGCCGATTTCTCTCACCCTGAAGTCGCACCCTTAACAGGGCTTGATAATAATGAGTGGGTACTGGAATTATTTCATGGGCCGACTCTGGCTTTTAAAGATTTCGCCCTGCAACTACTCGGCCGTTTGCTGGATTATTTTTTGCAAAAGCGACAACAGCATGTTGCCATTTTGGGAGCCACTTCGGGTGATACTGGCTCCGCCGCATTGGAAGGCTGTAAGCATTCGGATTTTGTCGATATTTTTATCTTACACCCCCATAACCGGGTCTCAGAAGTACAACGCAAGCAGATGACCACAGTTAGCGGAGATAACGTACATAACATTGCAATCACCGGTAATTTTGATGATTGTCAGCAAGTCGTGAAACAGGCTTTCGCCGATCAGAGTTTTCTACCTCAGGGCTATCAGTTAGTTGCCGTGAACTCGATTAACTGGGCCAGGATCATGGCGCAGATCGTTTATTACTTTTATGCAGCACTGAAATTTATGGATAAAAGTGAGGCCGTATCTTTTTCTGTGCCAACCGGAAATTTCGGTGATATTTATGCCGGCTATCTCTCCAAACGTATGGGCTTACCGATTAAGCAGTTAATTATTGCGACCAATAAGAATGATATTCTGCATCGTTTCATCAGTCGTAATCAGTACAATCTATCGGGCCTGGAAGCCAGCTTATCACCTAGCATGGATATCATGGTGTCCAGTAATTTCGAGCGCTTTATTTTTGATATGTTTAAAGGCGATATCGAAAAAGTCACTCGTTTTGTGACTGGCTTGAGTGCAGAGGTGGAGCAGGTCAGTGAAGAGGAGTGGGAATTTGCTAAAGCCAACTTCGATTCGGCCAGCGTAGATGATGAAACTACATGCGCTGTGATTAAAGAGGTATATGATAAACATGCTTATCTGCTGGATCCACATTCGGCAATTGGTGTAAAGGCAGCACAACTTTGCAAAAAGGATAGTGTTACCCCAATGATTACTCTGGCAACAGCACATCCGGTAAAATTCTCTGAAGCTATAAAACGAGCTGGGCTGGATTTGCCTGCTTTGCCACAGCACTTGAGCGACTTATTAGAGCGTGAGGAACATTACGTCGTCATGCCTAATGATCTCGCAGAAATAGAAGCCTACATTAAGAAAAGCCTGTAACTACCAAAAGCAATCTGCTGGAAATAGATAGAAGTAAAACGAAAAACGGCTTCCTGAATTATACTTTCAGGAAGCCGTTTTTCATTTGGCTAGCTTGAAATAAATAGAGCTAACAGTTTATTTACCAGCCCGGGTTAGTGACAAAACAATCCTCAGGACTCCATTTGGAATCATTGGGTTCTTTTTTGAAATTCATGCTGGTCACCCAAGGCGCTTCAAGAAACAGAGGATCCTCAACGATAATGTCGACGATTAACCAGGTAGAGCCATCGGGTATAGTAATCACATCAAAATACTCACGGACTTGTACCTGGTCACTATATGGCAGACCGTTTTTGCGCAAATAGCCGGGTATCAGATTGTCGGTGACAACTTGTAGCGCATTACTTACCATTTCTGTTCGCGGAAACTGTTGTCCGATAGGCACGACATTGGTAATTCCGGGTGAGATTTGGGTTCCTCGTGGTGCTTCCCATCTTGCCATTGAATGACCTTGTCTTGAAGGTTCTCCAGCTTCAACACTGGGATCAAAATGCAGATATCGGACCTGATTCCCGGCATCAAATTCCAATTTCAGTGTTGTATCATCTTGCCACGATATTTTTATGCGTCCTGGTTTATGCATAATGGATGCAGCGCCATAGGCACGACATTCATTGCCTTCATCCATTTCTGGTCGCCAGTTTAGCGCATATTCTTTGCCCTGTTCATTGATAGGGACACCCGCCAGGTCACCTATTTGAGGGGTTACCATGCGATAACGCCAGTCTTCAGTGACAATGCTAACCCACGTGCCAGTCAGGTCAGCCCGCGCACCGCTTCGACCAGTTGCTACTTCCTGAACTGGACCATCCAGGCCAAAGTTTTGAAGAGATGATGTTTCGCCTCTTTCTGAAGGCTCTTGCGCCTGCGCAAATACGATACTGAATAGCGATATAGTTGTGAGGAGTGCTTTAAATATATTTTTCATAAATTCTTCCTTACATCTCTGTTGTCAGGCTGTTATAGATTGCCGTAATAAATTCTTCTGCAGTGGGTCCGCCACGTGAGCCACCGTACTCAGTGTCGTAATCCAAAGTCGGGCGAGATGAGATAATTTGTCTTAAACTCATGCCGTCATCAATCAATGCTTCAATTCGCTGCATTACGATGTAGACCATATTTCTGTATTCGACGACATCGATTTCATCACCGATACGGCCATGGCCAGGAACAACATAAGTTCCTGCTTCTGCCATTGGACCCGGAACAATAAGTTCGATTAAAAAGTTTAGTGCCTCAACCAGACCCTGTACACTTCCTCCACGAGCCAAATCTATTTCCGGATATCGTCCTGGCGTAAAAATATCGCCAGTACTGATTACATCTGATCGACGAAAATACACAATGCTGTCACCATCAGTATGGGCATTGGGCATGTGATAGACGACGATACCTTCACCATTCTGGTAAAAATCCTTGGTAGGCATAAAGTAGGTGCTGGTGAGATCGAGCCGCTCAATATTGTGGTCTGTAAGATAAAAGCGGTTTAGAACATTTTCGTGGGCCAATAAGGTGACCCCACCAGTTGCACCCGCTATAGCTGTGGATTGCGCACCACCTGGGGGGCCAAAACTGGTGATATTGGCATTTAACCTATTGCCCATTCTGCTGAGTGTGGCATTTCCGGATATGTGCTCTTCATCCAGATGCGTATTGATGACATATAATACAGGCAGGTTAGTGTGTTCCTGTATCAGACTAATCATTGCTGGTATGGTGTCTTCATTGGGCGAGTCGACAAACACAAGCCCTTCATCACCAATTTGAACTGTAACGTTTACTGCTGCACCGGATAGCATATAGACATTTCCCTGCACATGTATAAGTTGCAGTTCGGCATCTTGCCCAAACGAAAATGCTGATACAGATAGTAATAGAGTAGCTATTAAGACAGTTTTACTGGATTGTAATATCTTATTCATTATTTTATTCCTCGACTTAGCAGCTTATTCACAATCTAGAGTGCAGAAGCGACTGTCACCCAAAGGTTCACCCAATTGATCACGGAACTCTGGGTACATGGTTTCAGCACCACCCATCATTCCCTCGTAGGGCAAGTGATATATCTCGGCGGTTTCAGTCAGAAATGGATTTTGGCCCGGCAGATAATGGGGAACGATTTGCCCATCGTCGCCAATGGGTGTTTCTAATACATATTCACAATTATTAGAGGTAATACGCAGTGCAGGATTGAGGACCCAATTCTGACTTCTAACAAGAGGCTCCGTATAAAATACCGGATCATCTACCACAGTTAGTACCGTCAAATAATTTTCATGTATATACCAGTATTCAGTGAAGGTACGTTCACTGCTGGCAGGGACCCCATTACGACGAGTGTAGCTTTCTTTTTGATGGGTTGTATAAACGACCATCATGCCGTTTTCAAAATGTGCTGTAGAAAATCCATCCCAGGTATGTGGGGCATCGGCCGGGGGGTGATCACGGCCGTCAAGCCATATGGTTCTTTCCATGTTGTGAAAATTCATACGGGTTTTAAAGGCAATTGCCTGTTGAGATCTTGGATCAATAACACGCTCGATACGCATATGGGCCAGGCCTCGCATGGAATAGTCTCCACCATGTTCACGACACTGGAACTCTGGAACCACTGAAATACGGTTAGGGTCCCAGGTATTAGCGCGCATGATTGCGGCTTCATTCAGCGGGAGTCCAGCGAAGTCTGACAGGGGAGGACCAGGGATTCGCTCAGGGGCATCTTCGTGATAGATGGCACTCCAGTCACCTGCAAAATTAATTTCCTGTGCAATGGCTATCGTGCTGCCCAACAAGATTAGCGTGAAGAACACTAATTTAGTCAGAATGGTATTTTTCATAAAAACTCCTACTGGATAAAAAGCTGAAGATTATTTTTATTGTAAGTGAGCATGATATTAGTCGAAAGCTTAATCAAAGTCGCCATTCCACTCGAAGTCACCATCAATAACTTCCAGACTTTGCATGCGAAGACGGTGATCTTCGGGGTTGCGGCCTGGTTGCCCGGAAATACGAACCTGATCACCTGGTTTTAGGCTTGATCGGTCAACTGAACCTGCCAAAGCACTGGCGCCACCCCACTCTACAGCCCAACGTTGGTTCTCACCAGTTTCTTCGTCAGTCACCATCACATGCACAAATGAATGCGGGTTACGGAACAGGAATTGCACCATTGTTCCTTCAATAGTCTGTTCTTCATCCATCACATAAGTGGCCGGAAATGAGTGGTGGGCATTTACTGTGCCAATGGCAAACAGGCTTAAGCCCAGTGATAGAATGAACGCGGTTAGCAGATTAGGTTTATCTTGTTGCACAATATTGCTCCTTGGATACACAAAATTATCAGAAAGTAAGTTTGCCTTTTCAACTTATAAAGACTTGCTAATTCAGGAGCAAATTTATACAGTCGTATAAATTAAATGTCAATACAATTATACGGTCTCAAATGCAGACAATATTGTCACAGGCAAGGCGATAAGCTTGTTGTTTCTGATATCTGCACTAAATCAAGGGTGGATGTTAACTAATTGATATTAAGTGGATTTTAAGAAAGTAAAGCGAGACCTGTGGGATAGTTATCAATTGAGTGAAGTGTTATGACAGACAGACGCAAAGCAAAACGAAATCCAAAGTTAAGCAAAGTAAACCAATCAGAAACTGCATTTCTGGATGCCGCAGAGCTTATGTTTGGAGAGCATGGCTATAGCGGAACCTCCATGCGTGCGGTGGCTGAGAAAGCCAATGCCAATCTGGGAGCCATTAACTATTATTTTGGTTCTAAAGAAGTGCTGATGAAGAAAGTACTGGAACGCAGTATGAAAACCGCTAATCTGGAGCGCCTGGAAAAACTAAGGACTTATAAACAGGAATTTACCAATCAGGCTCCAGATTTCATGCTGCTCCTAAGGGCTTTTATCGAGCCACTGTTCGCTATACATAAAGTTAACCCGGTTTTCGACAAGATGGTGTTGAGGACAATTAATGACCCCGCACCCCAGGTTCAAAAGATATTTGGTGAGTTTTTTGCAGAGTCTTCAGCCTTATTTATTGAACTATCGATAAAGTGCAATCCGTCATTAACAATGGAGGAATCGTACTGGCGTTTGAATTGTGTTATGGCCGGTTTGGTGCAAATGCTGGTCGCTCGCTCGGATTTAGTTCTGGCGTCGGGTGGAAAATTTTCGTTTAAGAATGAGGATCAGGGACTTGAGCTCGTCATGCTGAATTTATACCGGTTGTTTATGGCGCCCCCCGATATGCCTGCTGTAAATCTAGAGCAGTGTGAAGACTCTAAAGCCTCTATAACGCCTGAGTAGGTTCTGAGAGTTCTACTTCAAAGGTCATTTCATTCTGGTTGCGACGCTTGGTTGATACGACGACGGTATCTCCTGGCTGGAATTGTTCGAGTGCGTTTAGCAGGTCATCACTGTTTCTGATCTTCATATCCTCAATGCCGATAATCACATCACCTAGAATGATATTGCCGATAGGATCTTGTTCCAGGCCAATCAGGCCTGCCGAAGCAGAGCCAAGGCCCGTAGTCACTTCTGCCACAATTACACCATCGATATTGTTCTGAGCGCTGATCGCATCATTCAGGTTGGATATTCCAAGAATCGGGCGTATTTCCCGACCATATTCGAGTAATTGGGGGATCACACGCTTAACGGTATTAACGGGAATGGAAAATCCAATACCTGCATTTGCACCGGAAGGACTCAATATCTGAGTATTCACGCCAACCAGCTGGCCCAGTGAATTAAGCAAGGGGCCACCAGAATTGCCAGGATTTATGGAAGCATCAGTTTGTATGACATCACGGATGGTGCGATTGGTTAATGAGGTGATTTCCCTACCGAGTGCACTGACGACACCGACCGTTAGAGTGGTGTCCAGTCCGAAAGGGTTGCCGATAGCAATGACCTTGCGGCCAACCTGTAGATCGGAAGAATCACCTAAAGGCAGCGGGTTAAGCTGTTCAGCGGGAGCGTTTATCTTGAGCAGGGCGAGGTCTTTATCTGGGGCAACGCCAACAATCTCGGCTTCCCAGCTACTCTGATCCTGCAGTCTGATCATAACTCTATTAGCGCTCTGTACAACATGATAGTTAGTAACTATCAGTCCGCTTGCATCCCAGATAAATCCGGTCCCTGCGCCGCGTGGAATCTCCTGAACATTACGTGAAAAAGGGTTGCTCCTGACCAGAGCGGTGTTAGTGACAAAGACGACTGAAGGACTGGCTGCACTGAAAATTTCTATATTATTAGCTTCATCTTCTGTCTGGAAACTCAGGTAGTCCGGGGCCGACTGTGAAATCAGGGGTAGCAGCGAAGCACACAGAGCAGCTGCGGCAAATAGATAAGCGATCGTTTTTTTCATAGTCATCTGCTAGCTTAGTGGTGGTAAATTGAGAAACTGTCTATGGACTTAGTTGAATTTTCATAATAAAAGTTCCAGTATCTGGCGCAGCTGCTCGGCCATGGTGAAAACTTTCCATTTTGATGCACATTTGCGCCGTGATTCATAAGATATAGTCATGAAAATCGAAATACTCCCAAACCTGTCAAAGGTCTATCTTTTTGCTGAGTAGCTGCTTAAGTTTAGAAGCCGATGCAAGCAAAGGATTTAAACCGGGCAATCAGCTAGATAGTGCAGTGACAGATAATATTTAGGGTCAGCGGTCGTAATTTCAAGGATGGGATGTTGTTAAAAATAGATAAAAACATAGTGACTCAGCTGACAAGGGCCTGCACAGAATACTCTGAGCAAATTGCCTACACGGCAATTGGCAGGGATTTAACCTATCGTGAACTCAATGAGTTGAGCGATCACCTGGCAGTCTATCTGCTTGAGTATACGGAACTGCAAAGTGGTGACCGTGTGGCAGTTCAGTTGCCAAACATTCTGCAGTTTCCAATTGCTGCACTGGCAGTATTAAAAGCAGACATGGTATTGGTCAATACTAATCCTGAGTATTCCGAAGATGAACTCAAACATCAGTTAAATGATTCCGGGGCCAAGGCTTTGATAGTTTATTCAGGCAAAGCTTTAACCTTCCAGGCAATTCAGGCAGAAACATCAGTGCAGACAGTGATCGTAACAAATATTGCTGATCTGCATCCTCTCATAAGGCGCACAACACTGCATACTCTGGCACGGTTTGCAGCTTACCAAAGTTGTCTGGAATTTCCGGCCTTTGTTAAGTTCAGGAAGGCATTGGCACTGGGAAAAAAAAGCTCTAGCGACATGCGATTTAAGCGCTGCCCGGGATGTTCCTGCAGATGATCTGGCGTTGTTGCAATATACAGGTGGCACGACAGGCCTGTCCAAAGGCAGTATGCTGAGCCATAAAAACCTGCTAACAAATTTAAGACAATTAAATGAGCATCTGGGTACAAATTGTCCGATTAAGGGCTCAATCGTTGTAGCTCCCTTGCCGCTTTATCATGTTTATGCTTTCAGTATGAACTTCCTCTGCAGTCTGGTCATGGGTTATCACAATATACTGATACCCAACCCGCGTTATCTGTCGCGTTTAATAAACGATATTAAAGCTTATAAAGTTAATGTTTTTTGTGGCATCAACCCTCTTTTTCAGAAGCTTTGTGAACACCCGGCATTTTCCCAAGTGGATTTTTCTGAATTGCATGTCTGCACTTCAGGAGGCATGCCTTTATCAAGAGAAATCGCCGATCGCTGGTACGAGGTAACGGGCTGCAGAATTCTGGAAGGTTATGGTTTAACGGAAAGCTCACCTTTAATAGCCTGTAACAGTTATCAGGATTACCAATTAGATTATATTGGTAAAGCCTTGCCGGAAACGGAGCTGAAAATAATCAATACGCAAGGTGAGTCCCTAGAGTCTGGTGAGGTGGGCGAGCTCTGTGTGCGAGGTCCGCAGGTCATGGGAGCTTACTGGCAGCAAAGTGAAGAAACTTCTACAGTGCTGGATGCTCAGGGCTGGCTGCGTACCGGTGATATTGCGCTGCTGGATAAAGAAGGTCACCTGAAAATTATCGACCGGCTCAAGGATATGATTATCGTTTCAGGTTTTAATGTGTATCCCAGCGAAATTGAAACCTTGGTGAGTGAATACCCTGGTATTAAAGATGTTGTCGCCATTGGCGTTACGGACAGCAGGGGTGCTGAGCAGGTGAAACTGTTGGTTGTTGTTGACGAGCAGGCTCCAGATAAGGAAAGCTTGCTCAAATTTTGCAAGACCAAGCTGTCAGCGTATAAAGTACCTAAAGATATTGAGTTTAGAGAATCTTTACCCAAAACCAAGCTCGGGAAGATTTTAAGAAGAGAATTAAAGCATGAGTACAATAGACAAGCTCAATCCGATGCACCGGCCAGTATAGTCTGACAGATGAAAATAAAAAGTTATCCAGTCAGCCCTGCGTCGGCACTGACGCTTGAAATGCATCCGGTTCTAAAACAAATACTTGGTAACAGAGGGGTGACCGACAACAGTGAATGCACTCTGGATCTGGATGGGCTTGCAAGTCCTGGACTTATATTAAATATTAATCATGCTGTCAGCCTGTTGCGTGCAGCCCTCGAACAGCAGGATAAAATACTGGTTGTCGGTGACTTTGATGCAGATGGCGCAACCAGCACTGCCTTGTTACTGCTTTGTTTAAGACGTTTTGGATTCGAGCAGGTGGATTATCTGGTTCCTAATCGCTTTGAATTCGGATATGGCTTAACCCCGGAAATAGTTGAAGTCGCTAAACAAAGACAACCGGCACTTATTATTACTGTGGATAACGGGATCGCCAGTATAGATGGAGTTGCGAGAGCCACTGAGCTGGGAATCAAGGTGTTAATTACAGATCATCACTTGCCCGGTACTGATTTACCCGCGGCAGAATGTATTATTAATCCTAACCAGTTCGGTTGTACTTTCCCATCCAAGGCGCTGGCTGGTGTCGGCGTCGTCTACTACCTGATGTTGGCTTTGCGGGCTGACTTGCGGGACACAGGCTGGTTTAACATAAATAATCGATCAGAGCCTAACATGCTGCAGTATCTTGATCTGGTTGCACTGGGGACGGTAGCCGACGTCGTTCCTCTGGATAAAAATAATCGTTGTCTGGTTAAACATGGGGTGCAACTCATTCGTTCTGGCCGATGCCGTCCGGGCATCAATGCTCTGCTTGAAATAGCCGGTCAGAATAAACACAATCTAAATGCCAGTGATCTGGGTTTTGTGCTCGGGCCACGCCTGAATGCTGCTGGCCGACTGGATGATATGAGTCTCGGCATCGAATGCCTACTGACCGAAAATCCCCATACTGCCTATCTGTTTGCGCAACAATTAAACGATTTAAACAAGGATAGAAAAAATATTGAGCAGAGTATGCAGGATCAGGCCATGGCCTTTCTGTCTGGTCTCGAGGACGATGCTGAAAAGGACACAGGTCTTTGTCTTTTTAATGCCGATTGGCATCAGGGCGTTGTTGGCATTCTGGCTTCCCGACTCAAGGATAAATTTCATCGCCCGGCAATCGTTTTTGCCTGTTCCACTGAAAACAGCAATGAAATAAAAGGGTCAGCCCGATCTATTCCCGGCATCCATATCCGCGATCTACTGGATATTATCGCTACAAAACATCCTGGTTTACTGAGTAAGTTTGGCGGGCATGCGATGGCGGCAGGTTTGAGCATATATGCGAAAGATTTTGTGGCATTTAAAACTGCTTTTAATCAGGAACTGGAGAATCTGCTTGACCCTCATATGCTTGAACAAGTGATTTATACCGACGGCAGTTTGCCGGCTGATTGCCTGACACTGCAATTTGCAGAATTACTGGAGCAGGCCGGACCCTGGGGCCAGCAATTTCCGGAACCCTTGTTCATTGGGGATTTCGAGGTGCTGGACCAGCGAGTGCTCGGGGCCAGACACCTGAAATTGTTACTTCAAGCCCCGGCTTCGGAACAGGCTATAGATGCTATTGCTTTTAATGTCAGTGCAGAAATTTTGGGCAGCAAGTTATCCAACTTAGAACTGCTTTATCGCTTGCAGGTCAATGAATTCAGGGGGGTGCGTTCGGTACAGCTGATGATTGAAGAGTTTATTGAGGCTTAAAAAAATCTGGCTCCGCAACTGCGAGGCCAGATTTCACAAAACAAAGATCCTGTTAATTACCCAGACTCTCAATATAAGCGGCAACATCTCTAATGGCCTGGTCTGTAGTCAGTGTTTGGGCCATAGGAGCCATCTGCTGCCCATAGATATCCCGGGGGTCAGAACCACGGGCGCCGGATTTAAAATTTTGCAACTGGCGAATGGTATACCAGGCTTCCTGGCCGGCCAGTTTAGGACCGTTTAAGGCTTGCAGTCCTTCACCATTAGGGCCGTGACAAGCGCTGCATATATTGTAAAGAACCCTGCCAGCCTCAGCATCCTGAGCCAGCAAAGTGCCGGGGAAAGTAGAAAGAAAAACACTCAAAATCAATGCCAGTTTAAACTTCATTTTGCACTCCTGATCGTATCAAACGTTGTAAAACACTACCCGATTTAACCTGCTTTAACGTCAAACAGGCGAGGCATTCTAGCAAATTTTTGGCTGTCAAAGTTAGCATTAACTGCGTAATATGTGCACTTTTTCATGCCTGATCTGTTTGACATCAAGACAGCGTGATTCTTTTTTTGAAAATGCCTGGAAATTGAGAATATGACAATTAAATCAGATAAATGGATCCGTAGGATGTCGGAGCAAGAAGGGATGATCGATCCCTTTGAACCCGGTCAGGTGCGTGAAATTGCGGGTAATAAAGTTATTTCCTATGGTACATCCAGTTATGGTTATGATGTGCGCTGTGCCGGGGAATTTAAAATATTCACAAATGTCCATACCACCAACGTGGTAGATCCCAAGAATTTTGATGAAAGCAGTTTTGTCAGCGTCAATGAAGATGTCTGTGTTATTCCGCCGAATTCTTTTGCCCTGGCCAGAACGGTGGAATATTTCCGCATCCCTTCGAATGTATTAACGGTTTGTCTGGGTAAATCGACCTATGCCAGATGTGGCATTATTGTTAATGTGACGCCACTGGAGCCGGAATGGGAAGGCCATGTTACTCTGGAATTCTCAAATACGACTCCGCTGCCGGCTAAGATTTATGCTCATGAAGGTGTTGCCCAGATGCTGTTTTATGAATCAGATGAGCAGTGTGAAATTACTTATAAGGACAGAAATGGTAAATACATGGGGCAGACAGGAGTGACTCCACCTCGTTAAAAACTTCATAGCTACGCTATGAATTACATTCGGAATTTCCTTTTTTGTTGCATAAGATTAGGGGCTAAGCACAGGGTATAATGCTGGTCTCACCATGCTGTCATGAAATGCATAAGACGATGAATGATGCTGGAACTTAAAAGTCTATATTGTGAACGCGACGAGCGGATCCTGTTTCAGAATCTGAGTTTTAGTGTTGCCGAAAATGAAGTCTGGCAAATTCAGGGCTCGAACGGCAGTGGAAAAACCACTCTGTTAAGAATTCTGTGCGGATTGAACGATGAATATTCCGGGTCTATATACTGGCACGGAGTTGAAAACAGGAAGGCCCGGCATGAATTTAATCGCGACGTTTTTTATCTGGGGCATGCCCCGGCCATCAACAAGACACTGACTCCGAAAGAAAATCTCAGCTGGTTTTGCGCGTCCCGAGGCCTGAAAAATTCAGCACAGATCAAGCCGGTTTTAAATAAGTTTAATCTGTACGGTTATGATGATCTGCCGTGTTATCTGATGTCGGCGGGTCAGCAGCGGCGGGTGAGTCTGGCGCGTATGTTGCTGAGTCAAGCCAGGCTGTGGATTATCGATGAACCATTTACAGCGCTGGATAAACAGGGTGTCGCAGAATTGGAAGCCTTGTTGTGCGAGCACGCTAAGCAGGGTGGCGCCGTGATTTTAACGACACACCATGATTTGCATATGAATTGTCCCATACAGGTGATAGATCTGGATGCCTTAAGCACGCCGGAGACTGTATGAATATTATCGGGGCAACCTTAAGACGGGAATTGCTGGTAGCCTTTCGCAGTCCTGGTGATGTGATAAATCCCCTGATGTTCTTTGTGATTGCAGTTAGCCTGTTTCCGCTCGGAGTTGGTGCAGATACAGATTTCTTACGTGAAATAGCACCTGGTGTTATCTGGGTTACGGCCTTGCTGGCCGTTATGCTTTCGATGGATAGCTTGTTCCGGGCTGATTTCGAAGATGGCTCTTTGGAGCAGTTGTTATTAAGCCCGCAACCCTTATATTTTATTGTATTAGCCAAGGTGTGTAGTCACTGGCTGGTTTCCGGTCTGCCGCTGGTTATTCTGGCTCCGGTACTGGCAAGCATGCTGGCCTTACCGGAGCAGGGACTTTTCCCATTGGTGCTGAGCCTGTTAATTGGCACGCCCGTTTTAACCATGATAGGGGCAATTGGTATGGCCTTAACGGTAGGCCTTTCAAGAAGTGGATTATTATTAGCTGTGTTAATATTGCCTCTATATATACCTGTACTGATCTTCGGCACAGGGGTCGTGAATGCGGTCTTAAGTGGAATGGCAACAACAGGGTTGCTGGCCCTGATGGCAGCAATATTGATACTGGCGCTTTGCCTTGCGCCACTGGCAATAATAGCTGCCTTGAGAATCAGTGTAAGTTAAGTTTCATAAGCTGACTAAGTTATTTCGTGATGCTTGTAGGATAGGATATTTTAATGTGGCAATGGCTTTATAAATTAGGTTCTCCCAAATGGTTTTACACCATGACAGGTCAACTGATGCCCTGGTTGGCTGCTATAACCGGTATTTTATTGGGGGTAGGTCTGGTTTGGGGACTGGCATTTACTCCGCCGGATTACCAGATGGGTGAAAATTACCGTATTGCCTACATTCATGTGCCTTCAGCATCAATAGCGATGGGCTGTTATTACATGATGGCCTGTATGGCAGCGGCTTTTCTGATCTGGCGCATCAAGATGGCCGATATGGTTGCCAAAGCCTGTGCACCAGTCGGCATGACGTTTACGGCGGTGGCTTTGTTTAGCGGTTCGGTATGGGGCATTCCAACCTGGGGTACCTGGTGGATATGGGATGCGCGTTTAACATCAACCCTGATCATGCTATTTCTGTTTGTAGGTGTCATGGTATTGCGTTCGGCTTATGATTCGGAAGAAGCAGGTGCCAGGGCAACATCCGTATTGAGTCTGGTAGGCGTTGTGAATATTCCGATCATCTCCTATTCCGTTGTGTGGTGGAATACTTTGCATCAGGGAGCGAGCTCCTTGTCGCTGAGTAATACAGCGGCTAACCCGCCAGAGATATGGGTACCAGCCATATTTGTAGGATTTGGCTTATTGGGTTTTTATCTGATTGCCATTATTTTACGAACCCGCAATGAAATTTTAATTCGTGAACGCCGCACTGAATGGGTGAATGAAGTTCTCAATAAAATCAGAGGTAATAGCTGATGGGGAGTTTTGAAAGCATTAGTGACTTTCTGGCAATGGGTGGCTATGCAAGTTATGTATGGTCAGCGTATGCCTTTTTTGCGATTGTGCTGATCTTTAATATCTGGCAACCGATGCTGGCCAGAAAAAAATTCCTCAAACAACAGTTAAAACGCGAACAGGTACAACAGGAACGGGCGCAAGCTCAACTAGACCAACAAAACCGGGAGGAAATTACTAATGGCAGTCCAACGTAAACAGCGTATGGCCATTGTTGGATTTATCGTAGCCGGGTCTGCGATAGCTATCGGTCTTGTCTTATTTGCACTTAGCGAAGGGATTAATGTGTTTTATACTCCAAGCGAAGTTGCCCAGGGGGCGGTGCCGAGCGGACAGAATTTTCGTATCGGGGGGATGGTAAAAATGGGTTCCTTGCGCACCGGAGAACTGGAAGGCACTTTAGTGGAATTTATGGCGACGGATTGTGCCGTGGATATTCCTGTAAATTTTACCGGTGTACTGCCTGATTTATTCCGCGAAGGGCAGGGCGTGGTTGCCGATGGTTATATAGATAATAATGGCGTGTTTCAGGCTTCACAAATTCTGGCCAAACATGATGAAAACTATATGCCTGCTGAATCAATGGCTGCGGTACAGGCCTCTGGAGAAACTTGTGATCCCTGAATTAGGTAATTTTTCACTGATACTGGCCTTTTGTCTGGCTAGCTTGATGGTTGTCATTCCCATGGCTGGAGCGGTTCAAAACAATCAGCTCTGGATGTCACTGTGTCGCCCCTTAAGTTCTGGCATCTGGGTATTTATGATGTTGAGTTTTATCTGTCTCGCCTATGCCTTTTTGAATGATGATTTTTCGGTCAATTATGTGGCGAGAAATTCCAATAGCCTGCTTCCGGATCGCTATAAATTCACTGCCATATGGGGCGGACATGAAGGTTCGTTATTGCTATGGGTGCTGATACTGGCAAGCTGGTCTTATGCCGTGAGTCTGTTTAGCAAAAATCTGCCGCTGGATATTCTGGCGCGAGTCATGTCGGTCATGGGAATAATTACCATAGGCTTCCTGTTATTCATGCTGATGACTTCCAACCCTTTTGAACGAAGCTTGCTGAATATTCCTGCTGACGGTACTGATCTGAATCCGCTCCTGCAGGACTTTGGTCTGATCGTGCATCCACCTTTTTTATATATGGGATATGTAGGTTTTTCCGTGGCTTTTGCTTTCGCAATCGCAGCACTTTTAAGTGGCAGGCTGGATGCGGCCTGGGCACGCTGGACCCGACCCTGGACCAATGCTGCCTGGGCTTTCCTCAGTATTGGCATAGCACTCGGTTCCTGGTGGGCTTATTACGAACTGGGTTGGGGTGGCTGGTGGTTCTGGGATCCGGTAGAAAACGTGGCATTTATGCCCTGGCTGGTGGGCACTGCACTGATTCATTCACTGGCGGTGACAGAAAAACGCGGCGTATTTAAAAGCTGGACCGTATTATTGGCTATTGCAGCTTTTTCATTAAGCATGCTGGGAGCCTTTATTGTTCGTTCCGGCGTACTGACCTCAGTGCATTCGTTTGCTGTTGATCCGGCACGGGGGATTGTATTACTGACTCTGATGCTTGTTGTCATTGGCTCCTCCCTGGTGCTCTATGCCTTACGTGCACCGGTAGTCAAAGGTTCAGCATCCTATACTCTGACATCCCGTGAAGTGTTATTGCTGGTCAATAATATAATTCTGGTAGTATCGACGGCGGCAGTCCTGTTGGGAACCTTATATCCACTCATTCATGAAGCGGTGTACGGTGAAGCCAATCGTGTTTCTATTGGTGCACCATACTTTAATACGGTATTTGTTCCCCTGATGGCATTACTGGCTATTGCATTGGGTTTCGGCACTTTCTCGCGCTGGAAAAAAACCTCGGTAACTTATCTGAAGCAGCAGCTTTCCAAGGTCTTCATCGCCAGTGTTGCACTGGGGATTATTATTCCTGTTGTGGTGACATCCGCGATTAATATTTCAGCCATAACGGCTACTGTACTTGCCCTGTGGATCGTGTTCAGTATTGGCAAGGACATCATTAATAAAACCGCTAACAAGGATAGCTTTTTTAAAGGCCTCAAGGCCTTAAGTCTTAGTTACTGTGGTATGCAGGTGGCGCATTTGGGTATGGCAGTGATTATTCTGGGAGTCTGCCTGACCAGTCATTACAGTGTCGAAAGAGATGTAAGACTGGCGCCTGGCGATAGTGAGACAATTGGCGCTTATGATTTTATCTTTGATGGTGTGAGTTCTATCCAGGGACCAAATTACAGTGCTGATCGCGCTGTGATAAGAGTGCTGAAGAATGGAGATGACTATCTGACTCTGGAACCTGAAAAACGCTTTTATTTTGCTACCGGAGCAGTTCAAACTGAAGCAGCAATCGATGTTGGACTTTTTCGTGATTTGTTTACAGCGCTGGGTGATGAAAGGGGTGATGGCGCATGGGTTGTCAGAATACATGTGAAACCATTTGTACTCTGGATTTGGCTGGGTGCCTTCATCATGGCATTTGGCGCTGTGCTGGCAATCATGGATAAACGTTACCGCACTAAAAAAATTACCTCGGAGATTCACTCAGGGGAAGCAGAACCTGCGAATGATGGCACCTTGAAACCGGCTGGACTGGTAGTGGAATCCTGATGAACAACCGTACCAAGTTGATTATCCCGGGAGTATTCTTTTTCCTGATGCTGGGACTCTTGCTGTTTGGTTTGGGAAGAAACCCCAACATGGTACCTTCGGCTTTGGTGAATCGTCCATTGCCTGAATTTACTTTACCGGATCTGGCTGTTGATGCTCCGTTAATATCTTCACAAAATCTAAGTGGCGGCATCAGCATTATCAATTTCTGGGCAACCTGGTGTCCGCCCTGTCATGTTGAGCATCCATATTTGGTAGAAATAAGTGCAAATGAGCCAGATCTCACTTTTATCGGAGTGAATTATAAAGATGACCTTGATGAGGCGCGCTTGTTTCTGGAGGAAAAGGGCAGCCCCTTCAAGCAGGTCATTGTTGATCTGGATGGCCGTCTGGGCATTGATTTTGGTGTGGCCGGAGCGCCTGAAACATTCATTGTCGATAGTTTGGGTATGATTCGATATCGTCATGTCGGGGTGATTAATCATCAGATATGGGAAGAAACCTTCGAACCTGTTATTGCTCGAATTAAGTGATTATGTCTAAGAGTCCAGTTTTTCTTTTTCTTACCTTATGCTGGCTCTTGTCAATTACTGTGCCGGTCTCTGCAGCTATCGAAGTGTATCAATTTGAGAATGATGCCCAGGAAGAACGCTTCAAGGAATTGAGTGATCAGCTGCGTTGTCCCATGTGTCTAAACTCCAATCTTTCTGGCTCCGATGCCCCCATTGCTGCCGATTTGAGAGTCGAAATTTATGAACAGATACTGGATGGTCGTTCCAATGATGAAATTATTGATTTTATGACGCAACGCTATGGTGAATTTATAAATTACCGTCCAGCCCTAAATGCCAGTACTTTTGTACTTTGGTTTGGTCCCTTATTTCTGTTACTGGCAGGCTTTGTGATCATATGGAGGATGGGCAAGAATAGTCAGAATAGCACTGAGTCCAGCGAACTGAGTGCCGAGGAACAAGTGCAACTCGATAAGATTCTGTCTGGTAAAAAGGGGAATAGATAAGAATGTCTGATCTCACCCTGTATCTGATTATATTAATGCTGCTAGCCTCTATGTTTGTTTTGGTTCCTGTATGGCGTTTTCGTGGACAACTCAGAACTCAGCAGAGTGAGCTAAGAAGACAGCAGAATGTAGACTTGTTCCAGCAACATATAGGCGAGTTGGAAGACGGGCTTAGAGACAAGCTGATAGAACAGGAAGAATTTGAAAAGTTAAAAGTAGAACTGGAAAGAAACTTTCTCAGTGATATGGAAAGTGAAGTCAAAAGTAAACAAAGTTCGGTATCCTCATTTACAAAGCTGATGCCATTGTTGTTATTGTTTTTTATACCGATAGCCAGTTTTTTGCTTTATCGAGAACTTGGTTCGGGACCAGAGTTGGTATTGCCTGAATTGATTGATCAGCTTGGCAGTTCTGAATCGACAGAAGAGCAGCTGGCAGGCCTGAATGAAATAGCCCGGATTCTGGATCAACGTTTTCAGAGACGGGATGATGATATCCAGACCGGTTACACATTGGGAACGTTGTTCATCTCGCTTGAAAAGTATGCTGATGCTGCACGTGTTTTTTCGCAGTTAGCAGACAATATGCCAGCTGATCAGGATAAAGCAACGGTACTTGGACAATTGGCCCAGGCGCAATATCTGGTGGCAGATTCAACACTTTCTCCTATTGTGCAGGCCACTATTGATGAGGCTCTGCTGCTCAATTCCAATGAACAGGCGGTTATGAGTATCCTTGCAGTAGAAGCCCTGCTGGCACAGGATTACCGTGGTGCGGCCAATTACTGGCGACGTCAGATTTCCCAGTTAGCCCCTGGCAGTGCACAAGTTGCGGAACTAAATGAACGGGTTGCAACGATTGAATCATTGCTGGCAGAAGCAGATGGAGTAGTGGATGGGGAAGCAGGCGATTCTGAAGCTAATACATCTGTTGCCAATAATTCTGCGGTTACGGTACGTGTCGATGTTGATGAATCGATACGTGATCAGCTTCAGCCTGGTATGCGTGTTTTTGTATTTGCCCGTAGTGAGAGTGTACAGTTTCCTTTGGCTGCGGTGGAATACAATCTTGACGATCTGCCGCTTACGGTTACCCTGGATGATAGTATGGCAATGATTCCACAATTCACACTATCTTCAGTCGATACGATTTATGTCGGGGCGACGATAGCGCTGAATTCTACGGCAGATGCTGGTGGTTTTCGGGTCCAATCGGAGTCATTTGATCTGGCAGAGCAGCAGGACGCAGTCAACCTGCTGGTTAAAGACCGGATCCCCTGAGCATAATAATTCAACGTGTTTTAATTCTGTGAGTAAAAATCAGTGGCTAATCTAGCTGCCCTACGTTCTGTTTTTTCCAACAAAAACTTTGCTATTTACGTGAGCGCCAATAGTGTTTCCCTGATTGGCTTCTGGATGCAAAGGCTGGCGATCAGCTGGCTGACCTGGGAAATCACGGAATCGGAATTTTGGGTCGGAGCCGTTGCCTTTGCCGAGTTGGCGCCCTTGCTGATAATAAGTCCTATTGTCGGTGTCTGGGCAGATCGTTTTAATCGAAAAATGTTAACAATACTCTGTCAGTCCGCCATGATGCTACAAGCTGTCGCCTTGTACTTGTTGATTATATTTGAAGTGATCAATATTGAACTATTGTTCCTGTTTGCACTGCTGGACGGGATTTTTCAGGCAGCTCATCAACCAATCCGCTTGTCTATTATTCCGAATCTTGTTGCAAGGAAAGACATTGTGTCAGCTTCTTCCTTTACAGCAGTGGTGTTTAATGTAGCTCGTTTGCTGGGGCCTGCACTGGCAGGTGTGGTTATAGGGCTTTATGGTACTTCTGTAGCCGTGCTGTGTAATGCACTTACCTATATACCCATTTTACTGGCCTGGTTTTTTATACATCTGCCGATAAAAACCACGATAAAAACCAGTGACTCGATTGCCAAGGGTATCAAGGAAGGAATCAGCTACGTAAGGAATATCCCCGCCCTGGGTAATATCTTTATTTTGCAAGGTATTCTGGCCTTTGGCATCAGGCCGGTAACGCTTATGCTGGCGGCCTTTATCGGTGCAGTCTACAAAGGGGGTGCGGAAGACCTGGCACTTTATACAGCAATTCTTGGCTTGGGAGCGGTTGCTGCCGGAATGTATATTACCTTGCGTGGTAGGGCAGAAGGTCTGGTTAAAAGCATGCTGATTAACAGCCTGGCTTCCATTCTTGCCCTGGCTGTATTTGCCTGGGCAACACAAATCCTGTTGGGCCTGCTGATGATTTTTATTGTTGGCTGGTCCATCACCTTAAGCTCAGTATCGAGCCAGACTCTGGTGCAGAACAGTATTGATGATGAATTGCGCGGCAGGGTGCTGAGCCTTTGGGCCGCTCTGACTCGTGGGGCTACCGCACTGGGAGTACTCCTGATCGGTTTTGTCGCAGAATATATCGGATTATTCTGGCCGAATCTTATAGCGGCCATGCTTTGCCTCTATGGCTTGATTATTTTCTGGCGCAGGTCGCAGCAGATGCGACTATACTTTGAAAGCTGAACAATAAACCAGGTGCCAGTCCTAATGCGTCAGGGAATAGACGGCATAATTGACGCCCATCTGTATGCCTTGAGCGGCATCTGTCTGAGGGTAGCGAGGATTATCCTGATGCTGCCAGGAATCGCCCATATCATTATTAAAGGCAATGGCAATCAGGATTCTTCCGTCGTCATCCAGAATGGCCTTCCACTGAGGCACTACACCATCATCGCGGTAGGGGACTGCACAGCATGAAAGCATTCTCATATTGCTGATTTGTTTGCGATCGCTAAGATCGTAAAGTATGTTGAAGAATGAATGATCGTCGGGTAAATCAACGATAGGCCGATCCGGAAATACCCGGTTCAGGCTTGAGATAAATCCGCTCCATTCCCTGCTGCCAAAAAAGCTGTCGGCAAGCAGAAAACCACCCCTTAAGAGGTATTCTCTTAGTTTGGCAGCCTGACTGTCGGTAAGGTCCCAACTGCCTGGCATGCCAACAATTAGGAAGGGCCAGTTGAAGATATCATCGCCATCATCGAGATTAACCGGTTGCTCTACAGAACGAACATTGATAGTAGTCAGCCGTTTGAGCAAGCGGGCATAGGTGCGGTCGCCGCGCGGATAATCCACGGCCCAGTTGGTGCCGCCCAAGAGCCAGTTGCCCATGCGGCCTCCGCCATAGGAGGGATACATCAAGCGACCAACAACAAATTCACCTGGAACCTGGTAGTCAGCCGGCAGGGCTTCATAAGCGTCATTTTCGAGGCTTTCGAGCACCCGGAATTCACGTTGGGCAAATAACGAGGGGCAGTGCAGGCTGAGCAGAATAATCAGCACAGAAAAACACTTGTTTAAAGTTAGCCGCAGATACATGAGCTAGTTATATCAGATAAAAGCCAGCCCGTAAAAGAAGCTCTGACATTTCTTTGTTGATAAGTTTAATTGAAGTCTTCGCCGTTTAAATAAGTTAACAAACAGTCTCTATACGGATGTCGGATAAGGTGTAGTTATTCAGCTAATTGACCCGATGGCAACTGTGTATATAAAAAGGATCTTTAATGATCTAAACGTTTAACTGCATAGACTTTATGTGAATGGATGGCTAAGCTGCCTAACATTAGTATTTTCTTAACCTGATCTTAATAGATTTTCAGGTATGAGAAGTGTGATAGTCGGGCAGGAAAGCTAAGCCATGGTGGAAGAACAAACTGAATCACTAGCTACAGCCACAGCGAGTGCCTTGCATCGCTTCAATCGTTATGAAATCAAATATTTTTTACCAGAAGCCTCTATCCCTGAATTCAGAGACAAAGTCAGTGCCAGGATGGGTGAAGATGCTCATGCTAATGAACAATCCAGACGAATAAGCAGCCTTTACTATGACACGAATGATCTTAGGTTTTACTGGGAAAAAATTGAAGGCTTGCGCTTTCGTCGAAAATTGCGAATCAGAGCATATGGCGAACCAGAAACGATTAATGATGACACTATTGTTTACGTTGAAATTAAACAACGCGTCAATCGAGTTACCCAGAAGCGTCGAATAGCATTGCCTTACAGTCAGGCACGCGTACTTTGTGATGAAAGAATTGCTCCCGAAGGCTCTGCTGCCAACCAATCCTTCGTAAATGAAGTGCTTACACTTTGTGAAACGGCAGATCTGCAGCCAATGGTGCTGACAACATATCACCGGGAAGCCTATGTGGGTATTGATGCAGATCTTGGCCTTAGAATTACGATGGATCATCGTGTACAGGGGCGAGACAGAGATTTTTATTTAAGCTGTAATACCGATAATAAATTTATAATTCCATCCCATCTGTCAATAGTTGAAGTGAAGGCTAACGAGAGAGTACCAACCTGGTTTACGGATGTTGCGGCGGAGATGAGTCTGGATGTCATCAGGGTTTCGAAATACTGCAAAGCAATTGAGGCAAATTCAAATGGGGCAAGGGGCCTGCTACATACCAGAGCTTTCCCTGAGCCTGAAAAATCATCATAAAGTTTAACTTGGAGATACAGTAAATGAATTTTGATGTCGTCGATCTTTCCGGAACGTTTAACACTATGGATATTATTCTGGCATTAACCTTGTCATTTTTATTATCGATGGTAGTTGGTTTTGTGTACAGATCCACTCACAGGAATATTTCCTACAGCCAGTCATATGTTCAGACATTAATTGTGGTTTGTATGGTTATTGCAGTGTTGATGCTGGTGGTTGGTTCAAATATTGCCAGAGCCTTTGCCCTGGTAGGTGCGTTTTCGGTTATTCGTTTTCGTAATGCATTAAAAGAAACCCGTGATGTGGGGTTTATTTTTCTTGTGATGGCCATTGGTATGGCTACAGGCACACGATTTTATGCGCTTGCCATAGCTGCAACCATATCAATTAGTGTTGTCATATTGTTAATGACTAAATTGAATGCCTTTGCCAGTAACATCCAACGTCAGGTTGTAAAAGTACAAATTCCTCCAGAGGGTGATTTCGATAAACTGGTAGAGGATGTGTTAATCAAGTTAACCAAAAGTTTTGAGTTAGTGAGTACAGAAACGATTCGCAGCGGTGCTTTATTGGAGCTATTTTATACGGTTGAATTAAATCGAGGTGCAGAGCCAAGAGATCTGGTTAATAAATTATCGGAAGTTAATACCGGGCAGCGTGTCACGGTACTAAGCGGCTATGATCAAACGGACCTGTAACGGCTTTTTACGTCGGGCAACATATAGGAGCAAGTCCTATGTCTGCAAATAATCGAAACAAGGATATTAAACGATCACTTTGGAATAGGCTGGTTCCTGTGTCTGTCAGACAAAATGTCGGGCTGATACTTTGCTCGATTTCTATAATAGTACTGACTGGATTTATCGTTGGTACATTTCAGATACGTCCGATAGTTTTTTCCAATAACAGTGCACTTGATACTAATGATGTCACTTTAAATGTGGCCGGCGAGGTGGAATTATTTGATTTGAATATGCCCCATCGTATCGCTTTGGAGATCAACGATATCGAATATCAATTGATGATTCGTGATTTTCAGAATGAAACTGAAAAAACCTGGATTCAGGCTGATGCCATCATAGACGGAGTCCTTGTTAATGCTGTGGGCGTACGCCTAAAGGGTAATTCTACCTTGTTTGGCTTAAGGGCAAATACACCTGGAATGCCTGAATTGCCCGATATGATGTTGAATTTTCTGGGTAATTCCAGTTTTGATAATCCTTCGACATTACCCTTGTTAATCAGTTTTAATAAATTTGTCCCTGGCAGGTTATATCAGGGTTATTCAGAAATAGCCGTCAGGCCTGCTAATCCTGGCAGCGCAAGTATGAATGAAGCACTGGCATTACAATTGATCTCTGATTCGGGGCAGGTTTCTCAGAACTTTAGTTGGGTCGAATTCACTGTAAATGGGAACCCCAGTACTACACGTCTGGTGCTCGAGAATCCTGATTTGCAATATGCTTATCGCATAGGCCAGGGCAGAGGAGTGCTTTACAAATCCAGTAGTGATAATGAGTTTGTATATAAAGGCGAGGATCTCACACAATATGTGAATGATTTTGATCAGTTAAATGCCGTTGGCAGCATGGATTTGGCTCCGGTCATCAATCTGCTGTCCTGGCTGGAGTCAAGTAATGATGAGGAATTTGATGCGGGACTGGCTGACAGGGTAGATATACCCAGCTTTGCCAAGTATGTCGTGACCCATGAATTATTTGGGAATTTTGATGATATGGCCGGGCCAGGCCGTAATTTCATGCTTTGGTATAGTCTGGAGACCAATAAATTTAGCGTTTTGAACTGGGATTTGAACTTTGCATTTATGGGCAACATGATGGCAGGGATGGCACCTCCAGGCGGAATGATGCCTCCAGGCGGAATGATGCCTCCGGCAGGAATGATGCCTCCAGCAGGGATGATGCCTCCAGGCGGAATGATGCCTCCACCGGGGATGATGCCCATCGATATCAATGGTCTACCTGGCGTTCCAGGTTTGCGGATTATGATGGGAAATCAACTAAAAGATCGTTTTACCAGTAGTGACGCTTTTGCTGATGTTATAGCTGAGCAACGAGAAAGCTTATCGGCACTATGGAATGCTGAAGATGCCAGTACACTAATAGATCGATTGCTGCCAGCCGTTGCCATCTCTGATGCTTTAAATGAAGAACAGATTGCTGAGGACATTGTACGGCTTAAGCAAGTCGTAGGTTCTATGCTAAGATGATCCCCGAGGGTTGGGTTGGAAAACTCTCGTATTAGCTCAAGCAATCTGGCTTTAGTCTATGGTTCAAAATAATAAACCTGTCGAAGTTTACCGTTCCTGGTGGAAACGCAGTGTTCCAGTGTCTGTCAGACATCATAGTCGACTAATCTTTGGTTCAATTTTAGTGTTGCTTGTTACAGCAGTCTCGCTCGGTTCATTCCGTATAGATCCGATTATCTTTACCCATGAAACTCAGGAGCAAACCACAAATTCACGCTTTAATATAATTGGCAATGTGGATCTCTTCGAAAAGCAGGTGCCGCATAGCATCGAACTGAGCATCAGTGATGAGAATTATCAGACCCTGATGGAAGACTACAAACGTAGTGGATTAAAAACCTGGGTTGCGGCAGATATCCTTATAGACGGAACCTTGATTGAAAACATAGGCGTGAGACTAAAAGGCAACTCCACTCTAAGAGAGTTGGGGCGAAGCTCACGCGGTTGGGGGGGAGGAGGCCGAATGAGTAATGCGACATTTGATAATCCGTCCACTCTGCCACTGGCAGTCAGCTTTGATGAGTTTGAAGATAACCTTGCCTATCAAGGCAGAGAGAAACTGGCCATCAGGCCTGGAAAAACAGGCAGCACAAATCTCAACGAAGCCTTATCTCTGGAACTGATCGCCGATTCGGGGCAAGTGTCACAAGATTACACCTGGGTTACTTTTAGCGTTAATGGTTTCCCAACGGCCACGCGACTGGTTATAGAGAACCCGGACAAACGCTATGCCGAAGCATTGGGTTTGGGTAGTGGTGTGCTTTATAAGTCCCGCAGTGAAAATCGTTTTCGATATCTGGGGGATGACCCGCTTTATTATGAAACTGATTTTGATCAGATCAATGCCAAGGATACTCATGATTTAACGCCGCTCATCGCACTGCTTAAATGGATTGAGGATGTGGATGCAGAAAAATTTGAAGCTGAGTTGGCAGACTGGGTTGATATAGAAAGTTTTGCACGCTATGTAGCTACTCAGGACATCCTGCAAAATTTTGATGATATGTCGGGCCCCGGCAAGAATTTTTTATTCTGGTATGACCTGGTTGATGAAAATTTTACCGTTATAAGCTGGGATATGAATCTTGCCTTGGGTAGCGGGGATTTTATGGGTGGTTTTGGATATGGCTATGGTAATGCACTTAAGGAACGCTTTATCAGAAGTAGTTACCGAGCCGACATACAGGCAGCAAGAGAAGAGCTGCTTAGCCGCTGGACGACCAATAATCATGCTGTCAGAATCATGGATGAACTGGCAGAAGTAATCCCCTTATCCGACACACTCAGTGAACAGCAATTTTTGCGCGATGTAGCCTTAACACGCAGAAGCGTACAATTTATCCGTTAGCCTGCACGCAGTTAAAAAGAGAGGTAGTAGTTTTGGCAAAATGGGTTGAAGGTAAAATCGTCGCGAACATTCACTGGCATGAAAATCTTTTTTCATTAAAGGTTGATGCCGATATCGATGATTTTACCGCCGGGCAATTTACCAGTCTGGCTCTGCTGATCAATGATGAGGAGATTGCCAGGCCTTATTCTTTTTTAAGCTCTCCTGGACAGCAACCCCTCGAGTTTTTTTTCTATGTTGCAACTGATGGTGTGCTTTCGAATGCCCTGGTTGGCCTGTCTGAGGGTGACACTGTATTGGTCAAGCAGCAGGCCAATGGTTTTTTTACGCTTGATGAAGTGCCAACAGCGCGAGATTTATGGATGATAGGTACAGGAACGGGCATTGCGCCTTATTTTTCCATATTGGGTACTGAAGAAGTCTGGCAGAGTTATGAAAATATCGTCCTGGTTGAAGGCGTAAGAACCGGTCGTGATTTAGCATATCAGAGTCTGGTCGAAAAAATTTCTGCACAGCATGCTGAGCAATTCAGGTTCCAGGCTTTTGTCAGCCGCGATAATTTTCCAGGGGCCATTAAGGGGAGAATTCCGCAAAGCCTGAATGACGGAAGTCTGGAACAGAAGTTAGGCTTGAAACTCGCCACTGACACATCACAAATCATGCTGTGCGGCAATCCCGCCATGGTGAAGGAGAGTGTTGAGCTGTTGAAAGCCAGGGGCTTCACAAAGAACCTGCGGCGTAAACCCGGGCAGATTACAACTGAAAACTATTGGTAAAAATTGCGGCTGAAACTGTTGCTAAAAAAAGTGTGAAATTTATTAGCTGGTTCACAGGTAATAATTCTGCCTGAACATTTCAGGTGGCCGAAAATACTCTCAAGCCAGCACGGCGACACTTTTTATCTGCGCAAACACAGACTTGTTTTTTTGCAATTGCAAATTGGCAGCAGACTTAAGCGTGATCCTGGCAAGCACCGGCAGATTGTTGATCAGTAAACGTACAGTAAGCTGGGCATTGTCTTCGGGAATAAGTTCATCCACTAGCGCCGGAAAAATATTCAGTATGCTGGTGTCTTTTTGGGCCTCCAGGGTGAGGCTGATGTCCTGTGCAGTCAGACGTAACCTCACCTGTTTGCCCGGTACAAGTTTAGTTCCCGGCACCACGAATGTTCCTGCGGCGGAACTCAAATAATTTAACTGAAATTTTGCGTCGTATTGCTCAGCAGTAGCGAAAATAAGCGATTCTGCCTGGCGACGATGCGCCAGAGACAAATCAGTTCGCGTCAGTAAATTTTCTATAGGTCCGGCAGCTTTTATCATGCTGTCCTCTATAAAAATAAGCTGATCAGCCAGGCGGGCTATTTCTTCACTGGCATGACTTACATAGAAAACCGGAATATTCAGTTGCCTGTTTAGTGATTCAATATAAGGCAGCAGCTCTTCCTTGCGGGTTTGATCAAGCGAGGCCAGGGGTTCATCCATTAATAAGATACGCGGGTTAACTGCCAGAGCCCGTGCAATGGCAACACGTTGACGTTCGCCGCCAGAAAGCTGGGCAGGCTTACGTTCTAGCAGTGCTTCCAAACCTAATAATTCTATGACTTGAGGCAAAGAAATGACGGAGGCAGAAGTCGCCATTCGCTTGATGCCATATTGTATATTTTGCAGAACAGTAAGGTGTTCAAAGAGGCTGGCTTCCTGGAAAACATATCCGATTGATCGTTTATGCGGCTTGAGAAAGCTGCTTTCATCCTGCCAAATATCATCTCCGATCTGGAGATAGGATCCGGCATGAAAATCCAGGCCGGCTATCGCCCTTAGCAAGGAAGTTTTGCCGCTACCTGAAATGCCAAACACCGCTGTAATTCCCTGTGCTGAAATATCAAAATTAAAGTTCAACAACTCAGTACGGGGTATTTTAAATTGCGCGATAACTCTCACAGCCGAACAACCTTAAATCGCCCATTGAGGGCATAAACCGTCAAAAGCATCAGGAAAGACAACACTACCAGTGCTGCAGACAGGATATGTGCATTGGCATAGTCGAGTACTTCAACATGTTCATAAATGGCAATAGACAATACCTGTGTCTCACCAGGAATATTTCCTCCTATCATCAGAACTACACCAAATTCACCAATGGTATGAGCGAATCCCAAAACACATGCTGTTAAAAAACCCGGTCGGGCCAGCGGGATGGCTACAGTCCAGAAGCGATCCAGGGGAGAAGCTCCTAATGTTGCAGCAACTTCCAGTGGTCGTCTGCCAATATTATTAAAAGCATCCTGGAGGGGTTGCACCACAAAAGGAATGGAATAGAAAACTGAGCCGATTACCAGACCACTGAAACTGAACGCCAATGGTTCTGCTCCCATGGCCTGAAACAGGGATCCAATCGGGCCGTTAGCACCGAGCATTAACAGCAAATAAAAACCCAGTACGGTTGGTGGCAACACCAGAGGCAATGCAACCATGGCTTCGAGGATAAATTTATAGCGCCAGCGGCTGCGAGCCAGCCACCAGGCCAGAGGGGTGCCCACGATTAGCAGAATGATGGTAGTAACCAGGGCAAGTTTCAGGGTGAGAAAAAATGCTGTCAGGTCGTCAGGAGTGAACATGAATACTGCATGCCTGTATTTTTTCCATTAGGAATAGCCAAAACACGCATGGTAAGTGTCTGCATGGCTATGTGTCCAGTTACAGCGCTTTAAGCCACAAGAAATTTCAAAGTGAAGCACTAGCTGGCGTAGTAAGCTTTAGCTAGACGCTTTTAATTGCTGTATTATCGAGGGCCACTAAGTACAGAAAACCGAGATATAAGGCTTAAATGTCTGAGCAAAATACAAGATTAATCGATAAACACGGTCGTCATATAGATTATGTGCGTTTGTCACTGACAGATCGATGTGATTTTCGTTGTGTGTATTGCATGTCAGAAGAAATGACTTTTTTGCCCCGTAAGCAGATATTAAGTCTTGAGGAAATCTATAAAGTTGCCCAGGCCTTTACCGAACTGGGGGTTAATAAAATTCGCCTGACCGGTGGTGAGCCGCTGATCAGAAATAATGTCATGTCACTGATCGAAAAAATAGGTAAATTGCCCGGATTGCAGGAGTTATTGTTGACAACAAATGGTTCGCAACTGGAAAAACTGGCCGTACCTCTAAGGGACGCAGGGGTGAGCCGCATCAATATCAGTCTTGACAGTCTTGATCCCGTCCGCTTCAAGACAATGACCCGAACCGGAGAGCTTGCAAAGGTACTGAAGGGTGTCGAAAGTGCTGTTGCTGCCGGATTTGAGGGTGTGCGATTAAATACGGTAGTGCTGCGAGGCATAAACGACCAGGAAGTCATTAAGCTGCTGGAATACGCTATGGGGCTGGGTATCAATATCGCTTTTATTGAAGAAATGCCACTGGGTGAAATCAGTGATCATGAAAGGCTGGATACCACGGTATCCAACCAGGAGGTCAGGGATATGATTGCAGAACGTTATGTTATTGAACCCATTGAAATGACGACTGCCGGTCCATCCAGGTATTATCAATTGCAGGGTCAGTCTACAAAAGTAGGCTTTATCTCACCTGTTTCACATAACTTCTGTGAAAGCTGCAACCGTGTTCGGGTGACTGTTGAAGGTCGCTTGCTGCTCTGTTTGGGAAATGAATATTCAAGCGATTTACGACAACTTTTGCGTGAACAGCCTGAAAATACTGAGTTATTGAAAGAAAGTATTATTAAAGCCATGGATATCAAGCCATTACGGCATTATTTCTATGATAAAGAGCAGCCCCAGATAGTTAGATTTATGAATATGACCGGAGGTTAATCGGTGGCAGGTAATAAAGCACAAGAAGTTTTCGTCGCTCTGAATATTGCCGTAGTAACAGTTTCGGATACTCGCACAGAGGAAAATGATAGTTCTGGCCATTATCTTGAAAAGCAGTTAACAGAAGCAGGGCATCGTCTGGCTGAAAAGCATATCTGTAAAGACGATATCTATCGATTGCGAGCTCTGGTCGCCAATCTTGTTGCCGATAACAGTATTCAGGCAATTTTACTGACTGGTGGTACGGGTTTCACCCGCAGAGACAATACAGTGGTGGCAATCAGCCCTTTACTGGATTCCACTATAGATGGTTTTGGGGAGCTTTTCAGGGCCTTGTCCTATCAGGAAATTGGTTCTTCAACAGTACAGTCCAGAGCCTTTGCGGGGTTGAGCAATGATACCGTTATTTTTTGTATGCCTGGGTCAACCGGGGCATGTAAAACAGCATGGGAAGGTATTATTGCCGAACAACTAAACAGCCAGCATAAACCGTGTAATTTTGTCGGCAGGATTACGGATTCCTGAAAATTCAGGCAAAAAAAAAGCGCAGCCTGAAATATATAGAAGGGGTATGACTCAGTAGGCTGCGCGTTTAAAAAATTTAAGCTTAACTGCCAGCTAATAAAGGCAAGGGGGGATTCTTTACTAGCTGTGTTAAATTCTGTATTGGGCTATCAAGAAAATGATGCCCATAAAGCTAATACCGGAACTATCAAGACTGCCAGCGTACTTAACGCTGATTTGACATATTCCACCAATGTTTCTTTCTCTTCAATACTCAGTACTACTCTGTTCACCGCCGGGCTCCTTTTAAGAATGTTGGATGATTAATACGTCTCTTTTAAAAACGTGGCGCTATAGTAACACTATATTTTTAAAAACGGTAACACTTTGTGTTAAAAATTCACATTATCTTCAATATTGTTACTTTATTTAGTTGAATGAGCATCATGAGATTATTCTTCTAAGTGATTGAAATAGCAGAGTTCGATTAAGATTTTGTAAAGTTAACGAAAAATAATATCCAGATAGGTAACAAAAATTTGAAATGTGACCTAAAAATACACACTTTATGCAGGTGAATGCGCATAAAAGTGTTACCTTGTTCACATTATTTGCTTTACAACTGAAGAATAGCGCTTGCACAAAGCCATAATCCTTCCATAATCCATTACTTTCCTGCAGGGAGGATTTAATGATTTCACCAGATTTAAGCTTGAGCGGACGGGTGATCGCAGTGCCGGAAAACAGGCAATTACTGCTGATGACAGAGATGCTGCGTAAGAGAGGTGCAATGGTGGTCCCAGTGCCACTGGTTTCTATTCATGATGTGCCTGATCCAAAGCCGGTACTGAAATGGCTGGAAGACTTTATCAGCAAACCACCTGATATTTTTATATTACTTACCGGTGAAGGGCTCAGGCGTTTGCTCAGTCTGGCAGAGAAATATCAATTAGATGCAGGATTTATTGAAGCGCTTGCCAGATCTGAGAAGCTGTGCAGAGGCCCCAAACCCTTTCAGGCTTTACGCGAAATTGGTCTGGAACGTGAGCTTGAGGCAGTCACACCTACAACTGATGGTGTAATAGCCAGCCTGCAATCAATGGATATAAATGGATTAAATATAGCAGTCCAGCTCTATGGTGAAGACCCGAATATAAAGCTGATTAGCTATCTGCAACAGCGCGGAGCCATTGTAAGCCCGGTGGCGCCGTATGTTTATGCAAATCAATTGGAAGAATCAAAAGTAGTTGATCTGATTCAAACCATGGCGCTCGATGAAATTGATGTTATAGCCTTTACTTCTCAAGCACAGGTCCATCGCTTGTTTAAGGTGGCCAGCCAGCATCAGCTCGAAAAATCATTAATGGCTGGCTTGAGCAATACTTTTGTTGCTGCTGTTGGCCCGGTAGTAAGGGATATGCTGGAGGAGCAGGGCATACGGGTATCTATCATGCCGGAAAGAACCTACTTTATGAAACCGCTGGTCAGTGCCATAGCGGAGTTCTTGAACACGCAAGCAGAAAAGGAACTATAATAAGGCGCATTTATACAGCTGGAGTAAATACTGATGAAGACAGGCAAGATAATTTGGGCACTGATTGTAAGTTTATCGTTCACTCTGAGTGCTAATGCACAAGAAGCAAAAGATCCAGCAGAACTCTATGCGGTGATTGAAACCGAACATGGAAGTATGGAGTTTTTACTCTACAAATCCGTGGCTCCGATAACGGTCGCTAATTTCGTGAATCTGGCCACTCGTGGATATTATGATGGTCTGACCTTTCATCGTGTTATCGAGGATTTTATGGCACAAGGGGGAGATCCCTTTGGCGACGGTTCAGGTGGTCCAGGCTACCAGTTCGAGGATGAAATCCGTATGCGACATAATCAGGATGGCATTCTATCCATGGCCAATTCAGGGCCCGATACCAATGGCAGTCAATTTTTCATTACCCACGTTGCTACTCCGCATTTGAATGAGCTGCACACAGTGTTCGGAAAAATACATAATGGCAGGGAGCTTATTCGACAAATTAGTCGTGGCGATACAATTCAGTCCATCAGAATTGAAGGTAATGCAGCGGCATTTCTGGAGAGATACGCAGACCGGGTTTATCAATGGAATGTTATTCTGGACGAAAACTTTCCAGACTTAAGGGCAGCCTTGACTGATTAGGGCGTTTTATAGAGAAGATTTCTTTGTGTTATCGAGGTTTTCTGCATCCTTTTCGTCATCTTCATCCTGCAAGTAGGGCATTAGATAGAAGGTTTGGCCGATAATAAACAACAAGAGCAGACCCATACTGCCGAAGACCTTAAAGTCTACCCAGTAATCATGGAAGGTGAAGGCAACAAACAGATTGATTCCTCCCAGGAACAGGAAAAAACAGGCCCAGGCCAGATTTAAACGTCTCCAGGCCTGATCTGGCATGATCACAGCATGTTCCAGCATCATTTGTGTGGCGTTTTTGGAAGTCAGAAAATGGCTACCCAGGAAAATGGCTCCGAAAATCCAGTTAACGACCGGAGCTTTCCATTTGAGAATGGCTTCTTCGCGAAAAATAATGGTAAACGAACAAAAGAACAGTACGGCGACCAAGGTAATAATCTGAGCTCGTGTGAGCTTTTTGTGGATTAAATATAGCAAGCCATAAACGATAATAGAGCTGATCACCAGAATTTCAGTAGCACTAAAGATACCACCGAGGGTATAGGCGTATGAGCCAATCTGGATAATTCGCTCATCCATCTTATAGACGATGAAGAAAAAGATTAAGGGGATATAGTCAATTAACTGTTTCATGCCCCATTCTAGTTGATATCGTGTAAAGTCGCTATCCCGGACTAAGTCATATCCATCTGGGCTGATTGCAGGAAACCGCTAATGACACAAATATTGGAAATACATTCAGAAAACCCCCAGTTGCGCTTGATAAGACAGGCCGTAGAAATTCTTAAGGCAGGAGGGGTGATTATTTACCCTACCGATTCTGCTTATGCGCTGGGCTGCCGTATTGGTAACAAGGCTGCCCTGCAAAAGATTTCGCGAATCCGGCAATTTGATGCCAGGCATAATTTCACACTGGTTTGCCGGGATCTTTCCGAAATAGCGGTTTATGCAAGGGTGGACAATAGTGCTTATCGCTTACTTAAGGCCTATACCCCGGGGGCCTACACCTTTATTTTAAGAGCGACTTCCGAGCTGCCGCGTTTGCTAATGCACCCTAAACGTAAAACCATCGGGATAAGAATTCCCGATCATCCGGTAGTGGCGTCATTATTGGGTGAGCTGAATGAGCCAATACTCAGCAGCACCTTGATTATGCCAGGAGAGCAGGAACCTCCTTATGAAATCGATGATATTAAGGATGAGCTTGGGCATGCCGTTGACCTGATTATTGATTCGGGTTTTTGCGGCCTGGAAGCAACCACTGTCGTTGATTTGGTTGAAGGAACTCCCCAGGTTCTGCGCATAGGCAAAGCGGATGCCGGGCCGTTTCAAAATTAGTGTTGTAAACCGGGTATCGCATTAATCTTGTTAGGGGATGAGCCAAGCAAGTCCGCTTTGGACAGCAAATCCGGATTGACTGAGCCTGGCTGCTTTCAGTCAACCCTTTATCAACCATACATACGAGGAGCTGTATCCGTCATCAGGCTTGGACCTTCAGGAGCTGATATATTTGCCGGCCATAGGTGATAAATCTGCCCTGCAATCACAAAATAAAGTTATAATGATCGGCAATTTGCAGTCGGGGAAAAAGTCTTGAGTTCAGTAGATTCGCAGCAGCGAGTATTATCAGGAATGCGTCCAACCGGGCGCCTCCATTTAGGCCACTACCACGGCGTTATTAAAAACTGGATTAAATTACAGCATGAATACGAGTGCTTCCTGTTCGCTGCTGATTGGCATGCCTTAACCACCAATTACGATAATCCCAAGGTTATTGGTGAAAGCGTTTGGGACATGGTTATTGACTGGCTGGCTGCCGGTGTCAGCCCTAATGCGGCAACGCTTTTTATACAGTCTAAAGTGCCAGAACATGCCGAATTACATTTACTTTTGTCGATGATGACCCCTTTGGGTTGGCTGGAACGGGTGCCAAGCTATAAGGATATGCAGGAAAACCTTAAAGAAAAAGAACTCGATACCTATGGCTTCCTTGGATATCCCTTGCTGCAAAGTGCTGATATTCTGATCTATCGTGCCGGCCTGGTCCCGGTCGGGGCTGATCAGGTAGCTCATGTGGAATTAACCCGTGAAATCGCCCGTCGATTTAATCATCTTTACGGCAGGGAGCCGGATTTCGAAGAATTGGCCGAAGCGGCAATCAAAAAAATGGGTAAAAAAGCGGCCAAGTTATATAGTTCGCTGCGCAAGAATTATCAGGAGGCCGGTGACCAGGAATCCTTGCTGAGGGCACAGGCATTATTAAAAGAACAGCAGAATATTACCCTGGGTGATCGGGAACGACTGTACGGTTACATAGAGGGTGGCGGGAAAATGATTCTTCCCGAGCCGCAGTCACTGTTAACCAAAGCATCTAAAATGCCTGGGCTTGATGGGCGTAAAATGTCCAAGTCATATAATAATACGATCGGCCTGCGTGAAGATGAAGACGAGATCATGCAGAAATTAAAAACCATGCCGACCGATCCTGCGCGAGTTCGACTCACTGATCCAGGTGACCCGGATAAATGTCCGGTGTGGCAGTTTCATGAGGTTTACTCCGATGAAGCTACTCGCAATTGGGTGCAGGAAGGTTGCCGCAGCGCCGGTATCGGTTGTCTTGAATGCAAAAAACCGGTTATTGATGCGGTGATAGCGGAAGTGAGACCTATCAAGGAAAAAGCCCGGCAGTATCAGGAAAACCCTGGAATGGTGAGGTCCATCATTAACGAGGGTTCAGAAAAAGCACGTGATGTGGCAAAAGAAACCCTCGATGATGTGCGGCATGCAATGGGGCTAAACTACCGGTAAACAGGATGAGTGACGATACCGAAACAGTAACAGAAGAACCACAAAGCCGTATCAGCCTGCTGAGTCAGGCACGGCAACTGCATGAGGGCAAACAAACCGAGATGCCCTTTGCTTTTGTCGCTGGTCAGGCAGTAACCAATTTACCCAGAGATTTATATATTCCACCGGATGCCCTGGAAGTTTTTCTGGAAGCATTTGAAGGGCCACTGGATTTATTGCTGTATCTGATTCGTCGTCAGAATATTGATATTCTGAATGTGAATATTGCTGAAATTACTGAACAATACATTGCCTATGTTGAATTAATGGAGGCCGCACAGTTTGAATTGGCTGCCGAGTATCTGGTGATGGCCGCCATGCTGGCAGAAATAAAATCCCGCTTTTTATTGCCGCGCAACGAAGAAGACGAAGAAGACGAAGAAGACCCAAGAGCACAATTGATAAGACGGCTTCAGGAATATGAACGTTATCGTGAAGCGGCCGAACAGATGGATGAGTTGCCGCGTTTACACAGGGATCTGAATCTGGCTTCAGCTCAGGCGCCGGAAATGAATAAGGAAGTGCCTTTGCCGGAGGTTGATCTGCAGGATATCTTGATTGCTTTTGCCGATGTATTGAGGCGATCCGATTTACAGGGAAGTCATCATGTGCAACGCCAGTCCCTGTCTACTCGTGAAAAAATGTCGCAGATTTTATTGCGAATTTCGGATAAACAATTTACACCACTGACCTCGCTGGTCTTAAAAGATGAAGGAAAACTGGGCATTGTAGTGACCTTCCTGGCAGTAATGGAATTGATTAAAGAATCCCTTATAGAATTAGCCCAAAGTGAACCTTTTGCGCCAATCCATATCAAGGCAAAAAGCACATGAATGATGAAGAAAAAATAAAGCAAATTATTGAAGGACTGTTATTGGCGGCAGGTAAACCGATGAGTCTAGATAAAATCGCAGAGGTATTTACCCAACAGGAACGCCCCGAGCGTGAGGTCCTGAAAAGAGTTTTACAGGAAATCGAAAAGGGCTGTGAAGGTCACGGCTATGAACTGAAGCTGGTGGCTTCTGGTTATCGTTTTCAGGTGCGTAAGGAGCTCAGTGACTGGATTGGCCGTCTATGGGAAGAGAAGCCCCAGCGTTATTCCCGGGCACTACTGGAAACCTTGGCAATCATTGCTTACCGTCAGCCAATTACCCGTGGTGATATTGAAAAAATCCGCGGTGTTGCCGTCAGCTCCAGCATAATTCGCACGCTGTTGGACAGGGATTGGGTCAGAGTGGTTGGGCATCGTGATGTGCCAGGTCGGCCTGCCATGTACGCCTCTACACGAGAGTTTCTGGATTATTTTAATTTGCAGAATCTGGATGAATTGCCGGCGCTTACCGAAATTCGTGATATTGAAGACCCGAACCAGAACCTGACGCTGGATGAAGAAAAGCCGGTAGGAATAGTGCTTGAGTATCCTGAGGGGCTCGAAGATGATGAAGTCATCGTCCCGGATGAAGAAGAGCTTGCAGCTGCAGCCATAGGTACCCGTTCAATTGATGAAATCCTGGGTATTCAGGCAGGGCCTGATGAGGATCTGGATGAAGATGACGAATATGAAGTTGAAGAAGTTGAAAGTGAAAGTGAAAGTGAGACGGATGATACTGATGCAAAGCTTGAGCTGGACGATGATATTGACGAAGCTGATCATGAAGATGATGAAGAATTAACCGGCTGATTTTTTTTAAAACAAATTATTAATTTCGTGAGAAATCAAGATGCAAAGAGTCACAGATGAAAAGCTGCAAAAAGTGCTGGCAAGAGCCGGTTTTGGTTCAAGACGGGAAATGGAAAGCTGGGTCAAGGCAGGTCGCGTTAGTGTAAATGGCAAAGTGGCGAATCTGGGCGATCGGGTAAGTGGTATAGATAAGATCACCGTAGATGGCAAAAAACTTTCTTCCAATACCGCAAGCTCAGTTCCTCAAACTGTTCTGCTTTATAACAAACCTGAAGGTGAAATCTGTTCAAGGAACGATCCTGAAGGTCGCCCCTCAGTGTTTGATAAATTGCCGCATTTACAACACGCACGATGGGTCGCGGTGGGCCGCCTGGATATAAACACCAGCGGGCTCTTGTTATTTACCACTGATGGGGAACTGGCAAATAAATTAATGCATCCCTCGATGAAGATTGAGCGCGAATATGCTGTGCGTGTGAATGGCGAAGTCACAAAAGAAATGGTTCAGGCCATGCATCAGGGTGTTCTTTTGGAAGACGGTATGGCAAATTTTACCGATATCCAGTTCTTTTCAGGCGAAGGTGTCAACAAGTGGTACCACGTTGTCATCATGGAAGGGCGGAATCGTGAAGTCAGAAGACTGTGGGAATCACAGGGTGTAAAAGTCAGTCGCCTGAAACGTGTGCGTTATGGTAATGTTTTTATTTCCAGCACGGTGAAAGCAGGTCAGTTTCGTGAGCTGCCAGCAAGCGAAGTCAAAGAATTATATGGACTGGCAGGTTTGAAATATCGGCCTTCCAAAGCACCAGTGCCGAGAAGTAGTAAGTATCAAAGAAAGTACAGATAATTTAGCGGCATTTTGAGAAATGATGGTTGAAGTGATTTTAAAGCTGGTCAATCAGTATAATGATTACCCTGTAATGGATAAAATTAAGAGTCATAAATAATATATGAAACTATACGGCAACTCCCCATCTCCATTTGTTCGTCATTGCCATATTGCCTTGCTGGAAAGTGGTCTGGATTTTGAATTTATTCATGCCGATGCAAAAGTCAGCACACAGCTTTCCCCGATGCAGAGAATTCCCTTTTTGGAATATGCAAAGGATGGTGAAACAAAAATGCTGACTGATTCCAGTTCAATACTGCGTTTTATCCGCGAGCTTTCAGGGCGGGTTTATTTACCAAGGGTCGAAGATTTAAATGATTTCTGTGCAGTGAACACGCTGATTGATGCGCAGGTAAATTTATTCCTGTTGAAGAAGGAAGGCCTGATGCCGGAAAGTATTCCATATCTGCAACGGCAACAAAACCGTATTCAGACCGGGCTCAGTGATTTTGAAAAGCATACTTATTCAGAGCAGGCTCCCTGGACAGATGTCGAATTGAGGCTAGCCTGTTTTCTTGACTGGAATCGTTTCAGAAAGCACTTCAGTGTTGAGCCATTTCCAAATCTTATATCCTTGCTGGAAAGACTGGATGAGTATGCTCCTTTTAAAGAAACTGCTCCGGTTGATTCTTAAGTGCCATGGTAGACTCGCAAACTATTCAGTAGTTTCAGGTCATATACAAAGTTACTGAGCATCAAACTGTTTGCCGTTCTCCTGCAGGCTATCTTTACCCATCAGATATAAAAATACTGGCATGATGTCCTCGGCCTGAGCGATTTTTTCGGGGTTCTCAGCCGGGAAAGCCTGCTTGCGCATTTTGGTAGCAGTAGCTCCCGGGTTAATCGTATTCACGCGAATTTTTGAGGTGTTTTCCAGTTCCAGAAACAAGACCTGAGACAAGGCTTCTATTGCAGCTTTTGAAACGGAGTAAGCTCCCCAGTACGCATAGGCTTTTCGACCTGCTCCGGATGAAGTGAAAATTATGGATGCAGTTTCTGCTTTCTGTAACAAAGGCAGACAATATTTACTCATGGCAAATTGCGCGTTCAGGTTGGTTTGAATCACTTTATTCCAGGTTGCCAAAGGATAGCTTTGTATTGGGGTCAACATGCCTAATATTGATGCATTGTTCAGCAAACCATCGAGCCTGCCAAATTCGTTATAGATACTGTTAACCAGTTCCTGGTAGTTGTTGTCATCGGCGGTTTCCAGGTCAAACGGGGTTATTGCAGGTTGTATACCACCTGCTGCTTCTATTTCATCGTAGACCTGTTCAAGTTTTTCCACATTACGACCCAGTAAAATAACAGTAGCACCATGTTTGGCATACGAGAGTGCCGCTGCACGGCCAATGCCCGAGCCGGCACCACTCACCAGGATGACTTTGTCTTTTAAAAGCGTGGGAGGAGCAAGATAATCAAACATGGTCTTATCCAAATAAGTAATTCGTAATTTCCTGGGGACTATTAACGATCAAGTCTGCCTGCCAGTCCTCCAGCCTGGTGTGTTCGGGATAGTATCCCCAACTGACGGCAATGGTTTTTATATTGGCATTTTTGCCAGCGTCAATATCCCGCTTATGGTCCCCGACGTATATGCAGTGCTCGGTTTTACAGGCGAGCATTTGACATGCCATTAACAGTCCTTCAGGGTCGGGCTTGCCGTTTTTTACCTGATCTGCACAAAGAACAACGGATGAATTACTCATGGCTGTAAACTTTTCTAACAAGGGCAAGGTAAATCGCGAGGGCTTATTTGTGACGATACCCCATTGCAGCTGTTCAGCTTCGATGTTCTGTAAAAGTTCGGTGATGCCTTTAAACAGAACTGCTTCAGTCATGACTATTTTCTCAGCGTATAAATCTAGCAGTTCCTGTAAATAGTGATCAAAATTGCTGTGGGAGTCATCTATTCCGAAGCCCATTTTTATCAATGCTCTGGCACCGTCTGAAACAGTTTCACGGACTCGTTGAAAAGAGACAGCTTCCATTTCATGTTGATGAAGTTGTTGATTAAGTACCTGGGTAAAATCCTTGGCAGTGTCGAGTAAAGTTCCATCCAGATCAAAAAGTACAAGTCTACTCAAAATGTCACCGTCTTTTTCATGCGGGCTTTTCCAGATACATCAGGTAATTGACATCGACGTCTTCGGACAGGCGGTATTTCTTTGTAAAGGGATTATAGCTCATACCACGCAGGGTCTTTAACTGCAGGTCTGTATTACGCGCAAACTGGGCAAGTTCGGAAGGGCGAATAAATTTTTTATAATCATGTGTTCCTCTCGGGAGCAAACGTAAAATATATTCAGCACCCAACACGGCAAACAGGTAGGATTTCGGATTTCGGTTAATCGTTGATAGAAAGAGCCGACCACCCGGTTTTAGCAGCGAATGACAGGCCTTTAATACCGAAGCAGGATCAGGAACATGCTCCAGCATTTCCAGACAGGTGATTACATCGAATGTTGCTGCGTGCTGTTGGGCGTAGGCTTCTGCTGAACTTTGCTGATACTCAATATCGAGGCCGCTTTCCAGCAGGTGCAGCTTAGCAACTGACAATGGTGCTTCACCCATATCAATGCCGGTTACGAGTGCTCCCCTGTGTGCCATGGCTTCACTTAAAATCCCCCCCCCACAACCGATGTCCAGAACCTTCAGTCCTGCCAGATTTACTTTGCTGTCAATAAAGCCCATGCGTAGAGGGTTAATTTCGTGCAGAGGTTTGAATTCACTGTTTCTGTCCCACCAGCGTGCAGCCAGTGCTTCGAATTTGGCAATTTCACTGTTATCAATGTTGCTGTTGAACTCAGTATTAAGTCTTTCACTCACTGCTTACTTTCCTAAATTTTAACTGTGTTGTTGGTAGAAATTGAATTAATTGCTTTTTGATTTATCTATGCCGGGTTTCAGCCCTGGCGAATTTTATCAGCCCATTTGCGTGCTTTTTCAATCAACTGTTGTTTGTCGATGCTGAGCAATTCTCCATTTTCCACATTTAACTGCCCTCCGACCCAAACATGACTGACTTGTGAAGCCTGAGCACTATAAACCAATGTGGCGACCGGGTCATATACGGGAGCTGTGTTAATTTGGTTCAGGTTGACGGCAGTAATATCAGCAAATTTTCCTGATTCCAGAGTGCCGGTCAGGTCACTCAGTCCCATCAGTTTAGCGCCGTTTACAGTTGCCATTTTCAAGACCTCCCATGCCGATAGTACACTGGCATCATGTTCAGTGCCTTTGCCGATCAGCGCGGCTAAACGCATTTCGTTAAACATGTTCAACTCATTGTTACTGGCGCTACCGTCAGTACCCAGGGCCACATTGATACCGGCTTCCAATAAGCTGGCAACCGGGCAAAAACCGCTGGCAAGTTTCATGTTAGAAGCAGGGCAGTGCACAACAGAAACTCCTGAGCCGGCAAGCAGGCGTATTTCATCAGCCTCGACTTGAGTCAGATGCACGCATTGCAGATTGGGAATCAACAAGCCCAGATTCTGTAAATGTGCAAGGGGCCTGATCCCATTTGCTGCTATTGCATTCTGAACTTCCTGTGCTGTTTCGTGTACATGCATATGAATGGCAATATCCAGTTCACTGGCTAATGTGGAAATCTTCTGCATGGGTTCGTCGGAAACGCTATAGGTAGCATGCGGGCCAAAGCCGACATAGATATGCTCATTGTTTTTATAGTTGTCATGCAAGTCCATCGCTTTGTGAATGTACTCTGCCGGATCTTGTGCCCATACCGTCGGAAAATCCAGGACCGGGGAAGCCAAATGAGCGCGGATATTTGCTTTGATGGCGACCTTGGCGACCTGGTCCGGGAAAAAATACATGTCGGTAAATGCAGTTGTACCTGCCAGCAGCATTTCAGCGATAGCGAGCTCTGTGCCATCTTTCACAAATTCTTCACTCACCCACTGGCCTTCAGCAGGCCAGATTTTCTCTTCCAGCCAGGGCTGCAAATGCATGTCATCGGCAAAGCCCCTGAACAAACTCATTGCAGCATGGCCGTGGGCATTAATAAGACCCGGAATCAAAATATGTTCACCAAGGGTATAGGTGTTTGAGCTTTGGAAATATTTTTCTGCATCAGTGGTAGGTAAGATTTCACGGATCATCCGCTGCTGAATAATCAGACTATGATCTTTAAGAATAAGGCCTTTTTGGGTCATTGGAACCAGCCAGCGTGCATGGATGATTGTGTCGACTATCTGGCGCCTTTCAGCTGCTGGTTTTTGGGGCATAATTTATTGATTTTGCATAAATAATTAATCTTTTCGGGAGTATACCGATAATTGCCAAAAACAGGTACTTTCACTGTCAGTTCAGACTCTGAATATGCTACAATCCGGCTCTTAAAATAAGATAAATTCTAACCGGCTCCGGTCCTCAAAAAAGATCGTTAACAGCAGGTTATTGCAAGGAATTAAAAGCATTTTATGTCGGATATTATTGATCAGAATGAAGGTCAGAGCGGCGGTCAGATTTATTCAGTTTCCATAGAAAGCGAAATGCGTCAGTCCTATCTCGATTATGCGATGAGCGTAATTGTCGGTAGGGCGCTTCCCGATGTCAGAGATGGTCTCAAGCCTGTACACAGGCGTGTACTGTTTGCTATGAATGTGCTCTCCAATGACTGGAATAAACCTTATAAAAAATCTGCGCGTGTGGTCGGCGATGTCATCGGTAAATATCATCCACATGGTGATTCAGCCGTCTATGAAACCATCGTACGTATGGCACAGGATTTTTCACTTCGTTATCCCCTTGTTGATGGTCAGGGCAATTTTGGTTCCATAGACGGCGATTCAGCCGCAGCCATGCGTTATACCGAAATACGCATGAAGAAAATGGCGCATGACCTGTTGGCAGATTTAGATAAGGAAACCGTCAATTTCACAGAAAACTATGATGGCACTGAGCTGATTCCTGATGTATTGCCCACCCGCGTGCCCAATTTGCTGGTCAATGGCTCATCCGGTATTGCTGTTGGCATGGCAACCAATATTCCTCCGCACAACCTTAGAGAAGTGATAAGTGCCACCTTTGCAATGATGGACAACCCTGATATTGAAATTGATGAGCTGATTCAGCATATCCAGGGGCCGGATTTCCCAACAGCAGCCATCATAAACGGCAGGGCTGGCATCGTTCAGGCTTATAAAACCGGGCGTGGAAAAATCTACATGCGTTCGCGCGCCATTATTGAAGAAAATGAAAAAACCGGGCGCCAAACCATTATCGTCAATGAAATTCCCTATCAGTTAAACAAGGCACGTTTGATTGAGCGTATTGCAGAACTGGTAAAGGAAAAGAAACTGGAAGGTATCAGTGAGCTCAGGGATGAATCAGACAAGGATGGCCTGCGTATTGTTATCGAATTACGCAAGGGAGAGGTCGGCGATGTTGTGCTCAATAACCTGTTTGCACAAACCCAGATGCAGATGGTATTCGGTATCAATATGGTTGCTTTGGTTGATGGTCAGCCCAAGCTGTTAAACCTGAAGGATGCGCTTGATGCATTTATCCAGCATCGTCGTGAAGTAGTTACCCGTCGAACGGTATTTCTGCTGCGAAAAGCCCGAGAAAGAGGCCACATCCTGGAAGGCCTTGCAGTAGCACTGGCCAATATAGATGCGGTTATCGAGCTGATTAAAAAGTCACCAAGCTCCGCCGAAGCCAAACTTAAATTACTGGAATGTGGCTGGAATTCACAAGGCGTACTCGCCATGCTTGGAGATTCTGATCCGAATGCCTGTCGACCGGATAAACTACCTGAGCAATACGGACTTAAGGATCAGGAATATTATTTATCTCCCGAACAGGCGCAGGCCATACTGGAACTGAGACTGCACAGACTGACCGGCCTGGAGCAGGAAAAACTGATCAATGATTATAAGGATCTCTTGCAGCAAATAGCGGAATACCTGGATATTCTGGCGAACAATCATCGGCTGATGGAAGTTATCCGCAGTGAGCTTGAAGAAATTAACGAAAATTATGGTGATGAAAGGCGCACTGAAATTCAGGATTCTCAACATGACCTGACAATCGAAGATTTAATTACTGAAGAGGATCGTGTCGTCACGATTTCCCAGACCGGCTATGCGAAAAGCCAGCCGCTGTCTGATTATCAGGCGCAACGACGTGGCGGTCGGGGCAAGGCGGCTCAAACTGTCAAGGATGAAGATTTTGTAGAACATCTGCTGGTAGCCAGCAGTCATGACACCCTGTTGTGTTTTACCACGACGGGTAAAGTGTTCTGGATCAAGGTGTTTCATATCCCGGTTGCTGGTCGAACAGCTCGTGGCAAACCAATTGTTAATATTCTACCCCTGGAAGAAGGGGAAAATATCACCAGCTTGCTGCCGATACGGGATTATCCTGAGAATGAATTTGTCTTTATGGCCACCAGTAACGGCACCGTCAAAAAAGTAGCCCTGCCTAATTTTGCGCGCCAGCGTAGCGTTGGTCTGCGTGCCATCGAGCTTGATGAAGGCGATACTCTGGTTAAAACAGCCATTACTAATGGTGAACATGACGTCATGCTGTACAGCAGCTCCGGCAAGGTCATTCGCTTTGATGAGAATGACGTACGCGCGATGGGTAGAACCGCACGCGGCGTAAGAGGAATCCGGCTCGAAGAGGGGCATCACATGGTCGATATGATTATCCCTGAAGCGGATGGACAAATACTTGCTGTGAGTGAAAATGGCTATGGAAAACGTACGCCAGTGGAAGAATTCCCTTGTTACAAACGCGGTGGTAAAGGCGTAATCGGCATTAAAACCAGTGAACGTAATGGTGCAATAGTTGGTGCCGTGCAAGTCTTTGATGGTGATGAAATCATGTTGATCAGTGACAAGGGCACCCTGGTCCGCACGCGAACAGATGAAGTTTCTTCGCAGGGCCGAAACACACAGGGTGTACGTCTGATCAAGCTCAAAGAAGGTGAAGCCCTGGTTGGTGTGGAACGGATAGAAGAGCCGGAAGAAGCCCCCGAATATGATGATGAAGGTGAGTCTGGAAGCGAGATTGGCAGCGAAAGCAAAAATGCCCAGACACAGGACTTCAAGCAAGCGGACACAGATGCAGCGGACTCTTCAGATGCGAAATCGGCAGGCAATGACCAAAACCTGCCGGCAGATGATGAATGATATCGGCGCACAGCAACAGGTTGCTTACCTAGGTCCGCAGGGCACCTATTCACATAGCGCATTGCTCAGATATTTTGGTCCTCAGCAGGCCGGTCTGCCTCTGGCGACTATTGAGGAAGTTTTTGCCTGTGTCGAAAAAGAGCAGGCAGACTATGCAGTAGTTCCTGTCGAAAATTCCTCAGAAGGTTCAGTTACTGCAACACTTGATTGCTTCAGCCGTAGCCCTTTACAAATTTGCGGTGAAATTCAGCTGCGTATCCAGCAGGTGCTGATGATTCATCCACAAAGTGCTGCGGGTAAGATTCAGAAGATTGTTTCTCACCAGCAATCTCTGGGACAGTGCCGTAACTGGCTGGATATGCATTATCCCGGCATTGAGCGTATTGCTGTCAGCAGTAATGCCGAAGCAGCCAGAATGGCTGCTCGTGAAAAAGGAGTTGCTGCAATTGCCAGTAAAACGGCCGCAGAAATCTATCAACTCAGTATACTGGCCCAGGATATTGAAGATTCCCGAGATAACACCACCCGATTTCTGATCATCAGCAAAAAATATCAGGCCAGTCCGGGTCTTAATGACAAGACCTCGCTGATTATTACTACTCATAACGAACCAGGTGCTTTATTCAAGGTTCTGGAACCATTAAAGCGTTTTGCAGTAAATATGAGCAAACTGGAATCCCGGCCCTCACGTAAGGAGGCCTGGTCCTACACCTTTTATATCGATGTAGACGGGCACCAGAATGATGCAAATATTGCCAGTGCTCTGGCCGCACTAAAACAGCCGAATATCGGTGTTAAGGTATTAGGTTCTTACCCGATAGCCGGCATGGTGCATACAGAGAAAGCACGTGAGATTACTGAGCATGTCCTGCTGAATCAGAAGATTGTGATTATTGGCCTGGGCCTGATCGGAGGCTCGGTAGCCAAGGCTCTATCGGATAAAGGCCTTAGTTCTCAATTGTGGGCGGTTGGCAGGAATCCCACGGAGCTGCAACTGGCACATGAAGCCGGGGTTATTGCAGGCTTTAGCACAGTACTGGAAACATCATGCGCTGATGCAGATTTGATACTGATAGCAGTGCCAGGCTTGAGCGTAGCCCCGATACTGCAGGGGTTGGCCGGTATAATCAAGCCGGGTTGCGTGATTAGCGATGTTGCCAGTGTCAAACAATCAACAGTGGATGCAGCTATGACTGCTTTCGGTGAAATTCCTGCAAGCCTGGTTCCAGGTCATCCGATAGCCGGTTCAGAAAAGAGTGGTTTTCAGGCTTCCAAAGCAGATTTATTTGAAGGCCGGCGTGTGATACTGACACCCTTGCCTGAAACGGATGCCAGCGCACTTGCGCTGGTTAGCGCATTATGGCGTGAACTGGGGGCCGAAGTTCTCGAAATGACAGTGGCGCAACATGATGAAGTTTTGGCGGCGACCAGCCATTTACCCCATTTATTGGCCTATGCACTGGTAGATACTCTGTCGAAGCAAGGTAGCAGTGATGATATTTTTCGGTATGCAGCAGGAGGCTTCAGGGATTTTACGCGGATTGCGTCCAGTGACCCGCACATGTGGAGAGATATATTTCTGAGTAATGCAGTGCCACTTGAAGCAATTCTGGATGAGTTTGAAAAGGATCTCGCACGCTTCAGACTGGCTTTGCAGAAGGGCGACGGCGAGTACATCATGACAGCATTAAAACGCACTAAATTATCCAGAGATAAATTTTCGAATCAATAATATGAGCATGAAACAAATATTTTCTGTGGCGCCCGGCGGCACCCTTCAGGGTTCAATTCGTGTTCCTGGCGATAAATCCATTTCTCACCGCGCGATCATGTTGGGCGCCCTTGCCGAAGGAAGAACTCATATTCAGGGTTTTCTGGAAGGAGAAGACAGCCTGGCGACCCTGAAAGCATTTCGGGCGATGGGGCTTACGATTAGTGACCCTAAAGGCGGTGAGCTGGAAATTCAAGGGGCCGGCTTGCATGGACTGAAAGCACCACAGCAGGATCTGGATATGGGGAATTCTGGTACGGCAATGCGCCTGATGACTGGACTGCTGGCTGCACAGAATTTTTCTTCTGTGCTAGTCGGAGACGAATCCCTTTCCAGGCGCCCTATGCTCAGGATAACTGAACCATTGACAAGGATGGGTGCACAAATTCAATTGCAGACAGGGGGTTTTGCTCCGATCAGAATCAGCCCGTCAAAGTTACGGGCAATGGACTATATTATGCCAGTGGCTAGTGCTCAGGTTAAATCCTGTATTCTGCTGGCGTCGCTTTATGTTGAAGGGTGCAGTCGAATTACAGAGCCGGCCCCTTGTCGAGATCATACCGAACTGATGCTGCAAGCTTTTGGGTATCCAATACAAGTTAAGGATAGAACTGTAGAGATCTGTGGTGGCGGCTTGCTGAAAGCCTGCGATATTGATATTCCGGCAGATATCAGCTCTGCTGCCTTCTTCTTGGTGGGAGCCAGTATAGCGCCGGGTTCGACCCTGCTGCTGAAGCATGTTGGTATCAATCCCACCAGAATCGGGGTTATCAATATTTTACGAGCCATGGGGGCCGATATTGAATTTCTTCGGGAATATCAGGCAGGCGGGGAAGCTGTGGCAGATATAAGGGTCCGTTATGCGCCGTTACATGGCATTGATATTCCACTTGAGCAAGTACCATTGGCGATTGACGAATTCCCTGTGTTATTTATAGCAGCCGCCTGTGCAGTTGGAGTAACGACACTTAGTGGTGCCGAAGAATTACGGGTAAAGGAAAGTGACCGTATTCAGGCCATGGCGGATGGTCTGGCGATTCTTGGGGTAGCTCATGAGGTTAAAGCGGATGGTATTGTCATAAAGGGTTTACAGCCAGACTCAGCGTCCGGTTTACCTTTTGCCGGTGGCGTGATTGATAGTAAAGGCGATCATCGCATCGCCATGGCATTTACCATTGCTGCTTTACGTTCGAAACAGGCAATTGACATTCTGGATTGTGACAATGTCGCTACGTCTTTCCCCGGTTTTGCAAAGCTTGCATCCACGGTTGGTATCAAAATGCAGGTCTCTGCATCGTGAATGACACTATTCCGGTTGTTACCATTGATGGACCCAGCGGCACGGGTAAGGGAACAATTGCTCAGAAGCTGGCCAAAACCCTGCAATGGCATCTGTTGGACTCTGGTGCGCTTTACCGTCTGGTAGGCACGGGAGCTGCAAAAGAAAATATTATATTCAGTAATATCAATATGTTGCGTGATTTTGCGCTTAATATGGAAGTGCACTTTTCACGTCTTTTTGATGGTTCTATTGAGCTGAACGGCGAGGAAATATCCGGTCTCATACGACAGGAGAGCAGTGGAGACCTGGCATCCCAGGTTGCAGCAATACCGGAAGTACGGGCAGCGCTTTTTGAAAGACAACTGGCTTTTCGTCAGGAACCGGGACTGGTAGCCGATGGCCGCGATATGGGCACGGTAGTTTTTCCTGATGCAATCCAAAAATATTTCCTGACTGCTTCTTTGGAAGAAAGAGGACAGAGGCGATATAAGCAGTTGATAAATAAGGGACTTAATGTTAATCTGCGCGACCTTTTGCTGGATATACAAGCCCGGGATGAACGAGATTCTCATCGTACTATTTCACCCCTTGTTCCTGCTGAAGATGCCATTCTGATAGATACAACAGAATTAAGCATAGATCAGGTGTTTGAAAAAGTGTTAAGTGCTACTCGTAAGGCGCTTAAATCAGACAGCTAAAAAGAGACAAAGAACTAAACAAGTGCCGGATATTGCGGCTCTGTTGATTAAGAAATTAATACTGCAAGAAAGTGTATTTCAAGCGCCAGTATCAAGCTGAGATTCACTCAACATTAACTGACCCGTATTTACTGGAATATGGTTTGATCTGAAAATCTACTCTAAAGATTTTCACCTAAAGGTAAAAGTATGAGCGAAAGTTTCGCAGAATTATTTGAAGAAAGCTTAAAAGAAATCGAAATGAAATCAGGTTCCATTATTACCGGAACCATTATTGATATCGATTCGGATTGGGTAACTGTCCACGCCGGTTTGAAATCTGAAGGCGTAATAGCCCGTCAGGAATTTTTAAACGATCAAGGTGAATTTAATCTTGCAATTGGCGATGAAGTAAAAGTTGCTCTGGAGAATGTTGAAGATGGTTTTGGCGAAACAAAATTGTCTCGCGAAAAAGCTAAACGTGCCGAAACATGGATGGTTCTGGAAAGTGCCTTTGAGAAGAATGAGGCGGTTATGGGCGTTATCAATGGTAAAGTCAAAGGTGGCTTTACGGTCGATGTGAACACAGTTCGTGCCTTCCTGCCAGGCTCTCTGGTTGATGTTCGACCAATTCGTGACGTCGACCATCTGATGTATAAAGAACTTGAGTTTAAACTGATCAAACTGGATCAGAAACGCAATAATGTTGTGGTATCGCGTCGTGCGGTTCTGGAATCCGCGAACAGTGCTGAACGTGACGAGTTACTTTCCAATTTGCAAGAAGGCCAATCGGTTAAAGGTATTGTTAAAAACCTTACTGATTATGGTGCTTTCGTGGATTTGGGAGGTGTCGACGGTTTATTACATATCACTGATATGTCATGGAAACGTATTAAACATCCCAGCGAGATTGTAGAAGTTGGCAAGGAAATCGACGTCAAGGTTTTGAAATTTGATCGCGAACGTAATCGCGTTTCACTGGGACTGAAACAACTGGGTGAAGATCCATGGGTGGATATCAAGAATCGTTATCCTGAAAACGCCAAGGTCAAGGCAGTGGTTACCAACCTGACCGATTATGGTTGTTTTGCTGAACTCGAAGAGGGCGTTGAAGGCCTGGTTCATGTCTCAGAAATGGATTGGACCAACAAAAACATTCATCCTTCAAAATTAGTGCAACTGGGTGATGAAGTAGAAGTGATGATTCTGGATATTGACCAGGAACGTCGCCGTATTTCACTTGGTCTTAAACAATGCCAGAAAAACCCATGGGATGCTTTTGCTGAAACCTTCAAAAAAGGCGACAGAATCTCCGGCAACATCAAATCTATTACCGATTTTGGTATTTTCATCGGACTGGATGGTGAAATTGATGGTCTGGTGCATTTGTCCGATATTTCCTGGGAAGAACCGGGCGAGCAGGCTGTTCGTCAATACACCAAGGGCGACAAAATCGACACAATAATTCTGTCCGTTGATTCTGAACGAGAAAGAATTTCTCTGGGGATTAAACAGCTTTCAGGTGATCCTTTCGCAGCCTACACGGAAGTACATGATAAAGGTTCTATCGTTACCGGTACGGTAAGTTCTGTTGATACAAAAGAAGCCATAATTACTCTGGCTGAAGGTGTAGAAGCATTACTTAAAGCCGGCGATATCAGTCGTGAGCGTATTGAAGATGTACGAACAGTACTCAATGTAGGCGATGAAGTTGAAGCCAAGATTACTAACCTGGATCGCAAAAACCGAACTATCACCTTGTCTATCAAAGCGAAGGAAATTGCTGAAGAGAAAGACACGGTTGCTGAGCACAACAAACAAACTGCTACGTCGGCTGCACCTGCAACGGTTGGTGATTTGATTAAAGCTCAGATGGAAAAAGAGTAAGGGTTAACACTGTTAAGGCTGAAGCTGATCTGTAAACCAGCTAAGTGCTAAGGTTAAAAGTTATGACTAAATCAGAACTGATTGAACGTATAGCGGCTAAACAGACTCAATTATCTGCGAAAGATATTGAGTTAACTGTTAAGGCGATCATTTCTTATATGTCTGAAGCGCTTGCTGAAGGTGGACGCATAGAGATTAGAGGTTTTGGAAGCTTTTCTCTGCATTATCGTGCACCTCGGACCGGCAGAAACCCTAAAACTGGCGAAGCTGTTGAGTTAAAAGGTAAATATGTTCCACATTTCAAAGCTGGTAAAGAGCTAAGAGACCGTGTCAATGAAAGCTTGCAGCGAGAAATATCTTAATATTTATCAGCACACTTTTTATTGGCTGAGTTGATTAAACGGCGGAACCTGAAGCAGGAACCGCCGTTTTTTTTAACAGCCTTTTTATATCGGATTTAGTATAAAGTAATTGCATGTCTAAACTTACACGATTTATAGCTTGTCTCTTTTTTCTGGTAGTGCTGTTAGCGGGATTTATATTTGCCAGTAATAACAGCGTGGAAGTCCCCCTGTGGATAGGCATAGAGCTGTCGCCACAGAGTCTGGCTATATGGTTAATATTGGCTTTTGCTTGGGGCGGTTTGTTAGGACTATTGTTGGGTTATGGTTTATTTCGTCGCATAAAAGCGCAATTAAAAATCAAACAACTGGAAGCTCGACTCAAAAAGGCCGAGCAGGGCAATATTGTGATACCTGAAGAGCAAAGTAAATCCAAATAGGGAAATGGACAGTCCAGCGATTATGGAATTAGGAAATATATCTCTGTTAATACTAATGCTGATTGCTTTAGCATTGGCTTGGTATTCCGGTTTTAAAACGCAATTTAAAAGTAAATCCCATTTTCAAAAAAAACAGGATAAAGATTACTTTATTGGCCTGAATTACTTGCTCAACGACGAGCCAGATCTATCGATTGATGCTTTTATTTCCGCCCTGGAAATCAATTCAAGTACACTGGAAAGCCACTTGGCTTTGGGGACCTTATTAAGGCGACGTGGAAAAGTTGATGGCTCTATTGCGGTTTATCAAAAACTGCTGGCGAATTCTCAATTAAACAGACACGAACTGGATCAGGTGAAACTGGGCCTCATCAAAAGTTATGTGGCCGCCGGATTGCTGGACAGGGCAGAAAAATTAATCGATGAATTGAAAGTGGCAGGCCCTGAGATTCAGTTTTCGGCATTAAACCAGGGTTTAACGGTTTATCAACTGGAAAAGGAATGGCTGAAAGCAACTATTATAGTTAATGATTTGTTGAAAATCTGCGCACCAAATCAGCGCTCAGTTTATCAGATAAAAGCCTCACATTTTTATTGTGAACTTTCGGAAAATGAACTTGAATTTCAACATTACAATCAAGCCAGAGACTATCTTAATAAAGCCATTGGCATGGATAGGAATAATGTCAGAACCAGCCTTATTTTGGGTCGACTGGAGTTTGAGCAGGGTAATTATAAGCAGGCCATAAAAGCTCTGCTTAAAATATCTTCGCAGGATGCAGGCTTTCGATCACAAGCATTTGACTTGTTAATTGCGGCTTATCAGGCATTAAACAATAAAAAAGATTTGCAACGTTATATAGATTCTTGCCTGCAGGAACCGTTATCGCCAAGTTTTTTATTGATGCTGATCAAGCATATTGAGGAATCAGAAGGCAGGGAAAAAGCCAGGGAAATTTTCTTTCAACAGATTAAATTAAATCCCTCAATTGAATTATTAGGGCAGGCAATTTTGCTGAATGAAGGGTATTCAGAAAGCAATAATCATATGCAAAATGCCGAATTTTTTAATCATATATTGGAAGATTATTTAGCAGGGAAGGCAAAATATCGTTGCGATAATTGTGGTTTTGAATTGCGTAGCCTGCATTGGTTATGCCCCGGATGTAATGAGTGGGGAACAGTCAAGCCGCACTCATTTCTACTGGATGATGTGAAAATATAAGTTGTTAGATATAGTTCGTAGGTGTCAGTCATGAAGTACACGAAACAAATCATTGTTGCGCTGGATTTTTCAACAGCAAAATCCTGTCTGGATTTTTTAGACAAAATTGATCCGGCTCGGTGCCGTGTGAAAGTAGGCAAGGAATTGTTTACCCGTTGTGGTCCGGAACTCGTCAAACAAATCAGGAGCAGGGGATTTGACGTTTTTCTGGATCTGAAATTCCATGATATTCCAAACACGGTAGCTGCTGCGCTAAAAGCAGCTGCTGATATGGATGTATGGATGGTTAATGTGCATGCCTCAGGTGGCAAGGCCATGTTGGATGCTTCCAGAGCCGCTTTAAATCAGCCACAGGCTCCCTTGTTGATTGCCGTAACTGTTCTTACCAGCATTGGTGCTGAGGATCTTGTTCAACTCGGAATAAGCTCTACTCCGCAACAACAAGTACAAAAACTGGCCAAACTTACAGCCGATTGTGGACTGGATGGCGTGGTTTGCTCGGCTCAAGAGAGTGGCATCTTACGTCAACAGCACCCGACAGACTTTTGTCTGGTCACACCCGGCATACGACCTGCTGGTGACAGTCTTGATGATCAAAAAAGAGTTGTGACGCCACGCTCGGCGCTTGAACAAGGCAGTAATTTTCTGGTTATCGGCAGACCTATCACGCAAGCTGCAGACCCTTCTGTGAAACTCGATAGTATTATCCAGGAAATACAGTCGTAGTTTTTTCATAATTAACAGGAAATTTTAAAATGCTCTGCTACTCTGATGATGTGGCGAAAATGCTGCATGTGTTCGAAAATTTTGCTTAACCATTAAATTAAGGAGATCGAAATGAATGGATTCAATTATTTAAAAGTATTATGTCTTGCATTATTTGTACTGTCAGCTTATCCGAGTCTAGCTCAATATGCGGTGAGCAATGAAATCATTGCAGAACAGGCCATGCAGGAACAGGTAAATATCAACCTGGCTGATGCTGAAACCATAGCCATGGTATTGGATGGAGTAGGGATTAGCAGAGCAGAAGCAATAGTTGATTATCGCAATAAAAACGGTGAATTTAAAAATCTGGACGATCTGATTATGGTCAGTGGTATAGGGGAAGCAACAGTTCGTAATAATGCTGAGAGAATTATATTAGACAGTGATTAGTGAAACCACTGCAGTGGTATTTTGCTAAATTTCAAACAGCCGGATAACTATTTATTTTCTGTTCTTTATTTTGAAATATTACAGAGCACAAGTTGCGCTTGAGCGGAATTTGGTATGCGGGAAATTATCCGGCTTCATTGCACTTATAATTTACCAGTTGTCTATCAAGCACTTATTCAGTGCTACTTTAAGCTTCAGTATTGGTAAGCAGAGCCAGTAACCTGAGTAAGTACCCTGAACCATCACCCTAAGCGAGTTAAGGTCCATTTACAGGAAGTGCTTTTTACAGGATGGGCTATTAGAAAAAGGAAATTGGCTGCCCAACCTGGACTCGAACCAGGAACCAAGTGATTAACAGTCACCTACTCTACCATTGAGCTATTGGGCAAAAACTTGTAAAACTTTCGAGCGCGAGATTATAACGTGAAAGCGGCGCGTATGTTAATTAGATTTCCTTAAGGGGTCAACCTCCTCATCGTTATAAGCTCATTTATTAAGATCTTTGAATATTAGGCTTCCAAGATCATACTTGAATTGGGGTTAATCCAGCTGCACTTGACCAATCCTCGAGTCATTCTGCTTAGCAGCCTGGGAAATCGTGTAAACCGATCAACAGTTCAATTCAAATTTTAAAATGCTTACAATGTCGGGTTTGCTTATCACGGATACTGATTTTGGATCATTTCGACTTGCATGTCCCATTCCCTCCCGCTGGTGATCAGCCCGAGGCCATCGTCAAGCTAACAGAAGGGCTTGCTAATGGGCTTGCAGCTCAGACCTTGCTGGGTGTCACGGGATCAGGGAAGACCTATACAATCGCCAATGTGATTCAGGAAACTCAACGGCCTGCCTTGATCATGGCTCACAATAAAACTCTGGCTGCCCAGTTATACGGGGAATTAAAAGATTTTTTCCCGAATAATGCGGTGGAATATTTCGTCTCCTATTATGATTATTATCAGCCTGAAGCCTATGTGCCGGCATCTGATTCCTTTATTGAAAAAGATTCATCTGTAAATGAGCATATTGAACAAATGCGCCTTTCGGCAACCAAATCCCTGTTGGAAAAACGTGATGTAATTGTCGTGGCTACGGTTTCATCTATCTATGGTCTGGGTGACCCCACGGTCTACCTGAACATGGTGATTCACCTGAATGTCGGGGGGAAACTGGACCAGCGTGTCTTGTTAAGGCGTCTTGCTGAACTGCAGTACACACGCAATGAAATGGATCTGCATAGAAGCACCTATCGTGTCAGGGGAGACGTCATTGATATCTACCCGGCAGAATCCGATGCAAAAGCCATCCGTATTGAGCTCTTCGATGATGAAATAGAGAGTCTGGCTTACTTCGATCCCCTGACCGGCGAAATTTTACAAAGGGTGCCACGCCTCACGGTTTTTCCAAAATCACATTATGTCAGCACACGTGAACGTATGCTGGAAACCATTGAACAGGTGAAAATTGAGTTGGATATTCGACTGAAACATCTGGAGGGGCAAAATTTACTGGTAGAAGCACAGCGCCTCAAACAGCGTACCCAGTTTGATCTGGAGATGATGCAACAATTGGGCTATTGCACCGGTGTCGAAAACTATTCGCGTTATCTGTCTGGACGAAAAGAGGGGCAGCCGCCACCGACACTGTTTGACTACCTCCCGGATGATGCTTTTGTGGTCGTAGACGAGTCGCATGTCACGATTCCACAGATCGGCGCCATGTATAAAGGAGACCGATCGCGTAAGGAGACTTTGGTGCAATATGGTTTCCGTCTACCTTCAGCACTGGATAACAGGCCCTTACGTTTTGCCGAATGGGAGCAACTGGTACCGCAACTTATTTTTGTTTCTGCAACACCCTCAGATTATGAAGCTGAGCATGAAGGTCAGCGTGTACATCAGGTAGTCAGGCCAACAGGTTTACTGGATCCCTTGCCTGAAGTCAGGCCCGCCACTCATCAGGTCGATGACTTGCTTTCTGAAGTAAAGAAACGTGTTGCGGTCGATGAAAGAGTCCTGGTAACGACACTGACCAAACGCATGGCAGAAGATTTAACCGACTATCTGTCTGATAATGGGGTGCGGGTGCGTTATCTGCATTCAGATATTGATACGGTTGAGCGTGTCGAAATTATCCGGGATTTACGGCTGGGTGAATTTGATGTGCTGGTTGGCATCAATTTGTTGCGAGAGGGACTCGATATTCCTGAAGTCTCGCTGGTCACCATCCTGGATGCAGACAAGGAAGGTTTTTTACGCTCAGAGCGCTCCCTGATTCAGACCATGGGCCGGGCAGCCAGAAATATAAATGGCAAGGTTATTTTATATGCTGACCGGGTGACAAAATCCATGCAGGCTGCAATAGATACGACCACGGAACGCCGACGTGTACAGCAGGAATATAATGTAAGTCATGGTATTACACCCATCGGCATCAGCAAAGGTGTTGCCGACATAATGCAGGGCGCAGGCCAGACGCAGGGTAAGGGCAAACGCAGTTATGCCAATTTAAGGGAAGTTGCGGAAGCTTCCGGGGAGTACGGAGTCGGCCTGGATCGGATGACACCTGCACAACTCGCAAGGGAAATTAAGCGTCTGGAAGAACTGATGTATGAACATGCACGAAATCTTGAATTTGAAGATGCAGCCAAAGTTCGTGATAGGATATCAGTCATTAACGAAAAGTTTATTGCATGACCAAACTCCTCGGGGGTACTGATGCCAATAAAAAGCCCGATCAAAAGAGTATGCTTATCCAGCAGGGTCGGCACTCCAGCCTTGGTCATGAAGACAATCAGTGTCTTCATGCTCTATGCCATTCAATCCAGCAGTAGCTTCGCACAATCAGTACCGCAATTTGAACTTGACCCTCTCTGGCCTAACTTACCTTTAAGCAATACCGGAGAGTTCTGGCTCACCGGGGGGTTGGGTGGCATGTGTATGGATGATCGTGGTCATGTGTTTTTGCTCAATCGCCAGGATGTAGTGCCTGATGACTTGGATGGAGCGGTACTCGCACCTCCGGTCATAGAACTTGATGAAGATGGTAATGTGCTCCGTGGCTGGGGCGATCCAGAACTTATTGGTGACCGACTGCATGACTGCCATGTCGATGCGGAGCACAATATTTGGCTGGTTGCATCCGGCACCGGTGTTATCCAGAAATACAGCAGCGACGGCTCTGAGTTGCTGATGCAAATAGGCGAAACAGGGCGCTATGATTCCTCGGATGGCAGCAGAGAGGGGAGAGCTTTAAATTCTGATCGTGCCCAGTTCTTTCTTCCCGCCAGTATCGATGTGGATGCGGAAAGCGGCAACATCTTTGTTGCTGATGGTGAAGTGGTGGGGGGCAATCATCGGGTCGCTGTGCTGGATAGAAATGGCCAGTTTCTCTACCAATGGCAGTTACGCCGTACAGAGAGTGAAAGTGACTTGGAGGCCACACTGCATTGCCTGCGTATCTCGAATGACGGTCTGGTCTATGTTTGTGATCGTCTGGCAGACCGGATACAGGTCTTTGATAAAATGGGTAATTTCGTACGTTTTATAAATAACAGCTTTGAACCAAAGACTTCTCCCTTAAATCGCAGCAGCGGTACTCGCGGGACAGCCGTTGTGCTGGATTTTTCGCATGACGCTGAACAGAAATACCTGTATGTCATTAATCAGAATAATGTCATGGTTGAGATACTGGACAGACAGAGTGGGGAACGTCTGGGCAGTTTCGGTGGCGGCCCGGGGCGCTATCGGGGCCAATTTACCCTGCCACATTCGATCGCCGTGGATTCAAGTGGGGATATTTATATCGCGGAACAGGGTGGGCAGCGTATACAGAAGTTTACTTTACTACCTTAATAGATCCGTTTAAAGCTGTATAAATTGCTTCAAAGTGGTCCCGGTTAGTGTGCAGGCATGATCTGTTATCTGACTGATTAAAATCCTTATTTCAGTTCTCTTGTTTCTCTTGCCTTCCTAAAAAAAAAGAGTAAAGTGCGCGCCGCAGTGCCCATACTGTAGGTGTGTGCTGCATACTTTAATTTTTTATGAGGCTTTTATATGAGTCAACAGACCGCAATTTGGGGCCAGCATTTAATACTGGATTTAACCGGTTGTCCGCGTGAACATTTAACCAGTGCCGATAATATTCGCGCCTGGGTTAAAGAACTTATTACCGCCATCGATATGAAGGCTTTTGGTGAACCCATGTTGGAGCACTTTGCCAGTCATTCCTTCGATGCGGCTGGCTATACCTTGCTGCAATTAATTGAAACTTCCAACATTTCCGCGCATTTTGCGGAGAACCTTGGTCAGGTTTATATTGATGTTTTTTCCTGCAAACGCTTTGCTGATGAAGTCGCCATTGAGGTCTGCAAAAAATATTTCGCACCGGCGCAGATCAATCGACATAGTCTGGAACGCGGCATATTTGCACCACGTTTGTTAGAAGCTGTCTGATTTTTAAAATTAAAGGAGTCTGTGTGCAAGCCCTATTATGGCTTTGTACTACAGACTCCTTTGATTTCCTTGTGATTTTGCCCTGGTATCTCTATAATCGCCGGTCTTTCAGGAAGCCTGTAACTAGCATATTTACAGGGTTTCAGGGGGAAGAGAAAGTGGATTTACAGGATGCAAGTTGGGTCCTGGCAGGATATTAGGCGCGTAGCTCAGTTGGTTAGAGCGCTACCTTGACATGGTAGAGGTCACCAGTTCGAATCTGGTCGTGCCTACCAATTCTGATGTTGTAAGAAGGCATCATACATTAATTTCACACGGGGAAGGCAGAACAAGAGATTCTGCTATAGCATAATGTTAACTATTACTTTGCCAGATGGCAGTCAGCGTGAGTTTGAACAAGCGATTACGGTTCATGGCCTGGCAGAATCTATTGGCCCAGGCCTGGCTAAAGCAGCACTGGCCGGTGTAGTTGACGGGCAAGTTGTAGATACCTCTTTCGAAATTACCCAAAATGCACAGGTTTCCATCATTACTTCCCGTGATCCGGAAGGTCTGGAAATAATCCGGCATTCCTGTGCGCATTTAATGGCAAATGCTGTGCAGAATTTATTCCCTGCTGCCCAAGTTACTATAGGTCCGGTTATAGAAAACGGTTTTTTTTATGACTTTGCCTTTGAGCGACCTTTTACGCCTGAAGACCTGGAAGCTATCGAAAGCGAAATGCTTCGACTGAGCAAAGCCAATATAAGCGTGGAACGCAGCTTGATGAGCCGGGATGAAGCGGTAGCGATGTTCAAGTCCATGGGAGAACAATACAAAGTAGAAATTATCCAGAGTATTCCCAGCGAAGAAGGACTTTCATTCTATAGGCAGGGCGACTTTATTGACCTGTGCCGAGGCCCTCATGTGCCCAGTACAGGCCATATCAAAGTCTTCAAATTGATGTCGGTAGCCGGCGCCTACTGGCGTGGTGATTCCAAAAATGCCATGTTGCAACGAATTTACGGAACCGCCTGGAGTGATAAAAAAGATCTGGCCGAATACCTGCATCTACTGGAAGAAGCAGAGCGGCGGGACCACCGCAAGATCGGTAAGAAGCTGGATCTCTTTCATTTTCAGGAAGAGGCTCCCGGTATGGTTTTCTGGCATCCGCATGGCTGGAATATTTATCAGAGCATCAAGCACTACATGCAAAAGCTGTTTACTGAAAATGATTATAAGGAAATCAATACACCACAATTGGTTGACTATAGTTTATGGGATAAGTCAGGTCATTCGGCTAAATTTTCCGAGCAAATGTTCAGTGTGGAATCCGAAAATCGTATGTATGCGATTAAACCCATGAACTGTCCATGTCATGTGCAGGTCTATAATCAAGGCCTGAAATCATATCGGGATTTACCCTTGCGGCTGGCTGAATTTGGCTCCTGTCATCGTTATGAACCATCAGGCAGCATGCACGGTTTAATGAGAGTAAGGTCCTTCACTCAGGATGACGCACACATATTCTGCACAGAAGATCAGATTCAGGATGAAGTCTCGGTTTTTATTGACCTGGTCTACAAGGTTTATCAGGATTTCGGTTTTGAAGAAATCATTTTAAGGTTGTCAACGCGCCCAGAGCAACGAGTAGGATCAGATGAAATCTGGGATCAGGCGGAAGCGGCACTGGAAGTTGCTTTAAACAACACTGGCAGGGAATGGCAATTGTTGCCGGGTGAGGGAGCCTTTTATGGGCCGAAAATTGAATTTGCCTTAAAAGACTGCATGGGTCGTGAGCAGCAATGCGGTACTATTCAGGTGGATTTTTCCATGCCTGAAAGACTGGGCGCGCAATATGTTGCTGAAGACAATAGTCGTCAGACGCCGGTTATGTTGCACCGGGCAATTTTCGGTTCTTTTGAACGTTTTATCGGTATTTTAATCGAACATTACGAAGGGGCATTTCCCGCCTGGTTGGCGCCGATTCAGGCAATAGTTTTGAATATTACGGACAAACAGGCTGATTATTGCAAAGAAATTACGGATTCCCTTAAAAATAAAGGGTTTAGAGTCGAAAGTGACTTGAGAAATGAGAAGGTCGGGTTTAAAATCCGCGAGCACACAGTACAACGAATACCCTACCTGCTTGTAGCCGGTGATAAAGAAGTCGCCGCAAATACCGTATCGGTCAGAGATCGTACAGGTAAAGATCTGGGAGTGATGGAAATCGCCCGGTTTGAGGCTTTGCTACAGCAGGATATTGAGAATTACAGCAGGGTAGAAACTGTATAAAGATTAACCAGAACGGAGATATATATTATTAAGCGTGAAAATGCGAAAAGCAAAAAGGCCATTATCAATGATGATATTGAGGCAGCACAGGTCAGATTGATTCTGGCCGATGGCTCCCAGAAAGGAGTTGTGAGTCTGGATGAAGCAAAGCAGGAGGCTGCTGCGGTTAAACTGGATTTAGTACTGATTTCACCGGATGCCGAGCCGCCAGTTTGCAAAATCATGGACTATGGCAAACATGTTTTTGAACTTAAAAAACAGAATGCAGCTAATCGCAAAAAACAAAAAGTCATTCACGTTAAAGAAATCAAATTTAGGCCAGGGACGGAAGTAGGAGATTATCAGGTAAAACTACGCAACCTGATACGTTTCCTCAACGATGGGGACAGAGCAAAAGTCACAGTGAGATTTCGTGGCCGGGAGCTTGCCCATCAACATATCGGAATGGAGCTGATTCAGCGATTGAAAGCAGATCTGGCTGAATACGGCACAGTTGACCAGGAACCCAAAATGGAAGGTCGACAGTTAACCATGGTGTTAACTCCGGTAAAGAAAAAGCAGTAAAACTTCCTCACGACACTTCGTTGAACCCGAAGGTTTCGGGAGGGAAGCTTTTACTTTTATTAAACGTAAGGAAGCCTCAACAAAGAAAATGGCTTACCTTAAATGCGGAGTACGACAATGCCTAAGCAGAAAGTGCACAGTGGCGCCTCAAAGCGCTTCAAAAAAACCGGGTCCGGTCTTAAGCGCAAAAGCGCTTATAAAAGCCATATCCTCACTAAAATGACAACAAAACGTAAGCGTCAGTTACGTGGAACCTCTGAAGTTCATCCATCAGATATGTCCAATGTAAAACGCATGTTGCGTCAGAATTAGAGGAGGAAACAGAACATGGCAAGAGTAAAACGTGGGGTTGTAGCCCGTCGTAGACATAAAAAAATTCTTAAGCAGGCCAAAGGATATTATGGTGCACGCAGCCGTATCTATCGCGTCGCCAAACAGGCCGTTATCAAAGCTGGCCAGTATGCTTATCGTGACCGTAAACAGAAAAAACGTGTTTTCCGTGCCTTATGGATTACCCGTATCAACGCTCAGGCGCGCGTCAACGGTATCACTTATAGCCGTTTGATTGCCGGCCTCAAAAAAGCTGCGATTATCATTGATCGCCGTGTGCTTGCAGATCTGGCGGTAAATGACAAAGCGGCTTTTGCAGCAATAGCTCAAGAGGCAAAGGCGGCACTCGCTTAAATTTACTCCCAGACGAGACCTGAACAGGTATGGAAAATCTGGAGAACCTGGCAAACTCAGCCTTGCAGGCTATAGCTCAAGCGAAAAATGCTGCCGAGCTTGATGGCCTGCGGGTGGAGTACCTTGGTAAAAAAGGTAGTCTGACCGAGCAGTTAAAATCCCTTGGGAAATTACCTGCCGAAGAAAGACCCGCAGCCGGTGCAGCGATCAATCTGGCAAAGCAGCATGTCCAGGAAGCTATTAATCAACGTAAAAGCAGCCTCGAAAGTTCGGCCAATTCTGAACTTCTGAGACGTGAAGCCTTAGATGTCACATTGCCCGGTAGAGTTCAGCAAGCAGGCTCCCTGCATCCTGTAACCAGAACTATTGAACGCATCGAAGATATTTTCTCGGTGGCAGGTTTTGATACCGTCGAAGGGCCTGAAATAGAAGATGATTATCATAACTTTGAAGCACTGAATATTCCTGATCATCATCCTGCCCGTGCCATGCACGATACTTTTTACTTCGACACCAATACCTTGCTGAGAACCCATACCTCTACCGTGCAGGTCAGGGTAATGGAAACCGGCAAGGCGCCGATCCGCATTATTTGCCCGGGACGGGTATACCGCTGTGATTCCGATTTAACGCATACGCCTATGTTTCATCAGGTTGAAGGTTTGCTGATCGATGAAAACGTCAGTTTTGCCGACCTGAAAGGAATGATTGAAGATTTTCTCAGGCAATTTTTTGAAGCTGATCTGTCAGTCCGTTTTCGTCCATCCTATTTCCCCTTTACGGAACCTTCAGCCGAAGTCGATGTGCAATGCGTAAGCTGTCGCGGCAAGGGTTGTCGGGTGTGTAGTCAAACCGGATGGCTGGAAATTCTTGGTTGCGGCATGGTGCATCCAAAAGTGCTCGAACTCTCAGGTATCGATTCCGAAAAATACACGGGTTATGCCTTCGGTATGGGTGTGGATCGTCTGGCTATGTTGCGTTATCAGATTACCGATCTGCGCTTGTTGTTTGAAAATGACCTGCGCTTCCTGCAGCAGTTTTCCTAGGGGGCTGCCAAGGTGAAATTCAGCGAAAAATGGTTGCGAGAATGGGTGAACCCGAAGATTTCCACAGCAGAGTTGCTTGCCCAGTTGACCATGGCTGGTTTGGAAGTTGATAGTGTTGAACCTGCTGCAAGTGTATTTAATGGCGTTGTGGTTGGCGAAGTGCTTACTGTAGAAAAACACCCTGATGCCGATAAACTCAATGTCTGTCAGGTAAATAATGGTAAAGAACATTTACAGGTGGTTTGTGGCGCGCCTAATGTAGCAGCAGGCCAAAAGGTAGCCTTCGCATTGGTAGGCGCTAAACTGGGCGCTGATTTCAAGATTAAACAAGCTAAATTACGCGGAGTGGAATCCAATGGTATGTTGTGTTCCGCTGAAGAACTGGGACTGGCCGAGAAATCTGATGGGATCATCGTGCTTCCCCCAGATGCTCTACCGGGACAGGATTTCCGCGACTATCTACAATTGGATGATACCTTAATTGATGTGGATTTAACGCCCAATCGAGGTGACTGCCTGAGTATTCAAGGCTTGGCACGGGAAGTAGCCGTGCTGAATAAAGTCAAAAACAACCCGCCACAGATCACAGACATTCCTGCCACTATCAAGGACACTTTCCCGGTTGAGTTATTGAGCCCTGAAGATTGTCCACGCTATGTTGGGCGGGTAATCCGCAACGTTGATATCAGTGCTACTTCTCCCATGTGGTTGCAGGAAAAGCTGCGCCGTAGCGGTATTCGCAGTATTGATCCGGCAGTCGATGTAACCAACTATGTGCTGCTTGAACTCGGTCAGCCCATGCATGCCTTCGACCTTGATGTCTTGAAGGGGGGAATTCAGGTACGTCGTGCTCACAAGTCCGAGAAGCTGCTGTTACTTGATGGTCGCGAAATCGAGATTAATGAAGACACCCTGTTAATTGCAGACCATGAAAAGGCTTTAGCACTGGCAGGTGTCATGGGTGGTGAACACAGCGGAATCAGTGACAAAACACAAAACCTCTTTCTGGAAAGCGCTTTCTTCAATCCATTGATTATTGCGGGCAAGGCTAGAGCTTACGGCATGCATACGGATGCATCACACCGATTTGAGCGTGGTGTGGATTATGAACTGCCCTTGCTTGCCATTGAACGGGCGACTGAATTACTGCTCAGCATAGTCGGTGGTGAGGCCGGGCCTGTGCTTGCCACTGATGCAGAGCTACCTGCAAGCAAGGAAGTTGGGCTGCGCCCCCAAAGGATCAAAAGTCTGCTGGGTCTGGACATTCCGCATGCTGAAGTAGAGGATATTCTTCAAAGACTGGGACTTAAGCTGGTAAATAAAGCAGCAGATAGCTGGCTGTTTAGAGTACCTTCCTGGCGTTTTGATATCGATATTGAAGCTGATCTGATTGAAGAGCTGGCCCGAGTTTATGGCTATGACAAACTTCCTATCAGTAAAGCCTCCACTGGCGGCACCTTAAAATCTTCATCAGAAAGTAAAATCAGCCTGAAACAACTCAGAAGAAGACTGAATTCCATTGGTTATCAAGAGGTTATCAGTTACAGCTTTGTTGAGCCTGGTCTTGAAAACAAGTTGGCAGCAGATCATTCCGAGGTATTAAGCCTGGCAAATCCTATCTCAAGTGATATGTCAGTGATGCGCAGGAACCTCTGGTCAGGGCTCTTGCAGACCCTTAAACATAATCAAAACAGACAACAGGATAGGGTACGGATTTTTGAGTCTGGACTGGTTTTCTCAAAAGAAGCAGGCAAAATTCGGCAAGAAGCCATGTTGGGAGCTTTGCTGTGGGGGCCGCTCTTACCTGAACAATGGGCAGAAAAAGCCAAAAACAGTGATTTTTACGATATGAAAGGCGATATTGAAAGCCTGATTGGGATGAGCAATGACAGTGCTGCATTTAGCTTTGAAGCTGCTGAGCACCCAGCTTTACAGGTCGGACAAAGTGCCCGGATTAAACGAAATCAACAAACTATAGGCTGGTTGGGGGCCCTGCACCCGGTAACACAGAAAGAACTCGATATACCTGGGAAAGTTTATCTTTTTGAATTAAAAATCAATGACTTAACAAAGGCTAAACTGACAACAGTGCGTACCTTGTCGAAATACCCTTCGGTTCGCCGAGATCTGGCTCTGGTCGTTGAGGAAGGGCTTATTTACGCCGATCTTGAGCAATTGATCAGGCAACAGGCTGGGGAGATTCTGGATAAGATTGTGTTGTTTGACATTTATAAGGGTGAAAATATCGCCGCAGGCAAAAAAAGTCTGGCACTGGGATTGACCTTCCAGCATCCATCACGCACTCTTAATGATGAAGAGATAAATGAAATAATTAATAAGTGTATCAAGGCACTAGAAGCACAATTTAATGCAGAATTAAGATGATTTTCGTCGAAACTTAGGCCATAATCATCGACCCGAGATAAAAACAGCTATAGAAATTGCTGAGCAATCAAGAGAATTAAGGCAGAAACTATGGGTAGTGGAGCACTGACAAAAGCAGAAATGGCCGAACGTCTATTTGATGAGATGGGCCTGAATAAACGGGAAGCCAAAGAACTTGTTGAACAGTTTTTTGAAGAAGTCAGGCAGTCCCTTGAAAGTAACGAGCAAGTCAAATTGTCAGGTTTCGGAAATTTCGATTTACGCGATAAACGAGAACGTCCCGGTCGCAACCCCAAAACCGGCGAAGAAATACCCATTCAGGCACGCCGTGTGGTGACATTCAGACCAGGGCAGAAACTTAAATCAAGAGTAGAAAGCTATGCTGGAACCGAGTCATAACTCAGAATTACCTGAGATCCCGGCCAAACGCTACTTCACGATTGGAGAAGTCAGCGAGTTATGTGAAGTAAAACCACATGTGCTGCGTTATTGGGAACAAGAATTTACCCAGTTAAAGCCAGTTAAACGACGTGGCAATCGTCGCTATTACCAACGTCAGGATGTTGTGCTGATTCGTCAGATTCGGACTTTATTGTATGAACAGGGTTTTACCATTGGCGGAGCCAGACAGCGTATGGCAGGAAGCCCTGGCAACTTTGCCGATGATGCTAAACCTGTGATGAATCAGCAGTTGATCAAGGAGCTGATCGAGGAAATAGAAGAAGCATTAGGCCATTTAAGTACTTAAATTTTGTGCTTGCTTGCCGTTGAATGGTGCTTTCTTGATAGAATTGTCCTTTTTGTAAAATCCTCTTTTTCTTGTATCGGAGTGTAGCGCAGCCTGGTAGCGCACCACACTGGGGGTGTGGTGGTCGTCGGTTCAAATCCGGCCACTCCGACCAATCTTATTTTTCAACCATTTCTATTTTTCTTAAAGTCTATGTTCGCTATTGTCGTTGATATCGATGTTTTGAATATACCGAAGTCTCATCGTGGTTGTAAAAGCAGTGATTCACCAGGATATTTATGTACAGAATTGTTGGGAGACGTGAGGAAGTAGGGCGATCAATATCCAGCCAGGTAAAACATCGCAAACATATTGGGAAATGCCTTTACAGCTTGTAAAGCAAACTCGGCCTAATTAATTAGCCATTATTCGGACAAAAAAATACCTTCAATCAGCATTCCAGGTTTGTGAGTGGTCCATTCTGTAGTCAGATAATCTTAGTCTTGGAGATTCGTGCCATCTAGCAGGCCAAGTCCCATTACAGAATTTCCCAAACCGTTATTGAGGCTGAAGCCTGCAACAAATCCGCCGCCGTCATTAGTCGCGGCATCCAGAGTGCCGGTGAATACACCTCTTAAATCACCTGTAATACAAGCAGAACATATCGGTGATCCAGAGTAGGCGACGTCACCATTAATACCATTAAATTCTGCCAGGGCCCCATTGATGGAACCGCCTGTGAATGTTGCTTCCCAACTCTCATAATAAGCCACATCAAGCCCCAGTGTGCCGCTGGATATTTGATTGACAGAAGCATCGAAATCAACGGAGAAATACATGCTGAACCCGGTTAAATCACCCCCGGTGCCTGTTCCCAGAAATTCGTAGGTATCATAGTAATACCAGGTTCCAGTTCTGTCTGCGATATCGGGAGACGCAATGATATTGGCCCAGAGCATGTCATTTGCAGAAGTGCTATAACTGCTGGCATCCATATTGTTATCATAAATTTTCATGTCTCCCGCTTGCCAGTAACCCAGATCCACCTCAAATCCACCGATATCTTCGATGATAGGTGCTGCTCCACCAATAGTATCTGCCTTGGAAGTTCCGCTAATACTCTTACGGATTTCATCAAAGGGCTGATCAAGATCCAAGCTGGCAAATGTCTGAGCTGAGTTGACACCGAGCAGGGGTGAGATGAGGCTGGCAGGGTGGGAAGATGCTCCAAAGGATACCCCGCCATTTTCTACCAATAAGGCAGTGTGATGGTTTAACTGCTGTGCTTCAGCACCTGTGATACGGTCATCTATGAAACCATGCAGCAAGCCTAGCCCCTGTAAAAACTCATCACCACTGGAGTTATAGAGTGAAAAAGCACTGACAAAACCGGGATTATCCAAGGAGCCTGTTTGTACCCCGTCTATATCGCCGTTAATACTGGAGGTATAAACATTCGTGGTGCCGCCGATTATAGAAGTAACTGATCCTGAGATGGAATAAAAGTCTTTGTAGGTATTGCCGGAAGAAGTGGACCCTCCGTAACCTCCTGAAAATGAAACGTTCCAGATATCACTATCTACACCGTTAGAGAGCGTGGCCGTCAGGAAGCCGCTGCTATAATTGATGGAGGATGTAAAATTGATATCAAAATTCATATCAAAATCAGTCAGGTTGCCCATCTGCCCATTTTTCATGAGTCCTGTACCCAGGAAATCACCGGTCGGAATAAAGTGATAGGTTCCGCTGCGATCAGCCACATCAGTTGAATTCAGAATTTTGGTAAACAGATAGTTTTCCAGAGAGGTTGCCGATTCAGTGCTGATAAGAGGGTTAACTTTTAATTTTAAATCATCCTTAGACCAGAATCCCCAGTCAACATCAAATCCGCCCACAGATCTCACGGTATCACTTGCACCGCCTATGGAAGTAGCAGATGAAGTGCCTGTGATAATGGCGGAATATTCAAAGTCATTTTCATTATCTTTTAGCGCGACTTTTAGAGAGCCGCTTCCTGAGTTAAATGACTGGCCTGGAGTAATGCCACCTGATTCATCAATAATAAGGGTGGTATAGGGACTTAGACTTTCCAATTCCTGAATTTCGGCCAGTGAGACTCTTTCATCCCGTGAAACCAGTGCCAGGCCAGAGACATATTTTCCGTCGTAGTAAAGTTCACCAGAGGAGTCATCATCCTGTCGGAAGTAAAAGCTCGCAAGCAATGCCGGAGTAGTGCCATTATCGACAAAGGCACCCTGCATTCGGCTATCACTGATATCAATGGCATCTTCGCCACAGTTGCCGTCACACCAGTCTATAATTTTAGAATCGCTAAGCAGATTGAATTCCACCAGATTGTTGTGGACGTTGCCATTGAAATAGACAAGCCATTCATACTCGTCATAATAGCCCGCAAAAAGGGATAAAACGCCATTACTGATATTATTAATAGAGGCGTTGAAATCGACATCAAAACTCATTTGCAGGGACGCAATATCATTCTGATCATCATCGCTGCCAATAAAGCCGAGTACATTTGAGTAGCGCCCGTTAAGCGAGGTCATTCCTGATAAATCAAAAGTACTGAAGTAAGCCAGATCGTTTAAATTGCCAGTTGAAGCGACAGAAGCATCAAAATTATCAGTCAAGGTTGTCAGTGGTCCGTCCCAGCGCTCCCAAGCCACATCAAATCCTGCTGCTTGAGCATCTCCAAGACCACTATTAACATCAGAGACGCTGACATTAAAATCATCATCTCTGAGAATTATCCTCGGTCTTGCCCTTAAATCGCGGAAGATAATGGGATTATCGTAGCTTGATCCAGAATCAGAGGAAACAGCAGATTCAGACACAGAAACACTAGTAGAGCGGCTGTTGCCATAGAATATTCTGGCGTAACGTTCCTGGACCAGAAAGCTGTTACGATCGAGCGACAGAATTTCATCACTAGTCACTCGATGTTCCTGTTCAATCAGGAAGACGCCATCGGCAGTGGCAGCAGCCCGCTGACCGGAAGCTGCTGCAAGCAGATTGAAGCCGCCGACAAAAGCTGCACCATTTTCACCTGTAAAGATACCTTCTATCAAACCCGTGATGTTGGCACTAATTTCGTTAATTTCGCCTGAATTGGCAACAGGCGTAGCAACAACATAACCCTGGCGGACAGTGCCGCTATAATCTAGTTTCCAGCGTTGGGTGCCTTCGTCGCTGCAGAAAAATGCATTTCCTAAGCAAAAACTCATATACCCATCGGTAATCAGGGCGCTTGTAAAATCAACGTTAAAACTGGTAAAGAAACTGTTGATGCCATTGCCCAGAGAAGATCCCCCCAGAACTCGTTCTGCCGTATTTGCATAGAAGACACTGCCGCTTAAATCAGCCAACGGAGTAGGGTTCACTGTGGCGAATAACATTGGCGTGTCAATAAGCTGGACAATGGAATTATCTTCATAGTTTGTATACAAACGTACTGGATCGGAACTACTACCCCAGAGGCCTACCTGGAAGTCGTAATCGATATCATTTTCCGTGTCATGAAATAAGCTATTGGAAACAAGGTTGTTTCCATCAATTAATTCAAAGAAAGTGCCATTATTCTTGAAGACAAAATTAGGAGAAGTATCAACTGTTCTGGGTGAATTCAGATCGTTACCGATTAATAGGAATGGAGAACCAGAAACGACAGAAGAAGTATTCCCCGGGAAAATGGCACCAGGTGAGCTGTTTCTGCTTAAGGTAAAACCAAGACGTTGCGCTTGAGTGATGTCTGCAGTACTCAAGACTGGCGTAGGATCAGGATCAGGATCAGGTTCAACCCCATTTCCACCAGCCCCGGAGTTCCCATTTGAATCCGTGTTATCTTCTACAACTGAACCGGTGCCAGTTCTGGCAATGTCATCACGGTTTCTGATGTTGTTAGCAGGGTTAATTGTGGTATCAACGGTTCGCGTTGTATCAACAGCAGGGTCTACATTCGCATTTTCATTATCGGCCAGACCATTGCCGCCGTTATTTTGCTGACCACCTGGAGCTGCGACATTACCGCCGTCGTCATTACCGCCGTCGTCATTGCCACCGTCGTCATTACCGCCGTCGTCATTGCCGTCACCATCATCACCGCCGTCGTCATTGCCACCATCGTCATTACCGCCGTCGTCATTGCCACCGTCGTCATTGCCGCCGTCGTCATTGCCGTCACCATCATCACCGCCGTCACCATCATCGCCACCATTAGCGCCAGGGTTAAGATTGATACGGCCTAATTGGGCGGGTTGTTGCAGAAGCCCTTGAGGTGCCTGTCCCGGGAAGGTAGAACTATAGTCAAAGTTGGCTCCTTCACCGGTATCAAGGCTGCCCTGGGCATTGGCGATGGTTGTGCCACCATCATAGACACCTGTCAGCAGTACGCCTGCATCAATGACGGCTTCATGCGTGGTGCCTCGGATACCTATACTGGCAAATTGCGTAGCGATTTGATATTCGTCAGCATTATCATCTCCAATCGTTCCGGAAATGGTACGAAAACCCCCTCTGACCATTTCCATGATAGCGCTATCAGCTGCGCCGCCTGGACCATCGGAACTATATTCTGAAAAAGTAAACTCGGTATCCTCCTTGAATGAAATGCGGGCTGAATCAACCATGCGTAATTGAGCAAAGCCATTTGGACCGGTAATAACGGTATCACCAACAAATACATCGGATCGACGCGCTAAAGTTCTGAGTGTGCCATTCAGATCACGGGCTGTGACAGAGCCAGTCGTGCTAAGAACACGTCCAATTGCCTGTTCTTCCTGGGCAAAAACCGGCTGCACAAGCAAGCAAGCAATTAGTATTAATAGAAAGGATAGTGGGGATACTACTGAAAACTTCTTTAACTGAGTCATGAGCTTGTATTACCCGTTTTTATGATTTTAAGGTCAGAGCGACTCACTTCCCTGTTACTTTGCTGTTCACTGAAACCTGGATGCGAATTCCGTTGGCTGACTGCATAGCCCTTTTTCACGGTGACAATGATGCCACTAAGTTTAATTGATTTTTGCCAACTGGTTCACTATTCCGATTTTTCATGTTTTTTAAATATTATCAAGCAGTTATTAAATTTTCTTTGTACCGGTTAGAGCCCGATAGTGAGATTTAAGGTAAGCTTGGTTTGCTAGGCTGTTGATATTATTGGAATATCACTCGAATCTTTGCATCCTCGAGCTGTTCTATGGACAAAGCTCCATTTATTAAGTCATTTGCGATAGCGAGTACGTGGTATTCATTTGAAGCTAACTTAATAAAAGCAATTATTTCCCCAACGGTTTTATGTTCAATAGTGTTTATTTTCATATGTTTCTGTGGAGTATGCTCAGAGTTTATGTGCAAGCGGTAAAGTCGTTTTTTGGCTTTGCCGCGATAATGCATTCTCGCAACAATTTCCTGACCGGTATAACAGCCTTTAGTGAAGCTGATATGACCGAGGAGGTCGTAGTTTAATTCTTCTGGGGTGTACAAGCCTGAGTCTTCAGCCTGTAGCCGGTACAAACCCATATTTTGATCCAGCAATTGCCAGTCCTGGAGTGTACCCGCTGTTAGAACCTGAGTAAGCTCATCCTTTGCTGTCATGGCTTTTGATCCTATCCATAATTCATAACGTTGGGTCTGCGGGTCTAGCAGTCTAAGAAACTGATCCTCAGCCTGACAGATTTGATTGGCTGTTACCGGAAAATCAGGAAATGTAGTCTTTAATACCTCGCGTACATCCGTTCCTAACAGACCCAGACGTATAAAGCTGTCGCTAGCATTGATGATTTCACTCTTATAAAAAACGCTGTATTTTTTAAGATGTTGTTCTGCAATGTCGGCCAGACCGGCTTCCATTTCAAGATAAAATACATCATTTAATTTCCAGACTGTGAAACTGGCGATAACGCGGCCTTTGTTATCGCACAGGCAGCCGGGGCAACTATTCAGATTTGCAAGTGCATTCAAATCACAAGTTAGCTGACCCTGAAGAAAAAGTTCGCTATCCTTGCCGCTGATTGCAAGCAGGCCACGATGATTTAGCTCTACATAATAATTTTTCATGCCGCAGATTATACGGTCCGGTGCTCAGTGAACAAAGCTAATATGACTACAGATATTGAAATAAAAAAAATGCGCTGGCACAGCCGCAGAGGCATGTTGGAACTGGATTTGCTTTTGGTGCCGTTTGCGAATAATAAGTTGCAGCATTTGGAAGACAGGTTGAAAAATTTATACCGGCAGCTTCTAACAGAAGAAGATCAGGATTTGTTTAGCTGGTTAATTCAAAAAGAAGTTGCACCTGATCCGGAGCTAAATGAAATCATTCATAAAATTCTGGAAAATTAAACGCAGTATTTTAAAACAAGATTTAATAATTATCCGGTATCAAAATTGTATCGGTCGGGTGTTCCAGTTGCTCAGGGTAATCGAGAGTGAAATGTAGCCCCCGGCTTTCCTTTCTGGCTATAGCTGAATTTATGATGAGTTCTGCAACCAGAGCAAGATTACGCAGCTCCAGTAAATGCGTGTTAATTCTGTAATTACTATAGTATTCGTGAATTTCTTTTCTTAGTAATTTTATGCGGTTATTTGCACGCTGTAGTCGTTTATCAGTTCTGACGATTCCTACGTAGTCCCACATCAGACGTCTGATTTCGTCCCAGTTATGCGCAATTACAACATCTTCGTCTGAGTCAGTGACCTGACTTTCATCCCAGGGCGGGATGTCCTTAAATAATTCCGTGCTAGCAAGTTTCTGACGGATATTTTCAGCAGCGGAAAAGGCGAAAACAAAACATTCCAGTAAAGAATTACTTGCCATGCGGTTGGCTCCATGTAATCCGGTAAAACTGGTTTCGCCTATTGCGTAGAGATTAGTTACATCAGTCTTGCCATTCTTATCGACCAGTACTCCGCCGCAACTATAATGTGCAGCTGGTACCACCGGGATCTGCTGGGTACATATATCAATGCCGAATTTCAGACACTTCTTATGAATACTGGGAAAGTGTTCGAGAATAAATTCTGGTGATTTGTGAGTGATATCCAGATACACACAGTTACAACCCAGACGTTTCATTTCGGAGTCTATTGCGCGGGCAACGATATCTCTTGGTGCTAACTCGGCACGGGCATCATAATCCGGCATAAAACGATAACCGTTAGGTAAACGTAACAAACCACCTTCACCGCGTAAGGCTTCACTTATAAGAAATGATTTGGCGTGTGGATGGTAAAGGCAGGTAGGGTGGAATTGATTAAATTCCATGTTGGCTGCCCTGCAGCCAGCACGCCATGCCATCGCAATACCATCTCCGCTGGCGCCATCCGGGTTTGAGGTATACAGGTATGCTTTGCTGGCTCCACCGGTAGCCAAGACTACAAATCTGGCTATATAGGTACTTATAGCTCCTGAACTTTCATCCAGAATGTAGGCGCCAATGCAGCGATTTTCTTTTTCACCAAGTTTGCCGCTGGTAATCAAATCAATTGCAACGGTATTGGTCAGAACCGTGATATTGGGATTGGCCAGTACTTGTTTGGACAGACTTTTGAAAATGGCTTTGCCGGTGGCATCGGCAGCATGGATTACCCGGCGATGGCTATGGCCGCCTTCCTGGGTAAGATGAAAGTCAGAAAATAAGGAATATGCGTCAGGGTTTTCGGATTTAGTTTCGCCACTATACTCATTGCGACTGAAAGCAACGCCCTGTTGCATTAGCCATTCGATACATTCAGGTCCACGGGATACGGCGTATTCAACGATGTCTTTGTGGCAAAGACCAGCCCCTGCCTGCAGGGTATCCTCCACATGTGAACTTTCGCTATCTTTGGTGTCTAAAACGGCTGCAATGCCGCCTTGTGCGTAATAGGTGCTGCCTTGCTGAAGTGAGCTTTTAGATAATATAGTGACCTTGGTGAATTCAGCAATTTTAAGTGCCAGGCTTAAACCTGCTGCACCACCGCCTATGACAAGTACATCGTGGTTGCTGTATGCTACTGAGGTAAAGGCTTTTTTCATACTACGAAGAATTGAATTGATTTGGCATATTTTACCCGTTTAGGGTGAGTAAGTAAGCAAAAAAAAGGGAGTAAGACTTGTCAACAGGTAAGACCAAGCAGACTGATCAGCAATTGGTCGACCAGGTATTCAAAGGCAATAAACATGCTTTTGACCTGCTGGTTTTACGTTATCAGCATAGAATTCGCGCTTTGGTTTCCCGCTTTATTCGCGATCAAAGTGAAGTAGAGGACGTTTGTCAGGAAGCCTTTATCAAAGCGTACAGAGCATTGCCAAAATTTCGTGGTGACAGTGCTTTTTATACCTGGCTTTATCGGATAGCGATCAATACAGCTAAAAATCACATGGTTACCAAAGGCAGAAGACCGCCAGGTACGGATGTTGACCTGGGTGACAGTGAGTTGTCTGAAATACCTGCAGAATTAATTGATAGCGGCAGCCCTGAGGCAAACCTTTCCAGCAATGAGTTACAGGTACTCATAGACGAAACGATTGATGCTTTACCCGAAGATTTGAGAACGGCCTTTACTTTACGTGAATTTGGAGGCTTGAGTTATGAGGAAATCACTGAAATTATGGATTGCCCGGTAGGTACAGTCAGATCTAGAATATTTCGTGCCAGGGAGGCTTTGGATAGCGTGATTAAACCTTTTCTTAATGGTGAGCAGGCTGAAAGCATCGGTAGCAAGCCTGCTCTAAACCTTCGTGACAATGGTGCCGGTAAGAAGAAATAATGTGATTCGGGGAATTTTTAGAGATTATTGAGGTCTAGTTGGTATGCCTTTGTTTTTACAGAGGCTACGAGAATCCAGAACATACAAAATAATGCAACATGAAAAGAAGTGAAGCAGAGTATGAGTAAAGGAAAAGAGAAGCTTAAAGAGTCCTTGTCAGCGTTAATGGATAACGAGGCCAGCGAGTTTGAATTTCGCAGGGTTCTGAAGGAAAGTGCTGTCGACCATGAGATTAAACTCAAATGGCAGCGCTATCATCTGATAAGCGCAGCTATTAAAGGTGAGTGCGGCAACAGTCCCGCTCAGCACTCTAGGCAACCCGATCTCTTGGCGCGTATCAATGCGGAACTTGATGGAGAAAGTTCACAGCATATATTGACGGCTGAAGCCTATCCCAACGAGCAGTCAGCCAATAGCCTGCATTTCGGTATATTCAAACGTCTCGGGCAGGGAGCTATAGCCGCCTCAGTTGCTGCATTGGTATTAATAGCAGTGAATCCACTATTAACTCAAAGCACACTTGAAAATGGCCTGCAAACTGCCGGACAGGAAACTGTTGAAGCAAATGTACCTGTTTTTGATGGTGATTATGCGCCAACCGAATTTAGTAGAGTACCTCGTTTAAGTAATGAAATTGCCGGCATGGAGGAAATGGATACTGCCGCTCGGGATCGTCTTAGACAAGCTGTTTATCAGGAGTTCGTGGGTGAGCCACAGCAGTCCATTGAGCTGCCTGTAAATTTCAGTGTTAACCGGGAAGCTGAGTAGGCCCTGAGCATAAACTGCTTAATTACGGATCTAAGGCCGAGTCCACAGTAAGATAAATGTGTTTTATCAAGCTAAAACTATCGTGTTTTTTCTGCCATACTCAGGCCTCCCAGTTCCATATTAAAAATCGTTATGTTAAGTGAATCCGTAAGAATCACCTCAGTGGGACCAGGTCTGTTGCAACTACAACCTTATAACAGTGGTTTCTGCGGCTCCTGTTCCTTAAAACCATCCTGCGGCCAATATCTATTAAATTCCCTGCATACTGAAAGAACACTTCAATTGCCAGTAAACTGCCTTGCTGGCAGTATTGATATAAGTACATTGAAAAAGGGCATGCATGCCCAAATAAAAATAACAGCGGCAAAATTGGTTCAGTTATCCCTGCTACTTTATATACTGCCCTTGTTGCTCGTGCTCACCAGCGCTTTATTAGCAGCTTTGGCGGGATTCACTGAACTAATAAGCGTAGTGGTGGTTTTTATTACTTTGTTACTGAGTTTTATCGGAATGCACAGTTATATAAAAAATCATGTGAATGCAGAAAATATGAATATCCATGTGGTAGTAGAGAATCAGGCGAACATACAATTAAGCTAAATCAACCAGCTAAATAAGCTAAATAAAGAGAATGAATATGTTTAAGTCAATGTTAGTTTTGTCAGCCCGCCGGCTCTTAATTGTGTTAGCTGTTTTTGCTTCTACGCAATTATCGGCTCAGAACCTTCCCGATTTTACCGAGCTCGTTGAAAAAAGCGCGCCGGCTATTGTTAATGTAGCCATCCGATCGACAGTGGGTGGTGATCAGGATCTTGAGGATTTTGATGGCAGTCTTGAGCAGTTTGAAGAATTTTTAAGGTTATTTGGTGATCGTTTGCCTGAAGGATTTGGGATAGGAGAACAGCAGCGCTCATCCCTTGGGTCGGGTTTTATCATTTCTGAGAATGGCTACATTGTGACAAACCATCACGTTATAGAAGATGCTGATGAGATAACAGTTACCTTAAATGACCAGCGCCAGTTCAAGGCCGAAATTATTGGTTCTGATCAGCGTTCAGATCTAGCCTTATTGAAAATTGAAGCGGAAGGATTACCAACCGTTTCTTTTGGTGAGGCCACTAATGTGAAAGTGGGGCAATGGGTGCTTGCAATAGGTTCTCCATTTAATTTAAGCCATTCGGTGGCAGCAGGAATTGTCAGTTATGTAGGCAGAAGTTTGCCCGAGAATAGTGGGCAGGGTAATTATGTTTCCTTTATACAAACTGATGTCGCCATAAACCCGGGACATTCAGGAGGTCCATTATTCAACCTGGCCGGTGAAGTGATCGGGGTTAACTCACAAATTTATTCAAATTCAGGAGGCTCCATTGGTTTATCTTTTGCCATTCCTGTAGACGTTGCAGCCAATGTTATCGGTCAACTGATGAATTCGGGGAATGTCGCCAGGGGCTGGATGGGAGTTTCAATAGCGAATCTCACACAGGAACAAGCTGATAGCTATAATCTGAGTTCTCCGAAGGGCGCATTTGTAAATGATGTTTTACCCGGTGGGCCTGCCGAAGCAGCTGGATTTCAAGCGGAAGATATTATTGTGAGCTATAACGGTGACGAAATCAGGAACAGTGCAGATTTACCCTATCATGTTGGTCTTTCAATGCCTGGTACCGAAGTTGAAATCGGGCTGATCAGGTCGGGTCGAAGTGAAAATATTCGTATGGTAGTCGGTGATCTGGATGCCGCTGCTACCAGACAACAGATCCAGTTGAGTTCATTGGAGCCTCTGCAGAACTATCTGGGCATGTCAATATCAGAGCTCACCGATGCCGAGAAGTCGGCTCTGGGCCTGGATTTTGGATTGCGCATTGATGCAGTGACCGGGCCCGTAGCACAACGTGCTGGTTTGCAGTCAGGCGATATCATTCTAAGCCTCAACAACAGAGAGTTAAACTCACTTGAAGAGTTTGCTTCCATCACTTCCCAGTTGCCCGCTGACAGGCCTTTGCCCTTGCTGGTTGAGCGTGATGGGCAGCAGTCATTTTTCACTCTGAGACTGGAAGGCTAGATACTTACCTTTATATAAAAACTGTCCTGTTTACTGTAAGCGGGGCAGTTCTTCATGTTATGAGCGAGTTACTGTAGACTTGCGCCTTTTTAGCAAGAGCGAATCTCTTCTGTGAGTGATCTGAGTCATATCCGAAATTTTTCTATCATAGCGCATATAGATCATGGTAAATCAACGATCGCCGATCGTTTTATCCAGGAATGTGGTGGGCTGACGCAAAGGGAAATGTCAGAGCAGGTTCTTGATTCTATGGACATAGAAAAAGAACGCGGCATTACCATCAAGGCTCAAAGCGTGACACTAAATTACAAATCTACCGATGGCCGCACCTATCAGTTGAACTTTATTGATACGCCGGGGCATGTTGATTTTAGTTATGAGGTTTCCCGTTCCCTAGCAGCCTGTGAGGGGGCATTACTGGTTGTTGATGCGGCGCAGGGTGTTGAAGCGCAATCTGTCGCCAATTGCTATACCGCTATTGAGCAGGGCCTGGAGGTCATTCCTGTGCTGAATAAGATGGATTTACCGCAGGCTGAACCGGATCGCGTAAAAGAGGAAATTGAAAATATTATTGGAATTGATGCTCATGATGCCGTCCTGGCAAGCGCCAAAAGTGGCATGGGCATAATCGAAATACTTGAAAACCTGATTTTATTGGTGCCCCCACCCAAAGGTGACACCGAAGCAAAATTACAGGCGCTGATTGTTGATTCCTGGTTTGATAATTATCTGGGCGTAGTATCTCTGGTAAGGGTTCGTCAAGGTAGTATTCGCAAGGGCGATAAGATTATCGCCAAGTCTACCGGTAAGGTTCATGTGGTAGATAATGTCGGTATTTTTACTCCGAAACGAACCGTGACCAAAGAGCTCAGGGCAGGTGAAGTTGGCTTTATTGAAGCCGGCATCAAGGAAATCAAAGGCGCTCCTGTTGGCGATACGATCACCCATGCCAATACTTCGGAAGTAGCAGCCCTGCCTGGTTTTAAAAAGGTCCAGGCTCAGGTTTATGCAGGCTTGTTCCCGGTCTCCGCCGATGATTACGAAAGTTTTCGGGATGCACTGGAAAAACTAACTCTGAATGATGCGGCGTTAATTTATGAACCTGAAAATTCTGATGCTTTGGGTGTCGGTTTCCGCTGTGGTTTTTTGGGCATGTTGCATATGGAAATCGTGCAGGAACGGCTGGAACGGGAATATGACCTTAATCTGATAACTTCCGCGCCTACGGTAATATATGAAGTCATGACCAAGTCCGGTGACATTATCAAGGTCGACAGCCCCTCACGCCTACCGCCAATGGCTAACATTGAAGAAATGCGTGAACCAATCGTCGAAGCCAATATCCTGGTTCCCCAGGCCTATGTAGGCAATGTTATTTCTCTGTGCGTGGATAAGCGAGGCGTGCAAAAAGATATGCAGTTTGTGGGGAGTCAGGTAGCGATTCGTTATGAACTACCGATGAATGAAGTGGTGTTGGATTTCTTTGATCGATTAAAATCAGTAAGTCGAGGTTACGCTTCTCTGGATTATCATTTCATTCGATTCGAAGCAGCCAAGCTGGTCAGGCTTGATGTGCTGATCAATGGTGATACAGTTGATGCTTTAGCATTGATTGTGCACAGAGATCATGCCCATGCAAAAGGTCGGGTATTGACTGAGAAAATGAAAGAACTTATACCAAGGCAGCTTTATGATGTTGCCATTCAGGCAGCGATTGGTGGTCAAATTGTCGCAAGAACTACGGTGAAGGCCTTACGAAAAAATGTTACTGCGAAATGTTATGGTGGCGATATAACACGTAAGAAAAAATTACTTGAAAAGCAGAAAGCCGGGAAAAAGCGTATGAAAAAGGTTGGTAATATTGAAATTCCCCAGGAAGCATTTCTTGCAGTGCTTAAGGTGGACTCCTGATGAATATAGATTACTCTCTGGTTCTGTTAATACTGGTGTTGATCAGTGGCGTCATCTGGCTGATAGATACTCTGTTTTTTGCAAAAGCCAGAAGGCAAAAATTCCACAGCTTTATTAAAGAAAACAAAATGAGCGAAGCCGATTTGATGCGTTTTCAGGAAAGTTCAGAAATGGGTAAAGAACCAACAGTAAATGCAAAGCTCAAAAAAGATTTCACTGAGGCTTTATCGCTTAACAAGGAACCGGGACTGGTCGAATACAGTAAATCCTTCTTTCCCATATTGTTGGCTGTTTTGGTTTTTCGTTCATTTTTGTTTGAACCATTTCAGATACCAACGGGTTCAATGATTCCCAGCCTCAATGTGGGTGACTATATAGTCGTTAATAAATATTCCTATGGAATTCGATTGCCGGTTTTCGGCACTAAAGTCGTCAGTATTGGTGAACCGCAACGTGGGGATGTTATGGTTTTTATTCCTCCTCATGACCCTGTCTATTACGTAAAACGGGTGATTGGTCTGCCGGGCGATCATGTCCGTTATGAAAATAAAACACTATATATAAATGGTGAAGAGCAAAGTCAGGATTTTATTAAACTGACCCAAGACGGCATAAGACCAGTTAACCATGCTCTTGAACAACTGGGCAGTGTAGAGCATGATATTTATACCTCGCTTACCGAACGTTATCTTAGTGATGATTACTGGTTGCAGGCAGGTGGCAGAACTATCCCGGAGGGTCATTATTTTATGATGGGTGATAATCGGGACAACAGTGATGATAGTCGTCGCTGGGGTGTTGTGCCGGAAGAAAATATTGTCGGCAAAGCAGTAGCTGTCTGGATGCATAAAGAGCCGGGATTGAAATTGCCAACCTTTAGTCAGAATCGCTATATTAACCCTTAAAATTACTGAGGTGCGACATGAAGATGCAGGAAAAACTTAACAGTTTTTGTACGCTGAAGCGGCAAAAGGGAGCTTCATTTTTAACCATCATCGTCATGTTGATATTGGTGGGTCTTTTTTTATTGACGGCACTGAAGATAGCTCCCGCCTATCTGGACAATAACGTTATCGTTAATGCGATGGAAGGGATAGCGAGCAATAATGATCTTGCAACGATGAGTATTGCGGAAGTTCGTGAAAGTCTACAGAAAACACTGATTACCAACAGTATCAGGGATTTCAGCATGGCGTCGGTTGTATTGACCAGAGAAGGCAACCGAAATTATATTGATATCAACTATGAAAGCAGGGTCCCGTTGTTATACAACATAGAAATAGTCGTGGTATTTGAAAACAGATTTGATAAGAACTAGTGCTCAAAACCCTAAAAAAAATATCCCATCGGTTCAAACAGCAGGATTTACTGAGGCTGGCCTTAAGTCATCGTAGCAGTGGCAAAGATAATAATGAACGCCTGGAATTTTTGGGCGATTCCATTCTCGGGTTTATCATTGCTGAAGCCTTGTACACACGATTTCCAAGCGCAAGCGAAGGAGAATTGAGTCGTATTCGTGCCGAACTGGTAAAAAAGAATACCCTGGCTGATATAGCCCGCGAACTGGATCTTGGCGACATTCTGATTTTAGGCGCAGGTGAGTCAAAGAGTGGTGGTAAAGAACGGGACTCCATCCTTGCAGATGCTCTGGAAGCACTGGTTAGTGCAATTTATCTTGATGCCGGTCTGGCTGCCTGCCGGACTGAGGTTTTAGCCTGGTATGATTCCAGGTTATCGCAATTGGTGGCTGACGAAACCCTGCCTGATAAAGACGCCAAAACGCGCTTGCAGGAGTACCTGCAGGCACAAAAAATGTCACTTCCCGAATATGAGATGGCCGAACTCGAAGGCAAGGATCATGAACAGCTTTTTACAATCACTTGTAAAATTGAACTGTTAAAATCACCAGTAGAAGGGCGTGGGTCGAGTCGCCGGGAGGCGGAGCAGGAAGCTGCCACAAGAGCGATTGAACTGCTTGGTCTTTAATAACTCAACCTGGTTCAGTTAATCATTAATATCGTTGATAGATAGTAAAATTACATATGCCCGTCTCTGATTCAAATTCAGCAGTAAAACATTGCGGATTGGTTGCCATCGTAGGGCGCCCTAATGTGGGTAAATCCACTCTGCTGAATCATCTTCTGGGTCAAAAAATCAGCATTACCTCGCGCAAACCACAAACTACCCGTCATCGCCTGTTAGGCATTAAAACGACAGAACAGGCGCAAATAATTTTCGTCGATACACCCGGCTTACATAGCGGGGTGGATAAAGCACTGAATCGCTATATGAATAAAACGGTGAATAGTGTAATACGTGATGTTGATTGTATTTTATTCATGATTGACGCTAATAAATGGACATTGGAAGACGAGTTAGTGCTTGATGCCATCCGTAATGAAACAGTCCCCGTGTTACTGATCCTCAATAAAACCGACAGGATTCATGATCAATCCCAATTGTTGCCCTTTATCGAAAAGCTGGCTGTAAAACATGATTTTCTTGAACTGGTACCAGTTTCTGCGCTTAAGAATCAGGGTATGGAGAAATTGGAAAAGCTTATAGTTCAGGCCCTGCCGATTGGGCCATATCTGTTTCCTGAAGATCAGTTAACCGATAAAAATTCACGTTTTCTGGCGGCAGAGTTTGTGCGTGAAAAAATCACCAGGCAAATGGGCGATGAATTACCCTACGAAGTCAATGTTGAAATCGAAGAATTCAAGTCAGAAGCGGGCATCCTGCATATCAGTGCCTTGATTCTCGTTGAGCGTGAAGGGCAGAAAAAAATCCTCATTGGCAGCAATGGCTCCAGCCTGAAGCTGATCGGCACAGAAGCTCGTAAAGCGATGGAAGAATTGTTTGATTCCAAGGTCATGTTGAAACTCTGGGTGAAAGTTCGAAGCGGCTGGTCTGATGATGAACGAGCGCTACGAAGTCTTGGTTATATCGATCAGTAGAGTAAAAAAGAATGGCTGCCCCGATTCAATCTCAACCTGCCTATTTGCTCCATAGTCGTCCCTATCGGGATACCAGCATGCTGCTTGACTTTATTACCAGTGATTTTGGCCGTGTCTCTGCTGTAGCCAGAGGAGTACGTAGCCCCAAATCCAAAACCAGAGCCTCCTTGCAGCCTTTTATTCCATTATTAATAAACCTTTCCGGGAAGAGTGAGCTAAAAACCCTGGTCCAGGTGGAGTCCCGGAACAATGGTTTTAGCCTTAAACATAAAGCACTTTTTGCAGCGATGTATGTAAACGAATTATTAGTGCGTTTACTACATAAGCAGGAAGCTGATACTGAAATATATTCCTTATATGAAACAACTTTAGGAAATCTTCTGCGACATTCCGAAATTGAACCGGTCTTGAGAGTGTTTGAACTGACATTGCTCGAATTACTGGGATACGGGATTGATTTCAGCGTGATAGAGGATATATCAGAAAATGCGCTGCGTAATGATAATACGGGCGATGCAAGATTCTCTAAAGTCAGCGAAAAGCCCCACGAAAATACTGATAACAGTAATCCCGATAATAATGAAAAGATTTGGTTTCACTATCATCAGGAAAATGGCTTCGAACGGGTAGAAACTGAAAACAACAGCAGTGGTAAATATTACCCGGCCTTTGTGTTAATGCGGATTGCCGATAAAAATATTATTGATCCTGAAACACAACGCTTTGCCAAACGCCTGTTAAGATCTGCACTGGCAAGTCATTTGGGAGACAAGGCCCTGTCCAGCAGAAGTTTGTTCAGAAAAAATATCGCCTAGTCCACCTGTTACCGGAGCCTGCTTCAAGGTAGAATTTTGTTTTAGCAAAAGTATTGTTCAATATGCAAATACCAACGATAGAAAGCACCATAGGGAATACACCCCTAGTACGTTTACAACGTCTGGTCGGTAAGTCCTCTAATACTATTCTCGTCAAACTGGAAGGCAATAACCCTGCTGGTTCTGTGAAAGACAGAGCCGCAATGAGTATGATTTCAAAAGCAGAATCACGCGGCGATATCACGCCAGGTGATACTCTCATCGAAGCCACCAGTGGTAATACGGGAATCGCTTTGGCGATGGTTGCGGCAATCAGAGGATACAAACTGATTTTGATTATGCCGAGTAATTCAACCCAGGAACGCAAGGATGCAATGACCTCCTATGGAGCTACCCTGATTGAAGTCAGTGAAACGGAAGGGATGGAAGGAGCACGAGACCTGGCCTTGAAAATGCAATCTGAAGGCCAGGGGAAAGTTCTCGATCAATTTGCTAATCCGGATAATTATATTGCACATTATGAAGGTACCGGCCCGGAAATTTGGCGTGATACCGAGGGCGAAATCACGCACTTTGTCAGTTCCATGGGAACAACCGGGACGATTATGGGAGTTTCACGTTTTTTAAAGGAACAGGACCCGAATATCCAGATTATCGGCCTGCAACCTGAAGAAAATTCCAAAATTCCGGGGATCCGTCGTTGGCCTAAAGCATACCTGCCAAAAATATTCGAAGCCGAACGCGTCGATACAATTATGGATATCAGTCAGCGTGATGCAGAAAACACCATGCGGGCACTGGCGCGAGAGGAGGGGATTAACTGCGGTGTTTCTTCCGGAGGCGCAGTTTATGCGTCACTTGAACTATCCAAAAAACTAGAAAATGCTGTCATCGTTGCCATCATCTGTGATCGTGGTGACCGCTATCTGTCCAGCGGTGTTTTTACGCCTCAAAAAGCATAACAAGAAGGAAGTACTACACTGATGCGCAGAAGATCAAGGCAAACCCTGCCTAAAGAACCTGTTGTTCTGAACATTGAGAAACTTAGTCATGAAGGTCGTGGAATTGCGCATCTTGACGGGAAGGTTGTTTTTGTAGAAGAAGCGCTTCCGGGCGAGGAAGTTGCGGCAGTCTATACTCAGAAACGTCAGTCATTTGATCAGGCAAAAACTACTGATGTTCTCAGAGCTTCCAGTGAGCGTGTTGAAGCTCCCTGTCAGTATGCATCAATTTGTGGTGGTTGCAGCCTGCAGCATTTTGAAGCTCAGGCGCAGCTGGCATTCAAATCCGGTGTGTTGCATGAACTGCTTAGTCACAGCCTGTCAGGCAGCCATTATGAACAGCTGGCGGCACTCACTGGGCCGCAATTCGCTTATCGAAGGAAGGCGCGCCTGGCGGTTCGTTATGTGCATAAAAAAGAACAGGTACTGGTGGGCTTTCGGGAAAAAAACAGCAGCTTTATTACCAATATGTCCAGCTGTGAAGTCCTGGAATCAGAAGTCAGTAATTTATTGCCTGCTTTAAGTGCGCTAATTACTTCGCTGGAAGCTTATAAACATATTCCTCAAATTGAAGTGGCAATTGGTGATCAACACGAAAATGCAAATACTCTTGCCCTGGTTTTCAGGCACTTGTTGCCTTTAAATGATCTCGATCAGGAAAAACTAAGAGTTTTTGCAGAGGCTCATAACTTTGATCTCTATCTGCAAAGTGGTGGCCTGGAAACTGTGACAAAAATCTATCCGCCAGCAACTATAGAAAGATTGTATTACGAATTACCGGATTACAGCTTAACGATGGCTTTCCATCCAATGGATTTCACGCAGGTAAATGCACAGATTAATCGCAAGATGATAAATCTGGCCATTGAACTTCTGGCTTTGGATAAGCAGGACAGGGTACTGGATCTGTTTTGCGGCCTGGGCAACTTCAGTCTTCCAATGGCGACACGTGCTGCTTTTGTGATGGGTGTCGAAGGCAGTGAAGCTATGGTGAACCGTGCTATAGAAAATACCGAACGTATGGGCTTAACTAATCTGGCATTCGAGAGCGCAGATTTGACCGAAAATTCCGCACAGGGGCGCTGGCTGAATGTCGGTTTTACTAAAGTATTACTGGACCCGCCACGATCAGGAGCCATTGAAATACTGGCAACGGTAGTGGCACTGAAACCACAAAGAATTGTTTACGTTTCCTGTAACCCGGCAACGCTGGCCAGAGATGCCGCCTGTTTAAAGGAAAATGGCTATAAACTTGAAGCTGCGGGTGTGATGGATATGTTTCCTCAAACAACTCATGTTGAGTCAATAGCACTATTCACCATAGCGTAGCGTTGCTAAAAGAGATTCGGACTGTTAAATGGCAAACATTGAAAATTTATTGCAGATAATGGCTTTGTTACGTGATCCGGACTCAGGTTGCCCCTGGGATATTAAACAAACCTTTAGCACAATTGCGCCACATACACTTGAAGAAGTATATGAAGTGCTTGATTGTATTGAGCAGGGCGATTATCAGCATTTGCCTGAAGAATTAGGTGATTTGTTATTTCAGATTGTCTTTTATGCGCAAATGGCCAGCGAAGAGGGTTTGTTTTCTTTTAAAGATATCTGTGATTCCATTACCAGTAAGTTATTAATACGTCACCCTCATGTCTTTCCGGATGCCACTATTGACAGTTTTGGCAAACACAGCAAACTGACCGCCGAACAGGTTGAAGCGAACTGGGAATCTATCAAACAAAGGCAAAGACAACAGCTGAGCACTGAAAACATAAGTTTGCTGGATGACGTGCCGCAGGCTTTACCTGCACTATTACGGGCCAGAAAGTTACAGGGCAGGGCGGCAATTGGAGGTTTTGACTGGCATGAGCTGGAGAGTGTGCTGGCTAAAGTAAAAGAAGAAATCGCTGAACTCGAAGAAGCTCTGGCCGCCAGAGATGAGTCCCATATAGAGGAAGAATTCGGTGATTTACTGTTTAGCATGGTAAATTTGTCCAGACATTTAAAACTTAACCCGGAATCCAGTTTACGTCAGGCAAATTCAAAGTTTACGCAGCGCTTTAAGTTAATGGAGAACATGTTGCGCGAACAAGAGCAGGATATGCAGGCACTAAGTCTTGATGAACTGGAAAGCTATTGGCAGCAGGCAAAAAAGAAACTTGCTGAATAATTCATAAGCTTGTAGAAGCAAGAACAAGCTTGTAAGGTGATCGTCTTATTTTGGGAGATGTAATGAGAATAATTCTTTTAGGCCCCCCTGGCGCGGGCAAAGGTACACAGGCCCAATTTTTAATTGATACCTTTTCAATTCCGCAAATTTCAACTGGTGATATGCTTAGAAGTGCTGTTAAGGCGGGTACGCCTTTGGGACTAAAGGTGAAGTCTGTGATGGATAGCGGTGGTTTGGTTACGGATGACATTATTATCGACCTGGTCAAAGAAAGAATAGCCAAAGACGACTGCGCAAATGGCTTTCTGTTTGATGGTTTTCCCAGAACCATTCCACAAGCTGAAGCGTTGGTAGATGCCGGTATCAATATAGATCATGTGCTTGAAATAAATGTCCCTGATGAAGAGATAGTGAAGCGATTAAGTGGCAGACGGGTGCATTCTGCATCAGGCAGGGTCTATCATCTGGACCATAATCCACCAAAGGCCCCGGGGCTAGACGATGTGACGGGCGAAGCCCTTATCCAGAGGGATGATGATAAGGAAGCAACCGTACGAAAAAGGCTGGAAGTCTACCACCAGCAGACCTTACCTCTGGTCAAGTTTTATCAGAAGCTCCAGGATCAGGGTCATGAAGTCTCATTCAACAAGGTAAATGGAGTTGGTCAAATCGCCGATATAAAACAACAATTATTATCGGTCCTGAGTTGAAGATTTAATTATCAGGATTTGTTGGTGTAACGGGGAAAAGTCATTCGCTTACTTTTTTAATCCGAGGTAATTCATCTTTCCATTTTATAAATCACATGTTCGATTAAACTTGTAAGGATGAAGTCGCCAAAAGCCTGCTTCACATTTTGTAAATTTTCAGTTGCTTTCAATTGATTTCTCTAGAAAAAATCAGTTTTTGTTTTTTATAAAAAGTTGTAAAAAACAAAAAAACTATGATATGTTGCGCTCGAACGTGAAGCAATTGCGTCAGAAAAAAATTCAGGTAGTTAAATTTTACGTTTTAGGAGAAAAATTATGGCTACAGCCCAAGTGAATGAAGCAGTACCTGTTGTTAAAAAACCTTCAAAACGAAAGACTGTATCTGCTACAAGCAAAGCTAAATCTGCGTTAGGAAAAGCACAACGTGAAGTTAGTAAGTTGTCGAAAGCTCAAAGTGCTGCAAGAAAGAAAGTTACTGCAGCGAAAAGCAAGAAAGCTACCGCATCTGCGAATGCCCGGGTAAGGAAGCTTACATCCAAGCTTGTTTCTGCCAAAGCAAAAGAATTAAAAGCCAAACAAAATCTGGCGGTAGCAACAGCAGTAGATGCTGCAAAGGCCAAAGCAGCAGCACAAGCTAAAGCAGTAGCTGCCTATAAGAAATCTCTTGAAAAGAAAGCAGCCTCAGACCTTAAGAAAGCCCTGAGAAAATCAGAGCTTGCCTTGAAGAAAAGTCAGGCTAAAGCAGTAGCCAAGAAAGTAGCCGCTAAACTGAAAAAAGCAGCTGCAAAATCCAAGGCTACCGAAAAGAAATTAGCAGCAAAAGCTAGAGTTATAGCTAATAAACTGGCCGCTAAAGCCAGAGCTGCTGAGAAGAAAGCAGCGGCCAAGGCTAAAGCCAAAGCTAAAATTGCTGCCAAAAAAGCAGCTGCTAAAGTAAAAGCAGCGGCAAAGAAAGCTTCATCTAAAACTAAAAAAGTAGCTAAAAAGCCTGCTAAAAGGAAGGTCGCCATGAAAACTGCAAAAAAAGCCACAAAGAAAGCTCCAGCTAAGAAGAAAGTAGCCGCCAAGAAAGCACCCGCCAAGAAGAAAGTAGCCGCCAAGAAAGCACCTGCTAAGAAAGTAGCTGCCAAAAAAGCGCCTGCCAAGAAAAAAGCCGCCAAGAAAGCACCTGCTAAGAAGAAAGTAGCTGCCAAGAAAGCGCCTGCCAAGAAAAAAGCCGCCAAGAAAGCACCTGCCAAGAAGAAAGTAGCTGCCAAGAAAGCGCCAGCCAAGAAAAAAGCCGCCAAAAAGGCGCCTGCCAAGAAGAAAGTAGCCGCCAAGAAAGCGCCTGCTAAAAAGAAAGCCGCAAAAAGAAAAGCAGCGCCTAAGAAAAAATAAGTCTGTTTCTCTTTAAACGTTCTAGAATCCTCCATGGTTTCCGCCATGGGGGATTTTTTATTTAAAGCACATGACTACTATACTAGCCCTAGATTGCTCTACTGAAGCCTGTTCCTGCGCTTTAGCCGTGAATGGCGAAATTGCAGAAAAATTCGAATATATTCCAAGAGGACATGCAGGTGCCATTCTGCCGATGATTCAGGCTTTAATGCTTGAACATGACATGGCGTATACAGCTTTGGATGGCGTCGCTGTGGGGTCCGGACCAGGCTCATTTACCGGTTTGCGAATTGCAGCAGGAGTCGCTCAGGGTATTGCCTATGGTGCTGAATTACCTTTAATCCCTGTGTCTACACTGGCTGCGATGGCTCAGCTTAAATCCAGTGGAGAGACTCAAAGGATTTTAACTTGTCTGGATGCCAGAATTAACGAAGTCTATTGGGCAATTTACTGTGTTGACAGCAACAAAATCGAATTGCTGGGATCGGAACAACTTTGTAAACCGCTTCTGCTTGACCTTGCAGAAATGGGGATAAATGAATCATATTATGGCCTGGGTAATGGAATGCAATTTATCGAGCAGATGCCCTTACAAACACAAGAATTGATTAGTGCATATGATACTGATGTAAGTCCTCGTGCCTCTGCAATAGCAACATTGGGTGCTCGCTATCTGGAACAGGGTAAGGGTATGAATCCCGCAGATTTTTCGCCTAGCTATATACGCAATAAGGTCACTCAGGACTGACATGCTGGATATTGATTTCATCAGAGTTTCGATTCTGGCACTGATCCAGGGTCTCACTGAATTCCTGCCTATTTCCAGTTCAGCACATCTAATTTTTCCTTCTGCATTGTTCGGCTGGGAAGATCAGGGACTGGCCTTCGATGTGGCAGTACATCTGGGCACCTTATCTGCAGTCATTTTCTATTTCAGAAAAGACCTTTACCGTATTCTAAGTGCCTGGGGCTTGCACATACTACAAAAACAGGCCAGTGAAGATGCACGACTGGCTTGGATGTTAATACTGGCTACTTGCCCGCTGGTTATTGCAGGACTCTTGTTGCAGGACTTTGTCGACAGTTACTTTCGAAGCACTATTGTGATTGCCAGTACAACAATCGTTTTTGCGCTTTTATTGTTGTATGCGGATAAGCGAACTGAATCCAGACAGGGTCTGGGTAGTCTCAAATGGCAGTCATTCCTGATAATCGGCTTATCCCAGGTTTTAGCCCTGGTACCCGGCACTTCGCGTTCCGGCGTTACCATGACGGCAGCACTGTTTTGTAAACTTAATCGTAGCGATGCAGCACGTCTGTCCTTTTTGTTATCTATTCCTGCAATTGCAGGAGCAGCCCTGCTGTTACTGATGGATTTACTGGGTGAAAGCTCAGTGAACTGGTTTGAACTAATTTATGCCATGTTGTTATCGGCATTAATAGCTTATACCTGTATACATTATTTTCTTAAGCTGGTGACGAAACTGGGGTTTATGCCCTTTGTCGTCTATAGGCTCTTTCTGGGTGCAGTGCTGTTTATCTTTTTTGTTTGAAGTTAGGTATGCAGGCTGTTACCTACAGTTCTGAATTGACTATTCGGGTACCTTCCACCAGGGCTTTTAATTTTCCGCGTGCAGATTCACGTGGTAAATATTTAAGTCCACAATCCGGTGCAGCGATAATGCGTTCCGCTGGCAGAAATTCCAGGGCCTTGCGTAACCGTTCGGCTACCAACTCTGCCGTTTCAGGTGCTTCATCACCCAAATTAATGACACCAACCATGATGGTTTTAGATGGCAGGCTTTGCAGGGCAGCACCCAGATTAAGTTTCGGTTGAGCTGCTTCGATAGAAACCTGATCTACTGCAATATCTTCTATCAATGGCAAACAGGAATAACCGTCCGCTGATTTATCATCAACCATTGCTGCATAGCCAAAACAAACATGCAAAGCAGTGGTGCCTTTTACATCTTTAAATGCACGATTGACTGCTTCTACACCATATTCTTTGGCTGCGTCGTAACGCGCCTGCAGATAAGGTTCGTCAAATTGTACAATATCCGCGCCAGCCGCAAATAAGTCATGAATTTCCTCATTTAGACATTCTGCATAAGCCAGTGCAACATCCCTGGGCGATTTATAATATTCACTAACTGCCAGTTGGGACAGGGTGAATGGCCCCGGTACAGTTATCTTGATGAGCTTGTCGGTATTCGCTCTTAAAAAACGCACATCATTAACATGTATTGGTGCTTTGCGTCTCAGGGGGCCACTGATTAGTGGGACTTTGTTGGGTTTACCTGCCCGGCCTATTAAGGTTTCAACCCGCAGGCGGTCAATACCTTCAGGAGCATTGGCAAAGGGTGCAGAGTAACTTTCCCGTCTGACTTCGCCATCTGTCACGATGTCGAGTCCTGCTGCTTCCTGATCTCTTAGCACACTAAGTACTGCATCATTCATGGCTTCTTCCAGGTCTTCCGGAGCAGGCTTCCACATATCGCCAGCCAGAATTCGGGCAGGTAATCGATTTTTTAGTGCAGCGCGGTCTATTAACCAATCAGGCTGAGCATAACTGCCGACCAAAGCTGTTTTTATTTTTGTCATGATATTTTTATTCTACTTAAGTATTGTTTTGCGGATGGACTCTGGATGCTATCATACCAGGCGATTTTAGCGGACTTTGTCGAAGGATAATTTTCATGACAGTTGAATATCATAAAGAAGGGCAATGGTGGGTCAGCCCTTACAATGTTATTGATGAAGTAAGAAACTCCTTTGATCTTCCTGATAAGGTAGAAATCCATGACGCAACCTTACGTGATGGCGAACAAACACCTGGGGTGGTATTCAGCCCGGAAGATAAGATTGCCATGGCAGAAATGATGGCCGATGTGGGAGTAGATCGAATTGAAGCCGGGATGCCGGCTGTATCGCCCGACGATTACAAGGCGATCAAACAGATTTGCAGCATGGGTCTGAAATCAAAAATCTACACCTTTGCCAGAGCCATGACCGCCGACATCGATTCTGCCGTTGAATGTGGTGCACATGGAGTCATTCTGGAAGTCCCGATTGGTTATCCGAAATTGAAATACCAATTCGGCTGGACCTGGGAAGATGTTTTTAAGAAAAGCAGGGATGTGATTAATTACGCAAAGGAACGTGATCTGCATGTGGTGTTCTTTCCCTATGATACAACACGGGCTCGTGATGAAGACCTGGTTAATCTGCTGACTGCCATCATGAATGAATCTCCACCGGATTCTGTCGGCGTGGTTGATACCATGGGTTGTGCCCTGCCGAAAGCAATTCAGTACCTGGTGAAGAAGGTCAAAAACCTGACCCAGCTGCCGGTTGAAATCCATACCCACAATGATTTTGGTATGGGCGTTGCTACTGAACTGGCTGCAGTAGAGGTTGGCGCCTGTGTGGTGCATAGCTGCATTAATGGCCTGGGAGAACGTACCGGTAATGCAGCTATGGAAGAGCTCTTGCTGGCACTGGAAGTGCTCTACGGTTATGAGATGGGTTATGACTTGAAAAAATTACCGGCCTTGTTCGATTTGGTAGCCGAGAAAAGCAATATTCCGATTGCCGTTAACAAACCGGTTGGTGGCGCCAGGAATTTCACCCGTGAATCAGGTATCGGTGTTGATCTGGTTATTAAGGAGCCGCTTGCCATGTTTGGTACGCATCCTGCCTTGACCGGCCGTCATGGTGATATTGTGTTAGGCAAGAAAAGCGGTAAACGTTCCATTACCTACAATCTTGAAATGATGGGTATAGAAAACAGCAGTGATGAAGCCGTGAGTGAAATATTGCAGCGCGTGAAGACACTGGGTATCAAGAATAAAACCATTATTTCTGATGAAGAATTTAAAGAGATTGTTACCGCTGTACTCTAAACCAGACAGGAACACTTATGCCGGAATCTGAAAGTAGTCTAGAAACTGACTGGCGCAAGCGTTTACCCGGCAGTCTTCGTCCCTATCTTGAATCCGCACCTCTGGCAGCTTTTTTTCTCGGCGTATCGTCGGGATTTCCCTATGCACTTATCGGTGCAACCCTGACGACACGGCTGGCACAGGATGGCATTACGAAAAGTGCAGTGACAGCATTTGCCTTAACCTTCCTGGCATACAACTTTAAATTTCTCTGGGCGCCTATTGTTGATAATGTAAAGCTTCCCCTGTTCGGTCATTATGGCCAGCGGCGTTCGTGGCTGTGGCTCATCAGTTTAATGGTCATTCTGGCGGTTATTTTTTTAGGGGTGGCAGATCCTGAGCAGTCACTATTCATGGTTGCGGTTGCGGCCATTACTCTGGGTGTCGCTGGTGCAACACTGGATATCATTATTGATGCCTACCGCATTGAATTACTGAAACCCCAGCAACTGGGAACGGGCTCCGGCATGTCGCAATATGGCTGGCGTATCGGTGCAGCGGCGACAGGAGCCTTAGCGCTATTACTGGCCAGCAGTTTCGGATGGACAGTTGCCTATATCGCCTGCTCGGCATTTGCACTCCCGGCGATTCTGGTAGGCGTTATTCTGGGTGAGCCGAAACGACACAGGGAGCCGGTGGCGACCAAAGGCCTGCTGCAGGCCTTGATTGAATACTTTAGTCCGCTGACTGAATTTATAAAGCGGCAGGGTGCATGGGTGGTGTTGTGCTTCGTATTAATTCACAAAATAGGCGACACCCTGGCAAACTTAACCTTGCGCCTGCTGTTTGATGATCTTGGTTTTAGTAATGAAGAGATTGCTTTCTACGATGTCGGTTTTGGTTTTTTTGCCTTTCTGGCGGGTATATTTCTGGGTGGCCTGATGTATACCCGGATGGGATTAAAACATGCCGTATTGCTGAGCCTGGTACTGATGGCGGTGTCCAATTTCAGTTTTGCTGCGCTGGCGCTGGTAGGGCATAGCAATCTGGGTATGGCGGCGGCGGTGGGCTTTGAAAATTTCGCCAGTGGTATTGGCGGGGTGACCGTTGTTGCCTACTTGTCGGCACTCTGTAATCTGCGTTTTACGGCAACGCAATATGCCTTGTTATCAGCACTGGCCAGTATTGCCGGCAGGTTTCTTACCGGCACCACAGCCGGCGGACTGATTGAAACAATGGGCTATGTAAACTTTTATTTGCTCACAACTCTTATCGCCTTTCCGGGTGTTTTTCTGTTCTGGTACATGATTCGCAGTGGTCTTGCCGACGTTTCACTGGGTAGTGCCGCCAGGGAAGAGTGAAAAGCCAGAATTTCGCCACATTTGACACCTATCTTTTTCAGAATTCCCTGTTCTAATAGCCTGCATTGAAATTACGGTAAGTATGAGGTGCGCCATGGTCTTTAAAGATAAGAAAGTTCCCAAACATTTGATTATTCATGATGATTACATGTATCAGCAGCGATCCAAGAACAGTTTTCTGAAGTTTGCCATCTATGCCCTTCTGTTGCTGTGCCTGAGTTATTCTGTATTGCTTATTACCCCTTAGTATATTTTGCGCAAGCCTAAAAACTGCACTAGCCTGTGTGAAGTAGATGGAACTACTTTACCGGGCAGGTACAGATGGGTAAGCGTTTATTCAGGGAAGAGGCTTTAGCACATAAGGGAGAACGCCTCTGGGGTGATTTACTCCACATCAAGCCAATAAATTATTCCTGCTATTCAGCATTCATTGTGTTCATCACATTGGGCGCTATTATTTTTCTTATTACTAATACTTATTATCGTAAACAGGAAGTCAGAGGCCAACTGGTGCCGGACAAAGGCATGACCCTGGTTGGTCCGGCAAATAGTGGACGAATAATTTCCATAAATACAGAGCTTAATAAACAGGTGCGTGCCGGAGAACTGATTTTCACGATTCAAAGGGACGAAACAGTAAGTAAAGATCTGCCGTATTCCGATGAAGTTTTGAGTAATCTGCTAGATAGGAAAGCGTATATTCATCAGCAAATTCAATTAAAAGAGCAGCAACTTGAACGAAAGCAAGAAGAGAACCTGCACCAACTAGAGAACCTGCAATCAGGTATTGAGCAGATAAAGCAACTTGTAAGCATAGAAAGTAAATTGTTGGATATCAAATACGGAGCCTATACAACGATTGAAAGCCTGGTGAAAAGAGAATTACTAGCGAGTGTTGATTCTGAAAGAAGTCAGACTGATTATTTACAACAGCAAAGTGCTTTGAAAAATATACTACTCCGAAAATCTGAAATGGAAGTACAGAAAGACGAACTGAGTCTGGGATTTGAGAATTACATTACGGAAACACGACTGGCTGTATTGGCTCTACGATCAGAATTGGCAATTCTTGATCAGGAAATCCTTACTTTTCAATCCAGAAAAGTGAATAAGGTCTTTGCTCCGATTGCGGGTACAGTCAGCTCGATTAATGTAAATATTGGTGATTTTGTTTCAGTGCAACAAGCTGTAGTGACTATTACGCCATTGCATACAGAGTTAGAAGCCAGATTGTACGTGCCCAGTCGTGCAATTGGTTTTTTAAAAACCGGGCAGAAAGCAAATATTCGTCTGGATGCATATCCGTATCAGAAATTTGGTACGCAATCCGGGAGAGTCAAATCAATTTCAAATAGCATACTGCTATCGGAAGAAATACCTCGAAACCTGAATATACAAGAGCCAGTGTACCAGGTAATTATCAAGCTTGATTCACAATCTATAAGCGGATTTGGCGAGGAAATTCACTTGCGTGCAGGCATACTTCTGAATGCAAATATCATTCTTGAGCAGCGTAGTCTGTTCGAATGGTTACTGGCGCCCATGTTTAGTATTTTGAAGAAAGATAAAGATGAATAGACTGAGTCGCTCACAGTTACCTTCCATTTTTCAGACTGAAAAAAATGAATGTGGCTTAGCTTGCCTGGCAATGATTTTGGCCTACCACGGGCATAAAATTGACTTAAACTCCCTGCGTCGCCGTGAATCTGTATCTGCACAAGGTCTTAATCTAAAAACACTAATTCAAATTTCTGAACGTCTGCATTTAGTGTCAAGACCGGTAAGACTGGAGCTGGATAGACTGCCAGAACTACATGTCCCGGCCATACTTCATTGGGACTTGGATCACTTCGTTGTTATGGAAAAAGTGAAGGGCAGCAAAATATATATCCATGACCCTGCGCTAGGAAAAAAAATTTACACTTATAGGCAAATAAATCGTCATTTTACTGGCGTAGCACTTGAGTTATATCCCGGTGAACAATTCACTGAAAAGCAGGAGGAAGTGAAACTCAGTTTTCTGGATTTATGGAAAAATACTGAGGGACTAGGAGGGAGCTTAACGCATATTTTTATTTTGTCGCTGGTTATACAGGTTTTTGTGCTTTCACTGCCATTCTATACGCAAATATTTATCGATGATGTCTTGGTTAATTTCGATCTGGATTTATTGAAAATACTCGCTATTGGATTTTTTTTCTTAATCATAATAAAAAGTTGTACGGAATTATTGCGCTCATATGCTGTATTGATTCTCAGCAGCAAATTAAGCCTTAAGTTTGCTACTAATATTTGCCTGCACTTATATCGACTACCGCTTGAGTATTTTAATAAGCGACATGTTGGCGATATAGTGTCGCGTTTTTCATCAATTAAACAGTTGAATGCCTTTTTGTGCTCTGGGGTTGTTGAGATAATTATAGACGGCTTAATGGTGTTAACTACTCTTGCATTAATGTTTGCTTACAGTAGGCAATTAACTTTTATAGCATTGCTTGCAGTTTTGATTTATTTGCTCTTCAGGATAAGTTTATTCCAATCCTTCTATCATCGTAATGAACAAGTATTAAAAGATAGCGCATCAGAAAATACTCATTTCATCGAGAATGTTAAGGCCATACAAGGTATAAAACTATTTAACAGAGAGCTGGATAGACTCAGAACATGGCAGCATGAGTATGTGAATTTGATTAATTCCGGTCTCAAGCTTGAAAAGCTGGGTATATCATTGAAATTTATCAATAACTTACTACAGGGTGGTGAGAACATACTTCTCGTTTTGGTCGGTGGGTATGCAGTAGTGAACAAAGAATTAAGTATAGGCATGCTTGTAGCTTATCTCAGTTTTAAAGATCAGTTTTATACTCGAGTATTTGCAGTGCTGGATTCAGTGTTTGAATTCAAACTACTGGACGTTCATCTAAACCGTTTGGCAGATATTGTTTTACATGAGACTGAAGAACAGAATGGTGAGTTTAGAGCCTTAGCAGATTTTTCAATACAATCTCCTTGTTTGCAGCTAAAAGCTGTTGGCTTTGGTTATACACAAGATAGTTCAATGATATTCAGAAACATTGATCTACAAGTTGCTGCTAATGAAACAGTTGCAATAATAGGACCAAGCGGATGTGGTAAATCGAGTCTGTTAAAACTAATCCTGGGTTTATATAGAGCTACGGAAGGAGACATAACTTTTAATGGCCGGGATATCGACACCCTGGATATGCGAAGCTTCAGAGCTTTGGCTGGTGCAGTACTGCAGGATGATTGCCTCATATCAGGCAGTATCCTGGAAAACATCACTTTCTTTGATGCTAACCCTGACATTGAATTTGCAGAATATTGTGCACACTTAGCGGCAATAGATCAGGAAATCAGAAATTTTCCCATGCAGTTTGAAACCTGGGTCGGGAATATGGGCACCGCCTTGTCAGGAGGGCAAATACAACGCATCCTATTGGCGCGGGCCTTTTATATAAAACCCAAATTGCTGGTACTGGATGAAGCCTGCAGCCATCTGGATATCGAGTCTGAGCAAAGAATCAATGATGCAATCAGGAGTATGAACATTGCCAGAATTATTGTGGCACACAGACCGCAATCGATAGTTTATGCCGATAAAGTATATTTATTAACGAGTACTGGATTAAAGTTAGTAAGCAAAGATGAGTTGAAGAGCTTTTTTACTGACGGAAGAAATGAGTCCATTAGCATCGCCGCTTGATTCCCCTCTGCTAATTCCAGATAATGCCATGTCTTGATTGATGGCAGAGAGAGAGGCGTCAAACGCTTACTTTCCATGATTTATGGTATCTCTTGTCGGTCCCCTCGCAATGCCAGGTTGTGAACCCCGTCAGGCCCGGAAGGGAGCAGCGGTAACGGCTGATGCATGTGCCGGGGTGTGGCTGGCAGGGGGTACCTCCATTCATTACTGATTAACCTTATTTAGCAGGCCAATGTCCTATCAGGTACTAGCAAGAAAATGGCGACCGCGCAGTTTCAAGGAAATGGCTGGACAAGGCCATGTACTTAAAACGCTGATTAATGCCCTTGATAACGAACGTCTGCATCATGCCTATTTGTTTACCGGTACCCGTGGCGTGGGGAAAACCACCATTGCCCGTATTCTCGCGCGTTGTCTGAATTGCGAAGAAGGCGTCAGTTCCGAACCTTGTGGCAAGTGCAGTTCCTGTGTCGAAATCGAGGAAGGTCGCTTTATAGACCTGATAGAAGTGGACGCTGCGTCCCGCACCAAGGTAGAAGATACCCGGGAATTACTCGACAATGTGCAATATGCCCCTACCCGCGGGCGTTTTAAAGTCTATCTGATTGACGAAGTACACATGTTGTCCGGGCACAGTTTTAATGCCCTGCTTAAAACCCTTGAAGAACCGCCTCCACATGTGAAGTTCCTGCTGGCCACCACTGATCCGCAAAAATTGCCAGTCACGGTATTGTCGCGTTGCCTGCAGTTCAGTCTCAAGAACCTGAGTCCGGAGATGATCATGAATCATCTCAAGTTTATTCTGGAGCAGGAAAAAATTGAATTTGAAGAAGAAGCGCTCTGGCAGATTGGTCGTGCCGCCCGGGGCAGTGTAAGAGACGCCTTAACCTTGCTGGACCAGGCCATTTCATTTTGTAACGGCAAGATTAGCGATGCCGAGATCAGCAGTTTTCTGGGCACGATCGATCAGAATGTACTTTATCAGTTGATTGATGCCTTGATTAACGAGGATGCTCAGGCCCTGCTGGAAACCATCCAAAAGGCTTCAGAACTGGCCCCGGACTTTGCGTCGGTACTGGAAGCGCTATTGTCATATCTGCATCGGATCGCGGTGGCGCAAGTGGTTCCCGAAGGCCTGGATAACAGTCAGGGTGATAAAAAACAGGTCCTGGCTCATGCAGCTGCGCTGCCTGCTGAAAATGTTCAGCTCTATTATCAGATGGCGCTTAAAGGGCGTGAAGAATTACCCCTGGCAATTGATGATCGCTCCGGTATAGAAATGACTCTATTGCGCATGCTGGCCTTTACCCCGCATGGAGTTCCCAATAAGCCGCATCTTCCCCTGGGCAAGCAGGAAATTTCCCCTAAGGATACTCCAATAGCGGAAACTGAAAAAAAAAAGTCACTAGATAGCCATAAAGCGAAGATACAAGCGGCCAAAGACGCCCTGGATAGTGCGCAAACTCCCGGGTCCGAATCCCCAAGTCATATAAATACTGACAATATTGCAAGGCCGGAAAGTGAGAAAAGTTTAGAAAGCCTGGAAAGCCCGGAAAGCCTGGAAAGCCTGGAAAGCCTGGAAAGTGCAAAAAGTGCAGTAAGCCCTCAAAATGCAACAGCCAGGCAGAAAACACCAGCAAGTCCACAGGCCGGCGAAGCAAGATTAAGCTTGCAAAACCTGGAGCCGCAGCATTGGGTTGATTTGTTTTATGGCCTGGATCTGGCAGGCATCACCCGCAGTATCGCGGCAAACTGTCAGCTTAAGAGCGTCAATAAAAAGCAAATAACCCTGGTGCTGGATCAAAGCCAGTCTGCTGTATTTAATGAAGGGCATCAAAAGCAGATAGAAAAAGCCTTATCAGACTATTTTATGAGTAAAATAAGCCTGATTATGCAGGAGGAGGCACTGGATCCTGACAGGGAGACACCTGCCGCTTATCGTTTACGAAAGCAGCAGGAGCGGCAACGAACTGCAGAAGAAGTATTTCGAAATGATGCAAATGTAAAAAACCTGGTGGAGCGTTTCGAAGGCAGTATATTGCCGGAGAGTATTGAGCCGCTTACACCCGAAGATTTTTAAGAGGCAGATATGACCGATTTCTCAGGCCTGTTGCAACAGGCCAAACAAATGCAGGAACAAATGCAAAAAGCTCAGCAAGAGCTTGCAAATATGGAGCTTACCGGTGAAGCAGGTGCCGGACTGGTTAAGGTCACTATAAACGGCAAGCATGAAGTAAAAAATGTTGAACTAGACCAGGCCCTGCTTAGCGAGGACAAAGAGCTTATTGAGGATTTAATTGCTGCGGCCTTCAATGATGCCGTTAAAAAAGTAGCTGAAAACAGTAAAGGCCAGCTTTCAGGAATCACCGCTGGTCTGAATTTGCCGGATGGTTTTAAATTACCTTTTTAATGTATTCATGAATTACAGTCCTTTAATCGATCAGTTAGTAAAAGCCTTCCAGCGCTTGCCGGGCGTTGGTCCAAAATCGGCACAACGTATGGTTTTGTACTTTTTGGAGAAAGATCGCGACGGCGGCAGGAATCTGGCCAAGGCACTCGAAGCGGCAGTCGAAGGCGTGGGGCAGTGTCAGCGTTGCCGAACCTTGTCGGAATCTGCTATCTGTCATATCTGCAGTGATCAAAGACGCGACCAGAGTTTATTATGTGTGGTAGAGACTCCGGCAGACGTTTACGCCGTTGAGCAGTCCAGCACTTTCAAAGGTTATTACTTTGTATTAATGGGGCACCTGTCACCCATAGATGGGGTCGGCCCAGATGAAATTGGCATCCGTGACTTATTGAATCTGGTGCGAGAGGCAGAGATTACTGAAGTTATTCTGGCAACCAATCCGACGGTCGAAGGTGAAGCAACAGCTTATTACATTGCTGAACAATTGAAAATTCCGGAATTGCAGGCTAGATCATTAAAGGTAAGCAGAATTGCGCATGGCATCCCGCTGGGAGGAGAGCTTGAATATATTGATGGTGGCACACTCGTGCATTCTTTTGCTGGCAGGCATGCAATCAGTGACAGTTAATTCACCCTGTATATTAAAGCGGAGCAGATAAGCACGGTGGAAAATCTCTTAAGCCACGAGGCTGAATACGTACTTGTCACCGATAATGATGCGCTGAATAATCTTTGCCAACTCTGGCAAAGCCTGAGCCATCTGGCCATCGACACCGAATTTATGCGTGTCGATACTTTTTACCCAAAAGTGGCCTTATTACAAATCAATGACGGGGAAGGGAACTATCTTATTGATCCCTTATTAATCAGTGACTGGAAACTTTTTTCGGCCTTAATGCTGAAACCGGAAATAACCAAAATTTTCCACTCCTGTTCTGAAGACCTTCTGGTTTTTATTCATCATTTTGCATTATTGCCCAGCCCTATCTTTGACACTCAGATAGCCAATGCCTTTCTAAATCAGGGTTTTGGCTTGAGTTATCAGAACCTGATTGCAGAGCAGATGGGAATTGATGTGCCAAAAGCAGAAACCCGCTCGGACTGGTTGCAGAGGCCCCTGAGTGATGAGCAATTGCATTATGCGGCGCTGGATGTCGCCTTCCTGCCCGAGATTTATGCTCGCCAGGTGGAGGCATTGCAGGCTATGGGCAGACTGGAATGGGTCAAAGAAGATTGCCAGCGCTTATTAGGGAATTACAAGGATGAAATTGAACAGGATTTTTCACAGGCATATCTGAACATATCCGCTGCCTGGCAACTGGATGCGAGACAACTCGGCATCCTGAAAGCCCTGGCAAGCTGGCGGGAACAACGTGCCCGGCAGCGTAACAAACCCAGAAACTGGATTGTCAGAGATAAGGAATTAATGAATATTGCGAAATACCATCCAGCCAATATGACAGACTTAAGCAATATAGATGGCCTGCATGCAAATTTTATTAATTATGAAGGCGCAGCAGTACTTGAAATAGTTCAGCAGGTTTTAAATCTGCATGAAACGGCTTTACCTGAACGCATAGCCAGACCTCTGAGCGGCGCCCAAAAAAAGCATTTCAGGAAAGCACAGCAGTTCGTCGAACAGAAAGCAGAAGAATTGCATTTACCGGTAGAGGTTTTAGGCAGAAAGCGAACTCTTATGCAGATGTTCCAGGATATCCTGAATCTGTCTGCTAATCCCGGTCAGAAGGCTATATCGCTCAGTGATCTGCAGCTACCATCTGAATTGCAGGGTTGGCGACGGGATATTCTAGTACCGGGCTTATTGGAACTCATGCAATGAAAGACCAGCTCTGTCAGATTTATAAGTGTTCCCGTGAAAAAGAGATGTATCTCTATGTTGCCGCAGACAAAGAACTCAGCGAGTTACCTGAAGATCTGATGATGCGCCTCGGCAACCTTAGCGAGCTAATGACACTGCAACTGAATAAGGATACTAAACTGGCCCGGGTCAAAGCCGTCAGTGTCCTGCAGGAGATAGAGGCAAAAGGTTACTTCCTGCAGATGCCACCCAATATCCATGTGCCGGTATTTACTTATGGCGGATAAATCGCTGGATAAACATAGAGCTGAAATCGGGCCCGAAGCAAAAACACAGCTCAGGTTCTGGCAGGAAAAATCCCTGCAGCAGATGAATCAGCAGGAATGGGAATCTCTATGTGATGGCTGTGGTAAATGCTGTTTGCATAAACTGGAAGACGAGGAAAGCCGGGAGATTGCCTACACCCGGGTTATCTGTCGCTATTTTGATGAAAAGAGTTGCCAGTGCCAGGTTTATGAGCAGCGCTTGAGTCTGGTACCGCAGTGCGTAAAATTGAATCCGCAAAACCTTAAAGATTTGCCCTGGATGCCTTCAACTTGTGCTTATCGACTGCTTTATGAGGGTAAGGAACTGCCCGTCTGGCACCCTTTACAGTGCGGAGATCGACAGTCTATTGCTGAAAGTGGAAATACAGTCACAGGCAAGGTAATCTCTGAAGAATTTGTGCACCAAGACGGTTATGATGAGCACATCGTTAAGTGGGTTGATTAGAATTTAATACTGAAGAATTACAAGCTGCGTATGGAAACATCTGACTATATTATTGCCTGGCTGCTTTACCTCATTGCTGCATCAGCGATGTCATGGTTAAGCTGGAAGATGGCAAAAAAACTATTCTGGATTGACCTGGCCTACGTGATGCAGGTTACCTTTATGGCGATCATATTCACACCCTGGTATGTGGAAGCCGAAAGCAATATTCTGGCACCGGCGATTATCATTTTTGTCATGGATATAGTCACCATTGAAACGGTGGCAGGTATCAGGGCTCTGGTACCGATGGCAATGGCAATGATATTAAGCAGCTTTATAACGATTATCGGTATTGCCACATACAGGATACGGAAAGTCCGCCGCCTGTTAAGCATCAAAAAAAGCCGCAGGTCCAGAAAAGCTGTATAAACATCAGAACGGCAAAAATCACCCTCAGCAAAACTGAAGCAGGACCCGGCTGGTTCAAAACTCATGCCTATCATCTTTCCAATTTCTTATCCTCCCGAACTACCGCTCAGTCAAAAGCTAAGTGAGATCAAGCAGGCTATTGAGCAAAACCAGGTAGTCATTATTGGTGGTGAAACAGGTTCCGGGAAAACCACGCAACTGCCTAAAATATGTCTGGACCTGGGCAGGGGGCAAGCGGGCATGATTGCCCATACACAGCCTCGCAGACTGGCCGCCAGAAGTGTCAGCCAGCGCATTGCCGATGAACTCAATGTGAAACTGGGGGAAGAAGTCGGCTACCAGGTCCGTTTTAATAATCTCAGTAGCAGCGCTACCCAGATTAAATTAATGACAGATGGAATTTTGCTGGCAGAAATCCAGCATGATCCTTTGCTCAGTATGTATGACACCATCATTATTGATGAAGCCCATGAAAGAAGTCTGAATATTGATTTTCTGTTGGGCTATCTGAAAAATATTCTACCGCAGCGACCTGAGCTGAAGTTAATCATCACGTCGGCAACCATAGATCTGGATAAATTTTCGGCCCATTTCAACAAGGCTCCGGTCCTGGAAGTTTCCGGCAGAACTTTTCCGGTTGATATTGTTTACAGACCCATAGCCGAAGCAGAAGAAAAGGAGCTTACCGACACGATTATTGGGGCGATCAGGGAGCTGTTTGTTCTGGAGCGGGAGCTCGGGACCAAGCGCGGCGATATACTGATATTCCTGAGCGGGGAACGGGAAATCAGGGACCTGGCGCTGGTCCTGCGCAAGGAGAATTTCCGCAATACAGAAATCCTGCCGCTTTATGCGCGTCTGGGTAACAAGGAGCAGAACCGGGTTTTTCAGTCGCATACCGGCCGGCGTATCGTATTGGCTACCAATGTTGCGGAAACCTCTATAACAGTACCCGGTATCACCAGTGTTATAGATCCGGGTATGGCCCGCATCAGCCGCTATAGCGTGCGCAGCAAAGTTCAACGCCTGCCCATTGAGGCTATTTCACAAGCCAGCGCCAATCAGAGAGCGGGGCGTTGTGGCCGGGTCGCACCGGGTATTTGTGTAAGACTCTACAGTGAAGATGATTTTCTCTCCAGGCCAGCCTTTACCGATACCGAAATAACCCGCACCAATCTGGCTTCTGTCATTTTGCAGATGCACGCCCTGGGTCTGGGTGATATCGAGGAATTTCCTTTTCTGGATAAACCCGAGAGCAAAGCAGTCAGTGACGGAGTCAAATTATTGCAGGAACTGGGCGCTATAAATGATAAACAAGAACTGACCAAGGCAGGGCGCCTGATGTCCCGCATGCCGGTCGATCCCAGATTAGGACGGATGTTGTTGGAAGCCTCAACACTGGGTTGTCTGAGTGAAGTCCTGGTTATAGTCAGTGCCATGAGTATCCAGGATCCGAGGGAACGCCCAATGGATCATCAACAGGCAGCGGATGAGAAGCAAGGCATATTTAAGCACCCGCAGTCTGATTTTCTGAGCTTCATTAAATTATGGCAAAGTTTTGAAGAAGTCCGTCAGCAAATGACCCAGAACCAATTACGTAAATACTGCCAGCAGCATTTTTTATCCTATCTGCGGATGCGGGAGTGGCGAGAGATACACCGACAGTTACATTTGCAATGCCGTGAACTGGGTTTAAAGGAAAATGCCCAGCCAGCTGGTGAAGATGATATCCATCGCTCTCTTTTGAGCGGCCTTATTTCTCAGGTGGCACGCTATCAGGAGGAATTAATGTACCTGGGAACCCGTAACCGTAAATTTCAGATATTTCCCGGCTCCAGTTTATTCAGGAAGAAGAGCAAGTGGATATTGGCGGCGGAATTGGTAGAAACCAATAAGCTTTATGCCCGGCTCACGGCGCAGATAAAACCTGAATGGATAGAAGTTGCTGCCGGAAACCTGCTGAACCATGAATACTTTGAACCACACTGGGAAAAACGCCGTGGGGAAGTCATGGCCTTTGAAAAAATATCGCTTTACGGTTTGACTCTGGTAGAAAAACGCAAGCTTTCGTTTAGCAAAATAGATCCTGTGTTGTGTCGTGAATTATTTATCAGAGAAGCTCTGGTGGCCATGCAGCTTAATTCCAAAGTCGGATTTTATGTCAAGAATTGCGAGTTGATTGAAAAAGTCATGCAGCTGGAAGAAAAAACCCGTCGCAGGGATATTTTGATTGATGAAGAGTCTCTGGTTGAGTTTTATGACAGGCTCTTACCGGAACATATATATAACAGCAGAAATCTAGAGCGCTGGTACAGACAGCTGAGCAATAAAGAATCGGATGCATTATTGCTAAGCGAGCAAGACCTGATCAGAGATGACAGCACTCCTGGTAATATTGACGAATATCCGGATCAGTTAAAGACAAGCTTCATGGCCTTGGATCTGGCCTATGAATTTTCTCCCGGTAAAGCCGCTGATGGTATTTCCGTCGATGTGCCGGTGTCAGCGCTCAAACAATTAAAGGATGAAGATCTAGATTGGCTGGTCCCCGGTATGCTCAGAGAGAAATGCATAGCCCTGATTAAGGCCCTACCAAAGCAGGAACGGAAATTATTTGTACCGGTACCCGACGTCGTGGATCAGATACTACCTTCACTCAAGTCAGTGACTGCTGGGAATCTGCGTTTCTTGCTGGCGCGTAATTTAAGTGCCAGGGCGGGTAAACCTATCGACCCACAGCATTGGGAGAACTACCAGCTGGAAAGTCATCTGCAAATGCATATTCGGGTACTTGATGATAATGGGACAGTGCTTGATAGCGGGAGGGATCTGAAGGCCCTGCAGGATAAGTTTTCTGAACAAATTCAACGTAGCATCCAGCGCTATGCCGAAGACGGTGTCGAGCGTTCGGGTATTACACATTGGGATTTCCAGGAACTACCCCTTATTCACGAAATCAAACATGGCAGCATAAGCTTGCAGACATATCCTGCACTCGTTGATGAGGGTGATAGTGTTTCCCTGACGCTTTGCGATAATGCACCGCTTGCTGAACAGGAGAGCCTGTGGGGGGTGGTTCGCTTATTGATGCTGACGAGTCCTCAACAGGTCAAATATCTTAAAAAACACCTCTTACAGGATAAACAAAAGAATTTGCTAATGAGCCACTTTGGAGCCCAGAGTGAAGTTCAGGAACAGCTGATCAGAGCGGCATATCGAAATTGTTTTCTTGGCGTAAAGGCAATACCCAGAACTCAGGCAGACTTTGAAAAGCGCTTTGAAGAATGCAGGGGAGATCTGGTCGAAGTTGCCGAACGAGCCGAGAAAGAGCTTTACCAAATTTTACAAAATCACCACCAGCTTCAAAAACAGCTGAAATCTTTTACAGGACTCAGGGACAGGCATCTTTATCAGGATATACAGACTCAATTGGATGAGCTTCTGCATGCCGACTTTATCAGCGATACTCCGAGAGAATATTTTTCTGAAATTCCCCGCTATCTGAAAGCAATTATGGAGCGCCTGGAAAAATATCCCCGTCAAATTGAAAAAGATAAGCGGTCAAGTGAAGTGCTGCAGTATTATTACAGCCAGTATACGCAGCAGTATAATTTGCTGCTCAAGCAGAATTCAGTCTCGCTCGAGCTGGAAAGGTTTCGTTGGTTAATGGAAGAATATCGGGTGTCCTTATACGCCCAGACATTGGGTACCCGGGAGCCGGTTTCGGAAAAGCGCCTGAAAAAATTCTGGCAGGAGCAAATCCTTGCAACTAGTATTTGACCAGAATTCTGGCACCCAGAAAAAACTGCTTATCTTCAAGTTCAAAAATCCGTGAAATTTCAATCAGTGCCTGATATTCACCTTTATTTGTTTGTCCGTCATGGATTTTCACTTTGCACTCGGTCCCCATCGGGAGAACCTGGTCTGACATTATCCCCATTCCCCCTTTACTGATGTTGACACAAAGTGCTTCACAGACTCGAACAGGTTTTCCGTAGTAAAGCGTGATAGCGGTGTTCACTTTCACACGCTCGAAATCTCGTTGATCATGGAAACGGGCCATGGTGTGGTAGGTCCCTCTTAGTAGATCTCGCATTTTCATCATGAGACAGAACCTATTATGAGTAAATTAAAAAATTCGATCAAACTATTCCTCTTCGCAGTATGCAGTATCTGGAATTTTAATTTTGTGAAGTAATTAACGAACTTTTGTTGCAGGCGAATTAAGAACAGAGTAAGGTAGAAACGTTTCCAACAAACGTAGTTAAACCTGCTGACCCTCTACATTTTTTCATGATCTGGGTGTTAATCAGTAGCGAGGTGTTCTAATAGCGGACAGCCTCTGAAACAAAAAAATAATGGAAAAAGGGGATAATAGTACTGTCTTGGTTATAGACGATGATTTAGTCGTACGGGACAATATTGCCTCTTTTCTCTCCGAACTCTCTTACCGCGTTGTTGTAGCCTCAGATACCACTGAAGGGCTTTCTTCATTCCACTCCGCAAGTCCTGATCTTATTATTTGTGATATGAACCTGTCTGGTGATTGTGCTCTGGATTTATTAAAAACAATTTTTTCCGAATCAGCTTCACAACCGGTAATTGTTCTGGCCAATAAAGAGGTGCTGGATGATGTGGTTGAAGCCATGAAACTGGGCGCCAGTGATTACCTGATTAAACCGGTCACCGAATTGGTGCTTCTGCAATTATCAATCAACAGCAGTTTAAAACGGGCTCATATCATCAAGGAGAATGAGGCTTATCGTAAAAAACTGGAAAGCATCAATCATGAACTTGAGTACAACCTTGAACTCTACCAGGCTGATCAACAGGCGGGCAGACTTGTTCAGATCAGCATGCTACCCAAACCACCGCAAACAATAGCCGGATATGAGATCAATCACCGGGTCGTGCCTTCATTGCTGTTAAGTGGTGATTCGGTGGATTACAAACCGGTTTCAAAAAACAAGCTGTTGTTTTATATAGCTGACGTATCTGGTCATGGTTCATCTTCGGCCTTTATTACCATCCTGCTACGTTTCCGTACTGAGCAAATGCGTAGAGAGCATATCAAAGGACGTTTTTCACAGTTGCTAACGCCTGCAGTTATCCTGGATGCTTTGAATAAAGATTTACTGGATACCGGGCTTGATAAGCATATTACGATGTTTGTGGGGCTGCTGGATCGCAAGACCAAGACGCTAACCTATAGCGTCGCAGGTCACCATCCCTTACCGGTTATCTACAAAGATGGTAAGGCCAGTTTCATCAAAATCAAACGCAGCAGTTTTCCTGTAGGATTGCTTGCAGAAGCTGAATATTTCGAAGAAACTATCCCTTTCGAAAACAGCTCACTTACCTTATGTTCAGACGGCATTCTTGAAGCGCTCCCACAAGTCACTATGGAAGAAAAAGAATTCAGAATTCTGGAAGTTATAGAACAAAGCAAGGGGGTTTTTCAGCCAATCCGGGAAGCATTTGAACTTAAGAAGCTCAATAATGTTCCGGATGATATAGCAGTGATGAATATTAGCGATTTGGCTAACAGTTAAGCAGAGAATACAAGAAGCTAATCGAAAGAGTGGGAGAGTCAGGCAGTAGATGAATTCAGGCAGAATTTTAACAGCAGAATATAATCAGATACCTATTCTGAAGCTGGTAGGAGATGTTCGTGTGCTGATGAGTTCAACAATCGATAATTATTTCAGCAGTCTTTACAGCAGGGCCATCCTGGATGCGATGATTGTTGATCTAACTGAAACCAGAGGCATCGACAGTACGGCCCTGGGATTATTGGCCAAGATGGCTATTCAGTTACGTAATCGATTTAATGTTAAGCCCAGTATCATTTCAACCAATCCTGATATTACGCGAACGCTGTTAGGCATGAGCTTCGACATTATTTTCGATATTGTGCAGGAGCCTCTCGAAGCCGATGCAGAATTTGGGGAGCTGAATCAAATCAGCGAACCTGATGAAGTCATTAAGCAAAAAGTCATTAATGCACATCAGGCCTTGATGACCTTGAGTTATGAGAACAAGCTGGAATTTCAGGACCTGGTCAGTGCCTTAAAAAACAGCTAGCTTTGCTTTGCTGCCAGTTTGGTTTTGATGAAATCACTGTGTGAAACGTATAAGAGCTCAGATACTTTACGAATCATATGTTCTTCGTAGCGATCCAGATCCCCATCGGCGTAAGCAACTTCCCACATATTAAGAATCAAGGCGGTTTTGGCAGGCTGGTCGTAACTTTCATTGATCAGGCTGGTAAATTGATATAATGATGTTGCTTCGTCAACCTCTTGCTGAGCCAGGCTCATCAAATCTTGCAAGGTCTCTTCCGGTAAATCAAATTTGGTTTGCAGGATATCGGCAATTTTATTGGTTTCAAGATCGTCAATGCTATGGTCTGATTTGCATAATTCAATCATCAGGGCTGCACTGGCAAGCTGGATCTTATCAATAGTTTGCTCTTCCGCATCATTGGAAACTGAAAGTTTTAAATGCTTTTCAAAGAAATTGCTGATGTTCTGTAACATGCTTAGCCCTTTGTTATTGTCGTACTAATTGCATGGCAGATTCCAGGACATTTAATCCTGCGCCGCTTTTATAGGCATTTTCACTCAGAAAACGCCGGAACTTTTTCCCGCCTGGCTGGCCCTGGAATAAACCCAGTATGTGTCTGCTAATATGCCGTAAGGCAGTCCCGCCTTGTAGCTCTCTGGCAACATAGGGTAAGAAATGCTCCAGAATTTGCAGTCGGTCAGGTATATCAGCACTTGAATTAAAAAACTCCTGATCCACAGCTGCTAATAAATAGGGATGTTGATAGGCTTCACGACCCAGCATGACGCCATCGACCCTGGTTAAATGTTCATGTACCTCTGTGAAGTTTTTAATGCCGCCATTAATAATTATTTCAAGCTCCGGAAATTCGTGTTTAATATCATAGACCCGCTGATAATTCAGAGGAGGAACTTCCCGGTTTTGTTTGGGGCTCAGTCCATTCAGAACAGCGATCCGGGCATGTAGTATAAAACAGGAGCAGGATGCTGAAGCTACTGTTGAAATGAAAGCCGCAAGTTCTGCATAGGAATCCATATTATCGATACCAATTCTGCATTTAACGGTAACCGGTATGCCAACCGCATTTGTCATGGCTGAAACGCATTCAGCAACCAGCTCCGGTTCGGCCATCAGACAGGCTCCAATCTTGCCATTCTGTACGCGGTCGCTGGGACAGCCGACATTCAGGTTAAGCTCACTGTAACCAGCATCTTCAGCCAGTTTGCAACATTCAGCCAACTCTGCAGGATTACTGCCACCGAGTTGCAAGGCCAGGGGCTGTTCTTCAGGATTAAATGTCAGAAAACGCTTCCTGTCACCATGCAGTAGAGCAGCGCTGGTCACCATTTCTGTATACAACATAGTGTGCTTGCTAATAAGGCGCAAAAAATAACGGCAATGACGATCTGTCCAGTCCATCATCGGAGCCACGCAAAAAAGATGAGAAGACTCTGGTATGGAATCTGTTACGGAATCTGCTATGGAATCAGTAATAGGGAAGGTCATGGTTTCAGACAAGTTCTTAATTGTATTATTCGGCTTCTATGAGCGAACCTTGATTATAAAGCGTGCACAGCAGATTTAAACAAGGCGATGAGGACAAGTAGTCTAGCCCATTGAGATGTTTTATATCTCTATCACACAGATTCATCAGCAACTCATTTAAAGTGGCATCAGTATTGCTGAAATCAAAGCCATGTCCGTCAACAAATAAAAGTAATGTTTCCGGTTTTCGGTAAAAAGCAAAACGCGTGGCAGGGTGTTTTTCTAATTCCATACCCTGAACCAGCGCTTCACTTAATGTGTGTATGTCCAGTTCGCTTTCAGGCAGGAAGGTATGCTGAGGGTATTTTCTCTGGGTCATGTTCTGACCAAACCATTGCTCTATATTCCGCTCAATGTCTTGTCCGTTGTGTAACAGGCTGGTGAGCAGTGTTTTTACTTTGGCCAGGCTTTCCTGACTGATTTCAGCCAGATTAGCCTGAATTTTCAGATCAGGATCACTGTAGCGTTGGTCTTCTGCCAGTTCAGCACATATATTGGCAGCATACTGGCTAAGCATTTCGGCATGTGATGGAGCCCTGAAGCCAACTGAATAGCTTAAGGAGGGATTTAGCGCAATTCCTTGATGTGCAACACCAGGGGGAATATAAAGTACATCCCCGGATTCCAGAATAAATTCTTCGGTGACGATAAATTCCTGCAGTATTTTTAGTTCACTGTTTTCTTTCAGTGCAGTATTTTCATCACAGTGTTGTCCCAGTTGCCATCTTCTGCTGCCCTGGCCCTGAATAATAAATACATCATAGTAGTCAAAATGAGGGCCGACCCCTGCTGTTTCTGTAGCGTAACTGACCATTACGTCATCAAGTCTCCAGTCAGGAATAAAAGTAATCTTATTCATGAGTTGTTTTACGGCGGGGAACCAATGATCGACAGCCTGTACCAACAAGGTCCAGCTGGTATCGGGAAGGGTTAAAAAATCCTGTTCTGTAAAAGGACCGGATTTCAATTGCCAGTTATCTGATGTATTAAATACCAATCTGGACTCAACTTCTTCTTCACAAGCCAGACCAGCTAATTCTTCAGCACTGAGAGGATCCTGAAAATCAGCTAAAGCCTGTTTCAGGAATAAGGTTTTTTTCTGCCAGTAAGTCGACAGAAAATTTTCCGGGCTCAGGTCGCGGGGAAGCATTACACTTTTTTAGCCTGAGCTGCAGCCAGCCCAATATAGGTATCCGGTCGTAATGCTTTTAATTGAACTTTTACAGTATCGGGTAAATCAAGCGTTTCAACAAACTCTGCCAGTACCGCAGCATTGATTTTCTGACCTCGTGTCAGGGCTTTTAATTTTTCGTAGGGCTCTGGAATATCATATCGACGCATAACTGTCTGAATGGCTTCCGCCAGTACTTCCCAACTATTCTCCAGATCCTCTGCCAGTGCTTCAGTATTAATCATAAGTTTGGAGATACCTTTAAGGCTGGCCTGATAGGCAATGGTGCTATGTGCAAAGCCGACTCCAATATTGCGCAGCACCGTAGAGTCTGTGAGGTCACGTTGCCAACGGGAAATTGGTAATTTTTCAGCCAGATGTTGCATAAGGGCATTGGCGATGCCCAGATTGCCTTCGGAATTTTCAAAATCAATCGGATTTACTTTATGTGGCATGGTGGAAGAACCAACTTCTCCGGCGACCAGATTTTGTTTGAAATATCCTTGTGATATGTAGCCCCAGATATCACGGTCAAAATCGATGAGGATGGTATTAAAACGACAAAGAGCAGCGAAAAGCTCAGCAATATAATCATGAGGTTCAATTTGCGTTGTATAGGGATTCAATTTGAGGCCGAGTTTGGCTACAAAATCGGCAGCATTTTCTTCCCAGTCGACATCTGGATAGCTCACTATATGGGCATTGTAATTGCCAACTGCGCCATTGATTTTGCCGAGCAGTTCGACCTGTTCAATCTGTCGAATCTGTCGATCCATTCTGGCCACCGTATTCGCAAACTCTTTGCCAATAGTAGAGGGGGTAGCAGTTTGCCCGTGGGTCCGGGATAACAGGGGGGTATCTGCATATTCATGGGCTTTGACTCTGATGGCATCTGCCAGTTGATTTAATTCAGGAATCAGACAGGATTCACGATAGTCTTTCAGCATTAATGCGTAGGACAGATTATTGATATCTTCGGAAGTGCAGGCAAAATGCACGAATTCTTTGGCTCCTTTTAACCCTTTGAAATCATTAAGCTTTTCTTTTATGAAATATTCAACTGCCTTGACATCATGATTAGTGATGGCTTCCTTATCTTTAATATTTTGAGCGTCATGTTCGCTGAAATTACTGATCATGGCGTCGATAAATGCCGTGGCAGCATCATCAAAGGCAGGGACCTCATGAATACCGGGGTTAGAGGCTAATTGCTGTAACCAGCGTAGCTCTACTACAACTCTGTAGCGGATAAGTGCGTACTCGCTAAAGTAGTCTTTAAGGCGATTGGTTTTGTTGTTATAGCGACCGTCGATCGGGGAAATAGCATTGAGGCTTGTCAGAGACATATGAGCTAAACCTGTCTGTTTCTAAAGGCGCATGATACCCCATTTCATACAGGATTAGCAGTCTTTGCGTTGGCATATGTTTGACATATGATTAAGCCTGGGTATACTGCACTGATCAGCAACAAAAGCGGAATATTCCCATGTCAACGACTGCCAAGATCTTTACCAATGGCCGCAATCAGGCTGTGCGGATTCCCAAGGAACTGGAGTTTAAAGGTGTCGATGCAGTCAACATCGTCAAGCAGGGGAATTCATTGATTTTAAGTCCTGTTCGCAGTACCTGGAGTTCATACCAGGAACAGGAAACTGCCGACGAGGATTTTATGCGTGTCCGCCCGCGATTAATCAAATCCTCTTAAACCCAGGCCGATTCAGATGCTAATTTTACTCAGTCCGGATATTTGCCGTCATATTATCCTCACACAAGATGAGATCATGCTAAATGTGCTGGAAAGCTGGACAGCGCGTGGTGATGAGATCATGTTATCAGCCATAACATACGCTGAACTGGTGGCGGGGGCCTTACAGACTGCAAACAGGAAAAAGCATATGAAGCTGGTTAAAGCCTTCTGTGAACGACTGGATGCAATTGTCCCCTGGGACGAAAATGCAGTGGATCGATATACAGAAATTCAGATGCAGGCACTGGCAAAAGGCACTGTGACAAATATGAATAATGCCATGCTCGCCGCACATGCTCTGTGTCTGGATGCGCGGCTGCTAAGTTTAAACAGGAAGAGTTTTGCTGATATGGAAGGTGTAAAGTTACTGCAGTTGGATGAAGATATTCCGGATTAGTCATAGCTATCCGGTTGACCCTGAGAAGGCTGGCTGTGTTGAGTTAAAAAATAAGCAGGAAAATATTGATGCAAAAAAAAAGGGCAGCTTAACTTAAGCTGCCCTTTTTTTATTGAAGTACTACTTTTTAAGCAACAGGGCCACTTTCATCAATAGCCGGAGTAGCTGTGGAAACAAACTTAACGGGAGCTGTTTCTTTCAGGAATAATGAAAGAACAAGACCAAGGATCATGCCGTACAAGGCAACATAAAGCGGTCCGCTTAAACCCATGTTAGGAACAACAAAGGAACCAACGATAGGACCCAGTCCGCCACCGAAGATCTCCCCAATACCAACCACAACACCAATTGAACCGGCAACCATACCTACAGGCGCTGATTCTGTTGCAATTGGACCGGTAATCAGTGCGATATTACCGAAGCAGAAAAATGAGGAAAGGAACAATGGAACAAAAAGTGCCCCAACGCCGCCTTCAATCTGCAGGAACCAGTACAGACAAATAGCTGCAGCAGCAAAACCGATAATACAAACAGGTTTACGGCCTATTTTATCGGAGAGACCAGGCCAGCCAAACTGTCCGAAGAAACCGCCGAAACCAACAGCTGAGGTAACGATACCCATTTCAGCCAGACCCAAGCCAACAACGTTTTCCAGATATACTGGCATAAATGCAGCCAGCGTAAACAGACCGCACATGGCGCCCAGCAAAGCGATTGTGGCAACTACAATATTGTAACTTTTCAAAGGGCCAGCATAACTTACCAGTAATTCACCGAAACTGAGTGCGTGACTTTCCTGAACAACGCCGAGTGCTTCAGCACCCTGTGTATCTTTAGGCTCTTTCAGAACTTTCCACAACAAGGCCGCAAAGATGAAACCCGGTGCAGCGATCAGGATAAAAACCATACGCCAGCTAAAACCGGCATTTAGCAACTGGGTGGCGATAATAGGGGCCAAAGCAAGACCTAGCAGGGATACGCCACATTGTTGAAAACCCTGATTCAGTCCACGACGGCTTGGTTTTGAAGCAACAGCCACTGCGGTAAATGAAGTCGGTGTATAGGCTCCTTCAGTAACACCCAGTAAAGTACGGATAAGAATGAAAAAAGTCATGCCGGTAGCCAGGCCAGTTACCCCACCCATTAGTGAGAACAGGACGACTGAGGATAAAATAATTTTTCTGTGTCCCCATCTGTCTGCCAGACGTCCAAAAATAATGGCAAACACACCCCAGGCAACAGCCGTTAGGCCGGCTAGGTTACCAATGGCTCCTGGATCCAGGCCCAAATCGGCAGAAATAGTGTTCCAAAGTGAACCAATTACAAAACGGTCCATACCCACAAAACCGAAGGCAAGTGCCAGTAGCAGAACTACTTTCCACTCGTAATCGGTATTCCAATTATTATTATTTTGCTGCATTCGACTATCCCCTTCGAGTTCTAGAAATGAAGCGTCGATAATAAACGCGATTGGCTGAAATGTCTACGTTCTCTGGCTTGCAGAGACGATTGCCAATATATAAACGTTTCAGGCCGTAGCTTTCTTCAGCAGTGCCTGTATATCTCTGGAAATCTGCCGACGCCGGATTAAAAAATGCCAGCGTCTCCCTCCTAACTGATGCCAAAGTACGGCTGACCTTATGCCTGCAAGTAAAACTGCGCGGATGGTATTGGCAATTGCCGTATTTTTTAAATACTGCGGTTTACCACTCACCTGTATTCGATAGGAAAGTGTACTAATGGTTTGCTGATAGAGACGCGCCAGCTGTTCAATAATGATGGGATTGTCAGCAAGTGCCATACTGGCCCTTTTGCTGTCCTGTTCCGAGATTTCCAGTGCTTCTGCGATTTTTTCCAGCATGCCGCTTTGCTTGCTGAGTCTGGCTTCCAGATAAACAAGGCCAATAAGGTAACGCATGAGTTCAGGGCTTTTTAAGGAATTCTCCTTGCTGATGAAAATTTCCTCGAGCACCTGTAGCCCCATTCTCACTTTGTTAACAGAACCGTAAACTTCAATGGTTGTAGCAGGCTTGGTGATAAACAGACTTCCCAGCGAGGTGCTTAATTTATCCTGGGCGGCGAGGCCGTGCTGGGCCAGTTGATCGACCAGAAAGGCAGCCTGGGCTATGCCGGCAAGTGCTAGTGTTTGTTGAGTATGCTTTTCCACTGCGGTATTAAACCATAAGAGCAGAGGCAATCACGCCTCCGCCAAGACAGATATTATTTTGGTAAAAAACAACATACTGCCCGGGTGTCACACTACGTTGTGGCTTGTCAAAGACCACGCGCAATGCAGTTCCTTCCCTGTAGACAGTACATGCCTGATCGGCCTGACGATAGCGGACCTTGGCCATACAAGTAAGGGGCAACTCAGGTTCGGCATGATTGATCCAGCTGAAATCTGTTGTGCTGAGTTGATTGCTGTATAACAGTGGATGTTCATTGCCTTGCACGACAATCAGCACATTGCGTTGCAGATCCTTGGCCGCAACGTACCAGGGAGCTTCTTGCTGACCCTTGACGCCACCAATTCCCAGGCCTTGTCGCTGTCCCAGTGTGTGATACATCAAACCGTTATGCTGGCCCATTATATTGCCTTGTGGATCTTCAATATCGCCCGGCTGAGCGGGAATATAGCTTTCCAGGAAATCCTTGAAGCGACGTTCACCGATAAAGCAGATTCCGGTGCTGTCTTTTTTATCATGCGTGACTAAGTGGTGTTTTTCGGCGATTGCACGGACCTCGGACTTTTCCAGTTCGCCAACCGGAAACAGCGTTTGTGCCAGTTGCTCTTCTTTAACCGCGCAGAGGAAATAGCTCTGGTCCTTGTTCTTGTCGAGCCCTTTTAATAAACGCGTGGGTTCTGGATCTGTACCTGACTGTTTACGGACATAGTGTCCGGTCGCGATAAGATCAGCACCGAGTTCTTTGGCGTAATCAAGAAAGGCTTTAAATTTTATCTCCCGGTTACACAGCACATCAGGGTTGGGAGTGCGTCCGGCCTTATATTCCTGCAGGAAGTGTTCGAAAACATTATCCCAGTATTCAGCTGCAAAATTTGCACTGTGTAGCTGGATGCCGAGTTTCTGGCAGACTGCTTCTGCATCGGCAAGATCTTCCTTGGCAGTACAATATTCTGTACCGTCATCTTCTTCCCAGTTTTTCATAAACAGGCCTTCGACCTGATATCCCTGTTCTTGCAGGAGGAGGGCGGCAACCGAAGAATCCACGCCACCGGACATGCCTACGATAACTTTGGTAGTCGAGTTATTCATGATGGTAAAGCACAGAAAGTGGCCAGCGCTGTCCGGCAAGATAATCCAGTAAGACTTTTTGCACGATGGGACTTCTGGCCTTGAAATCAGGGGCCAATATGGTTGCTGGGCTTAGCCAGTGTGCAGCGGTGATATCCTGGTCCAGCATCCTGCCGGCATGATGCCTAAGCGGTAAGGCAATAAAACAATGCCGGATATAGGTGCAGCCATTGTTAGGGGCAAGGTATTGATAGGTGCCGAGAAAAGACTCAAGTTCAACTTCCCAGGCTGTTTCTTCGATAGTCTCGCGGATGGCTGCAGCCTGCAGGCTTTCACCCTCATCGAGGTGACCGGCTGGCTGGTTAAAAACAGTTTGTCCCTGATCTTTTTCTTCAACCATGAGAAACAGGCCATTCTGTTCTACAATGGTGGCAACTGTTGTGTGTGGATACCAGGACATAAGCGAGGCATGCTACCCGAAAACAGGGGCTACATAAACGGCAAACTAATGCGATAATCCCTTCTTTTTCTTGAATCATAGGCAAAAATGAGTGAATTGACACATCTTGATTCCAAAGGTCAGGCACAGATGGTGGATGTTGGTGACAAGCAAATCACCCAGCGCATTGCCAGGGCTGAAGCCGTCATCAGCATGCAGCCGGAAACGCTGGCCATGATAAGTACAGGCAAGCATAAAAAAGGCGATGTCTTTGCTGTGGCTCGTATTGCAGGTATACAAGCGGCAAAAAAATGTTCAGAACTGATCCCGCTTTGTCATCCGCTGATGCTGAGTTCGGTTAATGTAGAGCTGGAAGCTGACGAACTTAAATCGCAAGTAATAATCACAGCGACCTGCAAACTGGCCGGGCAAACCGGTGTTGAGATGGAGGCCCTGACTGCAGCTTCAATTGCGGCTTTAACGGTTTATGATATGTGTAAGGCAGTCGACCGTGGCATGACTATTTCACAGCTGCAGCTAGTCGAAAAAGCGGGTGGTAAATCCGGCACCTGGAACAGGCTTTAAGCAATGGTAAGCGTCCATTATTTTGCCAGCATCCGTGAAAAACTGGCCTTGTCCGCAGAACAGCTGGAGCTGCCACTTCACGTGACAACAGTATCGGCATTGGTTGATTATTTGGTCGAGCGACATGGAGCCGCCTGGGCTGAAGTCCTGAGTAAGGCCTCTGTTCTGGTTGCCGTTAATCAGTCTGTTGCCAACTATAGTGCCGAAATCAAAGATGGCGATGAAATTGCCTTTTTTCCACCCGTTACAGGGGGTTAGAGTGCGCTCCCTTAAAGTTTCCATTCAGTCCGAAGATTTCAATATAGAAGAAGAGTGCCTCGCCCTGAGAAAGGGCCATAAGGACATTGGAGCCTTGGCGACCTTCACTGGATTGGTGCGAGAGCTTGACAGCGAAATTGGGGATGCGAAAGTTTCAGCTCTATTTCTGGAACATTATCCCGGCATGACTGAAAAGAGTCTCGAGGAAATCGCCGCATCGGCTGATCAACGCTGGCCTTTGCTGGATGTGCTGATTATTCATCGTATTGGGGAATTAAAGGCTGCCGATCAGATAGTCTTTGTTGCAGTCAGCAGCCAGCATCGTGAAGCTGCTTTTGCAGCTTGTAACTATATTATGGATTTTCTTAAAACCAGTGCTCCGTTCTGGAAAAAAAGCAGGACAGCCGATGGTGAACATTGGGTTGAAGCAAAGCAATCCGATGTTAAGGCTACTGAAAAGTGGGCAGAAGATCAGCAGAAGCGCTAGAATACGCGGTTTTTTTAGGGACATAGAATAATGCTTGAAGTAAATAGTTTGTTACAGCAAATCAGAGATAGTCTGGAGAGCGTAAAAGTTCTCAGGGGGTACCTTTGACTTCGAGCAAAAGCAGGAAAGACTGACGGAAGTCGAGCTGGAATTAAGTGAATCTGCGGTCTGGGATAAACCTGAGTATGCGCAGGCGCTTGGAAAGGAACGCGCCAGTCTGGAGAATGTAGTTCATACCATTGTTCAGCTCGAACAGGCTTACGCTGATGTGGAAGCCATCATCGAACTGGCGAAAGAAGAAAACGACCAAGAACTGTTAAGTGAAGCACTACTGGATTTAGACAAGGCCGAACAAACGCTGGAAGACCTGGAAAAGCGCCGGATGTTCTCAGGTGAGATGGATGCCAATAACGCCTATCTGGATATTCAGGCAGGTTCGGGTGGCACCGAAGCCCAGGACTGGGCCGAAATGCTGTTACGCATGTACCTGCGTTGGGGAGAACAAAAAGGCTTTGATGCAGAACTGGTTGAATCAACCCCCGGAGAAGGTGCCGGCATAAAAGGAGCGACCTTATATTTTAAAGGGGACTTTGCCTTTGGCTGGTTGCGCACCGAAACGGGAGTCCATCGCCTGGTCAGAAAATCGCCCTTTGATTCGGGTAATCGCAGACATACATCTTTTGCTTCTGTGTTTGTATCTCCTGAGATTGATGATGATATCGACATTGATCTGGACATGAGTCAGGTCAGGGTTGATACCTATCGTTCCAGTGGTGCAGGTGGCCAGCATGTTAATACTACAGATTCTGCGGTACGTTTAACGCATGAGCCTACGGGTATCGTTGTGCAATGTCAGAACCAGCGTTCGCAACACAAGAATAAAGATACAGCCATCAAACAATTGAAAGCAAAATTGTATGAAATGGAAATGTTGAAAAAACGCGAAAATCTGCAAGTAGAGGAAGACAATAAGGCCGATATCGGTTGGGGTAGTCAGATTCGTTCCTATGTGCTGGATGCCTCGAGAATCAAGGATTTACGAACCAATGTTGAAACATCGAATACTGGAGCTGTCCTGGATGGAGATCTGGATCAGTTTATGGAAGCCAGCCTGAAAATGGGCCTTTAAGGCGTCACCAATAAAAGCACTGAGACTTAAACATGAATGATAACGAAACAAGCAATAACGCTGCTGATGAAAATAAACTGATTGCGCAGCGGCGGGAAAAACTACAGGCAATTCGAGAGCAGGGCAATGCCTTTCCGAATGATTTCAGGCGTACTGCATTTGCAAAACAATTGCATGATGAATTTGATACACAAAGCAAGGAAGAAATTGAAGGGCAAAAACGTATCGTTAGTGTCGTCGGTCGGGTAATCCGCATGCGAGGCCCTTTCATTGTCTTGCTGGATGGCAGCGGGCAAATTCAACTGTATCTGAATTTTAAAAGTTATGATGAGAAATTAAATGCTGAAATAAAAAGCTGGGATCTGGGCGATATCGTCGCGGCCAGCGGAGAAGTTTTTAAAACTGGAAAAGATGAATTATCAGTAAGGGTTAGTGAAATTCGATTGTTGACGAAATCATTACGACCTCTGCCTGACAAACATAAAGGTTTGACGGATACAGAAGTGCGTTATCGGCAACGTTATGTTGATTTGATTGCCAATGAAGAAGTCAGGGAAACCTTCGTGATTCGTTCTAAAATTATCGATGCCATCAGACGTTTTATGAACGCTGAAAATTTTATGGAAGTCGAAACGCCAATGCTGCAAATGATTCCAGGTGGAGCAGCAGCCCGACCTTTTATTACGCATCATAATGCGCTGGATCAGGATATGTATTTGCGTATTGCGCCAGAGTTGTATCTGAAAAGGTTAGTGGTAGGAGGCTTTGAACGAGTCTATGAAATCAATCGTAATTTCCGTAATGAAGGATTGTCGACCAGACATAACCCTGAATTTACCATGCTGGAATTTTATCAGGCTTATACCGATTATAAACATCTGATGGATTTAACAGAAAGTATGTTGCGACAGATTGCCGAAGACGTTATGGGGCAAGCCATTATCAATTATCAGGATATTGCGCTGGATTTTTCCAAACCCTTTGCACGTATGTCAGTCACCGAAGCGATTCTGCAATATGTTGAAGGCATTTCTCAGAAGCAGGTGGCAGACATCGCGAGCCTCACTGAGCTGGCTCTTAGTTTTGGTATTCAGGTTAAGGATTCCTGGGGAGTCGGTAAAATACAGATGGAGATTTTCGAAGAGAAAGTTGAGCATCTGTTACTGCAACCGACATTTGTGACTGAATATCCGACTGAAGTATCTCCACTGGCAAGACGCAATGATCAAAATCCCGACATCACGGATCGTTTTGAATTATTTATTGCAGGTAGGGAAATTGCCAATGGCTTTTCGGAATTAAATGATCCGGAAGATCAGGCTGAGCGCTTTCACGCTCAGGTTGCCGAAAAAGATAGCGGAGATCATGAAGCGATGCATTACGACAGCGATTATATTACGGCACTGGAATATGGCATGCCACCCACCGCAGGTGAAGGTATTGGTATTGACCGGCTGGTGATGCTCTATACGGATTCGCCGTCTATTCGCGATGTTTTGTTTTTTCCGCACATGCGCCCACAACATGTCTGAACACTTTACCGGGCAGGGAAGCTCAACAAATATTCAGATGGAAGCTTCCTGGCTTGCAGAATTAGCCGGTGAATTTGAGCAAGACTATATGCAAAAACTAAAAGCTTTTTTGCAGCATGAAAAAGCCGCGCATAAAGTTATCTATCCGCCAGGAAAACTCATATTTAACGCTCTGAATTCGACACCGCTGGAGCAGGTAAAAGTAGTCATAATCGGGCAGGATCCCTATCACGGACCCGGACAGGCTCACGGACTTTGTTTTTCAGTAAGGCCTGGTGTTGCGATACCGCCATCATTGCTGAATATTTACAAGGAACTACAGTCTGATTTAGGAATCGTACCAGCCAGGCATGGTTGTCTTTCGCACTGGGCTGAGCAGGGAGTGCTCTTGCTAAACTCCGTGCTCACAGTCGAAAAAGCCCATGCAGCTTCTCATCAGAGCAAGGGTTGGGAACAGTTTACGGATAAGGTCATCGCTATTTTAAATGCTAAAAAACAGGGACTGGTTTTTTTACTCTGGGGTTCCTATGCGCAGAAAAAAGGGCAGGTCATTGATCAAAACAGGCATCTGGTTCTGCAGTCGGCACATCCATCTCCATTGTCTGCCTATCGCGGATTTTTAGGTAATAAACATTTCTCTCAAACTAATACCTATTTGGCTCAACAAGGCAAACAGGTCATTAACTGGGCTCTTCCTGCAATATCTTAAGCAAGCAATTTATTAGCCAGTGTTTTAGTTTGAAAACTTTGTGTTTGTATTCAGTCATGATGAGAGGCTATCCTTTCGTCGACACGCCAAAAAGCGTACATCCTTGTACAGGCTCGGCTG